>NZ_BAABJH010000001.1:0-1823684 GCF_039543205.1 Flaviramulus aquimarinus
TCGACCAGTCTATCGACCTATGTACCGGTGGATCGATTACTATCAATTGGACGGTTGAGGATATTTGTGAAATCTTTACCCCTAATGCCACATATACACTAACACCACCAGGTGATATTACTTACAACAATCCTAGCAATGCAAATGAACAATCTTGTGACTTTGCAGACCAAACAGAGGTTGATGCAGCCTTTAATGATTGGGTAACCGCTCAATCTACTGCTATAGCTGTATCAGGTGGTTGTTCACCAATATTGTCTAATAATAGTACATCAGTAGCTATTCCTGAATTATGTTCAGGTGGAACTGTTACTGTCGAGTGGACTATTACTGATTTATGTGAAACTATTCTAATTTCAGCAGATTTTACTTTAACAGCACCAAGCGAGGTTACTTTTAACAATCCATTAGATGACATATCTGAAGCCTGTGAATTTGGAACTTCAGATTTAGCAGATGCACAAAACAATCTCGATATTGATATTGCAACATGGGTTACTAACGAAACAGCTAGAATAAATGGAAGCTTTTCTGGTGGCTGTGCTCCTACTGTAACAAATGATTTTGTAGATCAATCTATAGATTTCTGTACAGGAGGCGAAATAACAATTACTTGGGTTATAAATGACCTATGTCAAACAACTAATTCAAGTGCAACGTATACATATACCGAACCAGCAGCTGCAGCCTTTGATCAAAGTACATTACCAGAAGATGATACTGTGGAATGTGACCAAGTACCAACACAAGAAGCACTTACAGCTTCAAACTCATGTGGTAATATAAATGTAGTATTTACTGAAGATAGAACAGATGGAGACTGTCCTAATAATTATTCACTTTTAAGAACTTGGACAGCCGTTAATATTTGTGGAGTTACTACAATACATACTCAAACTATTACTGTTGAAGACAATACACCTCCGGTACTTTCATTACCAGATAATCAAACGGCAGAATGTAGCGATGATTTAACACCAGATACTTTTGGTAATGCTACAGCAATTGATAATTGTGATGATAGTCCTGTTATTTCTTTTGAAGACAGAAGAGAAGACGGTGAATGTTCAGGTACTTTTACCATAATACGTACATGGACAGCTATTGATGCTTGTGGAAACCATATTAGTGCAGAGCAAACTATTACGACATCCGATACTACAGCACCAGAATTTGAACAAACAACACTTCCTGGAAACATAGTTGTAGAGTGTAATGCTCTTCCAGAAGCAGAAACTTTAACAGCAACAGATAATTGTGGAACGGCTTCAGTAAGCGTAGAAGATGACATTGAAGCTGGAAATTGTACTAACAACTACACAATTAAACGTTCATATATAGCAGAAGATGAGTGTGGATTAACAAATATCCATGTACAAACCATTACGGTACAGGATACAACACCGCCTGAATTTGAGCAAACTACGCTTCCAATGGCAAATATTGTTGTAGAATGTGATAATCTTCCTTTAGCGGAAACTTTAACTGCTACCGATAACTGTGGTTCTGCAGAAGTTGAAGTAAGTGATGTAAGAACTGATGGAAATTGCCCAAATAATTATAAGCTTGCACGTACTTGGACAGCAACCGATGAATGTGGTTTAACAACAACACATACACAGATTATAACCGTTCAAGATACTACTGTTCCAGAATTTGTTGAAACACCACCAAGAGATGTAACAGTAGAATGCGATGCCATTCCTGAAGTAACAATTTTAACAGCGACAGATAATTGTGGTGATGCTACAGTTACCGTAAATGATGTTATAACTAATGGAGATTGCCCATCTAACTATATTATAGCGCGCACATGGACAGCGACCGATGAATGTGGTTTAGAAGTTAAGCATACACAATTAATAACCGTTCAAGACACAACAGCTCCAGTTCCAACAACATCTTATGATGAAGTCTTGGATGTAAGTTGTACCGAAATACCAGAGATTCCTACTCTAGAGTTTGAAGACAACTGTTCTTCCAACGTTATTATTGAATTTAGTGAAACAAATTCATTTGACGAAAACAACCTAGTAGATTATGAAATTATTAGAACTTGGACCGTTAGAGATGCCTGTAATAACGAAAAAGATTATATACAAACTTTAAACGTAGCACTTGATGAAGTATTCTTAGCAGTAAATGCCGAGGACAGATGCTTTGATGATGGCGTATATGACTTAAATAATGATTTACCTGAAACACTAAATACAAATGGTGTTTGGGAATTAATAGAAGGCGATCCAAATGCCACTCTAAACGGAAGTATTTTTGATCCTACTGGACTGGAGTTAAGTGAAGACTTCTTACCAGAAGAAGGAGAAAAAATTTATATTTTCAGATATACAACAACACATGAAGGCTGTATAAGTATCACCGAAGTAACTATGAGTATTAACGCAGATTGTGTCGTATTACCTTGTGGTGAAAACGACATAACAATTTCAACAGCAATAACACCTAATGGTGATGGGTTTAATGAAACCTTTGATATTGGAGGAGTTGAATTATGTGGTTTTAGAGCCGAAGTAAAAATATTTAACCGTTGGGGCGCTTTAGTGTATGAGTCTAATGATTATACGCTTGGTAGCAAAGAATCTTCTCATGGCCTTCTATTTGGAGATTGGGACGGAACACCAACAGCATCATTTGGTAGTAAAAGCAAATTGCCTAACGGAACATATTATTATATAATCAAATTACAAAACAGTGGATTGAGTCCTTTAACTGGCCCCATATACCTAGGAACCAAATAAAACGATAACCTATGAAATTCATTAAACATAACATAATCGCTATTGCGTTGTTTAGCTGTACGGTTGGAGTTGCACAACAATTACCGCAATTCACACAGTATATGTATAATACAATCTCAATCAACCCAGCCTATGCTGGTAGTCGAGAAGCCCTAAGCATTATTGCATTACATAGAAGTCAGTGGGTTGGTTTCAAAGGTGGTCCAATAACACAAACACTTTCTGTACATACGCCACTCAGAAATGATAGAATAGGTTTAGGTATATCTTTTATTGAAGATGATTTAGGACCTCAAAATTTCTCGTATTTATATGCCGACTTTTCATATAGCATTCCTACTGGATCTGATGGTAAATTAGCATTTGGTTTAAAAGGTGGATTTACACAATTTAGTTTTGACGCAGATTTTCGTACAAGTGACGCCAATAATAGAGACCCCTTAATTTTTGGAACCGAAGACCGCTGGTCGCCTAACATTGGTGCAGGTGTATATTGGAGTACCAATAGAATTTATGCAGGCTTATCTGCACCAAGAATATTAAGTAATGACATAAATAATAAGAATGATTTTGAAGCCCTAGACCGAGTAAGTTATTATCTTACAGCTGGTGGTGTTGTAGATATTAGTAAAAGCTTTAAGTTTAAACCAGCTTTTTTAATAAAAGCGACAAGTGGTGCTCCTGTTTCTTATGATTTAACTGCTAATTTCTTATACCTTGAAAAGTTTTGGTTAGGAGGTTCATATAGAATTAATGAACAAACAGCCGCATTGGGTATTATTGCAGATATTCAAGTATCACGACAGTTACGTATTGGTTATGCCTATGAGAAACCTATTTCTGAAATAGCAGATTACACGACCGGAACACATGAGATATTGCTTATCTATGAATTCAAATTTTTAAGTTCAAAATTAAAATCACCAAGATATTTCTAATACTAATTTTTCTATGAATACTAAAAATTACATATTAGTATGTATGGCATTAATGCTAAGCCTTTCTGTTTTTTCACAGCAAAGAAAACAAAAAAGAGCCGATACATTATTCAATAAGTTTTCTTTTGTAAAAGCCTCTAAATTATATAGGGAACTATTACAGAACAACTATAATAAAAATTATGCTACCAGAAAGTTAGCAGATTGTTATGCTCTTTTACGTGATCCTAGAAATGCTTCTAGGTTTTATAAAAGTGTTGTAAAACAAAAAAATGTGCCAGTTCAATATTATTACAAATACGCACAAGCGCTTCGTGGTATGAAAAAATACGATGAATCTCAAATATGGCTTAAACGCTTTAAAGATTCTGGAGGTGTCGTGAATTCTGATGATTTTTCAAAAGATATTAATTTCATTACCAGTGTTTTTGGAGCCAAACAACAGTATTTTTTAGATAGAATTCGATTCAATTCTAAGTATAGCGATTTTGGCGCATTTGAACAGGATGGTAAAGTCTATTTTGCTTCGGCACGAGATGAAGGCACAGCAATAAAACGTGTTTATGGATGGAACGAACAACCGTTTTTAGACGTTTATGTGGTTAAAGCAGGTACGAGAAAAAATGTAGACCATTCTGCAAAACTACCAGGTGATGTAAATTCTATTTACCATGACGGGCCAGTAACCATTACAAAAGATGGTAAAACCATGTATTTTTCTAGAAATAATTTTACAGAAGGATTAGAAGTCAAGGACAAAAAAGGGCTAACCAATATGAAAATATACAGAGCGACTTTAGTTGACGGACTATGGACAAATATTGAAGACTTACCCATTAATAGTGATGACTTTTCGACCCAACACCCTGCATTAAACATTGATGATACCAAGCTTTACTTTACGTCTGATAGGCCAGGAAGTATTGGTGGTTCTGATATATGGGTTATGAATATTCAACCAGATGGCACTTTAACAGATTTAGAAAACCTTGGAGATGTAATAAACACAAAAGATGCTGAAGGTTTTCCTTTTATAAACAATGAGGGCGTTTTATTCTTTTCTTCAGATGGACACACCGGTTTAGGCTTATTAGACATCTTTGCCTCTATTAAAGGAGACGATGAAGATACTATCGTCGATGTGATAAACTTAGGTGTACCTGTAAACTCTAATAAAGATGATTTTTCATTTTTTATGAATCCAAATGGTATTACAGGTTATTTTGCATCAAACAGACAAGGCGGTCGTGGTAGTGATGATATCTATGCATATCACAGAGAACTTGTACTTCATGTTGAAGGTGTTGTAACAGATGCCATTAATACTAAGCCTATTGCAAATGCTAAAATCACATTATTTAATAGTGATGATGAACAAGTTGCTTATATGGTAACTGATGAAAACGGATTTTATCAAATAAACATTGATAGAAACGAAAACTATAAAATTGTTGCCAGTCAAGAAAAATATATTGATGATTACCGAAATTTTGATTCAAAAAATATACAAACAGAGCTTACTAATCTTACTGCCAACTTATTACTAAATCCAGTACAAGATGTTGTAAAACTGGCAGAAATCGATTTGAATACTATTTACTTTAATTATAACAGTCATGCCATTAGAAAAGATGCAGCCATAGAATTGGACAAAATTGTGAATTTAATGCAAAACGATTATCCAGAAATGGTCATACGTATTGAATCCCACACAGATTCTAGAGGTAATTTATCATATAATGACAAATTATCAATAGATAGAGCTAACGCAACCTACGAGTACTTAATTACAAAAGGAATTAATCCTGCAAGAATTACAGAACACCAAGGTTTTGGTGAGCGCAGATTAACAAATGGTTGTGAAGATGGTCAAGATTGTGAAGAAGAACAACACCAATTAAACAGACGTACTCAGTTTATTGTAGTAAGAATGGAATAAAACCTATTAACATATATCGGATTTTTTAATTAAAAAGAGCCCCCATGAAATTAAAAAACTACATAATTGCTTCAACTTTATTCTTAATAGGGCTTAGTGCCTATGCACAAGTTGGTAAGCAAAAGAAAGCAGATTCGTTATTTTACAAATTTTCTTTTACTGAAGCCGCAAAAGTTTATCATGAGCTCATTAATACTAATTTTAATGCCGATTATGCCACTAGACAATTAGCAGATAGCTATGCTTTATTGAGAAATCCAGATAGTGCCGTAGTTTACTATGAAAAAGTAGTCCAACAAGAAAATACGCCAATTGAGTATTTTTACAGTTACGCACAAGCTCTAAGAGGAATTAAAAACTATAAGCAATCTCGTGTTTGGCTAAAAAAATTTCACAATGCAGGTGGAAAAATCGACCACATAAAATTCACCAAAGATGGTGAGTTTATAAATTCAATTTTCAATGCAAAACATCGTTACAATTTAAACCCTATTGGTTTTAATTCCAAGTTTAGCGACTTTGGTGCATATGAGTATAATAACAACATTTATTTCACCTCTTCAAGAGATAAGGGCGTTGCCGTAAAACGTCTATATAGTTGGAACGAAGAACCTTTTTTAGATGTATATATAGCTGACAAAAGTGTCGTAAACGATTTAAAAATCAACCATAAGTACAAATTAAAAGGTGATGTAAATTCAGTATATCACGATGGCCCCATAGCCATAAGTAATGATGGTAAAACCTTATACTTTTCCAGAACCAACTTTATAAAAAACAACTTAAAAAAGGATGAGAGTGGGTTTTCAAACCTTAAAATATACCAAGCTAGCCTAATAGATGGCAAATGGACGAATATTGAAGAACTTCCTTTTAATGACAATACCTATTCTAACGGACACCCCGCATTAAGCCCAGACGGATCTAAATTATACTTTACTTCCGATATGCCAGGCGGTGTTGGTAAATCCGACATTTATTACGTTGATATCAATGAAGACGGTACTTATGGCAAACCTAAGAATTTAGGGAATACCATTAACACCAACAAAAACGAAAACTTTCCTTTTATTAATAGCGAAGGTGTACTTTTCTTTTCTTCAGATGGGCATCATGGATTGGGTTTGTTAGATGTTTTTGCAACAGTACAAGATGCAAGCAAGAATACAATTGGAATCATTAATCTTGGTTTTCCTTTAAACTCAAGTAAAGATGATTTTTCATTCTTTATGAACAAAGATGGTGTAACAGGCTATTTTGCGTCAAATAGAGAAGGTGGTGTTGGTAGTGATGATATTTATGCTTTCAGCAGAGTTACCAGATTAAAACTAGTAGGCACCGTTTATGATGCCATTAACAATAACGCCATACCCAATGCCTTTGTCGCTTTATTTGATACAGAAGGTAATGAAATTGCATCTTTTGAAGCTGATGAAAACGGACATTATGAAATAAATATAGATAGAGATGCAGAATATATAATCCATGTTAAACAACATGGGTTTATTAATAGCTCAAACCCAATAAACTCAAAAAACACAGAAAAAACCCTATCTATTTTAAACGCAGATTTCTCTTTAGATCCTATTTTAAAATCAGAAGAAACACCTAAAGAAACGGAAAACGTGGTTAAAGCCTCTGAAAAAGAAACCACCATAGATCCTAAATCAATACATTTAGAACCAGTATATTTTGGTTTTTCCAGCGCGAAAATTCGTAAAGACAATAATGCAGCGTTAGATCATATTGTCAATTTAATGTTAAATACATACCCAAAAATGACCATTAAAATTGAATCGCATTCAGATTCTAGAGGGGCTGCAGGTTTTAATCAAATATTATCCAATAAAAGAGCTTATAGCACTTATAAATACTTAGTATCAAAAGGTATAGATTCAAATAGAATAATAGAATATAAAGGTTATGGAGAAGAGAAATTAGTTAATGATTGTGATGGCACATCATCATGTACTAAAGCACAACATCAACTTAATAGACGTACTAATTTTATAGTTGTTAAAGCAAAATAACTATTAACTTCGTTCTATAAGTATTAAAACCACCAAATGGATATTCCTTTTGGTGGTTTTTTAGTTAAGAATTCTTTTGATATAACCTTTTGAAAAGAATAAGATAAAAGTCTTAAATAAAACAATATCTTTAATTTCAAATAACATAATGCGGTATAAGCGGGAAAAAAAATTACTATTAACCAGAAAAAATTATACTTTTATTCAGCATATGCTAAGTCAAATAAACTCAGCTTAAAAAAGGAAATACATTATGGAAAAACGACTAACAATCATAACTTTAGGTGTTTCAAATTTAAAAGAATCAACACACTTTTATGAAACAAAATTTGGTTGGAAAAAATCTAAATCTACTAATGAACATATTTCATTCTTTACGCTAAATGGTATTCAACTAGCGCTCTACAAAAGAGATGAATTAGCCAAAGATGCCAACATAAGAGCTAAAGGACATGGATTTAAAGGTTTCACTATTTCATACAATACAAGATCAGAAAAAGAGGTTGATCTATTGATTGAAAGCTTAAGAGTAAAAGATGTTGAAATAATTAAAGAACCTCAAAAAACGGATTGGGGTGGTTATAGCAGCTATGTATGTGATTTAGACAGGAATTTATGGGAAATTGCTTTTAATCCTTATCTTGAACTTGACGAAAAAGGACATATCGTGGAATAAATACCATTGCCTTTTAATAAATGATTTAATCACATTTTAGCAAACAAAAATCCCCTCAAAAAATTTGAGAGGATTTTAATACCTAAAGCTAAATGTAATAACAATTAAGTTATTAATAATAACCTATTTAATTTCTTCTTAAGCTATAATCAGTAAATCAAAAATGGTTATACGGTTTAATACTTTATTTATAAAGTATTATTTATTTTTTTATAAAGATGTTAGTATAATAATATCTACCATCTTCGTTTCTTTCAGCTGAAACATCAAAGTTTGTAAAGTCGCCTTCAATATTTGCTTTATGACCTTCACTTTTTATCCATGCTCTAACAACAGATTCTGCCGAGCTATAACCGTAAGCTACATTTTCAGATACTTTTTTAGCACCTGCATTAGATTTTAAGTAACTACTACGCGTATAAAAGTTATCATGAGACACTATATTGTTATCAACCATATAATCTGTATGACTATAGGCTACAGATTTAACAACAGACATTTCTATTAGAGGGTTTAATCCTAAAGATAATCTATGATCATTAATAAGGTCTAGTATTTCTACTTCAATAGCTTTTGTTTCAATTTCAACAAGGCTTAATTCAATAGCTTCTGCTTTATCATCAATGCTATCTGTTGTACAAGATGAGAGCGTAAACACAGCTAACAATGCCAGTAATGGCAACTTAGTAAATAACTTCATGGTTAAGTAAATTTAGATTTGGTTCTGTAAAATTAACCGCCTAACCTGAAGTAAATGTTAACGAAATGTTAAAATCGATGAAAAACATGCGTTTCATCGATTCATTATGTTTTTAGTCGATGAAATACATATTTGAAGACAAAATAAATGTAATTCATCGGTTATTTCAAGGAGATAATCGATGAATTAACCAGTTGTAATCTTCTTGAAGTGCATATCGTATTCTGTCATGAAGTCTATTGGGTCTACCCTGCCAAAATTCTATTTCCGTAGGCTTAACAATGTATCCTCCCCAATTTAAAGGTCTTAAGATTTCTTTGCCTTCATATGTTTTTTCCAAATTGAAAAGCTTTTGTTCTAGATAGTCTCTGTCTTTTACAACTTCACTTTGATTGGAAACTAAAGCGCCAAGTTGACTGCCACGGGGTCTAGATTCAAAATAACCATCGCTTAAATTTTCTGCAATTTTTTCAGCTTTTCCTTTTATTATAATTTGTCTTTCGGCACCATGCCAAAAAAAAGACAAACAAACATTGGAATTGATCGCTATGGCTTTTCCTTTTTCGCTATGGTAATTGGTATAAAAAATAAAACCTTCGTAGGTATATTTTTTTAGTAGTACTACCCTGTTTTTTGGATAGCCATCTAATCCTATAGTAGATATGGTCATGGCATTGGTTTCATCTTCTGCAAAATGACGATCGACCTCATAAAACCATTTTTGGAATAATTCCATAGGGTTTTCTGGTACTTCGTTTAAAAGTAGCTCCCCTTTTTCATAAGACTTTCTATAGTTGCTTAAATCCTTTTCCATATGCTTGCAATTTACGGGTTTTTTAAAAATAATTTTAATAGATTTTTTATTATCTTAAACTCAAAATTATTCCAATGCAATTTACCTGTGCAATATATATAAACAAACCTATTAATGAAGTTGTAACGTCTTTTGAGGATCCAGGAGCTTTAAAGCAAACTCAAAAAGGATTTATAAGTTTGAAGCATTTAAGTGGTAATAAAGGAGAAGCTGGAGCAAAGTCTAAATTAGTTTATAAAAAATTTGATTTAATTGAAACCATTATCCATAATAAGCTACCTAATGAGTTTTATGCCAAATATGAGCATAAAAGCATGACAAACACAATGCTCTGCAAGTTTAAAGCTACAAATGACAATGAAACAAAATTAACTGCATATATTGAATATACCGAGTTTAAAGGGTTCATAATAAACTTGATCGTTAAATTTTTTCCTGGAATGTTTAAAAAACAAGTTGATAAATGGCTTGTTAATTTCAAAAAATATTGTGAAAACTAATAAAATGAGTCAAGTGGAACTTTTATAAAGAGGTATTAAAATTCAAAAGTTTTACCATCTTCAGTTAGCTCTACATTTTTAAATACAGCTTGAGCTTCTTGTTTAAACGCATTTAAGCCATCGTAACGCGTTGAATAATGTCCAAGCAGCAATGTGTCAACATTAGCTTGTATAGCAATCCTAGCTGCTTCTTTAGCTGTAGAATGCTTTGTTTTTCCGGCTAAGTGCGCATGTTGTTCTAAAAAAGTAGATTCATGGTACAATACATCTACATTTTTTATAATGGGTACAATATCTTCTTTGTACATCGTATCACTACAAAAGGCATAGCTTTTTGGTTTTGGTCCAGCTTGAGTTACGGTGTCATTTTTTATGGTAAGCCCATCTTCGTTTACAACATCAAAACCTTGTTTGAGCTTTCTATAGTATGCCACATTTATATTTGCTTCTTCAACGGCGCTTATATTTAGCTTACGGTCACCTTGTTTTTCTTTAAACAAATACCCATTGGTGTAAATCCTATGTTTTAAAGGAATGGTGTGTACTTCCACCTTATCATCTTCAAAAATCAATTCTGATTTTTTTGAAGTCAACTCATGAAAATACAGGTTGTAATTGGTCCATGAATCTGCTAATTTCATTTGAAGCGTTACGACCTCTTTAATGCCCTTTGGTCCGTAAACATGTAAATCGGTTTCGCGTGTAAGCAATCTGAATGTTGAAATTAACCCTACTAAACCAAAAAAATGGTCGCCGTGCAGGTGTGATATAAAAATATGCTTAATACGGTTAAACTTAATCTTATGTTTTCGTAATTGTACTTGTGTTCCCTCACCACAATCTATTAAGAACATATGGTTTTTTATTTCTAATACTTGCGAAGTTGTATTATTTAAAGCTCTTGGCGTAGCACTATAACAACCTAATATGGAAAGTTTCATATTCTTATATTATGGCTTTATAGTTTTGTGAATCTACCGCCGAAAATTTACTTTTAAATGAAAACGCATAAGGCGTATCGCCATGAACATTTAAATAATCTAAACGATTTTTAGCGTCTTGGAATGTTGGTTCATAACCTTCAGGTACATACCAAAAAGCCATATGCATCATTTTCATTTTACTAAACCATTCTTTTTTTCGCTTAAAGACTTCTATATGTCCAGAATTATAAGTGTAATTAAAAAGTGATTCTAAATTCTTCCAAACCGACATATTTATAACTAATGTATCATCTTTAAAAATACTTACAGCTTCATCTTTATCTTCATCTTGTAATCGCCAAACAAATCCATCACTTAAATCTGCTATAGCGTTTATTTTGTCAAGATTATTTACAAAATCTTGCATAATCGGGTCGTCCATAGGCGCCAAACGCTTTGCTATATTTACTTGTGCAAGGAGTAGACTAGCCATATTAAAGCCCTAAATCGCGTTCCATGTCTTCCATTTCTATAATATCATATGCTTCTTGAATAGTTGGTACGACCATGATATCATCTGGTACAACATCTAAGTCTATTTTATCTGAAACAACAACAAAAGAATGTTTTGATACTTTGTGCGCTTGCGATATTTGTAAAAACTCAACAATATCATTTTTGGTTAAAACCTGCAATGATGTTAAAGCAACGATAATGTTATTATTCTTAAACTTTGGATATAAAGTCTGTAACTTTTTAACCAATTCTATAATCGTAGCTTTTTCTTGCGTGATTATTGATGTATTTCCATTTTGATCTAAAATCATGATTTATTGTTTTATTTTTGATGCCAATAAATAGATAACAGCCATTCTTACCGCTACGCCATTTTGTACTTGGTCTAGTATTATGGATTGTTTGGAATCGGCCACATCGCTAGTAATTTCAACACCTCTGTTTATTGGTCCTGGGTGCATAATAGTGATTTCTTTATCTAAGGAGTCAAGCAATGCTTTATTAACTCCAAATTGTTGGGTATATTCTCGGGTTGATGGAAAATAGCTAATATCCATACGTTCGTTTTGCACACGAAGCATGTTTGCTACATCACACCAATTCAGTGCTTTACGTAAGCTTGTTTCAACTTTCACTCCAAGTTTATCAATATATTTTGGAATTAAAGTTTTTGGACCGCAAACCATAACTTGTGCCCCTTGAAGCTGCAGTGCAAATATATTTGAAAGCGCAACCCTACTGTGTAAAATATCTCCAACAATAACTACTCTTTTGCCTTTTACATCTCCTAATCGTTCTCGTATTGAATAGGAATCTAATAAGGCTTGTGTTGGATGTTCATGGGCACCATCACCTGCGTTTATAATGCTAGCATCTACATGTTTTGATAAAAACACGCCTGCACCAGGATTTGGGTGACGCATTACAACCATGTCGACTTTCATAGATAGGATGTTGTTTACCGTATCTATTAAGGTTTCTCCTTTTTTTACTGAGGATTGTGATGATGAAAAATTAAGTACATCTGCCGATAAACGCTTTTCAGCTAGTTCAAAAGATAATTTTGTTCGTGTTGAATTCTCAAAAAATAGATTGGCAATAGTAATATCTCTAAGTGAAGGTACTTTTTTAATGGGTCTGTTAATCACTTCTTTAAAGTGATCGGCAGTTTCAAAAATAAGTTGGATATCTTGTTTGTTAAGATATTTTATTCCTAATAAGTGATTGACACTTAATTCGCTCATTATCTAAGTTAAAAATTAAAAGTTAAAAGTTAAAAGTTACTCCTGCGTATCTAAAACTCAAAACTTAGTTGTTCATTTTTATTTTTCTATTAAGTAAACCGAATCTTCATTATCATGTTCTTTCCAGTTTACTTTTACTTTTTCATTATTTATAACATCTACCTGTCTGCCTCTATAATCTGGCTGAATGGGCAAATGCCTGCTAAAGCGCCTATCTATAAGGGTTAGCAATTCAATTTCGTTTGGCCTTCCAAAAGATTGTATGGCCGTTAAAGCGGCTCTTATGCTTCTTCCTGTGTACAAGACATCATCAATAAACACAATGTTTTTGTTTTCAACTATAAAATTTATTTCTGTAGTGTTTGCTTCTAATGGTTTTTCACCACGGCGAAAATCATCTCTATAAAAGGTAATATCTAAATGTCCTAATTGAATATTCTTAACCTTATAATCTTCCTTTAGTATTTTTGCTAATCTATCGGCTAAAAACACGCCACGTGGCTGTAAACCAATAAGCACTGTGCTAGAAAAATCGTTGTGTTTTTCAATAAGTTGACAAGCCAATCGATGAAGAATGATGTTTACCTCTTTAGCGTTAAGTAAAACTTTTTGACTCATATACTATCCAAACGTATTTGGAGTACAAAGGTAATATAATATATTACAAATTTAAAGATAAAACAATATTTCAAAAAAAATCGTAATTTGAAATAAATAGATTCTCTCACTTACACACCAATGAAAAAACAAAAAAGCCTTCAATTTCTTGAAGGCTTTCATATTATTAAATGGTTTTAGAAAAACTTGCTATTTCTTAGCTTTAGTTGCTTTTCCGTCCATTTTGTCTTTAAGAGCTTGTAAAGCATCATTTGCATCACCTAAAGTTGGTTTTGCCTCAGCTGCTGCAGAAGCTGCTTTCTTAGCTGCTGCTTTTACATTCTTAATTTCTTCTGCTTTAAAAATTGCAGTATGAGATGCTACTACTCTTTTGAACTCTTTATTAAATTCAATGATTTTAAAGTCTGCGCTCTCACCTTTCTTAAGTTTGTTACCATCTTCTTTTTCAAGATGACGAGAAGGTACAAATGCAACAATATCATCATTAAAAGTAACTGTAGCGCCTTTATCAACTATTTCAGTAATTTCTGAAGCGTGAACTGTATCTAAAGCAAATTCAGTTTCATATTTATCCCAAGGATTTTCTGTAGTTTGTTTATGACCTAAACTTAGTTTACGTCCTTCTACATCTAATTCTAATACGATAACATCTAACTTATCGCCTACTGCACAGAATTCTGAAGGGTGTTTGATTTTCTTAGTCCAAGATAAATCTGAAATATAAATTAAACCATCAATACCTTCTTCTAGTTCAACAAAAACACCAAAGTTTGTAAAGTTACGTACGATACCTGTGTGCTTAGATGCTAATGGGTATTTGTTTGTAATATCTGTCCATGGGTCTGGCGTTAATTGCTTAATACCAAGAGACATTTTACGATCTTCTCTATCTAAAGTTAAGATTACCGCTTCAACTTCATCTCCTACAGAAACGAAATCTTGAGCTGAACGTAAATGTGTAGACCAAGACATTTCTGAAACGTGTATTAATCCTTCAACACCATCAGCTACTTCAATAAACGCACCGTAATCTGCAATTACAACAACTTTACCTTTTACTTTATCACCTACTTTCACCTCTTCTGCAAGAGCTTCCCATGGGTGCTTAGATAATTGTTTAAGACCTAGTTGTATTCTTGATTTATTTTCATCAAAGTCAAGGATTACTACATTAAGTTTTTGATCTAACTCAACAATCTCATTTGGATGATTGATTCTAGACCATGATAAATCTGTAATATGTACTAATCCGTCAACACCACCAAGATCAATAAACACACCATAAGATGTAATGTTTTTAACAACACCTTCTAATACTTGACCTTTTTCTAATTGACCAATGATTTCTTTCTTTTGTTCTTCAATATCAGCTTCAATAAGTGCTTTATGAGACACGACTACGTTTTTGAATTCGTGGTTGATTTTTACAACTTTAAATTCCATAGTTTTATTTACGTACTGATCGTAATCTCTAATTGGTTTAACATCAATTTGAGATCCTGGTAAGAATGCTTCAATTCCAAAAACATCTACAATCATACCACCTTTAGTTCTGCATTTCACAAAACCATTAACGATTTCACCTGTATCATGAGCACCGTTTACACGATCCCACGCTTTAATAACACGTGCTTTTCTGTGAGATAAAACTAATTGTCCTGTTGCGTCTTCACGAACATCAATTAATACTTCTACTTTGTCCCCTACTTTTAAATCTGGATTGTAACGAAATTCGTTTAAAGAAATAACACCTTCAGATTTTGCATTGATGTCAATAATAGCATCTCTATCAGAAATGTGCACTACGGTACCTTCAACAACTTCATCATCTAAAGTGTCAACAAAGTTCTCTGCTACTAATTTTTCAAATTCTTTAAGTTGTTGATCATCAACCTCATCAATACCTTCTTGGTAATTGTGCCAATTAAAGTCTTTTAAGAATTTTTCAGGATTTGCTTTTGCTTCAGATACTACTGGAGCCTCTACTGCTGGAGCTTCTGTTGCTTCAACTTGTTTTGCTTTTTCAGCCATTTAATTAATCTTGCGAATTATTAAAGAAATTCCCGTTTTTTAGAAACGCCTTTTCATCGCGTTTGTATTCTGTTATGCCTCGGAAGTTTTAAGCGACTAACACACAGAAGTGTTATATTATTTTTAGTTTCATTCCTTTTATTCTTTCCGATGATTCGCTAAAAGGAGTGCAAAAATACATAATTTCAATAAATTAGCCTAATTTGAGTACATTATTTTATATGTAATGGACATCCTGATTTATCAACATTTTCATCGGGTAACCAAAATTGTTTCCATTCTTTGGAATCCTCACTAGGATAAGAGCCTAGTAAATTTGAAACTTCTATTTTATCATATTTGTTAATACGTTCTCGAATTGTTTTTCGAATCTTATCTGATCGTTTTGATGTGCCAGATACTGGTTTTAAGGTATCCATGGTTTGTATGACCATCATCATATCACTTTTTGAAGATCTACTAATTCTTTTTTTATATTCTGAACTATGTCCGTTTACAAAAATAGCTGTGCCTTGGAAATTAAACTGCCATTGATGATGGTTAGTATCTTTAGGTGTGTTTTCTGGCCACGGCATATCGTCTTCGTTATTTAGGTATTGTAAAATATTCCAAAATGCCTGCTCGTGATTTTCTAAACTATTTTCCTGATCGGTTTCTATAAAAGTAACCAGCACAGAAGGCCACTGAATGGTTTTGTATATTTTAAGATATTCTACCAAAGCTTCTTTGAATACTTTTGGTGACACCAATTCCTCTTTATTAATGTATGTTAACCTAAAATTAGAGTTCTCTAAACCTTGCTTTGCGAAATAACAAGGAAACGGATTTACCTCATCCAACATGGTTTTTTTAAAAGCTGCAATTGATTTTTTTACCCATTTTGGGAATGGCTCTTGGTTATTTTCAAATTTGAATAATCTCATAAGTAGTAAGTTTCTATTTGGTTTGGTTTTCGTATTGGCTGGTTTTAATATAATTATTAATAGTAGCTCTTCTTTTTCCTGAATTTAATCGAGGAATCTCGTCAACATATTCAATAATTATATTAGCATCTTCGCCTAAATACTTTTTATATTCTTTTATAATATCTATTTCACTATTAAATTCATCGGTTATATTAAGTTTAAGTTTATAATCGAACTTCGTTTCTTGTATAAGTTGCCCTTGTATAATACCTTGATATCTATCAACACAAGCTATAATCATGGTTGAAACCACCTCGCCTTTGGTATTAAAAATGGCATCTGTTTTTCTACCTTGAACCGTAGTAAGCTTTTGCGGATAATCCGAACTATCTATAACTCCCAAATCCCCAGTGTCATAACGTATTAATGGCATGGCATAATTAAACAAATCTGTAATGACTATTCGTCCTAATTCTTTTTTATCTGCTGGCTCATCAGATTCCATTTTTAGAACTTCAATATAATAACTGGCCGTATTTATTATAAAATCATTTCCTGATGTTACCGTTTGCTGCGCTAATATTCCATTTTCCATATTTGAATATCTAGAAAATACTGGTGCAGAGAAATAGTAATTCATGCGCTCTTTTGTATAGTCCGTTAAACTTTCTGCAACACCTATAATAGATTTTATATTGGCATTATGTATGGGCTCATGATTAACACTATCTAAATATTTGCTAATAACTTCGTATGCTGAGGCATACCCAATCCATGATTTAGTTGAAGCGTCTCGCCTTATTGTTGATATGAAATTTTTAATGTACTCTCCGTCATTTAATTCCATAACCTCAAGAGGCATAATGTTTTGGGCTTTGGAAATTAATAAGGGCTTTACAAGTTCTTCACTCCATTTTCTTAAAAAAATGAGTTTGTAACCTAACTTAAAGTTTGCTAATTCTGAGAAATAGATAACATCAGCTGTATTTCTTTTCTTTTTATTTGCATCTTGAAACACTTCAAAAGGTGTTCCTGTGGAACCACTTGTTACCACAGAAAATGTCTTTTTATTTTTCATGGCTTTAGATTGAAAGCGTTTGCATTCATCCCTTAAAATATTTTTATCTAAAACTGGCAGGTTTTCAACAGCCTCATTTACATCATAATTTTTATAGAAATCTGTGTTAACAACAGCATACTTAATTAAGTTCCTCAAATACAAAGCTTGAGTGGATTTTACTTTTAATCCACTTCCATCCTCAACAATATCTTTTATATCATTATAATTTTTGCGTATTGGAGACCCCTTTATGAAATCTACAATCCAAAAGCCATAGTATCTTAGTTTTTCAAAAAAAATTAACATTTTTAATTATGGGGTATTTAATTAATATGTAATAATATCAATTTAAATTAATTGGATATAAATTATTCGTTGAAATAGTTTTTTAGACTTGTCAAATGTAGGTAAAAAGAAAACACCCCTACTCTTTAATACTTTCAAATAAAAAAACAGTGACTTTTAAAAAAAAGTGTGTCTAACTAAATAGAGTCAATAACATAACTAATATTTAATCAAAACACTCAAATATTTTAGTATATTGTTCTTTACAAATTAACACTTAAAAAACTTATAAATCATGACTAAAGCAAAATACCAAGACGTATTAAATTTAGGTGAAGCCTTAAACATTCAAAACGGGAACGTATCAGAAGAAAATGGGGTTCTAAAAATTAAAGGAACTGCCAATACACCATATGAGAAGAATATCCTTTGGGATAAAATAAAAGAAATTGGTGGTGACAATCCTTCAGACATTATGGCAAACATTAGCGTTGCAGATGATAGTATTTATCACAGACATGTTGTAAAAAGCGGAGAAACTTTAGGGAAAATTGCAAAACACTACTATGGTAACGCTTCAAAATATCAAGATATTTTTAAAGCTAATTCTGATATTTTAAAAAATCCGGATTTAATTCACCCTGATCAAGAATTAATTATTCCTAATTTATAGGAAATAAAACATTTTAAAATTAGAAAACGAATCTTTAAACAAAGGTTCGTTTTTTTTTGTACGCATCAACCGTTCTTTTTCGAAGAAAGTAAAGTGACTTCAAATGATTTACCATATACACAACAGCTAAAAGCTATTCACAATCTTCAGTAGTCATTTTAGCCAATTGCAGTATTGTATTAAATTGTTCGTCTAGACTCATATTCGAATTATCTATCTCTATAGCATCTTCAGCTTTTTTTAAGGGCGAATCTTTTCTGTTAGAATCGATATAATCGCGTTCTTTTACATTGTCTAGAACATCTTTATATTCTACATCATCACCTCTTTCAATAAGTTCCTGATAGCGTCTTTCGGCTCTTGTTTCTGCCGAAGCTGTCATAAATAGCTTAAGTTCTGCATCAGGAAACACCACAGTTCCAATATCTCTACCATCCATGACAACACCTTTGTCTTGACCCATTTGCTGCTGTTGCTCTACTAATTTTTGGCGAATTTCGGATATTGCAGCTACCTTACTAACATAACTTGACACCTCCAATGTGCGTATTTCTTTTTCAATATTAACGGCATTTAGGTACACTTCTGCAAAGCCTAATGTTTTATTAAACTTAAAACTGATTTTTATATTTGGCAATTGGTATATTAAGGCTTCTTTGTTAAAATCTAAATCACTAATAAGTCCATTTTGCATCGCATAATATGTAACGGCTCTATACATAGCACCTGTATCTACATACACATAACCTAAATGCTTGGCCAATTGTTTAGCTACTGTACTTTTTCCTGTTGAAGAGAAACCATCTATGGCTATGGTAATGTTTTTCATTCTTGAAATGCCTTAAAGGCGCAAAAATACTTAAAACTTTAGACACTTCAAGTACTTTTATTGCAGATCTATTTGCAAACCAAAAAAGTTTGAGTTAGCTGCACTTGTATATTTTGCGTGAGTGTAACTAAAGCGCATTTTATTCATTTTTATTGAAATACCTGCGGAAAGTCCTGAAAAATTTCGCTGGTCTAAAATCCTTAATTCTTCGCCTCTTCTAAAATTATATGCCAAACGAATATTAAAACCACCTTCGGGAAATATTTCTGCCCCAACTATGGTGTGCCTTATAACTTGCCCTATGAACCCCACTTTTTCTGAAGATTGGTTTCCTGATAAGTCACTTGTATTACGTGCCGGATTAGCAGTGGCTATTGGCCACTCTTGCAAATTCTCTAAAGTAATATGCCAGCGAAGAGGTACATTTTCCAAACGCTGAGACATTCCAAAAGCAACTTCAAAAGGCAAACGTTCATTAAGTCCAGCATAAGTGGTTATTTGTGTACCTAAATTCCTAACTACTAATGCTGCATTAAAATCTAAATAGTCATTGATGTAAATGAGACCTAAATCTACTGCTGCTCCTAGAGAATTATACTGTTCTAATTTAGAAGTTATCAGTTTAATATTGGCTCCAAAATAAAAATCAGAATACCCTATTTGCAAGGCATAACCAAATGACAATGCAGCTTCATTACCTGTAAACGTACCTGTAGAATTCCCAGCTTCATCGTAACCATCAAACGAACCATAATTAATATAAGTAATACCTGCATGAAATGTTTGTGTTCGTCTATCAACAGTATACGCATAAGCTGCTGTACCGTAACTAATTCCCCCTAAATAACTCGAATAATTTATGGCTAATTGGTTATCCATTTCCACATTTATAGTCGCAGGATTAAAAAGCCCTTGAGTCACATCATAATCCACATTGGTAAACACTTTCCCTCCCAATGCTGCTTGACGCGGAGACGATACCAAATTCAAAAATTGATAAGTACTCTCTCCTCCAACCTGTGCCATGGTTAAAGTGCTAATAGTTAAGCAAAAAAACGTGATAATTTTTCTTAGCATATTACGATACAAAGTAAGTAAATCTATCTTAAAACGATAGCATGTATCTTTTATTTTAAATCACAAAAAAACCTCGATAATAATCGAGGTCTCTTTATACTTGTAATTATATCTTTTTAGCGTTTTTAACCTTTTGGTTTGTAAGTGCCAGTTTAATAACATCGCTCATATCTGTTACATAATGAAACGTTAATCCTTTTAAATATTCAGGCTTTATTTCTTCTATATCGCGTCTGTTTTCCTCACACAATAAAATCTCTTTTATTCGTGCACGTTTTGCTGCCAAAATCTTTTCTTTTATCCCGCCAACAGGAAGCACCTTACCACGAAGTGTAATCTCACCTGTCATGGCTAAACTTTTCTTTACTTTTCGTTGTGTAAATAAGGATACTAAAGAGGTTAGCATGGTAACGCCTGCACTTGGCCCATCTTTAGGTGTGGCACCTTCTGGCACGTGGATATGTACATTATAATTATCAAAAACAGAACTATCAATACCAAATTCATCAGCATTCGATTTGATATATTCCATAGCAATAGTCGCAGATTCTTTCATGACCTTTCCAAGGTTTCCTGTAATGGTCATAGTTCCTTTTCCTTTTGAAAGTATAGATTCTATAAACAAAATATCACCGCCAACACGTGTCCATGCCAATCCTGTTACTACACCTGCAACATTATTGTTTTCATATTTATCACGTTCTAATTTAGGACCGCCCAAAACTTCAATAATATCATCGTTTGACACTTTGATATTGTAATCTTCTTCCATGGCAATATTTTTAGCCGCATAGCGTACCATTTTTGCCACTTGCTTTTCTAAGCCACGAACACCAGATTCCCGAGTATAGCCTTCAACAATTTTTTCTAATTGTGGTTTGCCAATCTTTAAATGCTTATCTGTTAAACCATGTTCTTTTAATTGTTTTGGTAATAAATGACGCTTAGCAATTTCTACCTTTTCTTCAATGGTATAACCTGTTACATTTATAATTTCCATTCGATCCCTCAACGCTGGCTGAATGGTTGATAAACTATTTGAAGTAGCTATAAACATAACTTTAGAAAGGTCATAGCCCATTTCCAAAAAGTTGTCATAAAATGCACTGTTCTGTTCAGGGTCAAGAACTTCCAACATCGCGGATGATGGGTCGCCTTGGTGTGAATTTGACAGCTTATCAATTTCATCCAAAACGAAAACAGGGTTTGATGTTCCTGCTTTTTTTAAGCTTTGTATAATACGCCCTGGCATAGCACCAATATAGGTTTTACGATGTCCACGTATTTCGGCTTCATCACGTAAACCCCCTAATGAAATTCTAACATATTCTCTTCCTAAAGCCTCTGCAATTGACTTACCTAAGGACGTTTTTCCAACACCTGGTGGGCCGTACAAACATAAAATTGGCGACTTCATATCATTACGAAGCTTCAATACTGCTAAATATTCTATAATTCTGCGCTTTACATCTTCCAACCCAAAATGGTCTCTATCTAAGATTTTCATGGCGCGTTTTAAGTCAAATTTATCCTTGCTAAATTCATTCCATGGTAAATCCAAAAACAACTCTAAATAATTACGTTGTATAGAATATTCTGCCACCTGCGGGTTCATACGCTGCATTTTGGCTATTTCTTTTTCAAAATGCTTGGCTACGTTTTCATTCCAAAGTTTTTTACTTGCTTTGGATTTCATTTCCTCAATTTCTTCATCATGGCTTACACCACCCAGCTCTTCTTGAATGGTTTTTATTTGTTGATGCAAGAAATATTCACGTTGCTGTTGGTTCATGTCCATTTGAACTTTAGACTGTATGTCATTCTTAAGCTCTAACTTTTGAAACTCAACATTCATATACTTAAGCGTGGCTAAAGCGCGCTTTTTTAAGTCGTCCATTTCTAATAACGATTGCTTTTCGGCTACCGATAAATTCATGTTTGACGACACAAAATTTATCAGAAACGAATTGCTTTCAATATTTTTAATGGCGAAAGATGCTTCACTCGGAATGTTTGGACTTTCCTTGATTATTTCTAAGGCCAAATCTTTAATAGAATCGATAATTGCCGTAAACTCTTTATTTTTTATAGCGGGCTTAGCTTCAGGAAGATCTCTAATAGTCGCATTCATATATGGCTGTTCGGTAAGCACCTCGGCGACTTTAAAGCGTTTTTTACCTTGGATAATAACCGTTACGTTACCGTCAGGCATTTTTAAAACACGTAAAATTCTAGCAACGGTACCTGTTTCATGAATTTCTTTAGCTGTTGGATCTTCAACAGATTCATCTTTCTGGGCTACAACACCAATAACTTTTCCGCCTTTATTGGCATCGTTTATTAGCTTTATAGACTTATCTCTGCCAGCGGTAATAGGAATAACCACACCAGGAAACAACACCGTATTTCTTAACGATAATATGGGTAAGGTTTCGGGCAATTCCTCATTATTTATAGCTTCTTCGTCCTCGGGTGTCATTAACGGAATTAATTCTGAGTTTTCGTCAAATTCCTGTAATGACAAACTGTCAAGGGTAGTAAATTTAGATTTCTTCATAAATATAATTAAGTCAATCTGTCATTAAAACAAGACTGAACATATCTTAGGGTTCTTTTTAAAAATATTAAAACACTGAATATCAATTATTTAAAAAATATTTCTAATATCCAACATAACTATAAATTCAATAGCTATGCCATAAGTAAAATTAAAAGAAAATAATTAGTCAGTATAAGAAAAACCTTTAGTTTTACTGATGATAATTCATATTATAATTATATTTACATTTTAAACCAAAAACCATTCAAATGACATCAAAACCATTCTTTCTTTTTTTGCTATGCCTTTCCTTTTTTGCATGTAATATTGAACCTGTAAACGTTACTGAAGAGCAACAAGAACAAGAACAAGAACAACAAGAGCAAGAAGAAGAAGAAGAAGAAGAAGAAGAAGAAGAAGAGGGAGAAACAAATGACTCAACTTTAATAAAGAAAATAATTTATAATAAAGGAACTGTTGATGAGTATTCAGAAACTTATAACTATGACGGTAATAAATTAATTAATGTAGATTATGGTGATAACATTAAAAATGTTTACACCTACGAGAATGATAATTTGGTTAAAGACGAATTTTTTTATGAAGGCATACTTAATGCTTCTGTAGTCTTAGAATATAATTCTGATGGAACACTTGCCATGTATACTGAAACTTTTTTCAAAGATTCCGGATTAGATGATCGTCAATACAGACACATTTATACATATAACAATGATGGCACCATAACTAATACAGTTTCCGTGAATTATGATAACACTGAATTTGAATTAGACAGAACTGAAACAATTACTCTAAACGGGAAAAATATTGTAGAAATATCTGATAATAAAGGCTATACAACAACTTCTACATATGATGATAAAAATAATGTTTTTAAAAATATTCATGCCATTGAAGTTTTAAATATCTTAAGTGAAAATGAGTTTGGTGCATTAATTTATGGAAACACCAACAATATTGTTAGTTATGTAGAAAGTGACACTAGTATTAGTGATAACTATAATGATAAATATGAGTACACTTATAACGAAAAGAATTATCCAAAAACTAGTATATACACTTCTCAATATGGTGATTTTGATGAAGATGTGGAAACCATAGAATACATCTACGAATAAAAACACAATCGCTTTTATGAAGTTAAGGCTAATTCAATAATTGAATTAGCCTTTTTGTTTTAAGAACATGTTACATCTTCCCCATTTTCTTCAAAGCAAATAATAGCACAATGGGAATAGCCAATAAACCAATCATCAGTAAATTAGTTTTAAACAGCCAAGGCGATAGCATTAAAGTAATAACATAACCGCCAATAGCACCGCCAAAGTGCGCATCATGACCAATATTACCAATTCTGTTTTTCATACCGTAAATAGAATATAACAAATAGCCGATTCCAAAAATGTACGCAGGTATCGGAATGGGGATAAAAAACATATAAAGACTCATTCCAGGTTGCAATAATATGGCTGAATATAAAATCCCCATAACAGCACCACTTGCCCCTACGGCGCTATAATGGTATTCGTTTTTATGAAAATAAAGTGATAACAAACTCCCTAACAACAAACTCCCAAAATAAATGAGAAGGAATTGTATCGGGTTTAAAAGTGAAATAACCACATCTGCGAAAAAATAGAGCGTTAACATATTAAACAATAAATGCTGTGTGTCGGCATGTAAAAACCCAGAACTGATCATTCGTATTTGCTCACCGCGTTGTACACCACCGACTTGAAATTTATATTTTTCAAAAAAACCATAATCGTTAAATCCTTTATAGGATATCATAACATTTGCAGCTATTATAATGATGGTGATTATATTTAAATTGCCCATGGCGTATTAACGTTTAAAATGAAATTAACATATATTTGCAAATCTAAAATTAATTCATGCAATTACTAGCTTATATTCTTGTTTATCCATTTTTATGGTTTATTTCTATATTACCTTTTAGATTACTATATGCTGTTTCTGATGGATTATACATGTTATTATACCATATTCTGGGCTATAGGAAAAAAGTGGTTACTAGCAATTTAAATCTTGTTTTTCCAGATAAAAGTGAGAAAGAAATAAAAACCATTAGAAAAAAATTCTACAAACATTTGTGTGATATGTTTTTAGAAATGGCTAAAACCATGTCTATTTCTGAAACTTCATTAAAAAAACGATTTAAACTTAAAAACCCAGAAGAATTTAAACGTTTAGAAGCATTGAATAAAAGCATTTTATTAATGTATGGACATTATGCCAGCTGGGAATGGTCTTTAGAGCTTCAAAATCATGTAAGTTATAAAGGTTTTGGTGTTTATAAAAAGTTAGCAAACAAACACTTTGATAAATTGGTTAGAGATATTCGTTCTAAATTTAAAACGACACTAATAAGCACTAAAGAAAGTATAGGCATTATTAATCATAATGAAACTAAGGGCATTAAAAGTATCATTGCCTTTTTAAGCGATCAATCGCCAAAACCCAAAAAAGATGTGTACTGGAGTGATTTTATGGGTATTAACGTACCTTGCTTTACTGGTGCTGAACGTTTAGCAAAAAAACTTGACTTTACCATTGCCTATCTAAAGGTAACCAAAGTAAAACGTGGTTTTTATGAAGCAGAAATTATGCCGCTTGCCGAAACTCCTAATGATTATAAAGATTACCAGTTAACAGACATGTTTCTTCGCGAAGTTGAAAAACAAATCCATGCAGCCCCAGAATATTATTTCTGGACACATAAACGTTGGAAACATAAAAAAGCCCTTAATTAAGGGCTTTTTTATAATCTTGCAGTTAGTCAGTTAGCTATTAGCAACTGCTGTTATTTCCTCAATAAACTTATCTGCTAAACCATCAGCCTCTTCTTGCGATTTAGCTTCGGTATAAATTCTAATAATGGGTTCTGTATTACTTTTGCGCAAGTGTACCCAACTTTCTGAAAAATCGATTTTTACACCATCAATAGTCGTTAGTTGTTCATTTTGATAACGGTCTTCCATGGTTTTTAAAATACCATCAACATCCAATCCAGGTGTTAATTGTATTTTCTTTTTACCCATAAAATAACTAGGGTATGTTTTTCTAAGCGCACTCACACTTATATTTTTATCAGCAAGCAAACTTAAAAATAAGGCCACACCTACTAAAGCATCGCGTCCGTAATGTGCATCAGGATAAATAATCCCGCCATTACCTTCGCCGCCAATAACAACGTTGTTCTTTTTCATTAGTTTTACCACATTCACCTCGCCTACCGCACTAGCTTCGTACATACCGCCATGCTTTTCAGTAACATCTCTTAAAGCTCTTGTAGAACTCATATTACTCACCGTGTTTCCGGGGGTTATGCTTAATACATAATCCGCACAAGCAACCAAAGTGTATTCTTCTCCAAACATATCGCCATTTTCATCCATAAATGCTAAACGATCTACATCTGGATCGACCACAATGCCAAAATCAGCATTATGTTTTTTAACAGCTGCAGATAAATCCGTTAAATGCTCCTTAAGAGGTTCTGGATTGTGAGGAAAATGCCCGTTAGGCTCACAGTATAATTTTATGACATCTACCCCCAATCGCTCTAAAAGCAACGGAATAGCTATACCCCCTGTAGAGTTAACACCATCAACTACCACTCTAAAACGAGCAGATTCTATAGCCTTTACATTAACCAAGTCTAAATCTAAAACCTCAATAATATGTAAATCAATGTAAGCTTTATTTTTTGTTATTTTCCCCAAGCTATCAACATCAGCAAAATTCATGTCATCGCTCTCAGCTATCTCTAATATTTTAGCGCCTTCAACAGCATCTAAAAACTCACCTTTTTCATTTAAAAGCTTTAAGGCATTCCATTGTTTTGGATTATGACTTGCTGTTAAAATAATACCGCCATCTGCATGTTCCATAGGTACAGCGACTTCTACCGTTGGTGTTGTAGAAAGTCCAACATCAACAACATCAATTCCCAAACCAATTAAGGTATTCATCACTAAGTTTTGAATCATTTTACCAGAAATACGAGCATCCCTCCCAACCACAACTTTGTAGTTTTCTTTTTGACGTTGTTGTTTTAACCAAACGCCATAAGCTGATGCAAATTTTACCGCATCAATCGGGGTTAAGTTTTCGCCTACTTGGCCACCAATGGTTCCTCTAATTCCTGAAATTGATTTTATAAGTGTCATAGTTCTTTTTAAAGTTAAAAAGACAAATATAGTATTTCAAAGTCGTATTTCTTAAAACGGAATTCGTAAATTTCACGAATGAACTACTTAGCGCATATTTATCTATCTGGCGAAAACGATTTAGTTACCATTGGAAATTTTATAGCCGATGGTATAAAGGGGCGCTCTTATAAAAAATATCAAAAAGATATACAAATAGGCATACTCTTACATCGACATATAGATACCTATACTGATGCTCATAAAACAGTAAGACAAAGCACCAAACGCCTTCATAAAAAATACGGACATTATTCTGGTATTATTGTAGATATACTTTACGACCACTTTTTGGCAAAAAACTGGAACAAATACAGCAATATATCATTAGAGGATTATGTTAATAATTTTTACGATGCCTTAGAGGTTCATTACGATATCCTCCCTCTACGTATTCAAAAAATGATGCCGTATATGATTGCTGACAACTGGCTTTTAAGCTACGCTTCAATTCAAGGCATTACAAGGGTTTTAGAAGGGATGAATAGACGTACCAAAAATCGTTCTAGTATGAATGAAGCTGTCCATGAGCTTGAAGAATTTTATACCGAATTTGAAAATGAGTTCTCTGCTTTTTTTGATGAACTAATTACGTCTTCCAAAGAAAAACTAACCGAACTAAACCAATTATAAATGATTAAAAATCTTATTTACATTGTTACCTTACTATGTTTTGTTGCCTCATGTAAAAAAAGCAATGACACAAAAGAAGTCAATAAAAAAGGATTAGTTACCCAAAATGCTATGGTCGTTTCTGCACGTGTTGAAGCATCTAAAATAGGACGTGATATTCTTAAAAAAGGGGGGAATGCGTTTGACGCTATGGTTGCAACCGAACTGGCATTAGCAGTTGCCTATCCCTATGCGGGTAACCTTGGCGGTGGCGGTTTTATGGTTTACCGAAAAGCAAATGGTGATATCGGTGCTATTGATTACCGAGAAAAAGCGCCTCTGGCAGCAACAAAAAACATGTTTTTAGATAAAGATGGTGATGTCATTCCTGAAAAAAGCAGATTAGGCGCTTTGGCAGTTGGTGTTCCTGGTACTGTAGCTGGGGTTTTTGCAGTCCATGAAAAACTAGGGTCTTTGCCTATTGAAGACATTCTAAACCCTGTTATAGCTTTGGCTCGCCAAGGTGTTGTTGTTACTGAAAAACAAGAAGAAAGAATTAAACATTACCAACCCCTTTTCCCTAAAGCAAATAAAGATTCCATTGTTTTTGACAAACATTGGAAAGCAAACGATACCATAAAATATCCGCCCCTGGCCCTAACGATAGAACGCATTTTAAAATACGGTAAAGACGGTTTTTATAAAGGTCAAACAGCCAAAACATTAGCTAAATTCATTCAAGACAATGGTGGTATTATTACTGAAGAAGATTTAGCAAAATACCAAGCTAAATGGCGTACCCCCATTACATTTACCTATGATGACTTGAAGATTATCTCCATGTCGCCACCATCAAGCGGCGGGGTGTGTTTAGCGCAGATTATGAAAATGATAGAACCCTTTCATCTGGATGAATACGGACATAACTCACTTAAAACAATTCAAGCCATTACCGAAGCCGAAAGACGTGCTTATGCCGATAGAAGTTTTTATTTAGGTGACCCTGATTTTGTTGAAATACCTATAGAAACATTAACAAAAGAAGCCTATTTAAGTGGTAGAATGGCAGATTTTTCATTTGAAAAAGCTACATTATCGAGTGCTATTTCCCATGGTAATATTCAAATTATTGAAAGTGATGAAACCACACATTATTCTATTATTGACCAATTTGGTAACGCAATTTCTGCCACCACCACTTTAAATGGCGCTTATGGATCAAAGCTTTATTGTTCCGAGCTTGGTTTCTTTTTAAATAACGAAATGGACGATTTTAGCAGCAAACCTGGCGAACCCAATATGTTTGGCTTAATAGGTGCCGAAGCAAATAGTATTACTCCAGAAAAGCGCATGCTAAGTTCTATGACACCTACTATTGTCGAAAAAAATGGCAAACTATTCATGTCTGTTGGCACACCGGGTGGCTCAACAATTATAACCTCTGTATTACAAACTATTTTAAATGTTCACGAGTTTAAAATGACCATGCAAGAAGCAGTTGATGCCCCACGTTTTCATCATCAGTGGCTGCCCGATTTAATTATGATGGAACCAAATTCATTCGACAAAACCATCATTAAACAACTCGAAGAATTGGGATATTCCATTAATGAAGAAGATGCTCCTGTAATTGGCAAAGTCGATGGAATACTTGTTTTAGATGATAACTCGTATGAGGGCGGTGCAGATCGTCGAGGAGATGATACAGCAGTCGGTTTTTAGTGTTTTTTCTTTTGTAACTAATTTATAATAAATATTTTAGCTAAATGAAATACCCACTAATAGGGATAATAAATTGTTGATCATTTAATTCAAGTCCCATTTTGAAAGTCAATAAAATATTAAAAATCATTTTAGGAATTGTAATCTTCTTTACACTTCCAAGTCTATTGTTTTTTGGATGTATTTATTATAAATACAATGAAGATTTGCCCATTGGAGTTCCAGGCAAACAAGCCGATGCATTAGCATACAAAATGCTAGACGCTTTAGACTATGAAGCTTATAAAAATACCAATCATATAGAATGGACTTTTAAAAGACGCCATCATTATAACTGGGACAAAACAAATAACATCTGTGAAGTGTATTGGAAGGAAAACAAAGTCATTCTCAATTTAAACGATATTGACAAAAGCAAAGTTTATATCCATAGCTTTAAAAACGAAAGCGACATGGCTAAAGATTTGATAGATAAAGCCATTACCTATTTTAATAACGACTCTTTTTGGTTAGTTGCTCCTTATAAAGTTTTTGATGCTGGTGTTGAACGCAGATTGGTCAAAACAAAAAATAATAAAGAGGCACTTTTAGTAACCTACACCTCTGGTGGCTCTACACCTGGTGATTCCTATTTATGGATATTAGACGATAATGGTAAACCTACAGCCTTTAAAATATGGGCTTCCACACTTCCCATTGGTGGCTTAGAAGCCTCTTGGAGCAATTGGACAACTACCGATAGCGGCGCTCAATTACCAACATTCCATAAGCTTTTGGTTTTCGGTTTAGAAATTGACAGTGTTAAAGGAATACAATAACAATGCTTTCTTCAGGAAAAAGAAAAACAACTATTAATAATTACATAATGTACATTAAATAGTAACAAATAATTAACTAAATTTCAGAGTACAGCAGCTTTATTTTTAAGCTCAAAAAACGTAACTTCGCAACTTTGCGATTTTATGAGCCAATTCAACGAATTTATTGAAGTAAAAGGAGCTAGAGTGCACAATCTTAAAAACATTGATGTGTCCATTCCTAGAGAAAAACTTGTAGTTATTACAGGATTGTCTGGTAGTGGAAAATCATCTTTAGCCTTTGATACGATTTATGCTGAAGGACAACGCCGATACATTGAAACATTTTCAGCTTATGCCAGACAATTTTTAGGCGGTTTAGAACGTCCTGACGTTGATAAAATTGATGGTTTATCTCCAGTTATAGCTATAGAGCAAAAAACAACTAGTAAATCGCCACGATCAACAGTCGGTACCATTACCGAAATTTATGATTTTATGCGTTTGCTTTTTGCGCGTGCCAGTGATGCGTACAGTTATAACACAGGAAACAAAATGATTAGCTATAATGATGAGCAAATAAAAGAACTTATTATAAGCGATTTTAAAGGTAAACGTATTAATATTCTAGCTCCTGTAGTACGCTCAAGAAAAGGGCATTATCGCGAATTATTCGAGCAGATTGCAAAACAGGGTTTTGTAAAAGTAAGAACGGACGGCGAAATTCGTGATATAGTAAAAGGCATGAAATTAGACCGTTACAAAACGCACGATATAGAAACGGTAATTGACAGGTTGGTTATTGATGATTCCGTTGATAATGATAAACGCCTAACCGAAACCATTAATACCGCTATGTACCATGGCGAGGATGTCCTTTTGGTAATAGACCAAGACACTAATGAAACACGTTATTTTAGTAGAAATTTAATGTGCCCCTCATCAGGCATATCATATCCGAACCCAGAACCCAATAATTTTTCATTTAATTCTCCAAAAGGTGCTTGTAGCCATTGCAATGGTATAGGAACACGCTATCAAATTAATGAAGATAAAATTATTCCAGACGATTCAATTTCAATTAAAAATGGGGCTTTAGCACCTCATGGTCCGCAAAAAAGCAGTTGGATTTTTAAACAATTTGAAACCATTGCACAACGCTTCAACTTTAATTTAACAGATGCCTATAAAGACATTCCAGAAGAAGCAAAACAGATTATTTTATACGGTGGCAATGACAAGTTTTCAGTAGAAAGCAAAACATTAGGTGTTACAAGAGACTATAAAATAGATTTTGAAGGCGTTGCTAACTTTATTGAAAATCAATATAAAACGGCAGAATCCAGATCTTTAAAGCGCTGGGCAAAAGATTATATGGACAAAGTTAAATGTCCCGTTTGCGAAGGATCACGTTTAAAAAAAGAATCGCTTTATTTCAAAATAAACAATAAAAACATAGCAGAACTTGCTAATAAAGATATTGTTGAACTCGCCAAGTGGTTTAACAATTTAAACAAGCATCTTTCCGAAAAACAACTAAAAATTGCTGAAGAAGTTCTAAAAGAAATTAAATCCAGACTTCAGTTCTTACTGGATGTTGGATTAGATTACCTATCCCTAAACCGAAGTTCGAAGTCTTTATCAGGAGGAGAAGCACAACGTATTCGTTTAGCAACTCAAATTGGGTCGCAATTAGTTGGTGTGCTATATATTTTAGACGAACCTAGTATTGGTTTACACCAACGTGATAATGAAAAGTTGATAAACTCTTTGATATCACTAAGAGATATTGGGAATTCTGTTATTGTAGTTGAACATGACAAAGACATGATTGAACGTGCCGATCATGTAATTGATATTGGTCCAAAAGCTGGTAAACATGGTGGCGAAATAATAAGTATTGGTAATCCTAACGAACTTAAAACCCATAATACCCTTACAGCAGATTATTTAAACGGTAATAAAGAAATTGAAGTTCCAAAAAAACGTAGAAAAGGAAATGGAAAACTCTTAGAGCTTAAAGGATGTACAGGAAACAATCTTAAAAATATATCTATTAAATTGCCTTTAGGAAAAATGATTGGTATTACCGGTGTTTCTGGCAGTGGAAAATCTACATTAATTAACGAAACACTCTACCCTATTTTAAATGCACATTATTTTAATGGTGTAAAAAAACCAATGCCCTATAAAAGCATAAAAGGTTTAGAGCATATTGATAAAGTAATTGATATTAACCAATCTCCAATTGGGAGAACACCACGAAGCAACCCTGCAACATACACAGGTACTTTTAGTGAAATTAGAACTTTATTTGCTAAAATACCAGAAGCTATGATCCGTGGTTACAAAGCTGGACGTTTTAGTTTCAATGTAAAAGGTGGACGCTGTGAAACCTGTCAAGGTGGAGGTTTAAGAGTTATTGAAATGAACTTTCTTCCAGACGTGTATGTAGAATGTGAAACCTGCCAAGGCAAACGGTTTAATCGAGAAACCTTAGAAATTCGCTATAAAGGAAAATCAATTAGTGATGTATTGAACATGACCATGAATGAAGCCGTAGCATTTTTTGAGCATATCCCTAAGATTTACAAAAAGCTAAAAACCATACAAGATGTTGGTTTAGGCTATATAACATTAGGGCAGCAAAGTACCACCCTATCTGGTGGCGAAGCACAACGCATAAAACTAGCTACTGAACTTTCAAAAAGAGATACGGGAAATACCTTTTACATTTTAGATGAACCAACCACTGGACTGCATTTTGAAGATATTAGGGTACTGATGATAGTTTTAAATAAATTGGCAGACAAAGGTAACACTGTACTTATTATCGAACATAATTTAGATGTTATTAAAACAGTAGATTACATTATAGATATAGGTTATGAAGGCGGTAAAGGTGGTGGACAAATAATTGTTGAGGGCACGCCAGAAGCCGTTGTAAAGCATAAAAAAAGCTATACAGCTAAGTTTCTTAGAAAAGAATTAAATTAGCCAAATAGTACAGAATCTAACGACTAAATATTATTTTAAAAATACAAATGCCTATAAATCTATTGGCTAAAGACTAAAAATATGCGAACAGAAAAACACCACAAAGGTTGGAATGAAATAAAAACAAACGATTCATGGGCCATTTTTAAAATCATGGGCGAGTTTGTTAATGGCTACGAAAAACTCAGTAAAATTGGACCTTGCGTATCTATTTTTGGATCAGCTAGAACTAAACCAGACAACAAATATTTCTCATTAGCAGAAAATATTGCCAAACGTATTGTAGAATCTGGTTACGGCGTTATTACCGGAGGTGGACCAGGTATTATGGAAGCTGGGAATAAAGGAGCGCATTTAGCTGGAGGAACTTCCGTTGGACTTAATATTGAGTTGCCTTTTGAACAACATGACAACCCGTATATAGACCGTGATAAAAGCTTGGATTTTGATTATTTCTTCGTTAGAAAAGTCATGTTTGTAAAATATTCTCAAGGATTTGTAGTCATGCCAGGTGGGTTTGGCACACTTGATGAACTATTTGAGGCCATGACACTTATCCAAACACATAAAATTGCAAAATTCCCTATAGTTCTTGTTGGAACAGATTTTTGGGAAGGCTTATTAGATTGGGTGAAAAAGACACTCTTAGACACATTTGAAAACATAAGTGCAAAAGATTTAGACTTAATTCATTTAGTTGATACCGAAGATGAAGTTATAGATATACTTGATGCTTTTTATAAAAAATCTAATTTAAGCCCTAATTTTTAATACCATAATTTTATATTAAATATTGTGTTTATATAACCATTAAAATTTTAAGCCACCATATTTTGTTATATTGTGGCCCCTCAAGTATCACATGAATTATTAACCATTTAATGCTATTGAAAAATTGAAATTGCGCTTTTTTTATTGTATCATATTTTTTCTAATATACCATACCATTTTTGCACAAAATAAAATTGATGTAAAAGCGGTTTTTGATATAGAAAATAAACAAATAAAAATATCTCAAACCATTCAATATCAAAATACTTCGCAAGATGAATTACAAGCTATATACCTTAACGATTGGAACAATAGCTATGCAACAAAAAAAACACCATTGGCCATTCGTATTGCCGATGAATACAAAAACGATTTTCATTTAGCCAAAAATGAAGACAGAGGCTTTTCCGTAATTACATCTATTAGACAAAATGGAGAAAATTTAATTTATGAACAGCTCGAAAACCAAATAGATATTGTTAAAGTTGAATTAAAAAAAACATTAAAACCAAATGATTCTTACATAATACAATTAGAATATCTGGTCCAAATACCAAATGCTAAATTTACAAGCTATGGCATAACAGATTCTGGTGATTTTAATTTAAGATACTGGTATATAACACCTGCTATTTATAATGGCGAATGGCAATATTACAGCAATAAAGATTTGGACGATTTATTTATTCCAAAATCTGATATTTCTTTAGAAATCGAACACCCAAATGGTTATGTTTTGACTTCAGAATTAAATACAGATAAAACTACGCAATTACCTAATAAACAAATAATTAAATTATCAGGAAAAAACAGAACAAACAACAAATTGTTCCTTAGTAAAAAATCGGACTTTAAAACATTACAAACAGATAATTTTACTATTGTTTCAAATATAAATGATGAAAATCTTGAGATTTTAGATAAAGTTCTAATCACTGAAAAAGTCACAAAATTCATTTTAGATAACTTCGGAAAATACCCCCATGAAAGACTACTCTTAACTAATATTGATTATAGCAAAAACCCAGTATATGGTTTAAATTTTTTACCAAACTTCATAAAAGCTTATCCAAATCATTTTCAATACGAATTAAAGCTTTTAAAAATTGCGTTACATAATTATCTAGAAAACACACTTTTGCTAAACCCACGAAAAGAGCAATGGCTTATAGATGGTATTTTGGTTTACTATTTGATGAATTATGTAGAACAGCATTATCCAAATATGAAGTTTCTAGGTTCCATTGCAGATATTTGGGGTGTTCGTTCTTTTCATGCCTCAGACATGAAATTTAACGATAAGTATATTCTAGCATTCATGCTTATGGCTAGAACCAATAGAGACCAACCCTTAACCATGCAAAAAGATTCGTTATTAAAATTCAATAAAAATATTGCGAATAAATATAAAGCTGGTATTGGACTTAAATACTTAGACGATTTTGTAAATCATGATATTGTTGAAAATAGCATACAGTCGTTTTTAAGCAAAAATAAATTAAAGGCAACCAGCGTTAAAAACTTTGAAACATATATAAAATCTAAAACCAATAAAGACATAGACTGGTTTTTTAAAGACTATTTAACTACCCGAAAAAAAATAGATTTTAAAATTAGAAAGGTTAAAAAAACTGAAGATTCCATTACCCTAACCATAAAAAACAAGCGCGAAAACAATATGCCTGTGTCATTATACACTTTAAACAATGACAGTATTGTATCTAAAATATGGGTTCAAGATATCGATAAAAACAAAACATTAACCATTCCAAGAAACGATGCCAATAAACTTGTTTTAAACTACAACAGCATAATTCCAGAAATTAACTTAAGAGATAATTGGAAATCGTTAAAAGGCTACTTTTTTAACAATAAACCATTACAGTTCAGACTATTTCAAGATGTTGAAGACCCTTATTACAACCAAGTGTTTCTTATGCCCATAGTAGAGTTTAATAACATTTATGACGGTTTCACTTTAGGAGGAAAGCTATATAACAAAACAGTGCTAAGAAAGCTTTTTAATTATAAAATAGCGCCTAGATATTCTTTTAAATCAAAGACAATTACAGGTTCAGCCGATATATCAAATTCCCACTATTTTGAAAACAGCAATCTTTATTTTTTAAAATATGGGATATCAGCAGGGTATTCATCCTATGCAGAAGATTTGTTTGTTACCAAAATAACACCTAGAATACGATTTTTTTTCAGACCAAAAGATGATTTACGTTCCAATAAACGAGAAACTTTAACTTTAAGATACGTAGACATCAATAGAGATCAAGATGTCAATAACATTTTTACAAGTAACGAGCCAAATTACAGTGTTCTTAATTTGAGATACATCAACTCTAATGATAATCTAATCCATTTTAAGAAATGGTATACAGATCTTCAAATCGGTAAAAAGTTTAGCAAATTAGCTTTTAATTATGAATACAGACGCTTATTTGAAAGTAACAGGCAATTAAACGTTCGTGCTTTTGCCGGTGCTTTTTTAAAGAACAACACCAATCTAAATTCAGATTATTTCAGTTTTGCATTAGACCGACCTACTGATTATTTATTCGATTATAATTATTTAGGACGATCTGAGGACACTGGTATATTTAGCCAACAATATATTGATGCCGAAGGTGGGTTTAAATCAAAATTAGAAACACCCTTTGCCAATCAATGGATTACAACATTAAACGCCAGTACAACACTTTGGAAATATATACTCGTTTACGGCGATGTAGGCTTTGTGAAAAACAAATATCAATCTCCAAATTTTGTATACGATTCTGGAATAAGAATTAATTTAGTAACAGATTATTTTGAAATTTATCTTCCCATATATTCTAATCTTGGTTGGGAAATTGGACAACCCAATTATGACCAAAGCATTAGGTTTAAATTTACTGTAGATCCACAATCACTTTTAGGACTCTTTAGAAGACGATGGTATTAAAGTAAAATTTTGAATTATTATCATTTAAACAGTATTTTTTGTGAAAAATATTCAATTTTATATGCCTTAAATTTATTTTTTTATGGATATCGTAAAAAATTACAGGTTAATATAATTGCAAAAAAGCTAGCTTTTGACTATTTTTGCAAAGATTTAAAAGCATACTTCCATGCAAACTGTAACCAATTTGAAAAACAACTTATCTTTCGAAGACTTTAAAACAGAAGTTATAGCTGATTACAAAATAGCTGTAGAAAGTCGAGAATGTAGCTTACTAGGACGTCGAGAAGTATTAACCGGCAAAGCTAAGTTTGGAATTTTTGGTGACGGAAAAGAAGTTCCCCAATTAGCAATGGCTAAGGCCTTTTTAAAAGGCGATTGGCGATCGGGTTATTATCGAGACCAAACCTTTATGATGGCTATTGGAGAACTGAGTATGGAACAGTTTTTTGCAGGACTATATGCCAATACCAATTTGGAACACGAACCTATGTCTGCAGGACGCCAAATGGGCGGGCATTTTGTAACCCATAGTTTAAATGATAATGGTAGTTGGAAAGATCTAACGGCACAATATAATTCAAGTTCAGATATCTCACCTACCGCAGGGCAAATGCCTCGTTTATTAGGTTTAGCACATGCGTCTAAAATTTTCAGAGAGGTAGATGGTATAAACACCACAAGCTTTTCTAACAAAGGAAATGAAGTAGCTTGGGGAACAATTGGAAACGCAAGTACTAGCGAAGGTCTCTTTTTCGAAACCATTAATGCTGCTGGTGTTTTACAAGTACCTATGGTGATAAGTGTTTGGGATGATGAATATGGTATTTCAGTACATGCAAAACACCATACAACAAAGGAGAATATTTCAGAAGTATTAAAAGGATTCCAACGCGATAAAAACATAAAAGGATTTGAAATTCTACGGGTAAAAGGTTGGGATTATGCAAACCTTATTGAAACCTATCAAGAAGCTTCCGCTATTGCAAGAGAAGAACATGTGCCTGTTTTAATTCATGTTTTAGAGTTAACACAACCACAAGGACACTCTACATCAGGATCTCATGAACGTTATAAAAATGCTGATCGTCTAGAATGGGAAGCCAATCATGATTGTAATGCAAAAATGCGACAATGGATTATTGAAAGTGGCATTGCCACAAATGAAGCACTAATCGAAATTGAAAGAACCGCAAAACGTGAAGTAAGAGAAGCAAAAAAGAATGCTTGGAACACCTTTCTAAAACCTATAAAAAAGGAACATCAAGAACTAATATCTATTTTAAAGCAAGTTGCAGCCAATAGTATTAACGGTGTTTTTATTTCAAAAATCCATGACAATTTAGCTGGAATAAACGAACCTACTCGAAAAGACCTTTTTTCAAGTGCTAGAAGAGTTCTACGCTATACCATAGGAGAATCATTTACTGAAAAAGAAACACTTAACAAATGGGTAAATACCATGTTTGAAACTATTCAACCTAAGTTTAGTTCGCATTTATATTCAGAAACACAAGGCTCTAATGTTCTGATAAAAGAAACAAAGCCAGCGTATAATGACGATGAAGCTCTTGTTGATGGTCGTATTATAATTCGTGATAATTTTGATGCTATTTTCAATAATTACCCAGAAGCCTTAGTTTTTGGAGAAGATACCGGTAACATAGGTGACGTAAATCAAGGATTAGAAGGTTTACAAGATAAGTATGGAGAACTTCGTGTAGCAGATACAGGCATTCGAGAAGCAACAATTATAGGCCAAGGTATTGGTATGGCATTACGCGGATTAAGACCCATTGCAGAAATTCAATATTTAGACTATATACTCTACGCATTACAAATTATAAGTGATGATTTAGCAACGTTGCATTATAGAACCAAAGGCAAACAAAAAGCACCATTAATAATAAGAACACGTGGCCACAGATTAGAAGGTATATGGCATTCAGGTTCACAAATGGGAGGTGTTTTAAATTTAGTAAAAGGTGTTAATTTGTTAGTCCCTAGAAATATGACTAAAGCCGCAGGCTTTTACAACACCCTTTTGCTTGGTGATGATCCAGCCATAGTTGTAGAATGTTTAAATGGTTACAGGTTAAAAGAAAAAATGCCAAATAACCTTAGCGCTATTAAAACGCCAATAGGAGTTGTTGAAACCATTAAAGAAGGTACAGATATTACATTAGTGTCCTATGGTTCAACATTGCGCATTGTTGAGCAAACCGCTAAAGACCTTTTAGCTATTGGTATTGATGCAGAAATTATAGACATACAATCATTAATGCCATTTGATCTAAACCACGATATCGTAAAAAGTATAGCAAAAACCAATCGCGTTATCATCATCGATGAAGATGTTCCAGGAGGTGCTTCAGCTTATATATTAGATGAAATTCTAAATAAACAAAACGCATTTCAATATTTAGATAGTTCGCCAAAAACCTTAACCGCTAAACCACACAGACCAGCTTACGGAAATGATGGCGATTATTTTTCAAAACCCTCGGCGGAAGATATTTTTGAAGCGGTTTATGAGGTTATGCACGAATTAAATCCTAGCAATTTCCCTAAACTGAGATAGCCCCTTTTTAATATGAAAGCAGTATCGGCAGTTACTATTAAAAAAGAATTACAACACCAATCTCAAGAAGAATTAATAGTACTCTGCCTCAGACTATCCCGTTTTAAAAAGGAAAACAAAGAACTCCTTACTTATTTATTATTTGAATCAGAACACGAAGAAGGATACATCCAAACTATTAAAGCCTATATGGATAATGAATTTGAAGTTATAAATCGTGACAGCTATTTCTACATCAGAAAAAGTATCCGAAAAATCCTTAGAAATGTAAAGAAGTATGTTCGTTATTCACAAAAAAAAGAAACTGAAGCCGAATTACTTATTTACTTTTGCGGAAAATTAAAAGCTTTCTCTCCTACTATAAAACGCAGTACACAGTTACTAAACATGTATAATCGCCAATTACTTTTGGCTAAAAAGACTATTTCTGGTCTACACGAAGATTTACAATACGATTATAACCTAATACTTGAAAATTTATAACTTCGTTTCACAAATTATCCAGCTTTATTTGAATGCTAAGCGCAATATTTTATCTTTGCTCGCTTAATACGATAATGATTTATGAAGATTTCATACAATTGGTTAAAACAATTTATTAAAACAGATTGGACACCAGAACAAACCAGCGAGCTATTAACAGATTTAGGGCTTGAAGTTGAAGGTGTTGAAGCCTATCAATCTGTAAAAGGCGGATTAGAGGGTGTAGTTGTTGGTAAAGTATTAACCTGTATTAAACACCCAAATGCTGATAAACTTAAAGTGACTACTGTTGATGTTGGTGGCGAAGCGCCTCTCCAAATAGTTTGTGGAGCTCCTAATGTTACTACCGGTCAAAAAGTACCTGTCGCTACCATTGGAACAACTTTATATACTGAAGAAGGCGAATCTTGGACCATCAAAAAAGGGAAGATTAGAGGCGAGGAAAGCTCTGGAATGATTTGTGCCGAAGATGAATTAGGTTTAGGAAAATCGCACGACGGCATTATGGTTTTAGAAGATAAAATTAAAGTCGGCACACTAGCTGCCGATATTTTTGATATTGAAAACGATCAAGTCTTTGAAATTGGTTTAACACCAAATCGAGCAGATGCTATGAGCCATTTAGGAACCGCTCGCGATTTAAAAGCAGGACTGGTACAAAAGGATATTAATTTAGAATTGATTACACCATCAGTAAGTGCGTTTAATATTGAAAATCGGACTTTAAAAATAGATGTTGATGTAATAAACAAAGCTTTAGCACCACGATATTGTGGTGTTACAATCTCTGGATTAAAAGTTACTGAATCTCCAGCTTGGTTGCAGCACCGTTTAAAAGCCATTGGTTTAAGTCCTATTAACAATATTGTTGATGCTACAAATTACGTGCTTCATGATTTAGGACAACCATTACACGCATTTGACGCTGTAAAAATTTCAGGTAATAAAGTAGAAGTTAAAACATTAAAAGCGGGTACTAAATTTGTGACTTTAGATGGTGTGGAACGTAAATTACACGAAGATGATCTAATGATTTGTGATGCTGAAAAACCAATGTGCATTGCGGGTGTTTTTGGCGGCATTGATTCAGGTGTTACAGAAAGCACAACAAGTATATTTTTAGAAAGTGCTTATTTTAACCCAGTAAGTATCCGTAAAACAGCTAAGCGCCATGCACTGAATACAGATGCTTCATTTAGATTTGAGCGTGGGATAGATCCTAATATTACTGAATATGCTTTAAAACGAGCCGCATTATTAATTCAAGAATTAGCGGGCGGAGAAATAACTAGCGACATTATTGATCTCTATCCAAAAAAAATAAAAGACTTTGAAGTTCGCTTAAGTTTCGAAAATGCTAAAAATTTAATTGGAGAAGAAATTCCAAGAGAAACCATCAAACGTATTTTAACATCATTGGATATAAAAGTAAATAATGTTACCGAAACCGGTTTGGGGTTAACAATACCTGCTTATAGAAATGATGTACAACGTGAAGCTGATGTTATTGAAGAAATACTAAGGGTTTACGGATATAACAATATTAAAACCTCCGAAAAATTAAACGCTTCAATTTCTAAAACCTCACGTTTTGAAGATTATAAAATTCAAAATATTATTGGTAACCAATTAGTCTCACAAGGTTTTTTTGAAATACTATCCAATTCGTTCACGACGTCTGATTATCTAGCACTAAGCGAACAATTAAAAGAAGAACATAATATAACGATGCTTAATCCTTTAAGTAATGATTTGTCTGTTTTAAGGCAGTCTTTATTGTTTTCAGGATTAGAAGCTGTTTCATTTAACATAAACAGAAAACGTTCCGATTTAAAGTTATTTGAATTCGGAAAGACCTATCATGGATATGCCGATAAAAGAGAAGAACTCAATCATTTATCTGTTTTTATAACAGGCAATCAAGCTTCAGAAAATTGGCATAACACAAGTAAAAATAGCGATTTCTTTTTAATGAAAGGGCTACTTGTTTCGATCCTTGAACGCATGGGGATTTCTAGGTTCAATGAATCGCCTATTAGTAATGATTTATTTGCTGAAGGATTAACTTTTGGATTAGGAAAAAATAAATTAGTTGATTTCGGTATAGTAAAGAAACCGATATTAAAACATTTCGACATTTCACAAGAAGTTATTTTTGCTGATTTTAATTGGGATGCTATTTTAAACATTATAAAACATACTAATATTAAGTTTAAACCCATTCCAAAATACCCTGAAGTGCGGCGCGATTTTGCCTTATTGTTAGATGACCATGTTACTTTTGAATCGATATATAAAATTGCTAAGCAAAGTGAAAAGCAATTACTCAAAGGTGTTAATTTATTTGATGTCTATCAAGGTAAAAACCTACCTAAAGGCAAAAAAAGTTATGCCGTTAGTTTTACATTACAAGATGAAAACAAAACACTTACCGACAAGCAAATAGATAAAATCATGTCTAAGCTTCAAGTAAACTTTGAAAAACAATTAGGCGCTGAATTAAGATAAAATTATTTTGAAAAAACTCTTACTTTTCAGTGTATTGTTATGTTTTTATTGCAAATTAAATGCACAGCATTTTTTGGCAACAGAAAAAACATCAGATACCACATCCATAGGTAAGCTCGCATTATATGATTTAAAAAATGGAATCAAAAATGTTGGGTATTCACTTTCAAGACCCTTTCATTGGAAGAAAAAGGATTTTACTACATTAGGCACTATTTTTGTTAGTACTTTAGCACTTTCTACAATTGATGATGAAGCCGATGAGGTTTTTGTTCGTAATGAACCTCATGTACCAAGGGTGTTTCAAGAAGCAGGAACACGCTTTGGAAGCCCTCAAGTATATTTTATTGCTAATGCTGGATTGTATGGTTTTGGATTATTCACTAAGAACGAAAAAATAAGAAAAACCAGTGTCTTAATTATATCTTCATCCGTTACCACTGGGTTGATACAAAGTTTAAGTAAAACAGCTTTTGGTAGAGCTAGACCTGGAAATGGACTAAAAAGCACAGATTTCAAGTTCTGGTCTCATGAGGCTAAATACCATTCATTTCCTTCAGGACACACTATTTTATCTATGACAATGGCTCATGCCATAGCAAAACAATTTAATAATACTTGGAGTAAAATTGGTGTATATTCTCTAGGATCTGTTGCACCAATTTCTAGATTATTTGCTGGCGCTCATTGGTTAACTGATGTTGGGCTTGCAGCCGTAATAAGTATTGTTGTTGTTGATAGTATCGATAAATTTATGTTTAAATCAAATACTTATAAGTATGACAAAAAAGAAAAACAGATAAGTTGGCGATTAAGCTTTAGTGGTGATAAAATTGGTGTAATAGGTTCATTTTAAACTCTTTTTCGAAAGAAAAAACCTTTCGTTCATACTCGTTTTTTTCGTACCTTTAAGAGGAACCTTTAAAACTTAAAGCCATGTCAAACTACATCAAAGTATTTACAGGAAATTTTATTGAAGTTCAACGTATTTTTAATGAGCTTCAAAATTTAAACATTTGTGCCATTATAAAAGATGAATCTGAATCTGGACGATTAGCTGGTTTTGGTGCTTCTATTCAAGGTCTTCAAGAAATACATGTTCATAAAGAAGAACTTGACAAAGCCGCTGAAACAGTTAAAAATTTAAGTTCAGAATTACAATCTTAATTAAGTTGTAACCGCGTACATTTTATTACGTAGTTCTTTTATTTTTGAATCTTGCATATACTCATCAAAGGTTGTGTAACGGTCTATAATACCATTTGGAGTTAACTCCACTACTCTATTTGCAACTGTTTGTGCAAACTCATGGTCATGGGTAGTAAACAAAATAGTGCCTTTAAAGTTTTTAAGCGAGTTGTTAAATGCTGTAATACTCTCTAAATCTAAATGATTTGTTGGTTCGTCTAATTGCAACACATTAGCTCTAGTCATCATCATACGAGATAACATACATCTTACTTTTTCTCCTCCTGATAGCACAGAAGATTTTTTAAAAGCTTCTTCTCCACTAAAAATCATTTTCCCTAAGAATCCACGTATATTTACTTCTTCCCGCTCTTCTTCTGTAGTAGCCCATTGGCGTAACCAATCAATTAGTGTTAATTCATTATTAAAAAACTCACTATTATCTAATGGTAAATAGGACTGCGTAGTTGTAACCCCCCACATAAACTTACCAGATTCTGCTTTTTCTTTATTATTCAGTATTTGATAAAAAGCGGTTGTTGCTCTTGAATCTCTTGAAAAAACAACTACTTTATCGCCTTTTGCTAAATTTAAATCAATGCCTTTAAATAATGTTTCGCCTTCAGTAGAAGCAGATAGTCCTTCAATATTTAAAATTTGATCTCCTGCTTCTCTATCGCGTTCAAAAATAATAGCAGGATAACGACGACTTGTTCTTCTTATATCAGCAATATTTAGTTTTTCAATCATTTTCTTTCTACTTGTAGCTTGCTTGCTTTTAGCTACGTTAGCAGAAAAACGACGTATAAATTCTTCTAGCTCCTTTTTCTTCTCTTCGGCTTTCTTATTCTGTTGCGCATGTTGTCTTGCCGCTAATTGCGAAGACTCATACCAAAATGTATAGTTACCAGAATAGTGGTTTATCTTCCCAAAATCAATATCCGAAATATGGGTACAAACTGCATCTAAAAAGTGCCTATCGTGTGATACTACTATAACACAATTGTTATAATTTGCTAAAAAGTTTTCTAACCAAGAAATAGTTTCATAATCTAAATCATTGGTAGGCTCATCCATAATCAACACATCGGGATTTCCAAATAAAGCCTGTGCTAATAATACCCGTACTTTTTGCTTACCATCCAAATCGGCCATTAAGGTGTAATGAAACTCTTCTTTTATACCTAAATTAGATAACATAGAAGCAGCATTACTGTCTGCATTCCAACCATCCATTTCTTCAAATTCTACTTGAAGCTCTCCAATTTTCTCCGCATTCTCATCAGTATAGTCCGCATAAAGGGCATCAATTTCAGTTTTAATTTTAAATAAGGGTTTATTGCCCATTAAAATTGTTTCTAAAACTGTATGCGCATCATATAAATTATGATTTTGCTCTAAAACCGACATACGTTTGCCTGACTCCAAGGACACATGCCCAGACGTCGGTTCTTGCTTACCAGAAATAATCTTTAAAAAGGTAGACTTACCAGATCCATTAGCACCAATAATACCATAGCAATTACCGTTATTGAAGGTAGTATTTACTTCATCAAAAAGAACGCGTTTACCAAATTGAACAGAAAGGTTAGATACGGATAACATAAGGGTTGTTTTTATTTTTTTGCAAAAGTAGAAAATTCAATTGGTAAGACGAAACATACTTTACTAATAATTTATTCATAAACCACAAATGGATCTATGACTTTTCTATATAATCCAATAAAGATATTAAATAAACTTTCATAAAGTAAATTCGTCTGTTTTTATAGTATTTAAGCCATATTTGTAGAGACTTGTTTAGTAAACATTTAACAACGCATTAACAGGACTTTATAAATACAAGCTATATTTTTGCTTATATAAAATACATTCAGGAGGGATTTATGAAGTTATATTTTACATTTATATTAATTCTTATAATATTTTTTTTCGGCTGTAAAAAAGATAGCAATGAAACTGCTATTGATTATGCATACATAGGTGGTAAAATCATAAACCCAAATACGAACTATGTTGTTCTTTTTAAGAATAAGACTATTTTGGATACCATAAGGCTAGATGGTAGGAACAGATTTCTTTTTAAAATTAATAGTTTACAGGAAGGTCTTTATACCTTTAGGCATGGTGAGGAGTATCAAATGATTTTACTTGAACCTAAAGATAGTGTGCTTTTTAGACTAAACACTTTAGATTTTGACGAGTCACTAGTATTTACAGGCATAGGTGATAAAAAAAATAATTATTTGATTAATCAGTTTTTAGAAAATGAAAAAGAAGAAAAATACAACATTAAGCTTTGTCAATTAAACCCTATTGATTTTCAAAAACATGTGGATTCTATTCGATATTCTAAAATTAAAACATTAGAAAGGTTTAAAAAGAAATATGAACCTTCTAATTTATTTGAAAAATATGCTCGTGCTAACATAGATTATAGATATTATTCGAGCAAAGAAGTTTATCCTTTTTGGCATTATGGTAAAAATAAAATTGCAATTTTAGAATCATTACCTGATAATTTTTATGATTACAGAAAGGATATTAATTATAATGATGAATCTCTGAGCCATTATTTTAATTACAGTACTTTTTTAAGGCACAACTTTAGTAATTTGGCACTTGAATCGCACGATAAACATTCTGACAATAAACTATTTAACAGATGGGATTTATGCTATAACTTAGACAGGCTAAAGCTTATAGATAGTTTGGTAACTAATACGTCTATTAAAGATGAATTGTTATATCATTTTACCATTAGCTATATTTCTAAATCTAAAAATGAAAAGAAATGCAATAAAATGTTAAAATCTTATTTAAGTAAAAGTCAAAACAAAGCACACAAAAGAATGATAGCTTTATATGCAAAATCGGTAAATAATTTAAAAGAAGGCTCAAAGCTACCTCTTATAAATCTCATTAATTATAATGCTTCCGAAATTGAAATTAATTCAGTAATAAATAGCCCTACAGTCATTAGTTTTTGGTCTCAAAAGTATTATGACCATTTTAAGGAAAGTCATTATAAACTCAAAGAGTTAAAAGTAAAATATCCAGAAATAAAATTTATTACAATAAATATAGATAAATATGGTTTGGAGAATTCTAAAAAAATGCTCCTAGGACATGGGTTTGATTCTACAAACGAATATCAGTTTAAAAATCCAGCAAAAACTTTTGAAATTTTGGCTATACATCCTATGACAAAAACAATCATTATAGATAAGAATAAAAGGATAGTAAATAGCAATACAAATCTTTTTTCAATATATTTTGAAGAGCAGTTACTTGGTTTGATAAATAGATAGTTAGTTATAAACTAAAATTTAAAATTATAGTTTATAATGATTCATCAAAAGCTTTTCATAAACCTTATCTGGTAAAATACGTTTTAACACAATGGAGAATTTTTGCATAAACTCCCCTACTTTATAATGGACTTTAGGATTTGGTGTCATTATCACCTTATATACAGCTTTAGCCATAATATTGGGATTGCTCCCATTATCAACGTGCCTATTCATTAAATCTAAAGTATCTCCATAAGGTTTCATATAAGGCGAATTATCAAGAGTTGGCGCATGATATCGACCTGCCGCTATATTGGTTGCAAAATCTCCTGGAGCCACATTAGTCATTTTTATATTAAAGTTTTTTAACTCCATCCTAAAAGCCTCTGTTAAAAGCTCTAAAGCACCTTTACTAGCACTATAAATACCTCTATACGGTAAACCCATATAGCCAGCAATGGAGGTTATGTTTATTATTAAGCCAGAATGTTGTTCACGCATTTTTGGCAGTACGGCTTTAATAACATTAATAGGTCCAAAAAAATTAGTGTCAAAATTATTTTTAATTTCTGCTTCGGGAATTTCTTCAATTGGGCCAGTTATTCCTGCTCCTGCATTGTTTATAAGAATATCTAATCGGTTTTCTTTTTCTATAATCGTACTAACTGCTTGTTTAATAGAAGTAACATCACTAACATCTAAAGCCAAAATAGGAAATGCACTATTTTTATACTTTTCTGGGGTTCTACTCGTGCCATAAACCTTAAACCCTTTTTCGGTTAAAAATTCGCCCATAGATTTTCCTATTCCTGAAGAACCACCTGTTATTAATATTACTCTAGACATTTACATTCAATATTTTGATTGTTTAAAAATACAATATTAATCATGAGATTCCCACTTTCATGGAAATGTAATAAACTAAAAAATCTTGATTCGCCGCAGCTTTCAAGATTTAAGTTTCTATAAAAGAACAACAACCTTCCTTGGAGTGTTCAAAATAAAATATTTTGATACGCTTAGCTTTCAAAAGCTAAATTTTGGGTACAAAAAAAGGCAAGCTACCTACATCACACCGCTACGACCATTTACCTTTGCTTCGTTCCCGACCTGGAGGATTCAACAGGAGCTGGTTGTGTAGGACTTGCCGGCTGCAAAGATACAACCTTTTAAAATTTTCACAATGATTTTTTAAACTGATTTTAAATAAATATCTTGCTTCAAATTAAAAATTTAAAATGAATACCTTCAAACATCTAACAATCATATTTTTATACGGATTACTCAGCTCTTGTGGTTCAAACTCCAACCAAACAAAAAGTGATTTCGCTATTAAAACGAATGCTAAAAAAGGTAATATTTCTATTAGTGAAACTTTGAAAATTTCTTTAGAAAACAAAAAAAATCATACCATAGATTCTGTTTCTTATACTTTAAAAGGCACGTCGATTAATGACCATTTTGAATTAAAAAATTTTGAATTAGGAAAGCATACCATTCAAGCCAAGGTTTACTTTAATGGCCAAAAACAAATAACAACGTCTACTATTACATTACTTAATAACGATACACCAGAAGTATATAACTTTAAAATCATTAATGAATACCCACACGATATTACATCTTATACTCAAGGATTAGAGTTTTTTGGTGATACCCTTTATGAAAGTACTGGGCAGTACAAAGAATCCCAACTTAGAAAACTAGATTATAAAACTGGCAAAGTCATTAAAAGCATTAACCTAGCTGATGAATATTTTGGAGAAGGACTAACTATATTAAATAACAAAGTGTATCAGCTTACATGGCAAAAAGGAACAGGCTTTGTTTATGATGTCAATAGTTTTGAGAAATTAAGTAGTTTTAAATACGGAAATAGTAAAGAAGGTTGGGGATTATGTAACAATAACAATACCATATACAAAAGTGATGGTACCGAAAAAATATGGCTTTTAAACCCAAATACTTTAGTTGAACAAGACTTTATTCAAGTATATACCAACAAAGGTAAAATTATTGGTATTAATGAAATGGAATGGATTGATGGTAAAATATACGCTAACCGCTATCAAAAAAATGGTGTTGCCATTATTAACCCTAAAAACGGTGCTGTAATTGGTGTTATTGACTTTACTTCATTAAAGAAAAAAGTTAAGCAACATGAAGGCTTAGATGTTTTAAATGGTATTGCCTACAACCCTAAAACAAAAACTATTTTTGTAACAGGAAAGCGTTGGAACAAATTATTTGAGATAGAGATTGTTAAGAAATAAACACCTTTGAATTCATATCACAATAAAATAAAAACGCACCTATTCTGGTGCGTTTTTTATTCAAAATAATAACGGTTTTAAATTTTAAAAACGCACAGATATTTTTCCTCTTAAAAAGAAAGGGCTTCCTGGTGTAAAATGGATTTCCTCAACAGCATCTGGTTCATTAAACAACCTGCTTTCTGTGGCAAATTGTGTTTCATTCCAATCATTATCAAATAAGTTTTCTACAATCAAACCAAAGGTCCAGTTTTTATGATTGTAATTCAAATTCAAATCGGTAATAAAATAACCTTCTGCTACAATAGAATTATCTTCATTAGCTGGTCGGTCTTTTATGAACCTGTAACTTAAACCACCTGAGAATTTTTTTAAATCCCTAAAACTCAAACCTCCCGATGATGTTAAATCTGGTGCTAATGGAATATAATCTTGTCCACTTGGCTCTTCCGAGCTTCTGGCATAGGTATAATTAACATCGGTATTAAAAAACAGCCAATCTGTTAGTTGATATCGCAATCCAAAATCAACACCATAACGTTTAGTTTTTCCACTTGGCTCAACAATACCAGCATCGCCAACATACACAAATTCTTGTTGTAAAAATAGGCTCCACAATGCAACATTAATAACCAATCGGTCTAAAGGTTTTGCAATTAATCCAAAATCGGTTCCAAAGGCTGTTGGTAATATTTTTTTTCCATTATTAGCCGTTACAACTCTAGTATCGTTAGAGTGATATCCTAAACCTGTTTTTGCAAATAATTGCAAGCCATTAGATGCTGCATAAATAATATTCAGTTTTGGACTCACTAATATTTTATTCTCACTTTTAATATCATAAGTGGTTGTCAATAAGTTTTCATAATCAAAATTAAAATAGTCAAAACGTAAACCTGGATTAAATGTCCATTTATTTGTTTTGTAAGTCAAGTTAGCAAAAGAAAACCCATTTAATTCATCTATATTTCCGTAGGCTATGCGCTCTAAAATGGTTTGCCTGTTTAAGGTTTTGGATAATTGTACGTCATTAACATCATCATATCTAAATCCAACTCCCAATTCATACTTTAGTTGCTCATCATGGTTATCCAAATGAAATGAATGCTCAAAAACCGTTTTAGCACCAATAATGGTTCTATCTTCTTTTTGATGAATTTGGTCCCCATTTACAGGGTCTTCTAAAAAGAATGTGAAATTTGAAAACAATTCAAAATCGTATTTTGATAAATATGCTGATGATTTTATAGACGAGTGTTCATCTAATTGTTTACTGTGGTTTAACCAAAAATTGCTTCTACTGGTATTACCGCCTTCTGTATCATCAATGGCTCCAAAACGCCCTATTTGTCCACTTTCAACGGCACGAACTGGGATTTGTCCAGAAGCATCCCATTTACTCTGAAAATGAGATATAGCCATATTAAACTCTTGATCTTTATAATTATTAAAATTATAACGTCCCATAATATTAAGGCGATTAAAATTTTGAGGCGACTCAAAAACACCATCAGATAGCATGAGTTCTGAAGCAATATAAGCTGAACTATATTCTTCATCTACAAGTTTAATCATACTCAAAGCACGTAGGGTATTAAATTGACCTGCCTCAACTGAAACCAAGTTATTATCAATGGTCTTTTTTGTATTGATATCCACGTAACCTGCTGTATTAAAGTTTCCTTTATCGGCATAGTAGGTGCCTTTTCCAAAATCGATATTATCAATAGTTTCGGGTATTATAAAGTGCATATCGGCATAGCCTTGACCATGGGCATGCGATACCATATTTACGGGCATTCCATCGACATCTATAGCGATATCTGTTCCATGGTCAATATCAAAACCTCTTAAAAAAATTTGTTCTGCTTTACCGCCTCCTGCATGTTGACCGATAATTAAACCTGGAATCTTTCTAAGTATTTCTTGCGAAGATTTTACGGGACTTGTCTTTAAATCGACATTTATAAAATTACTTAACACGTTTACTTTTGAAACGATTAGTACTTGATCTAAAGACGCTGAAGATATTCGTAATTCGATATCAATTTCGCTATCCAAGTGTTTTTCTACAATGACTAGTTCTTGGTTTTCGTATCCTAACTGATAAAAATAAATGACATCGTTTATTGAAATATCATCTAATTCAAAATATCCAGATACATTGGTATAGGTATAAGCTCCAGTAGTTTTATTGTAAACGCCAACGCCTTGTAGGGGTTTATTATTATCTTCTGAAACAACCGTACCACTTAGTTCGTGTGCTTTTACACTGTAAAAAACAGTATATAGCAAACAAAAAATTATATATTTTTTCATTTTTTTAGTTTTATGGGCATACTTTTAAATGAGCTAATGCCATAGCAAAAGTTTGCATAATAGTTAAATAGACAAGTTGTTGATTATAATGTAAAAATGATACTATTGACTAATAGTACTTAAACTCATGTTATTTTAGGAGGGACCTTAATTTTTCCAAAAAATTCATCTTTTATTTTTTCTTTATAATTATCAATAATAGATGATGTTTTAGTGGATATTAATTCTTGGTATTTATATTTATGGTCATAAAAATGTTTATCAATTTTAATATTAAAGATATGTGCTTTATTAGAATCCTCATTATTAGTTTTGTTACCTATAAATGCATCTAATAAATCAATTAGTTTATGCTGATGAAACGTTATATTTGATGTTTGGGTTTTATAATTTAGATTTTGATCCTGATTATGTGACAATACCATATCGGGCATTTGTAAATAATGCGACATACTATGTAAAACACTTTTTACTTCTTTATGTATGGGCATTAGCATGTAAATTACACTAATTACAATAGCTACAAATTTTACGATATGTATTTTAATTCTTTTCATTTTTTATGATACCTGTGCATCAATTCTCTTATTCACCTAATAGTTCGACCATTATTTTTTCCAGATAATTAGAGTACGCTTCAATAGTTGGTAAATTAAAAACTTTATTAAGCGGAATGTCCATTCCTAATGCTTCGTTAAGTCTTGAGGTAACTCTTATAGCTGCAAGCGAATGCCCGCCTAACGCAATAAAATTATCATGTATACCTATTTTGGATAAGCGCAATACATCTTTCCAAACACCTTCTATAAGTTCATCTATTTCATTTCTTGGCGCTACATAAGACGTTTCTAATTCTAATTGTTCTGTATTTATTTTTTTTAATGTTTTCTTATCTACTTTACCATTTTTAGTAAGCGGCATATCTTCTAAAAACTTAAAGTTAGAAGGCATCATATATGCTGGAAGTTTACTTGCTAAATGCTTCTTTAATGCTTTTGATGATATAGAGGAATCACCAGTATAATAAGCTACTAATTTTTCATCATTTCCAAACGTATTGGATTCTTCATAGCCTATTTCTTCCATGATGCGTTTGACTTCAACTTCATCTATGTACTCATTAATTTCCTCTAAACTTTCGTCGCGGGTTTTATGCCCTAAACGTACATCCCAACTATATGGAAAAGAATAATTACTATAGCCCTTTTCTTTTTTATGAACATATATACCGACTTGGTTAATTAAGCAGTTTGTAGAACGTCCGGTGTCTGTTGGTCTTACCCAGCCTACTTTGTCTTCTAAATAACTGATCATGTGTTCTAAACTTACATCAGAATATCTATAAAAATCGACAAATTGAACTTTGTCAAACACGTCATCATCTTCAAATATTGATACTTCTAATAAATCCCTTACTGCATCTTCTTCTCTGTGATACAATTTTCTAACTTCTAAAATAGTATCATCAATTTTAGTGACATCTAGATTTTCATCCCAAAAAAGTTCTTCTGTTAATCGCGTTTCGAAAAACTGACCACGTGATAAACCTGTAACTATAAAAGGAATTTCCTTTTCCATGGCTATTTTAGTACTCAGTGTATAAATGGTTTTAAAACAACCGTTACAGACATTTTGATGTCGGTTCAAGCTATCTATAAAAATAGCATTCATGTGCTCGGTTTGGCCATAAATATGATCTACACCAAGTTTTTCTACTATACGATTTACATTGTCTTTTGCTTGTTCTGATATATAACCATTGTCTAAAGTAAAGGCTAAAACCTTTAAGCCCATACCAACTAATTGCGCCAAAATATAGGTACTATCTTTACCTCCACTTAAAAGTGACAAACAATCATAGCTTGTGTTCTCTATCTTGTTAGTTGTTAAAATGGTCTTTAATTCTTCTTCGGTTTTAAAGTATTTTTGCGCCTTTTCTTTGTAACCCTTAAACGCATTACATAAATGGCAAACACCATAATCATCAAAATCGGTTTGTGGATAATTTGATGGTAATCCACATTCTGTACAATTTATAACCTCTTCTTCTGGAACAATAACTTTATTATTTTCCACTAAAACAACTGCACAATCATCAATACCCTCAAAATCAAGAAGGTTAGACTCTATATCGGTCAATTCAATTCTGTAACCTCTTAATTTAACTTGCTCATCAACCCTACCTAAATATTCAAATTCACCGGTTTTATTTATTCTGGCTAAATCGCCCGTATGATACATTTTTAAACCATCAACAAAAGGATTATCTATAAATTTGCTGTTTGTTAAATCTTCTAGTTTTAGATAACCATTGGCTAAACTATGGCCACTTAAATATAATTCTCCCACCACGCCTTTAGGAACCATATTCATATGGGAATCTAATATATAAGCATGCATGTTTTTTATGGGATAGCCAATTGGAATCGAAGCATCTGAATGTTTATCTACGTCAAATTTACTTACAATACAGCCAACTGTAGCTTCTGTTGGTCCATATTCATTAAAGATTTTTAAATGATTCCTGAATGAAGATTTAATTGATTTACCCAAATTAACTTTAAAGTCTTCGCCACCAACAATCATGGTATGTATGTTTGAGTTGGCTAAATTTCGGTCTTTAAGAAAGGTTAAATGTGAGGGTGTTAGTTTAATGACATTAACAAGATTATCACCAAGTAATTGCAATAATGAAGTATCTGGACCAAAAGTATTTTCTTTATAAACTATTAATTTTCCACCACTTAATAAAGGTAAAAATGTTGATGTTATGGTAAGGTCAAAGCCAATAGATGTGAATAATGGAAAAACTGATTTACTATCTATACCATAATGGTCTTTTGCCCAAAAGAGGTAATTAGACAATGCGCTATGTGAAATAAGCACACCTTTGGGGTCTCCCGTAGAACCAGAAGTATATAGTACATACGCCAAAGCACTAGCTTTTAGCACCTTGTTTAAATTGCTAACGGATTCGTTAGCAATTAAGCTATTAAAATCCGATAAATCTATAACCTGTATATTTGTGTTTTCTAAATTCTTTTTTAAGTCTCCTTCGGTTAGTATAAGTGAACAATCTGAATTGGATACTATAAACCTAACCCGTTCTCTTGGCTGGTCGGAGGCTATGGGTATAAATGTCCCTCCAGCTTTTATAACAGCCAGTACGCCTATCATATAGGCTGTACTTCGATAATTATAAAGTGCGACCTTTTGATTAGACGTCATGCCATTTTTGATTAAATAATTAGCTAATTGATTTGCCTTTTTATTTAACCCTTTATAGGTTAGCGTTTCATTTTTGCATTGAAATGCAATGGCATTTGGTATGTTAGCCGCTAAAGTCTCAAAATGTTCTAATATGGAAACATAGGGTTTATTGAACTCTAATTCAGACTGTAAAAATAAGCTCGATTCTTGTTCTGATAATAAGCTAGGAGCTTCTATAAGTGCATTAATATTTGATAAAAATGCATCTAATATATTTGAAAAATGACTTGTAATTGCATGGGCTTCAGATTCATCTAAAATAGACGTATTAATATCAAAAACAACCTTGGTATGTCCTGTAGCATTAAAATCATAAACATGGCAACGTAATTTATGTGCTGGGTCGCTATGATTAGGGTGAATCCATTCTGCTTTTGTAGTTAAGCCGTCAAAATCTGAAAAACTGGCGTTTATATAATTAAAAATAGTATTAAAACTACGGCTTACTTTTGCTGATGAAGTTCCGGTAATAGCATGTTTTAAATATTCGTTTGTTTCTCGTTTTATTTGCTGTAACAGCGAAAAAAAGGTATCATCTTCTGTTAACTCAACAGTAAGCGGAAAAATTTCAATGAATAATCCTGGTGTGCTTTTTAACGTTTTTGTTGTACGATTATTAATTGGTGCACCTATGGCCAATTTTTTTTGTCCGCTTATTCTATATAAATATGTGAAAAGAAGTGTTGAAAAAATATTGAATAATGTTAAATCCTTTGTCCAAACCTTAATATCACTTTGTTCGGCCAAAGCATTAATTTTTTCGGATTGCTCTAAACTTAAATCTAATACAACACGATGTGACTTTGAAGTCGTTTGTTGCGTTTTCTTTTCTCCATAAAGCATTGGAGTTTCACTAAAAGTTTCTACCTTTTTTTCCCAATAAGCTTTATTGGCTTTATTACTGTTTTGCTGATTAGCTTCATACTGAACATAATCTGAATACTTAAATTTTGAGTTGTCTGTAGATTCATTGCCCTTTTTAATTTGCGCATACAGTTCTGACAGTCTATTAAAAAACAAAACAGAACTTGAAGCGTCTGTTATTAAATGATGTACATTAAAAAACCATATGTATTCTTGATCTGAAGTATTTAATAAAACACTATCAAACAATGGTTTAGACATATCAAACAATCTTTCGCTTCTATCTTGTAACCAATCGTTTATTAAAATGTCAGTTAGATCGGTTTTAAAATTTATAGCTTCAAATGAATAGTTATAGTCTTTTAAAACTTTTTGATATGGAATACTATCTACATCAAAAAATACCGTACGCAAAACGTCAGTTGTATTTATCAATTCTTGAAAAGCTTGCTTAAATGTAACAGCATCTAAATTGCCGTTAATATAAAAGGCATAGGGCACATTATAAATGGGCACACTTGGGTTAAGTTTTTGACCTAACCACATTGAGGTTTGGCTTGTTGTTAAGGGCATCATATTAATGGCATTTTTATTCATAAGTAAAAAAACTAAACCGTTTTGTTTGAAACGTATTTACTTATGGCTTCAATCGTCATAAAATTATCTACAGTCATGTCTTCAAAAGGCACTTCTGTTTTGAGTTTCTTTTCAACAAAACTGATGATTCTCATCATTCCCATAGAATCAACTAAACCAGTACTAAATAAATCGTCTTGGAAGCCTAATTCTAATTGATTATCCTCTATGATTTCATTTTTAATAAACTCTAATAAAGGTCCATTTATATCCATAACAATGTCTATAGAAAAATTTCTAAATATTTAATAATTATGTTTTAGGAAAGATTTTAAATGACTGGGAGTTTTTTGATGTTAATCAATAAAAATTAGTCATTAATATAAACCATAGCAATTTTTTATATTAAGCTCTATACCTAAAAAAGTAAAGATATACGTTTATTACAAAGAATTAAAACCCATTTTTAGTTATTCAACAGTTAATTTGTTGTATTTATCGAAAAAAACACTATATAAATTTATCAATTCTTTAATATTTACGATATTGAAACAAAAAATCGATAAAACACATCTTTTTCCGAAGATGTGTTTTTAATACCTATCCTTATGAAAAGAAGATTACTAAGTTTCCTATTGTTTACTTTTTTATTATTTCCTATTTGCAATGCTTTTGCTCACCATCCCGACAATAGTCTATTGTATTTAAGGGTTTATGAAAATGCCAATATTGAGGGCGATTTTCATATTAATGTTAATGAGCTAAATGATGTTTTAGGTTTTAATTTAAGTCAACATACCTCTATTGAAGAAATTACCCCACATTTAAACAAAATAAAAGCATACCTTTTAAAAAACACCTCGTTTTCTTATCAAAATAAAGCTTACAGCATAGTATTTACAGACGAAATAGATTTTTTATGGGTGACCTATGGTGATTTTATTATACTAGATTTTTATCTAGAAAACACAGAAATGACCCCTGATGAGTTAGATGTTACCTATAAGGTTTTTATTGAAGAAGAACCGCATCATATGAACTTATTAGGTATAGCTTATAATTGGAAAGCTGGACTAATTAATAATGAGAAAAATATTGCGCTTAATTTTAGCAATAATGACTGGAACAAAACACTTTCATTAAAAGAGGGCTCAATTTGGACAGGTTTTAATGCCATGATAAAGCAAGGTATTTGGCATATCTGGATTGGAATAGATCATATTCTTTTTATAATAGCTTTAATATTACCAGCAGTAGTAAGAAGACGAATTAACATTACTGAAGGGGCTCAATCTAGTAGCAAATTTAACATTTGGAGTTGGGAACCGGTAGACAAATTCAAACCTGCATTCCTATATATTGTAAAAATAATTACCTTTTTTACCATAGCGCATACCATTACACTTAGTTTAGCCTCTTTGCAAATTATAGAATTACCCTCTCAATTTGTGGAATCTATTATTGCATTTTCAATTGGCTTAGCCGCATACCACAATATAAAACCTATTTTTAAAGGTAGAGATTGGGTTATAGCATTTGTATTTGGACTCTTCCATGGATTTGGATTTGCAAGCGTTTTAGGCGAGTTAGGCTTTAATGGAGAGCATCTTACACTATCGCTATTAGGGTTTAATATTGGTGTCGAAATTGGACAATTAGCCATAATTGCTGCTATATTTCCTTTACTGTTCTTAATAAGAAAACTCAAGTTATACCCTAAATTTTTAGTGTATCTGTCTGTATTATTAATTATTATATCACTTTATTGGTTAATTGAACGTGCTTTTGATATAGATCTCCCTCTTGATGATTATATTAGAAAATACGGCTTTGAGTTTGCTGTTTGGTTAGGTTTACGATAATTATTTAATGATTTATGGAAAAAGAAACTAACACAAAATCATTACTTGATAGGTGGAAAAGCAGGGATGCAAATAAAACAGTGATGCCCGCTATAGCAAAAGCTCCTGAAGGCATATGTATTCCTTTATCTCCTGGCCAAGAAAGACTATGGTTTTTACAACAAATGTATCCTGGAAATCCTTTTTATAATTATTCGGAAATCTATACATTCAATGGAAAATTAAACCAAGATATTCTTATTGAAAGTTTAAAAAGAGTATATAGTGACCACGATATACTTAGAACAACTTATCATTTGGAAGAAAACGAAGTGTTTCAAAAAGTTGATGAAAATGCCACTATAAGTATAGCGACTTATGATTTAAGTGCTTTGCCTAATGCTGAAAGAGAAATTGAAAGAAAAAAAATAATGGAAGCTGATGCTACCAAATCTTTTGATTTATCAATAAGCCCATTAGTAATAGCTACTTTAATTAAAATCGATTCTGAAAAACACATATTACAAATTACTTTGCACCATATAGCTACAGACAAATGGTCCATGAGGCTTTTTCGAGAGCATTTAGCTAGCTATTATAGGGCATTGAGCAATAATAAAGCCTCTATCCCTTCAAAACGGACAGAAATACAATACGCTGATTACGCTTATTGGCTTAAATCAAAGAAAGTCAATGTCAACTATCTTAATTATTGGAAGAAAAAATTATCTGGAGAAATACCAAATTTAAATTTACCTACCAATTATACAAGACCTGTAAAGCCCTCATTTAAAGGTGCAGCATCTTATACACAAATTTTTGATAGTGAACTATCTGCTAAACTTTTATCATTATCAAAGCAATTGGGCACCACGCCTTATGTACTCATGCTTTCTGTATATTATGTTTTTTTACACAGGTATAGTGGTCAAACTGACATTTTAATAGGTTCGCCTGTAACAAATAGAGACCAAAAAGCCTTAGAAAGCCTTATCGGTTTTTTTAATGACACTATAATTTTAAGAACAAATGTAGAGTCAACCATGTCTTTTTCAAATTTGGTAAAAGAAGTTAGAAAAAATACACTTGAGGCTTTTGCAAACAAAGATGTCCCTTTTAATGTACTAGTCAATGAACTCAAAATAGAACGATCATTATCTATAAATCCGTTCTTTCAAACCATGTTTTTATATCATTCGGTGCCTGAAAATCCTTTTTTTGATGAAAATGTTAGCTTAACACATACTTGGGTAGATGCAAAAGTGTCAAAATTTGATCTTACTATTTACATTTCTGAAGAAGATGGTATATTATCCTCTACCTTCGAATATGCTTCAGACTTATTTCAAGAATCTACGATAAATCGCTTTCAAAATTATTTTAAATCGCTGATAGAAGGTGTTGTATTAAATCCAAATCAAAGCATTTCAGAAATTCCAATGCTTACTGATAACGAAAAACAATTTTTATTAAATCAGGAAAAAACGATTTCTACTAATTTTATAGAATTTACTGGAATTCATAATATCATTGAGAGTATTGCTAAAAAACACCCCGACAGATTAGCTTTAACATTTGGTGAAAATTCTATTTCTTATAAAGAATTAAACGAAAAAGCAAATCATTTAGCCCAAGAACTATTAGGTAATGCTACAAAGAACAACGCTATAGTAGGCTTGTGTATTGAACGTTCTTTAGATATGATAATCGGATTGTTAGGCATTTTAAAAGCAGGTTGTGCATACTTACCCATAGATCCTAATTATCCATTTCAGCGCATTAATTTTATGCTAAAAGATGCAAAAGTAGATAACATTGTAACCCAAACATCGCTTTTAAGTCTTTTTAATGAATTTGAAACAAATACAGTTTTAATCGATACCATTAATTCTAAAAACACTTTTAATACAACTACATTACCCATTGTAAAAGAAACAGATTTAGCCTATGTTATATATACTTCTGGAAGCACTGGCCAACCAAAAGGCGTTCCTATTACACATAAAAACATTATAAATTCGACCGATGGTAGATTAGATTTTTATGACGAGAACCCATCTGCGTTTTTACTCATGTCCTCCATTTCCTTTGACAGTTCTAAAGCCGGGATTTTTTGGACACTATGTACAGGCGGAAATTTAATCATTACGGAAAAGCGTGTTGAACAAGATATTGAGCAAATCGCTAATATTATAGAGAAACATAAAATAAGCCATACGCTTATGCTTCCATCTTTATACCATGTTATACTTGAAAATATTGAAACCGCAAAGTTAAAAAGCTTAACAACAGTTATCGTTGCTGGAGAAGCCTGCTCAAAACCCCTATGCGAAACCCATTTAAAAAACATGCCAAATGTTTCTTTATACAATGAATATGGCCCAACCGAAGCATCGGTTTGGTGTATGGCCCATAAAATTGAAACACAAGATTTAGTAAAGGAACAAATACCTATAGGAAAACCTGTAGCTAATGCAAAAATATATTTGTTAAATAGCAATAAAAATATTGTCCCTATTGGGGTTTTAGGAGAAATTTACGTGGGAGGACAAGGACTTTCTAAAGGCTATTTAAATAGATTAGATTTAACCAATACTGTTTTTATAGAAAACCCTTTTAATACCAATGAAAAACTATATAAAACAGGCGATTTAGGAAAATACAGAAATGATGGATCTATTGAATTTTCAGGAAGACTAGACCAACAAATAAAAATTAGAGGGTTTCGAGTTGAGTTAGACGAGATTGAAAATAATATTAACAATAATATTTTGGTGAAACAAGCTATTGTCTTAGTTAAAAAAGATAACAGGAAAACTAAAAGACTCATTGCTTATATAAAGCCTAATGATTTGTTTGATGAAAAAGAGTTAAAACAAAATCTAAAACAAGAGTTGCCAGATTATATGATTCCTAACCGTTTTATAATAATTGATAATTTCCCATTACTTCCTAATGGTAAAGTTGATAAAAAATCATTAGAAAAGATAGAACCCATTTCTAAACCCAATTTTAATAATGACATTAAAAAACCAATAAATGACATTGAACAAAAATTACTCGAAATTTGGGAAAGCATTTTAAACATTAAATCATTAAGCACGACAGATAATTTCTTTGAAATTGGCGGCGACTCTATTTCAAGTATTCAATTTATAGCTAAAGCCAGAAAAGCAGGCATAATGATATCTCCTAATCAAATATTTGATTATCAAACCATAAAAGAGTTAGCTTCTTATATCTCTAAAAAAGAAAAGCAACAAGAAGATTGGGATTACCTAGTAGCCTTAAAAAAAGGAGGGACTAAAAAACCGCTTTTTTGCATTCATGCCGGGGGTGGTAATGTCTATTTTTATAATAATTTAAAAAATCATATCGATGAAGATAGACCAATCTACGCATTACAAGCCTCTGGGGTTTATGGCAACCATCGTATGCACCAAAGTATAGAAGACATGGCCAAGGATTATTTTACAGCCATGCAATCCATCCAACCCGAAGGGCCTTATAATGTTTTGGTATATTGTTTTAGTGTAACAGTTGGTCATGAAATGATGATTCAACTAAACAAACTGAATCAAAAAATGAATCTTATTGTTATGGATACTATGGCTGATCCATGGAATTTAAATACGCCAAACCGTTTAAAAATAAGAGTTAAAGGTTTTTTTAAAAGAAGCTTAAACAATCCTGTTTCTACAGCAAAACACTTTATTTCTGGCAGAATGCTTAAAACGAGGCAGTTGTTTATTAAGTTGTTTGCATCATCACAAGAAAAAGGCTTAGTCGATTTAAACAAAAACCTCATTAAAATTAGCGAAAACTATAAATGGAAACCAAGCACAGGCGATATTAAACTCATACTTACTGAGAAAGTAGAAAAAAGTTTAAACACTGAAGTTATAAAATCTTGGGAAGAAATGCTTTCAGGTAAAATAGAAGTAAAGGAAGTAAAGGGAGATCACATTTTGTTATTTGAAGAACCCAATATTAAATTCATCGCCAAAGAAATAAATAAATTTTTAATATAAATAAATGGCTCATATTGGATTAATAATCACAGGCTTAACAGGAAGATTAAATTCCAGTTTTCAAATGGCAACTAAATTGCAAAATGAAGGCCATACAATTACGTATTTATGTCCTAAGGATGTTAAAAAGAAAGTAGAAAGCTTAGGTTTTATTTATATTCAGTTACCTCCTATCAATTTAGAATATAAACATGATGATTTAGAGAAAATTCAATCTTCTTCATGGTTTTCTAGATGTAAATATCATTATAAAAACTACTTCAAACACTACAAAATAGGAAAAAAAATATTAAACTTAAATGAATATGAGATTGCTCTAAAAAAATTAAATCCTGACCATTTCATAATTGATATGGAAATGCATGACCTTATATTTACTGCATATAAGCTTAAGATTCCTGTAACATTATTCACGGCATGGTTTTCTAATAAAATGGGCTTAGGAATAAAACTTCCTCCTTTACGCACAGATATTATACCTGGAAAAAAATTAAAAGGGAGTTCAATAGGAATTTTAATTAATTGGCTTTTCATTAAACTAAAAGTACAAGCGAGAATTTTTGTTAATAAATTAACTTTTAAGGATTACAGAAGACAAGTTTTAAAAAAATATGCAAAAAACACCAATTTTCCAACCCGAACCCTAATTGCAAGTAACCTGCCTTACCTTTTTTGCTATACAAATTTACCTATTTTGTCATTTACATTATCCGAAATGGATTTCCCTCATAGATCAGCTAAAAACCATATATATGTCGGACCAATGATATACGAACAAAGAGATGCCAAATTTGATGCTAATTCTAACAAAATTATAGACGAAATAATACAGCTAAAACAAAAAGCAGAAAAAAAACTAATTTACTTTTCAGCAGGTAGTATTCTAGTTCCTGAAGTTGATTTTATAAAAAAAGTAATGAAAGCTATAGAAAATAAAAAGGATTGGTTACTAATTGTTAGTTTAGGGAAAAAATTAACTATTGATACATTCCAATCTCAATCAAATTGCTTTTTTATTCCATGGGTACCTCAGTTAAAAGTTTTAAAACATACTGATTGTTGTATTACGCATGCAGGTATCAATACTATAAGCGAATGTATACATTATGCGGTACCTATGTTAGTTTATTCTGGGAATGAGGCAGACGAAAATGGAAACGCTGCCAGAATTGATTATCATAAATTGGGGGTTATGAGAAATAAACAGGACACTCCAAAAGAAATAAATGAACAATTAGATAAAATTCTTAATAATCAATCGTTTAAAAATAATTTGAATATTTTTAATGGTATTTATAATAAATATCAACAACGAAACCTCTCAGACTTTTTAAAAATCAAACTCTAATTTCAAAAAAAATCTTTAAATCATTTCAACCAGATGCATCATTTACAAGATGGCTTATTTAAGCTTCCAAATAACAAAATCCATATTTGGTTTGTAAATTTTGATATTTCTGAAAAAAAGCGCAATATCCTAAGCAGTCTTTTGTCTGAAGATGAATTGATAAAAGCTTCAAAATTTCATTTTAAAAAAGATAGAAATCAATCCATTATAACAAGAGGTGCTCTAAGGCTATTGTCCAGTTATTATTTAAACAAAAAAGCTAAAAATATAGGCTTTGCCTATGGTGAATATGGAAAACCTGAATATAATTTTAATACAAAGCTTAAATTTAACGTGTCACACTCTAATAACATGGCTGTTTTGGGTTTTATATTAAACAGTGCTATTGGTGTTGATATTGAAAAGATAAAAGATGATTTTGATGTTTTGGATATAGCAGGGAACTTTTTTTCAGAATTAGAAATTAAAGCATTAAAAAAAGTACCTAAAGAAAAACAAGCTGCATATTTTTATAGATGCTGGACACGCAAGGAATCCTTTATAAAAGGCAAAGCAAAAGGGCTTTCATTTCCGTTAGATTCCTTTTCTGTAAGTATACAATCAGATAAAGAAACAGAATTACTGGAAACAAAATGGGACGAAAAAGAAAAAAACACTTGGAAACTATTTACGTTTTCACCTCATCAAGATTATATTGGAGCAGTTTCAGCTCAAGGTCCTGTAACAGCTATAGGGCATTTCAATTTTAATGACTATGATTTTATTATATAACTATTTACGAACCGCACTCTGTGTACACGGGCAGTTACTAATACCCTGTAAAAAGTTCAAACCTATAGTAACCACATGCGTGCCAGAATTATACGCCGACAAGTCATTAGTTGTTATTTGATAAGCATATCCAAAATATAAAATAGACTTCTGGAAACCTACCATTGGCCCTATATTAAGAGGTTTAAAGAATTGATCGTTTAAGAATCGGTAAGATATTCCTGCCCAATAATAATCTTCGTTTCTATTATATTTTCTGAATTTAAAATTCAAATCGGTACTAGAACGTCTATCACTACTAAACATTTGATAATATACTGAAGGTTCAAATTCCAATCCACTCTTTTTTGGACCTCTAAAGGTATACCCAGAATATATTTGGTAATTTAAAAGTAAGTTTGGTTCTGATACTCTAATATCTTCATCTAACTTTTTAGAAAGAATATTATTCGCATTAAAGCTTAAAAAGAAGCCTTTAAATCGATATAGAGCACCAACATCAAAATTATTATTTGAAGTCCGCCTGTCATCAGTAATAAGTGGATTATTAATTGGCGAACTATCGCCATTGCTGAATTTACTTGTGTCTACTCTAAAATTATTAATGTTATAAGAAATACCAAATGATAAATATTGTTTAGAATAATAATCTAGAATAAGATGATGAGCAAAAGAGAATTTAAAACCTGTTTGGATGGTATTTCCATTTTTATCATTATACATTGAGAATCCAACACCAGAACGATCCGCAATTCTAAAATCCGCATAAAGGGATTGATTATCTGGAGCGTCTTTTATCCCAACCCATTGTGTTAGTCCATTGGCTCTAATTTTTAAATTATCGCCAATACCAGCATACGTTGGTGATACCACAAAATCGTTATCTGCTAAATACTGGGTAAATACAGGCAAATTCAACTCTTGTCCATAGCCATTTGCTATAACCAACAGAAGTAAATATATATATAGTTTTTGCATTTGCATAATTCTTAATTTAGAGGTTATGACCACTAATTTTATCATCTATAAAGTGTAAAGTGTCCAACAAAATCACGATCATTTCTAGGATCATTTAATTTTACAACATACCAATAATCGCCTGTAGGCAGCTCAATGCCATTATATTTTCCATCCCATTTATCACCCACACGTAAGGTTGCTATCTTACGACCATACCTATCAAAAATATCCACCGTTAACTCTGTATATTGTGAGGCACAACCTGGCCCCCAACCTTCGCTATTAGGCGTAAAATAGTTTGGTATACATACATCAACAAATTCAAAATATCTTGTGGCAGAAACAAAACAACCATTACTATCGGTTACCGTAACCGTATAGTCGCCAGATGCGTAAATAAGGAATCTATTTTCGTTTCCATAATCTTCTCCATTTAAAGTGTACACATAAGGCGCTTCTCCTCCAGAAGTTAGGGCTACAATTTGGTTAATATCACCATCTTCTAGTACTAATTGTAATGGGTCTAATTGTGAGATATCAAATAATTCTGTGCGTTGTATACAACCATTTGTATGCCTTACATCTATATAATGACCTATTCCTGGCGGAACATCAACAAACACATTGTCAGCTTGATAAGCCCCACTATTTAATGCATAATCTAAATCTGCCAAATTGGTTATACTCGCATCAACAGTTACGGTAACCGTATTACTAGATACATTATTTACACATCCAAACTCAACAATAACTTCTGGGTCAATTAATACAGATTCTGGGAAAGTAATATTCCATTCGGTTTCACAACCTAGATTGTCTCTTACATATACAAGATGATCGCCACCTGCTAATCCAATAAAATCAAATTGGGTTTGTGTTAAAGTTCCTGTGGTATACGGACCATCTATATCATCTAAACTGACACTATAAGGCAATTCCCCTCCAGAAATCTCAATACTAAATTCACCATCTAAATCACCATCACAAATTTCTGGAATAATTGAATTTGCAACAATATTAAGAGCTACCGGTATAGGATCTTCAATAATAAAATCAAAGATTATAAAGCAACCCAATTCATCTTGAGCTATGGCTTGGTAATTCCCCGGAGATAAATCCTCAAAAATTGGGGATTCAAAAAACTGGTTCAATTGTGGGGATATGGCATATTTTATAATACCTGTTCCTCCCGAAGCTGTTATATCTAAACGGCCATTATTTGTACCTGGACAAGTTACATTAGTCGCCAAGAAATTAACTAATAGTGGTGTATTAGGTTCTGTAATAGAAATTTGAGCACTTGTTGTTAAACAATCTCCACTTTCTACCTCTACTTGGTAGGTTCCTGGTGGAAGTTCCGTAAAAATACCCGGACTATTTTGAGTTACTGGTAAAATAGCGTTGCCAGATATATCTTGCAAGGTATACACATAACTTCCTAAACCACCTTCAGCGGTAGCTACTATAACACCATTATCATCACCAGCACAGTTAATTGAGGCGTTCATGGCATCCAAATTAACCAACAATGTTGGTAAAGGATCTATAGTGATTTCGTTAGACACATTTGCGATACAAGCATTGGCATCTCTAACATAATATTGATATGTTCCGTTTGATACTGGAATGGTTATTGAAGATGAAAAAGTACCTATAATTGTTACAAAAGAAGCTGTATCACTATATTCATAAGAACCGGTTCCTCCAGTGGCACTTAAAGTTAGTGTGGCATTTGTTAAACAGGTTTGAGACGTTTCTTTTACTAAACTCACTTGAACTTGAGTAGGGTCGTTAATAGTAACATCTACGGATGTAAATGAACAATTATACCCATCGGATATCACAACATTATAAGTCCCACTTCCTAAACCATTAAAAACAGGAGTTGTTTGAGGTCCGGATGAACTAACTGTTGGCAAAACCTGATTAAGTGTATATGAATAATTTGTTCCTTCTCCGCCAGTAACAGCACTTACTGTTATCGTGGCATTTGTATCACCAAAACAAGACAATAAATTAGTACTAGCTGTAATAGTACCATCTATTGGTGTTGGTAAATCCAACATTACATTTTCAGAGGCAATACATCCTCCAGCATCTCTAACATTAACGGTATAAGCTCCGGCAGATAAATTTGTAAATGTGCCGTTAGGCGAATATGACACTGTTGCCATACCAGTTAATTCATATTCATAGGTTCCCCAACCACCATTGGCGATTGCCGTAATAGTGCCTTTATCGTCATCACAAGTGACATTAGATGTTTCTGTAGCCACCAGCGTCAAAGCCTCTAAAGGTGTTGAAATAATCACATTTGATGTTGCTGAACAAAATGGACTCGCCGTTTCTGTTATAACAACTGAGTAAGTACCAGCTAACAACCCTGTAACGACTTCTGGGTTTGTTGATGTATTGGCTCCAACACTTCCAAATACAGATGCACTAGAACTATCAAATACTTCATACGTATAAGGGCCTGAATACCCACTTACATTAATTTCGAATGTACCGCTATTATCCCCAAAACAGGTTACTGCTGTTGGTGATGTTGTAAAGGTTGGTGGTGTTGAAGTTGGTAAAACTATCGTAGCATCTTCTGAACATGAGGTTGCTGTATCTGTTATGGTTACTGTATAAGTTCCTGATGGAACACCAGAAAACACATTTCCTATTAAACTTATTGAAGCTGGATTAGGGCTTATTGAATAAGTATATGACCCAGTTCCTCCAGATCCTGTTACACTTATCTGTCCATCATCATTATTACAGGTTGGTATTGTTGTTAATGTTGGAATTAACCCTATAGGCGCTTCAATATCAACAGAAACTAAATTTCCACATCCATTAGCATCTTGGATTTCAACAGTATGTGTTCCTGATGATAAATTAGAAATAGAAAAAGGAGCCGTTCGTGTTTGGAAAGCACCACCATCTATACTATAACTGTAAGGCGCTATTCCTGTAGTGATTATGGTTACATCAATTTCAAAATTGCCTTCGGTTACCGTACACTGATTATTTAATATTGCTGTAATTGAAGGCTCTGGATCTGATGATAAGACCAAAACAGGTGTCGATCTTATACAACCATAGGCATCAATAACATGGGCATAATAACTATTCGCTCCAACATTGAATGTACTAACAGGCGCCCAAGATGGGTCTGTTGCTAAAGGTGGTATTGCCGATGTTGTTAATTGATATAAGTAAGGTGATGTTCCATCTGTTGCAATAGCACTTATACGTCCTGAATTTGGGCTACAATTAGCATTTTGATCTATGGTGGCACTAATGGTTAAATCATTAACGGACTCTGTGATATTAAAAGGCACTGTTACCACACTACACCCAGCATTAGGTCCTGTAGTTTCAGTAATTAAAACAAAATAAGTTCCAAAAGGTAGTGGCCCTAAATTAGATACTGGAAGTGATCCCCCTGCTGGTACTGTACTGGTACCGCTAATAGTTGTAGAAGTAAATGATAACAAATCAAATATTTCATAATTTACATCTGTAGGCACGCCGTAAATACTATTCACAGTAAAAGAAACAGTTCCATCTGCACTACCCACACAAGTAATATTATTTGATGTCAAGGCGCTTCCTGTTAAAGTTGAATTTGTTGGAATTGGAGCCGTTGCAGTTTCAAAATAACTACAGCCCGTTGAAACATCATAAACTATAAACGTATAGGTTACTCCTGGGATTAAACCTGTAAATGTGGCATTCTGACTTCCTGGAAAATCTTCAGCTATCCACGTGCCTCCTGGTGGTGGTGGCGGAATAACACCTCTGTAAATATCAAAGAAAAAAGGCCCTGTACCTACTAAGGTTGTACCTATATCAACTAAGGCTTCTCCCCCAGTAATACAATCTGCTGTTGTGTTTATTGTAATATCTAAATCATTTGGTGGTGATGCTACCAATACATCTTGAACTAAAACAGAACAGCCATTAGAATCTACGACATTAATTTGATACAATCCGAAATCAACCACATCAAAAGTCGTTGAAATGGTACCTGAAGCATTAAGCTCAGAAGCTGAATAGCCATTCGTACCGGTTACATAATAATTATAAGGTGCAGTTCCACCTGTCACGCTATTTATAATTACTGATCCTTTTGAAATTCCAAGCGCTCCACAAGTAATAGGTAGTGCCGTTGATGAAACAAATATCGGACTTGGCTCGGCTATTGTAATGGTTTCTATATCTGTACATAAATTTGCATCAGTTAAAGTAATCGTATAATCGCCAGCTGATAGACCAGAAGTCTGTGTACCATAATTTACCCCTGTTGTATCGTTATTTACATTAATAACAAAAGGCGCTGTACCTACTGCATTATTGATTGTAATGTTAATGGCTGCATTCGAGTCGCCATGACATAAAATAAGCTGTGTTTGTATAACAGAAGTTATTTCTGGTAATGAAATTGCATTAATGGTTTGTACTCCAGATTCTGCAATACATCCATTAGCATCTGTTATTTGAAATTGGTAAGTACCATCGGTTACAGCAGTATGATTAAATGCTGTTCCTGCAACTGCGGATGGAACACTATAAGTAGCGCCATTAAACGATACTGCATAAGTAAAAGGTCCTGTGCCTCCAGAAATAGTACTTGCAATGATACCATCTGGTGATGCTGTACAATCTAAACTTTTTGTTATAATTGTACTTACCGTTAACGGTGGTAATGGTGCAATAGTATAAGATTCACTATAAAAGCAATCATTGGCATCTCTAACTTGAAATGTATAAGTATCAGGTGTTAAACCTGTAAAAATATTTGATGATTGATATACTGTAGCCGAAGCTGCTGGTGCTATGATTTGATATTCTAATGGAGCTACGCCTCCTGTTGTTCCTGTTATTGTGACATCTGAAGTAAGAGTCGGACAACTTAAAGGGGTATTGCTAAGCGTTAAATCCGTTGGTGGATTTAATGGATCTATAGTAATTGGAGCTGTTAAGAATGTACAATCATTAGCATCTCTAATCATTACAATATATGTTCCATCTATTAAACCAGAAAATGTCAGTCCCGTTTGAAATGTTACGCCATCAAGACTATATGAATAAGGTCCTATTCCGCCAGAAACTCCTGAAACGGTTATAATACCATTAGTTGCACAGGTATACGGAGTGGTTAATGTTGCTGTTCCATTAATTGCAGTTTGTGAGGTAATACTTATGATTTGCGGTGCAGACAGACAAACATCTGCTCCTGCTATATATCGTACAATGACATCATAGTCTCCTACGGCTAGTCCTGCAAAAATGGGTGAACTATAAAATGTTACACCATTATCAATACTATATTCCAAAGTATTTCCATTGGGATTGGTTACATTAAAACTAATTGTTCCAACATCACCCGCATCAAAACATAAAATATCTGTTTTAGTAACTGTAAAATCTGGAGCTGGTGTTGCATTTACTGTTATGGATGTATCTGCAGAACAGTTATTAGAATCTACTACTGTAATATCATAAGTACCAGCGGTTGGTACGTTAATTAATGGTGTGGTTTGAAAAGTGGTACTGCCATTTACAAAATAGAAATACGGTGGTGTCCCACCTACTGGATATACCGTTATTTCACCATCTGTACAGGTTAATGGCTGAGTAAGTGCCGAAGTTACTGTTAATAATGGTGGGTCGATAATATCAATATCACCTGTAAAGGCACAACCATCTTCTGTAGAAACATTAATAGTATACGTCCCCGAATTTAGGTTTGCAAATGTGTAACTACTAGTATTTATAGGGCCTACACTATTTACTAAAGTTCCGCCATCATAAATTGAAAAGAAGTATTGCGGACGTACATCATTGGCTGCCAAAATAACGCTGCCTTGTCCACCATTACAATATGGTTGGGTAATGATTGTGGATACTGTAAAATCCCTTTGTCTTATTTGAACATCAGGAACTGAAAATATACATGGGTTTGGTGTTACCCCTATTTGTCTAACATAAACAGAATAGATATTTGGCGTATTAATTGAAAATATATTGCTTAGCTGATAGTTTACACCATCAATACTATACTCATACCCACTCGGTACACCACCTACAACAATTTCGCCTGGTGTTGTACATATAATATCTCTTGTTGTTACTGTTGGAATCAACAAGTTTGTGTACACATTAAAGTAAAACTGATTAAAACAACCGCCATCATAATTTAATGTAAGTCTATATTGCCCTGCTGTATCTATGGTGTAATTTGGTCCACTAGCAACTTGGTTCCATGTACAAGACGCATCTTCATTGGCACAATCTGAATCTGGAACAGCTGCACAACTCGTTTCATCTAATCGCTCCCATATCATGGAGGTTGTATCCGTAATATTGGTTTGAATAAATCTTGAATCGTTTGCACCACATAAAAAGAAATTGGGTAATTGCTTCCCATCATTAGGACAAGTCACAACTTGATCCGCAAAAGGAATCACTGGGTTTGTTACGTTTGCGCCAAAAGTAATGACTTCAAATTCTTGTTCTATAGATTGGCATGGTGCTATTGCTGTATTAGAAACATAATAGGTTCCAGTAGTTGTAACCGTGATTGATTGTGTACTTCCAATAATTGGAACACCCGTAGGACTCGTTGACCATGAATAGGAATCATAACCATTTGCTGCTGTTAAAGTTGTGCTTGCTCCACATAATATAACCTGCTCATTAAATGTACAATTAATGTCTGCTAAAAAATTAGTTGCAGCTGGCGTTAATAAACACCCCGTATTTGAACTAAAACTTGGATCGTCTGAAATGGTAAATGTTGGGTTTAATGTTCCATTATAAGTCGAATAGGCTTGATTACTAATAATATTAGAACAGGCATCGCTAAGCAAACTACATTCGGATACTACTGTGACTTTAAAGCGAATGTCTTGTACTGGATCAAATTCCTCAACAACATCATCATCAACGCTAAAAACCAGTTCTCTTGTTGTTGGGTCATAACTTTGTACAGTAACTCCAGAAGGCAGTAATCCCATATCAGCCGGATAGTCAAAAACAATGTTTGTTGGCAGTATATCTCTAATAATTAAGTTTGTAGCATTATCATTCCCTGTATTTTGAAAACCAATAACGTAGTTTAGCTCATCACCAAGATTAACAAGTTGACCGCCAATGTTTGTACCTGAGGCATCTTCTACTATTTTAGTAAGCACGATGTTTGGTTCGATAATATCGACTGCTAAAGCAAAAAAGTATGGAAAATAGGTGTCTCCGCTAGTTTCTAATCGAACTGTAGCCGATGTGGCGCCATTGGCAATAACGGTATTTCCTGGGTTGGGTACCGCTATAACCCCCGTATCAAAACCTAAAGTATTTGTACTATTTGGATTTCTATTATTTACAGGTAATGCACTTAATTGTGTTACTGAACTATTAAAAAAATTGGTAGCTGGTCTATCGGCAGTTGATAAATTTATACCGTTAAGTAATAATTGATCGCCTAAAATCGGACTATCGCCTTCTAAAGTTGCAAATGCAAAATTCGCCCGAACTGGTGCAGGTGCCGGAATGGTTCTGAATCCTGAAACTGGAATATCCAAGTTAGGATTGCCTCCAGGCACACTAATGGCACTAAAACCATCAAAACTTGTAATGGACTTTCCTGGTACTGTTGGGTCTTCATAGACTATAAAAAGAGACCAACCTGCTGAATTACCTGTACCATTTCTAGGTGTAAAAGCGCCTGTTTCCCCTTGAGCTGCTGATACATTTCCAACGGTATAAGTTCCTAAATCGTTTGCTAAGCTAGTTACTATAGAAGTCACATCTGCATAACAGGCATAAGGAAAACTATCGCCACCATCAACGGAGGTTCCGTTAGCTTCAAAAACAACGGTTCCAACCACATCATTATAGTCACCTGTAGGCCCTTTGAACTTTACATTAGTATAAGGCTCTGCACCATCTGTTACTGCTCCCCAATATAATCCTGCATGAATGATTTGATAACAGCCTGGATTTGGTATGTCTAAGTCTGCACTTGTAGAATTAAACGTCGATGCATCTCCATCAATATCAATATAAGTCATATCAACATTATGATTATAAACGCTATTATCATTAAAAGCATTATTATCTGGACCTAGAATATTATTTCCTATCAAAACAATATCGCCTTTTAAATCTTGATTAAATCTAGGTGTAAATGGCACAAAATTCTGTGAATACAATGTAGAACTTATAAAAAGCAGAAATAAAACAAGTCCAGTGCTTACATAAGTAGTTTTATTCATGGTTGCTATATTTAGTACTTCTTTTAATCTGGGGGTAATCAAAAAGAAATATGTCTTAGTTATATAATCTATTAAACAAGAAAGGTTATTTCGTACAAAAAAAACCTTTCATCCTTATTTAGCGTAATTAAACGGTATAAATATGGTGATTTTATTTGTAAAATTAAAGTAAGTCTGTATATTTTGTGTTTTTTATCGTGTTATTAGTTCTTTCATCGATAAAATTTAAATATTTTGTAGTATTTTATATACCTTATATAAATTGCTATTCTTCACAAAAAACAAAGCCTTGATAGGTGAAAATGTTGAATAGAATAGGGATATGTTATTTTATATCGACATGCAGAGATGGAATAAAAAGATAAAGCTGGTACCTCTAAATTCTAATTCTCAATTTTAACCATAGACATCTTACTATTGTATGGTTTACTTCCTTTAGAATTCATTGCTGATTTTGCTTGATCGATACCTTCAAATTTCTCATGATATATATAATACTTACTTGTATTGACATCATAAAAGAAGTTAATATTAGTTTGTCCTGCAGATACCGCTTTGGTTAGGAACTCATCTCTTTTATTTACATCGCTATGTACGGCTATTACCAAGTAGTAACCACTCTCAACATTTTTAATATCTTTTACAATTTGTATGTTGCTCAATTCTTCACCATGATCAAAATCTTCTGCTGTTAATGGTGTTGGGCTAACATCGGTAAATGTCTTTATTCGATCTAAGGCAGCTCTATCTTTTACATATCGATCTTGCTCGTTATCATAGGCGGCACGTTTTATTCTTCGATTCCTTTCTATTTCTGTATCCGCTTTAATAACATCAAGAGTTGATAGTAAATCCGCTTTAGCATTTGCAGTTTGTAACTGTTGTGATTTTAGTTCTAGAATTTTTCGCTTGTAGAACGTATTAGTTTCATCGTCTTTATCTCTAAACTTTTTGAGTCTATCTTTATATAAGCTTTCTAATTCCGATATTTTTACATTTTGAGATTCTATAAGCTTATCAATCTGTAATTGTAATGTTTCTAATGCTGCATTTTCGGCTGTTACACTTTTAAATGCTTTAGGTGCACTATAAATACCTTGCTCACTTAAATCATTTTCTTCTTTTAGATCGTTAAGATCTTGTTGCTTGCTAGCCACTTTTTCTCTTAATAATACTAATAAATCTTGTTGTTCGATTTTTGAGTTCTCTGTTAATTCTGTTAGACTTTTCATAGCCAAGGCCTCTCTATCTTTTGCAACATTAACCAACACACCATCTAATTCTAAGGTGTCTATCCTTTGCTCGTTTTCTTCTCTTTCAGACTTAACGCTAGCTGCTTCAGCTAACTTGGCTTGAGCCTCTTGTTCTGCTTTTACTCTTGCTGCTTCTACTAACTTAGCTTGAGCTTCTTGCTCTGCTTTTACTCTTTCTGCTTCGGCTAACTTGGCTTGTGCTTCTTGTTCTGCTTTTTCTCTTTCTGCTTCTACTAACTTAGCTTGAGCTTCTTGTTCTGCCTCTACCCTTGCTGCTTCGGCTAGCTTAGTCTGAGTCTCTTGTTCGGCTTTTACTCTTTCTGCTTCTGCTAACTTGGCTTGCGCTTCTTGCTCTGCTTTAACGTTTTCTGTTTCAGCTAAATTAACTTGGGCGTCTTGTATGTCTTTAGTTTCAGCTACACTTTGAATTTTGGCCTCTCTTCTTGCTTTGGCTTCTGCCACTAATTTTGCCCGGGTATCAGCTTTTGCTTTCACTTTTTCTGCTGCAATAACTTTTGCCTTAGCCTTTTCTTCTGCAATAGCATTTCTATCGACCTTAGGTTTATTTGTAGCTCTTCTTTTTGCTGCTATACGGCTTTTCTTTTTCTCTGTAAAAAGAAGTGCAGCTTCATCATCATCGCCACTATAATCATACCTATAACGATTTTTAAATTTATAGGCTAAAGTAATATCATGAGAGTTTCCAAAACTTGACAAATCGCCAATAGCTTTTTCGTAATTGTATTCTATGGCTATTTGCGTACTAATATTCAACCCTATACCTGCAGATATTCCATATAAACTATTGTAACCTATTTGTCCCCAAAAGCCTTTAGGGACTGTTAGCATCATAATTCCTGAAATAACGGTTTGATCTTTTTTAAATTCTGACCTAACTAAACTTGAAAATTTACTTTCATCAAAAAAGCCTCGTGCATCTAGGTAGCCTGTATACATAACATGAGCCTGAACACTTTGTTCAGGGTTATCTTCAATCATTGTCGATGTTGTTAAATTATACGCTACAAAATTGTTTATAGATACCCCAAAATCTAAAAATGTAGTTCCATAATTCAACCCTGGATTTATCGTAATCAATGTATTGGATGGTATATTATTTAATGATGGGTCGGGGGAATTTGTAATTACCTTACCATCATTTATACCACTTTTATAAAATCCAAGATTTATACCAAAAGTTAGATTATTATCTCTATTGAGGGTTGCATTATATGCAGCATTCAAAATACCTCCAAAAGTAGTTAATACACCATAGTTTTGTTGAAATACGCCAACGCCTATACCCATATTCTCTCTAAACCTGCCTGAATAACTAAACAAGTAAGTTTGTGGGGCATCATCGAATTGAACCCATTGCCTGTTGTTGGAAAAACTAATGTATTTATTTTGTTCTCTAACAAAACTAAGCGTTGGGTTAATAGCATATTTATTAAATTTAAGGGAATTCCTAACAGGCAATGTTAAGGCAACAACGCCATCATCTTGAGCGTAAAGCTGCGTTAAACTTAACAATAAAACGATATATAGTATATAGTTTTTCATGCTATTTAACGACCGTTATGGATCCTTTTTTTACATTACCATTTACGGTAGTAATAATATAGTAGTAAACTGGATTTATAGCTGCAAATGCTATTTGATTCTCTGGCCAGTTATTTTGATAGTCTATTGTTTGAAATACCACATCACCTTTAGAATTCAACACCATAATTTCAGCATTTGTTCCATTTACATAGTCTTGGGGTATAATCCAAGTATCATTAATTCCATCGCCATTTGGGCTAATTACATTGGGAATGTTTGCCACATCTGGAAATGGTGTTCTAACTTCAAAAACAAATTCTCTAGAAACCATACAGCCTGTAGTTTGACGTATTACGGCCTTATAGTTTCCTGTTTGGCTTATTACATAACGATTGCTAATAGCATCAGGAATTAAAGTATCATTAAAATACCAGATATATTCTGGATTATTAGCCGATGTAGTTACCGTAGCAACTAAGGTTTCATTTTCTTCTATGGTATTAATAGCTTCAACATCTATACTACTTGTAAAACCGGTACTTTCTAAATTAATCATAGCACTGGTCGTACAGCTTCCTAAATCTATATTTACCGAATATGCTCCAGATATATCAGTATTATACATTTGATCGGTTGCTCCAGAAATTTCTATGCCATCTTTAAACCATTGATAACTCATACCATTAATAGCACTTAATGTTGTGGGGCCTTTGCTTGAACAAAATGGATTACCTTTACTGGAATTAATACTAGATGAACCTCCTGAAGTTGACTCACTAACCGTAACCCGATTTGAAAACGAATTGGAGGTACAAGTCCCATAATTTGTTTCAACAAAATAAGTGCCTGGCTCACTTACAGATAAGGTCTCACCTAAAGCAATAAAATCGGATGTGGTCGGACTGGTTTCTTTAAACCAATTATATGTTAAAGCTGGGTATTGCAAAGGCGAATCATTTGATTCATTCCCAGGGTTATCTATGGTTAATAAATAACTACCTCCTGAACAATACACGCCCGTTGAAATTAAATTATTGATAGAAAAAGGGGTGTCCTGAATTTTATAATATGCTGCAAACGCATTGGAGTTAGCACTTGTAGCCACTGGAGCCGTACTTTTAACTCGCAATTTATAGGCTTCGCCCGAAATTGTTATAGGTACGGGAAAACTAAGTGTTGCAGGTGATGCACTTATTGTTCCTACCCCTGATGTGTAAATGGTTGTGGCATTTGAAAAATTTCCAGTAGCATCCGAAAGTTCAATCTTAAATTGATTTGTGGAACTTATGGCGGCTTCTGGAGAAAAAGTAAATGTTATATTATAGGTATTAAATGAAGGACTGGCACAAGCTTGGCTAAAACCCAAATTGGGCTTACCAATTACAATTTGTGCGTTTCCATTTTCTATGAAAGAGCACACTAAAAAAACAATATATAATATAGTAAAGTTCCTCATACTCTTTTATTTTCGTTAGTAAATAAACGTCTAGAAACAAGTACAGCCAACATTATGAAATGTGAATTAAAAGAATGACTTAATTTATGAGCGTGCTAACAGGACGTATACCATCTAGAGCTTCAATAAAGAATATATTTTAGTTATCCCTTAAATCTGGATCGACCTCATTTGAGGCTATTATTTTATTAATTCTCAATCTGAAATCTGGTCTTTTACTATGTCTTAAATCTATAAATGTTTCAGAATTTTCACTTTTAGAATACACATTAAAAAAGGCACTATTTCCATACCAATTTTCCAAGTCTTCATTATTAGAATTATTTTCAACAAAAATGTTTCCTTTACAATTATTGAAATACATAGCCGAAAACTTGATTTTTTCTAAATTCTGTTGGTTAATGCTAATTTTATCTTCTAAAATTACGGCTGGATTAAAACCAGAAATGACACTTTTATTCATATCAAGCGAGGCGTTATGTCCTACATAAACCGCTTCGTTTATTAAGCCCATTTCTATTTCAGACTTTAAATTTTCACTATCATTAACAAAAGTCAAATTCTTTGCTACAACTGATGTCCCATTTTTAGAAAAATCAACTTGATCTCTATCATCATAAGACATGACATTCAAACACCTCGATCCTGAACTATTTGACACATAAGGTGATCTTACCGCCAATGAGTTAAGTAAATTAGATTGGGATCCATAATTAAATTTATAATCATTACTGTTTGCTCTATATGAAACCATATTATACATGCTAACTGAGCCACCCCATACTTCAAAAGCATTTCCAGAAGCATAACTTACCATAATATTTTCTAAAATGGTTTCGTTACCTACGCCTGCTAATAATAATCCACTAAAGTAATTACCGTTACCCAATCTTTTACCAGCATATTCTATTCTAACGTACCTTAAAATTCCGGATACATCCTCATAATTTTCGCCACCGTAATTGGCATTAGCATAAACAGTAGCATTAAGCTGTGTGTAATATGAAGATACGGAGCCATTACCAAACTTATTGGTAGGCGCATCGCCTAGTATGATGAGTCCACCCCAATCCCCTGCTCTTTTAAAACTTCTGTTGGAAGTAAAAACTATTGGGTCCGTTTCAATACCATCAGCAATTATTTTTGCACCTTTAGTAATGGTCAATGAGGCTTCTGATTTAAAATCACCTATTATAACCGTACCAGGTTCAATGGTAAGTGTTGCGTTATTAGTGACAAAAACACTACCTAGTAACAGATATACTTCCCTTTTATACAAGGTTGTACTTTCGGTAATACTCCCAGTTAATATTTTTGTAGGTTCATCATAATCCTTTTGATTAGGTTTAAATTCTGTCCAATTATTAAGCCAATTGTTTGAGCCTATAATTCCTTTTTCTTGTTGAGCAAAAGCGGTTAATGTTGCTAAAAGAAATATTAAAACGATTTGGGTATAGCTTTTCATAGTTAAAACTAATTGTGATTCTGTAAATTAATATATGTCAAAAATAGAAATAAATCCATGAAATACCAATTATTTCGATAAAATACACATTTTAATCAATTTATTTAATAAATAAACTCGATGAACAGCACTTATTATATGCAAATAAATAGATAGAAATAGTAATTGTGTGTGTAAGTTAGAAAGTAGACTATAAAAATGCAAAGGATTTATAGAAACACGGATTTAACTTTTAGGAATAATTAAAATTCTGAAAAATTAATAAATAAATTTACATCAAGAGGATTTCAGTATATCATGAAATCTAAAAAGAATGGTTACTAATTAAAAAATTAAATATTAATTAAAATCACTATACTGATGTAGTGATTTCATAATTTCCTCATAGTATAAAATGGCAGAAATGAGTTTATCCGTATCTGAATATGGGAGGTATTCACTATGAAACTCATTGGTTTCTTCTAAAAAAGTATCCGTCGTTTCAAACTGACTTTCTAAAGCCTTTTTGTTATCATTATTATTTGGAATCCCTAAAGAAGACATTGTAATACCTGGCTTGGTGGCAAACGCCACATATGGTAATGTTTTTATAAGCACTTGAATTCTTTCAGAATACAGACCTATTAATTCACCTTTTTGAAGACGACTTAAATCTTCTTTATTATGATATCTTTTTATTATAACATCTTCGCTAATAATACTTTTTGGTGCTTTATTTTTTTGGGCAAAACTTATGGCAGTTAGTAAAAACAAGCAAAAACTGAGTAAAATAACTTTTAATTTCATGACATAGATTTATAAGGGTCAATGCGCAAATTTATGCAATTAATCGTAAAAAACAAGCGTTTTATCGATTTATTTAATAAATATTTACAATCAAAATTATATTATTAATATGTTTTAATGATTATTATTGTTGTTTTTACTACAAATCTAATTACTTGGAAAGGTTACAGGTATACTTGTATTATTTTTAGATTTGTTGCGTTAAGTTATTAAATAGAGTAAGCAACTAAACCATTATTACTGTTTTTAGCCATAATGATAATTGTACCTTTATTAATACTTTATATTCATCAAATTTCAATGTTCTTACTAAACTATTCAATTTATAGTTAAACAGTCTTAAAATTTCCGTCCAAGTAAATTGTGGTAATTACTCAATTAATAAACCTTACTTTCCAATACAGAAATTGGCAAAGATATTACCTAATAAATCATCATTGGTAATCTCTCCCGTTATCTCGCCAAAATAATAAAGGGCTTGACGAATATCTATGGCTAGTAAATCGCCAGATAATCCAGAATCTAAACCGTGCTTAACTTTATCAATCTCTACAAAAGCTTTTAATAACGAATCATAATGTCTTGAATTCGTAACTATGGTATCATTATTTTTTAGAGCACCAGTATTTACAAAACTTAATAATTTATCTTTTAAATTTTCTACACCAATACCTTTTTTAGCTGATAATAAAATATACTCTGATTTTTCGACTTCACTCAATATGACATTAAGATTATTTATTTCTTCATTTTCAAGTTTATCTATTTTATTAGCAACTATCAACAGAGGTTTCTGTGGGTATTTATTTTTAATTTTTTCAATTTCTAACTTAAGGCTTTGAGATTTCTCACTATCGTACGAAATGACATCAGACTCAAAAAGATAAATAACAACTTGGGCTTGTTCTATTTTCTCAAAGGTTTTTTTTATACCTATACTTTCAACCACATCTTTGGTCTCTCGAATACCAGCCGTATCAATAAACCGAAACCCTATTCCGCCTATTGATATTTCATCTTCAATAGTATCTCTAGTAGTTCCCGCTATTTCAGAAACAATAGCACGTTCTTCATTTAACAAAGCATTTAGCAATGTCGATTTTCCCACATTAGGCTCGCCCACAATGGCGACAGGAATACCATTTTTAATAACGTTACCAACAGCAAAACTGTCTATTAAACGTTTTAATACAAATCGGATACGCTCAACTAAATCTTTAAATTGAGTTCTGTCGGCAAACTCAACATCTTCTTCTGCAAAATCAAGTTCTAATTCTATAAGCGAGGCAAAATTTAAAAGCTCTTCACGCAGTTTTGCTATTTCGGAAGAAAACCCACCGCGCATTTGTTGCATGGCTATTTGGTGTGCAGCTTCATTATCGCTGGAGATTAAATCCGCTACTGCTTCGGCTTGCGATAAATCCAGTTTCCCATTTAAAAACGCACGCAATGTAAATTCACCAGCAGTTGCCATTCTACAACCGTTTCTAAGAAATAATTGTATAATTTCTTGCTGAATATAATTGGACCCGTGGCAGGATACCTCAACAACATCTTCGCCTGTATAAGAATTTGGGTTTTTAAAAACAGAGACCAAAACCTCATCAATGGTTCTATTAGCTTCCATAATATGTCCCAAATGAATGGTATGTGTTTTTTGGTCGATAAGTGTTTTTTTAGAGGTTACAGACCGAAAACAGGAGTCCGCTATCCTAATAGCATCTGCTCCAGATAATCTAATTACAGCAATGGCACCCGCACCCGATGGCGTAGCCAAAGCAACGATAGTATCTTGATTTATCATATGGCAAAAATAGTGAATTTGGCAACTTAACTATCATAACTTTTTACACAAAAAAAATTAACAAAACCAAAACAAGTACTGCCCTAGCTATAACTCTTTAATAAATGTTAAAATTTTAATATAAGTTTTCATTCCATTATAAATAAAAAATAGGGCTGTATACTGACTATTTGTCTTAAATAGTATAAAAACCATGTACTTTTTTAAAGTTTTAATCCATTTTAATTAAAACACCATAATAATCTAGTTTGTAGATATTTAACTTTATTATAGTATGTAAGCATAGTATATTTGCAAGCGCAATTTTATAAAGCTTAGTGATTCATTTTATTTACGTATTACTATTACAGTAATTTATAAATGCATCATTTTAACCCCCTAGAGCAAACGAGGAAAAGATTTGCATCAACATGAAAATAACGGAATCTGATTTTTCAAATCAAATTTTAAAGCTCGTAGAGAACCCATTAGGGAATATCTTTTTCTTTAATCACTTAGCTGTTGTGGAGCTTAATGAAGGGGTGCATTTTGATATTAATAACGCATCAACAATAATTGATGAACTAAAATCTTATTTTGGAGATACTGAGCCTTACGGCGTTATAGCTAATCGCATTAACTCATATTCGGTAAATCTTATAGATGCACCATTATTTAGAAAGAAAACTAAAAACTTATATGCCTATGGTGTTGTAGGTCATGATCTTGCTGGGAAAATGAATGCCGAAATTGAAAATGATTTTTGTATATCGGAAAAAGTGGATTACGATTCGATTAACGAAGCTATTAGCACGGTTTATAATAAAATAAGAAATAGCGGTGCGTTTTCTTTAAACTAGATAAATACCATCCGATTTAATCTCTATTTGGCGCTGTTTATATAAAGTTCCTATAGCCTTTTTAAAATTCTTCTTACTCATTTGAAGTGTCTCCTTTATAGCTTCTGGACTCGATTTATCATTTAAGTTTAAATACCCACTATTATCTTGTAGTTCTTGTATAATACGCTCTGCATTTGGCTCTATATTTCTATAACCTATTTGACCTAAAGTAATATCCAATTTATTACCTGGGCGTATTTTTTTAACAATCCCTTTTAATTTATCGCCAACACTAAGATCTTTAAAAATGCGGTCCTTATAAATTAAACCAGCATGGATTTTGTTTACAATAACATTCATACCAATATCGGATGGATGTGATACGATTAAATCAACTTCCTCGAACTCACTAACCGTAAGCTCTCTATTATCTAAAAACCGATTGGTTTTACTCGATGCCACTAACCTATCCGTTTTTTCATCTAAATAACAATGCACCAAATACCAGCCTCCAGGTTTCATTTTAAAAGCTTGCTCTTTAAACGGACAAAATAACTCCTTAACCAAACCCCAATCTAAAAATGCACCATAATCCGTTACTTGGTTACAACGCAATAAAGCAAAACCATCACGCATGATATAAGGCATATCGGTAGAAGCCACAGGGCGTTCTTCATTATCTAAATACACAAAAACATTAATCTTATCCCAAATTTTAAATGTTTCTGGAACATAGCGATTTGGAAGCAATACTTCGTTATCCTCATTATCTATTAAATATACACCGTGGTCTGTTTCACGAAGTATTTCCAGTGTATTTATCTGTCCTAAATGTATCATGCGGCAAAGGTAACATTTTTTCAATCCTACCCTAAGTTTATGGCAACACAACTTAAAGCTTTATTGGTTTATTTTTGGGCGTATCGCCTCCTAAGGTCGGCGTCGGGCTATACGCTACAAGTCCTCGCTCGTCCCGATAGCTATCGGGAATCCCTGTGGGCTTTCCACTGCTATCCCTTACGCAATTGTTCGCAGCAACAACTCTCAAAAGCCACCTAAAATCAAAAACCATAATTATTAGCACAAAAAAAAGCGCCACAATAATGCAACGCTTTATACTTTTATATAAATTGAGTTCTACTAATAAACAGACTCTTTTCCAAAATGCTTAGTCAGTAAATAATAAACTACTGCTCTATACTTGTTACGGTTAGATTGACCATATTGATCCATAACAACTTGAATACCTTTATCTAAATCAGCGCCATCATTTAATCCTAATTTTTTAATCAAGAAATTGTTTTTTACGGTAGCTAATTCAGATGCATCAGAACCAGAAACTGTTGAAGAATCTGCATTATAAATAGATGGACCACAACCAATAGTCACTTTAGTTAATAAATCCATGTCGGCGTTAACACCGCATTTGTCTTTTAAATCGGCAGCATATTTTGCAATAAGCTCATCTCTTTTACTCATAATGATTTCGTTTTTTAAATGTGTTAATAAAATAAATTGATAGCTGTTATAAAGATAGCTATTTTTTAGACACAAAAATTATCCATAAGTCACATTCTTACTTTAAGAATTCAAAGTAATCCAATAGCACTTGATCATTAATGTTTTTAGGTGTAAAAACCTCTAATAATTTAGGTTGGTCAGCCTCAGAATAGAATGTTTTTAATGCTGATTCTAAACTCAATTCATCTGAAGCCGATTCATATTTAAAACCATACATATCACATAAATGATTAGCTGTTAGCCGATGATTAGTTTCAAAGTAAGTATCAAAATTCTCTGTGTTCTTATGGCCAGGTAAAATTCTAAAAATACCACCACCTTGATTATTCATTACAATAATCCTAAAGTTTTTAGGTATATGGCTATTCCAAAGCGCATTACTATCATATAAAAAACTTAAATCGCCAGTAATACATACCGTTGGCTTTTTATTGGCCACAGCACAACCAATTGCGGTAGATGTACTGCCATCTATCCCACTCGTCCCTCGATTACAAAACACTTTAAGGGTTTTATCAATTTTAAACAACTGTGTATAACGAATCGTAGAACTATTGCCCGATTGTAATATATAATGATTTGGAATGGTTTTTAAAACAGTACTAAACACTTTAAAGTCCGAAAACGGAATACGTTCCAAATAGACTTTATGTTTATTTAATCGGCTTTGTTTTACAGCAGTCCAAGTAGGCTTATAATTACTCTTTACATAATGGGTTACTCTTGGCAAAAAAAGCTCAAAAAAGGCATTGGGTGCTTTTTCAATATGGGTATCCAAACAGAAAAACGTATCGTTTGCCTTTTTATTATCAATATGCCAATGGTGTTTGGGTTTATGTTTTCGTAAAAGCTGTTTGATTTTTTTAGACACAATTAAACCTCCAAAAGTAACCAGGATATCAGGTTGAAGTTCCTGTTTTTCTTTATCTGTAAGCGGTGCAATAAGTTGGTCTATACTCGGAAAAAAACTGGGATGGTGTAAATTTGATGTGGTTTCGGTCAGTACAATAACACTATCATCTTCCGCCAATTCATCCAGCCACTTTTTTTCTATTTGATTTGGGCCATTCACCCCTACTAAAATCATTTTTTTAGATGCCGAGTTCCAATCCTCTAAACAAGATTGCAATACATAATCTTCAATTTTTACTGGTTTTGTCTTAACATCAATAACTTTTGGGGTTACACTTAGTGTATCGACCGTTTCATAAAGCGGTTCATCAAAAGGCACATTAATATGTACAGGGCCATTTTTAAATCTGGCAAAATTAATAGCCAGATTGGTTTCTTCCTCGTTATGGGTTTGGATATCTTTTTGTAAACCTAGCAGACGCTCAAACTTATCTTCTAAATTCTTTAAAAGGGGTAGTTCTTCATGTTCCGGAACATGTTTTTCATCTTTTAAATCCAGTTTTAAATTTGCCGAATATAGAATATGGTTTTCAAATACGTTTTTCTGGTTAATGGTCTGCCCATCGCCTACACCTATTAAATGTTTTGGGCGGTCTGCAGATAAAACCACTAAAGGAATATCACTATAATACGCTTCGGCTACAGCTGGGTAATAATTTAAAAGCGCACTTCCAGAGGTGCAAACTACAGCCGTTGGCTCTTGCAATTGCTGGGCTATACCTAAAGCAAAAAAAGCAGCACAACGCTCATCAACAATACTATAACACTTAAAAAAAGGATCGTGAGTAAACCCTATGGTTAAAGGCGCATTTCTACTGCCAGGCGATATAACTATATGTTTTATATGTTTCGCTTTGCACAATTGAACAACAGTTTGTGCTAGCGGAATTTTCGGGTATGTCATGTACGCATTAATCTTAGCGTAAAAATAAGAAATAGGATGTTAAATTGAATACTTATAAAATGTTTTTAATCACTAAAGATTTTGAAACCGTTTCTTCCCATTCGCTTTCTGCATTCGAGCTTTCAGTTATACCGCCACCAACATAAATAATGGCCGTTTGGTTCTTAAGTTGCATACAGCGTAAATTCACGTATAATTGTGTGCTGTTTTTAGTAATGGCATAGGCTCTGTTTTCAATATTGCGTCGTCCAGAACGCGGTGCTTTGGTTATTTCTAAATTCAGTTCGCCTAAAAAACCCGTATAGAATTCACGGTTGTAATTTTCGTGCTTTAGTATGAATTGTTTAGCGGATTGTTTTGGCAAACCGCAAACTGCTGGCGTTGGATGTAATGCTGTTATAACGTGTTGTAAGTTAGTTTCTGACTTTAACTGTGCAGAAATCATGGTTTTCAAGTGTACCAAATTACCAGCCTTTACGGTTTCAACATCTGAAACGGTAAAGCTTTCAACTGATGGCTTTAAGTTGTCTATTATAAAATCGGTAACAAACTGTTGTTCTTGTAGTTCTTTTTCTTGCCAAGCCACCTCTAAATGACCTGTATAATCCTGTGTACCTGCCAGTGCCATAATAGAAAAGCGTTTGCCTTCAATCTTTATTAAGGTTTCTGGGGTAGCACCTAACCACAACCCGACTTTAGGATGATACCAACAATATACAAATGCCGATGCATATGTGTTTAATAGGTTTTTAAAAATTGAAATAGGATGAGCTTCTTCTATGTTTACCGTTTCTTGTCTCGATAAAACCACTTTCTTGAACTCTGAATTTTTAATGGCTGCAACACCTTGTTTTACAAGATTGATGTGAAAGTCTTTTGATTCTACTAATTCTATTTTAGGAAGTGCTTGGATGTCTTCCCGATTATTATCAAGATTCTCTGGAATGATAGTAAACTTTGGACAACTGATAACTTCAGATGTTTCATTTGGAATCAGCACCGTTTTTTCAGTAGCATCAAAAGGGGAAAACACAAAACCTTTTTCGGTAAAATCTTTAGTGTAGTATAAATTATCATTGCCTTGAAGTAACCCGTTTACTTTAGTGTCATTAGGTTTTCTGTATGCTACAAAAGGAAGTTGGTCTTGATAATGTGTATCAATACGCTCAAAAAATTCGTCTGAAATCATTATTTCTTTTTAGGTAACGCAATGGTGGTTAACTTGCATAAGGAGATTAAGTTGTCGTTATCATCGGTTACACGAATTTCAAATAGCTGGGTGGTTTTGCCTTTATGGATAAATGCAGCTTTTGCATATACGTAGCCCTCGCGCACACTCTTTACATGGTTGGCATTAATTTCTATACCGCGTACAAAAAACTGATCGGTATCTAAAAATAATTCAGCTGCAAAACTACCTGTGGTTTCTGCCAGTGCCACTGTAGCACCGCCATGAAGTACGCCGTCAGGTTGGTGCACTCTAGAATTTACTGGCATTTTTAATATTAAAAAGTCATCACCAAAGTCAACTAGGTCCATTTCTAAAGTTTCCAATAAAGTATTTTTAGCCATAGCCTGAAAGCGTTCTAAGAGCGCTTTTTTAGATAATTGCATAGAATTAATGTATTTTTAAAATCGCTAACAAAAATACAAAACATAAGTGTAAATGGGTTCAGAAGAAAAAGAAATATCATACACCACAACCAACTCCTATTCGACCCTAAACACCCTGAGTAAATCAACCAAAAATGTATGGTTTGTTTGTCATGGTATGGGCTATTTAAGTCGGTATTTTTTAAAATATTTTAAAGACTTGCCAACAGACGAAAATTATATTATTGCGCCTCAAGCCAGTAGCAAATACTATATAAAACCGGATTTTAAACATGTTGGTGCCAGTTGGCTAACTAAAGAAACTACGCTAAAAGACACGGAAAACGTGATGCGGAATTTTGATGCTATTTTTGAGGCCGAGAATATTCCCAAGCATCTTAATTTGATTGTTTTTGGATATTCGCAAGGTGTTAGCGTTGCGGCACGCTATGTTGTAAAACGACAATTGCAATGTGCGCAACTCGTATTGCATTCGGGTGGTATCCCTAAAGAATTATATGCTGAAGATTTTGCGTTTTTAAAAGCCAAAGTGAGTTTGATTTGTGGCACTCATGATACTTATATCAATCAAGAACGTTTGCAATCTGAAACAAAAAAAGCAAAGGATTTATTTAAAGACCAATTACATATCATGATGTTTAATGGTAAACATGAAGTGAATGTTGATATTGTAAATCGTTTAGTGTAAGTTGACTTTTACAGGAATGACAAAGCTAGAGAAACAACATAGTAACTAACAAACAGATTGCCACATCAAGCAAAAAAAGCCGGATTCGCAATAACGTATACGATATGAACATACCAACACTAGAAAACAACCGCGTAAAGCTATCGCCGTTAAGTTTAGACAACTACACACACCTAACGAAAATTAGCCAACAAGAAAACCTCGTACAATACTCTCCGAGTAAAATTGATACGCCCGAAGATTTAAAAGCCTACGTACAAACGGCTTTAGATTGGTATAACAACAATACCGCCTTGCCATTCATTGTTTTTGATAAACAAACCAACAGCTATGCTGGTACATCACGGTATATGAACATCAATTGGCATAACAGCGTTTTAGAAATTGGTGCCACTTGGATTGGACGCGAATTTCAAGGTACAGGCTTAAACAAAAACATGAAATTTTTAATGCTACAATATGCCTTTGAAACCTTAAAGTTTGATAAAGTAGAGTTTAGAGTGGATGAACGTAATATGGCCTCTAGAAAAGCTGTTGAAAAAGTTGGTGGTACCTTTGAAGGCCTTTTACGTAAAAACGTATTGATGCTGGATGGGTTTAGACGGAATACTTGTTGTTTTGGTGTTTTGAATACCGAATGGAGCGGGATTAAATCTAAAATTTTTAATGGTTTTTAGAGGTTGTACTTATCGGATTCATATTATGATTGGTATTTCTGCAGTTATAATTTAATAACTTTTTTTATACTTATTAAATTTTGGGTTTTAAACTGTATAAAATAGATTCCAGATTTGTAACTACTTAAATCGATTTTATTTTCTAGAGTCTTAAATGCTTTAGTAACTTTTCCCGAAACATCAAATATGCGAATTTCAGTTAAAGCATCTATCCCTGAAAAAGTAAGTTTATCATTAACAATTGTTGGGTAAATAGTAATTTCATTAATTTTAAATGTATTTATCGACAAAGTATCGCAGTTAGTATTTATTTGAGTTATACTACTACAACCACTACTATTATTAGTTACTGTAGCTGAGCCACCACTTTCCAAATGTGAACAAATATTATCAGTTGAACAAAACGTGAGATTAGGGTTATATTGCATTTCTATAATATTAAAACTTCCAACATTTTGAATTCCATTTAGGCTTTGAATATTATCATTAAAATTCACCTCTAAATTATTTAAAGAGTTTAAGTTCTCAAGTCCCTCTAATGAAATTAATTCATCATTATCTATGATATATAGAGTTCCCCCAATTGTTGTTAAAGATTCTAAGCCTTCTAAGTTTAATACTGAGTTTCTACTTATTTCCAATCTGTGACCAATACTAACGATATTATGCAGTCCATTAAAGTTTTGTAATGATTGATTAAATGAAATAAATATATGTTTATTTATTGAAGTAATTTGACTCAACGCTGAAATATCATTTAACGAACTGTTTTCAAATAACTCAAGAAATCCCCCAATACTATTAAGTGAGTTGAGACCTGCTAAAGAAGATATTAAATTATTACCTCTAAAAAATAAATTACCGCCAATTGTTGTTAAAGATGCTAGTCCTGTAATATTATTTAAGTTATTATTATTAAATATATTTAAATTCCCATTTATTACGTTAATAGTACTTAATCCATCTAAATTAACAATGTCATTTCCGTTAATTTCCACATTTCCTAAAATTTCAATACAATTAGGATAGTTTAATTGAAATTCATCGATTTGTAACTGATTAGAAAAATCAACACCTCCTGATAAGCAAGTTTGTGAAAAAATCAAACCATGAGAAAAAAATAGCGTTACAAATAAAATTAAGTAAAAATTGATTTTCATGGTTTTAAAGTATTTAGGTTGTATTTAGTTAAAATATTCAAAGCATATAATATGGAGCTTGTTCTAGGTTACGCAATAAGTATAAGATAAAATCAAAAATACACTCTTCAGTTGAATATATTTAAATAATAAACTTAAAAAAGCAGATGTTTTTATAATTTTTTGTTTTATAAATTGTAAAAGGGCTATACTAATTTAGTAAGACATAGCATTTATCTATTTTATGGTTTTTTAAACGGTAAAATACTCTTCAAAAACAATAGAGCTTCACGCATGCATATATTAATTTAAGTTTGAGGCATTCCGTTAATATTTACTAACTTTAATGATGTGACGTCGTTTTAGTAACATAAATCAAACAATACTGAAACACGTTCAGCATAAGTAACTACGTTAGGGTTTTGCTTATTAAAGTTAATAGCTTGTTCTGCTAAATGCATGGCATAAATATCCCAGCATAATAGTGGTCCTCGTAATGGTTTTGTTATGCGCATAACTTCTTTTATATAGTGCAGTGGTTATAAAGAAGCAAGACAAACTATTAAAAAAATTAATAGTCTATTTAAATATATCTTGACTTGGCTCTAAATCGCGAAAGCACTGGTTGTCTTTTTATAAAGGAAGTATCTGGCTTGTAATTAACATTACTTACAGTTGCGCGACAGCTTGTGATTTTAAAACAATTCCTTTTTAACTAGCAAATGCTAAACCTTTATAATAAACCCAAAAATATTGTTTTAGGAAGTCGTGAACAAATGCTACAAATCTTTTTCATAACGCTTTTCCATTGCCTCTCGAGATTCTGGTGCTTCTGTAGAACCTAATTGATCTTTAAGCATTTGCCCAATGGTTGGAAATGTGTCTCTATCAATTTGTGCAGAGCCCTCCCATAATTTGGATCGCATAAACGCTTTTGCACAATGTAAAAAGGATTCTTCAACACGAATAACAATACAAGCTTTCGGTGGATTTTTTTCAGATGTAAACACATCTAAATATGCTGTATCTGTTGATAGGTAAGCACTTCCATTAATTCTAAGGGTTTCATTAATACCGGGAATTAAAAACAAGACACCTATGGTGCCCGTTTCAACTATATTAGAAATGCTATCTACCCTATTATTGCCTTTGGCATCAGGAATAACCAATGTTTTACTATCCATCACTTTTACAAACCCGGAACTTCCACCTCTTGGCGACGCATCTTGTTTTCCGTCATGACTTGAGGTAGACATGACCAAAAAAGGCGAGGTTTCTATAAAATGTATGGCATGTTTTTCTAAATGATTTAATACTTTATCTTTGGCCCGACCTTTTGGATAACCATATAATTCACGAAGTTGAGATTCACTTTTTATTTTCATAATAAGCCCTATTAGAGATGTTAACCAAAAGTAACCATTTTTAAAATTGATTAATAATAAAAGTTCATGGTAACCAAATAAAAAGGTAGTTCATCAATTATTTATTAAGCCTATTATAAATATTATCTAACATTATAGAAATAAAACCAATCATCTATATGAGAATTCTAATTATCATTTTTACCTTGTGCTTTACAAGTTATTGCAGCGCTCAGTTTGTATCTTATGATGACCGACTTCACTTTGGAGCCGGGGCAGTTATTTCAGCTGGAACGTACACAGTCGTCTACTTAAAAACAAAAGACAAGAAAAAAGCATTTTGGTACAGTTTAGGCACTTCTGTTCTTGCAGGTGTAGCAAAAGAAGTACGTGACAGTGGACAAAAAAATAATATATTTGATACTGGCGAAATCGTAGCTACGGCTCTAGGTGGACTAACAGCAAGTACCACAATTAATTTATTTATTGGAAAAAACAAGGATAAAAAGCATAAGGATACTGCTTTAGTTAACTAAATGCTCAATAATAGTTTTAGTTGGTAATATGTCTTTGGTATGCTCTATACTTGGCCCTGCAACCCAAACGGTTTTATAAGTGGCTTTTGTTGCTGCATTTTTAGTGGCATTCATTCCTATTGAAAAGCGAATCATTTTTACCCATTTTTTAAGTTTCTTGTTTTTGTTTAAAACAGATTCTATCCAGGTTTGTTTGGTTCCTATATGCTGTACATAAGGCGTATTAATAACGGTGCACGGCGTGCCAGAAATACGCTCGGTCATAACAATATCGTCTGCGCCATAATCTACACAGGCTTGTTTGTATTCCTCGGTAACACCAGCTTCAACAGAGGCTATAAAGGGGCTTCCTACCGAAACGCCTTCGGCACCATAACGCAGCATATTATCAATATCGGCTTTACAGCCTACACCTCCAGCAGAGATTATTGGAATATTACAATGGGTACTTAATTCTTTAATTAAGGCTTCTGGTGATTTATCGCCTCGATGACCTCCAGCCTGATTATTTACAGCTATAACAGCATCTGCACCTAAGTCCTCCACTTTTTTAGCGAATTTTAAATCTACCACATCACAAAACACCTTAATTCCAACTTTATGGGCCTGGTTAATCGTTTCCTCAGGACTTCCTAAAGACGTTATTATAAAGTCACAACCTTCTTCACAAATCACTTTTAATTGCCCTTTATACTTAACGTTCGATTTATTTACAATTAAATTAAATCCAAACGAACCGCCTTCTGGCTTGGCTGCTTTTAGTTCCTTTAAAGCGACTCGTAATTCATCAAGCGTTCGGTAATTTAAAGCTGGTATACAACCTGCAATACCACCATGCATAGCTTCCTTAACCATGGCTACATTAGAAACCAAAAACATAGGTGCTTGAATAATTGGGTGTTTAATGTTTAAAAGTTCTGTTAGTTTAGTTTTCATGATTTTGAATAGATTTCAACAAATATAATAAATATTATGCATGCATAGTAAATGAAATTATATTGATTACTCTAAAAAACGATAATAGCCACATTTTAAATAAGCCCCTTCTGGAAACCCAATAGGATGGTCGGTATCATGGCCTGTTTTTAAAATCATTTGGTAGCGTCTGTTAGATGAAGCCAAAGCTTGACTATTTATATCAAAAAAAGATTGCACCAACACTCGAGATGAGCATGATGCCAAAACCAACAAGCCCTTTTTAGCGGTAAGTTTTTCTCCTAAATCAGCCAATTGGGCATACTTCTTTTTTGCAAGTTCAATTTCAGAAGCTTGTTTAGCAAAACTTGGTGGATCAATAACCACGACATCAAACGTAACCTTATTTTTAATAAGCCATTTAAGTTCATTAAACGCATCACCAGCTATGGTTTTATGTGTTCCTTTAAAAGTATTTAGCTTCCCATTTTGGATGGCTATTTCTAAAGCTTGCTTACTAATATCAAGACTTGTAACTTCTTTTGCACCATGATATAATGCATGTACCGAAAACCCACCAGCATAAGAGAACACATCTAGAACTGTTTTCCCTTTGCTCCACTCACCTACTTGCTTTCTATTGGCACGATGGTCTAAAAAATAACCTGTTTTATGTCCTTTGATTACATTTGCTGAAAAGTGAACACCATGCTCAATAAATTTAATAACTTCATTTTCTAAAGTTCCATAAACAACATCACCATTTTTTAATTGATGTGATTTAGATTGCTCTAAACTTCTGCTTAAACGAATCACAACAGTTTCTGCATTACTAGTTTCCTGCAAACTCGGTATAATGGTTTCTAAATAAGGCAACCATATTTCAGAATAAATCTTCACTACCAAAACAGAGGCATAAACATCGGCTATTAAGCCTGGGAATCCATCATTTTCACCAAATAACAAACGATAACTGTTTGTATTTGTTTTTAATAAAGCTTGGCGTTTATTATAAGCGCACTTAATTTTAGTTTTAAAAAACTCCGAATTAATTTCAGCTTTTTCCGTACTGCTATGAAGCATTTTAATCCGAATGGGAGAATTGGCATCATACAAGCCTAAACCAATAACGCGATTTTTATTTTTACTAAAAACAATGGCTAAATCTCCAGAGCTTGTATTATCGTTTATTTTGATAATATTATTAGAAAACACCCAAGGATGTCCTCGTACAACAAACTGTTCTCCTTTTGCATTTAGCTTAACAGCTAAACGTTTTGGGGTGTAGCTTGATTTGATTTTTGGAGAAAAAGACATGTATACGATATGTTTTAATTGTAAATTGAATTTACAAAGAAACAATTATTTCTTAGCTTTTTTTCTTAAATAGTATTCGCCCATAAAAACATAATAATATCATATAAATCTTCTATAAAAATATTATGAAAATTAATCTTCATCTAAAAAAAATTAAACCATACTTTTGTTAAAAAGAAAATAAACATGATAACATCAGATCAAATTAAAGATCTTAATACCCGCCTCGATAAACTTAGGCACTATCTTTGACATAGACGCCAAACTTATAGAAATACAAAACGAAGAAGAACAAACCTTCGACCCCAATTTTTGGAACGATTCTAAAGCTGCAGAAATTATAATGAAATCGCTTCGTGTCAAAAAAAAATGGGTAGAAGATTATAATACAGCAAAAACCCGTATTGAAGACCTTGAGGTTTTATATGAGTTTTATAAAGAAGATGAAGTAACCGCTGAAGAAGTAGAGCAACAATACAATATATTAGCGACACTTCTTGAAGATATCGAATTCAAAAATATGCTTTCGGAAGAAGGCGATAGTTTAAGCGCCGTTCTTCAAATTACTGCAGGTGCTGGTGGTACCGAAAGTTGCGATTGGGCAAGCATGCTTATGCGGATGTATTTAATGTATGCTGAAAAAAGTGGGTTTAAAGTAAAAGAACTCAATTTTCAAGAAGGTGATGTAGCCGGTATAAAAACTGTAACATTAGAAATTGAAGGCGATTTTGCTTTTGGTTGGCTTAAAGGCGAAAATGGTGTACACCGCTTGGTACGTATTTCGCCGTTTGATAGTAATGCCAAACGCCATACCAGTTTTGCTTCGGTTTATGTATATCCCTTAGTAGATGATACTATTGAAATTGACATCAACCCTGCAGATATTGAAATCACCACGGCCCGTTCTAGTGGTGCTGGCGGACAAAATGTCAATAAAGTTGAAACCAAAGTGCAACTAACCCACAAACCCACTGGTATTCAAATTTCATGTTCAGAAACCCGCTCACAACATGATAATAGATCTAGAGCTATGCAGATGCTTAAATCGCAATTATATGAAATAGAACTCCAAAAACAATTGGCACAACGTGAAGATATAGAAGCTGGAAAAATGAAAATTGAATGGGGAAGTCAAATCAGAAACTACGTGATGCATCCTTACAAATTGGTTAAAGATGTTAGAACTGCTCATGAAACTGGAAATGTTGATGCTGTCATGGATGGTAATATAGACGAGTTCCTAAAATCTTATTTAATGATGATGGGACAAAAAGTAGAAGACGATAATCAGCTATAAAATAATATATAATATCCAGATGAATACAATTGATACCATAATATTTGACCTTGGAGGTGTGTTAATCGATTGGAATCCAGAGTATGTTTTTTTAGATGTATTTAATGGTGACCGCGAAAAAATGCAATGGTTTTTTGATAATATTTGTACCAACGATTGGAATGAAAATCAAGATGCCGGTTACCCCATAGCAAAAGCTACAGAGGAGCGTGTAACACTTTTTCCTAAGCATGAAAAGCATATCCGTATGTTTTATGGCAGATGGATTGAAATGTTAGGTGAAGCTATTGACGGTACCGTAAAAATTTTAGATACCTTTATTAAATCTAATCATTATAAAGTGGTAGCTCTAACTAATTGGAGTGCAGAAACGTTCCCTATAGCTCTGGAGCGTTTCGATTTTCTACATTGGTTTGAAGGCATTATTGTTTCAGGCGAAGAAAAAACCAGAAAACCTTTTGATGACATTTACAACCTAACTCTAGAACGTTTCAACATAAAAGCTGAAAACGCTATATTTATAGATGATAACTTAAGGAATATTGAAGCTGCCAATAATTTAGGGATTAACGGCATTCAATTTAAATCTCCAGAACAGCTCATTGAGCAATTAAAACACTATAATATCCATTTATAATGATTAAAATATACCATAACAACCGTTGTAGCAAATCGCGTTGCGGATTAGAACTGCTTGAAAAGTCAGGAAAAGAATTTGAAGTGGTTAAGTATCTTGATAATATTCCTTCTGCTAAAGAACTAAAAGACATCATAAATCTATTAGACATAAAGCCTATTCAGTTAGTTAGAAAGAATGAAACTATTTGGAAAGCCAATTTTAAAGGAAAAGAACTTAATGATGCTGAAATTATAAAAGCCATGGTTGAAAACCCAAAACTCATAGAACGCCCCATAGTGATTAATGGAAAAAAAGCTGTTATTGGTAGACCTCCAGAAAATATTCTAGATATTATTTAATTATAAATTCATGATTTTTATCTAAAACTAAGCTTTAGTAATTTAAGTTTCACTAACATTCTAAGCGGATAAAGACCTACAAAAAACAAATATTTATGGTTTAAAAAACTAGTAATTAGTTTATGTTTTTTTGAAAAAGATTGGTCTCCAGTAAAACTTATCATGGGATAAGCTTTAATTTGCTCTAATTCCTTTCGGATTTTAATTATATCTCCAATTGAAATATTCACATATAAAAACTTTTGAAACAAAAAATAAACATTAACATCACTCCAAAATTTCAAACTATTTATTATCCCAATATACTTCGATTTATCTTTATTCTCAAGTTTTACAGAAATTGCTCTTAACTTATTAATTAAAGCCTTTCGTTTTAATATTCTTTTTCTTAAATGATTTGCATTTCTATTGTTAGATCCAGAGGTTGGAACTTGAACATATCTATGAATTACATTTGAAAGAAACACAAATCTTTCAATTGCAATAAACAATTGAAATGTAAAAGGTGTATCTGACATTGGGTTATCTTCTAATTCAAACGTTATATTATTTTTAATAATAAAATCATTTTTTATTAAATACCAATTTGCGCTAGATTTGGGATTATTAGATTTTGACCAATATTCCACACCTGTACATATTTTTAAATCTTCAGAAATTATTTCTGTATCTAGTTTATGCAAATCTAAACGTGTTGTCTTACAAGAATTAAAACCCAAGGCATCAAGGTTGCTTTTTTCGGCAATTTTCAAAAGAGTACCTAGCGTATTATGAGCTATATAATCATCACTATCAATCTTATAAAGATATTTCCCTTTAGCTAATTTTAATAGTTTATTACTTGTCTGAGTTATACCAATATTGCTTTGATTATATAATACAATATTTTTATTTCTTTTAATATAAGATTCAACTACTGATACACTATTATCTGTAGACCCATCATTAATAACTATAATTTCATAATCTTCGACTTTAATATCTTGATTAATCAAACTTTCCAGACAATTACCAATGTATTTTTCAGTATTATACATAGCAATCAAAATACTAAGTTTCATATTATATGACTTTTAAAGTAAACTTACTATTATTAATCACATTAAACATTTTTTTAGGATAAAATGCAGAATATCACCTTAAAACAAACAATTTCTATACATATTAAAAAAACACCCATTAAATTTAACAACTCACTTTTATATTCATATAAGAAACCTAAAAGTCATTCTATTAACAGAACTTTAACCTTATCTGAATAAACCAAACCCTAAATTTGTAGTCTAACTACCAAAATACTTTTAATGGGTAAATCTTCTCTGCTTCTAATACTTTTTTCCTTATCAATACTATTTGGTTTTGCTCAAAGACCAGAACAAAAAGAAGTTACCATTTCAGGACTTGTTATCGATCAAGAAACCAAGCAGCCATTGGAATACGCAACTATTGCTTTTTTTAGTAAACGTAAAAATAAAATTATTACTGGTGGAATAACTGATGCCAAAGGGAACTTTAGTATGCCCGTTCAAACCGGTATATATGATATTACTATTGAATATATTTCTTTTAAAACGATAACAATTTCTGATAAAAACATATTAAAACCTGAAAATTTAGGTCGCTTTTTACTCGAAATAGATACGGAATCATTAGATGAAGTTGAAATTATTGCAGAACGTACAACGGTTGAAATTCGTCTTGACAAAAAAATATATAATGTTGGTAAGGACTTAACGGTTAGCGGCGGTACCGTTAGTGATGTACTGGACAATGTACCATCAGTTTCTGTTGATGCAGAAGGCAATGTTGCCCTAAGAGGTAACGATAATGTTAGAATTCTTATTAACGGAAAACCCTCTGGCTTGGTGGGGCTTAACTCAACAGATGCGTTACGTCAATTGCCTGCAGATGCTATCGAAAAAGTTGAAGTTGTAACATCGCCCTCAGCACGATATGAAGCAGAAGGAACTGCCGGAATTTTAAATATTATTTTACGTAGAAGCAAATTACAAGGGCTTAATGGGGCTCTAACAGCAAATATTGGTCACCCAGACGCCGCCGGTATTTCTGGAAACATAAATTATAGGACGGGAGATCTTAATTTTTTTAACACCTCATCCTATAATTATAGAGAGACTTTGGGCTATTGGTACAATGATGTTAAGTATTTTGATATTAACACCCCAGATTTAGATGAAAAAAGAGATTGGACAGATGTCAGAAAAGGATTTACAACAAACTTAGGTTTAGAATGGTACATAAATAAAACCGCATCGCTTACCACTGCTCTTGTATACAGAGATAATGATAATGAAAACAACGCTGTTAACAACTTTATTCAACTAGATAAAACGACAGGACTTACTAGTCAGAATATTCGATTAGACCCAGAAAAACAAGATGCTAAAACGATTCAATATTCTGTGAATTTCACAAAAGATTTTAAAAAGAGTAACCACAAGTTTAGCTTCGATTTTCAATATGAAAAATCTGATCAAGATGAAAATTCGACAATAATTTCCAATGGGATTGATACAGATATTGTTAGCACTTTGCAAGATCAAACAGATATTTTATTACAGTCTGATTACGTTTTACCAATCGGAGAAATGAGTCAAATTGAAATGGGTTATCGTGGCAATTTCACCAATACAACTACAGATTTTGAGGTTTTATTGCTTAATGATACTTCAAATGAATTTGAATTAAATACAAACCTTTCCAATATTCTTAATTTCAAACAATATATAACCGCTGCTTATTTCCAATTTGGTAGTAAAATCAATAAAGTTTCTTATCTACTTGGACTAAGAATGGAAAATACAAGTACCACTCTAGACCAACCTACAAGTGGTGATTTTAAAAAGAAACATTTAACAGGTTTATTTCCTACGGTAAATTTAAACTATGAAATAAGTGACGACCAAAGCATCATGTTTGGTTTTAACCGAAGATTGCAACGACCAAGAGGATTTATGATGAATCCTTTTCCATCTAGGTCAAGTTTAACCAATGTATTTCAAGGGAATCCAGATTTAGACCCTACTTTTAGTAGTAAATATGAACTTGGTTATTTAAACAAATTTGGAAAATTTACTTTAAGCTCTGCAATATATTACCAACATTCTGATAATGTTATAGCCTTTGTAAGCAGAGAAACTGGTGAAATCGTTACTATTGATGGTGAAGACTTTCCTGTTGTTGAAAGAGGTCCAGTAAATTTAGCAACCGATAATCGCTATGGATTTGAATTTAACCTAAACTATAATCCAACTAGAAAATGGCGTATTAACACCGATTTTAATATATTCAAACTAGAAAGAACAGGCGGTTTTGAAGGTATAGATTTAGGTTCAAATAATTTAACATGGTCTGCACGATTAACCAATAAGCTAACGCTACCCTATAACATTGATTGGCAAACAAACATGAATTATAGAGGTCCCAATAAAGATGCACAAAACGATAGAAAAGGAAGAGGTTCTATAAACACCGCCTTTAGTAAAGATTTATTTAAAGAAAAAGCATCAATAGCCTTTAATGTTAGAGATGTGTTTAATACCCGAATTTTTAGAAACCATATCACCACAGATACATTTACAACCGATCAGGAGATTCAGTTTAGAGGTGGTCGCACTTATAACTTATCATTTACTTACAGGTTTAACCAAAAGAAAAAACGAGAACGTCAAGGAGGTTTCAACGGTGGTGGTATTGAAATGTAACAATACGCTATTAAATAAAAAAGGAAGCTAACATTACATTAGCTTCCTTTTTTATATATGGTATATGTTTTTAAGCTTGACGCTTAGCTTTTCTTTCTTCTCGCATTTCTTTTAATCTTTCAATTAAAGAACCTCCAATCCAATAAGGAATTACAAAAGTTAATAAAAATATCATTAACCAAAATCCTATTGTTAAGATAGTTAAGAATGCTAAAAAGCCTAAATATTGATCAAAATCAAACATAATTGTAAGTGTCTTTTAAAAAATCTTATGCAAAGATAATGCAAAGGTGGGTCTTATACAATATCAAATTAAAATTTATTAACAGAGTTTTTCACTAATCCAAATTAGGTTGTGGGGTCATTCTCAAATAAGGTTTTATTTCTTTATAACCTTTAGGAAAAATACTTGGTATATCGGCTGTTGCAACTGCAGGTACAACCACACAATCATCTCCATTATTCCAATTGGCAGGTGTTGCTACTTTATGATAAGCTGTTAATTGTAAGGAATCAATAACCCGCAACAGTTCATCAAAATTACGACCTGTAGATGCTGGATAAGTAATCATTAATTTTACTTTTTTATCAGAACCAATTACAAATACCGAGCGCACAGTCAATTTACTATCCGCATTTGGATGAATCATATCATAAAGTTCAGATACCTTTCTATCTTCATCTGCAATAATTGGAAAATTAACTGTTGTATTTTGGGTTTCGTTAATATCCTTAATCCATCCGTGATGAGATTCAACACCATCAACACTTAATGCAACTACTTTAACATTCCGTTTATCAAATTCGGCTTTGTATTTTGCTACGGTTCCTAATTCTGTTGTACAAACTGGGGTGTAATCTGCTGGATGCGAAAATAAAATTCCCCAACTATCATCTAACCAATCATGAAAATTGATTTTGCCTTCTGATGATTGTGCTGTAAAGTTTGGTGCTTCATCACCTAATCGTATTGTTGCCATTTTTATTTTTAGTTAAATTAATAAAAAGTATTTAGTGCAAATTAATATTTACATGAATATAGCTATAAAGTTAGTTCATTTTGATATAAACAACGTTTACAATATGTTAAAAAATCTTATAAAAACTAACATATATCATAATAGAAAACATACTAAAAGAATTAACTTTGTAGCTTAAAATTAAACCATAAACAAGATGAGTTACAGAATAGAAAAAGATACCATGGGTGAGGTAAAAGTACCTGCCGATAAACTTTGGGGAGCCCAAACCGAACGTTCAAGAAAAAACTTTAAAATCGGACCTTCTGCATCTATGCCATTAGAAATCGTTTATGGTTTTGCATACTTAAAAAAAGCTGCGGCTTATACCAATTGTGAACTAGGTGCTTTATCTACTGAAAAACGCGATTTAATCGCACAAGTATGTGATGAGATTTTAACTGGTAAACATGACGAGCAATTCCCATTGGTGATCTGGCAAACGGGTTCTGGCACGCAAAGTAATATGAATGTTAATGAGGTTGTTGCCAACAGAGCCCATCAGTTAGCTGGTCACGTTGTTGGTGAAGGCGAAAAAACCATACAACCCAATGATGATGTTAATAAATCGCAATCGTCAAACGACACCTTCCCAACGGGTATGCACATTGCTGCTTATAAAAAAATAGTAGAGACGACCATTCCTGGCGTTAAACAATTACGAGATACCTTAAAGAAAAAATCTGAAGCCTTTAACCATGTGGTTAAAATAGGTAGAACACACTTAATGGACGCTACGCCTTTAACACTTGGTCAAGAACTTTCTGGTTATGTTGCGCAATTAAACCATGGAATAAACGCTTTAGAAAACACTTTACCGCATTTAAGCGAATTAGCTTTAGGCGGAACAGCTGTAGGAACTGGCCTAAACACACCCAAAGGCTATAGCAAGCGCGTTGCAGAATATATTGCAGAATTTACCGGTTTACCCTTTGTAACTGCTCCAAATAAGTTTGAGGCCCTAGCTGCCCATGACGCCTTAGTTGAAACACATGGTGCTTTAAAACAATTGGCCGTGTCTTTAAATAAAATTGCTAATGATGTTAGAATGATGGCTTCTGGCCCACGTTCAGGTATTGGCGAAATCATTATCCCAGCCAATGAACCTGGAAGTTCTATTATGCCCGGAAAAGTAAACCCAACACAATGTGAAGCATTAACCATGGTTTGTGCACAAGTTATGGGTAACGATGTAGCAATAGCTGTAGGTGGTATGCAAGGACATTATGAATTAAATGTTTTTAAACCTGTAATGGCAGCAAATGTATTGCAATCTGCACAATTGATTGGTGATGCTTGTGTTAGCTTTGAAGAAAATTGTGCTGTTGGTATTGAACCAAACCATGACGTCATTAAAAAATTGCTTAACAATTCTTTAATGCTCGTAACGGCTTTAAATACAAAAATTGGTTACTATAAAGCAGCAGAAATTGCTAATACAGCACATAAAAATGGTACGACGTTAAAAGAAGAAGCTATTAATTTAGGATATGTAACTGCTCAAGATTATGATACTTGGGTAAAACCAGAAGATATGGTTGGTAGTCTTAAATAAAATTTTTAAAAGGAAAATCAAAAAAAGACAGGTAGTATATACCTGTCTTTTTGGTTGGTTAGCTATCAATCCTTTGTAAATTGTAAAAAAAAAGGAAATCGAGTCAAATATATAACGAACTAACCTTTTTAAAATTAACATTTGTTAAAGTGCTTTGATTTTTTTTCTGATTCTACTTAATTGAACAGCCGTAATACTTAAATATGATGCTATTTGATACTGCGGAATCAATTTATCAATATCAGGAATTTTCTTTCTCAATTTTAAATAACGTTTGGTAGCATCCATAGAAATTAATTCCAATTGACGTTCTTCATATCTTATAAAAACATGCTCTAATATTCTATTATACAAGTTACTAATACTTATATCTTTTTTACATAAATCTTGAATATCATTAAAGTTTAATTCATAAACTTTGCATTCAGTAAGTGTTTCATAAGTTAAAGTAGAAGCTTGTTTTTGTATCAATGCAGTTAATGAAGCCACAAAGCTAAATGGCATAAAAAAATTTTTATTAAACTCTTTTCCCTTTTCATCACTCAAATAAGCACGCATCATTCCAGAAGTCAACATATAAATCTTATTAGGAACTTCACCTGGTTTTGATATTAATACACCTGGTTCTAATTTTTTATATGAAGATATTTTAGCGAGTTTAGAGAAAGTTTCTTCAGAAACATCCAAAAACGAGTTTAAAAAAACTAAGTTAGGATTCATACTTTAAAGTTATTTAACACATCCATAAACGCTTTAGTCGCATGAATAGTTGTGGTATCAAAAACGGGAACTAAAACATCTATTTGTTTTATTAATAGTGGGATTTCAGTACATCCTAAAATAACACCTTCTGCGCCTTCATTTATTAATTTCTCTATAATTTGCAAATAAACTTGTTTAGATGCATCTTTTAATACCCCTTTTGATAACTCTGTATAAATTATTTCATGAATGGCGTTTCTATCATCAAGATTTGGAACTATCGTTTTTATACCAAACGATTTTAAAACATTGATAAAAAAATCTTTCTCCATGGTATACTTAGTCCCTAAAAGCGCTACGGTATTCAAATTCTTTTCTATAATTTGTTGTGCTGTTGCCTCTGCTATATGAATTACAGGAATAGTTACAACTTTTTTAACGGCCTCTATAGTCAAATGCATTGTATTTGCACAAATTAAAATACATTTTGCTCCTGCAAGTTCTAGGCTTTTTGCTGCGTTGGCCATAATATCATTTAATTTATCCCATCTGTTTTCTTTTTGTAGGTTGGCAATTTCAGCAAAATTAACAGAGTTTATAATCACCTTGCACGAGTGGTTTTCTCCAAAACGCTCACTTGCCAACCGATTCAAAACTTCATAATACATTATTGTAGACTGTGGCGTAATTCCACCAATTAATCCTATAGTTTGCATCGTTTCTAATTTTTTGTGCCTAAATTTATAGCTTTAATCCATTTATCCAAACTTTTAATGTCCATATTAATCATTAATATAAAGGAACTTCTTCAAGTCAGAGCTTCAAATGTTTTAAAGGTGTCTGGCGAGGACATGAAACATTTACCCACAATTAAAAACGCTTATCTTTTAATAGAAGATGATAATATTAAAGATTATGGCAGCATGGATGATTGTATAGCAATTATTGCCGATAAAACCATAGATGCCAAAGGGAAACTCGTGTTACCTACATGGTGCGATTCACATACACATATCGTTTATGCAGGCAACAGAGAACAAGAATTTGTAGATCGAATTAAGGGATTAAGTTATGCCGAAATTGCTAACCGTGGTGGTGGTATTTTAAATTCTGCTAAAACACTCCAAAACACTTCTGAAGAAGACTTGTATAACCAGTCTATAAAGCGCGTTATAAACGTTATAAAACTTGGAACAGGTGCACTTGAAATAAAGTCTGGGTATGGATTGACAGTAGAATCTGAACTTAAAATGCTTCGCGTTATAAAACGTATTAAAGACGAGCTCCCTATAGAAGTTAAGGCTACATTTCTTGGAGCTCATGCCATTCCTGAACAATTTAAAAACAACAAAAAGAATTATACCGACTTAATAATCAATGAAATGCTTCCAAAAATTGCTAATGAAAATTTAGCCGATTTTATCGATGTGTTTTGTGAGAAAGGCTATTTTTCCATTGAAGATACCGATGCTATTCTTTCTGCTGGCCTTACTTTTGGATTGATTCCAAAACTTCATGTCAACCAATTTAATGCTTTTGGTGGCATTGCTCTAGGTGTAAAATACAAAGCTTTATCTGTAGATCATTTAGAAGAATTAGCCCCGCAGGACATTGAGGCACTAAAAGAAAGTGATACTATTCCTGTAGCACTTCCCTCCTGTTCTTATTTTTTAAGTATTCCATATACACCCGCTAGAGAACTTATTGATGCTGGATTAGCACTTGCTTTAGCAACCGATTATAATCCAGGTTCTACACCTAGCGGAAATATGAATTTTGTGATAAGCACGGCTTGCATTAAAATGAAAATGACTCCTGAAGAAGCTATAAATGCATCCACAATTAATGGTGCTTATGCTATGGGTATTTCAAAAGATTATGGCAGTATCAGTAAAGGAAAAAAAGCGAATATAATCATAACCAACACTGTTCCTAGTTATAATTATTTACCTTATGCATTTGGCGAAAACCATATAGAAACTGTTATTATTAAGGGCAAAATTATGACATAAAAAAACCTCAAACTTTTTAAGTTTGAGGTTTTAATTTTAGGGATTTTTTATGGATTATCTTAAAGTAAACTCAGAACTAGATACCAAGTCTTTTTGGTTAAAAACGTTTACTACGTAACGACCTTTTTCAAAATTAGCTTCTTTAGATGTTACAAACTCACAAACATTAAGACTTGCGTTTTCATAATTAAACTTACTAATTATACTGTAGTTTAATGTTTTTTCATCAAAAGTAACTTGTTCATTTAAACCTAAAGTATTGTTTTTAGGATCTATAACTTGAACATATAATTCTTCGTCACCAGCTTGAACTAAAGCATTTTTAGCAACCGTAAAACAAACTCTAATTTTGTCTGTTCTACTAGCTCTTTCAGTTGGTATTAATTTACCAGAAGTTCTTTCTATAACGCCAAAACCTTTTAAACCAACAGTGTTTAAAATAGCAGCATTTTCTACAACTTCAGCTAATGCACTATTTTGTACTAACAAAGAATCAGTAAATATGGTACGCTCTTCTAAACGTACACGGGTACTATCTAAAGATGTTGCTAAATATGAGTTCTCAACTCGTAATGAATCATTTTGAGCTAACAATACGTCCATTTCTTTTTGTAAGGACTGGTATTTTCTTTTGTATCGCCACAAACTTTTTACATTCGTTTCTGAAATTTTCAAAGAATCGATTAATCCTTGAATACGCCCTCTAGCTTCAACTAAATTAGCGTTTGCAATATCATTCTCTCCAATAGCATCGTCATATTGCTTTGCCATAGCGTTCAAATCATTCATGACTAATCGCTTCTCTTCAGTTAATTCATTCTGAACTTTTTTACTACTATTATATAAATTCATAGTATAAAATCCAGTTGCAAGGAATAAAACCAGTGCAATACCCAATCCTACTTTAAGCCCTGTGTTACTTTTGTTGTTTTCCATAATTACTTGTTTTAATGTGTTAAGGTTAATCTAAATCTTGTTTTAATTTTAATTGCTTGTTTTTAATGCTGCAAACAAATAATGATGTACTTTTAATATTCAAAATTCATTTACTCTGTTATGGATAACCTCGTTTTATTTAAAAATACGACACGCAATAAATTATTAAACAAACGTTCTGGCGAATCCAAATTTGGTCAACATGTTAAAATATTAACCCGCATTTCTAACATATACGAACAACTTGAAAATTTGGATGTTACACATGTCGTTTTAGGTTTACCCGAAGATGTTGGTGTTTTTGCTAACCATGGAAAAACAGGAACTTCAAAAGCCTGGAACGCCACCCTTAAAGTTTTGTTAAACATCCAAAGTAATGATTATACAAAGGCTAACAAAGTCTTAATTTTAGGGCATTTAGATTTTTCATCCGAACTATTAGAAGTTTCAAAATTAAATTCAACCAAAAAAAAAGATGTTTTAAAAGCAAGAAAACTTGTTGATCATATAGATGCATCTGTTGCAAATATTATTTACCAAATTGTATTGGCAGGAAAAAAACCAATTATTATAGGTGGCGGACATAACAATGCTTATGGAAACATTAAAGGCTCTAGCTTAGCTTTAGGGAAATCTATTAATGTTATTAATCTGGATGCACATTCCGATTTTAGAAATGAAGAAGGGCGTCATAGTGGTAATGGATTTAAATACGCTTATACAGAAGGGTTTTTAGGCAATTATTTTATTTTTGGTTTACATGAAAACTATACATCTGATAAAATATTTAAAACACTCGATAAATTAAAACCTATTGAATACAACACATTTGAAGCTTTAGAAATTAGAAATGAACTAAAATTTAAAAGCGAATTAAAACGAGCTTTGGCACATGTTTCAGAAAGCAATTTTGGTATAGAAATTGACTGTGATGCTATTGAAAATATTCCTAGCAGTGCTATGACACCTAGCGGGTTTAGTGTTAATAAAACCCGACAATTACTCAATTACTTTTCAAGACATAATCATGCTTGTTATTTACATATTTGCGAAGCTTCGCCAACTAAAAAAACAGCTAATCAAGTTGGTAAACTCATTACCTATTTAATTACAGATTATATTAAAGCTTAATATTTTTTGCCTATTCTTTATAAAATTATATATTTACATAAGCACTTATATAAATACTAATACTATGGATGCATTACGCGGTTATGGCGAGTTAGGTTTAGGCTCAAGACTAAAACGGGTAAGCGAGTATATGATGAGAGAAACCCAATTGGTATACAACTATTTTAATATAGATTTTGACCCTTACTTATTCCCTATTTTTAAAATTATAACCAATAAAAAAGGGGTTACAAATTCTGAAATTCAAAGTTCCTTACAATTTAGTCAACCAGCAATTACACAGGCCTTAAACAAGTTAAATCTAAAAGGATTGATTGTTTACAAAAACGATGACTTAGATAAACGGAAGAAAATAATTTTTCTTTCTAAAAAAGGACAACAAATGTTGAATACCTTAAAACCAATTTGGAAAAGTATTGATCTAGTAATTAAAGATTATACGTTAGAAGCTTCAAGTTCATTAATTGAACATTTAAATACGCTTGAAAACAAACTTAATACTACAAGTTTTAGTGATACTATAATACATCATATAAAAATGAATAATACAACTACACAAGACATAGAAATTATTACCTACCAAAATAAATATGCCCAAACCTTTTATGATTTAAATATTGAATGGTTACAAACCTATTTTTATGTTGAAGCGTATGACGAAGAGGTTTTAAGCCAACCAGAAAAATATATTATCAATAAAGGGGGACATATATTCTTTGCCCTCTTAAATAATAAAATAGTTGGTACTGTAGCATTAATGCCTATTGGAGATGAAGGGCTTTTTGAGCTTACAAAAATGGCGGTGTCTCCTAATCATAGAGGATTTAAAATAGGCCAACAATTGATGCAGCATTGCATTGATTTTGCTAAAAATACCATAGGATTACCTAAACTTATACTATACTCCAATAGAAAACTAGAAAACGCCATTTATATTTATAGAAAGTATGGGTTTATTGAGCTTCCTTTAGAACCTGATACACCATATAAACGTAGTGATATTAAAATGGAGTTGGTGTTTTAGTCATTTGATTACATCAAAACATCTAATTTGAATGATCTATCGAATGCTAATTGCATAATAGACTCCATACCTCTATAAAAAAGCTTTTTTTCTTTCAAGCAGTTTTTCTTAAGGTTTCTAGAATAAATCTATTTTTATATCCCTAACCCATCCTTGATAATTTTTAACATTATAAATCAAATATTTAAGAAAAACGCTACAAAAAAGAATAAAATTTAATTAAATGATAAAACTTAACCTCATTCAATTAAAACGTAAGTTTTTATTTGTTAAAAAATGGTAATTAACTTTAATTTGTTTTGAACTTAAATCAACAAAATGAAAAATTTAAAGCTTACCTTATTAACAATTATTACAACTTGTTTAACCTTTTCTTGTAGCAGTGATGATGACTCATCTTCTTCAGAAAATTTCGCAGAATTAATTATTGGAACATGGAAATGGACTGCTACTTCAGAAAATGGAGTTGCCGATACATTAACAGAATGCGAATTGCAAAATACAATCACTTTTGCTTCTACAACATATACTGGTGTTGAACATGACAATGGCAATGCTCCTTGTACTTCTTATAATTTTGATGGTACGTATACTATTGTTGGAAACACATTAACATTAGGTGATGATCTTGAAGAAGATACTGAAGAAATTGAAACTCTTAACTCTACCACATTAGTGTTCGAATATGAAGAGACTTTCAATAATGAAACTACAATATATAGAGATACCTACACAAGGCAATAAAATATACCCAATTTAATAAAGCCATTCGGAAAAACTCTGAATGGCTTTTTGTTTGCTCATTAATTACTAAATTGCTTTCAAAGAATCAATCTGCCTTTGTAATTTTTCAATTTCTTGAGTTTTTTTATCAACTTGTGGGATTGCCAAAATAGAATCTACAGATTGCTTAACAGCATCAATTTTTTTTGTTTCTTCAGCAAAATAATACCCAATTTTTTCACTAGAGCGCCACGCTTCGTTTAGTTGGTCATAAACTGTTTTGTCCCATTGACTGGGGTGTTTTACATCTATCCAAACCACATCCCGATATTCACTATCAATCAATGCCAAATCTGGAGTTGCTGAGCCATCAAAATTATCAGAACCTTCTCGAATAGCAGAAATAGTGCCTAAGAAAAACAAACGTTTTCGTCCTGCTATATCTTTGATATAGGGTCTAAATTCTACCGGTTTGTTAACCGACCAATCAAATTCTTTACGTGATTCAATCACTTTTAACGGCATAGCTGAAACCCCTGCGTAACCTTGCTTTTTTGAGGCATGATCATAATAATAAAAGGTATTGCTACCATCGGCTGGAATAAACACACTATAGGTTAAACTAGTGCGCTCATTGCCTACGGGTTCTAAACCAAACCAATGATAAAGTCCACTATAAGCGCCAGTATTAGTATCTGAGAAATCAAAATCTGTTACAAAAGGCTGTTGGTTTTGATCATCTGGCAAGTTTGGTATTTTTACCGCCGTTTCCATATTCCAAGGTAATGGATCGCTAAAACCGCCTAAAAACTTTAAAGATTCTGCCTGTAATCGTGATACTTTTTCGGCCAATGTATTTTGTCCAATTAAAAAAGGGTAATCCTTCATTTTTTCAGGGTTTATATATGTCCCTTTTCCAATTAAAATACGCTCTATATAATCGTTAAAATCATGCGCTCCATTTTCAATAACCATAACGCCTCCAAAGGTTGGATATGGAAATAAAAAGCCTTTCCATTTTATTAAACTCACCACTTCTACCCATTGTCCTGTATCATTTTTCATGTAATAGGTATCACTTGGTTCCATCATAAACAAATGAAAAAAGTTGAAACGCTGCACTACAGCATTATAGGTGTTTCTACTAAACTTTAACGATTCGCCTATTGAAAAGGTTACTGGAATTCTGTTTTCACTTGAAAACCTAGGAAATGGTGTCGTACTCGATACAGCAAAAACTTCTTCGGTATTATCAGTCATACCCTGCCACACATACTTTTCAGTGGGTTGAATGGCCATTGTCCATTTATTCTCATCGCCTATTCTAACCAAATGCGGTAGGGAGACATCTTTAGTTTCGCCTACACTTTCATTAGCCATTGAAAACACATTACGAAGGGGTTGGATTCGTTCATTTTGGGTAAGGGGCAACTCATTAATTTCAACCCGATTAAGATGATTAAAAACATTGTATGTCTTCATATAATCATACATTTTAAAATGCCAACCTAAAGCATATAGCACCCCAAAGAAAATAATGAGGAATGCTAAAATACCTAATCGACTACCTGTACTTGTTGATTTTCGAAATTTTCGCAATCCAAAAAATAACACAATAGCACTTAGTAGAATGATGAAAACAAATTTTCTAAGAAACAGCAAGGCTGGTTGATAATCGTCGCGTAAAACGAATAGCGCAATAAGCAGAACCAAAACAGTAATTACTGTTATTGTTTTTTGTTTCTTTCCTTTATTCCAGTAGTTTTTAATCATGATTTTTGTCATTCCTGCAAAGGCAGGAATCTTATTAATTTAACTTCTTTTTCAAAATAGATTCCTGCCTTCGCAGGAATAACATTTACATTAAGCCTTTATCCTTTAAACGTTCTCTTGCGCTCTTCTGCTCTACCTTTGGTATTTCTTTGGTTTCCTCAATAACTTCTTGCTCATCTTTCGATTTTAAATCTTCAATAAAGTCTTTTCCTTTTTCGATAGTATCATACACTACATCTTCTATAGAATCACTTTTTTCTTCAATAACTTTAGAAGACTTAATCACAAAATTAGCAACATAAGTCCCTATAAGGGTTCCAACAGCAAATGAAGAAAAGGCTGAAATCCCATTATAACTTCCAAATACGGAAACCGGTGTTAAAAATTCTACAATTAAAGCAGCAATTAAAACTAAACTAACAACAAAGATTAACCTAGGTAAAAAAGCTTGTTTAAAAACAAAACCTTTTGGGTTATCAGCATTCATTTGTAATTCTTTACTATTAACCACCTTATTTAAAAATCGATATAGGCCATTTCCATTAGACTCTCTCCAGTATAAAAAGATTCCGAATAATATAGCTGCAATAAAAATCACTAATTCTAGTCCCATAATTTCAAGTTTAATATCCTATATAAAATTAGTCTATAATTTTTAAATATTGTTACTAATGGTTTCAATAGCCCATTCTTTGAGCGAATCATTCCATTTTTCAAAACTATCGTAAAACGCTTCTTTATCATACCAATACCAATACAACACATCTTTTTGAGATATGTTAACTAATAGCATCCATATTAAATCTTGGTGCTTGGCATCTAATGATGAATGTGGTTGATGCAAGGCTTCAAACAATTTTAAATCTACTATATCTGCAATTTTGTATTGATTGCTGGTTTCTAACTTTTCTAAATACCGCTCAACGCTCATCACTTTTTTTCGTGACTTTATATCTAATTTATTTAAATAGCTTTTATATAAAATGGGGTCGTTTAAGATATCTTTTATTGGATGCTGTGTCTTTTTTAAATGAAGCGACATTTCAAACTTTTTGATACGTTCATAGCGTTTTGTTTTTATCACTTTTTCTAAATCATACTCAATAATCACATGATCACGTAATTTAACCATGAGTTCTGTTTGTTGAATATGATAAATTAAAACCTCATAATTGGTGTCCTTAATCGCCTCTTTATGCCAAGTTTCATCTTCAAAAATGACTATAGGCGTTATAAAATCGCGTAATATGTATACACCTCCAAAAGATCGTGTGTAGAATGAATCTGTTGTATATTGTAGTTCGTGTAAATCTAAATCACGAAAACGTAAATCGCCATGCTTTTTTGCTGAATCTAATAGCTTTTGATGTAGTGTTTCATCAATAAAATTATTATCTCTATTAAACGTTTTAACAAGTTCTAACTGTTCTTCTTGAGTTTTTTCCAGATTATCTATAAGATGAAAATGTATGGAAACGGTATTGTATTTTAAAACATCTAAGGGTTCATAAAATGCATCAATACCTTGGTCGAAATCTAAACATATTGCTGAATCGCGCGTAATATCTTTAATCTTTTCTCCATGTGTTTTAAAAACAAACTTCATGAGGTCTCTATCAAACGTATGAAATGCCAAATACACAGGTTTCCCTTTTTGCAAAGGCGAAATGATAATACCGTGAGGATTTGCCTCTCCATTATTTAAGTAATACTTATCTTCTTTTTCTTTTGCAATTTCGGGGCTCCAACCTATACCATCTATGTGGAAGGTTTTTAACTTCGTTTTTGTAAAGCCTAGTTTTACCAAGCATTTATTGTAACGCTCGACTAGCTTTCCACTTATGGGAATGAGTTCACTTCTATATAAATTGGCTTGTTTTAGTTTGTCCATTTTTTTTATTCCAACAACTTATGAATCTGCGCATACTGCAATAACAAGATTGTTTTAGCATCAATAATTTCAAAACAAGCTATCATATCCAATGCTTTAGAAAACGAGATTTCCAATACTTCTATTTCCTCATCTTCACTATCTAAACCACCACCTTCACTTATTTTCATGGCATCTGTATATTCCGCTATGAACAAAAACATTTTTTCAGTTACTGCTCCTGGAGAGGTATAACATTCCATAACCTTTTTTGCGCTAGCTATTTTGTAACCAACCTCTTCTTCTACTTCGCGTATAATGCATACTTCTGGAGGTTCGTTTTTATCAACACCTCCAGCACAAACTTCAATAGACATACCATCGCTTTTGTTATTATCGTAAGCTGGCATTCTAAACTGCTTGGTTAAAATAACCGTGTTTTTTGCTTTGCTATAAAGTAAAATGGAAGTGCCATCGCCTCTATCATAACTTTCGCGAGATAAGCGTTTCCAAATACCATTTTCAAATTTATAATCGTAATCTATTCTATTAAGTGTTGCCCATTCTTGGGACAACGCCGTATAGGTTATATTTCTTAATTTATGATCCATTAATCTACTTTATTAAAATAGTTTCTCGCTTCTGTTTCTATATTTAATTGATTCACTCTAGCATCAACTTTTCGCTTAAAATCGGTATCTGCAATAGTTGCCAAGTTATCTAAATAGCGTATCACTTCTTGCCTTCTTATTTCTGAAAAATCTAAGCCTTTCATATTGGCTCGCATCAGTTCTTGGAGCATATTAAACTTTGTATCGTAGTCTTGCTTAAAATAGATATCTGGATTTTCAAACCAATCTTCTTCTAAATCAAAGTCGGTCAATCGTAAGGATACTGCTGATTGAATATTTCGAACATCACGCGATGAGAAAAAAGGAAACGCCTTTTGCATGTCTTTATACAAATTAGCATAAAACAAATGTTGATTGGTTTTAAACTGGTTTTCAACCTTATTATAAATCTCGTTTACACGCTCCTCTGTTGGCTTAACAGAAACCTTAAAAATTGCTCCCATATTTTTAACCAATCCTTGGTCTTGTAAATAGCTATAATTTTCAGGGCCTTGCATATTTACAAAACCTGGCATAGTATCATCCAATTTACGCCACCATAAATGGTCCTGATCTAAAAAATCGTGTTCCGTTCGTGCCCCATCAATTTTAAAACGTCCTTGCACTCGCGATATCACAGCTTTATCCAACATTTCTGGAAGGTTGGTAAATAAACCAATGGAACTGTTACCATAATTTACAGCATAAGCACCTTCTGTATATCTTAAAAATACGCCTATTACTTCTTTTACGCCTGCTGAAACGCCCTGAGCTGTTCGTTCTTGTAAATTGTTTTCGGCATCATCAATGGGTGCAAAAATTAATTTTGTTGGATCTTGCATAGGTTTCATCCATTCCACCATTTTTTCTGCGGATCCTCCTTGAAATGTGGATATTAGCGTATCTGGCATGGGATGAAACAGAAATGGAATATCTAATGTATTGCAATGTTCCTTTAATCGTGTTGCTATAGCTGCGATTAACATACTTTTTCCTGTTCCGGGGATTCCATAGCCCATAAAAACGGGCATAAAACCGCCTAATTCTTGAAACGGATTCTTTTTTGCTGTAAAATCATAACTTAACATACGTTCGGTTAAACGTCTCGCAAAGTGTTTTGCATCACGATTACCAACAATTTGTTCAAACTTAATTTTATTGAATTCTACACTCTTTGCTATGCCTTGAAATACATTGTTCCAACCAGAAACTGCAAATTCGGAATTTTCAAGTTTATAAGTTCTATCTTCAATAGTTTCTGTGTATTCTAATGAACTTTTTCTGAGTTGAATTTCATCAATTAAAGCTTCAAAATATACGGCTGTAAAATCGATAACATCTTTATCTGATTTTATAATATCTGGATGTCCAAGATACTTATCAAAATAAAACAGACTACACGAAATCCCTTTTAATGGCGACATTAAAGAGACTTCTGGTATGCCAGCAAACTTTTGCTTCATGACGCTTAAATCATCTGATGCATGGGGTTTTAAATCGTTTAAGATTTTATAAGCTGTAGCAAATAACATAAATGCTGTGGCAGTATGCATTTTGCTTTCAAACTCGCGTTTTCCGTTATTATCTAACGCCGATTTGTTTTCGTTTAAACTGGATAAGCCTGAAGCATCGTAATAGCTATCTTTTATCCATATACCTAATGTAATGCCTTCTTGAACGGCATAAAGTGTTTGATTTAAATTTATAGGAATGGCTACAGAATCAGGTAACAAACGCTTTTTTAAAGCTAAAATGGTTTTTGAAACTGATGTGATTTTAGTTGTATTTGTTCCGTTATTAGCTCTTGATAAATATAGTAAGATGGACTCGTCTTTACCATTCTTATCTTTATTCTTTGCTCGTGAACCTTGCTCCCACTGTATACTTTTTAAGTATGATGATGCTTCATCTCGAAGCATATCAAGTTCTGTAAGTTTTATTGGGAATGTTGAGTTATGTTCCATTTATTATTTGTCTTCTGTCATTAGTTTAGCATATAAATGCTCATCAAAAATAGTTTCGTTTTTTATAATTTTGCTTTTCAATATGGCCTCTTTCTTATACCCATTCTTCTCAAGAACAGCCATTGATGCTGTATTGAAACCAAATACGCCTGCATAAATTCTTTTAAGCTTTAAAATATTAAAGGCATAATCTGTCATTAACTCAATTGCTTTAGTTCCTATTCCTTGTCCCCAATATTGTTCGCCAATCCAATAGCCAATTTCTCCATTTAATCTGTATACATCATTTTGGGGTTCTACACTTACTATTCCACATAATTCTCCATTGTACTCTATACCAAAATTTTCAACTGGTGTTTTAGTTTTGGCAGATGTAATAAATACTTTGGCATCATTGTTTTTATAAGGGTATGGTATATAATCACGCAAATTATTCCATATATTTTTATTGTTAAGCATATTTGTAATAGCTATTTTATCTTCTAAAACTAATTCCCTTAGCTTAATTTCGGACTTCATTGGTGTTTGTTATTAATTAATTTTTTAAATCTATTTTTAATCCAGATATCTCAATTGGTGCTTTGGCGAGCTTATTCATAATATCTGGTGTTTTATTGTATAATAGTTGAATGATACGATGTGGTGCAAAAACATATTTTTGTTTAAAAACATCGTCCCATTTTTGAAGGATTTGTTTACTAAAAAATCCACCTTCTTTAAATTCGCCACCTGATTTTACTTCATCTATTTTTAATGATACGGCATAAGATTCCAGAGGTATTTCTTTCTTTCCAATAGCTTGTAAAATAGCATGTGTAACTTCGTTTTCGTCTTTTGCAAATACATTATGTATAGGGCCTAAATCGATACGCTTTATAAGTTTTGGTAAAACCTTTGGCAATCTTCTATCTATGGTGTATGCCATAGTATCTAAAGCCATATCTCTATCCGAAGTTACTTTTAATACCTCGTAAATCTCGTCTTTTGCATCTCTAGCATCCGTTCCGTTATAATCAAAATACATGAAACAAATGAATGGTCGGTTGTGGGAAATATCAAAAAAACTCCAACTAATCATATATTTTGTATCTATTTCTTTTGGGGCATTTAAAATTTTACCTTGTACAAACCGATTAAATATATATTGTTTATTTACCGAAGTGTAATATACTATTGATGCTGCCTGAAACAATTTTGTTTTTTTTATGGGCTCCTTTTTGCGCATCAGGGTTTCAATAAATTCTTCTTTTAGAGTTTCTATTGGTATTAATTTTCCTAAATATTCGTCACGTAATTCTAAATCGTTAAACAGGTATCTAAACTCCAAATAATTTGGAAATCCAGAATCTGTTAAGTCCACTTTCATATTATCCTCATCATCGTACATATACTTAATACGCATAGCTTCAATAGAGTACAATAACAAATCGAAATATTGTTTGAATAGTTTGATTTCTTGATTGTTACAAAGTTCTTGCCTTTGAACAGCCACAATCAATTCTTTAAAAGCAAAGTCTACCATTTTATGATAGAATACGTAATGCTCTTTGGAATCGAGGATGGCGGAATCTAATGGTGTAACAATGTGGTTTATGGACATTTTTTTAATTAAAAGTGAACAATTAAAAAGTTCTTACTCAAATCTTAAAGATTATTGAGTAGCACGCTAAGGGTTAAGGTCTATTTGAGATTTCTGAAGAAAGCAAGTAGTGAACGTCTTATCCCAATTTTTATCGGAGTAAGGCTCTTTTTATTTAAGACAGTAAATCGTCTTCTCCAGCTTCTGGCTTTGGTTTCCCTGTTGGTTCTTCATCATCTCCTGAGGGAGCATTGTCATCAGCTTTATAATAATCTTCAAAAATTTCTTTCATATCGATGCCGTAGCGTTCTGCAAAATTCTTTTGAATCTCGCCATCTTTAGCACGAATTTCCTGTAAAGCCTCTGCATAACTACTATAAACCCCTTGCATTACTTTTTCGTGTACTGGAATATTATCCATCATATCTTGACGCGCCTTGGCACTTGCAGTATGCATAGATGCTAAGGTTTGACCAATATGCTCGTCTGTTTTTACGCCCAAATGCTCTAAAATAGCAGCAAACTCTTGGTCTGTTCTAGCTTTCAACGCTACGACGTAACCATCGTAATATTTAAGTCGCTCTTCGGTATCAGATTTTAATTTAGCGCGATGGGTTTGTAAATTACTACGTAAAGAGGTTAGTACTTTTATGGTTAGATTGTGCTTGTGCACAAAGCTATCTTTACTTGCCGCTAATGTAGTATATGCATTTTTTAGGCCTTCCAGTTCTTCTACTTTCTGCTCTAAAGCTGTCATTTTGCCTATAGCTTCAGAATATTCGGTAGATTGTTTATCAGCAATGTCTTCAAGCTCTTGTCGTGCTTGTTTTAATAAAGCATATTGTTCTTCAAGCTTTGCTTCTACTTCTTTCTTTTTTTCTAATGCTTTTGTGTGGTTCTTAGAAGCTTCTACTATGGCATCCTTTAGCTTTTCTTCAACTTCTTTAATTTCTACTTCACGATTTTTTAAACGTGTAACTGCTGCTTGTGATTTATAAGATAATTCACTTAATAAGGTTTGTACATCGGCACTTTCTATACGTTCTTGAAACATAGCCTTTGCTTTGTTATCGGCTCCTGCTCTAACTTTTTCAGCTGCTTTAAACTCTTCCTGCTCTTTTTTAATTTTACTTTTACGTCCCCAAAGGTTATTCCACCAGGTGTCTGGCTTGTTATTCGCATCTTCCAACTCAATTCTGGCACGTTCTAAAGCTTTTTGAGCATCATCAATTACTTTTTGTTCTGTGGCATTAAGTGACGAAAATTTCTCGAACATAATCCCTACTTCATCTTGATAATCGGTTAAATCCTTAATGGCATCCAAAAGTGAGGTTCTATCTTTTTCTGCCATATGTACCACGTCATCTAAAGTCGCATTTAATATTTTTTGACGTACTTCTGGATCATCTTCTTGTGATAATTTAGATTTCATAGTATCAATGGCTTTTCCCCAATTGACATCTACTTTTTCAGTTTTTTCATTTGAATTAGTCTCTAATAAATCAAAATCATCAGACATAGTGCATTTAATATTTTAGGTTGAACAATTTTACGGACAAGCAATTTCGTTAAAAAATATGAATTTTTCAATTTATATTACTTAATTTATTGGTATCAGAAATTATTAAAATGTTACATTGATTCTTTAAATTCTATTTTAGATTATCCATCATAAACAGAGTATACTATGGCTTCTTATCGTTGCCAAATAAATAAAATTGTAGTATATTTGGTTAGCTTTTAACCCAAACGTGCTATTTAAATGATGCTTAATCAACTTAATTCTATGATTTTAACTATTCCTTTAATTAACCAATCTCAAATTGTAACCGTTTTAACTATAGTGGTTATATTTTTTGGAATTATACTAATATTAGGTGTTAGAAAATCTTATAAGCTGAAAAAAGAAAATGAAAAATTAGAACAGATGAACACGTCTATATCTGATGAAGATGAAGACTATAAGGATTTTACTGATGGTCATATGTATGGTGGCAATTAAAAAACGCTCACTTTTTAGTGAGCGCTCTTAATAATTTACCTTACTAGTTTTTTATACTTTATTCGTTTTGGCATTAAATCACCTCCAAGACGTTTCTTTTTATTTTCTTCATAATCTGAAAAACTACCTTCAAAGAAATAGACTTGACTATCCCCTTCAAAAGCTAAAATATGTGTACATATTCTATCTAAAAACCATCTATCATGCGAGATTACCACTGCACATCCAGCAAAGTTTTCTAGACCTTCTTCCAAGGCTCGTAATGTATTCACATCTAAATCATTTGTAGGCTCATCTAAAAGCAACACATTGCCTTCTTCTTTAAGTGTCATTGCCAAATGCAAGCGGTTACGTTCACCTCCAGAAAGTAATTTTACCTTTTTATTTTGCTCACTTCCAGAAAAATTAAAGCGACTTAAATAAGCTCTAGAATTAACTTGCTTACCTCCCATTAAAACCAGTTCCTGTTCATCGCTGAAATTTTGCCAAATGGTTTTTTCTGGGTCTATATTGGAGTGCTTTTGATCCACATAGGCTATTTTGGCTGTGTCTCCAACTTTAAACTCGCCTTTATCTGGAGTTTCTTCTCCCATTATCATTCTAAAAATAGTGGTTTTACCTGCACCATTAGGACCTATTACTCCAACTATTCCTGCTTGTGGCAGATTGAAATTTAAATCGTCATACAATAATTTATCATCGTACCCTTTGCTAACACCTATAGCTTCAATAACATTAGTTCCTAAACGCGGACCATTTGGAATGTAAATTTCAAGTTTTTCATCAAGCTGTTTTTGGTCTTGACTCATCAACTTATCATAATTTTTTAAACGTGCCTTTTGCTTAGTCTGACGGCCTTTCGCACCTTGTCGCACCCATTCCAACTCACGCTCTAAAGTTTTTTGACGTTTTGATGCTGTTTTACTTTCTTGAGCCATGCGTTTGGATTTTTGATCTAGCCATGAGGAATAATTCCCTTTCCAAGGTATACCTTCTCCTCTATCGAGTTCTAAAATCCAACCTGCAACATTATCTAAAAAATACCTATCATGTGTTACAGCAATTACCGTTCCTTTATATTGTGCTAAATGATGTTCTAACCAGTGTACCGATTCGGCATCTAAATGATTGGTAGGCTCATCTAACAGTAACACATCTGGTTCTTGTAACAGTAAACGGCATAATGCTACACGGCGTTTTTCACCACCTGAAAGCACTCCTATTTTCTTATCACCATCTGGTGTTCTTAGAGCATCCATGGCAATTTCTAATTTAGTATCTAACTCCCAAGCTCCTGCAGCATCAATTTGATCTTGGAGTTCTGCTTGGCGATTCATTAACTTCTCCATCTTATCGGCATCCGAATAAACTTCTTCTAAACCAAATTGATCATTAATCTTATTATACTCATCGAGAATAGCAACAGTTTCAGCAGCGCCTTCGCGCACCACTTCTATTACGGTTTTATCATCATCCAGTTTGGGCTCTTGCTCTAAATAACCAACCGAATAATCTTGTAAGAAGGTGACATCACCTTGAAAATTCTTGTCTACACCTGCAATAATTTTAAGTAATGTAGATTTACCTGAACCATTAAGTCCTAAAATCCCAATTTTTGCTCCGTAGAAAAAACTCAAATAAATATTCTTTAAAACTGGAGTGTTTGCCCCTTGAAATGTCTTTGTTAAACCAGACATTGAGAAAATTACTTTTTTATCGTCACTCATTATACTCGTCCTTTTAATGCATTAAACACCCATGCAATGGCAAAGAAACCTATGCCTACAGTTGCAAAGCCCCAACCCGCTACATCATCATATCTATATGCGCCCATTAAAATAAGTACCACTCCCATGATAATCATTAAAATTGTTGCCCAAGCTAAAACTGTATTTTTATTCATTGCCATAATCTTTATTTTTGGTTGTTAGAGTAAAAGCAAATATCGGAGTTTTTAAGCAAACATATATCCGTTTTAAACAATTTTTACTATTAATTACGGCACCTTACTTATTAAACCAAAAGTAAAACACAGTAATAAGCGCAATTTTAGGACACTACGCATTAAGGTTATTATGAATCAAAAAAAACCACTGATTTATTAAAGGTTTTAGAATGACTTGGTTTAGATAAAATGACTGATTACAAACTGATTTCATAAAATCCTAAATTCCAAAACTAAATCATACAACAATAATCATTCTATACCTAACTTTGGATTACATTGAATATGCTACACTTATTGCGCAAATTTTAGCATTTAGAACACTTGTTTATATGCAAACTCGCGTTATTTACTTAAAATATCATTTTTTAATTTTCAATTTTTCACTACATCCACTTCATTTCACCTATACATTGCCACAACATGATGTTTTCATCAAACTATGAACTGAAAAAAAAACCCGTTGAACGAATATCACCACTGTAGTTTACCTTTCTATTCTAACTGTTTAACCTAAAACCGCTTAAATATTCAATTGTATGTTTTTTGTAGCGGTTGTATTTGGTTTATTAACTGATTATATGAGATATATTGCGTTTGTAAATTACTATTAATTATAAACTCTCTGTCTGAAAATTAGTATTACAACATCAAGTAACAACTTTTAGATAGCATTTAAACTAAAAAACAAATGATGCAAAACTTATCTTTAGTAGCCCTAATATCAATAGTAAGCTCTTACTTATTGGTTACCGTTCTAATCCCTAAAATTAGTTGGATTGTTAAAAGTCGTGATTTAATAGATCGCCCAGATCACAGAAGTTCACATAAAGCAGCAACACCAACTATGGCCGGCGTTGCTTTCTTTTTTACATTACTTTTTGTAATAAATATAATTAAAACTTGGGATAGTAATGATATAGGAATGAATTTAGTAGCGGCTCTAGGTTTAATGTTTGCAGTCGGTTTAAAAGATGACTTAGTAGTTTCGACCCCTAGAGCAAAAATAGGTAGCGAAATATTAGCTATTTTCTTTATTCTATTTTGTAATTGTTTACAAGTGAATTCTTTACACGGTTTTTTAGGAATTGGAAATATACCAATTATGATATCTTATGTTCTAATTACTTTAATGATATTAACTATTGTTAATTCATTTAATATGATTGACGGCATTGATGGTTTAGCTTCAAGTATGGGCATTGCCATTTTTACTGTCTATGGTTTTATTTTTTATAGCATGAGTCTTCATTTTTACTTTTTACTTTGTTTGTGTTTAATTGGAATACTTCTAGGCTATCTTAGATATAATTTATCGACAACCAAAAAGGTATTCATGGGAGATACTGGATCATTGATTATTGGATTTTGTATTGGTTTTTTATCTCTGAAATTTTTAGCAACTGATCCCGCATTATTACAAGCACATTCTTTTAATCCAGAAAATAGTCTAATCATAATTGCAGGCATCTTTTTTATTCCTCTTTTTGACACATTAAGAGTTATTGGAGTTCGCTTATTACAAAAGAAAAGTCCTTTTAGCCCAGACAACAATCATATACACCATGTCATGATTAACTCAGGGTTAACACATTTTCAAGCTAGTCTGTTTTTATGCTTTTTAAATTTAGGCGTGGCTGTTATTTTTATTTCACTTTCTACTGTTTTTAATAGTATACAAATGATTGTACTTTACCTTTTTACATTTACATTGTTATTAGGGGTATTTCATCAATTAAGTAAAAATGTTATTCAATGCAATAGATTTAGACACCTAATATCTGCAATACGATTTTTATTCTAGTAAGTGTACTATTTAAAAAATAGAACAAAAAACAACTATATAAAAATTTAGACTACATAGAATTTTAATACCCAAATATTAAAAAAATTAAAGTTAATTATACAATATGCTAAATAATAAATCAGTACTAATTACTGGAGGAACAGGTTCTTTAGGAAAAGCACTTACCGCCGATATTTTAAAAAAATGGCCAAATGTCAAACGTCTTGTTATCTATTCAAGAGATGAGCAAAAACAGTTTCAAATGGCACAGGAGTATCCTGTTTCCAAATACCCTTCAATGCGTTTCTTTATTGGAGATGTAAGAGATCGTGAAAGACTTACTAGAGCCTTTCAAGGCATTGATTACGTTATCCATGCAGCAGCTATGAAACATGTTCATATAGCGGAATACAATCCAGATGAATGTGTTAAAACCAATGTTGGTGGTGCAGAAAACGTTATTCAAGCGGCTTTACAAACGGGAGTTCAAAATGTTGTAGCATTATCTACGGATAAGGCTTGTGCACCAATAAACTTATATGGAGCAACAAAACTAACGTCCGACAAATTATTTGTGGCTGCTAATAATATAAGAGGACAACACAACATAAAATTTTCAGTAGTTAGATACGGGAATGTTATGGGGTCTAATGGATCTGTAATTCCTTTTTTCTTAAATAAGCGATCAGATGGTATTTTACCAATAACTGTAGAATCCATGACAAGATTTAATATATCATTACAAGGTGGTGTTGATATGGTTATCCATGCTATGAAATCTGCATGGGGAGGTGAAATATTCATTCCAAAAATACCATCATACAAAATTACTGATGTAGCACAAGCCATAGGGCCTAATTGCGAGCATAAGGTTATTGGAATTAGACCTGGAGAAAAAATTCATGAAGAAATGATTACTGCTTCAGATTCTTTCTTTACCTACGACCTTGGTAAATACTTTGTTATCATTCCACAAACACCAATATGGGATACTAACGATTTTATTTCTAACTTTAAAGCTAAATTGGTTCCTGATGGATTTGCCTATAATTCTGGAACAAATACAGAATGGGAAACCGTAGAATCGCTTCGCACCTTAATTAAAGAGCACGTAGATTCTGATTTTAAAGTATAAGAATGAAAGCAATACCTTATGGACGACAGCATATTACTGAAGAAGATATTCAAACAGTTATTGAAACACTACAATCAGATTATTTAACTCAAGGTCCAAAAATAGCTGAATTTGAAGAAGCATTTGCTAACTATGTAGGTAGTAAATATGCTGTAGCAGTTTCTAATGGAACAGGAGCACTTCATTTATGTACCCTAGCTTTAGGTGTAAAAGACGGCGACAAAGTTATAACCACACCCATTACTTTTGCTGCGTCTGCAAATTGTATTCGCTATTGCGGTGGAGAAGTCGTGTTTTCTGATATTGACCCTAACACCTATTTACTTGACATTAATAAGGTTAGAGCTTTATTAGAAAGCGCCCCTAAAGGCACTTACAAAGGTGTTATTCCTGTTGATTTTGCTGGTAGAGCAAACGATTTAGAAGCTTTTAGAAAACTAGCAGATGAGTTTGGTCTATGGATTATCGAAGATGCATGTCACGCTCCGGGCGGGTCATTTCAAGATGCCAATAACAATATACAATCTTGTGGTAATGGACAGTTTGCAAATCTAGCTATATTTTCATTTCATCCTGTTAAACATATTGCATCAGGTGAAGGTGGCATGATTACAACTAATGATGAAGCGCTGTATCAAAAACTACTTCAGTTACGTACACATGGCATTCTTAAGAATAATGACCTATATACAAATTCAATAGAATTGGCTGGTGGTAACGAAACTTATCCAGGTTGGTATATGGAAATGCAAACCCTAGGGTTCAATTATAGACTAACAGATTTTCAAGCAGCTTTAGGTCTAAGTCAACTTGCTAGAGCACAAAAAGGTGTAGAAAGAAGACGAGAAATTGCTTCAAATTACTTTAAAGCGTTTACTAACAAATCGTTTATTAAAGGACAATCTAAATCCATTGAAGGTCATGCCTATCATTTATATATTATAGAAGTTGAAGATAGATTAGGCTTATATAATTATTTACGTAGCAAAAGTATATATGCACAAATACATTACATACCTTGTCATTTAATGCCTTATTACAAGCAATTTGGGTGGAAAGAAGGCGATATGCCAGCTTCAGAAAATTATTATAAGCACTGCATAAGTTTACCGATGTATCCCACATTAACTGATGAAGAGCAAGCTTATGTAATAGAAGAAATAAATACTTTTTATAAATGATATTTGAAATACCTAAAAATGATATAATAAAAGAGATGGTACGTCAGTTAACATCTTTTTTTAGTATTACTTCCAATGAGATAGATGTTATTAATTCGTTAAGTGATGATGTATTTCAGCGTTGCAATGTTTGTTTTTCAAAAAGCAAAAACAAGTACTATTCAAAAGACGGAAAGGCTTATTTTAATCCTTACCACTCAGGACAGTACACTATTTTTTTATATTATTTTTCAAATACTATTTTCAAAAAAGACAAAAACAATAGAAGATTAGCCGACAAGGTTTACTATTTAAATAAAGTGATGAATTCCTGCGATTTGTTTTATGAAGTAGAATTGCCAGAAATTTTTATGTTAGATCATCCTGTTGGTACCGTAATAGGACGGGCAAAATTTGGAAACTATTTTTCATTCACACAAAATTGTACAATAGGAAACAACAACAATATATTTCCCGTAATAGGAGAACATGTAACATTATCAGCCAATTCAATGATATTAGGAAATTCAAAAATTGGCAACAATGTAATTTTAGGAGCTGGTACTTGTATTAAAGATCATGATATCCCTGATAATTCATTAGTATTTGGTAGCTCTCCAAATTTAATAATAAAAAAAAGAAGCTAAAACCATGTCAAATCTGCTAATTATTCCAGCTAGAGGAGGTAGCAAACGAATTCCTCGGAAAAACATCAAGAATTTTTTAGGGAGACCGATAATAGCATACTCTATTGAAGCGGCTATAGCATCAAATTTATTTGATGAAATAATGGTTTCTACAGATGATGAAGAGATTGCAGAAACGGCAATAAAAAATGGCGCAAACGTACCATTTTTAAGAAGTGCTAAAAACTCTAATGATTATGCCACTACTTTTGATGTTGTAGAGGAAGTTGTTTCAAAATACAAATCATTAAACAAAACATTTGATTTTACTTGTTGTCTTTATGCTTGTGCACCTTTTGTAACCGCAAACAGATTAATTGAATCCTTCCAATTGCTTCAACAATATAATTTTGATAGTGTATTGCCATTAATGCCTTTTGGGTTTCCTATTCAAAGAGCTTTAAAAAGGTTAGAAAATAATAAAGTAGATTTTTTTAATCCTGAATTTAGTTTAACAAGGTCTCAAGATCTAGAGCAAAGTTTTCAAGACGCTGGACAGTTTTATTGGATGAACACAATAGAATGTTTAAAAAAGAAAGCTATCTTAACAGATAATACTGGGAGTATTGTAATTAGCGAAATGGAGGGACAAGATATTGACACCCATATTGATTGGAAATTAGCAGAATTAAAATATGAACTCATACAAGGTATTAAATAAACAAAAATACATAAATGAAAATTTTGCTATTGTTCCTATTCGCTATGAAGACCGAATGGCTATATTAAAATGGAGAAATGAACAAGTTTTTCATTTAAGGCAAAATAGACCACTTACAGAAGAGGATCAAGATCATTATTTTAGTAATGTTGTAGATAAGCTTTTTAATCAAGAACAACCTAATCAAATATTATTTTCATATATGGAAAATGATATTTGTATAGGTTATGGAGGATTGGTTCATATAAATTGGATAGATAAAAATGCAGAAATCTCTTTTATTATGAATACCGAACTAGAAAAAGAGTATTTTGCTAAACATTGGACTATCTTTTTACAGCTAATAGATCAAGTAGCATTTAAAGAATTGAACTTGTACAAACTTTTTACATATGCATTTGACCTAAGGCCACATATATATGAGATTATTGAAAACTCTGGGTTTGTTAAAGAGGCTAGATTAAAGAAACATTGTTTTTTTAATGGCGCATACAAAGATGTTATAATTCACAGTAAGTTTAATAAACCTGATGCCCTTTAAATCATGAAGAAAGTATTTATTATCACAGGAGCCAATAGAGGTTTAGGACAAGGGTTTGTTGATGTTTTAATTAAGGACAATAACAACTTTGTGATATCTATATCTAGAAGTTTAAGTGAAGAACAGAAAACATACAGTTCTGACAACTTTTATTTTTTAAAAGCTGACCTGTCTCATAATATTGATGAAAAAATTGCTGTTTTAAAAGCCCTAATCACTAACGAAACTGTATGTTTTATAAATAATGCCAGTATCATTGAGCCAATCGACATAATTGAAAACCTAGATGATTATGCGATAGAAAAAACAATTTCAGTAAATATAAAATCAACGATTCAGCTTACTAAGTATTTGCTTCGTAACTTTAACGAAAACAAATTAACATTCATCAATATAAGTTCGGGCGCAGCCAATCGAGCTATCAGTAATTGGTCACTTTATTGTTCATCAAAAGCATTTATAAAAATGTTTTATGAAGTCGCAGAAAGCGAATATAAACAGCACCGCTTTTTTAATATAGATCCGGGCGTTATGGATACTAATATGCAAAAAAGCATTAGAAATAGTGATTTCCCTGATGTTTCAAATTTTAAAGATTTGCAAGAAGAAGGTAAATTAAAATCACCAAAGCATGTTGCTTCAGAAATATTAAATACTGTTTTATGAAAATAGCTGTTATTTCAGATATCCATGGCAATTATGATGCGCTGGTCGAAGTCTTAAAAAAGGCTAAGACCGAAAACGTAGAGCATCTATTGATTCTTGGAGATATTGTTGGCTATTATTATCATCCAGAAAAAATATTGGAAGCGCTTTCAGAATGGTCTTTTGATATCATTAAAGGAAACCATGAAAAAATACTTGAAGATTTAATTAACACACCATCAATAGGTGAATCTATTAGACTGAAATATGGTAGTGGTCATCAAGATGCTATAAATAAGTTAACAAAAAAACAACTTGAGTATTTAAAGGGTTTACCAGAAACAAAATCAGTTCAATTTGATAACATCTCGTTATTAATGAGTCATGGAAGTCCTTGGTCCAATGATTATTATATATATCCTGATTGCACGAAAGATACAATACATAAGTGCGACTCAAAAGAACACGATTTTGTATTAATAGGGCATTCACATTATGCTTTTGCAATTAAAAACACACATAGTGTTTTGATCAATCCTGGTTCTGTTGGGCAATCAAGACAAACTGGTGGAAAAGCCTCTTGGTGTATTATTAATACAGAAAACGGATGTTTTCAATTATTATCAACAGATTATAGTATTGAAAACCTAATAAACGAAATCTCTGAAAAAGATTCTGATATTGAATACTTAACAAAAGTTTTAAGAAGAAATTAATAAGCTATGAATAAAGCATTAAATATATTAGTTACAGGTTGCGGTGGTGATATAGGACAAAGCATTGGAAAAATATTATTAAAATCCACTTACACAAAAAACCTATTCGGGATTGATATTTCAGAAAAAAATGCTGCCCAGTTCATTTATCCAAATTTTTCTGTAGGACTACCGTTTACGCATCCAGAGTATTTAGAAAGACTTGAAGCCTACATAGAAAAGCATGAAATTGATATTATAATACCTATTGCTGAACCAGAACTTCGGTTTTTTTCCAATAAAAATGTTTTAGATACTATTGGCAGAGCAAAGATGATAACAGCCTCGTCATTAGCATTAGAAATTGGTTTTGATAAATTTAGAACAGCAGAATTCCTAAAAAGTCAAAACTTACCTTTTCCACAAACATTTTTAGCAAAAGATATAAAAACCATAGAAACCTTTCCTGTTATTTTAAAATCTAAGACAGGTTCTGGTAGTAAAGACATTCATAAAATCAACACTATGGATGAGTTTTTATTTTATACAAGAAATGATGTTGAAAGCTATGTCGTTCAAGAATTTATAACCGATAAAAGCGGTGAGTTCACCTGTGGCTTGTACAGAAGCAGTAAAGGAGAAATACGGTCTCAAATTTTTAAAAGAGAACTTACAGGAGGTTATAGTGGTTATGGCGAAGTCATCGAAAATGAAGATATAACCAATCTTTTAGAAGAATTAGCTGTTAAAATAGATTTAGTAGGAAGTATAAATGTACAACTAAGAATAACAGATAACTTACCAAAGGTTTTCGAAATAAACCCAAGATTTTCTAGCACTGTTCTCTATAGACATTTATTTGGTTTTGAGGATTTAATATGGTCCATACAAGACCGATTAGGCCATGAGCTATCTGATAATCGTAAAAATGTTACAGGCAGAAAATTCTATAAAGGGTTTGAAGAGTATATAAAATAAGACATTAAAGCGTTATGAAAATAGAAAATTATATAATTGATAAAAATTCACCGGTATTTATTATTGCCGAGTTATCTGCCAATCATAATGGTAGTATAGACACTGCAATAGAAACCGTAAAAGCTGCTAAAAGAGCAGGTGCTGATTGTATTAAGTTACAAACATTCACAGCCGATACCATTACTTTGGATTCTAAAAAAGAACATTTTAGAATCAACCAAGGCACATTATGGGATGGTCAATATTTACATGATTTATATAAAACAACACATTTACCTTGGGAATGGCACAAAAAAATTATAGACGTTGCCAAGGAAGAAGGCCTAATTTGTTTTTCATCGCCATTTGACCCTACATCAGTAGAGTTTCTAGAAACTTTAAATGTCCCAGCATACAAAATAGCATCATTTGAAATAACTGATATTCCATTAATTGAATTAGTAGCTTCTAAAGGAAAACCAGTGATTATTTCTACAGGTATTGCAGAACAAGAAGATATAGAATTAGCTCTCGATGCTTGTAAAAGAATGGGAAACAACAATGTGGCATTATTAAAATGTACATCTAGCTACCCTGCTCCTATTGAAGAAGCCAATATGGCCATGGTAAAAGATATAGCCGAACGTTATAACGTCATTAGTGGACTGTCGGACCATACCATGGGAAATACTGTTCCAGTTGTAGCAACAGCAATGGGCGCTAAGATTATAGAAAAGCATTTTATCTTAGATAGAACTATTGGTGGTGCAGATGCTTCGTTTTCAATGACAGAAGCAGAATTTACCGATATGGTAAAAGCGGTAAGAGAAGCAGAAAGTGCTATTGGAACTGTTGACTATACCCTGACTGAAAAGCAAAAAAAAGGTAAAGATTTTTCGCGTTCTTTATATGTTGTTGAAGACATCAAAAAAGGTGAGCTAATTACTGAAAAAAACGTGAGAAGTGTTAGACCTGGTTTTGGTCTACATCCAAAATTTTATAAAGATGTACTAGGAAAAACTGCCATAAAAGATTTGGAAAAAGGTGACCCCATGAGCTTTAATTCTATAAGCTAAACATGGATAAATTTATAAACATCATAAAAACGGCACTAAAAAATAAAGTAGTTTTATTTATTTTTAGTCGTTATGGCACGTATTTTATTCATTTTATTAATTCACTTTTCATTGCCGTTTATCTTGGACCGTATTATTTAGGTGTATGGGGTTTTATTACCCTTGTTACTCAATATATGAATCATTTAAGTTTCGGTATTTCAGATTCGGTTACGGCTATCATCTCTGTTAATAAAGGCAAAGAGTTTTATACCCAAAAAGTAATTGGTACTGCTATTACCATGTTAATGTCACTTTCTGTTATTGCCATAGCATTCTTTACAGCAAATCACATTTTCAATCTTAATTTAGGAGACAAATATGGGTTTTCAACCTATGTTCCGGTTGTTGTTTTAATTGGTATTCTGGGTTATTTTAACACCTTATTCAATCATATATTTAGAGTTTATGGTCGATTATTTGAAATTGCCTTTAGCCAGACTATTTACCCGCTTTTAATTTTATTTGCTATTATTTTCTTTAAGAAAGATGAATTACTTTGGGCACTCGTTGGCGCTAATTTTTTAGCCTTTCTATCTTCATTTATTTTATACTTAATTAAAAGTCCTGTTAAAATAAAACCAATATTTAACCTTCGCTTGTTTAAACGTATTCAAATAAAGGGTTGGCATCTATTTGTTTACAACACCTCATTTTTCTTTATTGTTATTACAACGCGTACGCTTGTAAGTGGATTTTATAGCGTGAAAGAATTTGGGTATTTTACCTTTGCTTTTTCGCTTGCAAACGTCATCTTGCTATTACTTCAAGCTTTTTCATATTTAATTTTTCCTAAATTATTAAATCGTTTCGCTACATCTAGTAATAGTCAGAACTCAGACATGTTAGAAAAGTTAAGGGATGCTTATGTAACCACATCGCATTTGCTTATACATGTAGCTATCCTATTTTTTCCTATGTTTTTATTGCTATTTCCGCAATACGAAACCGCTTCTGAAGCTTTTAAGTTAATAGCACTATCTGTTGTACTATATACAAACTCCTTTGGATATTCGGGTTTATTAATAGCCAAAGGCTATGAGAAAAAATTAGGACGAGTTGCTTTTTCAGCACTTCTTATAAATATAACCGTAGCATTAGTTTTAATACAATTAATACACGTACCTTTTACACTTGTTGTAATATCAACCATGGTAAGCTATTTTATTTATGTTTTTATGTTAGGTAAGATGGGACGAAAAATGCTAAAACTAAATACATCTTTTATATCTATTGCTAAAGACATTTATCCAATACGATTATTGATTCCATATATAGTAAGTTTAGGTTTCATATTTTTTTCTGTACCAGATAAGTATTTTATATTACCGTTAATACTTTTTTTGATAATAAATTTTAGGGTGCTATCAAAATTGAAAACTATTTTTAAAACGGTTATTTTAAACCCTAACTTCATTAACATATAATAAAATCTAACTTTTAAAGTAATGTTTGGACGAAGAGAAACAGCAACAATGTCAGTAGTAAATTTCATTGACAACTATAAACGAGATGTTCAGTTTTATATTAAATGGCTTTTAAGAAAAGACTTAAGAATCGAAATGTCTAGAAACAAAACATTAAAAAATGTGCATAAGGGAAAAAGATGTTTCATTGTGGGTAACGGTCCATCATTAAAACATCATGATTTAAGTAAATTAACAAATGAACCTGTATTTACTGTAAATAATATGATGATGACAGATTACTTTAAAATATTGAATCCAAATTTTCATTTGTTCTTTGACCCAAATTTTCTTGACTTTTTTTTCAATCAAAATCCTCAAAATGAAGATGAAAAAAACAAAATGCAATCCATAAGAAAATCATTAGAACTAAACAGTAAATTAATCTATTTTACCTTATATCGTAAAAAATCAACTTTCACTAAATTATTCCCATCTCTTAAATCCCATTACCTATTTAATAATAAAATGTTTACGTCTTCTCTTAAAAAGACATCAACTTTACATCGAAATACTCCCGCATTTCAAAATGTTATTATATATGCAATTAACATAGCCTTATATATGGGTTTTGATGAAATTTATTTGCTAGGAGTTGATATGACTGGTTTTTTAGAGCATTACGAATTTAATACCATTAATGATAAATGGGGGCATGTTTATAATAAATCAGAAGAAGATCAGGAAAAGCTAAACAAATTTAGAATTGAAAATAATATTGATAATGAATTCTGTTTAAAAAATTTTGGTAAAACTTTTCAGCAATTTAAGGAGATTCAAAATAATGTTTTATCAAAAAAAGCAAAGCTATTCAATGCATCAGCACATGGCGCATTAGATATGATACCACGAGTAGATTACGAAAAAATATTTTCTAATGAAGACGATGTATAACTTTTAAATTATTAATGGAAATAACACTAAGTAAAAATAAATATATAAGTCATTTTGTAGGGTTTATCTTTATTATTATGGCATTAAGTGATATACTCCATTCCAGGAGTTTCATGTTAGCTGGTGCCTTATTATCCATAATGACTTTTGTGTTTTATTTTTCAATGAAAAATAAAAATTATCTTTCTGAAGCTATCTTTTTCATTCTCTTCTTACTCATAACCTCATTAATTAATCTTTTCTTTACTCAAAATAATTTTGGAGGCTCAGTAACCCTTTTAGGGAATTTGTTCTTGTCATTTATTTATTTTCAAATAGATAATAAAAAAACAACTATATGGATTATAGCATCTTACCTAATTACTATAATCTTTATTAGCTACAAATTATTTGTTTTAGAAATCCACCCCAATTTACTATATGAAGGTTTAAGCAGAAACCATGCTGGATTTGCAGTCGTATTTTATACCATATTTTTACTGTTTCATTTAAAAGTAACGTATAACCGTTTTCCCATATTGCCACCACTTATAGGCGTTGTGCTTGCCTTCTTTTTATTTGGAAGAACAAGTTTAATAGTAACCTTTATATTGCTGTTGGTCGTTTTGTTTTATAAATTCAAGAGTAACCATAAAGCACGTATAGTTGCTATATTTTTGTTTTTAGGATTGTGTTATTACCTATGGCTTAAATATGGTTCATTGCTTAGTACAGAAACGAATTTAGGCGAAGGACTTGACACTCCACGTTGGGAACTTTGGCGTATTTACATAGAAAGTATTAATTTTATAAATATTTTTACGGGTGTTGATGTTACCGAACTTCGTATGTACGATCAATTTGGTGGCAATCCACATAATTCGTTCATTAAATTTCATTCTCGAGTTGGTATAGGAAGCTTTGCTTTTATAACCTTATTTTTTCTTTCAATATTTAAATATCTAAAAACAAAGCAATATTATATATTTTGGCTTCTCATACTTTTAACGATACGAGCTTTTTTTGACAGTGATATTTTCATTGGCAATTTTGACTTTATCTTTTTTATAATAACTTTTTATTGGATAAAAACAGATTAACATGACCCTAGATTTCTCTATAATAACAGTTTCTTACAATAGTGAAAAAACAATTGAGCGAACCATAAAATCAGTTTTAAATCAATCACACAAGAATTTTGAATACATTATTATTGATGGTGGTTCGACCGATAAAACCAACGCTATTATAAATCAATATAAAAACAAATTTAAAGGTGGTATTACACATATATCAGAACCCGACAAAGGAATCTATGATGCCATGAATAAAGGTATTGCTTTGGCAAAAGGAGAAATAATAGGCTTATTGAATTCTGATGATTATTATTATGAGAACACATTATCAACTGTTCATGAAGCCAACCAAGATACCGATAAAAAAACAGTTATAACCGGAGAACTTATCTTTAAAAGTGAAGATAGTGATCAATTATTAAGAACCAGTGAACAAAGGTTTAGAAAAAAAATTAAGCAATACAAAAATGGTGTTAGGCATCCAGCAACCTTTGTTCCTAAAGTTATATATGACAATATAGGGTTATTTAATCTAGACTATAAAATTGCTTCTGATGCTGAATTTATCTTTAGAATCTATAAATCAAATTATACTTTTAAATTCATAAACCAACCATTATTAGTTATGTGCGATGGTGGAATCTCAAATTCAAAAGGCATTTTTAAACAGCTTTTATTTGAGAACAAGCTTTTTTTAAAAACCTACTGTCCAAATGTGATTTTGAGATATTATTACATAACTTTAAGTATTTTAAGATTAAAGGTTAAAGAACTTGCCTCTAACCTAACATTCTTATACAGAAAAATAGAAAATCATTAAGTCCCCTATAATCAAATGAAAAAAATAATTTTTCTTACCAATTATAAAAACCTCATTCCCCAAAGGAATAATGAGGTTGAAGGTTTGAAATTAGATATTATTTCAGAAGCATTAGAAGCTAATGATTTTGTTACTCAAGAAATGACTATTAATACATTCATTGCTTCCTTGCATAAAAATGAAAATATAAAGGGTGTTTATTTTTATTATGCAAGCAGTCAATATCCAATCTATAAAAGCTTTATACAAGATATTCTTATCCAAATCACATTAAGAGGTGGTGTTTTAATTCCCGAACTCAGGCATTTCATGGCACATGAAAACAAAAATTTCCAAGAACTTGAAAAAGTAAGGCTTGATATTAAAAGCCCTTATGGAATACCAGTTGGCACTTATGAAGAAGGTGTTGAAATTCTAAAAAAAGTATCATTCCCCAAAGTCATAAAGAAATCTACTGGGTTTCGTAGTAGAAATGTAAAGCTTGTTCAAAATATAGATGAAGGAAAAAAAGTACTACTGGATCTGCTAGAAAGCAATTTTAAATATGATATTGATAGTTTGTATTACCTATACAGAAGACTAAAGAATAAAAAACATTACCCGAAAAAGTTTGGCAAGGTTATTATTCAAGATTTCATACCTGACCTGACCCACGATTGGAAAATCTTGGTTCTTGGTAATTTATGTATTGGTGGAAAACGGTATGTTAGAAAAAATGACTTTAGAGCCTCAGGAAGTAAACTTTATGAAATGGAGGAAGATCCACCAGAAAATGTTTTGGACTTTGCATTCAAATGCAAAAAAAAACTCAAATGTCCGAATGCATCATTTGATATTTCTGAAAAAGATGGCGATTTACACTTATTAGAATACCAACCCATACATTTTTCTTTACTGGGCGGAGATCCTGATTACTATTTTGAATTAAAAAATGGTATTTGGGAAAAGCATAAAATTGTCAACGAGCTAGAGCTCTATATCGGTAATGCTATTTCTGAACACATAAAAAACTTGGAGAAAAAGAAATTGCCTTAAAAAGAAATTTAAACCTTTTAGAAAACCAACCAAACAATAACAAACCATAAAGCGCATATGTCTAATTTTAATGAACTAATAAAACAAAAAGCATCTAAATCAAAATATGGAACTCTTTTATATGCTAGAGTTAGAGCTATCTTAGAAAACATAGTATTGCTAAGATTTAGTGATGAGGCTTATATCAAATCGACTTACAAAAAAAGATTCGGGCGAGAAATTAATTTAAAAAACCCAAAAACCTATACCGAAAAATTACAATGGCTTAAGTTATTTTACAGAAACGAAAAGATGCCTATTTGTACTGATAAGTATGAAGTCCATGAATATTTAACCAAACTTGGATATAAGCATTTACTAAATGATATAATTGGTGTTTATGAAAATGCAAACGATATTGATTTTGACGCATTACCAAACCGCTTTGTTGCCAAAACAACACATGGCTGTGCTTCGAATATTATATGCAGAGATAAAAGTGAATTAGATTGGGATAAATGGAAAGAAATAATGAATTCATGGTTAAAATTAAATTTATATGCTTTTGGAAGGGAATGGAATTATAAAGATATCCCGCCAAGAATCATTATTGAAGAATTAATTGACCATTCCCCTCTAATTGATTATAAATTTATGTGCTTTAATGGAGAGCCTAAATATTTGCAGATTAACAACGATTTTGAAGGTGTACATTATGTAGACTTTTATGATATAGAATGGAACAGAGTAGATTTTACTTATAATAAGTATACAAAATCCAATCATGTACTACCACGCCCTGAACAATTTGAAGAGATGAAAGCACTTGCAAAAGAGTTAAGCGCACCATTCCCTTATGTAAGAGTTGATTTTTACAACCCTCCAAATAAGATTATTTTTGGCGAGTTAACTTATTTCCCTGGTAGCGGTTTACTTCCTTTAGTACCTGTGAAAAATAATTATGATGAAATATTAGGCTCGAAACTAAACCTGCCAAAAGCTAATAATAATTTGGATTTATTGAAAAAAATAAACAAATAAAATATACCGAAGTAAAAAAGGATAAAATACGGGTAAAAAAAGCCCAATAAAAGAATTTCTTGAAACCAACTATCCCAAGGCAAAACACAGGGGGTATTTCGCTGGTTTCATTTTGACCTTAAGATCAAAAATCGAAATTCTATTATTTCCGTTTTCACGGGAATGATAAGTTCAGCGGAAACCCCGACGCAAGCATCGGGGAATTCTTTTCGATTAAATTTTTATTGTTAGCCTACAAACCATCCAATATTTAACAAAATATTTTGACTTAGGAGGTAAATACGCCTTTAACCAAGATATACTTAAAATTCACAACCTTAACACCTCTTATTTTAACCCATACACAGCCACAACATTTACGATAGGTTCATTTTTAAACCCGAACGTTTTTAGTGTCAAACCTTACAAACCCGCTTTATTACTAGGATTACAACCAATATCTTTATTTATTTAAAATGTATGTTTTTTGTTGAGGTGTGTTCTATCATATTGGAAAAATATAGCCTTATGTTTATTTTATGAAAACATCTCTCTACTCAACAAGTCCCATATCTGGGAAAAAATATACTTTACCAACAGAAAATGACAAATCAACAATCGACAATTTTATAGCTAAAAACAAAGGCAAAAAAGTTGTTGTTGTTCAAGGTTTAGGATTTGTTGGTGCAGTAATGACACTCATATGCTCTAATGCACTTACCGAAGAATATGCTGTAATTGGCATAGATTTGGCAAACGAAAATTCGTACTGGAAAATCGCTTCAATTAACGAAGGTGTGTTTCCCGTCATAGCATCAGACCCAAAGATTAATCAGTTTCATGAAAAAACAAAACTGAAAGATAATCTTCTTGCTACATATGACAATTATGCCTATTCAATAGCAGATATTGTTATTGTAGATATTAATCTAGATGTCGCTAAAAATGCAGATTTCTCAAAAAAACTAATTGATTATGATGTGGATCTTACACCTTTCAAAAAAGGACTTAAGGCCATTGGAAATAACTGCAAAGAAAATGTTTTAGTTCTTGTAGAAACAACCGTTCCTCCAGGAACATGCGCAAAAGTAGCCTACCCTATTATAAAAGATTGTCTTGAAAAAAGAGGTTTATCTACTGACCGTTTTAGATTAGGGCATTCTTATGAGCGTGTAATGCCAGGTCCAGACTATATAGATTCTATTCAAAACTTTTATCGCGTGTTTTCTGGAATAAACGAAGAAAGTGCAGATGAAACCGAAAAATTTCTTCGAACAATTATAAGTACAAAAAAATACCCACTTACCCGTTTAGGAAATACCAATGCTACAGAAATGGCAAAAGTGTTAGAAAACTCATATAGAGCAATGAATATTGCTTTTATAGTTGAATGGTCTCGTTTTGCAGAATTGGCTGGAGTCAATCTATACGAAGTGGTTAACGCCATAAGAATGCGCCCTACACATAGCAACTTAATGCTTCCTGGTATAGGTGTTGGTGGCTACTGTTTAACCAAAGACCCCCTACTGGCTTCTTGGTCAAAACAGAACTTGTTTATGGACGCCAATCCTTTAATGCAAAGTGAGAAAAGTGTTCAAATTAATGACCAAATGCCTTTGTTTGCATTTAACTATCTTAAAGAAACGTTTAATAATGATCTATCTGGTAAAAAGGCACTTCTATTAGGCGTATCATACCGAAGTGATGTCGCAGATACACGTTACACACCCGTAGAACCATTTTATGATTATCTTAAATCTCAAGGTGCAGAAATAGCTTTACATGATCCTTATGTTGATGTTTGGGAAGAAAAATCACTAACAGTTTCATCAGATTTAGAAAACTTGTTAAAAGAAGATTTTGACATCGTGGCCTTCTGTACAAATCACAGTGAATATATAGACAATAAGACTTTAATTCAATCTATCTCAGAAAAAAGCAACCTATTTATTTTCGATACCATAGGCGTTTTAAATCAAAATGAAATCAATCTTTTAAAGCAAAATCACCTTGTCAAAGTAGTTGGTAGAGGCGATGTTTAATTTTTACAAATAATAAAACAATATACATGAATAGAAAAGTACTAATATTAGGCGGAGGCGGATTTATAGGCAGTGCAATTGCTAGAATACTAAACGCAAGAGGTAACTATGATATAACAATTGCAGATATATTTACACGTGACCAAGATGATGACGAATTTATGGCTTTCATAGAATCGACAAATATTAAATTGATAAAAGGTGATTTTACCGATGCATCATTGTTTGATGATTTAGATAAGGATTATGAAGATTTTTATATGTTGGCTTCAATGATTGGTGTTAACAATACATTAGAGATACCTCATGAAATCATTAGGGTTAATACGGCCTTAATTTATAATTCTTTAGAATGGTTGAAAACGACTAGTGTAAAAAATGTAGTGTTTACATCAACAAGTGAAAACTATTCTGGAACTATCGAGCGTTTTGGGTATGACATTCCTACACCTGAAGATATTCCACTTTGTATTGATAAAATTGACCATCCTAGATTTACTTACGCCGTTACAAAAATGTTAGGCGAATCAGGATTTATGAATTACGCTAAAATATTTGGTTTTAAATGTAAGATTATTAGATACAGTAACATTATAGGTCCAAAAATGGGATTCAAACATGTTATTCCTCATGTTGTACAACGTTTTCTTGACAATGAAAAACCATTTAGAATTTTTGGTGGCGATCAAACCCGTTCTTTTTGTTATATAGATGACGGAGCCATGGGCACCATTTTAGCAATGGAAAATGAAAGTGCTACAAATGATATTTTTCATATTGGAGCAGAAGAAGAAATTACAATTGAAGATTTAATTAAAGAAATCGGAAAGCATTTTAATTATTCAGGAGAATATGTAAATGCACCTACTTACCCAGGTTCTGTATCAAGAAGATGTCCAGATATTACCAAAGCAAAAACCGTGTTAGGCTATAAACCAACTTTAAAATGGCAGGAAGCATTAATTCCAACTGTAAAATGGTATGTAGATTATTTTAAATCTCATGAAAAAACAAAAAACAATTCTTTCGAAGAACCAGGTAAGTTTTTTTCTGATAAGAAATAATTAATTCAACCATTTAGCCTTTTAAAATTATTTATATGTATAAAGCTTTTTTTAAACGAGTGCTTGATATACTGTTAACCACTATAGTATTGATTATCTTATCTCCTTTTCTATTGATTATTAGTTTTGTTCTACTGTTAACAGGTGAGCACCAGATAATCTATTTTCAAAATCGAATTGGAAAAGACCTTAAAACCTTTTTCATTTGGAAATTTACAACCATGTTAAAGGATAGTGAGAATATGGGAGATGGTCTATTAACTGTTCGAGAAGACCCAAGAGTATTACCTTTTGGTAAGTTTTTACGAAAAAGTAAGATCAATGAAATTCCTCAGCTTATAAATATTATAAAAGGCGATATGAGTATTGTAGGACCAAGACCATTAATTTATAATCCATATAAAAGTGGTGTTGGAGAAAAAGTATATAAAACACGACCAGGCCTAACGGGTATAGGATCTATAATGTTTCGTGATGAAGAACATCTCTTATCAACAACAAAATTAGATAAGACATATTTTTATGACAATTATATCTCACCTTACAAAGGAGAATTAGAAATGTGGTATCAAAAAAATCTAAGTTTTATAACAGATATAAAAGTAATTTTCTGTACAGCATGGGTTATTGTGTTTTCTGAAAGCAAATTACCCTATAAACTTTTTAAAGGATTGCCAACAAAACCAAAAGAGCTTCAGTAATTCTATTAATAATTCATAGTATTAAAAACCTAGGTATAATGATATTTTTTAAAAATAAACAACATGATAGCTAAACCAAAAATAAGTGTTATTATGGCTGTTTATAATGCTGAATCATATCTAGAAGAGGCTATAGATAGCATTTTAGAACAATCCTTTACAGATTTTGAGTTTTTAATATTGAATGATTGCTCCACGGATAACTCAAGTAAGATTTTAGATGAATATGCATCAAAAGATGAACGCGTAAAGATTTTTACCAATAAAGAAAACTTGGGGTTAACAAAAAATTTAAACAAACTTATTAAATTGGCTAATGGCGAATTCTTGGCACGTATGGATGCAGACGATATTTCCCTTAGCAAACGGTTTGAGGAGCAAATTAACTTCTTTGAAAATCATCCAGATATTCATATTGTTGGGACTTTTTCTCAAGATATTTCAGAAAACGGCGAGGTAATTGGAGAACGAACAGTTCCAGTTTCTCATGAGGAAATAGTTAAACTATTACCAACATTAAATCCACTTTCACATCCAACAGTTATGATGCGTTCATCAGTAATTGATAAGGTTGAAGGCTACGATGAAAGGTTTCGAACATCACAAGATTACCACTTATGGTTTAAGGCCGTTGGAAAAGGTTTAAAAATAGACAATATTCCTAAAATACTATTTCAGTACCGCATGAATGATGATTTTGTAGCTCGAAAAGGTTTTAAATTTAGATGGAATATGTTTAAAGCTATACTAAGTGGTTATAAATTAATAAACCATCCTTGGTATAAATATCATTATGCATTATTAACATTGGCTTTAGCATTTATTCCACCGTTTTTATTTGCACAGGTAAAAAAATTAGACCCTCGGTAAAATGAGACAATAAGTCCTTACAGACTTAATTAGATTCTATAAAACAAGTTTAACAAAAAAAAGAAAAACTAATAAACAACAATTAAAGTTTTATTCTAAAATAGAAGTCGTTGTAATGAATTAAAGTGATATTAAAAGATTAGAACAACGTTTTTTAACTCATGTAGTAACATCATCATTACTTCGTTATAATGCTAATATATAAGACACAAAACTGGCTATATGCTATTTAGTATTAAGTAAAAGTCTTAATTTTATGGCATAATTTTATTAATAATTCTTTGTAAAAAGAAAATTAATATTTGAAAATTAATTACTATGTTAAAAAAATGCCTTTTCTTTTTATTTATAGTCTCATTCAGTTCTTGCTCTGATAATGCAGCTGATGATGTTTTTCAAGGTCAAGTATCTCTTATTCCTGATTCTAATTTTGAACGACTATTAATTAATCAAGGTATAGATTCTGATGGGATTTTAAATGGACAGGTTTTAGAATCTGATATTTTAAAAGTTGTCTACCTGCCATTAGCTAATTCTAATATTAGTGATTTATCTGGAATAGAAAATTTTGTTAATTTAAAAAAATTAGATTGTTTTAATAATCAGATTACTAATTTAGACTTAAGTCAAAATATAGCTTTAAAGGAATTAAATTGCCGCTATAATCTGCTCACAAGTCTCGATGTAAGTAAAAATACGGAATTGACTTCTTTGCTATGTGCAGGAAACAACATTACAAATTTAAATGTAAATAAAAATAAAGCCTTATCAACTTTAGGGTGTTCTTCAAATCAAATTACAAGTTTAGATGTAAATCAAAATACAGCTTTAACACAACTATATTGTTCTGATAATAAACTTACCAATTTAAATGTAGGTCAAAATACAAAACTAATTGAATTGTTTTTTTGGAACAATAAGCTTACAAATATTGATGTCAGCTTAAATAAAGCTTTAAAAGAGCTTTATTGCTATGGAAATCTAATCAAAAATTTAAACCTAAGTCAAAATTCAGGTTTAACGACTTTAAGTTGTGGTGACAACCAATTAATGACTTTAAATGTAAAAAATGGTAACAATTTGATACTTAAATCTTTTGATGCTATTGGGAACATGGACCTACAATGTATTCAAGTAGATGATGATGTAGCAGCAAATAATAACAATTCACCATACAATTCATGGACAAAGGGTGCTAATGTTAAATATTCAAAGAATTGTACTAATTAAATATCAATAACAAATAATTTGAATACGTTTTTAAATTTTGTCTTAACCATAATTAGTAATAGTTATTCGTAACAAAATATTACTTTTTAAAACCAAAATATAGATTAAACAAATAAAATAAGAATACATGAAGAAAAAAATAGCGTTAATAACAGGAGTTACAGGTCAAGATGGCGCATATTTAAGCGAGTTTTTGTTAAAAAAAGGATACGAAGTTCATGGAATTAAAAGGAGGTCATCCTTATTCAATACAGATAGAATAGACCATTTATATCAAGATCCCCATGTAGAGGACCAAAGCTTCTTTTTGCACTACGGTGATTTAACTGATAGCACCAACCTAACAAGAATCATTCAAGAAGTACAACCAGACGAAATCTATAACCTGGCCGCTATGAGCCATGTACATGTATCTTTTGAAATGCCAGAGTACACAGCAAATGCAGATGGCATTGGTACCTTAAGGTTATTAGAAGCGTTAAGGCTGCTAGGCTTAGAAAAGAAAACAAGGATTTACCAAGCCTCAACCTCAGAACTGTATGGTAAAGTACAAGAAGTTCCACAAACCGAGACCACGCCTTTTTATCCAAGAAGCCCGTATGCCGTAGCAAAAATGTACGCCTATTGGATTACAGTAAATTACAGAGAAGCTTACGGAATGTTTGCTTGTAACGGAATATTATTTAACCATGAATCTCCAATTCGTGGAGAAACTTTTGTAACGCGTAAAATTACAAGAGCAACATCAAAAATAGCCATGGGCTTACAGGAAAAAATATACCTAGGTAACCTAGATGCCCAAAGAGATTGGGGTCATGCCAAAGATTATGTAAGGATGATGTGGATGATCCTTCAGGCTGATGAAGCAGAGGATTGGGTGATTGCAACAAATAAAACCACTACGGTAAGGGATTTTGTAAAAATGTGCTTTGCCCATGTTGGAGTAGAACTAGAATTTAAAGGGGAAGGGGAAGCAGAAAAAGGATATATAAAAAGTTGTAGTAACTCAAAATACCAATTGGAAATTGGAAAAGAGGTTGTTGCTGTAGACCCAAAATACTTTAGACCTACCGAAGTGGAATTACTAATTGGCGATGCCACCAAAGCAAAGGAAAAGTTAGGATGGGTTCCTAAATATGATCTGCAAGCTTTAGTTGATGATATGATGTCCAGCGATATTACCTTAATGGAAAAAGATCATTATCTTAAAGAAGGTGGTTATAAAATTATGAACTATTTCGAGTAAGACTTATGGATAAAAATGCTAAAATCTATATTGCAGGCCATAGGGGTTTAGTAGGCAGTGCCATATTGGATAATTTAAGAAGTAAAGGATATTCAAATATAATTACAAGAACCCACAAAGAATTAGATTTAGTAAATCAAACAGATGTCGCTAAGTTTTTTAGTGCTGAAAAACCAGAATACGTTTTTTTAGCCGCCGCCAAAGTAGGCGGGATCATAGCCAATAATGTATACAGAGCAGATTTCATCTATGAGAACATGATGATCCAAAACAACGTGATCCATCAAAGTTACCAAAACAAGGTAAAAAAATTACTTTTTTTAGGAAGTACGTGTATCTATCCTAAAAACGCCCCCCAACCCATGAAGGAAGAGTATCTATTAACAGATACCCTAGAGTATACCAATGAGCCGTACGCCATAGCAAAAATAGCGGGAATAAAAATGTGCGAAAGCTATAATTTACAATATGGCAGTAACTTCATTTCGGTTATGCCAACAAATTTGTACGGCCCTAACGATAATTTTGATTTAGAGAAGTCGCATGTATTACCTGCACTAATCAGAAAAATATATTTAGCAAAACTGCTATCTGAATCAAGGTATGAAGAGGTTCTCAAAGATTTACAAGTAGATAACATTGATGAGGCCGAAAATTATCTAAACACCTTTGGAGTATCCAAAAATAGTGTTGAAATTTGGGGCTCGGGAAAACCAAAAAGGGAATTCCTTTGGAGCAAGGACATGGCAGATGCCTGTGTGTTTATTATGGAAAACAGGGATTTTAAAGACACCTACGAAAATGGTAAAAAAGAAATCAGGAATACACATATCAATATAGGTACGGGAAAAGATGTTTCCATAAAAGAATTGGCAGAAACCATAAAGCAGGTCATAGGCTTTAAGGGCAATTTGGTCTTTAATACCGATAAGCCAGATGGTACCATGAGGAAACTAACGGACGTATCCAAATTAAATAGTTTAGGATGGAGACATACTGTAGAATTGGAAAAGGGAATTGAAACGGTTTACGATTGGTATTTAACTAATAAATAAGAATAGATATAATGAAGATACTTGTAACTGGTGCAGCGGGATTTATTGGGTTTTATTTAGTTGAAGCTTTAATAAAAAAAGGAGAACATGTAGTAGGAATCGATAATATTAATGATTACTACGATGTGAATTTAAAATATGCTAGACTATCTGAATCTGGAATAGATCTTGAAAAAGCAGATGATAAAGAAAATGGGTTGGAATATGTTGCAAGTACAAAATATGAAAATTATCGTTTTTTAAAACTTGATATTACAGACCTAAATGCATTAGATACCTTATTTAAAAACGAAAATTTTAATGGTGTTATAAACTTGGCTGCTCAAGCAGGAGTTCGTTATTCAATAGAAAATCCACATGCCTATATTCAATCTAATGTTGTAGGTTTTTTAAATATTTTAGAATGCTGTAGATCTTATAAGATTGACCATCTAATTTATGCCTCTAGTTCTTCTGTTTATGGTGATAGAAGTCAAATCCCATTTTCAGAAAATGAAAAAGTTGACACTCCGGTTAGCTTATATGCAGCAACAAAAAAGAGTAATGAACTCATGGCGCATACCTATACCCATTTGTATGACATTCCAACCACCGGATTGCGCTTTTTTACAGTTTATGGCCCTTGGGGCAGACCGGATATGGCACCTATGCTTTTTGCTGATGCCATAAGTAAAGGGCAACCCATAAATGTTTTTAACAACGGAAAAATGCAACGGGATTTCACTTATATAGATGATATTGTTGAAGGTGTTGTACAATTAGCACTTCAATTTAAAAAAGATAAAGCACCAAAGGCGGAGGTTTTTAATATTGGTAATTCACAACCAGTAAAATTAATGGATTTTATTGGTGGTTTAGAAAAAGAAATGGGTGAAGAAGCAACTAAAAATTATATGCCAATGCAAGATGGTGACGTAAAAGTAACGTATGCAGATGCCTCTAAGTTACATAAGGAAACAGGATATAAACCAACAACAACATTAGAAGCCGGATTACATAAATTTATTAACTGGTATAAATCATTTTACAACTATTAGTCATTTATTTTTTGTTTTTAACGCATAAAAAAATGCTCATTATAAAATGAGCATTTTTTTATTGAATATATTTTATAATAAGCCTCTTTTATACTTGCTTATAACCAACATTTAATTTACTCTGGTCAATATGATCAATATTAAAATCAGTAAAGACTTTAACATTCTTTTTCTCCATGGCTTCAATGGCCTCTTTATTATAATTTGAGTTCTTCCATCGCGTTATAGCATATTCTCTTGTTTTTAAATATTCAATATAATCTTCAGTATAATGATCTTCAATACCAAAGCCCATAAACACGGCCAATCGAGGCGATATAGATTTCTTTTTTAAAAAGTTAGGCAAACGCTTTGTTAACCCTGGATGAAAAGCATAATTGGGAAATAAAGAAATTATTTCTGCATTAGGAGAATGTGTTGTGGTAAGCTTCCAAATAATAACATCGCCTACTTCACTTTTCACATTAACTATTTTGCCTTTATGTATGCTCTGGTGCAAATGAGAATCCGCCCTTAAACATAAGCCTTTAGAGTGTTTAGAGTGGTCCTGTAAATACACACCTATTCTTAACAATGAATAGTTTTTATCCTTAAATTCTACACTGTCTTTTTTAAATCGATCTTTAGAATCTTTATGGAACCCACTTAATGATGTATTATAGGATAACGTGCTATCTCCAAAATAAACCAGTTTATCACTTCCAGTAGATTCTTTATAAATATTGAGAATACGGTCATCTAATATAATTTTTGAAAGCATTTTTGCTGATAAAAGGTCCCCTTTATGGTTTTTGTCTTTCTCTGCATAGTCTCTAAATGTATTAATCTCTTCTTCAGTAAATACATTTTTAATAATCATATAACCATGCTTATTAATTTGTTCTTTTTTTGTCATAACCTATTTTTTTTATATCATAATAGCTAACTATTATAACTCCATTAAGTATCTTATTTTATCTAAAAATTCTTATCCACCATGGTTTTTTAGCACCAGTTTCACCATAATTATAACCACTATCATATCCCCTCTTCTCATAATTGGTATCATTCATTAGAATGTTCATATTTGCTAAGCGTTTATTTTCTAGTATCTTTTTTGGGATATTCAACATCCGTTTATCTAAAAACTTAGCTCTTACAACATAAACAAACAAATCTGCTTGATGACCTAACAATAAAGTGTCGGTAGCAATATTTACAGGAGCTGTATCAACAATTACATAATCATAATTATTTTTAGCATAAGCTAAAAGTGTTTCAAAACGTCCGTTACTTAAAAATTCTGAAGGGGATTTTGCAATAGCCCCCGCCTCTACAATATCAAGTTTAGTCCTTTCATTATGTTTAATCACATCCAGTTCTTTTAAACTAGGGTCTGTCAAGAAATCAGTTAATCCCTTTTCTTTTTTTAACTTCAAATAGTCTGCAATTTTAGGGTTTCTAATATCAGCCTCAATTAGCAGTACCTTTTTATCTAATAAAGCCATAGCTGTAGCTAGATTTATGGCTATAAATGTTTTCCCTTCATTCCTCAAGGTCGAGGTTATAAAAACAGCATTAGCATCCTTATTAATATTGGATAATGCATGACTTACGTTGGTTCTTAATAAACGAAAAGATTCTGCTGCAGTATTATTTCTTTTCTGCTCAAAAGTAATAATACTCTTTTTAGTTTTAGCTGAAGGAATATCTCCAAGTACAGGCGCATCAATTATACCCTCTAAATCTTCAATAGCATGTATTCTATTATCAAACAACGACTTAACAATAATAAACAACGTTGGTATTAGAATACCTAGCAATAAACTGGCTATCAATACAATCATTTTTCTAGGAGCTACAGGAACACTACTACCATAGGCTTTGTCTATTATTTTAGCATATTTTGCTGATACGGCTAACGAAATTGAATTTTCCTCTCTTTTTTGAAGCAAATACAAATACAATGTTTCTATAATCTGTTGTTGACGCTGTATATCTTTTATCTCTCTTTCTTTCTTAGGAGTAGCAGATATTTTTGAGTTTAATTTGTACTCTTGCAGCTTAGCCTCATTTAATGATATGGCCAACGATGATCTTGTATTAACCAAGCTCCTATCGATACTTTCTCTTAAGCTTGTAATTTGATCATTTAAATTAATAATAATAGGGTTCTCCTTATTGGCACCTTTTAACAACCTATTTCTATCCAACAATAAATTGTTATATTTTAAAGTATTTTGACTTGTAGCTTCATTAAGAATACCTAAATTACCAGGAATCAAATCATCCTTATTGGTTTTCATATACTTGGCTACATAGTCTATGAGTTTTATTTGCGATGTTAACTCTACTATTTGTTTCGTTAATGTGGCATTAGAAGCCAACACTAAGTCCGCTTCAGAATCCATATTACTTAACTTGTTTTCAATTTTATAGGTTTCTACACCTTGGTCTAAACTTGTTAATTCAATAGAAATATCATCAATTCTGTTATTAATAAACTTGTCTGTATTTCTTGTTATCTGGCTTTTGTATTCAACGGCATCTCTGTTATAATAACTCACCAAACTATCTAAAATCTTTCTAGCTTTTAATTTTACAGGGTCTTGCAATTTAATTATGAGCAAGTTTGATTTCAAATTATCAACAGTAATTTTAATCCGTTGCTTAAAAGCAATAGCAACCTCCTCTAAAGGACTTATTTTTATTAGAATTTCTTTTCCTAACTCTATATTATCAATCGCAATTGGAGTTATAACAAGTTCACCAAACTCTCCAGTTACTCGTTCTCCAAATGAACCTTCTTTAATAGGGTTTCCTTTACTATCTGTTAAAACAAACTTGGTAGCAGATTTTGTGATAATGGAAAATGATGTATTAAGCTTGTTAAGTATAGATTCATTTGCAAAAAAATTGATATTAAAAGGAATATCATCTTTATAAACTTCCTTAAAAGCAATATCGTTTTTAATATAATAGGTTATGTTTGCCCCCAAATCCCTTACAACCCTCTCTATTAGGGTTTTAGATTTTAAAACCCCTTTTTCGGTTTCTATGGAAGTTTTTGAGCCTGCAAACAAACCCAGATCTTGAAAAACAGACAGTTCAGAACCACTATCGTTATCCTTATCGTTGATTAAAATCGTAGACGATACTTGATATTCATAAGTAGCAAATCTCAAATATAAAAAGGCACATGTTAATGCAATTATAATACCAAGCAAAAGTAATTTCCAGTGATAGCTATATTTTTTTAAAACTTCTCTTAAATTTATTTTGTCATTTTTTGAAGCATCCATTTCAGTCATATTCATTATTTTATTATAACACTTTTCTAGTCAACAAGAATAGCTGCTAAAGAAATTAGTATTGATAAAGTCGATACAATTATCCCAGTGTTTGGCCCTACAGCAGAAGCGTTTACTCTAGTTTTATTAGACTCTACATAAATAATATCATTTTGAGCCAAGTAATAATAAGGCGAACTAAAAAGATTTTTATCTGTTAAATCAATAGTTGTCGATGTTCGTTTACCATTTTGCTCCCTGATTAAAGTTACCGTTTTCCGCTTTCCATATATGGTTAAGTCTCCAGCCTGTGCTATGGCTTCTAAAATATTTATACGTTCGCTTTGAACACTATAACTCCCTGGATTTCTAACTTCTCCTAAAACAGACACTCTAAAATTATTAAGTCTAACGTTAACGATTGGATTATTTAAATACGGTAATAATTTTTTATGCAATTCATCTGTAACTTGTTTAATAGTGAGTTGGGCAACTTTAAATTTTCCCAGACCAGGAAAATTAATTTCTCCATCTGCATTAACAATATAAGGTAATGGCCTAGCAAGATTACCTATCTGAGATTCATAAATATTAAAAGGCAAAGCAGCTTCTGGCTCGGTTGATGCCACATTAATTGTTAATATATCTCCAAACTGAATAGTGGGTTGAAAAAGCGTTATATTTTCCTCAATTTCATGACCTTTTTCATCTTGAAAGTAATTAATTTTTTTAGAAGACTTGCACCCTATCAATAGGCTACCAACCAATAGTGTAATTAAAAATTGTTTATATGGAATGTGCTTAATTTTGAACATTATTATTATGTATTTGTTTGTATTTAAAGCTTAATATTTCTTTTAATTGATCTAAACATTATATGTTAACTTAATGTGTTTTAAAGAACAATTTTAGTGTTTTCTAATTGCTGATTTTTTTTAACCGCTTACTTAACTAATTACTTAGAAACCTATACAACAAATATACAATCATATACATGCAACATAGACAGTATTATCCTATACATGACCAATACAAGCGATTCAGTCATCGATTAATGATCATTTTTAAGGTAAAAAATCTTACAATAATTAATCTAACTAGTTATAAACGAATTAACCTTAGATATTTATTACTATTTTCAAGTAATATATAATTTAAGAAATAATAAATGATATTAAAGCTTTATAATGCGCATTAAATAGGATGACATGTAGAATTAACTATTCAAATATGTTACGTGATGAATTATATTTAACTTAAAGATAAAATATGTTAAATAAAGTTCTTTGAATTTTTGTTTTCTGAAAACAACAGGTCTAGTATAGATAAATTTTCGAAAAATATTTCACCTTTTTGATTATATTTTTGAGTCCTGTAATTATGATATGAAATCGTAATGTTTTCATTCTCAAAAATTTCTTTATCCTTTTCTAAATAATTGTTTGACCCACTATTTGCAATTAATTTATTTGCTTTCAACTCCTTACAAATATCTAAAATTAATCCGCTTTTCTTTCCTTCTGCATTTAATTCTGATGCACGAACTAACTTAGTATCTATTTCTAGAAATTGGCAACATTTTGTTATAAATTCAATATTAAAATCTGATATTCTTTCCCAATCTTTTAGATACAGTTCGTTTAAAAATGCAATTTTTCTGTGCTCTTTTCCATAATTATACTGAAATATATCAAGATGCTTCTTTCTCCAATCCTGACCATTATCAATCAAAACGTCTTTAATCAAAGTTTCCGTTTTAGAAAGGTTAGTAGGAATATGAACCCAAATTTCTGATTCATCAACTTTAGATCCGGACTTTAACCTATTGCGCATATGCCAGGTTTGTTTTTTAAACTTAACATTATCTAAAAAAACAAAAACATCAGAATTCTTGATCATATTAAAGTAACCAATCCAAGGGTATAGAGTTGGCTGAGAAGCACTTAATGTTATTTGTTTATGCAATTGACTATTTTATACTATTTATAATTAATAAAAGAAGATATACACAGATATCCTTATAAGATGCCTTAGAAAAAGTTATTAAACATTATTTGAATAGGTCATATAAGATGTTTTGTAAAGTGGCGTAGTATTTTAACCATAAAGAAAACAAGTATTTTAATTACTGTTTTAATACTTAAAGGACTACACAAAATTAAACTAAAAGATTTAATTAAAACAATTATAGCTATAGTATTATTATCATAGTTATTTAAAACCATAATGTAACTTACTCATAACTAATTTGAGTCCTAAAACCAAGCCCTTAGTTCTATGGTTTTACATAGGAAATACTATCTTTCTTTAACCATTATTACTATCAATTATAGATACAAACAAAAAAAATAGTTATTTATTCAAAATGAAAGTCCAATTAGCTATTATAACAAAACCATAATATAGCCCATATACGATAAAACCCTGTTAATCATACGATTATCAAGGTTTTTATTTGATTTGACACTATAGTTGTCGGGGTGGCAGGATTCGAACCTGCGACCTCCGCGTCCCAAACGCGGCGCGATAACCGGGCTACGCTACACCCCGAATTGATTATCTAATTTCTCATGAAAATTTGCGGAGAGACAGGGATTCGAACCCTGGGTACCTATTTCTAGGTACGACGATTTAGCAAACCGCTCCTTTCGGCCACTCAGGCACCTCTCCATTATTTTTTATTTGAACAACACATTTAATTTAAATGCGGATGCAAATTTAGTTTTTCATCTTAAAGAACACAAACATTTTCTGCGTTTTTTTTATATTTTATTCGGGGTATTCTATACGCAAATGATAAATATTTGCAAGCTTGTGTTTTAGCACTTTTTTAATAGATTGAATTTCTTTAAAAGTAATATTCGCATTTAAAAATTGGCCTTCTTCTATTTGCTTATTTATAATACTTTCTACAAAAGTTTCAATTTTTGTAGATGTAGGTTCTTTTAGACTTTTAGAAGCAGCTTCAATGCTATCACACATCATTAAAATAGCAGTTTCTTTACTAAATGGCTTTGGACCAGGATAACAAAAATCTAATTTATCGACCTCACTATCTGGAAAATCCTTTTTTTCTTGCACATAAAAAAAATAGACAATACTTGTACCATGATGTGTTCTTATAAAATCAATGACCCTATCTGGCAAATTATTTTTTCTAGCTATTTCAATACCATTTATAACATGGTCCGTAATTATTCGAGCGCTTTCTTTAGAAGATAATTCGTCATGAGGATTAATGCCTGTAGACTGATTTTCGGTATAATATGTTGGGTTTTTCATTTTACCAATATCATGATATAGTGCACCTACCCTAACCAACATGGCATTAGCCCCTATTTCATTAGCTGATGCTTCAGCAAGATTAGCTACATTTAATGAATGGTGAAATGTTCCTGGCGCCTTATTTGACAACTCTTTAAGAAGCTTTGAATTTGTATCTGACAATTCCAAAAGCGAAACATCTGAAACCAATCCAAAAAGTTTTTCATAAGCATAAATTAAAGGTTGCACAAACAACGTCGCTAATCCACATAAGATAAACCATATAAATGTTTCCCATTTAAGTGTATCTAAACTACCCTCATGTATAACAAAAAAAGCAAAGTAGGCTATAATATAAATAAGCGTTATCTGCCCTACAGATATAAATAAATTGGCACGTTTGTATAATTCAGAAACGGTCAATATCGTTACAATTCCTGCAATAATTTGAAGAAACATATATTCATAACTATTAGGTACAATAAAACCTAACAAAAGTACTGTGAGTACATGCGCAAACAAACCTAATCTAGCATCAAAAAAGGCTTTAAATACTAGCGGTAAAATACATATTGGAACAATATAAATATACTTAGAATCGTAATTCACAACAAGGGTTGTGATAAAAATCATTAGAGAAACATTAAAGAAAATAAAAGTCACTTTAGTATTATTATCAAAAACATTCGCTCTATATTTTCTTAAAAACAACAGCAACATGAGCAAAGCTAAAGCAACCAACAGTGTATAAGCAAATAATACCCAATTATAATTAGACTCGCTCCATACTTGCGATTCGTACTCAGCTTGTAAAGATTTTAAAATGATATACTTATCACCTTCAACAACCTCTCCTTTTGAGACAATCAATGTTTCTTTTGCAACACTACCTCTAGTATATGATATTTTTGCAAATTCATCTTTTAAAACCTTATCCGTAAATGACTTGTTAAATATGATATTAGGCTCTATAATATCAAAAAACAAAGCCACAAAGTTTTCTTTATACTCAGATAAATCATTATTAACCAAAACTTTATCTATTACAGAAGTAACATCACCTTGCTTTATTAAATTAGCAAAATAAGCATCTTTCTTTTTTTCCCTACCATCAAGTAAAGCAACTGCTTTATCTTTCGAAAAATTATAATTTTCACTTAAAATCCCAAATGCATATAATTCTGAAATAATAGAATCTCCAACATTTTGTAAAGTATTTAATTTGATTTTGGGAATAGAATCAGAAAATGCATTCTTGAATTGCACCTCATAAGCACTTTTTACCTCATTTTCAATTGTATTGTCTATATCAAAATATAAAACAGAATTATCGGTAAGATTCTTTTTTTCTAAAGTAATTTCTGCATCCGTTTTTTTAATCGCAAAATCAAAAGGAGCCTGTAAGTTTTCTGATTGCCAAGGCTTACCTTTTTCAAAATTGTACTTAAACTTTCCGCTTTTTGGAAACAAAAAAACAATTAAGAATGTGGTGCAAATAAATAATAGTCCTTTGTAAATTAAGGAATGGTTTTTATATAGTTTGTTTATAAAGTCTTTCATGTATTTATATGCATTCCTTTTTATTTGTTACATCTGTCTGTAAGCTATGACATCATTTAATCATAGACTAGATAGACTAGAATACCAAATTTAGGTACAGATATTTTATTTAGAAATCAAATGTAATAAAATTATAAGCTTTTACCGTTTTTTATAATAAAGGAATCATTGAAATTTCTTCTAAAAAATCGTTATTTTCGCAAGTAGTAAACTAAAAAGTCATATTGATGAAAAAAGAAGTTGTCATTGTTTCTGCTGTAAGAACTCCTATAGGTAGTTTTATGGGTGCTTTATCAACTATTTCAGCGCCTAAATTAGGTGCTATAGCCATAAAAGGCGCATTGAATAAAATAAACTTAAAACCTGAGCTTGTTGAAGAAGTTTTAATGGGCAATGTGGTACAAGCTGGAACTGGACAAGCACCAGCTAGACAAGCGGCCATTTATGCTGGTATACCCAACACAGTACCTTGCACGACAATAAATAAAGTATGTGCATCTGGAATGAAAGCTGTTATGCAAGCAGCTCAAGCTATTACCCTTGGAGATGCTGAAATTGTTGTTGCAGGAGGGATGGAAAACATGAGTTTGATTCCGCATTATTTATATGCTAGAACTGGAACTAAATTTGGGCCTAGCACATTAATTGACGGTATGCAAAAAGATGGCTTGGTTGATGCTTATGACCAAAATGCTATGGGTGTTTGTGCTGATGCATGCGCAAGTAAATATGAGTTTTCAAGAGAAGATCAAGATACTTACGCTATTCAATCCTATAATCGTTCTGCTGCTGCTTGGGACGCAGGCAAATTTGACCATGAAATTGTTCCTGTTGAAGTTCCTCAACGACGAGGTGAGCCAATTACCGTTTCTAAAGATGAAGAGTTTACGAATGTTAGAATGGATAAAATTCCTCAATTACGCCCAGCCTTTACCAAAAATGGCACCGTAACTGCAGCAAACGCATCAACAATCAATGATGGTGCCGGTGCTATGGTTTTAATGAGCAAAGAAAAAGCAGATGAGTTAGGACTAAAACCTTTAGCAACCATAAAAAGTTATGCTGATGCTGCTCACGAACCAGAATGGTTTACAACAGCTCCAGCAAAGGCCTTGCCTAAAGCCTTGAATAAAGCTGGAATAACAAAAGATGACGTTGATTTTTTTGAGTTTAACGAAGCATTTTCGGTAGTTGGATTAGCGAATATGAAAATTTTAGGATTAAACGATAAGAACGTAAATGTAAATGGTGGCGCTGTTTCTTTAGGCCATCCATTAGGTTGTTCTGGAGTTAGAATTATAATCACTTTATTAAACGTATTAGAACAAAATAATTCTAAAATTGGTGCAGCTGCTATTTGCAATGGCGGCGGAGGTGCATCTGCAATTATTATTGAACGCAATTAGGTTTTTTTAATGCAATACGGAATTTGTAATTTAAGCATTGTACCCCTTAGAAACGAACCTGCTGATACCAGTGAATTGGTATCACAAGTGCTTTATGGTGAAGTTTTTAAAATATTAGAACAAAGAAAAAACTGGAGTAAAATAAGACTTGCTTTTGATACTTATGAGGGTTGGGTGGATAATAAGCAATATTTAGAAATTAATGAAACCCAATACAAATCCTTACATAAAGAAGCACCTAAACTCTCTTTAGACTTAGTCGAATTTATTCAAGATAAAAGAGAACAACTGTACCCTATTGTATTGGGGTCTACATTAAATGGTCTTTCACTTTTAGACCATAGACATGATGGTGATTCCATTAAAGCTAAAAATGCTAAAGAACATATTATACAAACCGCTTTTTTATATTTAAATACACCGTATTTATGGGGTGGAAAAACACCTTTTGGTATTGACTGTTCTGGCTTTACCCAAATGGTCTATAAGCTTAACGGTTATAAATTGTTACGTGATGCCTCACAACAAGCTACACAAGGTGAAGCTTTAAGTTTTATTGAAGAAAGTGAGCCTGGCGATTTAGCGTTTTTTGATAACAGTGAAGGTACCATTACCCATGTGGGTATTATTATGAAAGATAATTATATTATTCATGCTCATGGCAAGGTTAGAATTGATAGGTTAGACCATTCTGGAATATATAATGTAGATAAAAAAATACATACACATAAGCTACGTGTCATTAAAAAAGTCATATAAAAAAAGCTACATATTGTAGCTTTTTTTATATGACTTTTTTAAACGTTATAAGTTTAGTTATTCAGTTAAAGCATCAACCTTTTCTTTTAAACTCTTATACTTTTCTGTTTCTCCTAAAACACTATAAATATTCATTAGTGTTTGAGCTGCACTAATGCTTTCAGGATTTATTTCAAGAGCTTTTGTTAAATATGGAACTGCATTTTTATAAATATTTTGACGTTCCTCTCTCAACTCATCATAACGCTTATCATCAGCTTTAGAAGTTCCTAAACCGTTCATTTCTTCAATTAGAGCTTCTTCTTCACCCAAAACTAAAGCAGCCATGTTTATATAAGCATTAATATATGTAGGATCTAATTCTATAGCTTTGTTATAGTATTTTTTTGCACCATCCATATCTTTAGATTCTGCTGCTATAACACCTAAATTATATTGTAATTCAGGATTAGTTGGATCCATTTCTGTTGCTTTTTGCAAAAGACTTTTAAATTCTTCTGTATTACCCATTTTATAGTGTACGTTAGCTTCAGAAAGAATTAAATTAATATCATTAGGACTTTCTGCTCTTGCTTCTTTCATAGCAGCAATAGCTTTTTCATTATCGCCTTGGCTAACATAAATTAATGCTACATTTTTAACAATTTCTGGCTTTTTAGAATCTGTTAAACGCTCTCCTGGGTTTACGTGACTTTTACCTTTAACATATAAATCACGCGTGTTTTTGTCTAAAACTTCTTCTTTTCCTGTTTCTGAATTTGTAGCGAAATATTGTTTTGTAACACCTGTATACCCTAAATCCTTAAGTTCTTCATACAACACTAAAGCTCTATCGTACTCCTTTACATTTACTGCGGTTGCAGCTGCATAATAAAGAAACAAAGTGTCTTTTTCGGCAACTCTATAAGAGCTCTCAAAATATTTAGAAGCATTGGAATAATCTTTCTTTTCGTAAGCTGCATTTCCTTTTGTTAGTAATCCATTAGATATGGTTTGCTTTAAAGCGTTAATTTCAGAACCATAGTTGCTTTCTGCTTTAGATAAGCTTTCTAATACAGTTTTAATATCTGCATCGGCTCCTTTTCCATTTGCATATAACGCTTGTCCTTTTAAATAATAGAATTTAGCCTTGGTTTTATCATCCATTGCAGACATTAAGCTTTCTGCTTGTGTTAATGCTGCTTTAGCTTCAGCAAAATTGTTGTTTTTAATAGCTTTTTCTACAACTTTTAATTCCTTTTTTTGCGCAAATGAAAATGCACTTATTGAGAATGCCAAAGCTATGATTAATTGTTTTTTCATTTTAAAATTATATTAGGTTTATTTATCAGTGTTATTGTCGTCTATAGGATTATCAAGAGTTGTGCCATCTTCTGAAACATCAGTGTTTTCAATATTTTCAGCTACTATTATATTCCCATCTTCATCCAATTCTACTTCATCTTCATCATGCATTACTTTTGCAACTGCTGCTATAGAATCGTTTCCTTTTAGGTTAATTAATTTAACACCTTGGGTAGCCCTACCCATAACTCTTAAGTCCCTAACAGCCATCCTAATAGCAATTCCTGATTTGTTGATAATCATTAAATCATCATCATCCGTTACATTTTTAATAGATACCAAGTTACCCGTTTTATCTGTGATAGATATGGTTTTCACACCTTTCCCTCCACGATTCGTTATACGGTAATCTTCTAAACTAGAGCGTTTACCATAACCGTTCTCAGATACTACAAGTACATTACTTTCCATATCATCAACAGCAATCATACCAATAACTTCGTCAGTTTCATTTTGCAAACGAATTCCTCTTACTCCTGAAGCTCCACGTCCCATTGGTCGTGTTTTAGCTTCTTCAAAACGAATGGCTTTACCTGACTTTAAAGCTAACATAACTTGACTTTCACCAGTAGTTAATTTAGCTTCTAATAAAACATCGTCATCTTTAATAGTTATAGCATTGATTCCATTTGTTCTTGGACGAGAATATTGCTCAAGCGATGTTTTCTTAACTTGTCCTTTTTTGGTTGCCATGATAACATAATGACTATTGATATAGTCTTCATCTTTTAAATCTTGAGTACAAATAAAAGCCATAACTTTATCATCTTGCTCTATATTTATAAGATTTTGAATGGCTCTACCCTTTGAAGTTTTACTGCCTTCAGGGATTTCGTAAACACGCATCCAGAAACATTTTCCTTTTTGAGTGAAGAATAACATATATTGGTGATTCGTACCAACAAATAAATGCTCTAAAAAATCTTCATTTCGAGTTGTTGATGCTTTTTGACCAACACCACCTCTATTTTGTGTTTTATATTCTGTTAAAGACGTTCGTTTGATATATCCAGCATGTGAAATCGTGATTACCACTTTCTCGTTTGGAATCATATCTTCTATACTTAAATCGCCACCAGCATATTCGATAACTGAACGGCGCTCATCACCGTATTTATCTCTAACAACTTCTAACTCACCTTTAATAATATTCATTCTACGATCTTTCTTGTCTAGAATATCTTTAAGGTCGATAATAGTCTTCATGATATCTTCATACTCAGCACGCAATTTATCTTGTTCTAAACCTGTTAATTGACGCAAACGCATCTCAACAATAGCTTTGGCTTGAATTTCAGTAAGTTTAAAACGTTCAATTAAATTTGCTCTAGCTTCATCTGCATTCGAAGACGCTCTAATAATTTTTATAACCTCGTCTATATTATCAGAAGCAATAATCAACCCTTCTAATATATGTGCTCTTTCTTCTGCTTTACGTAATTCATAAGTGGTTCGTCTTACAACAACTTCATGTCTATGCTCAACAAAATAATGAATCAACTCCTTTAAGTTCAACAACTGTGGCCGCCCATTAACCAATGCTATGTTATTTACACTGAATGAGGACTGTAAGGCTGTATACTTAAATAATTTATTTAATACGATATTTGGAATAGCATCACGTTTTAAAACGTATACAATTCGCATACCATTTCTATCAGACTCATCACGTATAAGTGAAATACCTTCTAGTTTTTTATCGTTAACCAAATCAGCAGTTTTCTTAATCATATCTGCTTTATTTACTTGGTAAGGAATCTCGTCAACAATAATACACTCACGACCATTTACCTCTTCAATATTCGCTTTGGCACGCATCACGATTCGTCCGCGTCCCGTATGAAAGGCTTCTTTAACCCCATCGTAACCATAAATAGTTCCGCCAGTTGGGAAATCAGGCGCTTTTACATGCTGAATTAACTCATCAATTTCAATATCATTATTTTCTATATAGGCAATCGTACCATTAACAACCTCTGTTAAATTATGTGGCGGCATGTTTGTTGCCATACCTACCGCAATACCAGATGCACCATTAACTAAAAGACCTGGAATACGTGTTGGCAAAACTGTTGGTTCATGCAACGTATCATCAAAATTCAACTTATGGTCAACAGTTTCTTTATCAATATCTGCCAACATGTCCTCAGATATTTTTCGCATACGTGCCTCAGTATAACGCATTGCTGCAGGACTATCACCATCAATAGAACCAAAGTTTCCTTGCCCATCTACAAGCATATAACGTAAACTCCATTCTTGAGCCATACGCACCATAGCATCATAAACCGATGTATCGCCATGTGGATGATACTTACCTAAAACTTCTCCAACTATTCTTGCGGATTTTTTATGCGCTGTATTTGCCCTAACACCAAGTTCATGCATACCGTAAAGTACACGTCTATGAACTGGTTTTAAGCCATCTCTTACATCTGGTAAAGCACGTGACACAATGACTGACATTGAATAATCAATATATGCCGATTTCATCTCGTCCTCAATATTAATAGGGATCAATTTCTCTCCTTCTGCCATAAATAATCTAATTTAGTTTTATGTGTTTTTCAAAACATGCTAATATAAGAATTTCAGCAGTCATAGTAAGACTATCAATACTAGTTTTTCGTGTTATTTATTAACAATTTTTGCGACTTATTTAGTTAATAAGTATGCTGCTAAAAGTTTTGATTTTATAAAGTTTTTTTCGTCAATTAGCACCATGCAGACATTTTTAGGTATAGTTTTTGACTTTAGTAAAATGTTTTAGTATTTTTAATGCAGAAAGGACACGATTTATGGATGATAATTTTTCCCCAAGAGTAAAAGATGTTATTGCTTACAGCAAAGAAGAAGCATTGCGTTTAGGCCATGATTTCATAGGTACTGAACACCTTATGCTTGGTCTTTTAAGAGATGGTAACGGAAAAGCAATTAACATACTTAACGCCTTAGATATTGATTTAAATCATTTAAGACGTAAAGTTGAAATATTAAGTCCTGCCAACCCCAATATTACTGTAGCTTCTAACCAAAAAAAGAACCTACACCTAACTCGGCAAGCAGAACGTGCTTTAAAAACCACTTTTTTAGAAGCCAAATTATTTCAAAGCTCATCAATTAATACAGCGCATTTATTGCTTTGTATTTTAAGAAATGAAAACGACCCCACTACAAAGCTTTTAAATAAGCTTAAAGTTGACTACGATAATGTTAAAGAACAATTTAAAATTATGATTACAAACGATGATAATTACATAGAACCTAAAGCTGAATTTCAGGATGATGAACCAAATGCTGAAGATGATGCTAATAAAGACAATATATTTAATCCACCAGCTGGAAAGGCCAATAAGAAGTCTAAAACCCCTGTTCTAGATAACTTTGGACGCGATTTAACCGCTATGGCTGAGGAAGGCAAATTAGACCCTGTTGTTGGACGTGAAAAGGAAATACAACGGGTTTCACAAGTTTTAAGTAGAAGAAAGAAAAACAACCCACTTTTAATTGGCGAGCCTGGTGTTGGTAAATCTGCAATTGCCGAAGGCTTGGCTCTTAGAATTGTAAAGCGAAAAGTTTCTAGAATCCTATTTAACAAACGTGTAGTTACTCTAGATTTGGCAAGTTTAGTTGCTGGCACAAAATACCGTGGACAGTTTGAAGAGCGGATGAAAGCTGTAATGAATGAGCTAGAAAAAAATGACGATGTTATTTTATTTATTGATGAAATCCATACTATTGTTGGTGCCGGTGGCGCTACAGGAAGTTTAGATGCTTCCAACATGTTCAAGCCCGCTTTAGCACGTGGAGAAATCCAATGTATTGGAGCCACAACTTTAGATGAATACAGGCAGTATATCGAAAAAGACGGCGCCTTAGAACGTCGTTTTCAAAAAGTTATTGTCGAGCCTACTACAGTTGAAGAGACTATTGAAATCCTTAATAATATAAAAGGAAAATATGAAGAACACCATAATGTTGATTATACGCCAGGAGCTATAGAAGCTTGTGTAAAATTAACCAACAGATACATGACCGAACGCTTTTTACCAGATAAAGCCATTGATGCTTTAGATGAAGCTGGATCTCGCGTACACATTACAAATATTGATGTTCCAAAGCAGATTATTGAGCTAGAAAAACAACTAGAAGGCATCAAGGAAACTAAAAACGCTGTTGTTAGAAAACAAAAATATGAAGAGGCCGCTAAGCTAAGAGATGACGAAAAGCGTATAGAAAAAGAGTTGTCCATTGCCCAAGAAAAATGGGAAGAAGACACCAAACAACATCGTGAAATTGTAACAGAAGATAATGTTGCAGATGTGGTTTCTATGATGACTGGCGTGCCTGTTAACAGAATTGCTCAAACCGAAATAAACAAGTTAGCAGAATTACCAAACCTTATAAAAGGGAAAGTTATAGGTCAAGACAATGCTGTTGCTAAAGTCGTTAAGGCTATTCAGCGTAACCGTGCGGGACTTAAAGACCCAAACAAACCAATCGGCTCATTTATATTTCTAGGGCAGACAGGTGTAGGGAAAACACAGTTAGCTAAAGTGTTATCTAGAGAGTTATTTGATTCTGAAGATTCACTCGTTAGAATTGATATGAGTGAATATATGGAGAAATTCGCTATTTCCAGACTAATTGGAGCACCTCCAGGATATGTTGGCTATGAAGAAGGCGGACAATTAACCGAAAAAGTTAGACGCAAACCCTATGCCGTTATTCTTTTAGATGAAATTGAAAAAGCACATCCAGATGTTTTTAATATGTTATTGCAAGTCCTTGACGATGGGTATTTAACAGATAGTTTAGGCCGAAAAATTGATTTTAGAAATACAATCATTATCATGACCTCCAATATTGGAGCGCGAAAACTTAAAGATTTTGGAACAGGTATTGGTTTTGGAACAGCATCACAAAAAGCACAAGAAGATGCCAATGCAAGAAGTGTTATTGAAAATGCGCTTAAAAAATCGTTTGCACCAGAATTCTTAAATAGAATTGATGATGTTGTTGTTTTTAATGCTTTAGAAAAAGAAGACATCAACAAAATCATTGATATCGAATTGGAAAAACTTTTAATCAGAATTAAAGGTTTAGGTTATAACTTAACACTAACCGATGCTGCAAAAGATTATATTGCTGAAAAAGGTTTTGACAAACAATATGGAGCAAGACCTCTAAAAAGAGCGATTCAAAAATATATTGAAGACGCTTTAGCTGAAGAAATTGTGGCATCACATTTACAAGAAGGCGACAATATAAATATCGATTTAGATAAAAAAACGGAAGAACTTAAGATTTCTATTGAAAAGGCCGAAAAGCCCACAGAGTCTTAATACTTTTGAATTTTACAATACTAAAAATCCTGCTTTAAAATTAAAGTAGGATTTTTTTTTGAGAAAGTGTAACAAACCAAAACCATGTCCATCTATACTATAACAATTTGTTTTTTTGAAACCAACTAACCAAAATACAGAACAACTCATAGCCCTTTGTAGGTCAGGAAACCAATCCGCGCAATTGGAAATTTACAACAGATACTATAAAGCTATGTACAATGCATCTTTCAGAATTGTAAAGGATCGTTTTGAAGCCGAAGACATCATGCAAGATTCGTTTTTGACAGCATTTACAAAACTAGATACCCTAAAAGACGCTAAGATTTTTGGGCCTTGGTTAAAACGAATTGTTATTAATAACAGTATTTATCATTATAGAAAGACCATAAAAAACAACGAAGTCCCTTTAGATGATTTACTGTATAAAGTAGAAGATAATTCTAGTGGCGCAGACAACAATTATGAATTTACAAACATAAAGGCGCAACAAGTTTTAAATACCATGAAATCATTAAAAGACAACTATAGAATTGCGTTAACACTAAACCTTATTGAAGGTTATGATTACGAAGAAATTAGCAGCATTATGAACATAACAAACGCTAATTGCAGAACCACAATATCAAGAGCAAAAGAAAGCTTAAGGAAAAAGCTGCAAACTGTTATTGAACATTAAATATTAAAGCTATGAGCCATACCCCTTTAGAAGATATATTTAAAAAACCAGAAAACAACTTTGATGTTGAAAACCCAGCAACTGGACACGAAACACGTTTTTTAAATAAACTTAAAAACCAAAACGAACAACCTTTAGAAATTGCGCATGTAAAATCTAATTTTTGGAAACCATTTGTTGGCATAGCTGCTTCTGTTGCCCTTATAATTGCGCTTTTTGTAGGGACGCAACAACCTAGGAATTCTAGAGATTTAGCCAGTGTTTCTCCAGAAATGGCCAACACACAAGATTTTTTTACAGCATCAATACATGAAGAATTACAAAAACTCAATAAAGAGTCTTTACCAGAAGCACAAAACTTAATACAAGATGCACTTAAACAAATCAAAATTTTAGAAACTAATTACGAAACTCTGAAAGTCGATTTAATAGAAAGCGGTGACGATAGCCGTGTTATATACGCCATGATATCTAATTTTCAGAATAGAATAGACATTTTACAAAACACCTTAGAACAAATCGAAAATATTAAACAATTAAAAAAATCATCACACCGTGTCATATCCGAATCAAATATTTAATCCAATAATTAATTATTAAGGATAAAGCACAACCATACTGAGAAAAGTCGAAGTATGTTTATTAAATAACAATTAAAAAAACGAACACATGAAACGAGCACAACACATCAAATTATTAACGGCATTATTAATGTTTCCCCTTTTTATTTCGGCTACAACTGGAATAAAAACCAAACAAACCAAAACAAAGACTATTAGCAAGACTTTTATGGTAAATCCCGATGCTACTTTAAAAGTTAATAATAGTTATGGGAATATTGATGTTATTACCTGGAATGAAAACAAAATTGTATTTGAAATAACAATTACGACCTCTGGAAGCAGTGAGGAAAAAATTCAGAAAAAGTTAGATGATATTAACGTAAAATTTTCAGCTTCCCCTGAATCAGTTTCAGCAGAAACCATGTTTGGAAAAAAGAGTTCAAACTCTTGGTGGAACTGGGGCAATAACAACAAAGTTAAAATGAAAATTAACTACATCATTAAAATGCCCATTACCGGAAAAGTAAATTTGAGTAACGACTATGGCAATATCAATTTAGATAAGCTTGAAGGTAAAGCTGTGATTAATTGTGATTACGGAAAAATAACCACCAAAGAACTCATGGGCGATGACAACACTTTAAATTTTGATTACACAAATGGCTGTTATTTTGAATACATTAAAAGCGGAAAAATTAAAGCAAACTATAGTGAATATACCATTTCCAAAACCAGCATAATAGATATAAATGCAGATTATACAAATTCTAAAATTGAAACTGCTGAAAATGTAAATTACAACTGCGACTATGGTAACATTAAAATAGACAAAGCCAATAATATTGTTGGAAATGGCAATTACCTAACCACAATAGTAGGTGATGTTTATAAAAATGTAACACTTAATGCAGACTACGGCTCTATTAAAATAAATCGTATGGCAGAAAATGCAGGAAACGTAACAATTAAATCAGACTACACCGGTATTAAAATTGGATACGCCCCTACCTATAACTTCAACTTTAATATTAATTTGGATTATGCCGATTTAAGAGATAGCAATAATCTAACCATTACAAAAGAAGTAAAAGGTAATACCGATAAATTTTATCAAGGTTACTACGGAAGCCAATCATCAAACAACAACATCACTATCGATTCGGATTATGGTAGTGTTACACTATCGAAAAACTAAGAATCATCATCAATCATAAAGCGAACTAAACGACCTTGTAAATGAGTTTACAGGGTCTTTTTGTTTACTAAACTTAGCATCATAACTTCATGGAGATTAAATCAATAATACTCCTTTAATAATAGAACTCAAAAGTTTAAAACCTCTCTATCAAAAAAATTGAAAGACCCTATAAATTTTAAATAATATAATAAATTTTATAATTGTAGGTTTTATATTAAAAAATACCAGTAAATTCTTTTTTTAAAAAGAAAAAAACCTACATTTATAAGATAAAAACTTATAAATATAAAGTAATGAAAAAACTAAATTTTCTATTTATTGTATTATTGTTAATTTCCTGTAGTGATTCTGAAGAACAAATCATTCCTGATAACTCAAGAGAACAAATAAGCTCGAATAACACAGAAGAACCAAAAAGTTTAATTTTATTTGGAAATAAAGAAAGTGTTTCTAAATTGATAAAAAACCAAGGGTTTGATTTTCTAATAAATGAAGCTTTATCTGAAGAAATCCCAAAAGGAGAAGAAATGGTTATATCATGTGAATTTGAAAATGACAACTCTATAATTCGTCCCAAAAAAAACAAACATGAAGTCATAGACACTAATCCTTATTCACGTACTTTTCGCACATTTGTAGGAGACGAGTATATCTCTGCAGGTAATAATGATTCTTCAGCTATCACAAAGGTACAATTAGCTAATTATTGTTCCACTGTAATACACATTCCTTTTCCTGTAATAATTCCAGTAATAACACCAATTGTAGAGAAAGTCTATATTAATGTATATTTTGATAATTTAACAACACAGAATATTTGGGGGCCAGCATTTAGTGCAGCAATAGATGAATGGAATGCTGTACTTAACGATAATACTGTTAACAATTACTTAGATGGGTCACCACAAGTCTACTATAGAATTGCTCCAAGGAATGCTTTAGATTATGGCAATATTGAAGTGCTTAGAGTACCCTCAAATGGATTGGTAAATTCTAATTCTCTTGCAGAAGCAAGAGTAGGACGTTATAAAGAGATCTATAGTGGAGCAGGAATTTTTAAGCATTATGTTGGTAAACGTATGTGGGTCAATATGGACAAAGAAGGAGGTTTATCTTTAACTCAAAAGAAAAATGTATTGCTACATGAATTTGGGCATTCTATTGGTTTTCTACATACAATATCACAAGCATCCAATATTGAAGGAACCACTCAAACAGGACAATCAATATTTAATATGAGAGATGGGATTTTTAGAGACCAAGATTTATTAGCAATTGATAGAATTTTCAATGTTCCAGTTGAATATGTTCAAATAGAAGGTGGATGTAATTAATTATTTATTCTTAATTATATAAATAAATGCAACCAAAAATGGTTGCATTTATATTTTTAAATATATCTTTCTCTATATAATAAGACTAAAGATAAGTAACATCAAAACTACCTTCTGTTATTTCATACGATGATCCAGTTCCTAAAAATGGACTAGCAATAAACTGAAAGCTACCTACTATACGTTTATTTGCTTTATCATGTGAAATTATTTTAAAAGCTCCTTCACCTAAATTTGAATCTGATAATGATAAACTATATTGAGCAAGCGGAATGGACAAACTTGAAAACTCATAATCCCCAGGATCAATATCGGAATCAAAACTCAAACCAATAGTTTCTAAACTGTTTTTAGTAGCGCTAATACCTATTGTAGATAGCCCTGGTAGCGAAGTAGCAACACCATTAACAGCATCTTCAACAAACTCTACACCATCAACTTTAGCAAAAAAGGTGTTTTCTGAGCCACTTACTAAATCTTCTTCAAAAGACACATTAGTAAAAACCCCACTAACAAACTCTTTAGAGGACATAGAAACACTATGGCCTGTAAAGAAAAACGTTCCTGATATGGTTTTGCTAACTTCATCTATTTCAGAAACTGTAACCTCACCTTGAGATGTTACAAAATCTGTCACAGCTATCCAAGTATCTCCTGTTCCAGTAATATTTGTATTATAAATAGCTCCATTAATTTCTACTTGATTTTGTGCGACTCCTAATTGATATGTTCCTTCCGTATTTCCAAAAAGAGTTAATACAATAGCTTCATTTGTTCCCGTTTTAATTCCTGTTATATTAATAACATCATTAATTACAGTAGCCACGGAATTATCTGCTTCAAAAGTTCCTCCATCAAAATCTACTTTAAAAATTGCATTACCAGAATTAGTATTACCATCTGGCTGGGTTTCTTGCTCAGGAATATCACCTTCAAAAGGTTCTATATTACAAGATGAAACAACAATTAAAAAAAGAATACTAAAAACTTGGGCAATAAATTTAGAATAAGTCATAGAGTGTTATTAAATAATAGACAAACATACTAATTAATTCCCTGATTATTCTTAGGTACTCGATATAACAAAACAATTCCCGTTAAAAAGAAAACAAATAGAAAGAGTATAGCATTTCTCATGGTTCCTGTTATCTGGTCTATGGTTGCAAAAATAACCATACCGATTACAATCCCTATTTTTTCTGCCACGTCATAAAAACTAAAATAAGACGTTGTCTCTTCTGTTTCTGGCAAAAATTTTGAATATGTTGAACGCGCTAAAGACTGTATACCTCCCATTACCAAACCAACAATAGCTGCTGCAATATAAAACTGCACAGGTGTTATCATAAAGTACGCATAAAAGCACAATCCCATCCAAATAAAGTTAATTACAATTAAGGTTTTAATGTTCCCAAATCTAGACGAAGCCCTAGATGTTAAAAAAGCCCCAATTACCGCTACTAATTGTATTAATAAAATACTCCCTATAAGCCCTATGGTTTTTGCTTTACCATCTTCCCAAGCAATTTCTTCTTCTCCAAAATAAACGGCGACTAACATAATGGTTTGTACCGCCATACTAAATACAAAAAAGGCATATAAATAACGTTTCAACCTTAAATTCTGTTTAAGCTCACCCCAAACTAGCCGCAACTCTTTAAGCCCATTAAAGACTATAGCTGCTGTTACTTTATGACCAGTGGAAGTCCCTTTTGGGAGAAAATAAAATGAATATTGGCTAAATAAAGCCCACCAAATACCTACGGTAATAAATGATACTTTCATAGCCTTAAAAGAAGCAGCATCTTTTGCCGCATCCATAGCAAAATTAATTTCGCTTTCAGTTCCTGTTTCTCTTATAGTTTCAGGTATGCTAATATCAAATCCAAACCAGTGCGGAAACATAACCATAGCCAAATTCAATAGCAAAAGAACAACACTACCAATATATCCCATTGAAAACCCCTTAGCGCTTATTCCGTCTTGTTGTTCAGGAAAAGCAATATCTGGTAAGTATGAGTTATAAAACACTAAGCTTCCCCAATACCCAATCAAGCCCATAAAATAGAATAACAAACTTAAATGAATCTTTTCTGGAGTAATATCAAACCAATATAGCCCTATACAACCTATACTTCCTACATAACAGAAGAACTTTAAAAAATTTTTCTTATTCCCCACGTAATCTGCAATACCAGATAAAATTGGAGACATAAAAGCAACTAATAAAAAGGTGAAAGCCGTTACAAAAGTTATTAATGCGGTACTTTTAAACTCAAACCCAAAAGCCTGAACCATTTTTATTTCTGAAAGAAACAAAGCCGAATAAAATATAGGAAAAATTGAAGATGTTATGGTTAAGGTATAAACTGAATTCGCCCAATCGTAAAAAGCCCAAGCATTAAGGAGTTTTTTACTTCCTTTTTTTAGTTGATTCATATAAAATATTTAGCTATAGATAAACATTCATCTCAAAATTATGAGATTTCAATGGTCATTCTAACTTATTGAAACATTTATTTACTCTAATCCATATTTCAATAAAAAAGCTGCCTTTTATTGGCAGCTTACTAAAGTAATCAAATATTTTTATTCGAACTTAATAAGTTCGTTATCTAAATGTCGTTACACCAAACTTTTTCGCCTCTTCCTTAGCTTTTGGCGCTAAAGCAGTTAAATTAGCAATACGTGAGTCATTTGATGGATGCGTACTTAACATCTCTGGTGGAGCCTGTCCACCACTATTGGCTTTCATGCGTTTCCAAAGCTCTGCGGCTTCTGCTGGATTATAACCTGCAATGGCCATTAGGTATAACCCAATTTTATCAGCTTCGGTTTCATGGTTTCTACTAAAAGGTAACATAACACCTACTTGAGACCCTACACCATAATACTGATTAAAAGCATTTCTGGATTTCTCATCTTGAATAGCTATATTTCCTGCTACGGCTCCAAATTGCTGTAACATACCCGCACTCATACGCTGTTGACCATGATTTGCCAAAGCATGAGCAACTTCATGTCCCATAATGGCAGCAACTCCAGTTTCGCCTTTAGCAATAGGTAAAATACCCGTATAAAAAACAATTTTACCACCTGGCATACACCAAGCGTTAACCGTTTTATCATCTACCAGATTATATTCCCATTTATAGTCATTTAAATACCCGTGATTTCCATTAGCATTTAACCAACGCTCCGCAGCAACCGCTATACGCTGCCCTACTCTAGTAATCATCTCGGCATCTTTAGTACCTGTTATAACTTTATTTTCTGTTAGAAATTGATTATACTGGGCAAAAGCCGTTGGAAATAATTGTGCATTAGAAACCAATGCTAAGGTTTTTTTCTGTGTAAAAGGATTTGTAGCACATGAAAAAAGGAGTGCTACAAAACCAAATATTAGAAGTATATTTTTTATTTTCATTGTTATAGAAGGTTAATAAGGTTTAAAAATACAAAAATTGTATCTTATTAAATTAGACACATCATTTATTTATTTGTCACAACATCATAAAAGTAAAGTTTATAAACTTATAAAGTACCCGTTTTAGTATTATATTTACAGTATTTGATATAACTTTTTTAAACACCTTATTAACGTGTTATGTTATATTAGTATTAACGACCTATTTATTACAAAATTTATATCATGAACAAATTATTAATAGTATTTACATGCGTTTTATTTTTTAATTGTAACTCTTCGGCACAAAAACAAACAAAAGACGCTACCAAAGTATATAAAGTCACAAAAACCGAAGCCCAATGGAAGTCGCAATTATCAGAAAAAGCATTTTATGTATTGAGACAAGCTGGAACTGAACGTCCGTTTTCCAGCCCTTTAAACAAAAACTACCAATCTGGAATTTATATTTGTGCAGGATGTAAAACCCCGTTATTTAAAAGCGAACATAAATTTGATTCCGGTACAGGCTGGCCAAGCTTTGATAGAGAAATACAGGGTAATGTTGCTTTTTCAACAGATTATGATTTAGGCTATGCTAGAACTGAAGAACACTGTGCAACATGCGGAGGCCATTTAGGTCATGTATTTAATGATGGACCAACAGATACTACTGGTAAACGCCATTGTATCAACGGGGTTTCTTTAAAATTCCTTCCTAATAACTAAATTTGTTATATGGAAAGCTATTTAACAAGTGTTATCAAGCAATTTGAATATTACAAAAGTTTAGGCGATAAAACATTTCAGGAATTATCTTTTGATGAATTACAAAAAGAATTTGCAAAAGACTCCAATTCCATTTCAATAATCGCAAAACATCTTGTTGGCAATATGCTTAGTAGATGGACCAACTTTTTAAATGAAGATGGCGAAAAAGAATGGCGACAAAGAGATACTGAATTTGAAAACACCTTTACCTCAAAAGAAGACCTTATTAATAACTGGAATACGGGTTGGAATTGTTTATTTGAAGCTATTAAACCTTTAGTTGAAAGCGACTTAAGTAAAATTATTTATATCAGAAATCAAGGGCATTCGGTTACCGAAGCTATAAACAGACAATTGGCTCATTATGCCTATCATATTGGACAAATTGTGTTTTTAGGCAAACTTTTAAAAGGTAAAAATTGGCAATCCTTATCGATTCCAAAAGGGGATTCTAAAACATACAATAAAGAGAAGTTTAGTAAAGAAAAAGGTCGGAGACATTTTACGGATGATTTATAAAAAGCCCTTTATATTAAAAACATAAAGGGCTTTTACTTATTTGATTTTAAACTATTTAGACTCTAATACTTTAGAACTAAAATAGCCAATAGAACGCACTATCATACCATCATCATTAAAATCATGAGTGTACATAGCAGGCATAATTAGTTTTTTCTTATCAGACTTTCTAATCACTCTAAAATTCCACCAAGACTGAACAGTCATTCCGCCTCCGCCAATTTCATAATCTAAGGCATCTGGATAGCCAACAACATCAATGCTCTCGATTTCAAAATTTTTATAAAAATCTTGATGCCCTGCCTTTAACTCTTCCAAATTCATACGTTCACCAACAGGCATCTCTAAATTACTAAAACTCGCTTTTTCATCAAAGTAACTATAGGCCTTTTCTAAATCCATGTTTTCAAAAGCAGCCATCATTCTTCTTACTTTATTAATACAGTCATGTTGATTGTATATGGTACCATTTGTTCTTTCTGCAAAAGCCTGTCTGATATCTTTACCAACATCATAATTATAATTAACAGCCAATTCAATTTTGTTATCCTTGTTTAAGCGGTATAAATTATGAACGGGCATTTCTATTTTTACCCCAGTTTTGTCATGCACCCCTTTTAGGTAATTCCAGGTTTGCACCCATGTTTTTCCACCTTTGTATTCTATGGCATCCGGATATGCTTCGCCATGACGTGTTAAACTAGCATAAGAAACCCATTTTTTTCTATTTTCTACCCATTTTAAAAAATCTTCCTTATTAGTGCCTTTGGCGTTTTTATTTCTTGTTGTGCCACTAATAGATTTAAAATCATCTGCTAAAAAAGTCGCTACTTTTTCAGAGTCGCCAGCAATATCAGCTTGTTGCATAGCTTCAACTGCTGTAATAGCAGGATGCTCAATAAATACCGTTCCGTTTTTTTTCTTTTGGGAATACATAACAACAGAAAATGCCATCATGAAAATAATTACATGTTTTTTCATTTTTAAAAAGTTTTGGTTGATTAATTAATTTCTGTTAAGTTAACCAAAAAAAACATATAGTAAAATATCATTTGCTTATTTAGAAGCATATTTTGTTTTTAAACTTTAAACCTCTTCTTAAATGGCCTGATAATCAATCGCGCTTCTCTATCAAAACGCACATAATTATACACCCAGTTTACAAAAACCACCATGCGATTTCTAAACCCAATTAAGAAGAACAGATGTATAAACATCCATACATACCAAGCAAAAATACCTTGAAATTTAAACCTTTTTAAATCGACAACCGCTTTGTTTCTACCAATTGTAGCCATGGCTCCTTTATCTTTATAATTAAAGGGCTCCATAGGTTGTTCCTCAATAAGCTTTAATATATTATCACCTAATTGATTCCCTTGCTGAATGGCTGGCTGCGCCATCATAGGCAAGCCATTCGGGAATTCTTCATTAACCATACAGGCAATATCCCCAATGGCAAAAATATGTTCAAAACCTTTTAATTGATTAAAGACATTGACCAATAATCTATTACCACGAGTCATAAATTCTTCTGCTTCCAAACCTTTAATAGTAGCACCTTTAACGCCTGCTGCCCAAACAACGGTTGCCGACTCAAAAATTAAATCGGTATTTGTAGTCACTGTTTTTCCATCGTAGTTCGTTACCCGAACATTCTTCCAGATATTAACCCCTAATTTTTCTAAAAAATCCTCAGCTTTAGCAGAAGCCTTTACACTCATGCCTTTTAAAATACAATCACTAGACTGAATAATATTGATTTGCGCTAAACGCGTATCTAAATCGGGATAGTCTTTTGGTAAAATTCCTTTTTTGATTTCAGCTAAAGCACCTGCTAATTCCACACCTGTTGGACCTCCACCAACTATAACAAAATTCATAAGTGCATTACGCTCATTTAAATCCGAAGTCAATAAAGCATCTTCAAAATTTTCAAGAATCAAGCTTCTTAAATTTAAAGATTGTGGTATGGTTTTCATAGCCATGCTATGCTTTTCAATCTCCGAGTTTCCAAAATAATTGGTTTTAGAACCAGAGGCCACAACTAAATAATCAAATTTTAGATTCCCTATGTTGGTTCTTATTTTATTTTTTTTAGTATCTATTTCTTCAACATTAGCCAATCTAAAATAAAAATTAGGAAAATCCTTAAGTATCTTCCTAATAGGATATGCAATGGAATCTGGCTCTAAGCCTCCTGTAGAAACTTGATATAACAAAGGTTGAAAGGTATGATAGTTGTTTTTATCCAAAAGCACTACCTGTACTTCTTGTTTCGATAATTTTTTTGCCAAGGCTACGCCTGCAAAACCTCCTCCAATAATAACTATTCGAGGGTAACTTGTTCTAGGTATATTCATAAAAGATGACTTGCAGTACAAAGGTAAGATTTAAGATATAAATTTAAAGGCTTCTAAATTCTTTATTCAAAATCGATTTCGTAAATTCGTAGCCTAAATTTTAACACATGAGTAAATACGATATTATAGTTCTTGGAAGTGGCCCAGGGGGTTATGTTACAGCTATTAGAGCATCACAATTAGGTTTTAAAACTGCTATTGTAGAAAAAGAAAGTCTTGGTGGTGTCTGTTTAAATTGGGGTTGTATTCCAACAAAAGCTTTATTAAAATCCGCTCAAGTTTTTGAATATCTTAAACATGCGGAAGATTATGGCTTAAAAGTAAAAGATGCCGAACACGATTTTGATGCTGTTGTACAGCGTAGCCGTGGTGTTGCTGATGGTATGAGTAAAGGTGTTCAGTTTTTAATGAAAAAGAACAAAATTGATGTTATAGAAGGTTTTGGAAAACTTAAACCAGGAAAGAAAGTTGATGTAGATGGTACTGAATATAGCGCCGACAGCATCATTATAGCAACCGGTGCACGTTCACGAGAGTTACCAAGTTTGCCCCAAGATGGAAAAAAAGTTATTGGCTACAGAGAAGCTATGACTTTAAAAAAACAACCTAAGAAAATGATTGTGGTAGGTTCTGGTGCTATTGGTGTTGAGTTTGCTTATTTCTATAATTCTATGGGTACTGAGGTTACTATTGTTGAGTATTTACCAAATGTAGTTCCTGTTGAAGATATAGACGTATCTAAACAATTAGAAAAGTCTTTTAAAAAGACTGGAATTAATATCATGACCTCTGCAGAAGTAACGAGTGTAGATACTTCTGGAAAAGGCGTTAAGGCAACGGTTAAAACCAGTAAAGGTGAAGAAGTTCTTGAAGCCGATATTATTTTAAGTGCCGTAGGTATTAAAACTAATATTGAAAATATAGGATTAGAAGATGTTGGTATTGTGGTTGATAGAGACAAAATTATTGTTAACGATTTTTATCAAACCAACATACCAGGCTATTATGCCATAGGCGATGTAACTCCTGGCCCTGCGTTAGCACATGTCGCTTCTGCAGAAGGGATTCTTTGTGTTGAAAAACTTGCAGGTCAGCATGTAGAAGCCCTAGACTATGGAAACATCCCAGGATGTACCTATTGCTCACCTGAAATTGCATCTGTAGGTTTAACTGAAAAACAAGCAAAAGACAAAGGTCTAGATATTAAAGTTGGAAAATTTCCATTCTCTGCCTCTGGTAAAGCCAGTGCTGGCGGAAATAAAGATGGGTTTGTAAAAGTGATTTTTGATGCCAAATATGGCGAATGGCTTGGCTGCCACATGATTGGTGCTGGAGTTACCGATATGATTGCCGAAGCTGTTTTAGGTAGAAAACTAGAAACCACAGGGCATGAAGTATTAAAAGCCATACACCCACACCCTACAATGAGTGAAGCGGTTATGGAAGCGGTTGCTGCTGCTTATGATGAAGTGATTCATTTATAATAAACAACTCCTATGGTATTCTACATCATTTAGAATTTTTACATAAACAGTGTAAAACTTTAAAAAAAAAATACGATTCAAAATATTGAATCGTATTTTTTTTTGCTTAAAATTTATAGCCTATCCCAAAGCTTATTCTATTATCCCTAAAATTGCTATTAGGCTTTTGTTCCTCAAAACCATGCCTAAAACGTGTATCTAAAAATATACTTTTTGATACGTAGTATTCTATACCTAAAATACCGTTCCATTTTTTGAGTCCAGAAATATCATTCATTAAAGATGCTGATAAAACTTGCGTACCCGTATATACTATAGTTTTTTCATTAAAATGGTATTTTAATAATAGTGGAACTGTTAAATAAAGCTCATCAATAGATTCCTTAAAACCATTACTAAAAAGTCTTTCTCTTTTTTCAGACCTCAAATTTAATTCTAATTGTAAACGCCAATTGTCACTAAGCTTAAAATAAGACAAAACACCAATATAGGGTAAACTAAGAGTGTAATTTAAATCACTGCTGTTAGCCTGAAATTCATAACCAGTACGTAACCCAAAAGTTACTTTTTTATCTTTTAATTGTTCAGCTTCTTTTTGCGCTTGTAAGGAAAACATGCAAATTAGACATGTAAATAGAAAAATAGTTTTTCTCATAATTTGTTTATTTAATTATGATTCAAAACTATCTTAGAAGCCCGTTAATAAATCACAATTCAGTCATAAACAAATTATAAAATCAGCTTAATTATTTCTTAAAAAACTTAATAAAATTATAAAAAACTCTGAATAGCCAATTCATAACTCTGTAAGCCAAAACCAAGAATTACGCCTCTAGCATTAGGTGATATAAAGGATTGATGTCTAAATTCCTCTCTATTAAAAGTGTTAGAAATGTGCACTTCAACAACTGGCGTTTCAATAGCTTTAACCGCATCTCCAATGCCTACCGAGGTGTGCGTGTATGCCGCAGCATTCAAAATAATACCATCATAAGTAAAACCAACCTCATGTAATTTATCGATAAGCTCGCCTTCAATATTTGATTGGTAATAATCAATATCTGTTTTTGGGTATTTATGCACTATTTCATCTAGAAACTCAGTAAATGTTAAGCTGCCATAAATATTTGGTTCTCTTTTACCTAATAGATTTAAGTTGGGACCATTAATGATGATTAGTTTTTTCATGGGTTAAAGATATTAAATTTAACGCTGTTTTCTTGAGCATTAGTCTTTGAAAATACAAAGACTATAATAAAAGATAAAAAATATTATAAAAAAAAACCATCTTTACAGATAGCCTTTTCCTTTATAAATTCTTTAGTATTTTTTAATCTATTTAAAATACTACTATTACTCCAAAACCAATATCTTTTAAATCTAAATTTAATCCAAAATTATTGGTTGACTCAGCACCAGGGGTATCCTGTTTAAATGAACTATAACCTAAAGCCCCAAACGTAGCATGTATTGCTATACACTCAGATAAAAAATAGTTAAGACCTGGATTTAATTCAAAAGCAAAACCATCTGCTTTAACATCACTTATTTTATTCTTTGCAGATTCATAATTAACACCAAACCTACCAAAGAAAGAAAACTGCTCTGCCGGCGTAAAATAATACTTTGCATAAGCTCCAACTGCGAAAGTACTAAACTCACTAATTGTTGAGCTCCCATTTTCTGATTTACTAGATCCAATACCTAATTGAGCTCCTACAGCCACATTATCAGAAACAAAAAAGCCTACACAAGGTATAAAGTTAAAAGAATTGTCTTTAAAGTCTCCAGTCTTTGAAGAATTAAAGTTTAATGATCCGGAAGCATAAATATTTCCTTGAGAAAATCCATAAGTCTTTCCTTCTTCTTGGGCATTCATGCTACTAAATGCGAATACTGCAACAGCAGCACATAAAAATAATTTTTTCATAATATATAAAGTTTTTAGTTTGATTACAACAAATTAAACACATTTTGATTAAAAATACTACAAAAAAGTAAGGTTATTAACAAATTTATTAACATTAAATTATAAATAATTGATTATCAAATATTTAAAAATATAGTTATTAACATTTTTTTTACAAAATGAACTCTAAAAAGCATTGACTATACTTCTATATTATGTATTTTTACCCTAATGGAATGGAAAAGCGCATTAAAAGACTATCAACTTTATTTAAAAATAGAGCGTGGTTTATCTAAAAATTCCATAGATAATTATGTGCTCGATGTTAAAAAACTAATAACGTTTTTAGAAGAACATACGATAAGCACTTCACCTATTTCTATTAATTCAGAAACTATTCAGCAATTTATTTACCATGTTGCTAAGCAAGTTAATGCTAGATCGCAATCAAGGCTCATATCTGGACTTCGTAGTTTTTTTAATTATTTAGTATTTGAAGATTACAGATCTAACAATCCATTAGAACTTATTGAGTCTCCTAAAATCGGCAGGAAACTTCCTGATACATTGTCTGAAGAAGAAATAGACCGTATCATAAAGGCCATTGATTTAAGTAAACCTGAAGGCGAACGCAATCGAGCCATGCTGGAAACTTTATACGGTTGTGGATTGCGGGTTAGTGAACTTGTTAATCTGAAAATTTCGGATTTATTTTTTGATGAAGGTTTTATTAAAGTTACTGGTAAAGGGGATAAACAACGCTTTGTTCCCATTATAGATATTACCCAGAAATACATAAATATATATAGAAGTGAAATAAGAAACCATTTAAATATCCAAGCTGGATTTGAAGATACCCTTTTTTTAAATAGACGCGGTAAACAGCTAACCAGAGCTATGATTTTTACCATTATCAAACAACTGGCAGAAAAAATAAATCTTAAAAAAAATATATCACCACACACATTTAGACACTCGTTTGCTACACATCTTTTACAGAACGATGCCGATTTAAGATCCATACAATTAATGCTAGGTCATGAAAGTATAACAACTACCGAAATTTATGTGCATTTGGATAAAAGCCATTTGATCAAGGTTGTTGAGAAATATCATCCTAGGAAGTAAGTGGTTAGTAGAAAATAAAAAAAATCCAGCTTACACTGGATTTTTTTGTTGATTTTTTAAAGATTCCTTTTTCAAAGGAATGGATTATTATTTAGCAATATTAACTGCTCTGGTCTCTCTTATAACCGTTACTTTTACTTGTCCTGGATAAGTCATATCGGTTTGTACTTTTTGAGAGATACTAAATGATAAATCTGCTGCTTTTTGGTCATCTACTTTTTCACTTTCTACAATAACTCTAAGCTCTCTACCCGCTTGAATAGCGTATGCTTTTTTAACACCGTTAAATCCAAACGCAATATCTTCTAAATCTTTTAAACGTTGTATATAACTATCTAACACTTGACGCCTCGCTCCTGGTCTTGCACCAGAAATAGCATCACAAACTTGGATTATTGGCGAAAGCAATGATTTCATTTCTATTTCATCATGATGCGCACCAATAGCATTACACACATCGTCTTTCTCACCGTATTTTTCAGCCCATTGCATTCCTAAAATAGCGTGTGGCGTTTCCATATCGGCTTCGGCATCTGGCACTTTTCCTATATCATGTAACAATCCTGCTCGCTTAGCAAATTTTGGGTTTAACCCTAACTCAGCCGCCATAACACCACAAAGTTTAGCCACTTCGCGAGAGTGCTGTAATAAGTTTTGACCGTAAGACGAACGGTATTTCATTCTACCGACCATTTTAATAAGTTCTGGGTGTAAATTATGAATTCCTAGATCTATAACGGTACGCTTACCAACTTCAATAATTTCTTGTTCTATTTGTTTTTGTGTTTTTCTTACAACCTCTTCAATACGTGCTGGGTGTATTCTACCATCAGTTACTAATTTATGAAGTGATAAACGTGCAATTTCTCTTCGTACGGAATCAAAACAAGATAGTATAATTGCTTCAGGTGTATCATCTACAATAATCTCTACGCCTGTTGCAGCTTCAATGGCTCTAATGTTTCGTCCTTCTCGACCAATAATACGTCCTTTAACATCATCCGATTCTATATTAAAAACAGATACACAATTATCTACCGCTTCTTCTGTTCCTATACGTTGAATAGTATTGATAATGATTTTTTTAGCATCTTGTTCAGCAGTCAATTTAGCTTCTTCTAAAGAGCTTTGCACATAGGCCATAGCATCATTTTTGGCTTCTCCTTTTAAAGATTCAACCAATTGTTCTTTAGCTTCTTCTGCCGAAAGACTAGAAATAACTTCTAGTTGTTGCACTTGGCTTTTATGAAGTTTATCAAGCTCTTCCTGCTTTTTTTCAAGTAGATCAAGCCTATGGTCATAATCTTTTATTTTGCTAGCTAGACTATCATTAGCCTTCTTATTCCTTGAAAGTTCATTGGATATCTGCGATTCTTTATCGCGTGTACGCTTTTCGGCTTCTGCCATTTTCTTATCACGAGACAAGATTACTTTTTCGTGTTCTGCTTTGAGTTCTAAAAAACGTTCTTTAGCTTTTAGTTCTTTTTCCTTTTTTAAGTTTTCACCATCTATTTTAGCTTCTTTTAATATTGAAGCTGCATTTTTTTTAGCACCTTTTATAAGTTTTGAAGCATTGTTTTTCTCTAGTCCTTTTGCTATAATAAAGCCAATTACCAGCCCTAATATAACACCGCCTACTACAAATATAATTGAGTTATCCATCGTTTGTTTAGTTGTTATTATATATAAAGAAAGCCTACACCGGTATAAAGTTTTGTATAAACTCCTTAAAAACAAGTTTAGGGCTAACAAGCTGATCAAGGGTCTGCTTAGTACCAAAATAAATTCAGAACAGCAGCATGCTTTTACAACTTAAACTCACCCTTTTTAAAGAATTAACGTTGAGTTTATCAAAAAAAATAACCAATGTAGGCAGTAACTTTTAGTTTATTTTAAAGAACGTTTAAGAGACCAGATGCGCATGTAATAAATCATTTAAAGCATTTAGCTTTTCTTCCACATGTTCATTTACATTTGCTTTATCAATTGACTTCTGTTCTACTTGAGATGCAAATTGCAAAGCACACATGGCCAATACATCTTGCTTATCTCGAACAGAATAACTTTGCTCAAATTGCTTTATCATCACCTCAATGTTTTTAGCCGCTTTGCGCAACCCTTCTTCTTGACTGGACTCAATCGTTAAAGGGTACACTCTATTGGCTATAGACAGCTTTATTTTAAGCTTTTCTGACATTAAGTTTTTGGTGCTTTAATCAGCGAGTTGAGCAATACAATGGTCAATATCTCTAATTAATGCGTTTATTTTAAGCTTAGTTTCTCTTTTATTATCGTCACTACCAAGTATTGTATTTGCTACTTTTAAAGCTTCATACTTTTCTTCCCAACTTGCAATATGTTCTTTTTGGGTTAAAAGCTTTTGCTTTGAAACTTCTAATTCTTCATTCAATTTCAAATTAGCAAGTTTTAAAAGCTCTAGTTTGTGTAATACTTTACTAATCTTGTTTTCTAAAGAATCTACAATATCTTCAATATTACTCATTTACAAATTTCAATACTAATCACACAAAGTTAACATACCTAGCTATAAATTACAATTGTTTTTTCATAAAATTTCAAAATGGACAGTATTGACTCATAGTCAACACTATGGCTTGATTTTTGTTTTATTCTTGCCATATTCGCATCAAATTAATATTTTAGCCACAATACTCTTATATGAAATTAATCCTGCCCTTCTTTCTTCTTTTATCAATATTTACAAATACCCAAAATAATTATCCACAAGATTATTTTAGCAATCCTTTAGATATTCCCTTGATATTATCGGGGACTTTTGCAGAATTACGCTCAAACCATTTCCACTCAGGTATAGACATCAAAACACAACAACGAAGGGGATTAAAAGTAAATGCATCGGCAAATGGGTTTGTAAGCAGAATAAAAGTATCGCATTACGGCTATGGTAAAGCCCTTTATATTACGCACCCTAATGGGTACACAACGGTTTATGCACATTTGCAAAAATTTGAACCTGAGATTGAAGCTTATGTAAAAAAGTATCAATATGAAAATGAATCTTATGAAATTGAAATGTTTCCAAAAGCCGGAACTTTACCAGTTTTAAAGGATAGTTTAGTTGCATATAGTGGGAACTCAGGTGGTTCTGGTGGACCTCATTTACATTATGAAATTAGAGACAAGGAAGAACGTCCAATAAACCCAATGCTTTTTGGTATTGATATAAAAGATAGTACCAACCCTATTGTAAAATCTATTTTTGTCTATCCTTTAGATGAAAAATCATTTGTTAAGCAAAACAACACTAAACAAAAACTAAGACTAATACCTTTAAAAAATGGCGATTACACCACTAAAAGTATTGAAGCCATTGGTAATATAGGTTTTGGTATTGAAACTATAGACAGACAGGATTTAGCAGCCAATTCCAACGGAGTTTATAATATCCAAACCTTTTTTAATGGAAGTCGAAATTTCGAATTAGATTTCAAACGATTTTCTTTTGATGAAACCAAACATCTTAATCAGCTTATTGATTATGAACATTACGCCACAAAAAAACAGCGCATCCAGAAATTATTCAAAATAAACAACCCGTTAAGTATTTTTAAATCTACAATAAACAATGGATTTATTGCTATTGAAGACAGTACATATTCCGTTTATAAAATAAGGGTTGCCGATTATAAAAACAATGAATCTTGGGTAACCATAAATATTAAAGGAACAAAGCAAGGCATACCTAAACCCGAAAAACAAAAAATCACACCCTACTTTATAAAAGCCAATCAAACCATTAATTTAAAAGAAGGCAACTTTTCTGTTGACTTATATAAGAACACATTCTATGACGATTTTTATATGGATTTTAAAGTAAAAAACGATACGCTTACTTTGCATAAAAATATTAAGGCTGCCAAAAAAAACTTCAGTATCAGTTATGATGTTAGCAAATATTCAAATGACGATAAAAACAAATTATATATCGCCAGATTAATTGGTTATAAAAAATATCCTGCTTACACGCATACCAAAAGAAAAGAAAACCTGTTAACCGCTAACACAAAAACATTAGGGACTTATACCTTGGCCATGGACACTATAAAACCAACCATAACGGCTGTTAATTTCAAAAAAGGACAATGGCTCAGTAAATACAGGTATTTAAAAATTAAGATAGATGACAAGGGTTCCGGGATTTCTAATTATAGAGCTACTATTAACGGAAAATGGATTTTAATGGAATACGATTATAAAACCAAAACCTTAACCCACGATTTTAATGATGGCATTATTAACGACACTAAAAATAATTTAAAAGTAATTGTTACCGATAATGTTGGAAATAATTCTACTTTTGAAACGTTATTTTATCGAAAATAAACTTTTTACACTTTTGAAAGCAAAACTTCTACTAGCCGTATTTCTATTTATTTTTATAAATATTACAGGTTTTTCGCAAACAGCAACCGTTAAAGGAATTGTTTTAGATGAAAACAATCTACCAATTGAAAACGTAAATATTAAAACTAACAGCAGCGGAACAAAAACCAACACCAATGGTTTTTACACCATAAACATCCCTGAAAATCAAGATATCACTATAGAATTCTCACACCTTTCCCATAAAAAAGTGATCAGTACATTCAATTTAAAAAAGGGCGAAGAATACGAATTCAATCCTGTAATGAGTACTTCAATAGAACAAATAGCAACGGTTATTGTAAATAGTAATAGACGAAAAGAAGTTGAAGGTGTTATTACCTTAAAGCCTGAAACCATCAGAAAAATACCTGGAGCAAATGCAGGTGTAGAAAATCTATTATTAACACTTCCGGGCGTTAGCAACAATAACGAATTAAGTACGCAGTATTCGGTTAGAGGCGGAAATTATGATGAAAATTTGGTTTATGTAAATGGCATAGAAGTCTATCGTCCGTTTTTAGTGCGTTCAGGACAGCAAGAAGGTTTAAGCTTTGTAAATACAGACATGGTTCAAAACGTTGACTTTTCAGCTGGTGGCTTTCAAGCAAAATATGGAGATAAACTATCGTCCGTTTTAGACATCACTTATAAAAACCCTTATCAATTCGAAGTTAATACCGATTTAAGTTTACTAGGCGGTAGTCTTTCTGTTGAACATATTAGCAAAAATTCTAAGTTTTCTGGTATTACTGGTGTCCGTTATCGCGACAACAGCTTATTAGTAAACGCCAAAGAAACCGAAACCAATTTCAGACCTGCTTTTGCCGATTTGCAAGGGTATTTTACTTATAAATTTTCTAATAATTTCCATTTAAGTTTTTTAGGAAATGCTTCTATAAACAAATACGATTACGAACCACAAACGCGTCAAACCAATTTTGGAACTTTAAGTGACCCAGTAGCACTTTTAGTCTTTTATGACGGGCAAGAAAAAGACCGATACCAAACCGTATTTGGAGCTTTTAAAGGGTCTTATTTTGCCAATGACGATTTAACGCTTCACCTGATTGCTTCAACCTATCACACCACAGAAGAAGAATACTTTGATATTTTGGCACAATATAGATTAGGTGAAGTAAACACGAATATTGGCGATGAGGATTTAGGTGAAGTTGAATTTAGTGAAGGTATTGGAAGCCAACTCACCCATGGGCGAAACGATTTAGATGCATTAATAACCAACATAGAACACAAAGGTGATTTTAAAATTGATGACAACCGTATTGAATGGTCTGTTAAATACACCAATGAAGATATACGCGACCGTTTAGTTGAGTGGGAAGTTATCGATTCAGCAGGGTTTTCCATTAGACCACCAGCTACACTGCCTAGAAACGAGCAACCTTACGAACCGTTTACCGGACCTATAGAGCCTTTTCAAAATATAAGGGCCACAAATAATACACAAATCAACAGATTACAAGCCTATGGGCAATGGAGTAAACGTAGTACTTTAGGAACTAGCGATGTTTGGTATAACGCGGGTGTTCGTGTTCATAATTGGTCTGTTAAAGGTGATGGTATTTCATCATCTAACCAAACAGTTTTTAGTCCAAGGGCTCAATTTGCTATAAAACCCTTTTGGGAAAAAGACATGCTTTTTAGAATAGCAGCTGGCTTGTATTATCAACCACCTTTTTATAGAGAACTTCGTGATGCCAACGGTGTTATCCAACCCAATGTAAAGGCTCAAAAATCGTTTCATTTAGTATTGGGCAATGATTACAGTTTTAAAATGTGGGACAGACCTTTTAAACTAACATCCGAAGTATATTATAAAAACCTAACCGATGTTAACCCCTATACACTCGAAAATGTTCGTATTCGGTATAGGGCTAATAATAACGCCAAAGCTTATGCTTACGGTTTAGATATGCGGCTAAATGGCGAGTTTGTTCCTGGTACAGAATCATGGTTTAGTTTTGGTTATTTAAAAACCGAAGAAAACATTAATAACAGAGGCTATATATCTCGTCCTACCGACCAACGTTTAAAGTTTGCAGCACTATTTCAAGACTATGTTCCTAACATGCCTAATTTAAAAATGTATTTAAACTTGGTATTCAATACAGGTTTGCCTGGAGGTTCCCCTAGTTATGCTGACCCTTATGAATTCCAAAACAGATTACCCTCATACAAGCGTGCAGATTTAGGCTTACAGTATGTGTTAGTTGACACTAACAAACAATTTAAAAGTGGCTGGAAAAAACCTTTTAAAGCATTGTCTTTTGGGTTTGAAATATTTAATATTTTTGATGTTCAAAACTCTATTACCAATACTTGGGTAAGAGATGTAAGCAGTAAACGGCAAATTGCAATTCCTAATTACTTAACACCTCGTGTTTTTAATGTAAGGACGACTATGAAGTTTTAATTTATACAGCTATACATGAACAAAATAATAGCTAGTGTCTGTTTTCTTGTAGTATTCATTAACTTATCCAACGCCCAAAAAAACTATTTTAAAACGGGTCATTCTATTCCTAAAAATTATTACACGGAAATCAACTATGAAGATATTAATAGTAAAATAATTATTCCCGTTACTATTGAAGGTGAAACATATCGTTTTCTTTTTGATACTGGAGCTCCAAATCTAATTTCAAAAAACATTTGGGAGAAAATAGGCTCCAAAACAATGAAACAAATTACCGTATCTGATGCTAATCAAAAAAAGCAACGTATGGAGCTTGCCAGTATACCTCATTTAACTATTGGCAATGTATCATTTAAAAACACAATAGCGTTGGTATTTAATAATAAAAATAATTTTGTTTTTGATTGTTTCGGCATTGATGGTATAATAGGTAGTAACCTTTTAAGAAAATCGATCGTTCAAATACAATCAAAACAGAAGTTACTTATTTTAACTAATGATTCAAAAAAGTTACACCTTAATAAAAAGTACGCTTCAAAATTAATGCTTGTTGGAAATCAAAGTAGTCCATACATCAATATAGTGTTAAAAGGAGAAGATTCAGGAACAGAAAACCTATTATTTGACACTGGTGCAAGTGGATTTTACGATCTTAATAAAAAGAATTTTATACTTTTAAGTAAAAAGAATATCGTAAAAATTATTTCCAAAGGAAATGGTTCTTCTAGCCTTGGTATGTTTGGTATTGCTAATGAGAGTGAACAATATCGTGTAAAAATACCAGAACTTAAAATAAACAATCAAGTATTTAAAAATGTTATAACCACAACTGGAAATGATAATAATTCTAGAATAGGGTCTGATATTTTGAATTATGGAATTGTAACATTAAATTTCATAAAAAAGATGTTTTATTTTGAAGCTTTTAAATCGGTAAAAAACCTTAACAAAAAACTTTTTGGTTTCTCACCAACTATTTCAAATAACAAACTCATTGTTGGATTTGTTTGGGACGATTTATTAAAAGACAAAATTCAATATGGTGATGAAATAATAGAAATTAATAACATAAACATTGAAAATACAGATATTTGCGATTTAATCAATAAAAAATCCGTGTTCAAAGAAAACAACACCTTAGAGCTGGTATTTAAAAATAGTAAAGGTGAAAAAAATAAGCTCTTAGTTAAAAAACAATTTCGTTAGAATACATATAAAACTTTCACAAACTTACTTAGCACTTTAATTAAAGAGTCTCATAAAAAAGCTTAACAATAAATAAGCCTAAGGTGTTGAAAGCTTAGAAATCATTACATTAAAATTAGATAATTCCATAAAATATCAGTCAATTCTTTTCAGTTAAATAAACGCTTTTAACACCGCTATTACATAATCAACATCTTCTTTAGTATTATAAATACTAAATGAAAATCGAATTGAGGGTTTTTGTAAATCTTCATCACTCAAGATTTGAGATAACACGTGCGAATTTTGAGAACTACCACTTTGGCAAGCACTACCTTTTGAGCAAGCAATACCTTTTAAATCCAACTGAAACAATAACATAGCCGCTTTTTTAGGTGGTATAGGTAAACACACATTTACAAGCGTAAAGGTGCTCTTATTCAAATCTGCAGAATGACCATTAAAGGTAACTTCAGGAATATCAAATTTAATCTTATTGATAAAATATTGCTTCAATTCTTTAACATAAAGCTTCTCTTTATCAAGATTCTTATAAGCCATTTTAAGAGCCATTTCCAGCCCAACAATATTATGTATACTTTCAGTTCCTGCACGTAGTCCCCGCTCCTGATCTCCTCCAATAATTTGTGGTTTAAGCCCAGTGTTTTTTCTAACAAAAGTAAAACCAACACCTTTTGGCCCATGAAATTTATGAGCGGATGCAGCTAAAAAATCAACTTTAATGTCTTGTAGATCCAAATTATAATGCCCAACAGATTGCACTGCATCACTATGAAATAAAGCATCATTGGCTTTGCATAAATCAGCTACACGCTTAATATTTAAAATATTTCCTATTTCATTGTTAATATGCATTAAGCTTACAAGCGTTTTTTTATCTGCTTGCAACAAGGTCTCTAAATGCACATAATCTATATTGCCATGAGCATCCAAATTTACATAACTTAAAGAAAATTTATGTGTCTTTTGGAGTTCCTCTATAGTGTGCAAAACAGCATGATGCTCAATTTTAGATGTAACAATATGAGAAACCTCCAAATCTTTAATAGCACTTTTTAACACTAAATTGTCAGCCTCGGTACCTCCAGAAGTAAAAATAATTTCACTCGCAGACACATTCAAACAACTTGCAATTGTTTTTCTTGATTGCTCTATTAAAGATTTAGAAGACCTTCCAAAACTATGTGAAGATGAAGGGTTTCCGAAATTATATCTCATAACATCAGTTATAGCATCAATAACATCTTCACGCATTTGTGTTGTCGCTGCATTATCAAAATAAACTGAATCCATAGTCTTCTTTTTGTTTTATAAAAGTATTGCAATTAAATAATTCAATGACTTATAAAGTCCAAAAATACTTGAAATAAAATTATTATCAATAAGCTGCGTTATAAATAACAATTCTATTATTTTTGCTTAAAACCCAAATACAATGCGTCAATTATTTTTTGTACTGATATTTCTGAGCTTAATTCCTCTTTATTCCTGTGATGATGGCGATATTATTAACATTGAATTAGATTTTGATGATACGTTTCAAGTATGTGGAAATAACGATTTGGTTTTTTATAAAACTAAAGATGATCCATCTGAATCTTTATCTTTAAAAATTTCTGGACGCTCACTTGCTGAATTCCTTGAAGTAGGTGATGACAATACTTATGAGGAAACAATCACGATAAATACTTCCAATCCTTTTAATTATAGAACATATAGTAACACCACTTTGCCGAGCAATTTATTTTGCAATGATATCCCTAACTCAGAAGTTACTATAACACAAGATTTTGAAAGTACCGATGGATCAGCAATTATTAAAACAGTTCTTACTGAAGATGATGATGATGATGTTCCTGTAAATCTAGATATTGATAGCATGAACGATGATGACACCGACGGGGATGGCATACTAAATTATATTGACGCTGATGATGATGGCGATAATATTTTAACTAAAAACGAAAACCCTGACCCAAATGGCGATGGTGATTTAAGTGATGCTCAAGATACCGATAATGATGGTATTCCTGATTATTTAGATGACGATGACGATGGAGACGGTGTTAAAACCCGTGATGAAGAAAACGATTCGCAAGATCAAAACCCCGCTAATGATTTTACCGAAAGTGAAATAGCCGATTATTTAAATCCCGAGGTTTCAACTACTGTTACAGCAACAGCATACAGGGAGCATAGTATCTCGGAAACTTATGTGGTTACTTTAAATATTTCAAATTTCGATTTGACCTTAATCTCATTAGATGAATTTGATTTTGGTGCTTTGGTGGACAGCGAATTATCTTCAACAAGAAAAGAAACCCCAGATTTTAATTAGTTAACAGCTATATTTTGATAAATATAAACCTCAGTAGCACCTAACCCATATTTTTGATAATTTGCATCATAGAACTTAACATTGGCATAACGGCCAAACAGGTATTCTAATTCCATTTTAAGCACACCTTCACCTACACCATGAATAAACACTATTTTCGGTATGCGTTTAGCTATGGCAAAATCCAGTTGCCTTCTAGCAGTTTCCAATTGAAACGTTAACATATCATGATTAGTCATTCCTCTTGAAGACCTAACGAGCTGATTAATATGTAAATCAACTTCCATAGTTGGCTCATACCGATCTTTTACTTTCTTGACTGCTTGTTTTTTTCTAGGTTTTTGTTCTTTTTCTGAAACAACTTCATTTAGGCTTGAGTTAGAAAATATATCCTTTTTAATGGACGCTTTTACATCTTTTTTAACCAACTCATTACTTTGGAAATCTATTAAAAAACCATCTTCTGTTTCAATAGAAACAGTATTTCCATTAATACTCTTTATAATTCCTGATAGGTCTTCATCTAAAACCAAAACATAATCATCTAACTCAAATGTCATAATTACTCATTTTCGGAATTATCAAAATCTTCACTATCAGACTTACTAGGTATGGTTCTCGCTATTCTATAAACACCAATCATTAGCAAAACAATACCACCAATTAAAATATACTGGTTCTGGCCTGTTCCCGTTTTGGCATACATAGCCACAAATGCCCCTATAATTATAAAAATATAATTTAAATATTTCATCTACTATTCGCTATAAATTTAAAAGACCAAATTACGCTAAAAATTAGATTATAAGAATTTATTTTCAGGCTTAAAAAACAACAATATATCGACAAAATGCATTTATCAACGCTAAAAGGTGTGTTTTTGATAAAAAAACTATATATTTGCTTCCTATTAACAAGCTTATTTGTATTTCATTATGAAAAACAAAACCCCAAATTTAAAATTGGCTATGTTTCTTATTAAAAATATTAGATTAACAAAAATACTGATCTCTGTACTCTTTTGTTTCATTTTTATTGGCAAAAATTACAGTCAAGACTTATATGTTGATGATAATAGCTATTTGTATGCTAGGGATGTTGTTGTATTTGTAAATGATGATATTAGACTTGAAACCGCAACATCTAATCTTTATTTTAGAGGTGATGCACAACTTATACAAAATACGGATACAAAAAATTCGGATGAAGGTGAATTATCTATCTATCAAAACCAAACTACCGGTATTTATGAATATAATTACTTTTGTTCGCCAGTAGGTATTGCAGACACATCAACAAACACTAATGTAAACTTTAATGGTTCAAACATTCATGACCCTGCAAACCATAACGATTTAACAAACGTTAACACAACTGCTTACGCATACACAACTGCATTCAACGGAACAACTACAGAACTATCTAATTATTGGTTATTTACCCTACGAGATTCTGAGGGCTATTATGACTGGATTCAGATTTTTGATACTGGAACCGTAGAACCAGGCTATGGATATACCCTAAAAGGAAGCCCTAATGCTAATAATGTTTTAGATTTTAGAGGACGTCCAAATAATGGTACCATAACTGTAAGCTGTGCTTTTGACGGTACAGATGACCAACCATCTGGAACTCCAGATACTGCAGAGACATTAACAGGAAATCCATACCCATCATCTTTAGATTTGAAATTGTTTTTTGCAAATTCTGCAACTAATCAATCGCGTTTAAGTGGAGAAATATTTTTTTGGGAACAAGCTGTCACTAATTCACATAACCTAGCCGCATATGAAGGAGGTTATGCTATTTACACACCAGGAGATCTTGGGGATTTAAATGATAATGGAACCTACTCGGTAGCGCCTTTTCAATTTTATAATGAACAAGGGGAAGGGCAAGGTAGTTCTACAAACACAGGTGCTGATTATAGTTTAAACAACTCTAGACGTTATGCTGCGGTTGGTCAAGGTTTTGTAATACAAAGTGTTGGCTTGGGTGGTGATGCCACTTTTGACAACTCTATGCGCTTGGTATACATTCCTGAAGATTCCACAACTGGAGGTGATGGTGCTGTTTTTGCTAAAGATGACAAGAAAAAGGGTGAAAAACCAAAAAGAGAAACCATAGCAAAATCCCATAATGGTGTAGATTACAAATCTATTCTTGAAAACCCAACAGTTATTCCAGAAATAAGGATTCATACCCAAATAGATAATACTTTTTATAAAGAAAGTGTTATTGCGTTTAGGGAAAGCACACCAGATAATAATACTTTCAATCGTTTTTTCGACGGAGCCAATATAAATGGGTTAAATGATGATGCGTATTTAATTTCTAGCGATAAAACTTTATCCATTAAATCCATTAATTATGATGAAACCACTAGGATACCATTAGGTCTAAAATCTTCAAAAGACAACACAGAATATAGTATTAAAATTAACACTCTAAAAGATGTTCCTGAAAACGTTAACATATATGTATTTGATAACATTAATAACACATATACAGATATTAAAAACAATACTTTTGAAGTTACTTTAGATGAAGGCACTCATGATAAGCGTTTTGAAATTACTTTTAAACAGGAGAACACTTTATCAATTGAAAAAAATAACTTTGTAGAATTTAATGTATTTCAAAATAACAGAATATCTCAATTAAAGATTTTAAATCCAAATAGTTTAAAAATCAATTCATTAAGCCTTTACGACATTTCTGGAAAACAAGTTTTAATTGATCATATTTCTTCGGATAGAAGAAGGCGAATTTATTCTACAAAATCGCTTAGTGGTGGTATTTATGTTGTTAAAATAGACTTAGACAACAATCAAACATTTAGTAAAAAAATAGTTGTTAGCAATAATTAGTCAGGTCTTTATAGTTACTTTTTGTATTTTCGATTAATAATCTTTTTTTTCAAAATATATGGATGATTATATGCTACCCTGTATAAACAAAAAACTCTTTGGTGTAGAATGTATGGGTTGTGGATTACAACGCTCTATAGCTCTAATTTTTCAAGGTGAATTTGTTGATGCTTTTTACATGTACCCAGCCATTTATAATTTAATTGTTCTTTTTCTTTATATTGGCATAAATATTTTCTTTAAATTTAAAAATTCAAATAAAGTAATTAGCATACTAGCAATTTTATCAGTGTCAACAATTGTAATAAGCTATATGATTAAACTAATCAATTAAAATTCATAAAATGGAACAACAAAAACTCAATCCAACTATTGTTTACGTATTAGCCATAATAGGTCTTTTATGCTGCTGTTTTGGTGGTTTCGGAGCCCTACTTGCTGGTATTGCATTTTTTATAGCACACAGCAAATTAAACACGGTTAAACTTAATCCAGAAAATTATGAACCTACAAGTGTTAATTCTATGAATACAGCAAAAACAGTTGCATTGGTTATTCTAATAATTAACATATTATATTTAGTTTATACTATTTACCAAATTTCTAATGTAGGTTGGGACGAAATGATGAGACAATCCAAAGAAATAATGGAACAATATCAAAATCAATAACTATAACCACTTATAAAAGTAAAAAGAGCGACTATATAGTCGCTCTTTTTATATCATTTACTTTTGAAAAACTATACAAAATTTATTTTTCGAATTGCTTTAAAGTCTTTACTATTATTGAAACACAATCCAACAACTGTATTTCAGTCATAACTAAAGGTGGCGCAAAACGAATTATATTACCATGAGTTGGTTTTGCTAATAAACCATTATCGCGTAATGCTAAACAAATATTCCAAGCTGTATCACTTTCTTCATCATCATTGATTAAAATAGCATTTAGTAATCCTTTACCACGAACAAGATTCACAATATGACTTGTTTCAATATATTTGTTTAATTCGCTTCTAAAAAGATTTCCGAGTACAAAAGCATTTTCAGCTAGGTTTTCATCTCTTACCACTTCAAGTGCCGCTATAGCTACCGCAGCCGCCACAGGGTTTCCACCAAAAGTACTCCCATGGTTTCCAGGTTTTATCACATTCATAACATGATTATTTGCCAATACAGCAGACACAGGATAAACACCACCACTTATCGCTTTTCCAAGAATTAAAACATCAGGTTTTACGTTTTCATGATCTACCGCCAGTAATTGTCCCGTACGTGCAATACCTGTTTGAACCTCATCGGCTATAAACAATACATTATATTGTTCACATAATGCTTTTGCTCTTGTTAAATAGTTTTCATCTGGCACATAAACTCCCGCTTCACCTTGAATAGGCTCTACTAAAAAACCACCAACATTAGGATGTTTTTTTAAAGCTTCCTCTAAAGCTTCTAAATTATTGTATGCTATCTTAATGAAACCATGAGTATAAGGTCCGAAATTTTTACGCGCCACTGGATCATTTGAAAACGAAATAATGGTTGTGGTTCGTCCATGGAAATTATTTTCGCAAACAATAATCTCTGCTTCATTCTTATGAATTCCTTTGACTTCATAGGCCCATTTTCTACAAAGCTTCAAAGCCGTTTCTACAGCTTCAGCACCTGTATTCATAGGTAAAAGTTTATCAAATCCGAAAAATTCGCATGCAAATTTCTCATATTTTCCAAGTACATCATTATAAAATGCTCTGGACGTTAAAGTTAATGTTTGTGCTTGGTGCACCATAGCATTAACAATTTTTGGGTGACAATGCCCTTGGTTTACAGCAGAGTAAGCAGACAAAAAATCATAATATTGTTTTCCATCAACATCCCAAACATGTACACCTTCTCCCCTGCTTAAAACTACAGGTAATGGATGGTAATTGTGTGCACCATATTTGTTTTCTAAATCAATCGCTTGTTGCGAAGTTAACTGGTCTAAAACAGCCATTTTAAAAAAATTTAAGGTTTAATGCCTAAATAAAAGACACCGTTTAACACCGTATAGGTGCAAACTTTAATAATTAAATCTCGCTTAGCGAGTAAAATAACTATTCCTTCTGTACCTTTATTCTTTCGTAGAGTCGAAAAAGCAGCGTGGGAGAGAAATCATCCCTAGGAGCTACAAAGCTAATAAATATTAATTGCTTGAAAAAATCTTATTCTGGAAGCCTTGCAGAAAGTGAAGACACTTGTAACTCTAAACGTTTAATCTCTCGCATCAAAGCATTTTTATCCATTTGCATCCAAGCATAAAGTTTAATCATACCTCCAATTAATAAACAAACAAATCCAGCAGAGGCCCATTTGATCAATTCGTTAATTTCTTCAGTATGAAAAAATTGTACAATACAATATATCAACAACACAAAAACTACTAAGTTTACAATATTCATAGCAATTATCAACCACTTCATTTTTCCTTTAAATAAGCCTCTAAACATCCCAAAAAGATCTTGTTCGTCTAAATCATCATAAAACTTAGCTTCTTCTTCGGTTAATGTCTCTTTAATTAATTTGTCAATGTCTTTACTATTAGTTTTCATTTGTTTCTTTTTTAATTATTAATTAATGTCAAATGTAATTCGTTATCAAAATCATAGTAAAATTGATTGTTTTTAACGACTCATTTCATAATCTTGATGTTTTAAAATTTGTTTTAATTTTTCTCTGGCATGAAATAATCTTGATTTAGTGGTTCCTACTGATATATTTAAAATCCCACTAATTTCTTTTAAAGAATAGTCTTGCACATAAAATAACCTAATGACCACTTGTTGATTTTCAGGCAGAGTTTTAATCGTTTTTAATAACGCGTTCTTTAATGGGGTATCATTGGTTTTTTCTTCAGTTAGTATTTCATCTTGTGTATATTTATGAGCTTCAACCGTTTGCTGTCTTCTTTTAGCTGCTTTAATCGTATCCAAAGACTTGTTATAAACAATCCTTAAAGCCCAACTTCCAAAACTATTTGGGTCTTTTAATCTATCTATTTTATTAATAATAGTACTCCAACTATCTTGAGCAATATCTTTTGCAACATCCGCATCTTTAACAATCCAAAATGCTTTTTCGCAAAATAGTTTATGCCAACGTCTAACCAACAATGCCAATGCTTTATGGTCTCCAGACTGATAATCTAAAACCAGTTTTCTATCTATACTACGCTGCTTTTTATCCATTAAAAACTTTTAACTTCTATATTAAAGACATTGGATATTAAAAAAGGTTCATATTATTTTCAATTTATTTCAAAATCTTCTAAAGTTAATAGAAATAAAGCAACATATATTTAATGTGATTATTATTTTTGTAGCATGTCTAGAAGAAGTAAACAGAGAAAACAAGTTTTTGAAAGCGTAGAAGTAATTGATGCTGGCGCTAAAGGAAAAACTATAGCCAAAGCACCTGATGGAAAAGTTATTTTCCTGCCAAATGCCGTGCCTGGTGATGTGGTAGATGTACAGACTTTTAAAAAACGAAAAGCTTATTATGAAGGAAAAGCCACCGTTTTTCATAAACTTTCAGGTAAAAGAGCACAACCAGCTTGCGAACATTTTGGAGTTTGCGGTGGTTGTAAGTGGCAAAACATGGCCTATGAGCACCAATTGTTTTATAAACAAAAGGAAGTGACCAATAATTTAATACGCATTGGACAAATTGAGCTTCCAGAAATAACCCCTATTCTTGGTTCTGAAAACCAATATTTCTACCGAAATAAAATGGAATTCTCCTTTAGCGATAGCCGTTGGTTAACATTGGAAGAAATTCAGTCCGATGAAGATTTAGAAGATAGAAATGCTTTAGGGTTTCATATTCCAGGCATGTGGGATAAAATTCTAGACTTAAATAAATGCCACCTGCAAGCCGACCCTTCAAATGCCATTAGAAATGCCGTAAAACAATTTGCAGTTGAAAACGAATTGGAATTCTTTAATACACGAAATCAAACAGGTTTATTACGTACTATGATGATTCGTACATCTAGCACAGGCAATATTATGGTAATGCTTCAGTTTTTTAAAGAAGATAAAACTAAGCGTGAACTATTATTGAATTTTATTGCAGAAACCTTTCCGCAGATAACATCATTACAATACGTTATTAACGGAAAAGCCAATGATACTATTTACGATCAAGACGTTATTTGCTATAAAGGAAATGACCATATTTTTGAAGAGATGGAAGGTTTAAAGTTTAAAATAAACGCAAAATCTTTTTATCAAACCAACTCCACCCAAGCTTTTGAACTCTATAAAATAACGCGGAATTTTGCAGGTTTAACAGGCCATGAATTGGTTTACGATTTATACACAGGAACAGGTACCATTGCACAATTTGTTGCAAAACAAGCCAGTAAGGTTATTGGTGTAGAATCTGTACCAGATGCTATAACTGCTGCAAAAGAAAATGCTCAATTAAATAAGATTAATAACGTTGAGTTCTTTGTTGGCGATATGAAACAGGTTTTCAATAACACGTTTATTGAAACCCACGGACAGCCCGATGTTATAATTACCGATCCACCACGAGATGGTATGCATAAAGATGTCGTGCAACAAATTTTGAACATTGCACCAAAGCGAGTAGTTTACGTAAGTTGTAATAGCGCCACCCAAGCCAGAGATTTGGCATTAATGGATGCACAATATAAAGTCATAAAAACCCAAGCAGTAGATATGTTTCCACAGACTTTTCATGTGGAAAATGTTGTACTTTTGGAACGTCGATAGATTAACGTTAAATAAAAACCAAAGCTATCTTAATAAATTCATCTTGAATGGTGCTGGAAAATCTATTTAAATTAAAAATGAAATATTTTAAAATTCTAATAATTCCACTTGTTTTGATAGCTATACTATCAATAAGTTGCGAACGTGATGATATTTGTGCAGAAAGCACGCCTACCACCCCTAGACTAATCATAGATTTTATTAATGCCAGCAATCCAGATAACAATAAAAATGTTTTTGGTTTAGTTGCGGTTGGGGTTGGCAATGATTTTGTCCTAGCAGATTTCAATATTGTTACCACAAACGATCTTATTTTACCTTTAAAAACAGATGATAATACAACACAGTATATAATTATAAAAGAAGCTTCGGTTAATGATAATGATACACCTGATGATACAAGTGATGATTTTTATGACGGAAATCAAGACATTATTACCATAAATTATAGCCGGGAAGAAGTTTATGTATCACGAGCCTGCGGCTTTAAAACCATCTTTAAAAATGTGACTCTTACCATTGAACCTGATTCCGATAACTGGATGCTTTCTAGACAACCCGCAACCGATAACCAATCTGTAGAAGATGAAACAGCAGCACACTTTACCATATCTCATTAGTAGTTTAGCTTGCATGCTATTCTTTTGTGTATCTGTTAGCGCACAAAACGATAGCATTATTAGTACAGCCAACGATTCTACTAAAATAAAACTTAAATACGGACTTCGTGTAGGTGCTGATGTTGGGAGGCTTATTCGGTCTTTTGTTGACGATGATTTTTCTGGATTTGAAATAATGGCAGACTACCGACTTAAAAAAAGCCTATACATTGCAGGCGAAATTGGTATCGAAGAAAAAAACACCATTACAGATTTTTTAGATGTCACCACTCAAGGTAGCTACTTAAAAGCTGGTATAGATTTAAATATGTACCAAAACTGGTTGGATATGGACAACATGATTTATGCTGGTTTTCGTCTAGGTGCGAGTAGTTTTAGCCATGATCTAAATAGTTTTAACGTTTATACGACCAATCAATATTGGAATCCTCAATTTTTATCAACAGATGCTCTAGAGTTTGATGGATTAACAGCATTTTGGGCCGAAATTATTTTAGGACTAAAAATAGAACTATTCAATAATTTATTTTTAGGTTTAAACGTACAACTCAAAATTTTAGCTAGTGAAACTGTACCTAATAATTTTGAAAACATTTATATTCCTGGGTTTGGAAAAACCTATGACAGTAGTGGTGTTGGTGCTGGTTATAGTTATTTTTTATCATATAGGATTCCTCTTTACAAGAAAGACAAATAGCCCTTTACATATATTGAATGAAATTATCTAAGGTTGATTATATAAAAGCACGGAACTTTATACTCACAAATGCGAGAATGATAGAACGGCGCTTGTTTGAATTTTATTTTGAAAACGGAGATAATACTGGTGTTTTTCATGCAGTTTACGCTTACCGAAACCCAGATGGTGGTTTTGGGCATGGTATGGAACCAGATACAGCATCTCCGGAAAGTCAGCCTCTTTTTAGCGTTATGGCTCTTGAGACTTTAGATGAAGTTGGCTATCTAAATGCTGATTTGATCCAAAAAGACTTTATGCCATACTTTGAACGTATTACAACTGAAAATGGAGGAATTCCATGGATGTTTAAGCCTATAAGTTCATACCCTTGTGAAGAACATTTTAAAACGGTTAAAGAATGGGCTGCTTTAAGTACAACGGCGCCTTTATTGGGAATTTTAGAAAAATACAATTTAAATTTACCTTGGATGAAAAAGGCAGAGCAATTTGTTTGGAGTGAAATTGATCGGATAAAAGAAAAACACGTTTTCTGTTACCTGTGTATTCCTAGATGGCTCATGTTTTTGAAATACACTAGAAATCAAGAAAAAGCAAAACAAACAATTCACGATTTAAAACATTGGATATTAGCTGATGGTGTGCTTTGTAAAGACCTATCTGATGATGGCTGGGGCCTTTATGGAAAACCTCATAGTTTAAATTACGCGCCTTCCCCTAAGAGTATCCTATCTCCAATATTTTCTCAAGAAACAATAGATGCTGATATAAAAACGCTAATTAATCGACAAAAAAGCGATGGAAGATGGGATACTTGGTATGGAATTAGCGAAGGGACAAAACTAGAGTGGGCTGGTATCCAAACTCTATCGGTTTTAAAGGCTTTGAAGCATTATGACAGAATTGAAAAATAAATAGTACCCTAGTTTTTACCGCTAGTTTTAATACCAACTTATTTTAGACTAAAATTGTAACTTTACTCCAAAATCCAACTATGTCAAATACTTTTGCCGCTATAGACTTCGAAACTGCTAAAGGGCACCATATTTGTTCTGTTGGGATTGTAACTTTTAAAGATGGTGTTATTGTAGATGAGTTTCATGCCTTAATTCAACCACCAAACAACACCTATAATTGGCACAACCAACAAGTACATGGTATTACAGAAAACGACACTCGGTTTTCTCCAAATTTTAGTGTGGTATACCCTGAAATTAAAAAGCGTATTTCTGGTATCGTTACCGTGGCCCACAACGAATCTTTTGACAGAACTGTTTTGTTAAAGACAATGAAGGATTACAACATTCCACAATCAGATTTAATGATGCAAGAACATTGGGAATGTACCCTTAAAATTTACCGTAAAAAAGGCTACAAACCTGCCAAATTAGACGCTTGTTGCAAAGTACATAATATAGCTTTAAAGCACCATGATGCATTGTCTGATGCACGTGCTTGTGGGAAGCTGTTTTTGATTTCTCAATATGAGCGCTTACCTTTGTTTTAAAGACATAGAAGTTGTAAGACCTCTGTCTTCTAAGGAATTTGTCACTTCATATATTTCCCCTTTTTACTACCTTCATACATGACATATTTAACCAATCGGGATTCTAACTTTGCATTATAGAGTTGTATTTTTCGTGATGGTCGTAAACCCACATGTTTTAGCGCATCTAGGTTACTAGTTATAAACCAAGCATCTGTTCCTGGATAGTTTTGTTTTAGGGTATCTCCAATATTTGCGTAAAATGCTTCCATATCGATATTTAAACGCTCACCATACGGTGGATTAAATACCATGTGCAATTTATCTTCACCTCCTTTTTGGGTTTTAAAGAAATCTTCGTGTTTTACGTCTATAAAATCTTCTAATTGGGCATTTATTATATTTTCCTTAGCCTTGGTAACAGCACTTGGTGCTTTATCATACCCAATAATTCTATGATGGAAATCGCGGGTTTTACCGAGTAAGGATTCCTCAATTTTTTCAAATAAATCGACATCCCAATCTTGCCAACGTTCAAATGCAAATTCTTTTCGCATAAGGTTTGGTGGTATATTACAGGCTATCATAGCAGCTTCTATAAGCATGGTACCAGAGCCACACATGGGGTCCATGAAATCGGTTTGTCCGTCCCAACCTGATAACATGATGAGTCCTGCTGCCAATACTTCGTTTATAGGCGCTATATTAGTCGCGGTTTTATAACCACGCTTATGTAAGGAATCGCCAGAAGAATCTAAGGAAATAGTACAACGTCGTCTGTCGATATGCACATTTATTTTTAGGTCTGGAAATTTAAGGTCTACGTTTGGACGTTGCCCATCGGTATCTCTAAATTTATCGACTATGGCATCTTTTGTTTTTTGTGCAATATATAGCGAATGCGAAAACAAATCGGAATGAATGGTAGCATCAACCGCCAGTGTTCCTGTAGGTTTTAGATACTGCGCCCAATCCATGGCATAGATTTTATCGTATAAATCTTTTTCGTTATTAACGTTAAATGAATGAATGGGTTTTAATATTTTAACGGCTGTACGCAAGGCCAAATTGGCTTTGTACATAAAGCCTTGATCGCCAGAAAAAGCGACGTTTCGAACCCCTTTCTTTACGTATTGCGCACCAAGTTGCGTCAGTTCTTTTTCTAATAAATCCTCAAAGCCAAATAATGTTTTGGCTACCATATTGAAATTTTCTACCATTTTTTTCGTCTACTTCTAATAGGTTGCAAAAATAATGTAATTTTGCGCAAATTAACTAGCAATAGCGGATAATGGGTTAAGGATTGCAGTGGAAAGCCCACAGCGAGCTACGAGCGAGGACTTGTAACGCAAAACCTGACCTCGCATCTGGCGGGGTAACCCCAAAAATAAACTATGACTAAAGACACAACAACTTGGTTTACTTCTTGGTTTGACACACCATTTTACCACATTTTATATAAAGACCGAAATGATACTGAAGCGCATGCATTTATGGATACGCTTACGAATTATTTGAATATTCCAGAGGGTGGCACCGTACTAGATTTGGCTTGTGGTAAGGGGCGACATGCTTTATACCTCAACAAAATCGGGTATGATGTTACGGGTGTGGATTTAAGTGAAAACAGCATTGCTTTTGCGAAACAGTTTGAAAACCACCGCTTACGCTTTGATGTACACGATATGTGCAAACCTTACCACAAACAGTTTGATGCAGTTTTTAATTTATTTACCAGCTTTGGGTATTTTGATGATGATGCGGATAATTTAAAAACCATTAAAGCTATAAAAGCCGAACTAAATACTTTTGGTTTTGGCGTTATTGATTTTATGAATACTGACTTTGTTATTGATAATTTAGTTCCCGAGGAGATAAAAACTGTTGATGGTATTGATTTTCATTTAAAACGTTATGTTGAAGGTGGATATATTATAAAAGATATTACTTTTACAGCTGATAATCGGTTATATAATTTTCAGGAGCGTGTACGTGGGCTTACTTTAGCTGATTTTGAATTGCTTTTTAAGCAGGCTTGTGTAGATTTGCTAGATGTTTTTGGTGATTATAAATTGCATAAGTTTAATACTAAAACATCGGAGCGTTTAGTGATGATTTTTAAATAAGTTAATAATTGCCATTTGGTTTTAATTGTTTTTGTAGTTTTATACTTACTACTACAGATTATTATGAGTTGGTTTTAAAATTGAATAGTTTCTTTAAATGAATAAATTTCTTTTTCCTGTATATGCTGTTATTTTAGGTATTGCCATTGCCATACTATCTAAAAATAAAAAAAACTGGAACACGAAGCTCCTTCTCTCTTTTAGTGGAGCTTTTTTATTGGCACTAACGCTTTTTGAATTATTGCCCGAAGTTTATAGTCATTTGGATACCAAGCTTACCGGACTGTTTATTATGTGCGGTATTTTATTGCAAATTGTTTTGGAGTTATTTTCTAAAGGTGCCGAACATGGGCATGTACACATTCATAAACATGAAACGGCTTTTCCGTGGTTATTGTTTATAAGTTTGTGTATTCATAGTTTTTTAGAAGGGTTCCCGATACACCAGCATAACGACATGGTTTATGGTGTTTTAGTGCATAAAGTTCCTATTGCCACTTTAATAAGCATGTTTTTATTTCAATCGAAATTTAGTAACATGCAAATTATTGCCTTTTTAGTGGTTTTTACCGCCATGACACCTTTAGGTACTTATATTTCCAACACCTCGAACTTAAGCATACATTTAGCACATAGTATAAATGCTATTGTTATTGGGATATTTTTTCATATTTCAACCACTATTTTATTTGAAAGTGGTGAAGGCCATAAATTCAATTTATCAAAGTTTATATCTATTATTCTTGGGGTTGGGATAGCTTATTTGATATAAAATGAGAACAAATAATAGAGAAAAAAAAATACAGAGTACTGGTTATAAGTCTTTTGTCTTTTCTCTATTTTCTAATATCTTTTTCAATGTTTAGCAAAGAAGAATCTAGGCTTTTACGGCAAGAATTTTGGACAAGCTTTGGAAAATCGTTTCCAAGGAAATGGATTTTGTATGATACTAAACTTAAAGGTTTAAGTTTTAAATTTTACTTTGACAATAAAAAAGCTTTGGTCGCTTTAGATTTAGAAGACGACTTAGAAAACCGTATTAAATACTGGGAAAAACTACTGGCTTTAAAATCGATTCTTTTAGATGATTATCTTCCTGATACTATATATGATGAAGAATACGTTTTAGATAACCATAAAGAAATCTCCAGAATCTATCTGCCTTTAGAACAAAAAGTATCGATCCATAACAAAAATGCTTGGCGTGATGTTATGGAATTCTTTAATAAAAACATGAGTTTGTTTGAAGCTTTTTTTGAGGAATATAAGGATGTTATTGAAGGATGAAATTGATTTACGATTGACGGTTTTTTGATTGATAATAAAAAATTTATTTGATAGATTTTTATCATAAAATAAAAAAAACTCTTTTTAACGAAAACAACTAAATACTGAGATCGTAACTGAGACTGAATACTAAAACAACTCCTTTACCATTTGATAATCATCCATTACAAATCCATTCCCTATATCGGTTACCAAAGGTCCAACATTCTTAAACCCTAGTTTCTCATAAGCTTTAATAGAATTGGTGTTATTTATGTTTACCGTCAATCTGATGTTTTTTAATCGATAAATTTTTGCTTGTTCTTCAATAAACAATATTGCCGCTTTACCAATCTTTTTACCTCTATATGTACTTAACACATATATTTTACTTAAAAACAAAGCGTTTTCTTCTTGTTTGATACTAATATAACCAACAGGAATAGCATCATAACGTATTAAAAAATACTCAAAACCAGTCGCAATTTGCTTATTAATAGCCGCCACTGTTTGATATTTTTCAAGCATATAATCTATTTGTGACTTCCCAACAATAGGAATGTAATGCTCGCGCCAAATGGTGTTTGCCAAAGTTTCTATTTGCTGGTAATCTATTGTTTTATGGGCTTTGGAAATTTCAATCATATTAAATTACATAACTAAAAATCATAAAGAAATGAAAAATGGCTCCTGCTAAAACAAACACATGCCAAATAACATGGTTGTACGGTATGTTTTGAATGGCATAAAAAATAATTCCAACGGTATATGATAAACCACCTGCAAATAACAATAAAACACCATAGTTTCTAATACTATCAGATAAATTAGAGAAATCAAGCACTATGAGCCAACCCATTATCAAATACAATACGGTAGAAAATATTTCAAATTTACCAGTAAAAAACAATTTTAGAATCACACCAAAAGTAGCTATTCCCCAAACAACCCAAAACATGGTCCATCCTAAACTTTGTTCTAATGCTATTAAACAAACGGGCGTATAAGTCCCTGCTATTAACAGATAAATACTAATGTGGTCAACTATTCTAAAATAATGTTTCTTTTTTTCATCTTTTACCGAATGATACAGTGTAGAAGCTGTAAACAAAACGATTATAGAAACGCCATAAACAATAACACTAAAAAGGCTCCAGTTTGTTTTATTATTATCAAAAACAATAAGCAAGATTAAAGCTACAATACCAAACAAAGCACCTATAGCATGCGATATGGCATTAAGCTTTTCTTGAAATGGTGTTTGAATACGCATAATTTATGGTGTTTTTTGATGAACCCACTTATTGGTTAAATCGTAAAAATCGAATTCTACAGCAGGTTTTTGTCGTTCTAAACGGCCACTTTGAAAATTACGTTGCAAAATATCTTCAATTAAATAATCTTCCTTTTCATTTATGGGGTTAAACTCGCGTTTTAATGAAATATCAAACATACTTGCCGTAGTGTTGTACCAAAAGGCCCGCCAACCATTGCGTAACTCTTTAACAAGATTAAAAGCCGTTCGCCCAGTTTGTCTATGAATTAGCTTGACAAGTATCTGTCCCTCTGTACGTGTCATTTTTTTTAATTCCTCAGAAAACTCTCCTTCAATATACTTTTGAATACGCTTGGTATAACGCTTTCTATGACGATTCTTAGTAAGCGTTTTTAAATGCGTGTTCATAGAATCTAAACGTTCCGCAGCCATCTTAGCATACGGATATACCTTAATGGTTTTTCGCCTTAAAATTAAATACCGAATTCTATCTTCACGACTATCAAACTTGAGCTTGTGTAAAAGCTTAACTTCATCTAAATCAATAGATGTTCTAGGCACTGAATCACCTTCAATAATAAGGTACTGAACAGCTGTAGAATCTTGCTCTAATTCATTAACCTGAGCAAAGAGTATGACTGGAAAAATTATAAATATGTACTTAATGCAATTCATCTAGAAATATGGGACATTTATTATGCCAAAAATACTGAATTTATAAAAACTGGATATATTAAATTTGAAATTATCAAAACGCTTGATTTTATTAGAAAAAATAGCGTACTTCGTTTAACTAATAATAAAGAATAGTTAGCCATAATCTTAAAATACCAAAATGAAATCCAGAACTTTACTTTTAACTTTAATTTTTTCGATTAGTTTCTTTTGCCACTCCCAAATAAGAGTAGGTGATTTTAGTTTTGCAATGTATAAATTCAAAAAACTGAATAAGAAATCTCTAAATAGATTTACATCAAAAACCACAAAATTTATCTTGCCAAAGCTTTATCCAAAAGCAGCTTACGAAAAAATTTTAAATGATGTTTGGGATGTTACTCCTTATGATTTAGTGATGGAGGATGAATTTAACGAATCTGATGTCAAAGTTGATGATGCTTTAGCTCAATTTATAAATATGGGTATAACTAAAACAAGATCTAGCGGAATGGTTGTTGATTATATCTTCAATATTTTGGATTTTCATGTTGTAGATAAGATTAAGAAAAGACCAAAAGAAGATGAATTAAAATGGTATTCTTCAAAAATTGGAACTATTTATTTCACACCTGATATTGCTTTAAGAAAACAAGCAGGTGCACACTCTAGAAAACTAAAAGGGGATTTGTTAAATTTTAGGATAGGTTATTTTAAAAACTTCTTACAGTTTACCAATAATTCCATCAAAAATAATACCTCTATTAACCTTTATGAAGATTATGTAAAGCCAGAATTAAAGAATATTAAAAATCAAACTTTGTATATCGACAAGATTTTTCTTTATGGTTATAATGCTTGGGCTATATCTGAAAAGAAATCACCAAAAATAGAGGACTTAATGAAAAACTTTTCTTTTGATTATAGAGTTATTGAGTATGAAGAGCTAGAAAAAATGATTTTAGACAATCAATCTCCAGATTTTTATTATCTAATGTGTAATCAAATCAATTCCAATAAAATAATTACTATAATAAATGGTAAAACCAGTGATATAGTTTATCAACAACATTCTTTAGTTTCATATAATATAACACCCAAAGACTTTAAAGAGCTTGATAAAAAAATTAAAAAAATAAAATAATTTATAAAAACTATAACTAATCACTATAAAATAAATACTGAATTAGCACTTAAATAATGATTGTTCCTTTTTTGCTAAGCCCAATTTCCCTGTGACAAACCCCGGCTCTTAAAACTGACACTTTCCATACGCAAACTGTTAAACAAACCTCTCAAAAAAACAACCTTCAATTTAGAACACAAACTAGAAAACACCTGAGTTAAGACTCTATTAACAAAAAGTCACCCAAAAACTTTTTAATTAAGAAAATATTTAAAACATTTTTTAGATAATATATTATTATTTTAGTGCAAAACTTTTATAAATGGCAAGCAAGAGCATACTTAACAAAAAGTCGATGGACTTTTTAGAAAAATATTTAAACAACGCAGCACCTACAGGTTATGAGTGGGATGGTCAAAAACTATGGATGGATTATCTAAAACCTTATGTAGATGAATTTATTACAGATACTTATGGGACTGCTGTAGGCGTTATAAATCCAAAAGCTAAATACAAAGTCGTTATAGAAGGCCATGCCGATGAAATTTCTTGGTATGTAAACTATATTTCAGATAACGGTTTAATATATGTGATTAGAAACGGCGGAAGTGACCACCAAATAGCACCAAGTAAAATAGTTAATATCCATACTAAAAAAGGTATTATTAAAGGTGTTTTTGGATGGCCGGCAATACATACACGTAACAGAGCAAAAGAAGAACCGCCCAAGCCAGACAATATTTTTATTGATTGTGGTTGCGCCACTAAGGAAGAGGTTGAAAAAAAAGGAATCCACGTAGGCTGTGTTATAACATATCCTGATGAATTCCATATACTTAATGACGATAAATTTGTTTGTCGGGCATTAGACAATAGAATGGGTGGCTTTATGATTGCAGAAGTAGCACGTCTACTAAAAGAAAATAAAAAAGAGTTACCTTTTGGTCTTTACATTACAAACGCTGTACAAGAAGAAATTGGTCTACGCGGAGCAGAAATGATTACACAAACCATTAAACCAAATGTAGCCATAGTTACAGATGTAACACATGATACTACCACGCCAATGATTGAAAAGAAAAAAGAAGGTTATTTAGAACTTGGCAAAGGCCCCGTTGTAGCTTATGCACCAGCAGTTCAACAAAAACTTCGTGATTTAATTACGGAAACTGCCGAAGATAAAAACATTCCTTTTCAACGTTCTGCCCTATCCAGAGCAACAGGAACAGATACCGATGCTTTTGCTTATAGTAATGGTGGCGTAGCATCAGCTTTAATATCGTTACCACTTCGTTATATGCATACTACTGTAGAAATGGTTCATAAAGACGATGTTGAAAACGTGATAAAATTAATTTACGAAACATTGCTTAACATCAAAGACGGCGAGTCTTTTAGTTATTTTAAGTAAAAAAATCATTAATAAACTACTAAATCGAGTCTACTTCTTAATATGAACTCAATTTAGTAGTTTTATAGCATTCACTAAAAAGCACAAAACCTAATGGGCAACTGTTTTATACATATAACTAAACGCCCATTCACCAAACAAAAACTTATATTTATAAGTTTATTTGTTTTTTGTTTGAATAGCTACGCTCAAATTCAAAAAGAATTCTCCCCTCGATTTAATGAAATGATTCACGGCGATTTTACAATGATTGCCAATAATGTATTATCGCGGACAGCAACCCAAAACTATAATGGTCAAAGCGATAACCATAGCTTTGATGATAATGTTTATGTGGATATTGATGATGATCTTTCCACGTTTAATTCCAGTAGTGCCAATTTCGCTAATCCACAACCCCAATTGGCCTGTTTAACTATAAAAAAAGCCTTTCTATATTGGGCAGCAGCAGATAAAGAAAATGAGAGTGGAGCGGACAATCAACCTGATTGGAATTTTAATGACATCAAGTTGATGTTACCTAATGAAACCACTTATGAAACATTAACTTCAGACGATGTCCTTTACAGAGGGCGAGACACCCATTTTAGTAATGACCCTTATATCTGTTTTAAAGATATTACCAATTTAGTAACAAACTTAGGAAACCCATACGGTAAGTACCAAGTTGCAAATGTTGAAGCCAAAACAGGGTTTTTATTTCAACACAATACAGGAAATACAGGAACATCTGGAGGATGGCAAATCGTTTTTATTTATGAAAGCCCAGAATTGATATCAAAAAACGTTAGCCTATTTGATGGCTATGCACATATTACCAGAGATTTTAATAATTATGATATCGATTTTTCTGGTTTTCGAACGGTACCAAACGGTCCAGTTAATGTTAATATGTTAATCGGTTCCCTAGAAGGTGATAGAAGTTTAATTGGAGACCGGTTTCAAATTCAGAACACGGCAAGCAATTATGTAGACATTAATACACCTTTAAGGGATTTTGATAATTTTTTTAATAGCAAAATCACTGTAAATAATACAAATTTCACAGATAGAAACCCAGCCAGTTTAAATACCTTAGGTTTTGATGCTGCCGTATTTTCATTAGATAATACGAGTAATAGCATTATAGGTAATAGCCAAGCATCAGCATCCTTAAGGCTTGCTTCTAATCAAGAAACCTATGGTTTATATTTAGTAGGGTTGTCTGTTGAAGTCTGGGCACCAAGCTTATACCCTATTACCATTAACTCTAATACTAATGATAACAATACAAATACAAGTGAAACTGTTTTATTTGATTTTAATTTTTCCAATACTGGAAATGACAATGCCGTTAACATTACACTTTCTGAAACCCTTCCTAACAATGTAGAATTTGTTTCAGCTAATGATTTACCTAATGGGGTGACCTATTCTTATAATACAAATACAAGGCTGTTACAGTTTTTTATAGAAGATGGTTTGGCAGACATTGGTGACCCAGCATTAAATATTCAATTTGAATTAATTATTAAAGACATCTGTTATTTTCTTGAAGATGACTGCGATTTAGCTTTTGAACTTTTATTTACTGCGACATATAATGGAGAAGAAAATACAAATGCGTTTATTACTTTCAGCTCAAACATATTGGATGATTGCCAATTAGGAACCCCTTTACCAATAACCATAAACCAACCTATTGCACAATGGAAAACACCTTTTAGTAGTTTAGACAGAACATTATCCATAGATAACCCAAACGACTTATTGGATGCCCAAGCACTAATTCCCGTTGTCGACAACTGTAACTTTAACCTTATTAAAACTTCTGGGGATTTTATTCAAAATAGTGATTGTGACTATACGGGAACTTACACCAATACTTGGAATTTTATAGATGCCTGTGGACGTGTTATCGAAGATTTTGTTCAAGTTATAATCGTACCTTCTAATCTGTCTTTTGATGGAAGTAGTATAAGTGTTTCCAAGGTTGTTACACCAAACCAAGATCAATGGAATGAATATTTTACAATCAACGAAATAAAAGATTGTGGATTTGTAGTAAATTTAAAAATATTTAACCGCTGGGGAGCACTAATTTACCAATCAGATAACTATCAAAACAACTGGAACGGAACTTCCAACAGTACATCAATTGGTACATCAAACAAAGTGCCTACAGGAACTTATTATTATGTAATAAATCTTTTTAACAGCGATTTAAATCCAATTACAGGAACAGTATATTTAGGAACAAAATAGTCTGACTTTAATTTTAAAGAATGGAATATCTAGACATAGTTACCAAAGCAGGAAAACCAACAGGGAAATCTGAATTAAAATCAGTTATCCATCAAAAAGGCTATTATCATCATACAGCACATATTTGGTTTTACACAAAACATGGTGGTATATTATTATCGCAACGTTCAGCAAAAAAAACCATTTGCCCTTTAATGTGGGATGTTTCCGTTGCTGGACATATTGATGCTGGAGAAACTACTGAACAAGCAGCTATTAGAGAAACCAAAGAAGAAATTGGTTTATCAATCTCTGAAAACGCATTACTTAAAATTGGTGTTTTTGAATGCTTTCAAACCTACGAAAACGGTATTCAAGACAATGAATTCCACAATACATTTATTACCGAATTAACAGAACCACTTTCTAAATTAACACCTCAAGAGGAAGAAGTTGAAGCTTTAAAATTAGTTTCTTTAAATGAATTTGAAACACTTATTAAAAATATAGACCACAATAACAATCATTTTGTCTCTTCAAATAAATCATATTATGAGTTTGTCTTACAAGAAATAAAGAATACTATAAATCGTCCCAAATGAGCTTACTTCTTGTTGCCCTAGCACCAATCGTCATCATTATTATATACATCTATTTTAAAGATAAATACGAAAAAGAACCAAATCGATTACTACTATATAATTTTCTTCTAGGTGCAATTATCAGTATTATCATTACCACCATTCTATATAATGCTTTTGATATTGTTTTACCGCTAACCAATAACACCAGCATTTTTCAACAATTTATAAAAGCCTTTTTTGTAGTTGGACTAACTGAAGAATTCAGTAAATATATTATTGTTAGATACTACGCACAGCCTAACAAAGCATTCAATGAACCTTTTGATGGTATTGTATATGCCGTAATGGTTTCTATGGGGTTTGCTGCTACCGAAAATATTTTTTACGTATTAGAAAGCGGATATCAAACCGCCTTATTGAGGGCTTTTACTGCCGTTCCTGCCCATGCAACGTTTGGTATACTCATGGGGTTTTATATGGGAAAAGCTAAATTTTCAAAAAACAAAAGGTTTTTAAATTTAACGGGACTATTACTAGCGATAGTATTTCATGGCGCTTATGATTTTTTCTTATTCATAGATTTTGTCCCTGGTATTTGGATTGGCGCTTTTATCTCCTTATTTATCGGAATTCTTTTATCTAGAAAAGCCATTAAAAATCATCAAGAGAATTCGCAATTTAAGGATTAAAACGGGAGAATAAATTCGCTTGTAAATTAAAAAAACTTCCTAAAAAATCTATTTTTCAAAATTGAATTACGGTCATAAATTCCTTATATTTACTTCTACCAATTTTCATACTATGAGTAAAAATTTTAAGGTAAAAGTAAATAACACATTTGATTTTGAAGTTAATAAAAATGATATTTCAAATCTAAACACACTTCAAACTTCTAAATCTGAATATCATATTCTTAAAGAAAAAAAGCCCTATAACGCAGAAATAACCCATGCAGATTTCAATAATAAAATATATAAAGTAAAGGTTAACAATAACACCTACAATATTAACATTTACAATGAATTAGATTTATTAATAAAAAAAATGGGGTTCGCTCATGGAACGACCAAACATGTAAACGACATTAAAGCACCTATGCCAGGTTTAATTCTTGAAATTAATATTGAAGCTAGTCAAAAAGTTAAAGAAAATGACACCTTACTTATCCTAGAAGCCATGAAAATGGAAAACAGCATTACATCACCTAGAGATGGAATTATTAAGTCCGTTTATGCAAAAAAAGGAGAAGCCGTTGAAAAAAATCAATTGCTAATAGAATTCGAATAATACATATTTACAAAACAGCTTTTCAAAATTATGAAAGCATAAAACATGAAGCACTTGGATACATCTAATAATTATAAATTCATGGCTAATTTTACATATCAATGAAAAAAATACTAATAGCCAACCGTGGAGAAATAGCCGTTAGAGTTATGAAAACGGCTCAAAAAATGGGTATAAAAACCGTAGCCGTTTTTTCTATAGCCGATAGAAATGCACCACATGTTAAGTTTGCTGATGAAGCGATTTGTATTGGTGAAGCACCATCAAGTCAATCCTACCTTAGAGGTGATAAAATTATTGAAGTTGCAAAAGAATGTCATGCTGAAGCCATTCATCCTGGATACGGTTTTTTAAGTGAAAATGCAGCCTTTGCTGAATTATGCGAAGAAAACAACATCATTTTCATTGGGCCACGCTCCAAAGCCATTAAAATAATGGGGAGTAAACTCGCAGCAAAAGATGCTGTTAAGCATTACAGCATCCCTATGGTCCCAGGCATTGATAAAGCCATTACAGATGTTGAAAAAGCAAAGATCATAGCCAAAAACATTGGATTTCCAATTTTAATAAAAGCATCAGCTGGCGGTGGCGGAAAAGGCATGCGCGTTGTCGAAAAAGACAGCGATCTAGAATCTCAAATGAATCGTGCTATTAGCGAGGCTACTTCTGCATTTGGTGATGGTTCCGTGTTTATTGAAAAGTATGTGAGTTCGCCTCGCCATATAGAAATACAGATCATGGCTGATAGCCATGGCAATATATTGCACTTTTTTGAGCGAGAATGTAGTATTCAGCGTCGCCATCAAAAAGTCGTTGAAGAAGCACCATCCTCTATTTTAACGCCAGAATTAAGAACAAAAATGGGCGAAGCCGCCATTAAAGTTGCCAAATCTTGTGATTATTTAGGAGCAGGAACAGTAGAGTTTTTATTAGATGCCGACCATAATTTCTATTTCTTAGAAATGAATACCAGATTGCAAGTTGAACACCCCGTTACTGAATTAATTTCTGGAGTGGATTTAGTTGAACTACAAATTAAGATTGCCCGTGGTGAAGTTCTCCAAATCAAACAAGACGATTTAAAAATTAACGGTCATGCTTTAGAATTACGTGTATATGCCGAAGATCCGTTAAACGACTTTCTTCCTAGTGTTGGGCATCTAAATGTTTACAAACCCCCATTAGGCAAAGGTATTCGCGTAGATAATGGTTTTGAAGAAGGTATGGAAATACCCATTTATTACGACCCGATGCTTTCAAAATTAATCACTTACGGGCAAACCCGTGAGGAAGCCATTCAACTCATGATTAAAGCTGTTGACAATTATCATGTGGAAGGCGTAAAAACCACACTACCTTTTGGTAAATATGTTTGTGAGCATGACGCTTTTCGTTCTGGGAATTTTGACACCCATTTTGTTAAAAATTATTATTCCCCTGAAGCTTTAAAAGCCGAAACCGAAACCGAAGCAGAAATAGCCGCTTTAATAGCTGTAAAACAGTATATAGAAGACCAAAAAATATTAAGTCTGCCAAAATAAAAGCTTTTCATAATGCCATTTTGGTCCTTTCTACTGTCCAAAACCGAATAAAAAGTAAACAATGAGCTCTAAAGAAGATAAAATAAACAAGTTAAACGAACGTATATCCCTAGCCCATTTAGGTGGCGGACAAAAACGTATTGATAAACAACACGCTAAAAAGAAATTAACCGCCAGAGAGCGTGTTAATTATTTTATGGATGAAGGTTCTTTTGAAGAAATTGGTGTTCTGGTAACCCACAGAACTACCGATTTTGGTATGGAAAATGAGCTGTATTATGGCGATGGTGTCATTACAGGTTATGGCACAGTCAATAACCGATTGGTTTATGTTTATGCACAGGATTTTACTGTTTTTGGTGGAGCTTTATCTGAAACCCATGCCGAAAAAATATGTAAAATCATGGATTTAGCCGTTAAAGTTGGTGCGCCTATTATTGGCTTAAATGATTCTGGTGGAGCACGTATTCAAGAAGGTGTTCGGTCTCTTGGCGGTTATGCTGATATCTTTTACAGAAACGTACAAGCATCGGGTGTCATCCCCCAAATATCGGCCATTATGGGGCCTTGTGCCGGTGGTGCTGTCTACTCTCCTGCCATGACCGATTTTACGATGATGGTTGAAAACACAAGCTACATGTTTGTTACAGGTCCAAACGTTGTAAAAACAGTAACTAATGAAGAAGTTAGCAGTGAAGCATTAGGAGGCGCTTCCACCCATGCCTCAAAATCTGGAGTAGCTCATAAAACATCAGCTAACGATATTGAGTGTTTAGAGGATTTAAAAAGCCTATTGAGTTACTTACCGCAAAACAACACAGAATCCCCTGAAAAACTGGCTTTTGAGCTTAAAGATGAAGTTAGGGATATTCTATCCGAAATTGTTCCGGACAATCCAAACAAGCCCTATGATATGCATTCGGTCATTTCTGGAATTATAGATGTCGATTCCTTTTATGAAATCCATAAAGATTATGCCGAAAACATTATTGTAGGTTTTGCGCGTTTAGGTGGAAGAAGTATTGGTGTTATTGCAAACCAACCTATGTTTTTAGCTGGTGTATTGGATGTAAATAGCTCTAAAAAAGCAGCCCGCTTTACACGCTTTTGCGATTGCTTTAATATTCCATTATTAGTATTGGTTGATGTTCCAGGTTTTTTACCAGGAACCGATCAAGAATGGAATGGCATTATTGTACATGGCGCCAAACTTTTATATGCTTTAAGCGAAGCTACCGTACCAAGAATTACTGTCATTACTCGAAAAGCATATGGTGGTGCCTATGATGTAATGAATTCTAAACATATAGGTGCTGATTTAAATTTTGCTTGGCCAGGTGCAGAAATTGCTGTTATGGGAGCCAAAGGTGCTAGTGAAATTATTTTTAGAAAAGAAATTGCCAAAGCTAACAATCCATCCGAAAAATTAGCTGAAAAAGAAACTGAATATGCTGAAAAATTTGCGAACCCTTACCGGGCAGCAAGACGAGGTTTTATAGATGAAGTCATCCTCCCTAAAAACACCAGACGTAAGCTTATTAAAGCGTTTTCAATGCTAGAAGACAAAATAGTAGATACTCCTAAACGTAAGCATGGTAATATCCCTTTATAAATTACAAAAGGAGCCTATTTCTAGACTCCTTTTACTTATAATCAAATAAATTATTTTAAAAAACAATTTATATTAATTAACCCCATAAATCTTATTTTAAAAACTAAACTTAATTTGAAACGCAACCAACCCAAGCATATCAAACAATAATTTTAAGCTTAAAAACAAAAAACAAGTAGGTTTTTATTTGTAGAATTGGGTATTGATTAATAGCTGTACAAATATTATAAATTACCACGAAATTAGCATTAAAATAGATTACGCATTAATTACGCAAAACTATAAAATGACTAAACAAATACTAAATTTACTATTTTTTTGTAGCTCTAAAAGTTTGGTTCAAATACTCAACTAAAGTCGTTTCTTGTTTATTAAAATTTAGTTTTTTTGAAATTCTATAACGCTTACTCTCAATAGATCTTAATGATGCATTTAAGAATACAGCTATCTCTTTATTATTAAACCCTATAAACAAATAATAACATATAATAGTTTCTGATTTATTTAATTCCGGATGGTGCTCCTGTATTAATTTAAAAAATTCTACATTTAAGTCATTAACCAATTCCAAATGGTTTTCACTTTTGTTTAAAATTGTTGTAGATTTTTGATGTAAGTTTTTATAAAAACTTTTGATTCTTTCGCGCTGGTTAGATGCATCATCAATAGTTGCTATTTCCTTAACTTCTTTTTTTAGGTTATTTATATAATCTTCTAAACCTTGAACTTTTACAGCCAACTTTTCATTATTAGACTTTAGATAAGAAAAATTACTTGCTTTATTATTAAAATCATCTATCTTAATTTTCTGCTTTCTATAAAAAATAAAATAAAAAACACTTAATACTGCCAAAATAAAAACTAAAACGACAACGACTACAATACTAAAAAACTTTTTTTCTTTTTCTAGCTTTAAATTAGACTCTGCTTTTAAAAGTGATTTATTTATTTGAAAACTTGCATTAATATTATTTTTGTAGATTTTATCCTTAAAAACCATTAAAGAATCCATATAAGACCTTGAAGCATCAAAATTCCCTAACTCTTTATAAACATTAGCATACAAATCATAATAATTTGTTAGCACGTCCTCGCCCATATACTCTGTCAATTTTGTTGATTTTTGCAAATAATAGAATGTGGAATCTATCTGTTTATTATAAAAATGTATATCTGCTAAAGTAACATGAATAGCACTCTCGAAAGATAAATGATTAAACTTTGCAATGGTTTGATTTTTTTTTAAGGTCATAAATTCCTTAAAGTACTTATGGGCGTCTTTAAAATTATCAAGATATATATAATTAGAAGTAAGCATATAGGCAGCAAACATATTGAAATAAGCATCCTCAGTATGGTTTCTGTACGCATCTAAATGCTCTAACAATAAACTATTACAGGCCTCGTAATCTCCATCAAGGAATTTTGCATAGGCATACATCTGCTCCACCTCCATATGACCATAGGAATAATTACACTTTTGATAATATGCCTTAGCTTTTTCTAAATATTTAAATGCAGTAGTATCTCCATTAACAAAATATAAATCGGAAAACAAATCTATACTGGCCTGACCTGCTAACTTATACGCTTTTTCTTTTTGGGCATATTTAAGTGTTAGAATATTGCTTTGGTGCATTTTTGAGTATTCCTTAAAGTCATCATGTATTAATACTTTTAGAGCATAATATTCAGCGAGTCTTCCTGAAACATAATCTTCAAGAGGTATTGGAATAGAATCTAAAAAAGCTAAAGCTTTATCTGAACTGGTATCTATATAAAAATCTGCGGAGTCAATAAATCGATAATAATCTCCATTTTTTTGACTAAATCCTAATAAACAAAACGCAAAAAAGTATGTATATATGCAAACTGTTTTGAGGGAAAAATTGTTTATAAGCATTGTCTAATTTCTATATCATTAATACAACTAGCACATAGAAGTATGCAAGTGTCTCTATAAAAGTTAAGTAAAAGTATTGAAATAAAATAAAATGCGTAAACTATTACAAAAAAAATATTAATGTCGTAAAAGCTAATATTAATTAAAGGTCTTAATGTCTAGAGGAGCTATAAATCAAACAACACAGAAATCTCTGTATTTGTTGTGTTATGCCCATTATTGGGTTGCTGAAATTCCAAATTAGAAGTATGTCTAAACGTATATCTAAAGTCCAATTGAATCGTATTGATTTTATATGAAAGCCCTAATCCAAACACATCTGAAAACGCAAAACCTTTTGCAAGTCTCTCTGTAGGTCTATCTGCAATCATAGGACCTACACTAGCTATAGCATACATACTTATATCCTTATAAATTGTATACCTGGCGATTAAGCCTAAATTTAAAACATACTCTTTAATCGTTCTTTTTTGAGTATATAAATCCCTTAATACTTCAAAGTTATCAGTATCTTCTTGTTTTACAAACCATTTATTTAAAAGCTGATGTTCAGCAACATTATAACTCGGTTCTAAATTAAATTCAAAAGCCCATTTACGCTTTTGCTTTAACAAATAATTTATTTGGACTTTATAAAAGGTTATCTCATGAGTATAATCTTTTAAATCAAAAGGAAACCTGTTTTGTGAACCTGTACCATAAGTAAAGCCTAATTTTAAATGTTCTTTTTTAATTTGAGCATTTCCAACAAAAGCACAGAGAATAAAAATCGAGACCATAAAAAAAGAAAACAAAAAATACTGTTTCATTAAAAATTATTTAGATTTAATAATTTTTGCGTTAAACATAAAAGCGTCTCGCCAACGCTCAAAACGCTTATCAAACGTTGTTGAAAACACTAAGTATTGACACTTACCTATACTTTCTGGTGCTCGCGTTATTTCTGCTAAATTGTTATTTCTAAACAAGAATTCTGCATCTTCAACAATACACATTTGCAACTTGTTCAAATTTATTCCATTAAGAAAAAAGATTTTATTTAAGCGTTTAGGTGTCGCTATAACAACATCAACACCTTCATAGATCTCATCCCTTTGTACATCTATATTTTGTTCATCATAAGCGCAATATACTCTTAAATCTGTACCTCTTTTAAAAGCATTAAATTCTAATTCCAAATTTAAAGCAGCTTGTTTGTCTTTTACAAAAATCAAAACTCTCGGCGCATCTTCAAAAGCCTTTCCGTTTAGGTTTTGAATCACACTAAGTACTATACTTGTAGTTTTTCCAGAACCTTTAGGTGCAATGCAAAAGAGATTTGCGCCACTTTTTATTTTTGACAATATTGATTTTTGAAATGCTAATGGGGTATCAAAACCTTTGTTTTCAAGTGTGTCTTTTAAAGGCTGAATCAGTTTTTTAAATGGCATAAATTTGAATCTCGTAATACGAGAGCAAATATAGCATTAAATACGTTTAACCAAAATTGTTTAAAATAACAAAGGCACTCATTTCTGAGTGCCTTTGTTATAATTTTAATTAATCTTTAAATTAAAACTCTAAGTCTGCTACCAAATCAAATTCATCATAAATAGCTTTATCTTTTAGTCCATCAAAAAAACTTGCAGAACCATATTTTACATCATATTTTGTTCTATCCACCTTTAAAGATGCTGTTGCTTTATTTCCATAAATTGAAATGGTAAAGGTTACAGGGTTTGTTTTTCCTTTAATGGTTAAATCACCAGAAACTGTATACGCATTTTTACCGGAACTTACTACATCTTTAAAAATTAAAGACGCTGTTGGATGATTTGTAACACCAAAAAAGTCATCAGATTTTAAATGACCATCAAGTTTTCCTTTGTATTCACCTTCTAAATCCGTTGAATTTATAGTGGTCATATCAATAATAAATTCCCCACCGGTTAACTTATCTTCTTCAAAAGTTAAGGAACCCGATTGAATGGCTATGGTGCCTTCATGAGAACCTGTTACTTTATAACCTTTCCAAACCACTTCACTTTTATCTGTTTTTATTTCTTTTTTGTTTCCTTCAATTGTAGTGAAAGAAAGTGTTGTAAAAACCGCAAGTGTTACGATTGCTAATGCTTTAATTGTGTTTTTCATTTTGAAATTTTTAATTGTTATTGTTTTAAATTTATGATCCGTAATAAAATTTTTCTTTAATAATCTTTCCATCCTTCCAGTCTTGCACGGCTACTTGTGTATAGTTTTTAATACCCCAATCTTTATGGGTATAATCAAAATACCATTCTACCATAGTCGTACTTTCTCCTACTGTAACTTTTAATGGTTGCGCGCCTCTAAACTCGGTAATGGCTGCAAAAAACTCTTCTTCCCTTTTTCTGTTAAGGGCTTTGCCAACAAACTCGGGGCTATCGTTTTCCTGCATCACAACATCATCATGATAAAATTCATCAAAAGCTTCTAATGCTCTTCCTTGAAGAATCAAATCGTTTACTGTGCTTATTTTTTCAATTAATGTATTCATAATATATTGTTTTAAGTATTATAATACAAATGTCTGAAAGAACCATTTAACTGAAAATAACATAGATTATAAAATGATATTAATCTAGATTAACTTTTATTGTTCTAGTATAAGCTGGCTCTTAATTTTACTCAAAAATTCTTTTGTTATACCTAAGTATGAAGCAATCATATACTGAGGTATACGTTGTTCTATTTTTGGATATTGATTTCTAAAATACAAATATCTGTCTTTTGCTGAAAGACTAAAACTTCTAACAATCCGCTTTTGCGAAGCCACCAATGCTTTTTCTATAATTTGTCTAAAAAAGCGTTCTAATTTTGGTATGTTCTCATATAGAGGTTCAATATCGTCATACAAGAACATAATTAATTCTGTATTTTCTAAGCATTGTACATTATAATCTGCTGGGGTTTGGGTAATAAAACTTCCTATGTCTGATGTCCACCAATCTTCAATAGAAAACATAACAATATGCTCCTGCCCTTCCTCATCTACATAAAAGGTCTTTGTACAACCTGATATTACAAAACATTCATATTTACAAACATCACCTTGCTGGACCATAAACTGCCCTTTTAAATATTTTCTGTAAGTGATTTTAGAGAGAAGAAATGCTTCTTCACTCTCAGTTAAAGAAATATATTTACTTATATAATTTAATAAAGGTTGTGCTTTTTCTTTAATCATTTTATGAGTCTAATAAGCGTCTGTGATAATTAATTTGTCCTAAGTGATAGGCTAAATGTGTAGCTAAATGTATTAAGAAAAACTCTATAGTCATTTTGTCTTCAAAAACGCGACGTGAATATTCTTTTTTTAAATCATCAGGAACTAAAGTTAATAAGGTTTTTTCAACAATACTTTTGACATTATTTATTTGCTTTATCAAATCTATTCTAGGCACATCCTTTAATGAAAACTCTAAATCTCTTTGCCTTTTATAACCAGTATTTCCAAATTCTGCTCCAATAAAATGATTAAGGTTTCCAACTAAGTGCAGGCATAAATTCCCAGCAGAATTACCAATCCCGTCTTTTAAAACCCATAAATTCTTTTCATTATTATAAGATTCAATTTCAACTTTTAATTTATCTAAATCTCTTTTGAAAATTTTAATTAATGTTTTAGTTAACATAAATGTATTTTTTTAGAACTATCAAATTTACAAATAATAACATGTGTTTATTTAATAGAAAATTAATTTTAACTCTTTTTAATTAAACTACTTTTGCTGTATGCAAAAACCTCAACATTTTAAATTAGAATTTGTAGCATTAATGGCCTCCTTAATGTCCATTGTAGCCCTATCTATTGATGCTTTATTACCAGCTTTACCAGAAATTGGAAACTTTTTAAATGTAGTAAACACAACGGATAATCAATTATTAATTACCATGATTTTTCTAGGTTTAGGCTTTGGGCAACTTATTTTTGGACCATTATCAGATAGCTTTGGTAGAAAATCCATTGTATATATTGGATTTATAGTTTTTATTATAGCGAGTGTTGTTTGTATTACTACCAAGAGTTTTGAAATTATGATTTTGGGGAGAGTATTACAAGGCATTGGATTATCCTCTCCAAGAAGCTTAGCACTATCCATGATACGCGATTCTTATAGTGGCGATTATATGGCAAAAATAGTATCTATTGTTGTTATGTTTTTTATACTGGTACCTGTTGTTGCTCCAACGTTAGGGCAATTTTTAATATACTTTTTTGACTGGCAATCTATTTTTTACTTTAACTTGATTTTTGGTGTATTGATTATGTTTTGGTTTTGGAAAAGACAACCTGAAACCTTGCCGAAAAAAAAACGTATTAAATTTTCAAGTCACTTGTTTATTGATGGTACTAAAGAATTTTTCAAATATAAAGAAGCAGTTGCTTTTACATTGGTGTCTGGTTTTATTACAGGGTCGTTTATGGTGTACTTGAGTACGTCGCAACAGATTTTTGAAATACAGTATAATCTAGCTGATCTATTCCCTTATATTTTTGCAAGTTTAGCCATATCTGTTGGTTTAGCAACTTACCTGAATAGTAGGCTGGTGGTTAAATATGGTATGATGCGCATTGCTTACATAGCATCCATAGCCTATGCCTTGATTTCACTCTTATACGTCGTTATATTTTGGAATACAAACAACCCTAGTATTGGAGTGTTAATAAGCTTTTTTGCATTACAGTTTTTTGCTGTTGGGTTTCTCTTCGGAAACCTTAGGGCTATAGCTATGCAACCACTAGGTCATATAGCTGGTATTGGTGCCGCAATAAACGGGTTTATCTCTACAGTTATGGCTGTTCCTATTGCAAACTATATTGGTGGTTTTGTTACGGATTCTGTGTTACCTCTATTTATAGGGTTTTCTATATTTGGAGTCCTTTCTGTACTTGTTTTTATAATGATGAAAAAGAAAGCATTGTTGATTAAAGCTTAATGGCTTAAAAAAACAATTACAAATACCGCTTTTTTATTACATCCATATGATGGATTTCATGACCAAGAATAACAAATGCAGCTGCTCTAGCGGACATATCACTTCCATTGGCATTGCCTATAAAACTTAAATCATCATCATTTAAACTTTTTAATAGTACTATAGAGTTTAATCGAACTGCTTTATACTCTTCAAATAAATCTTCAATAGTTTTTTTATCTGCTTTTGAAGGTACTATATAATCATCTTGTTCAAATCCTGCCAATGCCGTTTTATCGTGTCTGGCTATAGTGAAACATCGGTATATAAAAACACGTTCGGTATCTATAATATGTTGAAAAACTTCTTTTACGCTCCATTTATTTTCAGCATATCTGTAGTTTAATTTTTCTTCTGGAATGGTATTAAAAAAATCCAAAATGTGATTTTCGCCAGTTTTAAAACCGTAAATTAAATCTATATGCTTTGGCACTTTACTGATATATGTATTATAAAATGAATTATATTCTGTACTTTTCAATGCTGTAACTATCATAATTGTTTCTTTAATTATCTGTAATAGACTTTGTATTTACCAATATTAATTAAATTTTAGCTTGGTAGGTGTATAAATCATAGTATCGTCCATGAAGTGCAATTAATTCATCATGTGTACCACGTTCTAAAATATGACCGGCTTCTATAACTAGAATTTGGTCTGCTTTCCTGATAGTACTCAACCGGTGCGCTATTACAATAGTGGTTCTATCTTTAATTAACTCACCTAAACTTTTCTGAATAAGCGCCTCACTTTCGGTATCTAAACTAGAAGTCGCTTCGTCTAAAATAATAATTTTTGGGTTTGCTAAAATAGCCCGAGCTATTGCTAGTCTTTGGCGTTGTCCACCAGATAGCTTCACACCGCGCTCTCCTATTAAAGTTTCTAAGCCCACCTCAAAACGATCTGTAAATTCATTAACATGAGCGGCTTTTACAGCATTTTGTAATTCGGCTTCTGTAGCATTTGGACTTGGGAACATAATATTTTCACGAATGGTGCCTTCAAACAAAAATTCATCTTGTAAAACCACGCCTAAATGCTGGCGGTAGCTACTCAACTTTACTTTTGACAAATCTTGATTATCTATAGTCACTTTACCTGATTTTGGGTTTAAAAAGGTCGCTGATAATCCAGCCATAGTGGATTTTCCTGAACCAGAACTCCCAACCAAAGCAGTTACGGAACCTGCTGGTGCTTTAAAATTAATATGGTGCAATACGTCTTTTCCTGATTCATATGAAAACGATACATTAGTAAATTCAATATCACCTTTTATAGTACTTAATTCAATCGTTCTATCTTGATTATCTTCCTCTGCGGTCATATTCATAAGCTCTTCGGTTCTATCTAAACCTGCTAAGGCTTCGGTTAACTGACTGCCTATGTTACTCATTTGGACTATAGGTGCAATCATAAAACCAAGTATTAAAGTGAAGAACAAAAACTCGCCTGTAGTCATTTCACTTTGCATCATATAATACCCGCCTATAGCCATAATACCAGTTGTTGCTACACCTATTAAAAAGGTAGATGAACTAGTCATTAAAGCTGTAGCTGTTAAACTCTTTTTTACATTCTGAAAGAGTTTATCTACGCCTTTCTCAAAAACTATATTTTCTTGTGCTTCAGCATTAAAGGCTTTTATAACGCGCACACCTGCCAAGGTTTCAGTAAGTCGCCCTTTAACTTCGGCATTTATTTTACCTCGTTTTCTAAAAATGGGGCGAATGTATTTAAAAGCTCTTAATGCAATGTACCCGAATATAGATAGTGGCACAAACACAAATAGGGTCATCCATGCATTTAGCTTTATTAAGATGATTAATGATACTATGGCTGTAAACGAACCGCCCACCAATTGTACCAAACCGGTACCAATAAGATTTCTAACACCTTCAACATCACTCATAATTCGTGATACTAAGGCACCCGATTTTGTATTGTCAAAAAAACTAATGGGTAAGGATAACACTTTTTTCTGAACTTGGGCACGCAATTCGCTTATTAAATATTGGGCTTGTACACTAAGTATCCTTGTAAGCAAAAATGAGGTTACGGCTTGTACTGAAATAGCGGCTAACACAATGGCTATTAGATTATACAAAAGTGTGGCGTCTTTACTTGGTACGACTTCATCTAAAAGCACCTTACTTTGCCAAGGTAAAACCAAACCTGCTAAACTTCTAATTACGATAAGTATTAAACCTATAAACACCAAATTACGCCTAGGCCATATAATCGTTTTAAAGGCTTGCGCCATGGTTACTTTGGGTTTTGATTTGGATTTATGTTTAGAGGGGTCTTTTAGATGTTGCATGTGTATTTGTCAAATAATATAGATTGCAAAATTACGCATTATAGCTAGATAAAATGTGAGAACTTAAGGTATATGCTTTTATTTTAAAACACAAAACTTTAAAACTTGGAGATTAAATTTTTACAGAAACACAAAATTTATGAGCGAGGTTAAATGTTAAAGACGATTATTTGTAAACACCTAATAAAGGCAAATTACTTTATTCTAATCGTGAGTTTGGTTTTCATGATAAAACTTAACACAACACTAAAAACAGTTGGTCAGTTGTAATTAATACGTTCGCGTATGCCACCACTAGCACGATGAATGATTACATCTGCTTTACGTCGTTTTGCAATAGTTTTGGCTTTTTTTATGGCAGTACTTTGTTTTCTGTGTTTGGAAGTGATGCGCTTATTGCCCTCACGACGCACTGCCCAACCGTCCTTGTATGGTACGACGTGCTGGTGCCACGTTCTATTGGTGCATTTTGAGCTTCTAAAATACGCCTCAACAAGCTCCTTAATAATTTGAAGCCACGAATTTGAGTTGTTTTGTTTTGCCATACGCTACAGTTTGCATTGCCAAGATAGTCGTTTTTAATAAAAAAATAAATGCGCGCAAAATGTATTTTTTTTAAAATGCGTTCGCCATAGTTAGAAAAATGAAGCGCTATAACAAAAATATAGGCGCATAATAATTATGAAGCGAAATTTTACACACAAATGTGAACTACAGTTGTATCAGCACTTTTAAACTTTTGGATTTATCTTTTGAGGATTCTTTAGATGTAGTATTTAAGTGGTATTTGGAGGCAAATAATAAGCTAAATTAACTAATCGTTTTAACGATTCATATAAATAATGTTTAGAGGAATTATGAGGTACTTATACATATGCGTGTGACAAAAATTTACAAGAGTACTTTAAAAAACATATTGTTTTCTACAATCCTAAAAACAAATTAAGAATTTTAACATTTTCAGATGTTAAACCCTATGTAAATGCAATACCTCTAGTTTATATTTATGCGGTGGCTGGTAATTTTAGTGAGTCACAAATCGCAAAGAAGATTTTGAATGGGTTGAATTAAAATGAATATATATGTTAGAGAGGGTATTTCATATACCAAATTATTGGAGAATCTATGAATAAGAAAATTAAGAACGGTGCTTGGTGTTTATTAAAAAAAGATTCTGGTGGGGCAAGAGAGGGTGAAATTGTCTTGGTCGAACATTATTATATCCAAGATTCAAGTTTTGGATCGGGTTATACAATAAAATCATATCAGAGTGTAAAAATTAAAACTGATAAAAGTTTGTCTTATAAATCAATTGTTTTAAGACCTCTTTCATTTGACACTTATTTTAAAGATATACCCTTAATGAGGATGAGATTAATGAACTTAAATAATATCATAAATAAAAAAACCACCTTTAAAAAGGTGGTTTAAATATAATTTTAGGTCATCTAAGCCTTAAGCACTACTCTAAAACGGGCTTTACCAGCTTCAAGATGCTCCAATGCTTCATTGACATTTTCCATTTTAAACTCTTCAACTGTTGGGTAAATATCATGTCTAACACAAAATTCTAACATTTTACGCGTTAAAGCTACGCTTCCTAATGGGCTACCACCTACCGATTTTTCACCCATAATCATACTAAATGCAGGGATTTCCATAGGTTCTAATACAGCTCCTACCGTATGTAATTTACCTTGTGGTGCTAATGTGGTTAAAAAGGAATTCCAATCTAAACTAACATTGGTTGTATTTAAAATGAAATTTAAAGAGCCTGCTATACTTTCTAAAGTTTCTGGATTTGTAGAATCTACCACCTGATGTGCTCCCATTTTTAAAATGGCTTCTTTTTTATTAGGGTTAGAACTAAATGCCGTAACCTCACAACCCCAAGCTTTTAAAAACTTAATAGCCATATGACCAAGTCCACCAACACCTATAACACCAACCTTATCTGTGGGTTGTACACCTGATAAAACTATAGGGTTAAAAACGGTAATCCCTCCACAGAACAATGGGCCTGCTTTTGCCATGTCCAATCCATTGGGCAATGGTGTTACCCATGACCAATGTCCTCTAACTTTATCTGCAAATCCACCATGACGACCAACAATAGTACTTTCAACTGTACCACATAAATGTTGTTTGCCATCCATACATTGGTTACAATGCATACAGGATGCTGAGTACCACCCCATACCTACTTTATCTCCAACTTTTAGACCTTTTACTTCGCTTCCTAAAGCTAAAACTTCGCCTACTATTTCATGTCCTGGTATTAACGGGTATTGTGACATGCCCCATTCATTATTAATCATGCTCATATCGGAATGGCATAATCCACAATAATGCACTTTTATATCAACTTCTTCATTACCTATACTAGGTAATTCATATTGAAATTCTTTTAATTCCTTTCCTGCATCAAATGCAGCATAAGCATTTACTTTTTGCATAATTTTTTTCTTTAATTGGTTACATTTTCTATAAATTTAGTATTAATTATTATCATTAATACAATGAACTAATTAAACTTTTTGGGGTTATTGTGAAACGTTTTAATAAATTCAATAATAAACGTTTAAAAATCAGTAATCTGAACAAGATATAGAAACCGTTATTAAAGGCCAATTAAATTTGTGTTTACAATACATTATCCATAATATCCTGAACCACTTCTGGGTTTAGCAACGTACTTGTATCCCCTAAATTACTAGTGTCTTTATGTGCTATTTTACGCAAAATACGACGCATAATTTTTCCTGAACGCGTTTTTGGCAGGCCACTTGTAAACTGAATTTTATCTAATTTAGCAATGGGTCCGATGTGCTCGGTAATTATTTGATTGATTTCCTTTCTAAGGTTATCATGGTTTCTACTTTCTCCTGTATCTTTTAATGTTACATAACCATATAGAGCACTGCCTTTAACATCATGAGGAAAACCAACTATGGCAGATTCTGCTACGGCTGGGTGCTCGTTAACAGCATCTTCTATGGGTGCTGTTCCTAGGTTATGACCTGATACAATAATAACGTCGTCTACGCGTCCTGTTATTCTATAATACCCTACTTCATCGCGTAACGCACCATCTCCTGTAAAGTATTTGTTTTCATAGGCTGAAAAATAGGTTTCTTTATAGCGCTCATGATTTCCCCAAATGGTTCGTGCAATGCTTGGCCAAGGAAACTTTATGCATAGTCGGCCTTCGACTTGATTTCCTTTTAGCTCTTGTCCATTTTCATCCATTAATGCAGGTTGAATACCGATAAAGGGCAACGTAGCATAAGTAGGCTTTGTTGGTGTAACAAAAGGAATAGGTGACACCATTATACCTCCTGTTTCTGTTTGCCACCAGGTATCTACTATAGGGCTCTGCTTTTTTCCTATATTATCATTATACCAATGCCAAGCTTCTTCATTTATAGGTTCACCAACAGAGCCTAATACTTTAAGTGATGACAAATCATATTTTTCAACTAATTCTGTTCCTTGCTTTGCCAATGCTCGAATGGCTGTTGGTGCGGTGTAAAATTGATTTACTTTGTGCTTTTGTACGATATCCCAAAAACGTCCAAAATCTGGGTAACTTGGTACACCTTCAAACATAACTGTGGTTGCGCCGTTTGCCAATGGTCCATAAACAATATAACTATGACCTGTTATCCAACCAATATCTGCGGTACACCAATACACATCATCTTCTTTATATTGAAACACATTTTTAAAGGTATAGGCTGTATATACCATATAGCCAGCCGTAGTATGCACCATACCTTTTGGCTTTCCTGTTGACCCTGATGTGTAGAGAATAAACAATGGGTCTTCGGCTTGCATAATTTCTGCTTCGCAATCTACTGAAGCATTATCTAAAAGAGGTTGTAACCATTGGTCGCGGCCCGATTTCATATTAATGTCTGAGTGAATTCGCTTTGCAACTAAAACCGTATGAACATCCGGACAACTCTCTAAAGCTTCATCTACAATTCCTTTTAAATCGATGGTTTTTGATCCTCTGTACGAGCCATCGCTAGTCAATACCATTTTGCAATCGGAATCATTTATTCTAGTGGATAGGGCTGTTGATGAAAACCCTGCAAAAACTACTGAATGAATAGCTCCTATTCTGGCACATGCTAAAACAGAAATTGCCAATTCTGGTATCATGGGTAAATAAATACAAACGCGATCGCCTTTTTTAATGCCTTGGGCTTTTAAAACGTTAGCAAACTTATTAACCCTAGCATATAAATCATTATACGTAATATGTTCAGCAGGATCATTTGGGTCGTTTGGCTCAAATAAAATGGCTGTTTTTTCGCCTCGTGTTGTTAAATGTCTATCTATACAATTTTCTGTAATATTTAGTTGGGCACCTTCAAACCACTTGATTTCTGGTTTGCTAAAATCCCAACTCAAAACACGGTCCCATTTCTTTCTCCATAGAAAATGTTCTTCTGCTATTTCTTCCCAAAATGCTTCTGGGTTTCTAAGAGATTTTCTATACACTTGATAATATTCTTCTAAATGCTTGATGTGGTAATTACTCATGTACTTTATTTTGAAATCTTTAATATTAAAATATGGAATATCTTGCGTTCTAAAATAATAAAATATCAGTCAATACGATAACTTTTTTCTACGAACAACCTAATTCTTCATACAGAAAAAAGTATTTTATATATTAATGCGTAGCGTTTCCTGCTCCACTAGGAATTCTAATATTTTCAACAATATCCTGAACGTCTTTTGGAGGTGCTGGTGTGAAATTCATAATCACAATAGAAACCACAAAGTTTAAAGCCATAGCTACTGTTCCAAAACCTTCGGGTGAAATACCAAACCACCATTCGCTTTTATCTGGAAGCACCTGATCAAACCAACCGAGTTTATATTTTATCATGTAAAGTAACATGGCAATAATACCAACAACCATTCCTGCTATGGCTCCTTCTTTATTCATACGCTTATAAAAAATCCCTAAAATAATAGCTGGAAAAAATGATGCTGCCGCTAAACCAAAAGCCAAAGCCACTACAGCTGCTACAAATCCAGGCGGATTAATACCAAAATAACCAGCAACACATACTGCGCCTATTGCCGATAAACGTGCAGCAACCAACTCCCCTTTTTCAGAAATTGAAGGCTTGATTATTTTTTTAATTAAATCATGTGAAACAGAAGCCGATATAACCAATAACAATCCTGCAGCGGTCGATAATGCAGCCGCCAATCCACCTGCTGCGACCAAGGCTATAACCCAATCAGGTAAATTTGCTATTTCTGGATTTGCAAGTACCATGATATCCCTATCTACAATTAATTCATTTTGCTCTTTATTCGCTACATATTGAATGCGTCCATCATTGTTTTTATCATTAAAGCTTATTAAACCAGTCGTTTCCCATTTTTTAAACCACTCTGGCACATTAGCATAGGGTTGGTTAGAAACTGTTTCAATCATATTAGTCCTCGCAAAAACGGCTATAGCAGGTGCTGTTGTATATAAAATAGCTATTAAAAGCAATGCAATACCTGCAGATTTTCGAGCATCTTTAACACGCTTCACGGTAAAAAACCGAACAATAACATGAGGCAATCCAGCAGTTCCAACCATTAAAGCTAAAGTAATAGCAAAAACATCAATTAAGGGTTTTGAGCCTTCGGTATATTCAGCAAAACCGAGTTCAGTGCTTAATCCGTCTAACTTATCTAATAAATACGTTCCAGAGCCATCAGCCAATTCACTACCAAAGCCAAATTGTGGCACAGGATTTCCTGTCATTTGAATTGATATAAAAATGGCTGGTACCATGAAGGCAAAAATAAGTACGCAATATTGGGCAACTTGGGTATATGTAATGCCTTTCATACCACCTAAAACGGCATAAAATAAAACAATAAGCATTCCTATAATAACACCTGTATTAATATCGACTTCTAAAAAACGTGAAAATACAATACCAACTCCTCGCATTTGACCAGCAACATATGTAAATGATACCAGCAAAGCGCAAAAAACAGCAACTATACGGGCTGTTTTTGAGTAATATCTATCTCCAATAAAATCAGGAACCGTAAACTTTCCGAACTTTCGTAAGTAAGGTGCTAATAGTAGAGCTAGTAACACATATCCACCAGTCCACCCCATTAAATACACTGCTCCATCATAACCAGCAAAAGAAATGATACCAGCCATAGATATAAATGACGCAGCACTCATCCAATCGGCTGCAGTTGCCATACCGTTTGCTAAAGGCGACACTCCACCACCTGCAACATAAAACTCTTTTGTTGACCCTGCTCTAGACCAAATGGCTATACCTATATATAAAGTAAATGTAAGTCCAACTAGAATATATGTCCAATTCTGAACGCCTATACCTTCTACTAATAAACTATGCATCATAACCATACTTTTTATCAAGTTTATTCATTAAACGTACATAAATGAAAATCAAAATAACAAACACATACATAGAACCTTGTTGTGCAAACCAAAATCCTAATTTAAAACCGCCTATTTTAAATGCGTTAAGTGAATCTTTAAATAGAATTCCTGCGCCAAAGGATACGATAAACCATATAAACATTAACATAAGAACATATCTTATATTCTCTTTCCAATAGGCTTTAGCTTTTTCTTTATCTGTCATAATTTAAGTTTGGTTATTAGTGTTTTACAAAACACTAAATTTAATATTATTTTGAGCAATCTATAGTCTATAAATCATTCAAAAACAGGGTTATAAAACAATCAAGTCCAAAAAAATCGATCTTTTTTAGTTCTTAATTAAATAGGTTTTTACTTTGTTGTTGTTGTTGGTCATAATTTAATTCAGTTAAACATAGATACTATAATTCAATTATAAAATGTATAAAATTCACATTTTCATATATTATTTAAACATTTAAGGAAGTTTCAACTTTTGAAAATATATTTTTGTCTCTTTTACAACTCTAGGAGCTAGAATTATAGCTGCAACCATTGTTGGTATGGCCATTAGTGCAAATACACCATCAATTAAATTTAGCATGACGCTAAACGGTGTAGTAGCCGCCAATACAATACTGATAATATATATGTAATTATAATAATGTTTTTTATCTGCTCCAATTAAGAACGACAAACATTTTGTTCCATAATAAGCATATGAAAACAATGATGATATACTAAAAATGGCCACACAAATCATAAGTAAGTATTTGCCGTAAACAGGCATGGTATGGTTAAATGCAGAAGCTGTTAAACTCACACCATTATCAGCAGTTGTTTCCCAAACGCCAGTTACCAAAATAGCTAAAGCAGTAAGTGTACATACCACTAATGTATCTATGGCTGGCCCTAGCATAGCGACCAAACCTTCGCGTACCGGTTCATCTGTTTTTGCCGCGCCATGTGCCATAGGTGCCGTACCAATACCAGCTTCATTTGAAAAAGCACCACGACGGATTCCTAATAAAATCAATGCGCCTAAAACACCTCCCATAAATGCATCCCCACTATAATAATCTGCTGTAAACGCATCGGTAAAAATCATATAAAAACACTTTGGTACAACCTCGTAATTAGAAATCAAAATAAACAATACCAAAACAAAATACAACAGCACCATTGATGGTACCAACTTAGACGCTGCATTACTAATGCGTTTTAAACCGCCTAGAATAATTACCGAGGTTAATGCTACCAAAACCATTGCTAAAATAAGATTCGATTTTAACCCTACTTCAACGCCGTTTGGAATTAATATAATATCATTTATGGCTTGGGTTAACTGATTCACATTAACTACGGGTAAGGCGCCTATCATTCCAAAAAGACTAAACATTATGGCTAAAGGCTTCCATGACTTGCCTAAACCTTCCATTATAAAATACATGGGACCACCTTGTAATCTGCCTGCACTATCTTTTCCTCGATACATAATGGCCAGTGTAGATGTAAAAAACTTAGTGGACATGCCTACTATTGCACTTACCCACATCCAAAACATAGCGCCAGGACCACCAACCGAAATAGCCACAGCCACGCCTGCAATATTTCCCATACCAATGGTAGAAGACAAAGCTGTCGTTAAGGCTTTAAAATGTGAAATTTGACCAGGGTCATTGGGATCATCATATTTCCCTCGTAATACTTGAATAGCATGATTTAAATATCGAAATGGTAAAAACCTTGATAAAATCAAAAGATATAATCCACCCCCAATCAATAAAACCACAAGAGGAATTCCCCATGCATAATCTGAAAAGGTTTTAATAAACTGCTCCATATTTTTTATGATTTTATAAATATATCACTTTACAAACATTATGTTTCGATTATTTAAAAGTATATTTATAAATGTTAAATTAACCTATGGGCCAATCTAATCGCTTATATTTTATAGATGCTGTTCGAGCATTTGCTATATTAATGATGCTTCAAGGGCATTTTATAGATTCGTTATTATCCCCTGTTTATAGAGACAAATCCAATGCTATTTATAACCTTTGGTCCTACTTTAGAGGCATAACGGCTCCTACGTTTTTTACTATTTCAGGTTTAGTTTTCGCCTATTTATTATTACGTGCTTACGCCAAAGGTCTTGACAAACCCAGAATTAAAAAAGGGATTTTTAGAGGATTGCTATTACTCGCCATTGGTTATAGTTTACGTATTAATATTTTTAATTGGCTTAGTGGACACTTTAATTATTACTTTTTTGTTATTGATGTGTTGCAATGCATTGGTTTATCTTTAATCCTATTGGTTGGTTTGCATATTGTTTTTAAAAAACACAGTTACATGTTTTCAATGGTTTTATTTATTATAGGATGCTTGTGTTTTGTTAGCGAACCGCTTTATAGAAACTTATCTTTAGAAACCATTCCGCAATTTATTGCTAATTATATGACTAAAACCAATGGTTCGGTATTTACTATTTTGCCATGGTTTGGGTACTCGGCTTTTGGTGCATTTATCTCTACTGTGTTTTTTAGACATGTCCATCGCGACCGATTTAAACTCACTATCATTATTACTTTTTTTAGCGTGGGCATCTTCCTAATTCATTTTTCATCTTGGTTTTTATTAAAACTTTACGGTCTTACTCATATTGAATTATTTAAAATGAGTGCCAACTATAATTACTTGTTTTCCAGACTTGGCGATGTGCTTATGCTATTTGGTGTTTTTTATACTTTAGAACGGTTTTTAAAACAATCCATTATAGCTCGGATAGGTGAAAAAACACTGTCTATTTATGTGATACATTTTGTGTTGCTCTACGGAAGTTTTACGGGTTACGGAATAAAACGATTTTTGAGTCAGTCGTTAGAACCACCAGTGGCTATTTTCGGTGCGATTCTTTTTATGATTGTGGTTTGTGTTATTGCTTTTCATTACGCTAAAACCAATGCATTTGTTTATAATATAATTCGAAAAACAACAGATAAATTAAAAAATTACTACCATGGCTTACGATGAATATTTAGCCGACAGAATACGGCAGCAATTAAAAGAAAAACGGACTGCTCTTACTGAACTAAAAATGATGGGTGGTTTGTGTTTTAAAGTCGATAACAAAATGCTTTGTGGTATACATATCGATAAAAAATATGGCGATAGCTTACTCATGGCTCGTATTGGCGAATCCGTTTACCTAAAAGAACTTGAAAAACCAGAATGTTTACCGATGGACTTTACAGGTCGCCCCATGCGTGGTTATATTTTTGTAGCACCTGATGGTTTTGATACTGATAAAGACCTTTCTTATTGGTTGGATTTATGTTTAGATTTTAATCCTATGGCTAAAGCCAGTAAACCTCGAAACAAAAAGAAACAATAACAGCTTATTAATCAATATAAGTTTAAAACAACACGCTTAACAAAAACTTAAGTATAATTAATAAAACAATTAGAAATGAAAATTGGTATTTTGAAAAAGGACGATTTAAACGCTTCCTTTCAAGAACAAATATCTAAATTGTTTAAACAATTAGGTGGAAATAAAACCCAAGTAGATTTGAATGAGGTATTAGATAAAAAAAACAAAATAACTCTTGTGTATTGCTCAGATAATTCTGAAATAATTGGAATAGCCTCGATGTGTACCTATAACGTGATTTCTGGTAAAAAAGGTTGGATAGAAGATGTTGTTGTAAATGCAAACTCAAGAGGTAAAGGGATTGGAAGAAAACTTATGGAAAAATTATTAGAAGTGGGAAAAGAAAAGAATTTATCTCAAATACTCCTTTTTACGGAAGATCATCGCTTGCCTGCAATACGCTTATATTCGGATTTGGGGTTCAAGGTTAAAGACAGTCGAATCTATACACTCCATATGAAATAAAAAATTTAACCAGTTCATCCTGTAAAAACAACACTTGGGAAACTTAAACTTATAAAAACAATATTATAATCTGAACTTTGCATCGTTAAATTCAATTAAAATAGTTTCCAATACCCTATAAATTAATTAAACATGAAAAAACAAATATTCAGAATAGTATTGCTTACTGGAACCGCAATCTCCTTGTTTTTCGTACCATGGATTTTGGTATGGGCTTGGATATTACCACTACCAAATACGGTACAAGAACAGGTAGATGAAGCCATTGGTCATGGCTTTGACGGCATGATTGTTTATATTGATGAAGCTGGCGAACCGCCAGCATTTTATACTGGTGGTTGGAAAGACAAGAAAACCAAAATATCTGCCGATCCGAAATCATTATTCAAAATTGCCAGTATTAGCAAATTATATGTTGCAGTGGCTATTACCAAATTGGTTAATGATAAACGTTTGGATTTGGATAAAACACTTGCGGATTACTTCCCAGAACTTGATGGACGTATTGAATATGCTGATAAGATAGCCTTGAAATATATGGTGCAACATCGTAGTGGTATTCCAAGTTTTACTAACCATCCTGGTTTTTGGGAAAATCCACCAGAATCAGCCCAAGCATGCCTTGACCTGATACTAGATTTACCAGCAAATTTTGCACCTGATGAAGATTACGAATACTGTAACACCAATTATCTGCTGCTTTCTGAACTTATCGACAAAACAGTTGGTTACAGCCATCACCAATATATTAAAGAAGAAATTTTGGTGCCTCTTGGACTAAAAAAGACCTTCTTTTCACTTGAAGAAGTTAATATAGACGATGTGATGAGTGGTTATTATATTGGCCATGAACCCGATTTAAAGACTGTGGATTATGGCATGCTAGCCACAGCAGAGGATGTAGGTAAATTCTTGAGAGCTCTAAACGACGGCTCTGTGTTTAAAGGTGATGAAAAGGACATTTATGCTTCTATTTATGTTTACGAGCATGGTGGTCTGGTTCCAGGTTATCAGAGTCTTGCTGAATATCATGAAGACATCGACACTGTTGTTGTTCAATTTATTAACACTACTGATTTTAATGGCTACCAATGGAATTTATCTGAGATTGTAATAAATCGCATTGTAAAAATTGTGAAGAATAACAAAAGCTCATAAAAAAGTTTAAAAACCATGAAACAATTTGGCTTGAAGACCGTCTTACCAAAAAAGCACTAAAGACTTTTTACAAAAAAACAGGACATTATATGACAATTTTAGTAGTAGGTGCGAGTGGCGCAACAGGAAGACATTTAGTTAAACAACTTTTAATACAAGGCAACACTGTCAAGGCTATTGTAAGGTCTCCAGAAAAATTACCAGAATCGTGGAAAAACAATGACCACATACAAATAATTTCTGCCAGTATTTTAGATTTAAGTGACAAAGACATGAGCGAATTTACCGTTGATTGCGATGCCATTGCATCATGTCTTGGACATAATTTAACATGGAAAGGTATTTATGGACAACCAAGGAAATTAGTAACTGATGCCACACGAAGACTATGCGAAGCTGTAAAAACTAATGCTCCAAAAAAGCCAATTAAGTATGTTTTAATGAACACAATTGGAAACCGTAATCGGGACTTAAACGAACCTATTTCCTTTGGTCAAAAATGCGTTATTGGGCTATTGCGTTTACTATTACCTCCACATTTGGATAATGAAAAAGCCTCAGATTATTTGCGAACTCAAATCGGTCAAAATCATGATTTTATTGAATGGGCTGCTATTAGACCAGACGGTTTAATTAATGAGGAAGAAACTACTGATTATGAAATACACGCTTCGCCAACCAGAAGCGCCATTTTTAATGCAGGTAAAACCAGTCGTATAAATGTTGGGCATTTTATGGCAAACTTAATTAATGATAAAAATTTATGGAATACATGGAAAGGACAAATGCCTGTTATTTATAATATATCTCCACTAGATTAACTCATATATTATACAAAATGAATAGATTCACAACATTTATTGAACAAAATATATCTGGAAAAAAAGTTTTTGTGCTTTTTATTCTTACCAATCTAGTTTATGTTTTTATGTTAGCTGTTACAATTCCAAAAACAATGGAATTCTCCAATAAAATGAAATTATTGGACATGATGCCCATGGGGTATGATTTTAATTATGTTAGCAAGTTATTCAATACTCTTGAAAAAAATGGACGTGAAATATATTTAACAAACCAAATTCCTGTTGATATGATTTATCCGTTACTTTTCGGATTTTCTTACTGTTTGCTTCTAGGATACTTTCTAAAAAAACTAAACAAATTAAATACACCCTATTCTTATTTATGTATACTTCCTATAATTGCAGGGGTTTGTGATTATTTAGAAAATTTTGGAATAATTATAATGTTGAATAATTACCCTGACTTGACAAAAATTTTAGTAAGTTCAACAAATATATTTACAATTCTAAAAAGTGTTTCTACAAGCCTATTTTTTGTTACTCTTATAATTATATTAATAATACTTGGACTAGCATCATTAGACAAAAAAAGTCGTAAAGTATAAAAAGCAATGAGGATTAAGTACCGTTCCAGAAAGTCTTCCGACTTTATAAAACATAAACAAAGCCCTAGCTATTAAATACTTTAAGGCTTTTTAAACACTTACTTCAAATACGCCAAAACATTCTTCTCAATACGCTCATGAATACTGCTAACATCGGCCTTTACAAACGTTTCACCTGTAATGTTTTCATAAAGTTCGATGTAGCGTTCGGAAACAGTTTTAATATATTCATCGCTCATATGAGGTACGGTTTGTCCTTCTAAACCTTGAAAATTGTTTGCTATTAGCCATTGACGTACAAACTCTTTAGAAAGTTGCTTTTGTGCTTCTCCTCTATCTTGTCGTTCTTGATACCCATCAGCATAAAAATAACGTGACGAATCTGGAGTGTGTATTTCGTCAATTAAAACGATTTTGCCATCTTTGGTTTTTCCGAATTCATATTTAGTATCAACTAGAATTAAACCGCGTGACGCTGCAATTTCAGAACCACGTTGAAATAATTTTCGAGTGTAATCTTCTAAAACTTGATAATCTGCTTCTGAAACAATACCACGTTTTAGAATGTCTTCTCTTGAAATATCTTCATCATGATCGCCCATTTCTGCTTTGGTTGCTGGCGTAATTATAGGCTCGGAAAAGGCATCGTTTTCTTTCATGCCTTCTGGCATAGGTACGCCACAAAGCATACGCTTACCAGATTTATACTCGCGTGCTGCATGTCCCGACATATAACCACGAATGACCATTTCTACTTTAAAAGGCTCGCATAAATGCCCTACGGCTACATTTGGGTCTGGTGTTGCAGTTAGCCAATTTGGCACTAAATCCGCTGTGGCGGCCATCATTTTAGTAGCTATTTGATTTAGTATTTGTCCTTTATATGGGATACCTTTTGGCATAACAACATCAAAGGCCGATAATCTATCTGTTGCTATCATGACCAACTCTTTGTCGTTGATATTATATACGGCTCTTACTTTACCTTTGTAGAGACTTTTTTGTCCTGGAAAATTAAAATTGGTGTCTATTATAGTGTTACTCATTTTTAAAACTGTTTATGAGTTTATTTGTTTATACGTTTGTGGCTAAATCTAAAATTAGCCAATATGTCTAGCCCTTATTGAGGTATTTATTGCAAAGCCCTATCGTAAGATAGGAACTAGCTAAAGCGGTAAATAGTATCAAAACAAATCAATCTGTGTTTTCTATATTTTTATATGCTGCAATAACCTTTTTAACAAGCTTATGGCGGATAACATCTTTATCATCTAAAAATATAATCCCTACGCCATCTACGTTTTTTAAAATCAACAAGGCTTCCTTTAAACCTGAAATGGTACGGCGAGGTAAATCTATTTGTCCTGGATCGCCTGTTAATAAAAACTTAGCATTTTTCCCCATACGGGTTAAGAACATTTTCATTTGCGCGTGAGTTGTGTTTTGCCCCTCGTCTAAAATTACAAATGCATTATCTAAAGTACGTCCACGCATAAAGGCTAATGGCGCAATCTGTATGGTTCCATTCTCTATATAATGTGTCAATTTTTCTGGTGCAATCATATCACGTAAGGCATCATATAAAGGTTGCATATATGGGTCTAATTTTTCTTTTAAGTCGCCTGGCAAAAATCCAAGGTTTTCTCCTGCTTCTACTGCTGGACGCGTTAGAATGATACGCTTAACTTCTTTGTTTTTAAGTGCTTGAACCGCCAATGCTACACCTGTATAGGTTTTACCAGTTCCTGCTGGACCAATAGCAAAAACCATATCGTTTTTACGCATAAGCTCTACCATTTTACGTTGGTTTGCTGTTTGCGCTTTTATAAGCTTACCTCCAACACCATGTACAATAGTTTCACCACTTTGTTTAGAAGTGTTATAATCATCGCTACTCTGACTGGTTAGTACACGCTCAATAACATTTTCATCAAGTTTATTATACTTTCCAAAATGTTTTAAAAGCATTGTGATACGTCGGTCAAACTCCTCTAGTAATTCTTCATCACCAAAGGCTTTAATTTTATTACCGCGCGCTACAATTTTAAGCTTGGGAAAGTATTTTTTAAGAAGTTCAATATTGGCATTTTGTGCTCCAAAAAACTCTTTTGGAGAAATCTCTTCAAGTTCAATAACAATTTCGTTCAAAGGTGTAGATTTAATTTTAAAGTTTATAGATAATCAGACAAATGGTTCATTCCTGTTTTTAAGTATCTCATATTTTAACAAATAACCTTCATAAACCTCTACAATTTTCATTTAAAATATAAAACGAAAACAAAAATTTATGTAGGTTTGTATCACATACTCGTGAAACTCAAAAATACATAAATTTGAGTGACCTAACGACAAAAACATATCAACAATTTTGCCCATGGCAATCATAACATTAACAACCGATTTTGGAGAAAAAGATCACTTTGCTGGCGCGACCAAAGGTGCTATTTATAGTGAACTGCCCGATGTTAAAATTGTTGATATCTCACATTCTGTATCCGCATTTAATATTCCTGAAGCAGCATACATTATCCAAAATGCCTATAGCAGCTTTCCAAAAGGTACCATTCATATTATAGGTATTGATTCTGAAATAAACCCAGAAAACAAGCATATTGCCATTAAACTAGATGATCATTATTTTATTTGTGCCAATAATGGCATTATGAGCATGATCTGTTCTGAAATTGCACCTGAAAAAATTGTAGAAATCAATATTCATGACAAAATCCAAACCAGTTTCCCTGTTTTGGATGTGTTTGTAAAAGTGGCTTGCCATATTGCTCGTGGTGGCACACTTGAGGTTATTGGCAAAAACATTCCAGAAATCAAGCCTATTAAAAACATAGTGCCTTATGTAAATGATGATAAAACCCAAATGATTGGCAGCGTTATTTATATTGATAATTATGGCAATGTAGTAACAAATATTAAGCGCAGCTTTTTTGAAACTATTCAAAAAGGACGGAATTTTGAAATTTCTGCACGTAATTATACGTTTAAAAAAATATACGAAAAGTATAGTGATATTGTTAATTTTGAAATTATTGAAAATAAACGCCATGACGAGGGCCGAAAATTAGTGGTTTTTAACTCTGGTGATTTTTTAGAAATTGCGGTTTATAAAAGTAATAGCCAGACTACGGGCAGTGCATCAACACTACTTGGACTTGGCTTAATGGATTCTATTAGTGTTCATTTTATTCCATCCCCTGTTATACCTAAAGGAAAAGAGATACCACAAAGTATAACAAAAGCTAGGGATCTTTAATAAAAAAGAAAAATATTTTATGTTTGTAAGAATAGTAAAAATGGGTTTCCATAAACAGAATATTGAATTTTTTCTTTCAAATTTTGATAAAAACAAAACGAAGATTAGAAGTTTTGAAGGGTGTCTTTTTTTAGAATTATATAGAGACAAAAACGATCCAACTATATTTTTTACTTATAGCTATTGGATTTCTGAGGATGCATTAGATGTTTATAGAAAATCTGAGTTGTTTAAAGGGATTTGGTCTGTAACAAAACCCCTTTTTAGCGTGCCTGCCGAAGCTTGGAGTGTTGATAAGTTGGAAACGCTTGGATAGTTAATAATTGATAATTGAATTTATAATCACCAAAATAAATGTTAGCCATTTTAAAAAAAGAAATAAACTCATTTTTCGCTTCACCAATAGGGTATTTGGTGATTGGTCTTTTTTTAGTTTTAAACGGTTTGTTCCTTTGGATATTTAAAGGTGAATTTAATATCCTTGAGTATGGATTTGCCGATGCATCATCATTTTTTTTATTAGCGCCTTGGATACTAATCTTCTTGATTCCTGCAGTAACCATGCGCAGCTTTTCTGATGAAAAAAAGCAAGGTACTTTAGAGTTATTATTGACTAAACCTATTTCGCATTTAAATATTGTTTTAGGAAAATACTTTGGTGCGTTTCTATTAATTTTAATAGCCTTAACACCAACGCTACTTTATATATATACCGTTTACCAATTGGGTAATCCCATTGGGAATTTAGATATGGGTAGCACTTTAGGGTCTTATTTTGGCTTGCTATTTCTAATTGCTGCTTATACGGCTATTGGTATTTTTGCCTCTACATTATCCGATAATCAAATTGTAGCATGTATTACAGCCGTTTTTATTTGCTTTTTATTTTATATTGGTTTTGAAGCACTTGCCGACTTCACCTCCAGTAATTTTATAGAACAATTAGGTATGAACACACATTATAAAAGTATGAGTCGCGGTGTTTTAGATACCAGAGACATTTTATATTTTTTAAGTGTTACCGTGTTCTTTTTAATACTAACCAAGCTCAATATTAATAAGCAAAATAAATGATTGTAACTCCCTTATTTGTTGTTTTTCTAGTTATTATATTTATTGCTGTTTGGCTATTTATAAATACTGTTGATAAACGAAAATGGCTAACATTTTTAATTAGCTTGATCTTAACACCAGTAGTTTATTTTTATTTGTTTTATCCGATGCTGAACATTTTTAGTAGTTATCATCATGAAAAACATTTTGATACCGAAGCTTGGAAAAACAAACCCGAATTACGTTATGAAATGCGCCATGAAATGTTAACCGATAGTCTACTTATCGGAAAAACAAAAAACGAAATAGAAACTCTTTTAGGAAAAAGCGAATGGTTTAGCTGGGATGATACTATTAAAGGAAATTCTACTGAAAAATGGAATTATAATATGGGCTTTGTTCCAGGTGCCTTTAATGACATGCAAGAATGCATCGAGCTTAAATTTCAAAATAATAGTGTAGAATCTATAACACCTTATCAATTAAAAAAGACTTTTGAATAAGACCTTAAAATACATAGCAATACTTGTACTCGCTTTAATTGTAATTAACTTTATAAGTAGCAAGCTTTACAAACGTTTTGATCTAACCTCAGATAAACGCTACACCTTAAGCGAGTCGACTATTACAATTATAAAAGATTTAGAATCGCCCATAGTCGTAGACGTGTTTTTGGAAGGTAATGATTTTCCATCAGAATTTAGAAAGCTTAAAAAGGAAACCAAACAATTGCTTGAAGAGTTTTCTGCAAAAAACAAAAATATCATTTTCAATTTTATTAATCCGTTAGAAGATGAATCTACCAGAACACGCAATATTGAACAACTAACCCAACGTGGGCTAATACCTATGCAATTAAGCGTTCAAGAAAGCGGAAAATCTTCGCAAGCTGTTATTTTTCCTTGGGCCTTGGCGAGTTATAATGAAAGAACAGTTAGTATTCCTTTAGTAAAAAATAAAATTGGGACTACACAACAAGAATTAGTTAATAATTCCGTACAGCATTTAGAATACGCTTTTGCAGATGGGTTTAGCAAACTCATCAAGCCAAAACGTCGTAAAATTGCCATTTTAAAAGGTAATGAGCAGTTAGAAGATAAATACATTGCTGACTTTGTTAAAAAACTAGGTGAGTATTATTTTATTGCACCGTTTACTCTGGATAGCGTAGCTAGCAATCCTCAAAAAACACTGACGGGAATTAAAGCCTTCGATTTAATAATTTCTGCAAAACCTACAGAAGCCTTTTCTGAAGAAGAAAAATTAGTATTAGACCAATACACTATGTATGGCGGTAAAAGCCTATGGCTTATTGATGCTGTGGCTATGGAAAAAGACAGTTTATATAACGCTGATGGAACTAATTTTGCCGTAAATAGGGATTTAAACTTAACCGAATTCTTTTTTAAATATGGCATACGTATAAACCCGTTAATGGTCAGTACGTTATACTCTGCACCCATTACTTTGGCTATGGGTAAAGGTAGCGAATCTCAGTTTCAGCATTTAAAATGGCCATATTCACCACTAGCAGGCTCCAGTAGCAAGCACCCGATTGTTAATAATTTGAATTTAGTAAAATTCGATTTCGCCAATCCAATAGATACCTTAAAAAACAATATCAAAAAAACCATTCTTTTAGAAACAGCCCCTTTAACCAAATTGGAAGGCACCCCCAGAGAAGTAAGTTTAAAAGTAGTTACCAAAGAACAAAACCCTATAACATTCAATTCAGGAAATCAATCTCTTGCCGTTTTGTTAGAGGGCAAATTTAATTCGGTTTACAGCAACCGTATAAAACCATTTAAACTTCAAAATGAAAGAAATAAAAGCGTTGCAACAAAAATGATTGTTATTGCTGATGGCGATGTTATAAAAAATGATGTGTTTAGAAATACCCCGCAAGAATTAGGGTTTGACAGATGGACCGGACAAACTTATGGCAACAAAGAATTTTTGCTTAATGCCGTTAATTACTTATTGGATGATAACGGACTTATAAACATTCGTTCAAAAGAAATAGCTATAGCTTTCCTCGATCAGCAAAAAATTGCCGCACAAAAAACCAAATGGCAACTTATAAACATCTTATTACCACTAGTGTTGTTAACCTTATTTGGTTTAGTGTTCAACTACCTTCGAAAGAAAAAATACGCTTCTTAAATGTTAATAAGTTTGTTTCCAAATATAAGCAGTTTGGAATATATTTGTAAGAAGTATAATTAAATTAAACTTAGTTTATTAGATGAAACATTTATGCTTGAATCCTATGTCTTGTTATTAGGGTTATTATATAAATGTGACATGTGATCGTAAAAAAATATAATTCAACACATGAAATTTATAGTATCGAGTACTTATTTATTAAAACAATTACAGGTTTTAGGTGGCGTTATTAACAGTTCTAACACCTTACCGATTTTAGATAATTTTTTATTTGAATTAGACCACACCCGACTAACAGTTTCGGCAAGCGATTTAGAAACCACAATGGCTTCAACTTTAGATGTTGAAAGTGATAGTAAAGGAAGCATTGCTATACCTGCACGTTTGTTATTAGATACTTTAAAAACCTTTCCTGAACAACCCTTAACATTTGTTGTAGAAGCTAATAATACTATTGAAATTAGCTCAAACCATGGTAAATATGCTTTAGCTTACGCCGATGGAAATGAATTTCCGAAAGCTGTAGCGCTTGAAGACCCTAGTAAAACCATCGTAACTGGTGATGTGTTAGCCACAGCAATCAGTAAAACTATTTTTGCTGCTGGAAACGACGATTTACGTCCTGTAATGAGCGGTGTGTTTTTTCAGTTTTCAACAGAAGGGTTAACCTTTGTAGCGACTGATGCTCACAAATTGGTAAAATACACGCGTGAAGATGTAAAAGCCAATCAGGTCGCTGAGTTTATTATGCCTAAAAAGCCATTAAATCTTTTAAAAGGTATTTTAGCAGCAAGTGAAGATGATGTAACTATTGAATACAATGAAAGTAACGCTAAATTCACGTTTGAAAATTCAGAATTAATTTGCCGTTTAATTGACGGTAAATATCCAAACTACGAAGCGGTTATTCCAAAAGAGAACCCAAATAAATTAATGATCGATAGAAATCAATTTTTAAACTCTGTGCGTCGTGTTAGTATTTTCTCTAACAAAACCACACACCAAATACGTTTGAAAATAGCAGGCGCAGAATTAAATATTTCTGCTGAAGATATTGATTATAGTAACAAAGCCGAAGAACGCTTAACTTGTGATTATCAAGGTGATGATATGCAAATTGGCTTTAACTCGCGTTTTTTAACTGAAATGCTAAACAACTTAAGCTCTAACGATGTACAGTTAGAAATGAGTATGCCTAACCGAGCGGGCATCTTAACGCCTATTGATGGGCTTGATGAAGGTGAGCAAATTACCATGTTAGTTATGCCAGTAATGTTGAATAGTTAAATTAAATCCCCATGAGGATGGGAATTTCACAATACAAAAGCAGTAACTCAATAAAAGTTGCTGCTTTTTTTGTCTTACTTGAATTTGTCAGAATAAAAAACTAACCTTTCCAAAAACTGAACCGAAACTTTATCTTTGCGTTGTCATTAATGAGAAAAGAAATCTTGACAAACAAATATCACAACTCAATAATTATTTATCAAGATGAAGGTAATTCAAGACCAAATAATCTTATTATATAAGATTATACTAAATTTAAAAGACAATCAAACAAATTAAAAAATGCATGATTTTGTAAATACTTCTTTGGGATGGTTTCACTTTTTAACTTCTTTAATTGCAATACTTACAGGCACCTACATTTTATTCAACCCAAAAGGAACAAAAAAGCATAAACAAGTTGGATATGTTTATGTTTTTTCAATGATTTTGCTTTGTGGTGCTGCTTTAGGAATCTATAACATTTCGGGGGAATTTGGTGTCTTTCATATATTAGCCGTTGCAGGTCTATTGACCCTTATTATAGGAATGATTCCATTACTCTTTAAAAACATACAGAAAAAATATAAGGTTTTTCATTTATGGTTTATGTATTATTCAGTATTGGGACTTTATGCTGCATTTGTTTCTGAATTGAGTATAAGAATACCCGAAAAACCTTCTTACATGTTAGTTGGAATTGTTACAGGAGTAATCTTTACAATAGGCTCAATTTTTATCTTTTGGAAAGAAAAAGTCTGGAAAACATATTTTATAAAATAATAAATACTACTGCCGACAATATATAAGCGTAATTACTTAAAATTCAACTATTCTTTACTACACCCAAAATAACGCCCTAGCCTATATCCTACAAGGAAGTACAAAAAAAACGCCCACATAAAGTGAGCGCTTGGTCTATCTCTTTCAACTAAACTAACTAATAAAACTAAGAGATAAAAGTAAATGTAAATGGGTATACTGGTGTTTCGCCTCTACTCGCTTTTATAGCATTAACAATAGGAAATATAAATGATACAATTCCTAAAACCACAAAACCAAGGAGACCTAAACCGAAAAATAATATTAACGGTACACAAATGATGCACCACAGTATTAAACTTAACTGGAAGTTTATAATGTTTTTACCATGCGCATCCATTTGATGCACTTTTTCCTTTTGTGTAAGCCACAGTACTAGTGGTAATAATAAACTACCAAAACCGGTAACTAAGGTTATTAATTGACTTAAGTGGGTAATGACTAATAATTGATTGTCTTGTCTCATGATGGTGATTGATTTGATTGATACTAATAAGACGCACAAAAACAAAAAATGTTACACCTATTGAAAAGATTCGTATTCTGAATTTCTAAAACTTATAGTATTATTAATGGCTCCATACCCGTATTTGCAAAACAGATGGAGATGGTGAATGAAAACTATATGAAATTCTTCTCAGATTATTATAATCAATCCGAAATTTGCATAACCAGAAGCGGAATATCAATTTTAAATGCAAATTTCTCTACCGTATGGGTTGTAAACAAACGTTCTAAAAATGAATGTTTTTTATTCATGATGGCCAGCATTTTAATAGCGTTGTTGGTTATATAATGATGAACCGTATTAAACATATCGGCACTAGTGGTATCAATAAACTCATGCTTAGCCTTAATAAAATTGGTTTTAAAAAAATCCATATTATCATGAGCATCATAAGCCAAGTGATTTTGATCAGCAAGATGTAATATATGCAAAAATGAATTATTTAAAAGCATCATTTCATGTAATGCTCTTAAATCTTTAATTTTAAACTGTTTTAAATTTGTGGTGGCAAAAGCAAGTTTATCAATACTTTTAAACTTACACTTATCAGGTATGGCTAAAACGGGAACTTTACAACGCTGCATTACACGAACGGTATTGCTTCCAAAAAGCACTTTTTCCAATCCAGAAGCCCCTTTTGTGCCCATAATTATTAAATCAATCTGATGTTTTTCAGAAACTTGGTTTATAGAATCAATAAAATTATCATAATCTACAATAGAATGGAATTCATGGTTACCATGCTTGACTTTTATTTTTGAAATAATGTTATCTATAGACTTTTTGGCGGCATCAATCAACGTTTTATAAATCGTTGTTGACGAACCTACTGCCATCATATCATCAGAAATAAAAGACGATGCCTTTTGTACATTTAAAATATAAAAAAGGCAACTTTCATCTTTAAACAATTCCATGGCATAATTAATGGCATTCATAGAATTTTTAGAAAAATCTGTAGGTAACAATATGTTTTTCATGACAAGAATAGATTGATTATTAAGTAAATATAGCAGTCAACTGTAAGTAAAACTATGACAATTATCAGTTCATAAACACCCATTGCAATTCGTGTAAAAAATTAGTATAATAATTGAAAGCATTGTATTTTCGGCACAATAAATGTTAATTGGTACGTTATAACCTAAAATATAATTTTATGCTGCGTATATCTATTTTATTAGTATGCTTTTTTTCATTGTCGTTAAACGCGCAAAACAACGCTATTGGTCCTGGCGAAAAATTAACATATACCGCATCCTATAACATGTCTGGTATTTTGACAGATTTGGCTCAAGTTACCATGGAAACTAGTGCTGTAAAAACTTCTAAAACTTCACTTTTAAGGTTAAAATGTACAGCTACCACATATAGTAAATGGGATAGTTTTTTCAAGATTAGAGATTTATATGAAAGCTATGTAAGTCCTAAAACATTAACGCCATATTTGTACAACAGGGATATTAATGAAGGGAGCTATTATAAGAACATGAAATACACCTTTAGCCATAAAACAAAAACAGTAAAAACAATTCAAAAAAAGAAGAGGAATTGGGTTGAAAAGAAGACTGTATCCATAGGTTCTGGTACTAAAGATATTATATCAACATTATATAGTTTAAGAACGTTTGATATGACTAATTTAACTAAAGGTACCAGCAAAATATTCACTATTTTATTTGATCGAGAGGAAGTTAAAGGCAAAGTAACCTATTTAGGCAAAGACACCATATCTACAGCTATTGGCAATAAGGTATGTTACAAACTAGCTATTGAAGCCGTTAATTCAAATACCGTTAATGGCACATTATGGCTAACTGCTGATGAAAATAAAATCCCTGTATACGGAAAATTTAAAATACCGGTTGGCAATGGTGAATTAAAAATAAAGTCAGCCACAGGATTAAGACATTAATAAATAAATAGCAACAGATGAAAAAACTATTTACAACCTTAGCCATACTAGCCTCAATATTAGCCATTATCCTTTCTGTTTTACCAGTATCAAACTTAGCTGTTATTCCAGCAATTGCTGCACTTATATTTGGATTAATTGCCTTTTATTTATCTAAAAAAACTGGGCACATAAAAAAAATTATCCAATTTACATTTCTTTTAACCATTATGGCGTTGATAATTATTACGTATAAAGCTATTTTTACAGAAACAGAAGTTTCTAGTACAAAGGGGTTGGAGGCTACTGAAACGAAACTTGAAGAAGAAGCTTTAGAAGAATTAGAAGGCTTAGAAATTGATGAAATTGAAATTGATGAAACCGAATTAGAAGATATTCCATTCGAAGAGTAAGCGATTTCCTCTTTAATCTATATATTTGTACTCAATAAAAAAACTTGCATTCTAGAAGTCCCTTTTATTAAAGAGCATAACCTAGATTATAAGTGTGTGTAATTAAAAATTACTTAATCTAAATGAAGACCTTTTTTTTTCTCTCATTATTTACACTAGTTGGTACTTGCTCTACACCAAAATACACTGCTAAAATTCAAAATCTTAAGGACAGTATTCAATTATCCGATAGTACTTTGGTAACTAAATATGTTAATACTATAACGGCTGATGAGTTAAAAACACATTTATATAAATTTTCTTCGGACGAATTTGCAGGTAGAAAAGTTGGAGAACCCGGTCAAAAGTTAGCAGCGGAATTTTTAAAATCTTACTATCAAAACGAAACTATTGAATCGCCTTTTGGAGGTGATAATTATTTCCAAACCATTCCATCAAGTTTCTTTTTAAAAGGCATAAAAAGTTCTGAAAATGTGCTGGCATACATTGAAGGTTCTGAAAAACCCGATGAACTTATCATTATTTCGGCACACTTAGACCACTTGGGAATCTCTGAAAATGGAAAAATTAATAATGGAGCCGATGATGATGGTTCTGGTACGGTAGCACTTATGGAAATGGCTCAAGCTTTTAAGCTTGCTAAACAAGAAGGGTTTGGTCCAAAACGAAGTCTTTTATTTCTTCATTTAACCGCAGAAGAAATAGGAAAACAAGGCTCAGAATTTTATACAAAACACCCTGTTTTCCCTTTAGAAAACACCATTGCCAACTTAAATATTGATATGATTGGGCGTGTTGATGATATCCATAAAAACAATAAGGATTATATTTACTTAATAGGCTCAGATAGGTTGAGTAAAGAGCTGCATTATCTTTCTGAAAAAGTAAATAACGCCTATTTTAATATCAATATAGATTATAAATATAATGCTGAAAACGACAGTAATAAATATTATTCACGATCAGACCATTATAACTTTGCGCTTCAAGGTATTCCAGTTATTTTTTATTTTAATGGTGAACATGAAGATTACCATCAAGCAAGTGATACAGCAGATAAAATAGATTACCCATTATTGGAAAGACGTATTAAACTTATCTTTGCTACCGCATGGCAAATAGCAAATCAAGAGCATCGTGTGGCCGTTGATAAAGACAATGAACTGTTAAATTAAACAGAAAAGAATCAGTCTCTTAATTCAATTTTTGTAATATCGTATTTAAATCATTAAAATTTATAGTTTGAAAAATCTAACAATTCTTCTTTGCGCTACAGTATTATTAACATCTTGTAGTTCATCACAAAATAGAAATAAGTCCATAAAAACGGGTAATCCAGAAACTTATGCTACAACCATTACGGCTTCAGAACTTAAAGATATGCTCTATACTTATGCTTCGGACGATTTTGAAGGTAGAAAAACAGGAGAACCTGGGCAGAAAAAAGCTGTTGAGTTTATAAAAAATCATTATGTATCTGCTGGCATTACTTCTCCAATTACAGAAGGTGATTATTTCCAAGAAATTCCATCTTCATATTTTAATAAAAGTGGTATTGAAGATTCAGAAAATGTTTTGGCTTACATAAAAGGTTCTGAAAAGCCAGAAGAAATTATTATACTTTCGGCACATTTAGATCATATTGGTGTTTCAAGAAATGGAAAAATTAATAATGGAGCTGATGATGATGGTTCTGGAACTGTAGCTATAATAGAAATAGCAGAAGCTTTTAAAGCTGCTGAAAAGGTAGGATATGGGCCAAAACGTTCTGTCTTATTTTTACATGTAACTGGTGAAGAAATAGGGCTTTTTGGTTCGCGTTATTATGCTACTGTTGACCCCATTTTTCCTTTAAAAAATACGGTAGTAAACTTAAATATCGACATGATTGGACGTGTAGATCCAAAGCATGAAGAAAGCGGTAAAAACTACCTATACCTTATAGGTTCTGACAAATTGAGCAAAGAATTACATAATGTTTCTGAAGAAGTAAACAAGACCTATTTTAATATGGACTTCGATTACACTTATAATGACGATAACGACCCAAACCGTTTTTATTACCGTTCCGACCATTATAATTTTGCAAAACACAATATTCCCGTAATTTTCTATTTTAATGGCACCCATGCCGATTACCATAAGCCATCAGACACACCCGATAAAATTAATTATGAGTTTTTGGAAACACGAACAAGGTTGATTTTTCATACTGCTTGGGAATTAGCAAATCGTGATGAGCGTTTGAAATTGGATTAAATCCTTGTTAAAACTGACCTCAAATTATAATTTGACCCAGAAATAAAACAAAAACTATAAAACAAAAAAAGCTTCCTGAAACAGGAAGCTTTTTAAATATTATAAGCATGCTTGTTACTTAGCTTTTACTGGTGTATTAAGTTTTGAGCTCATTTCCATAGAAATGGCTGAACGTTCAAACTTTAATTTACCAGACATGGTTTCTAAAACACAACTACCATCTTTGTCGTTTAATTCTAAAACCTTACCATGTAATCCACTTTTGGTAATCACTCTATCACCACGCTTTAATTCGGCAGCAAACTTCTTTTCTTTTTTTGCTCGTTTCATTTGCGGTGCAATCATAAAGAAATACACAACAACAAACATTAATACAAATGGTAATAAACTACCGATTCCTCCTTCTCCCATTATCTTAAATTTATTTTACTGCTGGTGCTGTTTGCATAACAGGCTTAATAGCTGGTTTTTTATTTGGGTCTGGTTTAACAAATGCCATAATCTTAACAACCTCACTACCTTTTTCTGTATTAGCAGTAACTGTTATTGATTTTGAAACTTTATTAGTACCACTACCATTAAACTTAACAGAGAATTCACCTTCACCTCCTGGCAATAATGGATCTCTACTCCAATCTTGTGGTACAGTACACCCACAAGAACTTTTAATATCTGTAATAACTAGAGGGGCATCTCCAACATTTTTATATTTAAAAACTGTAGAAACGGCTGTTTTAGCTTCAATTTCTCCAAAATCATGTTCTGTTTTATCAAACTCAATGACTGGAAATTTAGATGAACTTGCATCTCTTTCAGCTGCTGCTGCTACATTTGTTTCATCAATTTGTTTAGTAGCATTCTCTTTACAAGATGTAAAAGCAATTAAACATAATGTACTTAATCCTAATATTACTTTTTTCATAGGTTATTTATTTATTGTTAGTTTTAATACTATTTGGTGCGTAAAAATAGTAATTATTTAAATGATTAAAAATTTTAGTTAACTTCTTAACAGAAATTAAACAGTTTTAATAAATCACATCAAGCCACGCCCTACTTTATTTAATGCCCCCGATGCTTCATATTCTTTAACCAACTTATCTAAAATACCATTAATAAAGATGCTACTCTTTGGTGTAGAATATTCTTTTGATATTTCCAAATATTCGTTAATCGTTACTTTAACTGGAATTGATGGGAAGTTTTTAAGTTCACAAATAGCCATTTGCAACAACACATAATCAACATTAGCAATACGTTCAGTATCCCAGTTTTGTGTTTTAACCTCTATTTCTTTGTTGATGGCCGTTTTGTTTAAAAGTGTTTTCTTAAATAAATCAATGGCAAATTGTTTGTCATCAACATCTTTATACAACTTGGGTGTAAAAAAGTGTTCTGGAGATGCTGTTTTTACTTTTCGCAATAACTTTAAAATAGTAGTATTTACAGTTGGAAGATCATCTAACCACGTTAAGTTTTTATCTTCCATATACTCATAAAGTTTGTCGTTTGGCGCAATAACATCTTTAAATACATCAACAATAAAATCTTTATCTTCTTTAAAATCTGACACTCTAGTTTGCATATATTCTTTATACAAATCACTAGACATTATAGATTTAAATATCACATCAACATACTCGCCGTCTAAGCCCCAATTGGTGATTTTATAACTTTCAAGCTGTTTTCTTAATTCAAGATTGTCATTTAAAAGTTTTAATAATTGATTATTGACAAACTTTCTGTTTGGATCTTTATCTTCTTGAGTAGCGAGGTGCTTTTTTTGTTTCTTTTGTAAATCGCTTTCAGCTCTTTTTTGAACTTCAATCAATAACGAGATTAATAGCAAGTATAAGTTGTACATATTATCTATACTAAACAATAAAAACTTTTGGTCTTTACTAAAATCATCACTCTCGCTACCTTTAAAGGCATACATAGTTTGCATTACTTTTACGCGAATATGTCTTCTATTTAGCATAATTACAAAGAACTTAGATTAAAAAATATGAAATTTTTTCATGGTTTTCGTGCCGCAAAAATAACATTATATTTAAAAAAATGCGTTTTATTATTCATTTAATTATCACAATATGTTTTAAGCTATATTTAACAATTACCTTATCATTTCAATGGCTTTAATTATCATTAATATGCTATATTTGCCTTCAATGACTAATTAAGTAAATGAAAGAGTTACAACACTTAAATAAGTACTTTTTAAAATACAAAATACAACTTTTAGTCGGCACCTTAATTACCATTGCTGCTAGAATATTTTTACTTTTCACACCTAGATATGTAAAAGAAATTTTTGTTGTTATTGAAAAACACACAAAAGGTTTAATTACTCAAGATGCTTTTGAAAGTGAACTTGCAGAAGCTATTCTATACATTATAGGCGCTGCATTAATTGGAGGTATCCTTACCTTTTTTATGAGGCAGGCTATTATAAATGTGTCGCGTTACATAGAATTTGATTTAAAAAATGAAATCTATGAACAATATCAAAAACTTTCATTAAATTTTTATAAAAAAAACAGAACAGGCGATTTAATGAACCGAATAACTGAAGATGTTGGTAGAGTTCGTATGTATGCAGGACCTGCTCTTATGTATAGCATCAATACACTTGCTCTTTTTGTTATCGTTATTATTTATATGGTTAACGCATCACCAAAATTGACTTTATACACTATTGTACCTTTGCCTATTTTATCGGTTATCATCTATAAATTAAGCAAAGAAATACACAAGCGTAGTACTATAGTTCAAGAATATCTATCTAAGCTTTCTACGTTTACCCAAGAATCGTTTAGTGGTATTTCAGTTATTAAAGCCTATGGTATAGAACCTCAAACTTCCGTAAATTTTAAATCTTTAGCCGCAGAAAGCAAAGCCAAGCAAATAAGCTTAGTAAAAGTACAGGCTTGGTTTTTTCCTATGATGATTTTACTTATCGGCACAAGTAATTTATTGGTTATTTACATTGGTGGGATGCAATATATTAATGGAGAAATAGAGAGTATTGGTACGATAGCAGAGTTTATTATTTATGTAAATATGTTAACATGGCCGGTAGCTACCGTAGGTTGGGTTACCTCTATCATACAACAGGCTGAAGCCTCACAAAAACGAATAAATGAATTTTTAAAGATTGAACCAGAAATTAAAAACACCATTAATTCACATACCAAAATTACGGGAGACATTAGTTTTAATAAGGTTTCTTTCACTTATGACGACACTAATATCCGAGCATTAAACGATGTGAGTTTTCATATTAAAGCAGGTGAAACATTGGCTATTTTAGGAAAAACCGGTTCTGGAAAATCAACTATTTTAGATTTAATAGGAAGACTTTATGATATTGATAAAGGAACCATTACCATTAATGATACAAAAATCGACCAACTTAATTTAACCGATTTAAGAGATAGCATTGGTTATGTACCACAAGATGCCTTTCTATTTTCAGATACCATTAAAACCAATATTAAATTCGGAAACCATGATGCTACCGATGATGATGTTATTGAGGCTGCTAAAAATGCGCAAGTTCATAAAAACATCATAAAATTCAATAAGGGCTATGAAACCAAGTTAGGAGAACGTGGCATAACACTTTCTGGCGGACAAAAACAACGTGTCTCTATAGCCAGAGCAATTATAAAATCACCAAAGATATTATTATTTGATGATTGCTTATCTGCTGTTGATACTGAAACCGAAGAAAAAATATTAAAAAACCTTGATAAAATCTCTAAAGGAAAAACTACAATTATTGTTAGCCACAGAGTCTCTTCTGCTAAAAATGCTGACAAAATAATTGTACTTGATAATGGTCAAATTGTTCAAGAAGGAATACATGATACACTTATAAATATTGATGGCTATTATAAGCACTTATACATAAAGCAATTGAGTGAAACAACAACTAAGTAAGATATAATTCGTGAATTTTATGTTTTTTCAAGAATTAGTTTTAAATGAAACCTTAATTTAAAATTGATATGGTTTTAAATTAAACGCAACAAAAATCAACTTTTAAAAAAGAAAATTTATTAATTATTGGTTAGTATCGGTTTTTTTTTAGATTTTTGATAGAATTATAAAAATAAATTTTAATTCAATTATGAACAATAATGGTATGATGGAGAAAGAGGAAATTTTTTCGAAAGTATTAAGAGCTGGAAGACGCACTTATTTTTTTGATGTTAGGGCAACTAAAGCTGAAGATTATTATTTAACGATAACTGAAAGTAAAAAGTTCACTAATGACGATGGGTCTTTTCATTACAAAAAACATAAAATTTATATTTACAAAGAAGACTTTTCAGAATTTAAAGAGATTTTAGCTGAAATGACTGATTATATCATTAGCGAAAAAGGTGATGAAGTAATTAGCGAACGCCATCAAAAAGACTTTAAAAAAGATTATGACGAAACCCCTAGAGTTACAGAGGATGAATTAAAAACTACTGAAAATTTTACAGATATAGATTTTGATGATATTTAATAGTCATCAAACAAAATAATTTAAACCGTAGTTATCTATTTAATTACGGTTTTTTTATGAACTCATATAAGTTTTTGGGTTTAACTTACAACACTTCCGTTTTTCACTTTACTTTCCGGGCTAAGCAATATAACATCATTTCCATTTACTGCTCCTAAAACCAAACATGCACTACTAAATTTTGCAATTTGTTTTTTAGGGAAATTAATAACGGCAACTATTTGCCGTTGAAGTAAATCTTCTTTTTTGTAAAGTTTGGTAATTTGAGCCGATGATTTTTTAATACCTAAATCGCCAAAATCAATAGTTAATTGATAGGCTGGTTTTCTAGCTTCTGGAAAATCATTTACTTCAATGATAGTACCTATTCGTAAATCGATTTTAATAAAATCGTCAAAAGTTATTATGTCATTCATTTCTTAAAAATACAAATTTTAACGAACTTTGAATAAACTTCACAATTATGGCTAGAACACCTTCAAACATGCTTCCGTTGGGTACAAAAGCACCAGGTTTTTCACTTATAGACACGATTTCAAATTCAACATTAAATCTTAATCAACTAAGAGGCGAAATAGGTACTGTTATTATGTTTATTTGCAACCACTGCCCTTTTGTAATTCATGTAAACCCTGAAATTGTTTCTATAGCTAATACTTATACTGAAAAAGGAATTGGCTTTGTTGCTATTTCTAGTAATGATGTACTAAACTATCCACAGGATTCTCCAGAAAACATGAGGCTCCATGCTAAACAAGAACATTATTCATTTCCATATCTGTATGATGAAACTCAAAATATAGCTAAGGCTTATCATGCTGCTTGTACACCAGATTTTTATACTTTTGATGAAAACTTAAAACTTGTTTACAGGGGTCAACTTGATAATTCTAGACCTGGCAACGGGCTTCCAGTTACTGGAAAAGATTTAAGACATGCTTTAGATTGTTTATTAGAAAATAAAGAAAACAAACAGCTACAAAAGCCTAGTATTGGATGTAATATTAAATGGAAATAGGAGGTTACAGTTTTAATTGCCAAAAACCTACATCAAGCCACTTATCAAATTTTTTTCCTACTTCTTTAAAATGTGCTACCAGTTTAAAATTAAACCTCTCATGAAGTCTAATACTTGCTTCATTCGGTAATGTTAATCCTCCCAAAACTATATGATAGTTTTCTTGCTTCAATAAACTAAGTAATTCTGTATACAGTTTAGTTCCAATTCTTTTCCCTTGCTCACCGTGCTTAACATATACAGTAGACTCTACAGTTTTGTTATAAGCTGGTTTTGTTCGCCATTTACTTCCATAGGCATAACCTAAAACCTCTTTGTTTTCTTCAAAAACTATAAAAGGATATTGATTATTAATTTTATTTATTTTTTTAGCAAAAACCTCCAATGACAAAGGTTCAACGTCAAATGTAATAATAGTATTTATTACATAGAAATTATAAATCTCTAATAGCTGTTTAAGGTCATCCTCAACATATGGTCTAATCATGCTTAAGTTTTTAATTTTAGATTAATTACTCTTTAACTAGGGAACCATCTTTATAGATATCAGTTTTAATTAATTCACCATTAATATCATATTCGTTAAGCTTTCCATTGCCATTAATAAGCGTACCTTTATTTAATGGGTTTCCTGCACCATCAAAACAGTTAATGATATCCATAAGCCCTCCATAATCACTATATAACTCTGTTTTATACAATTTTCCGTTAGTATGATAATAGACCCATTCTCCTGTTTTAGCATCTTGTGGCCAATTTGCTATAATTCCTATGGAATGTAATTTGCCATTAACATGGTATTTCTTATAATCATAATCGCCAGAATCTGTGTTTTTTATTTGTTCAGATAGTACGTTCCCATTTTTTAAATAAACCTTTTTATTAACTATGTATCCATAATTCATCTCTGCTTTAACCCATATCTCTCCAGTACTATAATAATAAAAATAATCATCCTCTAGTCTATCATCTTTATAATAGGATTGTGTTCCTATTTGCCCATTTTTATAATAATCAATATGTAAACCCGTCTTTTTTCCATGATTAAATTCTTTTTCGGAGCTAATATTTCCATCTTCATCATATGATATGTATTTACCATTGAATTTATCATCTGTAAAATGTGTTTTTAGTTTTAAAGTTCCATCTTCAAAATAGGAATAATAATCACCGTCAATTTTACCATTTATATAAATACTTGTATTTTTTAATTGTCCATTGTTGAAATACTCTTTTTTTTCTCCAACTATAACACCATTTATGTAATTAGTTTCTAGTTTTAGTTCAGAGTTTTCATAATAATCTTTAAATAATTTATCTGGCTTGCCATTTTCATTGTAAAATCCAATAGTTTGTAAAATTCCATTTGTGTGGTAACTTTTAAACTCTCCTACCCTCAGGTTATTATTAAAATGACCTATACTTAATAGTTTTCCTTCTTTTGAATATGTCTTTGCTGAACCATGGTATAAATCATCTTTAATATTAACTAATGCAGATAATTGCCCATTCTCATAATATTCCTTTCCTATCCCATTCATTTTCCCTTGAGAATAATAAACTATTCTCTGAAGCTTTCCTGATGGAAAATAATACTTTGTATCTCCGTATAATTTGCCATCTTTTTTACTGCTTTCCATTTTCATTTTACCATTATCATGATATTCTTTATATGGAACAGATTGAGACCGTGCGAAACTTATACTAACTAAACAAATAAATATTATTAATCTCATTGTGATGTATTTAAATCCAACCTTTACGTTTCATCAAATTTTCAATGTGTGCATAATGATGGTTACTATGCCAAGCGTAATTACCAACATTATAATTTAATTTAACCTCACTATTGGTTTCTGGGTGAATAAAACATTTATTAAAATCTTCTTCCGACAATCTTTTTAATAAGTATACCAACTTAAAATGAATAGCCCTAATATGACTTAAAGACATTTGAATCGGAGCATTTTTAGAGTCTATAAGTTCTGCCCAACGATCTTCGTAATAGGCTTTTATTACAGGTTTATCTTCGGTTAATGCCCATTTAAAACGTGTGTAACTATGGTGATGACTGTCTGAAACATGATGAACAACTTGCCTAATCGTCCACCCATCAGGTCTATAAACAGTATTTAACTGCTCGTCTGTTAAAGTACTAACTAGTTTTTCCAAACGCATTGGAAAATGCTCTAAAATAGAAATCCAGCTTTCAATATGTTGTTTGGAAATTGTGTTTGGACAATCAAATAGTCCAATAGGGTATTTGAAGTTTTGTAGTTCTTGCTCTGTCATAAAAACAAAGATAAAGAAATACTAAGCAACTATGGCGCTTCCTTTTTTAGTCCAATTTACAGCAGAATAAATGGATTTAAAATTTTTTATTTTATTTCTAAAGAATAATTCTTCAACCATTAAATTCATTAAACTAAACTTACTATTACTTACCACGTAATAGCCCTTTAAGGAATATTGGTTTTTAAAAAACTTTAGCCAATCTATGGCAACAACAGCATAGGTATTAATACGATTTGAAATATAAACAAGGTCTCTTCCGTCAGTACCTAAAAAACAAGACACATCTTCAACAATTTGCTTAGCATGATTGTTCCAACTAAAATTAATACCTTGTTTAATTTCAGAAACAATAAACCCTTCAAAAATAAAAATATCTCCAAAAGAATAATTCAATTCTTTAAGGACTTCGGAATATAAATTTGTTTGTTTTACACTGATCACATAACAAAAGTATATCTAGATAATTTTAGTAAAAAATATAATCGATGAAGCTAAATAATTATTAGTCATTTGGTGTTTTATGGCTAAAAAAAAGACTGCCTTTTCAGACAGTCTCATATTTTAAGGTGAAATGTATACTTTATTATTTTACATCCATCAATTCTACATCAAATACTAAAGTAGCATCTGGTGGAATAACGCCTCCTGCGCCTCTGCTACCATAGCCTAAATGACTTGGTATTACAAAACGTGCTTTATCTCCAATTTTTAATAATTGAATCCCTTCATCCCAACCAGAAATAACCTGTCCAACGCCTAAAGGAAAAGCAATAGGTTCATTGCGCTTGTATGAAGAATCAAAAACAGTTCCATCTGGTAACTGTCCTTTATAATGTACAGAAACAGTTTTACCTTTTTCTGCTTTTGCACCGCTACCCTCTTGAATAATTTGATAACGCAACCCACTATCTGTTTTGTTAAACCCAACAGCAATTTCATCTAGCTTTGCTTCTATAGCAGCTTTGGCTTCTGCTTGTCTTTTTTCTCTAGAACCTTCAAATGTTCTAAATGCTTCAACAGAATTAAACGCTTGAGCATCTGCGCCAACTCTAATAATTTCCAAAGTTTCAATTTTATCGCCTTGTTCTGTAGCATCGACTACATCTTGACCATGTTCTACTTTTCCAAAAACGGTATGCTTTCCATCCAACCAACTAGTTTCAATATGGGTTATAAAAAACTGGCTTCCATTAGTGCCTGGCCCTGCATTTGCCATAGATAAAACACCTGGGCCATCATGTTTTAAATCTGGATGAAACTCATCATCAAATTGATACCCTGGATTACCAGAACCAGAGCCTTGTGGGCAACCACCTTGAATCATAAAATCTGGTATCACTCTATGGAAATTTAATCCATCATAATATGGTGTTCCTTGAGGCTTAACTTTGTTTTCTAAGTTCCCTTCTGCTAAGGATACAAAATGACCAACTGTTCCTGGTGTTTTTTTGTATTCTAAAGCTACAAGGATTTCTCCTTTTGTTGTATTAAATTTTGCGTATAATCCGTCTTGCATTGTTTTAATTTTATTTGAAGATGCAAATATATAAAACATACATAACTAAAACTTAATACTTAAGCAAAATCATGAAATGATTTACGATTATAGTTTTGCACTTTATAATTATAATTCTAGCTTTACCAAAATTGTTTTTTATGAAGTTTAATTTTAATAAAATTTTAGCTGCTTTTGGTAATACCCGAGCCATGAAACACACTCAAATAGATAATGATATTGAAGATATTATAAATTCTATTGATGAAGAAGCATTTGCTGTTTCGGAACACAATGTGTTTTTTGCAAAAATTTCTGAATTAGGAGGCTACTACTATATAATAACCATAATTGTCGGTGCTTTTAAAATTAAAACTATGAAAGGTGCAAAGCTTAATGTAGAAGGCGAAAATTTTAATTTAATTTTAAATTCGGATATCAATGAATTTGAATCAAATCATTATAATGTATCTAATAGATATATTACCAGAATTGATTTTCAAATTGAAGAAGCGGATATCCCAAAATTCGATAAAAAAGGGATTAAAACTTTAAAATTGTCAACTAAAAAACAGGATATTAGTTTTACTACGTTATAAACTAGTTAGCGACTTCGCTAATAAATTTTATTCGATATAATCGAAGTTCATCATCATCATAATCCCCATCAAACTCTTCAATAGCCTCATCAATATCATCAGTTTCTGATTCCATAAAATAGTCATGAATTTCTTCTTGCTGGTCTTCATCTAAAATATCATGGATCCAATAATCTATATTAAGCTTAGTTCCTGAATATACTATAACTTCCATGGCTTTAATGAAGTCTTCCATAGACATCCCTTTGGAAGATGCTATATCATCTAGCGGTAATTTTCTATCTATATTCTGTATGATATATAGTTTATTAGCAGAATTGCTTCCTGTAGACTTTACTACTAAATCATCTGGGCGTGTAATATCATTTTCTTCAACATATTTTTCTATTAAGGCAACAAATTCTTTACCATATTTTTTAGCTTTACCCTCACCTACACCATGAACATTAGCTAATTCAGTTAAATTAATAGGATATTTTAAAGCCATATCCTCTAAAGAAAATTCTTGAAAAACAGCATATGGTGGTACATCTGCCTTTTTTGCAACAGATTTTTGTAAATCTTTGAGCATTTTTATGAGTACCTTATCTGCTACCGCACCATTACTTTTTGCAGCAGTAACAATACTACCATCTTCCTGTTCGCCCTCAAATATATGATCTTCGGTCATCATAAAAGATACTGGAGTTTTTATAAAGTCTCTGCCAGTATCTGATAATTTAATAACTCCGTAAGTTTCAATGTCTTTTCTAAGATAACCAGCAACTAAAACCTGTCTTAACAAGGCCATCCAATATTTATTATCTTTATCTTTTCCCTTACCAAAAAATGGTTGTTCATTGGTTTTATGAGAGTTTATTAAGGCATTTTCTTTTCCAATAAGGACATTTACTAAGTCCTTAGACTTGTATTTTTGGTTTGTATTATCTATGATTTCAAGAAGTAATTTCACTTCGTTTTTAGCCTCAACTTGCTTTTTTGGATGCCTGATGTTATCATCCATATCACCACCTTCACCCGTTTTAGTGTCAAACTCTTCACCAAAATAATGCAAAATAAATTTTCTTCTAGAGATTGAAGTTTCCGCAAAAGCAACAACTTCCTGTAATAAAGCCTGTCCTATTTCTTGTTCAGCTACAGGTTTTCCAGACATGAATTTTTCTAACTTTTCAATATCCTTGTAGGCATAAAATGCCAAGCAATGCCCTTCTCCTCCATCACGACCAGCTCTACCGGTTTCTTGATAATAACTTTCTATACTTTTAGGAATATCATGATGGATTACAAAGCGCACATCGGGCTTATCAATACCCATCCCAAATGCAATGGTAGCTACCACAACATCTACGTCTTCCATCAAAAACTTATCTTGATGACTCGATCTTGTTTTAGCATCTAGTCCTGCATGATAAGGCACCGCTTTTACACCATTTACTTGTAGAACCTGAGCCAATTCTTCAACACGTTTTCTACTTAAACAATATACAATACCCGATTTCCCGTCATTTTGTTTTACAAAACGAATAATATCAGCATCTACATTTTTCGTTTTTGGTCGTACCTCGTAGTATAAATTAGGTCTATTAAAAGAAGCCTTAAACGTTGTGGCGTTACCTATTCCTAAATTCTTAATAATATCTTCTTGTACTTTTGGCGTGGCAGTAGCTGTTAAACCTATAATTGGAATATTATCGCCTATGCGCCCAATAATATGACGTAAGTTCCTATATTCTGGTCTAAAATCATGTCCCCATTCACTTATACAATGTGCCTCGTCTATGGCCATAAAAGACACTTTTACCGACCTTAAAAATTCAACATTTTCTTCTTTAGTTAAAGATTCAGGAGCTACATATAGCAACTTGGTAATACCATTTACAATATCCTCTTTAACTTGCTTTACTTCGGTTTTATTTAATGAAGAATTAAGTACATGTGCTACACCATCTTCTTTAGAAACGCCTCTTATAGCATCTACTTGATTTTTCATTAACGCAATTAATGGAGAAACTACAATAGCTGTACCTTCTTGCATTAATGCCGGTAATTGATAACAGAGTGATTTACCTCCTCCTGTAGGCATAATTACAAATGTATGATTTCCCGATAATAAACTTTCTATAACATCTTCTTGAAGTCCTTTGAATTTACTAAAACCAAAATATTTCTTTAGTGCAGCATGAATATCACTTTTAGCTATTAACATGAATTGTATAAAATTATTTTACTTAATTAAAACTCCAACGAACATCAAAATTTTTGTTGATTAATTTAATAATGCATTTGAAGAACCCTCATATTTTTTTTCGTTAGTTTTGTAACGAAAATCCAAATTACAATAAAATTTAATTTGGTAAACATTTAAAGATAAGAAAATCTTTAAACATCAACTAAAAAATAATAAGTTTTGAAAGACAAAAATTCTATTATTCAAATAGCAAAGCAAACTATTGAAATGGAAAGTGAAGCCATTTTTAACTTATCAAATTTAATAACAGATGATTTTGCTGAAGCAACACAACTTATTTACAATTCTCAAGGTCGTGTTATTATTACTGGAATTGGTAAAAGTGCCATCATAGCCAATAAAATTGTAGCCACTTTAAATTCAACAGGAACACCTTCTATTTTTATGCATGCTGCCGATGCCATTCATGGCGATTTAGGTTTAATTCTTAAAGATGATGTCGTTATTTGTATTTCTAAAAGCGGTAATACACCAGAAATTAAAGTATTAGTACCATTGATTAAAAGTGCTAAAAATAAAATGATAGCGATTACTGGAAATAAAGATTCTTTTTTGGGGCAACATGCTGATTATATTTTAAATGCTTTTGTTGAAAAAGAAGCCTGTCCAAATAATTTAGCCCCAACGACTAGCACCACGGCTCAATTGGTTATTGGTGATGCCTTAGCCGTTTGTTTATTAGAATTACGTGGTTTTTCGAGTAATGACTTTGCTAAATACCATCCAGGTGGTTCACTAGGAAAAAAACTATACTTGAGAGTTCAAGATATTTCTTCAGTTAATGAAAAACCTAAAGTCAATATTGATAATAATATAAGTGAGGTTATTGTTGAAATTACCGAAAAAATGTTAGGTGTTACTGCTGTAGTTGAAAACGATAAAATTATTGGTATCATAACAGATGGTGATTTACGTAGAATGTTATCAAAAGTTGATGATTTTTCTAAGTTAAAAGCAAAAGATATTATGAGTAAAGACCCTAGGCGTATTGAGGCAGGAGCTATGGCTATTGATGCTTTAGAAGTTATGGAAACCAATGGTATCTCTCAATTACTTGTTGAAGAAAACGGCAAATATGAAGGTGTTGTGCACTTACACGATTTAATAAAAGAAGGCATTATATAATGGCAAATAAGAATATTAATGAGATGTCTTTTTTAGATCATCTTGAAGATTTACGTTGGCATTTAATTAGAATTTGTTTGTCCATAGTCATAGTTGCTACTTTAGCTTTTATTTTTAGTCGTTTTATATTTAAAGAAATAATTTTTGCGCCTTTGGACATGAGTTTTCCAACTTATGACTTTTTATGTAAAACAGCTACGTATATTAATTTTGATACCACATTTTGTAATGATAAAATACCCTTGATTTTACAGAATAGAACCATGGCTGGTCAGTTTTCAGCAGACATCTGGACTGCTATTCTTGGTGGGTTTATTATCTCATTTCCATATGTTATATATGAATTATGGAAATTTATTAGTCCTGGTTTACATAGTAATGAACGTAAGCATTCCCGAGGCTTTATAATCATTTCATCGCTTCTGTTCTTTTTAGGTGTGTTATTTGGCTATTATATTGTTACACCTTTATCAATAAACTTCTTGGCTAATTATAGTATAGCAGATTTAGTGGACAACCAAATAGATATTAGCTCTTACATTGCTTTAGTTAGATCATCTGTACTGGCATCAGGGTTGATTTTTGAACTTCCTATCATCGTTTATTTTTTAACCAAAATAGGATTGGTAACACCCAAATTTTTAAAAACCTATAGAAAATATGCTTTAGTTATAGTTTTGGTGCTTTCGGCTATAATAACACCTCCAGATATTGCAAGTCAAGTTATTGTTGCTATTCCAATTTTAGTCTTATATCAAGTAAGCATTTATATTTCTAAAATTGTGGTTAGAAATCAAAAGAAAAAAGAGAAACAATATGTCTGAAATTGTTAAAGAATTTAATGACTATCGTGCTAAAATGAACAATAAAATTTTAGCAGATAACAATAAAGTTATCAAGCGAATATTTAATTTAGACACAAACGCTTTTTCTGAAGGGGCTTTAGATGTTAAGACTAAAGAACTTTTAGGACTAGTAGCATCTGCTGTTTTACGTTGTGATGATTGTGTTAAATACCATTTAGAAACAAGCTATAAGCTAGGATTAAAAAAAGAAGAAGTTGTTGAAGCTCTAAGTATTGCTACTTTAGTTGGCGGTACTATTGTTATTCCTCATTTGCGTCGTGCTTATGAATTTTGGGATGCATTAGAAGTAGAAAAATAAATAAATTCTAACCGCAACACTACTTGAATATTAGAACAAAGACAATAAAAAAATAAAACTCAATATTCTATTGTAATAGTGTATATGATTTTATTAATTTTAACGTTAATTATAAAATATGATTTTAAAAGCTGATAATTTAATGAAGTCCTACAGTGGACGAAAGGTGGTAAAAGACGTTTCCCTGCAAGTTAATCAAGGTGAAATTGTTGGCCTTTTAGGACCAAACGGTGCTGGTAAAACAACATCGTTTTACATGATTGTTGGTTTAATAAAACCAAACGGTGGTCATATTTTTTTAGATAATACAGAAATCACCAAATACCCTATGTATAAACGTGCACAAAATGGTATTGGGTATTTAGCTCAAGAAGCCTCTGTTTTTAGAAAATTGAGTATTGAAGATAATATTTTAAGCGTACTTCAACTTACCAAACTGAGCAAGAAAGAGCAACATCATAAGATGGAATCGCTTATTGAAGAATTTGGTTTAGGTCATATTAGAAAAAGCAGAGGGGATTTATTATCTGGTGGAGAGCGTAGACGTACCGAAATCGCACGGGCGTTAGCAACCGACCCTAGTTTTATCTTATTAGACGAACCTTTTGCCGGTGTAGATCCTGTTGCTGTTGAGGATATACAACGTATTGTAGCACAACTTACCAAAAAGAATATCGGTATACTTATAACCGACCATAATGTACAGGAAACTCTGGCTATTACAGATAGAACCTACTTAATGTTTGAAGGTAGTATTCTTAAAGCTGGTGAACCTGAAGAACTTGCTAATGATGAAATGGTACGTAAAGTGTATTTAGGACAGAATTTTGAGCTACGCAAAAAGAAAATTCGAGACTAAAGCCAAAGACTTATTTGATAATTTTAATTAAAAATAAACATGTCTAAGTCTATTTTATAATTTAATCCTCATTGACCTTCTTGTCCCTTAAATAATGTCTTCCTAACAAAAACAAACAATCTTACTAGTAAAAATGCCAAAAACCCAACGGCTAAACCTATAATTAAATCTCGAATAAAACTGGGGATTGTTTCTAAAAAATGATGCAAAAAGTCTATATTATGAACAAAAATACCACCAGCTACAAGCAATAAAGCTATGGTACCAATAACCGACAGGCTTTTAATAACCCACGGCAATACATTAATCAAAGCATTTCCTACTATATGTGATATACTTTTTTTATTATCATTTAAACCTAACAGTTTCAAACCAAAATCATCCATTCTAACTATAAGGGCAACAATACCATAAACACCAATTGTAGCTATAATAGCAACTATAGATACTACTAAAATTTGAAACAAAATAGGTCTACCTATTACTGTTCCAAGTGCTATAATTACAATTTCTACCGATAATATAAAATCAGTAAAAATTGCTGATTTTATTTTCATTTTTTCAGCAACAACTTGCTCCTCTTCAGACAGAACAATAACATCCTCAGAGTTTGTTTTTTCATTGTCCTCATGTTTGCGATGAAACAAAAAATGATATATTTTTTCAAAGCCTTCAAAAGCCAAATAAACACCTCCTAAAATTAAAGCCAAAGTAACCGCCCAGGGTGCAAAAGCACTAAGTAAGAAAGCAATTGGCAATATAATTAACTTATTACGTGCAGAACCTTTAGTAATAGCCCATAAAACAGGTAACTCTCTTGAGGAAACAAAGCCTGTGGCCTTTTCGGCATTAACAGCTAAATCATCACCCAAAATTCCTGCTGTTTTTTTTGTACTTATTTTACTCATTACAACAACGTCGTCCATTAAAGCCGCTATGTCGTCTAACAATGCAAAAAATCCTGATGCCATGTTTTTATTTTGAAGTTAAATTGTCTAAAACAGACATGATGATATAAAGTAATATAACTAATGGGATTGCGGCAAATTGAAGCACAATTAAAAGTACCGCACACAGTATTAAAAAAATGTATCGAGTTGCATTATTTTTAAAACTAAAATCTTTAAACTTTAACGCAAAAAGTTTAATGTTCGAATTTAAAATATAACAGCTTATTAATGTAAGTCCTATTAAAAACCATTGGTTTAGAATGATAGCATTTATAGCATCATTATTTTGAAACTCAATGATTAATGGTAATGACATTATTAATAGCGTATTTGCTGGTGTTGGCAAACCTTTAAAATACGATTGTTGGTCTAGATCAAGATTAAATACAGCCAATCTATATGCCGAAGCTAAAGTAATTAGCAACCCTAAAAGAGGAAGTATCGGTAAATTAAAATCTAACCCATTTGTATTTGAAGTCCAGCTATTATCGGAAACACTTGGAGTATCTATAGTGAATTCCAACAATTTATACATTACAATTCCTGGAACCAAACCACTAGTTACCATATCGGCCAAAGAATCGAGCTGTAAACCCAGTTCACTTTGAACCTTTAATTTTCTAGCAGCAAAACCATCAAAAAAATCAAAGAATATACCCAAAAACACAAATAACGCAGCAGTAATTAAGTTATTATTTACAGCTAAAACAACTGCAATACTCCCGCACAATAAGTTTAAAAGCGTTAATATATTAGGTATATGTTTTGTCATATCAAGAAATTTATTTTGTAAAAATAGCAAACAAATCTCGTCTAAAGCAATATCTAGTATAATTTCAAGTTTATAGCTTTAAATATTGTATTGATTTGAACATGATATTTTATGATTAAATTGGTATTATGTGCATCTTTGTAAAAAAATTGCGATTGAGACTTTACATAACTACATTTTTTTGTGTAATATCGGTATCATTATTTAGTCAAACCGTTAGGAAATATTCTAACGAGTTTATGAATATTGGTGTGGATGCTGCTGCTTTGGCCATGAGTAGTGCTGTAACATCTCACACTGCTGATGTTAATTCTGGATATTGGAATCCAGCAGGACTTGTTCAGCTTGAAGACAATCAATTAGCACTCATGCACTCTAGTTATTTTGCTAATATTGCAAATTATGATTATGCCGCATATGCCGTCCCACTTGATGATAGAAGTGCTGTTAGTATCTCTTTAATACGGTTTGCAGTTGATGATATTTTAAATACAACACAACTTATTGATTCTCAAGGCAATATAAACTACGACAGAATTAGTTTGTTTTCTACGGCAGATTATGGACTTACATTTTCATATGCAAGAAAACTTCCTTTAGATGGTTTAAATTATGGTATTAACGCAAAAGTCATTAGACGTGTTATAGGTGATTTTGCTTCATCTTGGGGCTTTGGCTTAGATTTAGGTGTTCAATTTGAAACGGATAATAATTGGAAATTTGGTATCATGGCAAGAGATATTACAACCACATTTAATGCCTGGGCCATTGATGAAGACCAATTTGCTACGATTCGAGATGCCGTTGAAGGTCAAAACCAAGAATTGCCCGAAAGCACAGAAATTACTATTCCAAAATTACAAATAGGTATTTCAAAATTAGTAGATTTTAATTATGATTATACCCTTTTAACCGCAGTAAACTTAAATGTTCGTTTTGAAGAAAACAACGATATCATTTCAACATCATTTGCCAGTATAAACCCAGCATTAGGTTTTGAATTTGGATACATCGACATGGTTTATTTACGTGCTGGTATGGGTAACTTTCAAAATGAATTACAGATTGATGACACAGAACAATTAAGCTTCCAACCAAGTTTTGGTTTAGGTTTTAAATACAACGGTATTCAAATAGATTATGCGTTTACAGATATAGGAGACCAAAGTGTCGCTTTATATTCTAACGTGTTTTCTTTAAAACTCGATTTTAGTATCTTTAGGTAATGCAAAAAACACTATTTTTAGTCTTCTTTTTTTTATTTGTAAAACTATCAAATGCTCAGCAAAACAGGTTATCTAATGAAGCAGAAATTAGCGTACTTACTGTTGGTCCGGGCACCTCTTTGAATGATGCTTTTGGGCATAGTGCGTTTAGAATTAAAGATCAAAAGCTTGGTATTGATGAGGTATATGGCTATGGCGAATATGATTTTAATGCCCCAAATTTCTATTTAAAATTCGCTCAAGGAAAACTAAATTATTTAATAAACAAAACAAGTTTTAATAGGTTTTATCAAATTTACACATACTTTAATAGAACTTTAAAAGAACAAGTTTTAAATCTTTCTCAAACAGAAAAGCAGAAGTTATACGATTATTTAATTAATAATTACAAACCAGAAAATAGAAGGTACTTGTATGAATTCTTTTTTGATAATTGTGCTACAAAAATTAAAGATGTTACTATCCTTGCTTTAAACAACAATGTAATTTTTAGTACTCCCGAGAATTTTAAAGCGGCCTCTTTTAGAACGTTGATTCAAAATAATTTAAATAGAAATTCTTGGGGAAGTTTTGGTATCGATTTAGCCTTAGGGTCCGTTATTGATAGAAAAGCAAGCTCTGAAGACCATATGTTTTTACCTGAAAATATTTATAACTTTTTTGATATTGCCACTATAAAAAATGCTAATCGCCAGTTAATTAAAGAGCGGCAAGTACTTTTTACACAGAAAAAAATCACCAAATCAAATTCATTTCTAACAAGTCCTATTTTTATATTTGGAATTATTGGATTGCTTATTATTTTTATAACTTATAAAGATTATAAAAATCACAAGCAAAGCAAGTGGTTAGATATAACTTTGTTTTTTATAACTGGTGTTATTGGCATCCTTATTTTGTTGCTTTGGTTTGCAACAGATCATAAAGGCACACATCAAAACTATAATCTGTTGTGGGCATTTGCACTTAATATTTTAGTAATAGGTCAATTTTTTAGAAAAAAAGTAAGCGTTTGGTTTATCAAGTACATCAAGCTTTTAATTATTCTTTTATGCTTATTAACGCTGCATTGGATAATTGGTATTCAGGTTTTTGCTATTGGACTAATTCCGTTGTTATTGGGATTATTTATTAGATATATGTATTTAGTGTCTCACTACAATCAATAATAGCAATCACCGAATACTAATAACTGAGACTAAATACTGCAAACTGAATTACTGCCCTCTAAAGAAAATAACAGTACTCAGTGTTTTTATTAAAATATTTATATCTAACAAAAAGCTTCTATGCTTAATATAGTATAAATCATATTGTAGCTTAAGCAAGCTATCATCTACCGAAGACCCATATCTCGTTTTTACTTGTGCCCAACCAGTAAGACCAGGTTTAACAATATGTCGAGTTTCATAAAAAGGTAGCATTTGTGATAGCTCTTTGACAAAATAAGGACGTTCTGGCCTTGGCCCTATTAAACTCATTTCACCCTTTAAAATGTTTATAAACTGTGGTATTTCATCTAATCTTGTATGTCTTAAAAACTTGCCAAAAGGGGTAACCCTTACATCGCCTTTTTTTGCCCAAACTGCCCCTGTTTTTTCTGCATTCTTAATCATTGTTCGGAATTTAAGTATTTTAAAAACCTTTCCGTTTTTCCCTATTCTTTTATGAGAATAAAAAAGAGCACCACGATTAGCAATACTATTACCTAGTAAGAAAAGCGGCAAAAACAGTATTCCAATTAAAAGACCAATAACGGAAATAATGATATCAAAAAAACGATGAAAAAACAAGTATAATTTATTCTGATTGCTCCGACTAAATGGAAAATATTTATAAAAATCTTTTCCAACAAATTGCACTGGGATACGCTGTGTCATTTCCTCATAAACCTGAGTATATTCCTTTATAGGGAAGCCTTCTTCCAGTAACTTTATAAGTGTATAATAAATACCTGAAGTAATCGCTTCTGAGTTATAACTTGCTATAACAATTTCAGATATACTTTCATTTTTAATAACTTCTAAAATCTGATCGGGGCTATATTCTGGAATGGCATTAAACTTTAACGCTTCAAATTTATTTATTTCACAGTTAACAAATCCAACGATCTTATAATTAGGGTCTGAACTTTTAAAGGCATCAACAATAGTTTCAATATTAGATGTCTCACCAATAATCAAAACCTTTTTATAAAATCTAGGAGACACCACAAAATTGATATACGCTAATCTCCACAAAATGAGTGCAACTAGAATCGCAAAATAAAAGAAAAGGATTTGAAGACGGTTATCTGGCAATATAGGTGTAAAAAAAGGTGTTAAAAAGTAAAACAACACGGTTGTAGATACAGTAAAAACAATACTTGTTGAAATTTTTTCAATCTTACTGGACTTTTGTAAATCATAAAGTTCAAAAATAGTTCCAAATATTGAAACATATAAAATTAGAACAAAAACCCATCGCCAATTTTCTTTTGTTATCGTGAAATAATGAAAATCGAATGTGTTTCCAACAAAATACAATACCAAGAGTATTGAAATGATATCTAGAAGACGTAAAAGAATTTTACGTTCCGATATATTAAAATGGATACTGCTATTAGACATTCTAGAACTCGATTGAGAGGTTATAAAGATAATAAGTAAATTTAATTAAGCCTCAAAATTACTGTAAGACTTCGTACTTTTATAAAGTTTTGAATTATCGTAGAACTTCTACCCATTGATTTTTAATAGTTTTCCAATCAAACTGCTCTGCATATTCGCGTGCATTTTTAACCATTTTTCTGGTATCATCAGGAGAATTCATCAATCTTATTATAGCCATTACAAATGCCTCAACCGAATTTGGTTCTACTAAAATACCTGTTTTGTCATCTTCAATTAAAAAAGGTATTCCCCCAACATTTGTAGATATAACTGGTAAGCCCAAAGCCATTGATTCTATAACACTTACGGGCATATTATCTACATTTGTGGTATTTATAAAAATATTATAATGATTAGATCGTTTTATCCATTCTTGTTTTGATAATTTCCCTGTAAATGTAACCACAACTCCCAACTCATCAGCATAGTTTTTAACATCAAGCAAACTTCCATCACTGTCTGGACCTACCATACAAAGTTCAGCTTTAATGTTTTTATCGTTAAGCAACTTTATAATTTTTATTGCCAATAAAGGATTATACATTTTAGAAAACGACCGTACCCAAAGCAATTTTATATCATTAAAAGTTCTCTCTTTAAAAGTATAGTTTTCAAGTTTTACTGTATTAGGAATACAAATAATATTTGTGTAACCTGATGCTTCAAAATTAGATTTGGTAAATAATGAAGGTGCTATATTTAAATGGGCATTTTTGAATATGGCTCTAGACATTACAGGGAAATTCTTTAATCTATCTGGTAACTTACCACCATGGAGTATGGGTAAATATTTTAGTTTAAGGATTCTACAAAATTGACTTACTAAATAGGCATAATAAAAATTTAATGTCCCATAAGTGTCTATTAAAACATAATCAGTTTTATTTCTTTGTTTGAAACATAACCATAACATATTAATCATCCTTAAAAAGATATTTTTCTTATCTGAGGCTGAAAAAACGGTATAACCACAATCGGTGAATAAAGGCTCTAACAGATCAATAGATGTAAAATTGGCATTCCTGTTCTTATTCCATTTATTTCCTATGTAAACTATATTTTTCAATGACTTATGGGGATTGATTGCCTTTTAGATTTATTGCTTTTTATTTTACGTTTAACAGTACTTTTATATTGAATATCCAACAAACATAATCCATATACAAATGCAGGTGCTGCAATACGCATTGAGGAGTGATTGATGGTTAAAAACCAAAATAAGTAACACGAGTAAAAGAAAATATTCGATTTATTCCTTAATCGAACCAACAAAGGGGCAATTAATAAAATTATCAATGCCGTCATTCCAAACAAACCATGTTCGGATAAAATACGGCTCATCTCGTTGTGGGATGCTGCTTCTATGCCTTCACTTTTTTGCCGAAGTTCTTTTATTTTTCCAACACCAACGCCTAAAACTGGATTTTTTAAAAACTCGTCTATTTCAAAAGAAACCAAATCTGATCTTCCAGTAGAAACATCTTGTTTTTCGCGCCCTAATGCATCTTGATTAGCATACCTTTTATCAATAAGCCCACTAGTTTGTATTGAAGAAAATAACCAAATTAATAATGCTACGCCCATAAAAACAAAAATGGTTCTACTTATTCTGAACTTAGCTTTAGTGTTTACTTTCATAAAATACAAATAAACAAAAACAAACACCATGATTAAAGCGGTAATAATACCTCCTCTACTAAATGTTATAATTCCTCTATAACTAATAATGGCTAAAAGAGATCCGTTTATTATTTTAAGAAACACTGAGGGCGATAGCATAAAAAAACGAATGCTAAAAACAAACATCCCCAAACCTAATACGGTTGATACTTGATTGGGCCCAAAACCACCTGAAGCAGCAAAATTAGAACCTGTACCTGTTAACACGTCTTTAATACTTGGCGTAAACAGAAACAAATATGTTGCTGTTGTAACTAGTGGTAGTGCCATTGTTAATAGCACTTTGTGCATATCCATATAGGCTATACGCTGTTTATATGCAAAAATTGCAACAATACCTAAACATACTGGTCCACTTAAATTAAAAGCTATGGCTGTTCTTATGGTAGTCTCTGCTGTTATATTAAATCCCGCAACCAGTATTCCAGGAACAAGTAAAACAATATAAATTAAGTAAGGAATGGGTTCTTTAAGTCTTGTAGAAAAAATCCCTATCAAACAAAAAATAATCACTAAATATTTAGAGGTTTCGTAGAGTAAATTACCATCGGTCATTCTTAAAAAAACCTCTGCGCCTACCACATAGCTACATGCCATTAACACTTTTAAAACTTTCTGAGATGGCTTTGCTTTAAATATAGCATTTACATAAAACACAAATATTCCTAATAAGTATATTTTTGACAGCATTTCAAAACTATATACGGCAAAACCAATAAGGATGTGCAAACCTATTATTTTTATATAGTTGAAGTTTTTCACTGTAAGTTAATGTGCTTTGAATATATGTTTAAAATGGTTTGTAATTGAGTTTTTTCAGAATAATTTTCTAAAATGTTTTTTTTATAGGATGTTGAATGGTTATTTCTCAATGTTTCGTTTTCAATATATAGGGATATGGCTTCAAACAAACTATTTGCATCAGATGGTTTAACCAAAAGTCCGTTTTGATTATTTGTAATTACAACACCACACTCGCCTACTTTTGTTGCTACGACTGCCAAACCGGACAAGCCATATTCTAGCAATGCAACTGGTAAGCCTTCAGACTTTGAAGATAACACCCCTATTTCGCATTGGTTTAAAATATTAAAAATATCTGGTTTACTACCATACAAAAAACAGGATTGTGTTAAACCTGACTTTTTTATTTTAGATGCAATTGCTCTGGAATATTCATCATTAAAATCTTTCCCAATACAATGCAAAGTCCACTCAGGATGTATCTTTACTATTTGTTTAAAAGCTTCGAGTAGTGTGAAATGATCCTTTTGTGGTCTTAAATTAGCTAAACACACAATGCGCTTTCCTGAAATTCCGTTCAGTATTGTTTTCTCTGGTTTTTTATCTACGCTAGCAAAATTTGGTAAGTAAGACACATTATTAAACTTTAATTTTTGAACTGCCCAAGCTTCCAATAATCTATTAACACTAAAAATATGATTGAAATATTTTGAACAAAACTTAAGAACTCCAAACTTACGTTCATTTAAATAATCGCTATTTCCATAATGATCATGCCAAACAACAGATACATTGTTGTTGAGTAGTTTCATTATTGTGGCTAAAAAAAATGAAGAGGAATGTGCATGAATAATATTTATTTTTTCAGCTCTAATAAGCCTATTCAGTCTTTTTATAGCACCAAAATCTATTGTTTTGATTTTATTAAGGAATACATATCCAACATCATCAGAAAGGCTTTCTTTTAAAAGGCCCTCTTTTCTGGTAGTGCATAGAAAAGATGTTTCTATTTCAGCTACTAATGCATTCGCTATGTTTACGGCAACACGTTCTGCGCCACCTGTTTCTAAAGAGTCTATTAACTGTAATACGCGCATTAGGTTTTTAATAGTTTAACAATCTCGTTTTCAAAAGTATCTAAAGTATATTCTTGTGACCATGCTACTGCATTTTTTGACATAAAATTAAATGATTTTGGGCGGTTTAATTGTTGTTCTATAGTACTTATAGCTGCTTTTAAATTTGGTTCAATTAATATACCTCTTTCTCCAAAACCCAACATGTATGGCACACATGAAATTGATGTGGAAATTGGTATCGTTCCAAAAAACATAGCTTCTGCAATGGCTTTAGGCCAGCCCTCAGATTTTGATGGCAGTATTAAAAAATGAGCGCCTTTAAAGGCTTCTTTTACCAAGTATTTCTCTTTATTGCCATATAATTTAATAACCAATTCTAAATTATTATCGGTTATGTATTTCTGCAAATCTTTTTTTAAACTTCCTTCACCATAAATATCCAAGATAACTTCTCTACCTGTTTTATATAATGCTTCAATAATTTTAATGGCAAATAAAGGACGTTTCCCTTCAACTAAACTTCCAACAAAAAGAAATTTTAAAGCTTTTGAATAATCACGAATTTTTAGTGGCTCTTTCTCATCATTAGCATATGTAGCTGTAAAAAATGATTTTATATTTTTAGTTTGGTTTGGCCAATTGCCATAAATCAAAGCAGTCATATTTTTAGTTAAAAAGGTATTGGCCAATAGCTTTTTTTGAAATCTATAACTTAATGGTTGACTAGCTTTGGGGTCCCAATTTCCAGCGTACTTAGCCGTTTTTATTTTTTTTGAAAAACATATTTGTACTAGACAGCCTAATAACCCAATATTTCCTGGGCAACGTAAGTGTATATGATCGGTTTTTCTACATGCTTTGAAAATAGTAATTATAATTAAGGGGATTTTTAAAACAGCACCTAACACTTTCCTTAAACTTGTAAACTCAATTGATGGGATTTCTTTAAGACTTAGGCTTTCATGTTCATAAACTAAATCAATAGCATTGGTGTTTTCTTTTGCTTTTGGGGCTACAATATGTATTTCATCTACATATTTTAACCATATATTCATTTCACGCACATATGGGCCATAAGCAAAAACATGTCCTTCTTTTAATTTATGTTTAACATGAGTAATAATTAAAAACTTCATTTATTGTTTTATATATTTCAATATAAATTAAACCTATTCAAACAAGACCTTTACAATATATTTTGCTTGTGCGCTTGGTGTACAGTACTTTGTAAAATAAGCCTTCCCGTTTTTTGCTATGTTTTTATGATATTCTGGGTTATTTAAAATGTTATTAAATACCTCTGGAAACTGACTGGTTTGCTCAATACAATAAATATCCTCTTCATGCTTTAAAGGAACTGGAAGTTCTATTTTAAAGGGAAAAGATAATACAAATAAACTTTGGTTAAGGTATTCTGCCAATCGCCAACTAACCGCACCCCAAACGGCTGCATTATTCAAAACAACTTTAGACTTTTTACTTAATCTTGAAAAGACTTTTGGTGGATATTTAACTTGATTTAATTCGGCTTGAAAATTAAAATTATCGCCATCGGATCGCGGTACAAAACCGCCTTCGAAATCTAAACGGTTATCCGATTTACAGTATCGAATAAATTTTGCTCGAATGTTATTGGTTTCGGGTTCATTTTTCCAAATACTGGAAGAGAAAAAAACGAAATTATCTTTCTCTGTTTTTAAATTAAACGCTTTATATGATGGCCGTCTTAATAAAATATAAGCTTCTCTAAGTAATGTTTTAAATTTTAAATACTTGATTAACCCAAAATTAAACAGGATTAAGTATAAAGGCAATATATTGATTGGATAATGGGGAAATAATGATTTTACCTTTTTTTGGTGATATAATTTATTATCCAAAAGCTTATTAGTTACAAAAAAAGCATCTACTTGATCGTAAAGGTTTTGATCAAAATATACAGGGTCATCATTATTTATAACACCGATTTTATTTTTTACTCTAAAAATTAATATGGGTTTGTTATTGTATTTAAGAAAGGCTTTATCCATTTTAAATTTAACATTATACACCTTATTAAATCCATATAAATAATAGGAGGCATAGAAATTTGGTATATTTAATATAAAAATGGTTTCCATTAATTAATTTTTGGTTTGCTAAATATAAGAGAAAGCCAGCCAATAACACGCCCAAAGCTTTCATTTAACACGTCCTTTTTTTGAGTACTGTTAATGACATTACTAAATCGAATAATTGTTAATAAAAAAGCTGTAGCATGCCATTTAAGTCTAGCTTTTAATTTGGGTTTAGGGTATTTTACATGCCAAACATACCAGCCATTTCTAATCACCATTTTTCCGTATTCATAGGTATTAGGGCGTCCTGAATTATCATGATGGTGGTGTAATTGTGCTGATGTATTCACATATAACTTACCGGTTTTAGCAAGTCGCAAACTAAAATCGGCATCTTCATAAAGCCCGTAGCCTTCAAAAAAAGTAGAAAAGGATAAAGAGTCAAATACTTCTTTTTTATAGCTTGAAACGCCACCCATAATTTGTTCTACTTGATAAGTTTTACCAGAAGGCGGTAAAAAACCTATAGACCGACCATGTGCAAAAGTGGGAAGAAAACCTGGAGGTGTATCTGGAAGAAGACCAAATTTGCCTCTTAATTTAAAACGTGAAGGTTCATTACGCATCCACTCATCAAAATAAAACTTGCCCTTGCTTTTAACTTGCAGGGCTTTTTCCCAAACAACTTCGTTTATAATATAACCGCCTACCGCCAATGCCTCAGGGTAAATGGTATATGTTTCTATGAGGTTTTTAAAATAGTTTGGTGTTAAAACAATATCATCATCTAAAAAACAGATAATCTTAGATGTATTTGAAACTAAATTTATACCAAAATTACGCTGCTTTGTTAAACCTTTATCGGCATCACCTACTTTATAATAACTTAAATTTTTAAAGGTATTTTGTTCTAATAGTTGTTTTGTTTTATCGTTTTTGGAACCATCAATAATAAGTATTTCATCAGGATACAAGGTTTGCTGATTTACTGAAAGTAGAAGTTTCAATAGTGGTCCCTCCCTCATATAGGTGCATATAACTAAAGAAAAAATCATACTTTAATATTGTTTTTTAATGTATTTGCCCAAACCTCACTCGATTTCCATTGTTTTTTATAATTTCTAAAATATTTAAATGGGTTTTTAATGTCTTGACTTTTATAAAACTGTAAAAACAAATTTGTTCTATAACCTAACAATTGTTCTTTTGTTGTGTTTTTAATTCTGTAATACATTACTGTGGGCGATGGTTTTGGTTGAATGGTATCAGCATCCCAAGGGTGTAAAAATTTTGTTCTAAACCCGCCTATTGGTGCTTTTAAATGTAATATATTAATATCCGGTGTATAGATTACATCTGCGCCTAAATTTCTTAATTGCATGCCAAAATCTGAATCTTCTCCATAACCAAATTCCAATGCCATATTAAACGCAATCTTTTTTAAGTATTTAGAAGATACAACGCTACTGCCTCCTCCAAAAGTACTCCATTGTAATGGTGACTTATGCATTTCTTTTTCTTTTTTCTGTAAATAACTCATAGTTATGACATCAAAATTATAGCATTGCATTTTATTAATTATGTTTTCTAGCAAATGGCACCCAAACTCATTATCATCATCTGCTAGGTAAACGTAATTAGCCGTTACTTTTTGCAACGCTAGGTTTCGAGCATTACATGCTCCTGTTTGATGAATAAAGTTATGGGTAATTTTAAAAGGCCATGTTTTATTTTCTATAAAATCTAACTCCGATTTGGATGATTTATCATCATTTTGCTCAACTATAATGACTTGTTTTGGCAGTATGGTTTGATTTGATAAATCTAATAGTACATTATATAGATAGTTTTTTCGCCCTAATGTTGGAATAATAACATCGATTGTTAGGTCTTGTTCTTTTTTATTCTTTTGTAACGGTATTAAATCAAATTCTAATGATGGGGTCTTTTTTCTAATAAAAAGGGTTCTTAAAAAAGAAGTAAATGGAAATTTACGTTCATTAATCATCATATTAATTAGTAATAAATAACTCCAAACCCATTTATAATGGTGTTTAACAAACTTAAAGAGTTCAAAATTTGTGGCTCTTCTTTCTTGACTCACATTAATATTGTTTAATAACCTTGGTTCGGAATAACAAAACAACCCTTTTGGCATACCAATTTTGGCAATAGAATTCAATGAAAAATCAAATGTGTTTCTAATTGATATTAATCCTTTAAACTTTAATAATTGTGATGCATGTATGGCTCCAACATTACTGCTCATAAGCCATGTTGGATATTTTACTTTTTTATTTACTTTTAAAAATGGAGATTCTTCTACATAGCCTATCTGTTCGGGGATATATTGACTTGTACAATAAGACATCATCATATTTTTAAGCTGAAACGCTTGCTTAATCCCTTCTATATTTAAATTTGATTTTTGTGATTTATGACACCAAATTAATATGCGGCTTGTATTAGTATTTGCTATGTTGTATAACGCTTCTAACGGATTTTGTATGGTGTTTTTAATTACCTGATTTAATTCTAAATCAACTAATTCTAAAACCTTTTCATTATGATGTACTAATAAAATCATTCTTTTAAAATTGATTTATAATAATCAATATTAATCTCAGCATTTTTATCGATATCAAAAAGCGTTTCCACTTTCTGCCTTGCTGCTTCACCTATTTGTAAACATAGTTTTTCATCATTTAAAAGCTTTAGTATTTTTTCAAAATAGCCATCAATATTTGTTGGATGTACCAAATAGCCATTAACACCATTATCAATCAATTCTTGAGCCCAACCTATAGACGTATTTACTACTGATTTTTGCATGGCCATAGACTCGATAGTTACCATACCTAGGGTTTCTGCAAAAGACGGATAGACACATACATGAGCGTTTTTAATATGTTTTTTCACTTCGTTATACGGGATTTTTCCTAAATAACGGACATGTTCTTTTGCTTCGTCAGAAAAAATGTTTTGCATTAATTGATAGGTTGAACGGCCTTTTGTTATTATATCTGGAGAATCGTTACCTATTAGGATTAATTGTGCTTTTGGGTTTTCTTTTATGACTTTATTGAAAATTTCTGCTAGTTCTAAAACCCCTTTTTTTCTGATGATTGTACCAATATAGAGTATTGTGTTTTTATTGTAGATTTTGGGCGTTTTGTTTTCAAAATTTTCTAATTGCAAACCGTAATGTATGGTTTTAATTTTTTGCTTATCTAATTGAAAAATCTTTTGGGTTTCTAATCCTGCATAAGTCGTTGGTGCTACATAGGCCTTTGCTTTTTTTAAGGCTAATTTTTCGAATATGAAATTTTTGAATTTCTGCTTTCTATCTTCTAATTTACAGAAATAAGCATCGCTGCCATGAAACCTAATGATTAAAGGTATTTTAAAGTTCATAAACGCTGTAACGCCCGTCCAATCTGCGGCTTCTAAAAGGTTAATCTTTTTATCGTTTACCACTTTATTCACATACTTTTGAATATGTTTTCTGTAGAAATACCAAGTTGCTAATTTGAATTGTTTTGACTGGATTAAATGAATTTCTATATCGCCATCGCATAGAACTTCTGATTTATCTTGATGATATACAAACACCGTAACATCAACGCCTTTTTTAACCAAAGCCATGGCTAAGTTTTTTATGCTCGTTGCAATTCCTGCAGCATGCTTTACTCTAGGGTGGGGATATTCTGATGTGATAAAACCTATGTGCATAGAAAATTATTTTTTTATAACTATTAATTGTTTGCTACTAAAACATGTTATTAATCTTTATAAACAAAAAAAGTGTACATAATTAATCGTAATGGCATCAATATGACTATAGTTATTGCTGTTGAAACGATATAGTTGATTTCCAAATATAAGCCTAAGTTATATAACATATTGGCACAGATATAAAAGAAAAGAATGGAGCAACAATACTTAATCAATTTATAATTATCATGCCTTTTTGAAAACAAAAATTTTAACTGAACGCCATATAATAAAATGTAAGCAATAGCATAGACAACAATAAATGATATTTTTTTGTTAAAACTAAAAATATCTACTAATACATATAGGCTTATAAATACATAAATATAGCTCAACAGGCTAATAAGAATATATTTTGAAACTAGTTTTTTACTTATTTGAGACAATAATTCTTTAATAACATTCATTGTCGACATAATTTTTTAATGAACTAAATAACTTTTGGATGTTTTTTAGCTAATACGATTGTCCATGGAATTGGTGATTCTACTGCTATTACGTTGCCAAATTTTTCTTCTATTAATTTGACCAATGTTCTTTTTGACCAATGGTTTAAATGCCCTGGTGTATTGCCAAAATCGCGCACATATTTAAATCTGCATAAATTTAAAAATCGCCACAATGGTTCATTAGGCACACCTAAAATCAGGTATTCTTTAGAAATTCTTTTTATTTCTGTTAATGCTATTTCTGGATAATCCAGATGCTCTAATACTTCTAAAAGAAAAACCAAATCAACACTATTATCGTTATATTCTAGTTCATAAACACTTTCTTGGAAAATTTTTAAGTCAGGATTATTGCTTTTTGCTTTATAAACAAGATTCGGAACAAATTCCGACCCACTTATATTTGGAATTATTGTCTTAAGCCTTGATGTACTTAGACCTTCTCCTATACCTATTTCATGTGCCGAATTAGCATTTTTTACCTTTGTGAGTAATTTTTCTACAGATTTAAAATAATTATCAACCAGATATTTAGCTATAAACCCTTCATCTTCATACTTTCCAGTAAAATTTTCTTCCTCTGGTGTTGCCTTTAGTTTATTATAATCAATCTTCTTCAAAATATTTCTTTTTAGTTAGAAATAATATTTTTTCTTGATTTTCCCTTATTCTATTTAACATGTCTGCCAAAAAAGCTAAAACACTAATTAGGAGAGACATTCCAAAAAGAGCCAGTGCAATAAAGCCTAAGCTTTTATAAGGTGTTACCATACCTGTATTAAACCAGTTAACAAAAACAAAACCTGCCATGAGTAAAGCTAACATAAAAACAATAAAGGCTATGGTTAAAAAAAAGGGTAAAGGCCTATAGTCTTTAAAGGATTTAAAAATAATTTTAGATGTCTGAAATCCATACACAAACAGGTTATTGGCCACTCTTGAAACTCTACCTTCAAAATATTTAACTGTTACTGGTATTTGAGAAACTCTGTATCCTTTATGCAATAAATCCAATATGGTTTCATGTGTGTATGTAAAACTACCTTGGAGATTAAGGTTTAAAAGACAATTTCTTGAGTAGGCTCTAAATCCACATGATGCATCAAAGATTTTGACTTTACTGATAAAACTTATAATGCGACTCATTTGTTTGTTACCTATAAATTTAATTTTAGGCATTTTATGAGGTTTGGTATCCCAAAATCTATTTCCAATTGAAAAATCAGCCTTTTTTTCTAAAATTGGGCTTATCATGGTTTCTATTTGTGAAATATCAAATTGTCCATCTGCATCAATACTAACCATAACATCGGCTTTAGTTTTAAGCGCATAATCAACTGCGGATTGGAAAGCTGTACCTACGCCTCTATTTTGCAAATGGGTAATTACGGTAGCTCCTGCTTTTTTGGCTTCTTCTTCTGTTTTATCATCACTACCATCGTTAACAACCAATAATTCTATCGAAGTAAAGCCGTCTATAATGCTTGGTATTGAATTTAAAACACCTTTTATGGTTTCTTCTTCATTTAGGGCAGGCATATAAACCAGTAATTTCTTAATCATCTTCAAACTATTTTAAATTATTAAGCACTAAAATATCTAGCCTAATTTCATTGATAACACATATTAGAGCTATACTTATCGATAAATAAATAAACCATTTTGTTTTTAAATTTAATTTTTTCCATAAAAAATAATACCCTAGATAAAAACCTGGAAGTAAAATAAGCCAATATCTACTAAAGCCTGTTCCTGCAAATAAAAAGCCTAGCATGATAAGTATTATTGATAAAAATAGTTTTTTAAGCGCCAAGTTTTTACGCTTTAATATATATCCAAAAACAAAGGCTAGTATAAGTATAACACTTATGGCGTAGTTTCTTATTCCTGTTATGGGAACAAAAAGCGAAATAAAGGCTGGAATGCCATTTATTTTATCTACTTCATAATGTTTTTCTAGTCCTAAACCACATTTTATATTGTATAATATTGGGTTTTCTATTTCAAATCTCTTGAAATAACTTATTCCTGAAAGGTTTTCTTTTTCAACATTTAAAATGTATTTGCCCCAAATTAATATTGGGATTAAACCTATGATAGAATATTTTATTATTTCTATTCTATATTTTTTAAAGTTGGTCTTTAAATATTCGTAGTACGTAACTAAAACAACTATTCCTAAAACAGCATAAACATATCTTGTAAATACTAAGAGAATGGAGAATAGTAATAACTTAATTAGGTTACTAGGTTTTGGAAGTTCAGTGGCATAAAAGATAAATCCCCAAAAGCAGAAAAAGGCTAATGCTTCTGGATATAATGTAGAAAACCAAGCGACGGATGTTGTATTTGCAGCTGTTAATGCTAAAATTACCCAAACAATATTTTCTTTAAGGTTTTGTTTTACTAAAAAATTGAACAGATAACGAAAACCCAAAATTACTAAGGTTATATTAAATAATTTATTGAGTATTAATCCTAAAAGTGGAAAGGAAGACCACTTAAACAAGGCAAAAATAAACGGTATAGCCGGCGCAATTGTTGATGGATTATTTTTTAAATAATATTGCCCTCTTAATATATTTTCTGAAATATTAGCATAGGTTAACTCATCGGCAACTAAAGGTATTATTAATGAACGTAGCAAAGACAAAGCGCTTATAAGGATTATACCTTTGCATATTAAAACACTAATATTTATCTGTTTTTCGTTCATGTCATTGAATTAACATTTAACAGCTTCGTTATAGTCTTCCAGATGGTTTCTGAGGCTTGTGTTGGTGTTTTTCCAACTACAATTTCATACCAGGCTTTACATGTTTCTACATTTGATAGTTTGCCATCTAAAATTTGTTTAACTAAACTTTCTAAATCGTTTTTATCTTTACAAAACACGGCTGCATCCATACTTGGCATGCTCCTAAAATGTACATACTTATAATTTTGTCCTATATCTCGAATGCCTTTTTTTAGTTGTGGTTGCTCATAATTATAGTAAATACACGGTTTGTTATGGGCTACAAAATCAAAAACGGTAGATGAACATACATTGGTTACAAACGCACTATGCTCGCAAACATTATAAAGCATTCTAAAATCTTCTGGTGTAGGCAAGACCTGATTCCATTGTTCTCCTACTTGACTCCATATGGGGTCTAAAACTTCAATAATATCTTTATTGGCTTCAATAACCTTGTTGTATCTTGGAGTAAAATCTACTGGGCATTTTCTATAAATAATCCCTAAATTTTCGCCTTTGCTATTTAAATTTCTAACGGCTTTTGCTAAATCTTCCAAATAGTATTGATCTAACGGCGATGTGGTTTCATCATCTCCTGAAAAACAGATGTATTTTTTATTAACGTCTAAATTGTAATCCTTAAAAAAATCTGCTCTGGTTTGTAATAAAGACTGATCATAGTGTGGTTCAAACTGCGGTGTTCCTGTTACAAACACTTGGTTTTCATTCACAAATGGATAATATTGTAAAACTTGTTGTTTCATTAAATCACTCCACACAAAATAATAATCGGTTTCTACCACTTGCATAGCTTTGGGAACATTATCCCATGAATATACAAAAGCTACAGTTGGAATTCCTAAATCTTTGGCTGCTAAAAGCGGACTAATGGATTGGGTGGCTCGTTGTGTTGTGCAAAATACCAAATCTGGCTTGTGTGCTTCTAATTGTGCTTTACAATAGCTGTATTTTGAAGTAGACCGCTCTAGTTTATTAATCTTTTTCCTAAGTTTTACAATGCCTTTTTCTGAAGAATACAAACCTATTAACCATCTTGTAAACAAACTTTTAAATATGTTTTTTAAACCTTTATAATTGAATGGAAATTTATAAGTTGGGTACACATCATCTTTAAATTTATCTCTCGACACATTTAATTCTGCCCGTTTTCTAGCTCTTGAATATATTGGCAATAATGAATGACTAGAGTGGTCTTCTATAGTAACTTCATTAAACCCTAGATTATCTTTTAATGAAAAAATAGTATTGTTCCAATATGTAATATCAAAGCCCATTTTTTCGCCAATGTTCTTAAAATCCGTAAAGGCAAAGTTTCTTAGGCCTACACCATCTGGAAAAAAAACGAATATGTTTTGTTTCATTTTCAAACTAATATTTAAATGGGCATACTTCCATTAGACCTATACATAATTGATCTATGACACCTTGTTTAGGAAGACTTATTTGGGTAAAAAGGTTATCTAATTCAGTCATATTCATCTTTCCACCTGCTTTTTCTGACTTATAATTTGGTATTTCAACCGATTCAAAATAATCCTGATATTTTATATCGTCACCAAAAACATCATCTGAAAATTTTTGCCATACGGCAGGTATCCCATAGGCATGTGATACGATAATACCATGTAATGATGATGATACAATTTTTTCGCATTTTAAAAACTGATTGGTAGTTTCTTCAATGCTATTGGTCATTAAATCTATGAGTAAAATAGAAGTTTCATTCTCATAAAAGCCTTTCACTTTTTTAAAATCATTATAGTGTGGTACGATACCTATCTTATATTTTTTTTGTATTTCTGGGTTATAATATTTTGGCAATAGCATTGCTGGATCACCATATACTTTAGGGACATCATACCCCAAATTCGTTAAAAAAATTCTGGTTTGCGGACCTCTAACAGCCAAAAAATCAGCTTTTTTAATAGTATATTTTTTTGATATTATACCACTTCCCCAAACCACACATTTTTCATTAACATGTGTTAGAATACTTCCTACGGTAACGTAAATAGGACTGAAAAAATTAGAGAGTGAAAATCTTCCTGGTTTGGTCCAAGTTACTTTTTTATGGGAGATTTTCTCAACTAAATATTTACCCAGTAAATCGCCATAGTTTTCTTTAACCTTTCCTTGAAGCTTGATTTCATTCCACCAAAACAATCTAATTTTATTAGATGAGAACATTTTTATACTTTTTGGTTTTTCAACTTATCGCGTTGTATTTGTTCTATCGGTAATATGTCTTGTTTCTTATATTGTAAAGCTTTATAAACAGCATTTACATCTCTTGATAATTTGCGCAAGCCCATAGGTTCTAACGATGCGGCATGGTCTGTCCCTTTCCATGTACGATCAATTGTATAATGCCTTTCTATAATATTACTGCCTAACGTATACGCCGCAACATCGACTGCTATTCCTAAATGATGGCCAGAAAAGCCAATATGTTTAACATCGTTCTTGTATTTTTCTATCAACAAATTAATATCTAATAGACATACATCTTCAAAAGGAACGGGATATCCTGATGTACAATTATAAAGCACTAAATCTTTATTCCTTTTTTTTCTTTTAAAAAGACTTACCAAATTATCAATTTCCGCCTTAGTAGTCATTCCAGTTGAGATATGCAATTCGCCATGATAATTATCACATAACCACTCTAACATCTCAATATTATTATTGCATGCGGATGGAATTTTAACAAATTCTGGGTTTAAAGATGTTATTTCTTTTGCTGAAGTTAAATCCCAAACTGATGTTGAATAGGTAATGCCAATTTCCTCACAATACGTTTTTAATACTTTATGTTGATTGACATCAAACTCTAAATATTCACGGTGTGCACCATAGGTATCGCCATAAGAGTTTACTGGATTAGGGTGCGGTTTATTGTATTGTTCTTCTGTTAATAGTTCTTTATTATTTCTTTTTTGAAACTTTACTGCATCTACATTACAAAATATTTTTGCAACTTTAATGAGTTCTTTAGCAATCTCTAAATCGCCTTTATGATTACAGCCAATTTCGGCTATTATATAAGGTTTTTTATATGTATTCATTAGGTTTTGGGAGGATTAAAATCTTTTATTATAATTCATTATAAATTGACATGCTTCACGAATAGCACCTGCTCCTGAATTTTTAGAAAGTACCACATCGGCATTTTGTTTTACAACATCTGTTGCGTTATTTGGAGCTAAAGACCATCCCACACTGCAAATATTTGTTAAGTCGTTAACATCATCGCCAACATAAGCAACATGACTTAAAGACATATTTTTATCCTTCACAATCTTGTTAAGCAATGTGTATTTATCTTTTACACCCAGAAACACCTGTTCAATTTTTAATTTTTGCATTCGTTTTGCAACCAATTGTGAGTCTTCAGAAGTCATAATCATTACTTCAATATTAAACTGTCTTAAAATTTCAAGCCCCATACCATCTCGCATATCAAAATTTTTGGTATGCTCACCATCTTGAGTATAAGTTATTGTGCCATTGGTAAAAACACCATCAACATCTAAAACTAAGTGTGTTATTTTTTCTGATTTCTTTTCTCTTTTTTGACGTTCTATAAGTAGATTTTCAACGGCTATCCAATCTGATTCTGTATCTATTTCTAGTAAAGAATCTTCAGCCATTTTAACTACAGCAATCTTATTACCAAGTCGGTTTTTATGTTTTTGTAATGCTGCTTTAGTGATGGTATAAATAGCACCGTTTTCAATTAAAAGGCCTTCAAAATCCTGACGCCTAGGCCGTTGCTTAGGATTATAATTTAAAGGTTTTCCATTCTTATCCCATAAAAATCGGTGTGTATTTACAACGCTTAATGCTGAATCATAATCACCGTTCAGCTCTTTCAAACATGTATTTATATCTCCTCTTTTAGTAAAAGGAGATGTAGCTTGCAGTAAACAAAACACATCAAAATCATAGTTTATAGTTTCGCAAAACTCCAACATAGCAAACTCTGTTGAAGCTGTATCGCTGGCACTTTTTTCGCTTCTTAATAAAGCTTTAACTTTATTAGTCCAATGATATTCTTTATTTATAAATTCAATAATAGTTTTATCGTCTGTATAAACATAAATAGTTTCAAGGTCAGAAAAAATAGCTTCTCCTAAAACCCATGTAAACAATGGTCTTCCAACCATTTTAAGTTTGTTTTTATTAGGAATGCCTTTGGAACCTTTTCTTAGTGGAATGAATCCTATTTTTTTCATTATTATTGAATAATTGTGCGATTGCTAAAATACAGTTTTTACTATTGAAATAATAGAAAAGTGCTAATTACATAAAATGAAAACTAATTTAATGGATGAAATATTTCTGAATAATTAGTTTTTAAATCTTCGCCTTTTGAATTATTTATTATTTTTTCTGCTTGTTCTTGAAAATTTTTATCATTTTGACCCAAATAGTGTACCAACTTATGACCTATATATTGGCCAAACATTTCTTTTCCTACCTCATTTATAATTAATGTAGGAATCCCTAATTGGTAGGCTTCAATCAAGCATCCTGAATAATTGGTTATATGCAAAATACTGGAAAGTAAGGCTTCGGGCAATGGCGTATTAAAGGCGTCTTGGATAATGGTTTTGTTTTCGATTTCATGATGTTTTAAAAACTCATGTAACGCATCAATATTTAAATTATTTCTAGGGTGCAATCGTAATACCCATGTGTAATCTAATGTTTTTATTAAGGTTATTATTTTTGGTGTTAACAAATCTTGAATGGCAAATGGGTGTGTTTGTAAACTGTAAAAAATATGCTGACGATTAATTTTTTTTGTTTGTATTTCATTAATCCAATAAGCTAAATAGGGTTGCCCAACAACTTTGGATTTTATCTGAGCGATTTTATCTGACCAAGAATCAATATTTTCTTTTGAGGCCTTGTCCCAATTCCAGAATTCTTTTGGCATGGTGTTGAACCCATTTTCCGGTACTTTACTCCAACTTGAAAAGGCAAGATGTACATTGGTTTGTGGACCGTGTTGAAAATCTATGGTTTTTATATGGAGCTTATTAGCGGTTACTAAGGCCGAATAAATGTCATCTAAGCCATAGTATCCCAAAAACACTACTTTTAAGGGCTTTATTTTTTTATAAAATTTTTCATAAAACTTATTGGTCGTTTTTATTCTTTGTGTCCATGCAACAAGCTCTGTTTCCGAAACCCCTGTTGCAGCAAGGTTTATGGCCTTTAATTCTTTATAAAAAGCATCGTAATTATTTAAACTGATCCTGTTTTTTTCTTTACTAAACCATTTTGTGAATTTGCTTAGTAATTTAAAATGTTTCAAATGTTTACTTAATTGTATAACTGCTTTTTTATTATAGGTCGTGTCATATGTTTTTTGATATTCTACCATGTAAACAAAGTCCTGTAGCTTATGATAAGCTACCATGGAATCATAAAACCTATTAAAATATTCGCCATTTTGAAAAACCCTATGCATATGTGATCCAAAAAAAACAATTTGTTTTTGTTTTAATTTTGAAAAGAAAATTGCTAAACTGAAATAGGCCTTAAACACTCGGAATATATTATTGAGGAATGCTATTACTTTAATTTGATTTTTTAAGTTTTTGTTATTGAGTTTGTTAGCTAATGGCTTCTTATTCATTAAAACCAACATGTGTATATAGAGCTTAATGCGTATGTAAGGCCAAACATGAATACTATTAACAGTCCATGTATCTACAGGGTATTTTTGTTCTAGATCAAGAATGCTTTTTTTTATGTTTTGCTGGGTAAACATCTGAGGTATGGTTTGCTTTATAAAATGTTATTATAGGCTTTTAGCACTTGCTTTTTAATGACTGATTCTTCAAACTTTGGCTTTACTTTTTCTTGGTTTATTTTAAATGCATTTTCTAATAATTCTGAATTATTCAACGCATTTTGAACACATGATTGTATGTGTTCTATATTTTTGCAATTTTCAATTAACAAACCATTTTTGTTATGTGTAATAACTTCTGCACTTGCGCCACCTGGATTAGATTGTATTGGAAAAGCACCCTGTGCTATAGCTTCCAACAAAGTATTTGGCATGCCATCAGAATTACTATTACCTATATAAATTAAGGCACTTCCCATGAGTTTCAAAATGTCATTATGTGGTAAAAACAACCTTCTGGACAGGCTTTCTATATGTAACTGCTTGTGTATATTTTGAGTTTTAATATACGATTCAACTTCATTATCTGCTCCAAAAACAATAATTTTATAGGGTTTAAGATTTGATTCTAATTTCATAAGGGCTTTTAAAACCTCTATAGCACGTCCTGAACGGCCTTGATACCCTTTAACCAGGATTGTTTTTCGCTCTAAAACGGGTTTAATAAATGTATTGGTTTGTTTATAATTAAAACCACCACCACCTGGAAAAACGCCTAATAATATGCCCTTAAAACCATATTTTTTAGCTAATGCGACATCTCTTTGGCAATCGGTAAATAAGTAGTCAACTCTTGGCAAGACCTTTCTTATATCAATTAAATATTTGGCTTTATTTTTAAAATAATACAAATCGCTTCCCCATGATGAATAAATCCATCTTATAGTTTTATGTTTCTCCATTACGGGCAAAATAGGCGTACAAGAAATGTATAGTACAAAACTATGGACTACATCGGGGTTTATTTCTAATAGTACTTTTTCAAATTCTTTCTCAACATGTCTTTCAAGGAATGGTTTTAATAGTTTGTATAAAAATGGTAATCGTCTTTTAATAAAATAGCGCCCTTTTACATTGGGGTATTTTAGTTTCCATCCATTTATTTTATTAACCCAAGGTAGTCTTTCTGTTTGTTCTCCATCTAAAATATCAAACCAATAGACATCATGTCCAGAACTTTCAAGTTGTTCCGCCCATCTAAAAAAGTGTAATGAAGGCATGGAGACCAATAATATCTTCATTACTTAAAATATATTATGAGGTTAATACTACCTGCTTTTCTATTAAAACTATAAGTATAAGGGTTGTTCCTATAGTTTTTAATTATTTCTTCTAACAAAAGGTTGTTTACGGTTTCTAGTTTTAAATACTTAAAATGTTTCTTTTTCAAGTACTTTTTTACATTTTGAAATAGTTTATCCTTAGAATTTACTTGACTGATTTGAATTTTTACAACTTGTTTATTGAAGTTTTTTAATTGTGCTAACAATGCCGAGAAATGAAAATCTATAGGCTGAACATTAATTTCTGAATCTGGTTTCTGTAAAAGCTTTATGTAATCGTCTTTAAAAGGAAGTATGCCCCAATTTGTATTGGTATTAGCCAAAACCGATTTATTATTTATGGTTAGCTCCATGTAATTGTGATTTACGCGTTCTAAATTTGAATGAAATGGACTCGTGCTATTTTTACTTCTATAGGCTTTGGGGTGCCATTGGTGTTTTACTAATATATCCTGGTCATAAAAATTTACAGCCAAACCAGAGGTCTTTAAACGCCTATGAATATCGGTATCTTCTGCGCCCCAACCATGATAAAATTCGTCATAACCATTTACTTTTTTAAGGCTATTGGTTGGAAATAATGTGGTTCCCGTAATGGCTTCTCCTCCAACAAAATCGATTTCATAATCGGTAAAGTTTTTATCTTTCAAAGATTCTTCTTTTGACAAAAAACTATATTTAAAATAGACAATGTTTTCCGAGGCTAGCGCATTGGCCGTTTTAACAAAATCTGGATGGAAAATTAAATCGATATCGCCTACCAAAAAATAGGGTGTTTGACATTGTTTTAAAGCAATATTAATCGCTCTGCTTTTATTCCAAAGTTGCCCTTGAACTGGACATGAAATGAATTCAATAAAAGAATACTTTTTGGCGAGAATTTCTATAGCCTCAGCATACTCAACTAGACTTCCATAATCAACCAAAATGACCTTAAAATCGTTTAAAGTTTGAACTTTTAACGAATCTAAGCACTTTTTTACAATGCTCAAGTCTCTATCTCGGTATGTTAATGTTATGGTTATTCTCAAAAACGTATTTTTTAATGTTTTGTAGGGCTGATTATTTAAAAATTGAAATGTTTTTATACTTCAAAGCTCTTTTTTCTACTAAATGCCATGATAAATATCCAAATGCAATGGATATGATTAAAGACCAAAACATGAGTTCATAGACATTTAATTTATAAAAATATACCAGTGCTTGTTGTATAGGAAAGCTATAAATATAAATCCCATAAGACATATCTCCTATTTTACCAAAAGTACTAAAAAAAGGTAGCTGTGTAAAACCTATAATTAATATAATAATAGGTAATAAAAAATGTTTTGAAACACTATAAAAGTCATATTTTATTGAAATAATAACTAATAAAATCGCTAAGGGTAGCATCCATTTTTGAATGTGTTTTTCAAATTTAAAAGCAGCCAATAAGCTACCGCAAACAAAAAAAGTTCCTAAGTCCAATATTTCATACCCTATCATACCAAAAACAGAAGATCCAGCAAATCTGCTTAGAAAAAAATCATAAAGCACGATGAAGCATATAAAACACATAAGGATTAAAGCTTTTTTTACTATTTCATTTTCTTTAAAAAAGTACAACAAAGACAGGGCGATATAGAGTGAAAATTCATAACGTATGGTCCATAAGGACCCATTTATTGAATGGTAAGGGTTATCATCAAAAACACCTTTTATAACGGCTTGAAAGTTATATAAAGACAGATTGTTAGGTAAATATGAATAGACTTGAGGGTTTTCTAAAATAGGGGTTACGCCTCGATATACAGCTGGCAATAACAAGGTTGATATTACTAAAACTATAAATAACGCCGGGAAAAGCCTTAAAAAGCGTTTTTTATAATAGCTTAATAATGTATTACTGCGTTGTAAACTCTGAAAGATAAAAAACCCACTAATAATAAAAAAACCGTCTAAACCAAATCTGGCCAATACAATTTGTCCGTCTGTAATTTTATAAATCCATTGTGATGATTCATGATCTCCTGATAAGGGATATGCATGCGATATGACAACAAAAATGGCAAATAAAAATCTTAAAAAGTCAAAATTGTTGTTTTTTGTCATTTATAGATGGTGCAATATTAAAACTTATCTGGTTTATTAAACATAAATCTAACACTATGTATATACTTTAATACGGCATACCAAAAATCGATAAAAAACCCTTTAATCAATCTTATTATCGACATTACAAAACCTTTGGATGCTTTAAAAAAACTAACATCTTTATGCCAAAGCTGATAATTACCAACTAAATCATTTTTAAATCTGAAATACAATTGCTTTTTACTTCTTTTTATTTGATAACAAAAAATAGATTCTACAAAATCAATTTCATAGCCGCTTTTTAAAACACGAACCGTCCACTCTTTGTCTTCAAAAGTTGCAACGTCTTCTTTAAAAGGAAATTTCTCCCAAACTTGCTTACTAAAAGCTGATCCTGAAAAAATTAAACCTGATTTATTTGGATCTTCCTTCGCATTAATCTTATTAATAAAATTTGTATAATCATTTGGATTATGCAAACATCGCACACCTGCTAAATTAGGGTTATGATTAAACTTAAGCTTAATCAGTTTAAAAAAATCATGGCTTACTGGATAAGAATGTGCACTAAACATAACTATAATTGGAAACTTAGTTTGCTTTACTGCAAAATTAGCACTGCCGCCATAGCTAAAGTTTTTTATGGTAATAAATTTTGCTCCATACTGATTCGAAACGGCCTCACTTTTATCGGTCGATAAATTATCTATGACTATAATTTCTCCAATATCATTTATATAGCGCTCTGTTAAATTTTTAAGCAGAAAAGCGAGTGCTTGATCTTGGTTTTTATTTCTAATGACTACCGATATCATTATTCCTGTTTTAATAATAGGTTTCTTATCGCTCTAAAAGGTTTGGTCATTAATTTACCCAATTTATATTCAAATGAATTTTTTATTTTCATAGTTTCAGTCCTATGGGTTTTAATATCGTATAACAATACTTTAATAAAATTATCAAAATCTTCAACATATAATTCTTTATGTTTTGTAAAAATATATGTTTTTGAATTTTCAAAATGATGTTTTATAGCATCTGTTTGTCTTGATATTTTTGCCTTTCTGTAAAAAAATAAAAATGAATCCATAACTTTATAATTCCATCCTCTTTTAGTAACGGCTATCCAGAATTCCCAGTCTTCAAAACCTTCTTTCATAGCTTCATCATAACCTCCTACCTCTTGCCAGCATTCTTTTCTGTATAAGGATGTTACTATTAATTGGTTTACATATAATAGATTTTTCCAATTCGTGCCCTTGGGCTTTAATTCATAAGTGGCTTTATTTATATCGTCACTAAAAAACTTAGTGTAGCAAGATATAATTCCTAATGATTTATTGTTCTGTAATTCTGGAAGTAATTTATTTAAGTAATTTTTAGAAATATAATCATCTGCATCTAATGGCAGGATAAAATTTCCTTTACTAATTTTTATAGCTTCATTTCTAGCTGTGGATGGACCGCCATTGGCTTTGGACAAATATTTAAACCTTTCATCAAGTTTACACCAACGGAGCGAAACAGCTTCTGTATTATCTGTACTACCATCATTCACGATAATACATTCCCAATTGGTATAAGTTTGGTCCATTACAGATTGCAAAGTCTCTTCTAAAAACTTTGCTTGGTTGTAGCACGGAACGATTATGGAAACTAGCTCATCCATCTTTAAAATTTATTTAAAAACCCTAGTTTAATTAAAAGTTTTATAATTCTTGAGGCTCTTAAATTATTCAACGTATTTCTAAAGGTAATAACATCATCTAAATCTTGCATATAGGCCGAATAGTAGGTGTTTAAAACCTCCTTTATTTCATTTTGCTTAATAACGCTGTTCTTTGGATCAGAACTCATCCCTCCTATTAAAAATGTTGACAAAGGTTTACTAACATGTCTGTATGTAACGCTATATCTACAAATGGCATCCATAAAAAATTTCCAATCTGATACGATCTTAAAATCTTCTTTATAGAATTCAGTTCTAACAAAAATATCTTTTTTAATAAAAGTGGCTGGATGTGGCAATGTGTCTTTTACAAAATATGAAAACGAAAGCAAATCTGGATACTCCTTTATAAAGGTCTTGTTTCCTTCAATAACTTGAAGATTGAAATAAATAATGTCTTGTTCTTTTATTTGAAGGTGGTTTTCTTCTAAAACTTTTGAACTATAAAAATAATCACCGCTATTTAAAAACAACACATATTCACCATTTGCTTTTTTTACGCCTTTATTCATGGCATGATAAATACCGTTATCTAGCTCGCTAACCTTATAATCAAACATCGCGTTATGACTCTCAAGATAATCAGCACTTCCATCAGTTGATCCACCATCTACAACTAGATATTCAAAATCTGTATAGGTTTGACTTTTAACACTGTTAACTGTTTTTTTGAGCCCTTCCAGGTTGTTATAATTAATTGTAATGATAGAAATCTTCAAACTTGATGTTTTTAGCTTAGTTCAAAATACTTTTATATAAGTTAATGTAACGGTTAGCTTGGAGCATTAAATCGTAATTCTCTATAGCTTTAGACCTTATTTCAGAAGAATTAAATACAACATCGTTATTTAAAAACTTCAACAGGGTATTTTTTAGTGCTTCTGAATTAATAGTATTGACTAAATATCCGTTAATTTCGTTTTGGACCATATCTGTAATACCTCCTACTGCAAAACCAATAACGGGTGTGCCACACATTAATGATTCAAGTACAGTATTTGGCAAATTATCCATTAATGATGGTATAACAAAAACATCGGCTGCTGAATATGCCATACTCATCATTTTTTCATCATTTATCACCCCTAATTCTATTAAGTTATTTAGTGATTTGATTGCCACTTTTTTACTACCAACAGCACATAAAACAACATTATCATCCTTTAACTCAGCAAAAGCTTTTTTAAGAAAATGAAACCCTTTACGATGGTTATTATTTATAGATTCTGCTACAAACAAAACAACTTTTTTGTCTTTAGGAATACCTAAAACGTTTCTTGAAAAGTCTTTATTTCTTAAGTTATAAATATTTTTATCTATACCATAAGGTATATGCAATACTTTACTACTTGTAAAAACCGAACTGGCTTTAGCTTCATTGACTAACCATTTTGAGGGTGCTACAATGGTTATGTTTTTATTATTTTTAAAAAGCTGGTTTTTAAAGTTTAAATAATGGGTTTCATATTGGTTTTCTACAGCCTCTTTTTCTCTTAAAATGGGGTTACCCTGAGTATCCATGTCTATAATGGTTTCAAGATAATGCTCGCCTCCCGTAAATGGGTTCATATCGTGTAAGGTCCAAACCACAGGCTTTGTGTTTTTTTTAAAAAAAGATTTATAATCTAAAAAACCTGCTACCCAATGTAAATTAATAATATCAGCTTCTTTATACCATTCATTTTCTGTAATATCATAATCTGAAAAAGGGAAACTAAAAAGTTCTAATTTTGATGATCTATGCTTAACAAAGGCCTCTTCTTTACTCGTTTTCTTTTTTTTGATTTTTAATTCTATCAACGATTTACGAAATAGTTTTTTTACTTTTTGAAATAACGTTTTCTGCTTTGGTTGAACAAGGTAGGTTTTAGGTATTCGGTTGCTCTTTTGCATTAATATGACTTTAGAGTCCACGCCGCTTTTTAAAAGTCCATCGTGCAATCTTAGGCATGCATTTGCTGCACCGCCATAATCATATGTATTTACAATTAAGATTTTCACTTTATTTATTTTTTATCCCAAATATATTCAACTGCATATCCATATCTCTATAGGTATTTACTCTAACAAAAGGTGCCTTACTTGATAGCCCTGCAGATATATATAGTCTGAAATTATTTTTCTTAAGTATTTCAACTATCTCACCTATGGTCTGTTCTTCGTCAATATAAGAATGATATTCTATAAAAATCCTTTCCACAAAATGCAAATTAGATTCAATAGATTTTAACACAACGGTCTCTGCACCTTCAATATCTAATTTTAAAAAATCAACGGATTGATTTAAATATGGGTTTAAGTCAACAACCTTAACGGTATTTAAGGTTTTTGATTTAATATCTTTAAAGCTAATTGCGCCTGCATCTGCTCCTTCGGAATTGAAAGATAGTTGTGTGTCTTCATTCCAAAGTCCTTTATTAATTAAACTGACATCTTTAAACCCAAAAGTCTCTATATTTTTTTTAAATATTTTAAAAATCCCTTCGTCTGGTTCGAAAGAAACTATTTTAGATTCTGGAAACTGTGTTTTTAAATAAATTGTTGACATCCCAATATTAGCACCGCCATCTATAATATAAGGTGTTCTATTTGATGTGTTGAATTTGTAAATGTGTTCTTGAAATATTTCGTTAAACATAAAAGCGTACGAGGCCCCATCTGCTACTACCATTTGTTTACCTAGTAGAGTTGTACTGGTTTGTTTAAACCTTGGCAATTGCATCAACCGATTTAACTCTTTTTGTTGCTTAAATTGAAACTTACGCCTTATTAATTGCAAAATCTCGGGTGCAATGGCCTTTCTGATTTTTTTCTTAAGTAACTGCATGAAAGCGGTATTGTTTTTAAAATTACCCCTTTTTATTTTTTTAATGATATGGGATTTTATTTCTATATTTAATTTCTTAATGCCAATGTTGGTGGTACTTATAAAATTATCATTAACGGTTTTATGATCTTCTGTTAAACAGTGAAGTCCGCTACCATCCAACCCAATATTTTGCAATAAGGGTTTATTAGGAAAAAGAAAAACACCTTTATTAAAATGCATTGAAACATAAAATCTTACGGCCCATGAATCATTTTTTCCTGCAACTTGGTCTTTTAACATTTGAAAGTAATTCAAATGTCCAAAAATTAAATCGGATTGTAAATTTCTATCTTGAACTTCTTTTAATAGTTCGTAACCATTAAAATTAATTTTATTCCACCTATCCACCCAAGTGGCATAACCCCAAGAACTCATTATGGGTAAAAAATATGTTGGATCTTTTATTTGTTTTGAACTAGGAAAACAATATCCTGTTACACCATAAACACGTTCTTCATTTTTGTATACTTCTAAACCTTTGTTTATAAAGCTTAAAAAATGTTTACCTACTATAATATCATCCTCCAAAACAATAATATTACCATATGCCTCTATAACTTTTGTAACACCATTTATTACTGATTTTGATAATCCTAAATTTTTATCGCTAACAATTACATTTACCTTTTTAAAGCGTTCTTCGGTTTGTGCTATTTTAACAACTTGGTTTATATTTTTTAAATTCTCTGGATTTGTATTTGGCTTTGGTCCATCGCAAAATATGTACAAATTACTTTCTATTGCCTCTTGATTTAATGCTAATGCATTAAGTGTTTTTTGCAAATGCACAGGTCTGTTGTATGCAAAAATTACAATAGGTGCAAAACTCATAGTCTTTTATTTTTATACAAAAACAGGTGTTTTTTTGAAATTAATTATTTAAAAAATTATATATAATGCATTCCTAATGTTTTATTAACTTTTCTACTATTGTTAATATCATGGACTTTACTATTAATTAATTTTAGTTGTTCATTACAATATTTTACTTTAAAAAAATTAAATTTTAAAACGGATAAAAACCGTGTGTGTTTTAATTGTGATACCCGCTCTTCAACATTATTCTCAATATTTATATCTGTCCATTTTAAAATATAAAACAGATCTGGACGCGAATTATTTTTTTTATGCGCTTCTTTTTTAACAAGTTCTCTATCATGTAATACAAATGCATTGGGTACAACACCAACTTTTAACCCATGATATTTTAACCTTTGACAATAATTAACATCTTCTCCATAATGAAAAAAAACAGGATCGAATCCTCCTATTTTTCTTAAAGTACTTTTTGGCAATAGCCAACATGCTGCATTAACAAAGGGGACTTCATATATGTCTGATAAACGCCCTTTAATGGCATCAAAATACAGGAAGTTATTATTGTCGTAAGTTATATAATTTGAAAACCCACTATCTAATTTATTGGCTAATCCATTTAAATGTATTGGGCTTATAACACCAAAAGCCGTATGACTCTTGTGTACTTCTATTAATTTTTTGATGGTACCACTTTCTAAATAGGCATCTTGGTTTAACAAAAGCACATAGTCTGCTCCAGCTTTTAAAGCGTGACTTATCCCTTTATTATTGGCTGCTCCAAATCCTAAATTTTTTTTTAGTTCCAATATATCAACTTCTGGATAATTATCTTTAATATGGGATACCGTTTCATCATTAGAAGCATTATCTACAACTATTACATTATAGTTTTCACAACTTTTTAGGCATTTTTCAATCCATTTAATGCCATTATAGGTTATAATTATAATATAAACAGTCATACTTTTTTTTAGCGAAATTTACTTAGCATTCTATAGAACTTAAGATTTAAATTCAATAGTTTTTCGAATATAATGATATATAAGCTAAAAGTTGACGACTTCCTCTGTTTAATGATATCATCTATTTTATTCCAATGTGTATTTAAATCTGACTGAATCTTTTGTCTTGCTTTTTTTGACAAAATTGCTGGCGAATTAGTTCTTTTCAAAGCTTCATCAAACGATTTACAGATAACGTTACTTTCTAACGCTGCTATTTCCAACAATCCTATAAACTTATTTAAAGGTTTTTTATTTAAAACCAATAATGCTGGAATACCATAAGACAATGCTGTTATAAAGGCATGCATTGATGATCCAAAAAAGTGTTTACCATGGCCTATAACTTGGGCAACTTTTTTAAGTTCATCGGAGTTTACAATCGTATGTTCTGATTTCATTTTTTTAGAAACCTTAATTGTAAATGCTTTATCTCCATGGCAATCACCAATAACAATTAGTTTAATGGGCATTTTAAGCTTACTAGATATCTGGTCTAAACCTAACGCGGTTTCTTCAATATTAATATGGTAGCGCTCATTTAAGTTTACAGTTATATAATCAGAAACTTTGGTTTTTTCTAATGGCCATAGCTTATTGATTTCAAATGCTGTATCTGGTACAACAGTTAACTTACTTTCAAAAATTGTTTTATTCTTAAATGTTCTACACGCAATCTCTTTACTAAATCGGTCTCTAAAAGCGACATAATTTGAATTTTTAAATGTGGCTGAGGCAATTCTTTTTTTTATATATCTATTGAAGTTTTTTGATATACCTGGTGCATTAAATATATAGGGGATTTTTTGTTCAATAGCCATTTTGGCTGCTCCAACCCAAAGGTTGGCATATGAAAACCCTGTTATATTATTATAAACGGTGTTGTGATTATCTAATAAATGTATAATGTTGCCACCTCCTATAGCTATGGCATCAAATACATTATTTCTAGCTTTTTCAAAAGAAACAATTGGCTTAGCATCTTTAAATACGGTAGGATTGTTTGTTGGCGAAATATGTTCCCATTGATATTTAGGTAACCTATATTCTGCTATGTGCGGAAAAAGCAAATCTCCATAATTATCTACATCAAATGTTCCGAAATGTGCTACTTTAATCATGGTCTAATAATTCAGTGTCTTTGGTCTGGTAAATTAATTTAAAATAACAGAATTAATACCATTTATATTCAGCTAAAAATTTAGATTTTAATGCTGTTGGTTTCAAAATAACACCACAGTTAAAAAAATCGCTATTTATAACTTCAATAATTAAACACTTTTTCAATCGTTCTAATTCAATATTATCTCTAATTACACCAATATTTATATAATAAAATCCTTGGGGCAATGGATTTCTTTGAATTTCACAAACGTGGTTCTCATTGCTTTGATCTATATATCCTTCATTAAAATACTCTGATGATAGGTGCAATATTTTTTCGTCATTAAAATTATACACGCCAAGATGAATATTTATCTTACCTGTATACTTTGAATTTAATTGAAATTGAATTTTTAAATTATCACCTGAAGCAATAAGCTTTTCCTTTATTTTTATTTTTTTAATGAATGCATTATTATCATTAGCCGAATAGGTTAAATTGGTGTTTTTTTCAATGTTGTTAGCAAGGTAATACTCAACACAACTTTCTATATCACCTTCAAAAGAGGTATATCCATTTTCTAAAACAATCCCTCTACTACATAAACTTTTTACTGCGGCCATATTGTGACTAACAAAAAGAACCGTTCTTCCTTGGCCTTTACTAATATCCTGCATTTTTCCAATGGCTTTTTTCTGAAATTCGGCATCACCTACTGCCAAAACCTCATCAATTACCAAAATTTCAGGTTCTAAAAAAGCTGCTACTGCAAAAGCTAAACGCACTGTCATTCCTGATGAATAACGCTTTACGGGTGTATCTATATAACGCTCACAACCTGAAAACTCAATAATCTCATCTATTTTTAAGGTGATTTCTTTTTTGGTCATCCCTAAAATTGCGCCATTTAAAAATATATTTTCCCTTCCAGTCATTTCGCCATGAAAGCCTGTACCTACTTCTAATAATGAGGCTATACGACCTTTTGTTTTAATCTCACCAGTAGTTGGGCTTGTAACCTTAGATAATATTTTTAGCAAGGTAGATTTACCTGCTCCATTTTTTCCTATAATCCCTAAAACTTCACCTTTCCGGAGTTCAAAATTAATATCTTTTAATGCCCAGACGTATTCTGAGGTGCCTTTAACACTTCTATCGTTCGCTTCCCCAATTTTTAAGTATGGATCGTCTTTACCTCTAACTTTATGCCACCAGCGATTTAAATCATGGGTAATCGTTCCTGTACCAACTAAGCCCAAACGATATTGCTTACTTATATTTTCAATTTTTAAAATAATAGAATTGTCTTTCATTTTATACAGTATCAATAAAAGATTTTTCGGTTTTATTAAAAATAATTAAACCAATTAAAGTGATAACTAAAGTAACGACTAAGGTTAGTATAATACTTTTAGCAGAAAATGACCCTTGGGAGAAAAACAAATATCTAAACGTATCAATGACATTAGCTAATGGGTTATTTTTTATTATGGGATTAATAAAGGGTGCCATTTCAGGAAAATTATTAGCTATTTTTTGTACTGCTGCATCTATGGGATACATGACTGCAGAAATATACATTAATAACTGAACTCCAAAACCTACTAAAAAAGTAAGATCTCGGTATTTAGTTGTCATGGAAGAAATTACCATGCCTAAGCCCAGTCCAAGTAATCCCATTACGAGAACCAAAATTGGCAATAACCAGATAGCTTCAAAAGCTATGCTACCGGCTTCATTATTTAAACTAAAAAACACATAAAACCCGACAAATATTAAAAATTGAATTCCAAATTTAATCAAAGCAGAAATCACAGTTGTAAGCGGCATGATTACCCTTGGGAAATAAACTTTACTAAAAATACCTTGGTTTTTCCTAAAAGCATCACTGGTGCCTTTTAGACATTCAGAAAAATAATTCCAAATCGTAACACCTGCGAGGTTAAACAAAAAAGGATGTATGCCTTCGCTTATCTCAATATTGGCTATACCATTAAAAATGATTGTAAAAATCACTGAGGTTATTAATGGTTGAATGAGATACCACAGTGGTCCTAAAAGGGTTTGTTTATACAAGGTAATAACATCTCGTTTTACAAAAAGCAATAGCAAATCACGATACCTCCAAATCTCTTTAAGGTTTAAATCAATAACCGCTTTTTTTGATGAAATGGTATATAACCAAGCTTCCTTTTTTCTATTCAATTTAAATATGCTATTAATTTAACTAATCTTAAAAAAAGATTTGATTTTTGATGAAAATGATTTTTTCAAAGTCTCATCATCATTATAACCATTACCATAGCTACCATAGCCATAACCGTATCCATAACCATAGCCATATCCGTAACCATATTTACCTTTTTGGGCATAACCGTTATAAATAAAACTTATATTTTTTACTTCACCTTTATTGTATTTATCATTTATAAGATTTACCATCCCTTTTTTGGTATAATCTTGTCTTACTACATAAATAGAAGCATCTGCATATTCTAAAAGCTCAAAAGCATCTGCCACAAGACCAATGGGCGGTGTATCTAAAACAATATAGTCATACGTTTTTTTTAGGTTTTTGATTAACATATCCATTTTCTCCCCTATGAGTAATTCTGAAGGGTTTGGGGGAATCGGTCCACAAGTAATAACATCTAAATCTTGCACTTTTGTTTTTTGAATAACTTGATCAATATCTTTTTGTCCGATTAAATAATTAACGACACCTATATCATTTTTAATATCAAAATCACCAAATATCTTGGGCTTTCTAAGATCTAAACCTACCAGAATAGTTTTCTTCCCGCTCATAGCAAAAACCGTAGCAATATTAATAGAGCAAAAGGTTTTCCCTTCACCACTTACGGATGATGTAACCATAACTGTTTTAGTCCCTTCTAAATTGTGTTTTTTATAGAAATATTGCAAACTAGAGCGTATTGACCTGAAGGCCTCTGCTATTGTAGATTTTGGCTTTAAATGAACAGCCATATTATTGGTTAAATCATTTTTACCAACCACACCCAATAATGGTATACTAGATATTTTTTCTAGCACTTGTGGGTTATGCAGTTTATTATCAAAAAAAGTTAATAAAAAAGCGAGTAATAATGGTGGTAACAAACCACCTATTATAGCAAATAAATATCGTGAACTCAACTTTAAGTCTATAGGTGTCGCGCCAGTATCTTTTGCGGGATCAATTATCAAAATATCAGAAACGCTTGCTGATTTTATGATATCGGCTTCGCCTCTTTTCGCCAAAAAAACATTATATGTTTTTTCGCTTAATGTATATTGGCGTTGTATATCAAACAACCTTTGCTGAGCTTTTGGCAGCTTTCTCATTTTAGCATCTTCAATTGCTATTTTTGTATTGACGGTGCTCAACTCTCTTTTTAATTCATTACTAGCAGAACTAATGTTTTCTAAAAGTACTGTTTTTAAGCCTTCTATTTGTCTATTAAGATCTGCAAAAATAGTGGCATCTTTTCTAACGGTAGAGCCATACTTGGATTTCTGTACAGATAGATTGTTTATTTTTCCAATATTGGCAAGTATATTGGCATCTTCAATTCCTGCAACGGATGGCGCTGGAACCTCAGTAAATGCATTACTTGTTTGTAGGTACGATTTCAAACTGATATAATAGGCTAATCTTTTGTTTATATCATCCTTATCGAGTTCTAACGATGAAAGTTTACTATTTATGGTTACACTTTTTTCATCTATATTAAAAATCTTGTTTTTTTGCTTATATCTGTTTAATGAGTCTGCATTTAAAGTCAATTGGGATTTCACCCTATCTAATTGTTTATCAATAAAATTAATGGTATTTGTAACAAATTGGTTTTTTCTGCTTAATTGATCTTCGCTTAAAACTTTAACGGTTTCATTTAAGTAGTCAACAATTTTGGCCTTGTTAACATCTACCATACTTAAGTTTATAATTGCAGAATTCCTAGGGTTATCTATAACTAGCTTTTTTCGATATTTGGCCACAACTGCATCAAAATTACTAAGCTTAAAAAAGTATTCTTCATTTGGTATAACCGTTCTTCCTTCTGCTAAATATAGCATTCCATTTACATAAGGGAGGTCTATGGTGTCTCCAAAGCTATACTGTTTCTTAAACACGCCAAGAGGCACATCAATATTAGATTTTTTTTTGCTTGTAAAATTCTGGGTTCTCGCTAAATTAGATTCAAAATTAATAGAAAGCTCATACCTTTCATTTTCAAGAAACGTAACTTTAATGGGAACACCTACTAACTGATTAGTATCTGGGGTTAAATGAACTCTAAATGGTGCATCTGTATAAATATCATCTTTCCTAAACCTTGACTGTTTTAAATATGTAATATAAAATTCAATATTATCAACCACTTTTTCATGAATAGAACGTGATCGTAACGAAGTAATCATTGTTTGCACTTTACCAGAAACACCTCCGTAATTAAATGTTAAACTTGTATTTGATGTAAATAAAGGGTTAGACTCTTCTTCAATTGAAATCTGTGTACTTAATCTATAAGACTGTTGTTTTCGAATATTTTGTTGGTATACTATAAAAATACCAATACTAATAAATAGAACGAATAATTTCCAATAACTTAAAACTCTAAATAAAAAGGCTTTAATATCAAATGATGCTTTCGATTGTGATTCTGTAACATAGAATTCTTCTTCCATAAATCCAGACTTTAAAGATTTCTTGTTAAAAAATAAGTAGACACCAGTACAGACAAAATAGAGGAAATAGTTGTTATATTTTGTATAGCAGTTTGCCCAGCTCCCAAAGCTTTTCTTTTTAAAGGTTTAACCAAAATAATATCATTGGGTTGTATAAAATAAAACGGGGATTTCATGGCTTTAATGTCTGTTAAATCTATATGATGTATTTTTTGTCCATCGGGGTATTGCCTAATAACTAAAACATCTTTTCTATCGCCTGTCTCTGCAATGTCACCAGCATTTGCTAAAGCTTCAATAATATTCACGCGGTCTTGAAATAAGGTGTAGACGCCTGAACCTGAAACTTCGCCTGTAACCGTATATTTTAATCCAGCTAGTTTTACTGTTACAAAAATCTCAGCAGAAGTCTTAAAATATTGCTTTAAAAGCTCCTTTTCCACTTTATCTCTTATTTCAGAAATAGTAAAACCCAACACGTTGATTTTACCTAAAACAGGAAACTCAATATTACCGTGTAAATCTACTGTAAATCCACTAAAATAAAGCCCGCCTACACCGCCTTGAGACAACCCATTATTGGTTTCAATAGGATTAAATATACTAACAAGTTCTGGGTCTAATGCTTTTACGTTAATGCTCAGTATATCATTAACCTGTACCCGGTATGGCTTTGGTAATTCTTTAATAAGTAACGAATCTATGCCTCTAACTCCTTTATCCTGTAAGTAAACAACATCTTTATTTGTTATGCATGAAACAAACACAGTGCTAACAGCTAACAAAACAACAAGAAAACATCTCTTCATACTGAGGCAATTGATTTATCACAAATATAAGTTTTCGTTGGGAACAATAAAACTTATGACTGATTTTTTGGTTTTTTGTCCGTTATTTGCAAAAAAGAATAGCCATTGAATTATTTAACTGTTGAAAACATATCAAAATCTTACGGAGAACTCGCTCTTTTCGAAAACATATCATTTAGTGTGCACAAAGACCAAAAAATTGCTTTTGTTGCAAAAAATGGTACTGGAAAAACCTCTATTTTAAATATCCTTTCTGGTGATGATCAACCAGATACTGGTGCCATAATTTACCGTAAAGGAATAGCAGTATCATTTCTTTCACAAGATCCAAAATTTGATGATACACTGACTATTGAAGAAACTATTTTTGCAAGTGATAATACTATTTTAAAAGTCATTTCCAACTACGAAAAAGCACTTTTAAACCCAGACGACACGGAAGTGTACCAACAAGCTTTTGAAGCTATGGAACAATACCAAGCTTGGGATTTTGAAACGCTTTACAAACAAATACTTTTTAAATTAAAACTTGACAATTTAGGCCAAAAAGTAAGTACACTTTCTGGTGGACAAAAAAAGCGTTTGGCCTTAGCAAATGCTTTAATTAATAAACCCGATTTATTGATTTTAGATGAGCCTACAAACCATTTAGATTTAGAAATGATTGAATGGCTAGAAGCTTTTTTTGCTAAAGAAAACATTACGCTTTTTATGGTAACGCACGACCGTTATTTCTTAGAACGTGTATGCAATGAAATTATAGAATTAGATGAAGGCTTGCTTTATAATTATAAGGGCAATTATTCCTACTACTTAGAAAAACGTGAAGCTAGAATTGAACTTGAAGCTGTTGAAACTGGAAAAGCCAAACAGTTATTCAAGAAAGAGCTAACATGGATGCGCAGACAACCTAAAGCACGGACCACTAAATCTAAATCCAGAATCAATGATTTTGCAGATATAAAACACAGGGCTCATCAACGTAGGAATGACCATGAAGTGCAATTAGAACTGAATATGGAGCGCTTAGGAAGTAAAATTTTAGAGTTCCATAAAGTATCGAAAGCATTTAAAGACAAAACTATTCTTGATGGGTTTAATTATACATTTCAAAAAGGGGAACGTGTTGGTATTATTGGTAAAAACGGCACAGGAAAAACTACTTTTTTAAATATTTTAACCCAAACAGCACAACCTGATTCTGGTAAAATAACAAAAGGCGAAACCGTTAAATTTGGATATTATACGCAAAGTGGAATTACCATTAAACCTGAACAAAAAGTCATTGATGTTATTCGCGAATTTGGAGATTATATCCCATTAAAAAAAGGTAGGCAAATTAGTGCGCAACAACTGTTAGAACGCTTTTTATTCAGCAGAAAAAAACAGTATGACTTTGTTGAAAAATTAAGCGGTGGCGAGCGCAAGCGTTTGTATTTATGTACTGTTTTAATTCAGAATCCAAATTTTTTAATACTTGATGAGCCCACAAACGATTTAGATATTGTAACCCTTAACGTTCTTGAAAGTTTCCTTTTAGATTTTCCTGGCTGTATTATTGTGGTATCACACGATCGTTATTTTATGGATAAGGTAGTCGATCATTTATTTGTATTTAGAGGCGAAGGTATTATTGATGATTTTCCAGGGAATTATACCGATTTTAGGGTTTATGAAGACAGCCAACCTGTAATTTCAAATACATCATCAGAAGATAAAAAAGACAATAAATCGTGGAAACAAAATGAGGCTTCAAAATTATCATTTAACGAAGAAAAAGAATTACGAAATATTGAGAGCAAATTAAACACTTTAGCGTTTGATAAGAAAGCTATAGAAGGCAAGTTTAATAACCCAGATTTAACTCAAGACGACATCAATACGTTATCTGATGAATTGCAAAACATTATCGACATTATTGAAACAAAGGAAGGTCGTTGGTTTGAGCTTTCATCGAAACTTGAAGAATAGCCATGTTTTATCAATTTGTTCAATACATAAAATTTATACTAAAATCAACCAATCAACATGGGGTTCACTCTCCTTTTGTATATCATTTAGTAACTAAGTGTTTTTATGACAGAACTTTTTATGAGAATTACAAATCTATTTTAAACTATAAGAAAACACTTCTTAAAAACAATACTAAATTACAAATAACGGATCTAGGCGCTGGCTCACAAGTCATGAAACAACATGAGAGGCGTGTTTCATTAATTGCTAAAAATGCTGGAACAACAAACCAAAGAGCCAAGCTTTTATACCGATTTATAGCCAACTTTAAGCCAAAAAACATATTAGAGCTAGGAACTTCATTAGGTATTGCGACCCACGCGATGCATTTAGGAAATCCCAAAGCCAATATTACTACCATTGAAGGGTGTATAAATACTTCTACATTTTCAAAAGAGCATTTAAAAAATCATCACGCAAAAAATACTACCATTATTAATGGGAATTTTAATGATGAGATTAAAAAACTGAGTGCAAACCATTACGATCTCATTTTTTTTGATGGCAATCATCAAAAAGAAGCCACTCTAAACTATTTTAAAACCCTTTTACAAACAGCACATAACGATTCCGTTTTTATTTTCGATGATATTTACTGGTCTAAAGGTATGACTGAAGCTTGGGCGTTTATAAAACAACATCCAAAAGTCACGATTACTATTGATACGTTTTTCTGGGGATTCGTATTTTTTAGGAAAGAACAGGTTAAGGAACATTTTGTAATTAGGGCTTTGCCTTTTAGTTTTGAAGGTTCTACTACTAATTGAAATTAAACAAAAAAACCAGAGTATTTAAGCTCTGGTTTTTCTAAATATTAATAAAAATTATTTTTTTACTTAGCTAAATTAATTTCAACGCGTCTATTTTGTTCTCTACCAGAACTGGTTGCATTATTAGCTATAGGCTTGCTCTCGCCATACCCTTTTGAAGTTAACCTGAATTGATCCACACCATTATTAATCAAGAATTTTTTAACAGCATTTGCTCTAGAATCTGATAACCTCTTGTTTAACAGATCACTTCCAACACTATCCGTATGCCCTTCTATTGAAAACTTGGCATTTGGATACTCTTGTAAAATTTTAACAATCTCCGACAAAACTTCATTAGACTCTGCTTTTATAGAAGATTTTCCAGAATTAAACAATATGGTTTTTGCGTAATCATTTAAAGTTTTCTGAACCTCTTGAGTAACTACAGGTTCTGGTGCTATAGGTTCTGGCGCTACCTCAGGACAGCCATTATTAGCTACTGTTCCTACAACATCTATACATTGGTCATCTTTATCTAAAACACCATCTTTATCTGTATCAGGCCATGGACAACCTTTATTGTCCGCTTCACCTATTACTTCTGGGCATTCATCAACATTGTCTAACACAGAATCACCATCTTTATCGCCCCAAGGACAACCTTTATTTTCTTTCGGTCCTGCTATTTCTGGACACTCATCTTCATTATCTAAGACGGTATCTTGATCTTTATCACCCCAAGGGCAACCATTATTTTCTATTGGACCTGCTTCTTTAGGACAGTCATCCAATTTATCAATAACACCATCATCATCTTTATCTCTTGGCTTTGCTTGATATACTGGTATTTTTAAACCCGCATAAACATCAGCGCCTTTAGTATTATCACTAGTTAAAACAGACAAAACAGATCCTGACCCAATATATAATGGACCCGTTCTTAATCCAGCTCCTGCTTGAAGCCCATTGTTTTCAATAACGCTAACAGGGATATAGAAACTAAACCATTTACTTTCAAAACGAGGCGTTAACGATACCACGTTTGAAATACGACTTGCATTGGTTTTCTTTTTAGAGATAAGTGAAAGGTCTGTATTTAAATTAACATAAAAGCGTTTACTAAAACTCCAATCTGCATTTACATGTAATGCTGTTGGCAATGTAGCTGTATATCCTATTTCAGAACCAGTTTGTGTATAAAGTGAATTTAAAATATCATCTATATCCTCAGCATCATTAATATCATCTTCGCTAACACCAGTATTAGTTATATCAAAAGATTCTTGTATACCATCTTTATATTTTATACTACCTATATCAGTAATAGAAAGCCCAAGTTTAAGCTTGTACTTGTTTTCATGTTTATGAACATAAGGTGTTCCTTTGGCATTAGTAGTTTTATAATCGGCGTGATTTGGTCTCCACTCGTAAACAAAACCTAAATCTCCACCAAAACCAGTTGCATTATCTGGAAGGTCATAATCGTAGTCATCTTCTTCAAATTCAACAAAACGACCATAAACCACTTCTCCAGTGGATGATATGCTTCCCGTTGTTTGACCACCTCCTAATGGCGTTCCATCTGAATCATAATTAACTGTAACATTCTTTCCGTAGGCATAAGCACTTCCTGCTCCTTGTAGATATTTAATAGTAAGACCACCTTTTAAAAAATGTTGTTCTTTATTAAGTAATACTCTAGCATAAGTAACGCCAAGTTCGGCCCATGCTTGACCAAACACATTAAAATCACCTTCATTTACTATAAAATCATCCGTTTCATCATCATCAATAACATCAATTGTGGTTCCATTAATTTCATTAATATTAAGCACAGACCTAACTCTGGTAAAAACAGCAATTGAACTTTTTTTATTCAGATTAAACATAAAAGAAGGTCCCATAACATCGGCATATGATGCAATATTATTGTCATTGCTTGGTGATTTTGTAGCATCTAGATCGAAGTCATAATCATCTTTAATGGCATCCAACACATTAACACCATAATAATCGTTGCCTGTAAATACACTGGCGCCAATTAAATTTACATCAGTTTTAAAACGTGAGTCTACAATATTTGCAGGATTGGATATCACACCATGGACACCACTATAATTGTCTGTAAGAAATCCGATATAAGACTGTGCTTTTACACAAAAAGAACTTACAACAAACAAGACTGCTAAAGTAATTTTCTTCATAATTTTTGTTTAGGTTAAAATATAATTCATCGACAAAAGTAACATTTTTATCGATAAAACACATTTTTTTAGATATTTTTTACACTTTAACAAGAAAAATACCCAATAATAGGTACTTTAATATTATACTTTTAGTATCAATACATAGAATTTCACTTTTTAAGTTCTATGAGTAAAATCTAACACATTTAAAAAAAATCTCAGCGTAATTAAACACTGAGATTTTTAAAAATAATATCTTATTTATAAGTTTTACTTCTTAATTAAATTAATTTCCACGCGTCTGTTTTTGGCTCTACCATCTTTATACATATTGGTTGCAATTGGTCTGCGTTCACCATATCCAATGGCAATTAATCGACTTGCATCTATTCCGTTTTTAACTAAAAAGTTCTTGACACTGTTGACTCTAGCTTCAGACAGTTTTTGGTTTAGTTCATAGCTTCCTATGCTATCTGTATGGCCTTCTATGGTAAATGAAGCATTTGGATACGCATTTAAAACTTCAATAATTTCAGATAACACTTCCGTGGATTCTTCTTTAATAGAAGATTTTCCATGATTAAATAGAATAACTTTAGCATAATCATCTAACGTTTTTTGAAGCTTTTCTATAACTTCTTCTGGGCAGCCATTATTAGCTACAGTACCAACTTCGTTTATACAAATATCATCTTTATCATAAACACCATCGCCATCAGTATCTTTCCAAGGACACCCGTTGTTTTCCTTTGTTCCTACTAAATCTGGACAAGCATCAACATTATCTAAAATTGAGTCACCATCTTTATCACCCCAAGGACATCCGTTATTTTCTAGTGTACCGCCTTCTTCTGGGCATTTATCAATATTATCTAATAAACCATCTTCATCGGCATCTCCCCAAGGACAACCTTTATTTTCAACTGGTCCTGGCTCTTTTGGACAATCATCTAATTTATCAATAATACCATCATCATCCTTGTCTTTTGAAGCACTATGATATACAGGTATTTTTAGACCTGCATAAACATCCGCCCCTCTATTATTATCACTTGTAAATGCCGAAATTACAGTTCCTGAACCTACATATAACGGTCCAGCCCTCAATCCCGCACCCATTCTAAATCCATTATTTTCTATAACACTTAAAGGGATATAAAAACTAAACCATTTACGCTCATAACGCGGTATTAATGATACGACATTAGAAATACGATTTGCCGTTATTCTATCTTTAGATATTAGCGAAAGGTCTGTATTAAAGTTTAAAAAGAGCTTACTGTTAAAACTCCAATCTACATTTAAATGCAATGCAGTTGGTAAATCAATGATGTAACCCATACCTAGATTAGTACGTGTATAAAATGTGTTTAAAAAATCTCCAAAATCATCTGAATTATCATATTCATCTTCACTAACAGCTGTATTAGTGACATTATACCCTTCCTTTATACCATCCTTATAATCTATATAACCTATATCTGTTATTGATAATCCTATTTTCAATTTGTACTTATTCTTATCTTTATACTTATAAGTAATACTATCTGTATCGGATTTTTTATAATCCGCATGATTAGGTCGCCACTCATAAATAAAACCTAGATCCCCTCCAAAACCTACAGAATTATCAGGCACTTCGTAATCATAATCATCATTATCGAAATCAGCATATCGGGCATAAGTTATATTACCACTTGTTGATATACTTCCAGTAGTTTGTCCTCCCCCAATATCAGTGCCATCAGCATCATAATTAAGTATAAGTTCATTTCCAGTAGCATACGTGCTTCCTAAACCTTGAAGATATTTCAAGGTTAAACCACCTTTTAAAAAGTGCTGCTTATTATTCAATAAGACTCTGGCATAGCTAATACCAAATTCCGCCCAGGCATGCCCTAAAACACTAAAATCTGCCTCATTTATATTATAATCATCTGTAGTATCATCATCAATAGACGCAATAGTTGCGCCATTAATTTCATTAATATTCGCAAAAGACCGAGCTCTAGTAAATAGTGCCAAAGAACTTTTGTCAGAAAGATTAAACATAAACGCTGGGCCTAGTATATCTATATTTAATGCTGCATTATTATCATCTAATGGTGATTTTTTTGATTCTGAATCAAAGCTATAACCATCCTTTGTAGCATCAAAAAGATTAATACCAAAATAATCATTGCTTCCAAAAACACTTGTCCCAGCTAGGTTTATATCGGTTTTAAAACGCGAATCAACAATATTTGCAGGATTGGATATTACGCCATGTACACCACTATAATTATCTGAAAGGAATCCAATGTAGGATTGCGCGTTTAAAAAAAAAGAAACAACAATCAGTAAAATTGATACTATAATTTTTTTCATTATTCAAGTATGGTTTTCAACGTAAAAATAATAGTTTTCTATTACAATTATTTAAAACATGCCCCTTTTAATTCATGAAATGCTTTGAATAAGCAATTTTTATAAAAATCCGACTTAACTTTTAGCAAAACCTTTTGCAGCTTTGTAGCTTTGCAGGAAATGATTTAACTTGCATAACATATGAAAATCTACACCAAAACAGGCGATAAAGGTACTACTGCATTATTTGGCGGTACACGAGTACCTAAACACCATATTAGAATTGATAGCTACGGAACAGTTGATGAGCTAAACTCACATTTAGGATTGATTCGCGATCAAGATATCCACCAAGATTATAAAGATTTAATTATCAAAATTCAAGATAGATTGTTTACAGTTGGTGCTATTTTAGCGACTGATCCTGAAAAAGCTATTTTAAAAAACGGAAAGGAACGCCTTAATATCAATAAAATTTCTGTGGAAGACATTGAGCGTTTAGAGCAGGAAATGGATAATATGAACGATGCCTTACCGCCCATGACCCATTTTGTATTACCTGGCGGGCACCAAACGGTGTCATTCTGTCATATAGCACGTTGTGTTTGCCGTAGAGCCGAACGTTTGGCATCTGCCCTTAACGATTTAGAACCTTTTGAAGCTAATGCTTTAACATACCTAAACCGTCTTTCTGACTATCTTTTTGTATTGGCACGAAAGTTGTCCTTTGACTTGCAAGCCAATGAAATTAAATGGGTTCCTGAAAAGAAATAGTTACCCAATTAAAACTTGATTATTTAGTAAAAATCAGGTTAAAATCATGACTATTACTTATTAAACCGTAGAAATAATTTGCAAGGGTTTAGAGCACATAAAGATACGTTCTTATAATTAATGATTACATACGTTTAAAAAATCTTGTGAAACTATTGAGATGAATTCACAAGCATTTTTTTAGCAAATTGAAAAAGTTTAAATAAGTTCAATATGAAATAATTCATTTTTTTCTTGTGTGTTTAAACTAAAAAATTATTTTTGCAGAAAATTAAACACGTACAATATGTATTGGACATTAGAATTAGCATCCTATTTAAGTGATGCGCCTTGGCCAGCAACTAAAGATGAATTAATAGATTACGCTATTAGAACTGGAGCACCTTTGGAAGTTGTTGAAAATTTACAGTCAATTGAAGATGAGGGTGACTCATACGATTCAATTGAGGAAATTTGGTCAGATTACCCAACAGACGAAGATTATCTGTGGAATGAAGATGAATATTAAATAAAGCATAAAGAACAGTTAAAAAGTCTCGATTTGAGACTTTTTTTTTGTTCAAAAATGTATCTTTGAATACATTACAATTAAAGAAAAATAACTAGGCAAATCCTAGATAAAATATAAAATAAACACTCATGAGTTTTTTAAATTCTGTACTAAAAATGTTTGTTGGCGATAAAGCTAAACAAGATGTAAAAGTCATATCGCCACTAGTTGATAAAATTAAAACCTTTGAAGCAGCTTTAGGGGCCTTATCGCATGATGAGTTAAGAGGAAAAACAGCTGAGTTTAAAGCAAAAATTGCAGAAGCCAATGCCGATGTTGATAAACAAATTAGTAATTTAACACAAGAAGCCGAAACTACTGAAGACATTGATAAGCGTGAAGATATTTACGAGCAAATTGACAGGTTAAAGGATGAAGCTTATAAAATTACTGAAGACGTTTTAAACACTATTTTACCTGAAGCTTTTGCTGTGGTAAAAGAGACTGCAAAACGTTTTGTAAACAACACCTCTATTACTGTAACTGCAAACGAATTTGACAGAAGCTTATCTGGAGAAAAGGATTATGTGGTTTTAGATAATGATAAAGCCATTTGGGCAAATTCTTGGGATGCTGCAGGAAAACCTATTACTTGGGACATGATACATTACGATGTTCAATTAATTGGCGGTGTTGCCATGCACCAAGGTAAAATTGCCGAAATGCAAACGGGTGAAGGTAAAACTTTAGTAGCAACCTTACCAGTGTATTTAAATGCCCTAGCCGGAAAAGGTGTGCATTTAGTAACCGTTAATGATTATTTAGCAAAACGTGATAGTGCCTGGATGGCCCCTATTTTTCAGTTCCACGGCATGAGTGTTGATTGTATTGATTACCATCAACCAAACTCTGAAGCACGAAGAAAAGCCTATAATGCTGATATAACGTATGGTACCAATAATGAATTTGGTTTTGATTACTTACGTGATAATATGGCGCACTCGATAGATGATTTAGTACAGCGCCCACACCACTACGGTATTATAGATGAAGTCGATTCTGTATTAGTCGATGATGCACGTACACCATTGATTATTTCGGGCCCAATTCCTAAAGGGGATCGCCATGAATTTACAGAATTAAAACCTAAGGTTGATGATATTGTTTCTGTACAACGTAAATATTTAACAGGTGTTTTGGCAGAAGCTAAGAAATTAATTAAAGAGGGCGATACTAAAGAAGGTGGTTTTCAACTACTTCGTGTTTATAGAGGTATTCCTAAAAACAAAGCACTCATTAAGTTTTTATCTGAAGAAGGTGTTAAACAACTACTCCAAAAAACGGAGAATTTCTACATGCAAGACAACAACCGCGAAATGCCTAAGGTTGATGCAGAATTATACTATGTTATTGAAGAAAAAAATAATCAAGTTGAATTAACAGACAAAGGTGTTGAATACATTTCTGGAAAAGATAACCCAGACTTTTTCATTTTACCAGAAATAGGTATTGAGGTTGCTAAAATTGAAGAGCAAGGTCTTTCGCCTGAAGAGGAAGCAACACTTAAAGAAGATTTGTTTAAGGAGTTTGGTTTAAAATCCGAACGCATACATACACTAAGTCAATTACTTAAAGCCTATGCTTTATTTGAAAAAGACACCCAATATGTGGTGATGGATAATAAAGTGATGATTGTAGATGAACAAACAGGTCGTATTATGGATGGTCGTCGTTATTCTGACGGTTTACACCAAGCCATTGAAGCCAAAGAAAATGTGAAAATTGAAGATGCTACACAAACATTTGCAACAGTAACATTACAAAATTATTTTAGAATGTATCGCAAACTATCTGGTATGACAGGTACAGCGTTAACAGAAGCTGGTGAGTTTTGGGAAATCTACAAATTAGATGTTCTTGAAACGCCTACCAATCGACCTATTGCGCGTGATGATAGAGAAGATTTAGTTTTTAAAACCAAACGTGAAAAATACAATGCGGTTATTGATGAAGTAACCAAACTATCTCAAGCAGGTCGTCCAGTTTTAATTGGAACAACATCGGTTGAGATTTCCGAGTTGCTTGGTAAAATGTTAAGCATTCGCAAAATACCACACAATGTATTAAATGCAAAACAACATAAACGAGAAGCAGATATTGTTGCCGAAGCTGGTAATGCAGGACAGGTAACCATAGCTACCAATATGGCAGGTCGTGGTACAGATATTAAATTATCTGAGGACGTTAAAAAAGCTGGAGGTTTAGCTATCGTTGGTACAGAACGTCATGATTCACGTCGTGTGGATCGCCAGTTACGTGGTCGTGCAGGACGTCAAGGAGACCCAGGAAGCTCACAGTTTTATGTGTCTTTAGAAGATAATTTAATGCGCTTATTTGGTTCTGAGCGTATTGCAAAAATGATGGATAAAATGGGGTTGAAAGAAGGCGAAGTGATTCAGCATTCTATGATTTCAAAATCTATTGAACGTGCTCAGAAAAAAGTTGAAGAAAACCAGTTTGGTGTTCGTAAGCGTTTGTTAGAATATGATGATGTGATGAACGCACAACGTGAGGTCGTTTATAAACGACGTTACAATGCTTTAAACGGTGAACGTTTACGTGTAGATTTAGCCAATATGATTTTTGATACCTCAGAGGGTATTGCAGAAACTAACAAAGATGCTAACGATTATAAAAATTTTGAGTTTGAATTGATTCGTTATTTTTCAATGAGTGCACCCATTTCTGAAGACGAATTCGGAAAGTTATCAGCTCAAGAAATCACTTCTAAAATATACAAAGGGGCTTTCGAGCATTACAGAGCAAAAATGGAACGTAATGCAGATATAGCATTCCCTGTAATTAAAAATGTATATGAAACACAGCGCGATAAATTTAAGCGTATTGTAGTGCCTTTTACCGATGGTATAAAAACCTTAAATGTGGTTACCGACCTTGAAAAGGCTTATGAAACTAATGGTAAGCAATTAATTACCGATTTTGAAAAGAATATAACGCTGGCTATAATCGATGATGCCTGGAAAACCCATTTACGCAAAATGGATGAGTTAAAACAATCGGTACAATTAGCGGTTCACGAACAAAAAGACCCTTTATTAATTTATAAGTTTGAAGCTTTTGAATTGTTTAAAAGCATGATTGACCAAGTAAATAAAGACGTTATTTCATTCTTATTTAAAGGCGAGTTACCACAAGAAACACAAAACACTATTCAAGAGGCCAGACAAACCCGTAAAAAGGAAAATCTTAAAACCCAAAAAGACGAAATCCCTAATTTAGATGAGCGTTCGGCACAAAACAGAGCCGCAGGCAAAACGCAACGTCAACAAGAAGTCGTGGAAACTATTGTACGCGACAAACCAAAAATTGGACGTAATGACCGTGTTACCATTAAACATGTTATTAATGGTGAAAACAAAACCCTTAAATACAAACAAGCTGAACCTTTAATTGCTAAAGGCGAATGGGTTTTGGTTGAGGATTAATTTGCACATTAAACATTAATGCAAGAAATATGCTTACTTTCAATGCTTATGGTATAAGTATAGCTCCATATTAATATGGTAAATACTGTTCTTAAAACTAGCAATACAGTAAACGCTTTCAAAAAACAGAAAACCCTATTCGGTTTCAGAATAGGAATATCATTAAATCAATAGGATAAAACCACTACATGTTTTTGGTTTTATCCTTTTTTTAAAAGAATACCATATTAAAGTAATAACTACTTCTTTTTTAGAACCAATGGTTGCTTTACTATTAATATTTCATCATTGGAAAACTCCATCCAAGCAAAATCATAAAGGTAATGATAGGTCTTACCTTTACTATTTATATTCTGGTGTGTATGATACTTGAATCTGAATTTCTTTTTTTCAAGTACAACACGGGCTACTTTACATTGTGTTTTTTTCTTGCCCATAATCTCCAAAAGGATACTCCTATTTCTATGTAATATAATATCCAATTCTTTTACAACCATTGCGGTGGCTTTCCTTAGGTTAACATGATAGTAATTTTTACATCTTACAGAACAAAATATCTTATCTTTTCTTCCTACAATACGATTACTACAAATTTTACATTTCATTTAGTGTTTTTTTTAGATAATTCAATAGTTTAAAATCACAACAAATTGATTGTAAGTACAATAAAATTATTCGTTTCTAACGGTTAATATACTTTTATTATCTAATAAAAAAATTTTAGTCTTACTTTTTTTATAAGTTTATTCATCAAAATAAATACTTTAATGCAAGCATCCATTTATCAACCTATCAAAGGAGCCAAACGGATTAAAATTTTTATCCCCTATAGCTTACATGCTTTAAGGGAAGCTGTTAAAAAAATGAATGGAAGTTTTTGGCATCCAAATCAAAAATTATGGTCTGTAGTAAATACTGCTCAAAATTTCGAACATCTAAAAAAACTATGCGGTTCAGATTATAAAGTGGTAAAGGATATTAAATTTGCCCCTGTCCCTAAGGTACCATTAAACGCCAATGCTATGGAAGCACTTTATAACTTAGAAAAAGCCTTAGTCCTAAAACAATATAGCGTCTCTAGCATTAGAATATATAAAAAAATGTTTGCCGTTTTTTTAAGTAAATTTATGCAGAGAGATCTTAAGCAAGTAAATAAAGAAGATATAGAGGGTTTTGTTTATGAACTGATAAAGAAAAGTAAGGTTAGCGAATGCTACCAAAATCAAATCATAAACGCCATAAAGGCTTACTATGAACATGTATTAAAAATGCCCAGAGAATATTATGATATACAGAGGCCAAAAAAAGCCAGAAGTATACCAAATGTATTGAGTAAAATTGAAGTTTTAAAAATAATTCAACATCCTAAAAACATTAAACATCGAGCCATTCTAAACACCATATATGGTTCCGGACTACGAATTTCCGAACTCATAAATTTACGCATTTCAGACGTAAACTCTAATGATGGTTATTTATTTATTAAAGATAGTAAAGGCAAAAAAGACCGAAAAACTATTTTATCAGAGCATTTGGTAATATTACTCAGAGCTTATTACAAACAGTACAAGCCTTCATACTGGCTGTTTGAAGGACAATCAGGAGGGCAATACAGTACCACTAGTATAAGAGCCATTTTTAGAAAATCGGTTAAAGAAACAAATTCCAACCCATGGGCTACTGTACATACTTTGAGACACTCTTTTGCAACACATTGTATTGAAAACAATGTAAACATACGTCACTTACAAAATATGCTGGGGCATAATTCTCCTAAAACCACTGAGATCTATACCAAAACCATAGAAATTAACAACAAAACCGTCATAAGTCCCTTGGATTCTTTGTTGAAAAGTAATACATTGCATTTATAAGCGATATAACAGCAACTTTACGAATAGAATGTGCTGTTATACAATTGTTAGAAACAATATAAAGTGAAACTGAACATTTAAAAATTAACACATGAAAAGGATAATAATCATCTTCATATCATTTGGAATATTTTCTTGTAGCTCAAAAAAGGAGATTAATAATGGAGACAAGACAGGAAGTTTTAGCGGTGTATTTGAATACGGAAATTTTTCAGATAAGATAAACTTTGAAATTGAACAAGATTCTGCCAGCTTCAAGGTTTTTTTCTCGAGTTTAGAACAAAATGCAAATCGAATTCCTTTTCAAGTTATCGAATCAATTGGTGATTCTATAAAGTTTAAATTGCAAAGTGATTTTTATACATATTCCTTTAAAAACAAATGGATTGAAAATAACAGCAAACTTCAGGGAGTTCTTACTGTAGACTCAATTACAGTTCCTTACACTTTAGAAAAGGAGTTGCTGAGTAATAACCAAAATCCCAAAAATGAAGATGTTAGTTTCGAATCCAATGAATTGAAAATAAATGGAACTATTTGGTATCCTAAAAATAAAGGGAATAAGGCAATAGTAATTCTGACTTCATCTGGTAATGCAGACCGGAGTGCCTCAAGAGCAGAGGCTAAGTTATTTGCACAAAGGGGATTTACAACATTTCATTATGACAAAAGAGGGACTGGAAATTCGGAAGGCGATTGGCAAATAGCTACGATTGAAGAACTTGTGAAGGATGATATCAATGCAATTAAGTTTTTTTCTGATAAGACAGGTATTTCTCTTACGAACATTGGAATTAAAGGTAGTAGCCAGGGAGCTACTAAAATACCGTATGTCTTAAATGAATTAGAAAGTCTGGAATATGGTGTTGCCGTAAGTTGCCCCGGAGTTTCATTGCTCGAAAGTGATTTAAATTATTGGAAAAATAGAAATGCAGAAATATTCGGAAATGAAATTGAAGCCGCAACTAAATTTCAACGAAAGGTTTTTGAATTTATAGCAGGTAAATTATCCAGAACAGATTTAGAAAAGGCCATAGATAATGCAAAATCTAATTCATGGTTTGCCAATGTATGGGTGCCAAATCTGGATGAGGTCCAAATAGATAAAAAGCTTCTCTACAGTCCCATTCCTTACTTTCAAAGAACAAAACACCCAATCTTGATTCTGCAAGGGACAAGTGATGAAATAATACCTGCAAATAGTAATGAAATCATTTCAGCGGCACTGACAAAATCAGGTAATGATAATTATAAAACCGTGTTATTAGAGGGGGCCTCACATTCAATGTATAATATTGGTGAAAGTGATTTTCCTTATTGGTCTAAATTGCATCCTGATTATTTAGAAACGATTGAAAATTGGATAAATACTGTTTCTAACAATGTATATACAAAATAGGCGCGACAGTAGTTATTCCAACGGTTGTAGCCCGCTTCAACTTTGTAACGGTTTGTTAGGTTTGAAGCCCGCAATCGCCTACTTTGCATATACTCACCGTTAGAGGTAATTAAAAAACATACACAATGATTAGATTAACATTCTTAGTAGTACTAATATCTTCCCAATTATTTGGACAAGAAAATGAGATACTATTCACGAAACAAGTAAATAATAATGACAATATATTTTTAATAAACAAGGAAGGGAAGTTAAAACAAGTCACTAATCATAATAGAAAAGACAGTAGCCCAATGATTTCACAGGACGGGAGATTTATGGTCTTCACTTCAGAGCGAGTTGGATGGTGGAAAATTTGGCTGTTAGATATTGAAAAAAATGAGTTTAAACAATTAACAAACTCCAATAGTGCAGAATACAGTCCATCTTGGTCGCCAGATGGAAAGCACATCGTTTTTGTCTCAACAAGAGATGGGAATGATGATATTTATACAATGAATAGAGAGGGAGAAAATCTTAAAAATATTTCCAACAAAAAGAATTCTAACACAATGCCTTCTTGGGGTTTGGATAATCTAATTTACTATTCTTCAAAAATTGATGGCATCTATCAAATTGTAAGATGCAAACCAGATGGATCAAATGAAGAGATTATCACCAATGGTTCTGATAATAAACTAATGCCTCAATTATCAAATGATTTAACAAAAATACTCTATTATGGAGATAGAGATGGGAATTTAGAAATTTATACATTAAACATAAAAAACAAGTCTACACTAAGACTTACTAACAATCCTTTAATGGACATGAGACCAAGATGGTCTACTGATAATGAGAGTATTGTTTTTGAAAGAGGGAATAAAGGTAATAATCATCATATATATATAATGTCTGTAAAAGATAAAAAAGTAAAACAGTTAACATTTAAAAATTATAATTATTCGTCCTCTTTTGTTCCTAAAGGAATTAGGGTGCTTAAAGATTAACTACCTCTAACATTGTATAAAAATAATAGCGGTTTAAGTAGCCAATTCAAAGTGAGTGTCTTTGAAAAAAGTTTAGTGTTAAACTGAAAGGGAAGTGCCTTGAAACCCGCTACTATTCTTATACGAGACCGTTGTGGGTAATGTGAAAAACGAAAACAAATTGAAAATAAATGAATGTAGAAAGTTTACTTAACAAAATAAAAATCTTCAAAGAATTAGTAATTGATTCTGGTTTTAAAAGAGATGTTATTGATAATAAACAATCAATCGCACAATCTCAAAATCAGAATTTAGTTTTTATGAAAGGGCTTTCCGAGAATATAAAATCTAACCTTATTTACTTTGAAAACAATTCGTTAAACAATGAATTAAATGGTGTCTTACGACAAAATGAACCTTTTACTTCTTTAAATACTTTAGAAGAATTAGAGAATTTAGATGCAGATAAAGAAATAAACGGACAACAATATTTTCAAAAATTCAACACAATACTAAACCAACTTCAGAAAGGTATTCAGTCTAATGAAACTGAATTAAATACAGTAAAAACAACTTTTGAGAAATACGTTTCGGAAGAAAATGAGTATGAAAGCGATGAGGAACAAGCTGTAATGTCTTTGATATTTAAAGACTTGCAATCTACTGGAAGTTTAAAAGAATTTTCAAGAGTTTTACAAAGATGGAATAGGACACTTTTAGTTTATCATACATTATTAAAAAAGGAATCACCAAAAGAAATTTCACTTGTTGAAATACAAAATGGCTCTATTGATGTGATTTTTAATATTGATTTTGATGTAGCCATAGATTTAACCGAACTTCTAAAAACAGGTTTAAAAGTTTATGGAGCATACCTTGCTTATAAATCTAAAACTGCCAAAGAGATTATAGCTTCGTATATGGGCAATAAAAAGCTTATTGAGACTGAAAAAGAAAGGGAAAAATTAATGTTAGATAATATTAAGGAATCAATCAAACAATTGGCATTAGAGCAACATAAAGAGAATTTAGAATCTGATTCACCACCATTGAAGACAGGCGCTACAAAAAAAGCCGATGAAGTTGCCAAAGTAATAACTGAGCACATTGTTAGAGGAAACGAAATCAAACTTTTAACACCACCAGCACCAGAGGAAGAGGATGAAATAGATATTTCGACAGAATTAAGAACAGAAACGGCAATAGTAAGGGAACGTTGGAAAAAGCTTGAGGAAAAGGAACAACAGTTACTTCTTGAGAAATACACAATTAAAGACGAAGAGGAAAAGAAAGAAAAATAAACACTACCCACAACAATGGCTATAAGTAATTGCTGGTTCTCGCCTACTTCTGAAAATCCTCGCGGATTTTCAGTTTGGTGTGTACTTACAAAGTTAAACACTAACCCACGCAACTACTCATAGCCGAGACCGTTGTAAGTAATTAAAAAAAATAAATCATTAATGAATGAATTATCTAAAATAAATGTTAATATTCTGAATCAAGCAATTAATAAATTTGATGGAGCAGTCAATGATTTAATTGAAGAATTAAAATTAGAACGTGAAAAACAATATAATGACTATAAATATTGGAATGAATTAGAGACTTCAAATACAGAAAAATTCAACTATTTAGACGAATTAGCTAACCAAACAGGGCATTCCATTAATATTCAAATAAGAGAAGATATAGAAACAGCAATGTTTATTAAGGATGAACTAACAGCTTTGTTTGAAATGAAAATAATTTATGCATTTAAACATTTAGAAATAAATATTAAAAAATTGATACTTCATCATTATAAAGAATTACCAACCTCAAAACCTAAATGGTATGATATTCAACGCTTTTTTAAAAAACAAAATATTCCTCTGAATAAAATCCAAGGATATACAGAAGTGAATGAATTAAGATTAATAAATAACTCATTAAAACATTCTCACGAAAGTGTTGACCCCGAGATTTTAAAGATTAAGGAATTTAAAAATGGCTCATTTCAAAACTTTGAAACTTTGGAAAGTTTTTACGAGCGTGTTGAAAATTATTCTGCAATATTTTTTACTTCATTAATGGAAAAAACTGAAAAAGAAGTTGCTAATTTTAATGATAAAAAACTAAAACAAATCGCTGAAAAAGCTACTTTAAATATGAACAAAGAAGTTGCTGAAAAATTAATTATCGAAATAGAAAAAAAATACAACTAAGTTATTGCTAAATATAGAAAACAGGGAAAAAATGAATAAAATATTAACAATAACAGTTTTGCTTTTAAGCTTTTCAATAAATTCGCAAACATTTATTAATGAAAATCTAGATGGAGAACTAAATTTAGAATCAAAAACTCTTTCTGTAAACTTGAAAGAAATACAGTTTTCAGGAAATTTAACCTCTATAAAATATAAATACAAGGATTATTATTTAGTTAAAGGTGAGCATCAACAACTTTTAATCTCCTTTGATAATCTTAAAAGCAAAAAGGAAACTAAAATACGTGAAATAATAATTATAAATGAAAATTATGACAAATTAGTCAAGTATATTAAAAAAAACCAATTAAAAGATGGTGAAGTGTTTTTCAAATACAACTATATGTTTGACGCTTCGAAAAATAAAGAACTAAATACTAGTTGGAAAAACAAAGAATACTTAGAGATTCAAAATAAGTTGAAAGAAAAATATGATTCCATAAGTGATTTAAAAAACTTTGAAGGAAAATATTATGTGAAAATATTAAAATCTGAGGGTTTAGACTATTCTAAACTTGAATATAAAGCTGAATTATATATTTCCGATAAAGGATTTACTTTTAAATCAGAAATACCAGATATTATGTTATTAAAAGGAACTCATTATATTAAGGAGGAATTTTTACCTTCGAAAAAAGGTTCTTTTATTCTAACAAAGGGAAACTCTAGAAGAACTTTTATTTCCCTAAATATTAATTCTACAAGAGAATCTGGAGCATTCACATTTAGCGAATATGGAAGAACAAATACAACAACATTTATTATTGAGAAATTTGTGAAATAAAAACTACTTACAACACCGTACAAAATTAATTGCTTGCTTTTTGCTTGCTTAGGAAAATCCTCGCGGATTTTCTTTGTCAGTAATTATTTACTAACTTAAGTACTTAAACATCGCAACTAATCTTGTACAACAACGTTGTAAATAATGCTGAAAACCTTACATTTAAAACAATATGTAATCAAAATTGAGTATATATTGTTCCATAAAAAAACCATACATTCGATTTTTTTTAACCAACAAAATACAATTATGAAAAAGTTATTACTCTTAAGTTTATTATGTCCTTTATTTTTAATCGCTCAAACTCAAATAGGCCAGGATATTGATGGTGTACTGGAGCAGGCTGGTAGCGGTTATTCAGTAACTTTATCTTCGGATGGTACTATCCTTGCCATAGGAGATCCTTTTAATTATGAAAATGCAACCGCTCAAGGAAGTGTTCGCCTATACGCTAACCAATCTGGCGTATGGACTCAAATTGGTTCTGATATTTATGGGGAAGGTACAGAAGCTGCTTCAGGGTCGACTATAAGCTTGTCATCCGATGGCTCAATAGTTGCTATTGGCGCTATTTCAGATAAGGCTGTACGTATTTATGAAAATCAATCTGGTGTGTGGACTCAAATAGGAGCAACTCTTGATTTTTCGTCTGATATTGGAGGTACAAGCTCTGTTAGTTTATCTTCAGATGGCACTATATTAGCTATTGGTAAATCAGAGAGTGGTTTTGTGCCATCCCGAACTGGTTTTGTAAGTATTTTTAAATATCAATCTGGTACTTGGTCACAAATAGGCTCTGATATATATGGAGAAGCAGTAGATGATTGGTTTGGCAGATCAATAAGTTTAAATTCAGATGGTACTGTATTGGCAATTGGAGCATCTATGGTTGATAGTAATGGAACGGGATATGCTCGTGTTTATGAGAATCAGTCTGATAATTGGATCCAGTTAGGTCAAGATATCGATGGTGAGGCAGCCGGTGATCAATTTGGTAAGTCGGTAAGCCTATCATCAGATGGTAATGTAGTTGCTATTGGAGCACCGCGAAATGATGGCAATGGATCAGAATCAGGACATGTGCGTGTTTACGAAAATCAATCAGGCACTTGGAATCAAATCGGTACCGATATTGATAGTGAAGCAACAGGTGATTTATTTGGATTTTATATAGATTTATCTTCAGATGCTTCTATAATTGCAATTGGAGCAATTTGGAATGATGGCAATGGATCAGAATCAGGACATGTGCGTATTTACGAAAATCAATCAGGCACTTGGAATCAAATCGGTACCGATATTGATGGTGAAGCAACAGGTGATTGGTCAGGATATTCTGTAAGTTTATCATCAAACGGTTCTGTAGTTGCAATAGGCGCTGTTAATAACGATGGTAGTAGTGTCTTAGGTTCAGGCCATGCAAGAGTATATGATTTAAGTGCTTTATTGTCTTCAGGTGAGTTTGTTTTATCACAGTTTTCAATTTATCCAAATCCTGCTAAAACTAGGGTTACCATAGACTTAAAAGCGGGTTTAGAACTAGAAGAAGTTCTTATTTATAATAATTTAGGTCAGCAAATAATGGTGAGTAGGAATCACGTTATTAATACATCTAGTTTAAACACAGGTCTTTATTATCTGCAAATAAAAACAGATAAAGGAAATGGATCTAAAAAACTGATTATAGAATAAGTAATACAAAAATTTAAAAAGCACTATGTACAACAAAGAACTGAGTTAAAAAACAAGCAATATTAAGCTAATCTAGAAACAAAGTTTTCATCATAAGGTCTTCCAGATTTTGCAATAGCAAATGCCTGCTTTAATAACTTATTTGCCACTGCAATTAACGCTAGTTTTTTACTCTTTCCTTTAGCGACTAACCGTTCATAAATTTCACTATATTTATTCATAAGTATTGAAATTTGGAAAGAACGAGCTACTGACGTTTCAACAACTTGAAATCGAGATCTAAAGTCTCACAGAACTGAACGAAATCTTAGTAGTAAAAGAGAGAGGGTTATCAATGTTGTCGAAGTCTAAAGCTTCACCGTATATACTAATCTTATTTCTCTCTTTTGTTCTTTCTATTAGTTATCTAATTTAATGAAAGACAAACTTAAGAAATATATAAGCAATAGCAGTTTGTGTGTACTCTCAAGCGCTATTGCTTTTTTAAGTATCTTGCTATTTGTATTATAAGTATATTTATTCACTACTGCTCTTATACTAAAATTTGTACTTAATATCTCTCAAAAGAGATTCTTTTTACAATTTTACCATTTGCCTGTAATAATTCCGAATTTAAGACACTAACCAATTAAAAGAACACTATTGAGTAGCGATTTTTATAAAACATCCATTTTACCGTTTGCAGGAATAATCATCAAATTATGTCGAGCTTATACAAACTCGCAAGAAGATTTTGAAGATTATTACCAAGAAGTGTGTTTACAAATTTGGAGGAGTAAAGACAACTTTCGTGAAGAATCTCAATGGAGCACTTGGGTGTATCGGATTTCATTAAACGTTTGTTTAACCTTACTTAAGAAAAAGAAGAATAATGTTCAACATTTTGTATCTGATTCTATAACTACTGCAAAAACTGAAGACAACTTAGCGTTTTCAGACGAATCTCTAAATTTATTATACGATGCTATTAGAAAACTATCGGAAATCGATAGAGCAATCATTATGCTTTATTTAGAAGAAAAATCGCAAAAGGAAATCGCTGAAATTATAGGTACGAACCCAAATAATATTGGTATACGTGTTAAAAGAATTAAAATTAGATTAAAAAAAATATTAGATGGAAAAATCAATTGAAAATATATGGAAAGAAGGTTTTCTTAAGAGTGACGCATTAGTAGCACCTAAAATAAACAACCTATACAACCAAAAATCAATTCATATTATTGATAAATTTAAACGCATGTTTAAAATAAATTTGATTGCAATTATAGCATTCTCATTTGTCTTCTTAATTATCTCATTTTTTGTTGGCATACCAATAACAGGTGTTATATTTTTTATTACTCTTTCTGTTCTTGTGTTTATTAACAAGGTGTTATTAAATGGATTAGATAAAATTGACAAAGGTGAAAGTAGTTATCAATATTTAAAGACATTTAATGAGTGGATACAAAAACAGGTCGCAATCAATGAAAAAATATCAAGATTTTTGTACCCAATTATATTTCTGTCTATGATTTTAGGCTTTTGGTTTAAAGATGTAGAAGGTATGCCCTTGGGCGAAAGACTTGTAGGTGAAATTCTTGTTGGTTTTCCAGATGTATATTTAATATTTGGAGTTCCACTAATAGGAATCGTAATAGCATTCTTGATTTTAGTTTTTCTCGCGTTTTTTGGAGATCGAATTTATAAATGGGATTTAAACATTGTTTATGGAAGGGTCTTCAAAAAATTAGAAGAATTGATGGCTGATATAGAAAATTTAAGGAGCTGAACACTACTTAAAAGGTCTTGATTATATGACTTTTTAAAAATTATCAAAAAAAAATAAGTGTTAAGTGTAATATTTTTTGGTGTAAGCCACTAACCAAGAAAACACTAAAAATTATGACACTAAAAAATGCGTTGATCTTTTTTGAAAATTTAGTAGCTGAGACAAGTAGAAAATCTGAGATAAAGGTTTACCATGAATTTATTCAAATCATAACTAGTTTAGAAAAGAAAGATTTACTTAAAAATGAAATTCTATCTATAGAAACGGAATTGGATAATTTAACTTTAAAATCAAACTCTGCGAACAGAAAAAAATATTTTAAGAAAGCGAATAATGATTTTAAAAAATATTTAAAAGACACATTTTCTTTAACTACAAAAGGTTATTACACAACTTATTATGGTGGATTAGGATTAGTATTTGGTTTACTATTTGGAGTTGCAATTTTATCTAACTTAGAACGCTCGCTAGGAATTTCTCTAGGTTTAATTGGTGGAATGGTAATTGGTTCAATAATGGGTCGCAACAAAGATGCTGAAGCTGAAACGGCTGGAAAAATGCTCTAATTAATTTACAAATTAAACTAAAAAAAAAATCAACCTAAATATAATACTAAGCACAACACCGCATATAAAAAATAGCAGGATTAGCGCAAGCCATATGGTTTGCGCTTTTTCATTATCTTTCGTCTATCGGAAATGTATAGATATTTAATCTACCACTTTCCATATATAAGACCGTTGTACTTAATACTAACTAAATGAATAACCAAAAAAAAAATCATACTATATTAACATCTAACAATAAATCTGATGTTGACTTAAAACTAAAAAAGAACAATTCTACTAAAAAGTTATATCGAAATACTAACGACAATGTTTTCGCAGGAGTTTGCTCAGGTTTAGCTGATTATTTTGATAAATCTGTAATTATTATTCGTTTTGTTTTTTTCATCTTAACCTTATTTTTCATAATTGGATTAATTATTTATATAGGACTATGGATTGGAATGTCAAATAAAAAAAATATGAACTCTGATTTAAATGAATTAAATATTGATTCTAATCCCAATAAATTCAATTCTATTCTAAAATTTTTTAAAAATTTGCTTTTGCTAATAGTATTTATAATTCTAGGATGTTACCTTGGTTTTGCTGCAGGAGGATTATCAGGGCCAACAGGCAATGGAGGGGCTTCTAATTTTAGTGGCGCTGTAATTGGAACTATTCTTGGGGTTATTATTTGGATAAAAATTGTTAGTAAAAAAAAGAGCTAAGTACAAGCCGTATATAATTTATTGCTTGCTTCTTGCCTACTTACGAAAGTCCTCGCAGACTTTTTATTCAGTAATTATTTACTAAATTAGGTGCATAAAAAACGTAACAAACCATATACAAACACGTTGTTGGCATTAATTAGAGGAATGAACAAATTCAAATTCGTTTTATTATTAGCAATTGCCTTTTTAAGTTGTGAAAATCAAATCGAAAAAACTAAAATGAAATTTTTAACTGGAGAAATTCCGAATGATATTCCAATTGAATTTAAAGAGGGAATAATTCCCGAAAATAAGATAATCCATAAGGGAGTGTTTAGTCCTGACTTAAAAGAATATTACTATACATTATCCAATAAGAGTTTTGAAAATTTTGATGTGTTTAGTATAGAGAAAAATAATGGAGTTTGGACTGAACCAAAAAAAGCTTTCTTTAACAGTGAACATAATGATCACGGAATGAGCTTTTCTCCCAATGGAAATACTCTTTATTTTAGTTCAACAAGACCAGTTGATATTGATAGAATTCCAAAAACCTGGCATATTTGGAAATCAGAAAAGCTTAACGGAAATTGGACTGAACCTGTTTTTGTCGACATCCCAAATTTGAGAAACAAATTGGTTTCTCATCCTACAATTACTAATTCTGGAACTTTATATTTTCACTCAAGCAATTTAGATTATAGTGGAATGGATATTTATCACTCAAAAAATATAAATGGAAAATTTAAAGATGCGGAAAAAATTCTAATAGATTCTAAATTGGCAAAATGTACGCCATATATTTCGCCAAAAGAAGATTATTTGATGTTTGCTGCAATTGGAAATGAACTTGACTTAATGATTAGTTATAATAATGGAAAAGGTAAGTGGATAAATACAAAAAAATTGAATACCGAAATAAATAATAAAGGACAAGGCAACCCATATGTTACACCAGATAACAAATTTCTCTTTTTTACTACTGGAGAGCATTTGGGAAATAATTGGAAAGTTAAATGGGTGAATATTGATTCTGAAATAAAAAATAACTAATGCCAACAATGGCTATAATTCATTACGGCGGAATTTTCTATCGAAAACCCCTATCTTGCAGTAAAGGCTTGGTCATGACGGAATAACACTGCGTGCCATTTTGTAACGAAACAATAGACGAGACCGTTGTAAACAATTCACTTAAATCCTTGCTAAGCGATCAAAATACAAAGAATTATTATAAGAAAATTAAAAAAAATTAAAAGCTTAACTCTATTAATAATAGGATTATTATTACTGACAATAAGTTTTGCCCCTTTTCTATTTATTAAGGAATTACCTTCTGGTAATAGAGGGCAATTACAGGGATTATTTTCTATGCTATGGACAATATTTACAATGATTCCAGCTGTACTATTCACGGCTGTTGGATTTATTGTTTCTATTAATAAACTGATACAATCAAAATTTAAAATAAATCAATTCCTAAGTATTGGGATTAGTGCATTAATCTTAAGTAAAAGTTCATTATTAATTGTACGCTTTATTCCTTCGTCGAATCACACAATATTGAACGATATCATCCACCTAATTTTTGGTTTTTTTGAGTTTTTTCTTTTTTACCCATCAATTATTATAATAATTATAGGAATAGTCATAACCATTTTGAAAAGAAAAAAAATGACATCCAAAAAATTATAATAAATGAAAACTGAAAATTTGCCATTAGTAAAAATACCAAATAAGCTTAAAAATTCCCTGAAATTGATATTTATTTATCTTTTTTTTAGGCTTATTAAACTCATTACATTAGCAATATTTTCAGAAAAGAGTTTAGACCCAGACTCTATTACTCGCTATGTTTTAGAGGTTATACTAATTGGGGTTTTAATCTTTAAAATTAAAAAGCGTAAAATTTGGGCTAAATTGATGTTGTTAGTAATATTTGTGTTGAATGCGCTAAGTTTATTTTATTCTTTTATAACAGAAGTCTTATGGCGCGATACATTATTTATATCTCCAATTACAGCAATACTCCTAATAATTGTTATAATAATACTTAATTTATTATTCAATAAGAGCTCAAACCAATGGTTTAATAATTCAGAAAAAAATCAAGTATCCAAAGAAGGAAAAAGTATCAGAAAAGCATCAAAAAAGAAGTACACCTTACTAATATCAATTTTATTGAGCACTTTTGGATTTATATTAGGGTTTATACATGAAAATAATTTAGGAACTGGAACAGGTGGTGTTGAAATCCTATTTTTATTATTTATATCACTTATACTTGCATTAGTGATAATTGTTTTAATATTCCTCTTATTTAGAGGAAAGAAAAAAGAGAACCAAAATTTAATTGATGTTTCTAAGATAAGTTTATGTATAATATCTATTCCGATATCATTTATAATAGGTTTTTTTATTTCTAAAATATTTTAATAAACAGTTTACAACAACCTAGAGAGAATTAGAACTAAATGAAGACAATTACCTTACCAGATGAATTAAACTTGAGTTCCAAGTCTATTATGATTTATGACTATGAAAGCATTACTGAAATATCAAAACAACAAATTTTATTAAATAAAAATACGTTTAGCTTTCTTCAGGAAGGAACCAAAGAAGTATTTTTTGACAATTCCACATACGCAATAGACAATTCTCAATTTCTATTGATGAAATCTGGACATTGTTTAATGACGGAAAAGCTTTCTAACGATTCAGAATATTATCGAAGTATTCTATTTTTCTTTTCCAACGAAGATGTATTGAAATTTATAAGAAAATTTAAATTAAAAACATCTAATTCCAAAACATTTTACTCAACATATTCGTTTAATTACGATTCATTTATAAAAAGATTCGTTAACAGCCTATTAGATATATCAAAGCTTTCAAAATCTGTTCAAGAAAACATTTTAAACACAAAGTTTGAAGAAATAATGCTATATATAATGGACATAAATGGTATAGATTTTCTTTATTCCTTGGTTAACAATAATAACAATCAAAACCAGAAATTTATCCAAACAATAGAAAGTAATAGATTAAATAAACTAACAATCAAAGAACTTTCATTTCTCTCAAACATGAGTGTATCTACGTTCAAAAGAGAATTTGAGAAAAACTTTCACAGTTCACCTAGCAAGTGGTTTCAGGAAAAGAGACTTGAATATTCAGCCTTCCTATTAAAAAATGAATCAAAAAGACCTTCAGATATTTTTGAAGAAATTGGATATGAGAACCTCTCTAACTTTATTCAAGCTTTTAAAATAAAATTTGGGGTAACACCAAAACAGTATCAATCAAGTTGAACTTCTATCAATACTTTTTGAACTAAATCAAACACAAGAATTATTGCAATCCCTCTTAATTTTGTCTTTATAATTTAAAAACAAATATTATGAAAAAATCATTTCAAATCTTAATTGCCCTAATTACTTTTTCAAGTTCAGTTTTTAGTCAAAACACATTTACCTTATCTAGTAATGATCTAGGAGGAGAAGCAACAATTAATGAAGAATTTAATGGCTTTGGTTGTACTGGAAAAAACCAATCGCCTCAATTATCATGGAAAAATGCACCAGAAGGCACTAAAAGTTTTGCGGTAACTATGTATGATCCAGACGCACCTACTGGCAGTGGTTGGTGGCATTGGGTAGTGTTTGATATTCCCGTAGATACTAATGAACTACAATCTGGAGCAGGTAATACAAAATTGAATCTAACACCCGAAGGAATTATACAAAGTATAACTGATTATGGTGCAAATGGTTATGGAGGTCCATGTCCACCAGAAGGTCATGGTTTACATCAATATGTTATTACAGTTTACGCACTAAAAACTGATAAACTTGGATTAAATAAAAATACTAATCCCGCAATTGTTGGATATTACTTATGGAACAATACGTTAGCTAAAGCAAGTATCATAACTTATTATCAGAGAAAAGACAAATAACTGTCTATAACAACGTTGTTAGCTTTTAGTGCTTTTTTTCGCTGTATAATTCATTCAGTTTTCTTTGATTTCGCAATATATGTTTTTTCGAGTTTGAGTAAATTAAGATGTTTTTCAATTCCGATTTTGAGTGAGCAATTCAGTGACTTGTTAAATCGTATCTTTATTTTAAATTTCGTTCCTTTAAAAGGCTTTCAATTGCCCCTTTTTTATACTTGTTTTTATTAGCCAATTTATAGATTGCGTATAAAAGTATTAGTCCAAAGAAGAAGCTAAAATTACCTTTAAAAATACTGTAAATTAAAATTCCAATTAAAACTCCTATCAAAGTTGCATCTATGATATTTGCGGATTTTAACTTTTTCGCTTCTTTCAATAATTCCTCGTTTGTTAATTCTTTAAGTTTATTTTGTTCCATTTTATTAATGAGAATTTAAATTCCGCAAACTTGCTCTTGCATTAAAGCTAACGGTATTGTGTATGAATAGTAGCGAGTTTTAGTGTACTACTTTTCGGAAAGTAATTTACAAAATAAAAAAGAATAGCAATTTGAATTATAACTCAAATCGCTATTACTTATACACGTGTATAGCAAATTGCAATGAATTCCGATTAGGAATTCAGCTGCAATTTGCTATCTTTCGGTCACGGCGGAAAATCATAGCTAATTTTCCGCAACGAGCCATACACAAGACCGTTGTGCTTCATTATGACTAAACATTAATCAATGATAAAATTCTTTAGGAAAATTAGACAAAATTTACTTTCAGAAGGAAAGACCGAAAAGTATTTTAAATATGCCATTGGAGAAATCATTCTTGTCGTTATTGGAATTTTAATTGCTTTGCAGATTAATAATTGGAATGAAAACCGGAAAAATAAAATTGCCGAAGCTGATTATTACTGTAGAATTTTAGACGATTTTGAGTTAAATGAAAAATTGATTGATGAAACTTCTAAACTCGCAACTGATAAAATAAAGCTTTGTAAAGAGCTGATAATAGATTTAAACAACCAACCTAATGACAGAGGTGAAATACTTAATAAATTTGTACTTGCTTTAAGACAAGACGTTTTTGTACCCAGCAATATTGCTTTTGAAGACATAACATCGTCGGGACAGTTAAAATTGTTGACGGATTTAGAACTTAAAAATAGACTAATTCAGCATAGTACATTTTTGAATAATATTTTAAATCTACTTCAAGAAAATAGGAATGAAATTCTTAAAAGAATGAGTGATTTTGAATTAATAGGTGATTTTGGATATCAAGATATTGATTACCTGAATCAAGAGCTCGACAAAGAACTATTAGACCTATTGCCAAAAAATGATTGGACAAATGAGCCCAATAATTCAATATTCGTAAAGTTTCAAGATAATCTTGTCTTTTATATTGCTATGCTAATCAGACAGAAACAACATTTATCTAATTTGAAAAGGGAAATGCAAGAACCTATAGAATTATTAAAAAATAAAAACTGTAAATAAAGAAACAAACTTAAGATAGCTATAAGTAATGACTTGTTCTCGCCTACCTTGGAAAATTTAGTAACAAACCACGCAACTACTTATAAACGAGACCGTTGGCAGCAAGCATAACCAAGTCGTTAAAATTTAATGGAAAGAATAAAAAACAACCAAATAAAGATTGTTACTTACCAGAACTTTCATCAATCAGATATTGATCAAATGATCAAAGAAATTGCTTTGGAATTTAATCAACCCATCTCTTCAAAACCAACAAAATCAACTCCGCTTATCCCTAATAATTATTGGGTGGCAATAAATAATAATGAAGTAATCGGGACTATTGGAGTTGTTAAAATAAAGAAGGAATTTGCCATTTTGAAAAAAATGTTTCTGAAAAAATCGTTTCGTGGGAAAATATTTGGTGTGTCAAATTCATTACTCCAAACCTCATTTAATTGGTGTATTAAAAACGGAATTGAACAAATTTATCTTGGGACAATGGACCAATTTATAGGTGCCCATAAGTTTTATCTTAAAAATGGGTTCCAGAGAATTTCAAAGAATAATTTACCTGATGGTTTTTTAAGTAATCCTATGGATAATGTATTTTTTCAGCGGAAATTAGACGGTTTGAAAGCAAGGTAAGCGCGCTACTAACAACAGCTATAATTCATTGCGGCGGAATTTACTAAACGGAAATTCTTATCTTGCAATGAAAATTTGATAACGCGGAATAGTCCGTGCGGACAATTCCGCAAAGAAACCATAGCCAAACCGTTAGCCTCTATTATGAAAACCTGTGACTAACCTATAAAACCATCTTGACAAACCTTATGAAGACAAACAAAACAGAAACGTATTACAAACTTATTTTATGGCTGTAAAATACAAAAAACTATCAATTATTCTTTTAATAGTTGGGATGCTAGTGGGGCCTCTTGGAATTATTATGGCAATTTTTGGAATAGGAGACAAAGGGTTTAGCGGAAGGAGCAATGTTCGATCTTTAGATGGATACTATTACCTTGATTATCTAACCATTAGTGCTTCTTATAATTTGGCAATCATAATAGGGTTAGCACTTTTTGTTTGGGTTATTAAATCCGGAAAAGTAAAACTTTCAAAAACTCTAAACATTGTATTAATAGGACACCTAATTTTTATTCCTTCGTTTTTGGTTTCCTTATTCTTATCAGTCATTCCTATGGAAGGAAATATAAAAGGATTCTTTATTTTTCCTGCTTTTATAGTAACAGCTATAGGTTGTACCATTGGGTTTTTAATCTACTTTATCATTCGGTTATTTTATGTAAAAAAAGGAGATACACTTGTATCAGACAAAAATTCTTTAATGCCTTATGGGATAGCCATAGTTCTTTTGGTTTTTTTAAATTTTAGTATTAATAATCATTCTATCACAGATGTTGAGTTGGTTTCTTTTGATCACGAGAATTTTTCATGGGGAATTAAGCAATCTAGCAAAACAAAGGCAGGTATGGTTAAAACATCAATAAATGACCCTTACATTGCCTATATAGAGCATAAAAATGAAGGTAAAAAATCTTCCAATTTTAATATCCTTAAAAATTACCACTCATTATATACAAAATTAGATTCAATTATTCCTCTTCAAAGTAAGGCTATAAAATATAATAATCTTAATCCTTCATACAGCATAAACTATAATTCAGATTTTGAGGTCATTCATTTAAATGAAAATAAATCAATTTATCGTTTAAGAAAACATCGTCCTTCTTATACTTTATGCTTAACACCTTCTCAAGCCAGCTTAGAAGAGATGAACATAATAGCTCAAGACATTAAACAAAACAGTACCCTTCATAATGATATTGATATACTAATTGAGGGGTTTGTGGTTGAAGCAATAGCAATGAACAACGCACCCATAGAAGAAGAAATATTTTTAAAAAATGATGGAAGTTTAATACAAGTCTCTATGAATGGAGACGTTGGCTATCGTGACAAATCACTAGGAGAAGAATATTATTCAGAAGGGCTCGGGGAAATAATAGAAGGCCTTTTCTATAGTCTTTCTGGCAATTTTGATATTGAAGGGTCTGCGGGTATTCCTTACACTCCAAGAAATTATAATGAATTTAAAAATAAACAAAATCAATCCTTAGAATTTGTATATACCCATATTGATGGAAGAAAGTGTGCGACAGATATAGAATTTGCTGTAAACAATTGTCCAAATCTTGAAAGTATTTATTTATTAGATCAAAATAAATATAAAGGTATACCTGAAAATATAAACAAGCTAAGAAAATTATGGTATTTAAATACCAAAGAGATTAACATAGGGGCAATTCCAGAAAGTATCTGTGATTTATATTTTTTAAATACTATTAATTTCAATGATAGTGAAACACTTACTTTTCCAGAGTGTATGGGTAGTTTGAATAAGTTATATTTTATAAATGCAGTAAACTGTAATTTAAAAGAAATACCCAATGTTTTTTATAAAGTGAAGTATTTACTTGGATTGAATTTAAAAGAAAATAACATTTTAAAACTTCCAAAGGAGTTGGCTCAATTACAGTCGTTATCAGACATCACAATTGACTTTAATCCAGATTTGGACATTGCCTTAGAAATTTTATCAAATAGGAGTTTAAGGCTTGATTTAGTTGTTTACAACGAGAAAGAAAAGCTGAATGCTCAAAAGTTTATTGAACAGTATGCAAATGAAAACGATCAATTAAGAGAACAAATTTTTGACTCATTTGTAATTGATGAAGCATATTGATAGAGTAATAAAATGACATAGGCAAACAATGTATAAAATTAATTGCTAAAATCCAGGCGGATTTTCTATTCGGTTTATATTTAATAAACCCATTGCTTAACCATGCCACCAATTTTATACAAAACCGTTGTAGCTAATTAAAGAATAAACGAAATGACAAACAACATAAAAGTAGCTGCCGCACAACTTTCACCTGTATTCTTAAACAAAGAAAAAACGGTTGAAAAGGCTTGTAAAGCAATTTTAGAGGCAGGTAATAACGGCGCTAACTTAATTGTTTTTCCAGAGGCTTTTATTTCTGGTTACCCAGACTGGGTATGGCTTATTCCAAACAGTAAAGGAGCTGATTTAAATGAGCTTTACTTAAAACTTGTTGAAAATGCTGTTTCTGTACCTGATAATTCCACGAAAAAGCTTTGTGAAGCGGCTAAAAAAGCTGGGGTTAATGTTGTTATTGGTATGCATGAACGCAATACTGAAACCAGTAGTGCAAGTTTATTTAATAGCTTACTTTTTATAGACGATAAAGGTTTAATTCTAGGTAAACATAGAAAGTTAATACCAACAGGCGGAGAACGTCTGATATGGTCTCAAGGAGATGGTAGCACCTTGTGTTCTTATGATACTTCGGCAGGAAAAATAGCTGGATTAATCTGCTGGGAGAATTTCATGCCTTTGGCTAGAAATGCTATCTATGAATTTGGAACTCAAATATTAGTTTCGCCTACCTGGGATAAAAGTCCAAACTGGATTCAAACTATGAAGCATGTTGCAAGGGAAGGTGGATTGTTTGTTATAAGTACTTGTATGGCTTTAAAAATTGATGACATTCCTGATGAGTATGAATTTAAAAAACTTTATCCTGAAGGAAGAAATTGGATTAATGTTGGTAATAGCTCTATAATTGCACCGAACGGTAAAGTCATTGCTGGACCTTTAGAAGCAAAGGAAGGAATACTATATGCAGATATTAATCTTCAAGACATTATTAAAGCAAAACGAATGTTCGATGTCGTTGGACATTATTCAAGACCTGATGTTTTTAAATTCAATGTAAATCAAACTAATAAAAAATAGCTACAACAATATATATAAACCATTAAAAATGGCTCATATACAAAACCGTTAGCAACAAGCAAAAAACAAATGAACGAAATTAGAAAGTTTATTGATAATATATCTCCAATGAACGATTCTGATTGGGAACTTTTTTCTTCGAAACTACAAAAAGTTGAACTTAAAAAAAATACTATAATCTTAGAAATTGGTAAAACTGAAAATTATTTATCATTTATTTCAAAAGGAATAATCCGACTTTATATTCCAAGAGAAGAATCTGATTTAACTTTCGGTTTTCTATTTGACAATGAATTTGTTACTGCATATGACTCTTTTTTAACCCAAAGTCCATCCGAATATCAAATTGAAACATTGACAGAAACAATCTTGTGGAAAATTTCGAACAACGATTTGCAAGAAGTCTATAAAAAAACAAACAACGGAAATATTATTGGAAGAAAAATGGCTGAAAAAATGTTTCTAGTAAAATCAAAAAGAGAACTTTCTTTATTAAATAGAACAGCTGAAGAACGATATTTAGACTTATTTTCTGATAGACCTAAACTATTACAACAAATACCTCTGAAATATATTGCCTCATATATTGGAATTACTCCACAAGCTTTGAGTAGAATAAGAAAACGCATTAATTAACTTGGGTTCATTTAATATATTTGTTTTTTTCTAACCTTTGTATTTTAAAATGTAGAAAAATATGAAACCTTTAATTATTCTTTTAGTAACGTTTATTATCTCTCTTTTTGCAATTAAGTTTATAACGAAAAAATATGATTTTACCTTATCTGCAAGAATAGCAATGTCAATAATGCTTGTATTTACTGCTATTGGACATTTTGTCTTTACAAAAGGAATGTCTATGATGATACCTGAATTCATTCCATTTAAAGAAAAATTTGTTTACATAACAGGAGTTTTTGAAATTTTACTTGCAATAGGTCTTTTAATTCCCAATTTAAAAGTTATATCTGGATGGACACTCATTATTTTCCTTTTACTAATGTTACCTGCAAATATTTATGCTTCTATTAATAATTTGAACTACCAAAAAGGGACATTTGATGGGAATGGTCTTGCCTATTTATGGTTTCGAATCCCATTACAAATCCTGTTCATTATTTGGACTTATATTAGCACAATCCGAATTTAATGAAAGACAAACTTAAGCAGTATATAAAAAATTTGCTAGTTTTAGCTTAGCCAATGTTAGCTGTTTTGTTTGCCAGCTTCTGATTTTCCTTCGGGAAATCCTCACACAAAAACACTAAACTTTCCATATACATAAACGTTAGCAAACTTGTTTGAAATCGAACACATTTAATTAATTCAGACAATCTTCCAATCCCCATTTATCCAAACTTCTTAAAATATTCTCAAGTGATTTCCCTCTAGTCGTTAATCTGTATTCCACTTTAGGAGGAACTACAGGAAAAACTTTTCTAGAAATAAGTCCATCTTTTTCTAAATCTCTTACTGTTTGTGTAAACATTTTATTTGAAATCCCTGGAATTTGCTTTTGTAATATTCCTGAACGCAAACCGCCTTCTAATAAATGAAATAGAATTAAAGGTTTCCATTTTGTCCCTATTAAATTCATTGTATAATTCAAAGGACAACTAATTTCTTTATTCAAAATTTAAATTTTATATTATTGATTGTCAATATTTTACTCTTTTAAGTAACTATGCCACTTTTTAGTAAGTTATTGTTGATTAGGCTAATATAGATTAATTTTGCAATCTAAAATATAACTTATGACAACTAATAAAAATTATCCGAAATCATTTTCGCATATCGGAATAACAGTTCCAAATATAAAAGAAGCTGTAAAATTCTATTCAGAAATAATGGGATGGTACATAATTATGGAGCCTTCAAAAGTCAAAAAGGAAAAGGAAACTGCAATTGGTCAAATGTGTATTGACGTTTTTGGAAACGATTGGACGGAATTTGAAATTGCTCATTTAGCAACTTCTGACGGTATTGGAATAGAATTATTTTCTTTTCCGAATGGAATTAAAGAAGCACCTGAATTTAATCCTTTCAATACTGGTTTATTTCATTTTTGTGTACAAGACCCCAATATTGAAGAACTCATTGATAAAATTTTATCGTATGGAGGAAAACAAAGAATGCCAATAAGGGAATACTATCCAAATAACAAGCCTTTCAAAATGTGCTATGTTGAAGACCCATTTGGAATTGTATTTGAAATCTACACTCATAGTTATGAACTGACATATTCTTCAGGTGCTTATTCTAAATAAAAACCAGTTGACAAAAACGTATATAATTAATTGCTTTAGCAAGTGCTTATTTGGAAAATTCCTTTAGAATTTTATCGGACTCGTATTTGTTTACTAAATTAGTTGCTTAACTACGCAACTAACCATACACAAGACTGTTGTGTGTAATTTAAAAAAAATGAAGATCACTGCTTTAACATCTTTCTGTGTGGATTTCTTTCCAGAATTGGATAAAATATACGTTGGAGGAAATTCATTAAACTTTGTTACTCAATGCAAACTTTTAGGGTATAAAAACACCTCAGTAATTGGTGCAATTGGAAAAGATAGATTTGGAAAACTAATAGAAAACCAATTAGATAAATCAAATATAAATCGTTCTAGATTATACCAGATTAACGAACCAACTGCATCAAATAAGATTTTTATTAATGAAAAAGGAGACAGATATTTCAAAGAGGATAGTTGGAATGGAGGTGCATTTGATAAATTTAGATTATCTGAAAATGATTGGAATTCATTAACTAATAGCAAAATTGTTGCAATGCCAGCTGGCGACCCAAATTTAAAAGAACTTTTAAAAAGACGAAATGAAAAACAATTAGTAGTTATTGACTTTTTAGACTATTTGGGAATTGACTTCATCAAAGAACATATAGACAATATTGATATTGTTTTTTTGAGCGGTAAAGAAGAAATGCTAAATGAGCTACAAGAACTTTCTTACCAAAAGAGGAAACTAATAGTAACGACTTTAGGAGCAAAAGGTAGTGTAGCCTTTTTAGAAAATAAAAGATTTTACCATAAAGCGATTGAAGTTAATAAAATTGTAGACACAACAGGCTGTGGTGACGCTTTTCAAGCAGCTTTTAGCATTGAATGGTTGAAAACTAAAGACGTAGAAAATTCACTAAAAGCAGGTTCAGTTGCTGCAAGTAAAGTTTTGAATTTCGTAGGCGGAGTTGAACAAGAGTAAAAAACTACACACAACAACAACTATAATTCATTGCGGCGGAAATTCTTATATTGCAATCAAGACTTGGTAACACGTAATAGTTCCTGCAGACAATGCCGCAACAAAACCCTAGACCAACCGTTGTTAGGCACAATTTAACTTAATAACGTATCACTTATTTCCAAAAATTTATTCCATCCAAAAGTTAAAAAAAAGTTAAACATACAGACTTGTCTGTTTTTGTTTAATATTGTGTTATATTTGCAGCATGAAAAAATTAGGTGTTAAAGATCGAATCATAGAAACTGCATCAGATTTGTTTTATAATAACGGTTATAATCAAACTGGTATTAATCAAATAATAGATGAAGCAGGAGTAGCTAAAGCAAGCATGTATATGCATTTTAGATCTAAAGAAGATATTGCAGTAGCCTATTTAAAAAGAAGGCACATAAGTTGGGTAAGTGATTTACAAGACTTTGTATCTAATCAAATAACCAATAGAGAGAAATTAATAGCAAGCTTTGACTACTTAGATAGTTGGTTGAGTTCTGTTAACTATAGAGGATGTGGTTGGCAAAATATTATAACAGATTTACCTCATGACCATGATAAAATAAGAGATCAAGCAGTATTACATAAAAATGATGTTAGAGTCTGGGTACATTCCTTACTAAAAGATGAAGATAATCTTTCAGACAATGAAGCCATGCAATTAGGAGATGAGTTAGTCATTCTTTTAGAAGGAGCTATAATATTATCACAAATACAAAAAAATAAATGGCCTATTGAAGTAGCAAAAAGAGCAGCAAAAAAATTACTTAAATAAATATATTAAAAATTAATATTTAACAATACAGACTTGTCTGTTCAATTTAAAATTATGAAAACAAACAAACCACCTTTTACAAAGGAAACCGCAAAGGCAAAAGTACAAGCAGCAGAAGATGCTTGGAATAGTAAAAACCCAGAAAGCGTATCTATAGCTTATACATTAGACTCAAAATGGAGAAATAGAAATGACTTCTTCACTGGAAGAAAAGCTATAGTAGAATTTTTAACAAAAAAATGGAATAAAGAATCTAAATACAAATTAGAAAAGCACTTATGGTCATTTACTGATAATAGAATTTCAGTAAGGTTTGAATACGAATGGCAAGATGCAGAAACAGGTCAATGGAAAAGAACGTATGGCAATGAACATTGGGAATTTGATCCTGAAGGTCTCATGAAAGTTAGAGACATGAGTGCTAATGATATAAATATCTTAGAAACTGAAAGAAAATTTAAATAATCAAAATTCAACACAAATGATAACAAAAGAATCTAAAAGTTTTACTTGGAATAGTAAACGACGATACAGATAAAAAAATTATCTAATTACAATCAAATATTAAAAACATTAAATAAATTAAATTATGAAAACACAAACTTTAAAATCAGTATTCTGTATAGCACTATTAACTATACTATCAATAGTCTTAGTTTCTTTTACAAAATCAAAAGGAGAAATTAAAGAAACTATAGTAAATAAAACAACTCGACATACATTACATAAAAGTATAGATGTAAATGGATTAAATATTTTTTATCGTGAAGCAGGTGACACAAGTAAACCAACTATCTTATTATTGCATGGTTATCCAACTTCATCTCATATGTTTAGAAATCTAATAACAGACTTGTCTGTTCGATATCATGTATTAGCACCTGATTATCCGGGTTTTGGAAAAAGTGATCAGCCAACGATAAAAGAATTTGAATATACGTTTGATAATATGTCAACAATTATTGAAGGCTTCTTAGAGAAAAAAAATGTTAAAAAATACAGCATTTATTTAATGGATTATGGAGCTCCTATTGGTTTCAGAATCGCAGCTAAATACCCAAAACGTATAGAATCATTAATTGTTCAAAACGGAAATGCATATGATGAAGGCTTAAAAGACTTCTGGATTCCTATTAAAAAATATTGGAATGATTATACTGTAGAAAACGGAAAATCTTTAGAAGGGTTTCATTCTCCAGATGGATTAAAATGGCAATACACACATGGTGTACAAGATGTAGAAAAAATCAGTCCAGACAACTGGCATATAGATTTACAACATTTAACTCGTCCTGAAAACAACGAAATACAATTAGCTATGTTTTACGATTACAGAACTAATGTGCCTTTATATCCCGAATGGCAACAATATTTTAAAGATCACCAACCTCCTACTCTAATTGTTTGGGGAAAGAACGACTACATTTTCCCTGCAGATGGTGCTTATCCATATAAAAGAGATTTAAAGAATTTAGATTTTCATTTATTAGATACAGGTCATTTTGCCTTAGAAGAGAAAGGTGACGAAATAGCAAATTATATTTTAAAATTTTTAAAGAAAAATAATATTAAATAATCCTGTGATTAGTTAGTTGATTAAACCAGTTTGAGTGATAAAATTGATAAAAATAGCAACACTCAAACTGGTTATTACACTTATGCTATAATATACAAAATGAAAATTAATGAATAGAAATCTAAAAAAAAGTGCCTAACAACATGTATAATTAATTGCGTATACTAACCTACTCGGAAAATCCTGCGGATTTTGCTCTAGTTCGTTTTCTTTTGCTAACTTAGTTCCAGCCAACGCAACTAACCATAAAGTTAGACGTTGGTAGTCATTAAAACCATGATGTGATAAAAATAACTTGCAAAAACTGTAACTTTGAATTCGAAGGTAAATTTTGTCCTAATTGTTCCCAGAATCAATTTGCCAATTATCGTTTAAATTTTAAAGGAGTAATCATTGAATACTTTGACTCAATATTCAATTTTGATAAAGGACTATTGTATACTTTTTGGAATTTACTGAAACAACCTCATTTTGTTGCCCAAAGTTTTATTGATGGCAAAAGAAAACAATTTACTAGTCCTGTTAAATATTTCGTGATTTCCACTATAATCCAAGCACTTTTTGCATACCTCATTTTAAGCAATTCAGCTAATTTTCCTGCTATTGAGTTCTCATTTCTTTCAGAAGAAACCAATCAAAGCATTAAGTATTGGAATCAAATTATGACATTCGATTATCCTATTGTATTAGGAATTACCAGTACGTTTGTATGGACCGTTTTAATTTATATATTATTCAAGAAATCTAACTACAACTTTACCGAAATATTGGTTTCATCCTTATATTTCTATGGAACGATTTTTATTCTAATCAACTTAATCACTATTGTTTATAAACCATTAACCAATAGTTTTCTCCCAATGGAATTAGTAAGTTTTATTGGTTTTACCTATATGACTTTCGCCTATTTTAATTTTTTTAAACGAGTACATATTTTTTGGCGAATCACAAAAATAATCAGTGTTTTTATTGGGTTGTTCATATTTAGATTGCTTATTTTTCCGCTAATTATAGGTAGTTTATTTTTGATTAATTAAACAGTCAAAACGCCTGCAAACACTAAGTATACTCAATTGCTAGTTTTTGTGTACTTGTAAAATCCTATGGGTTTTTTAATAACTAAACCAATACCATGATGAAAAAAACGACAAGACGTAATTATCATCGGAATATTATACTCATTAGGAGCTATAGGTATTAGTGTTTGGTTTGCCAAGACTAGTATTTTGCAATGGGTTATGAGAAAAGAGAACAATAAATTAATTAATTTAACAGAAGCTCCTACCGAGATAGATGATATTTGTATTTTGACTACAATGGTTACAGAAGGACCATTTTATATTAAATCTCCAAAGAGAAGTGATATAAGAGAGGATAAAGAAGGTAAAAACCTAGATTTGAAATTACAGTTTTTATTATATCCAAACTGTACTCCAATTGAAGGAGCGATTGTTGAAATTTGGTATTGTAATGCTGATGGCACGTATAGTGGTTATCCAAAGCTTGGTCATAACATTTGGGAGTTTCTCAATCATGCCGAATTTGGAAAGAAAGCACATATAGAACCTAAAAATGAAAACATATTTTTAAGAGGTGCTCAAATAACTGATAAAGACGGATATGTTAACTTTAAAACTATTCTCCTAGGTTGGTATGACCCAAGAATGCCACATATTCATTTCAAAGCTATCATTAAAGGTAAAGAAGAAATTTCCAGTGAGTTACTTTTTGAAGAAGAATTCTTCAATAAAGTATTTACAACAACAGAACCGTACATGAAATATGGAAAATCTCCTTATGGACATTCCAATGATAAGGTGGTAGCTACTTTTCCTAATGGGAATGGATTAATTCTTTCACCAAAAGAGAGTGGAAATGGAACAGTATTTGCCTCTGCTAAAATTGGATTAAAGATGAGTTAAAAAGCTATAATTCATTGAGGTATTAACAATGAAAACTAGAGGTAAGAACTAGGACCTCACAAATTATTTAGAAGTGAAGGAGTAATATTATAAATAACACGTAATGAATTAGTTACTGTTAGCCTTGATGAAGAAAAAGGAGAGATTTTTTGTTATCACAAAAGAATAGAATAAAAGCCAGCACATACTATAGTATATAAAAAATAATGTTTTGTGCTTAACCCATGTTAGTATCTTTGATTATATTATATAAATAAATGAGATGGATTAGACTATTAATGGCTTTGATAAGCGCAAAGCTCAAAAAAAAGCTTATTGGAACTGAAACGGTCCGTAAATCTTTTCGGGTTTGGATAACAGATATTGATGTTTCTGTTATGAATCATGCTGCAATAATGACAGTATTAGAAACTGGACGATTAGACTTAATGGTAAGATCAAACTTTTTTAAAGTAGCCTCAAAACACAAATGGTTTTTTCCAAGTCAAGCCATTAGTATCCAGTTTTACAGACCCCTTAAAGTATTTCAAAAAGCAGAAATCCATACTAGAATTTCGTACGTTGACGAAAAGTGGATTTATGTTGAGCAGAAAATTCAAAGAAAAGGAAAAATCATAGCCGCATGCCTCGTAAAAAACACCATTAAAAAAGGCAGAAAAACCATCCCTACATCCGAAATTATGAAGGCCCTGCATATTGACCATGTTCCCAGACATAAATATGAATTAATGAAAACATATGAAATAGAAAACAGCCAAATGAACGAAAAACTAGTCGATAATTGGACGGATTAAAAACGTCTTACGTATATAATATACTAGTAAAATTATCTAGTAAACAACAATTCTCTGTACTTTGTTAATGGCCAGATTTCATCATCAACTAGAAGTTCCAACTTATCGCAATGGTAACGAATATCATCAAACAATGATTTAACCTTATAGCAATAAGCATAGGCTTTTTTCTCGATATCCTCCATGTTATTTGCTTTTTTACGTTCATCAATCATTGAGGTCACATTGGCATTAATGCCTTCAATATGACTGGAAATCTGTTCAATTAAATTGGTTTGTTCTTTAGAAACCCCTTTAAATTTCTCTTCAAAAATCTCTTTTAACCCTTTTACGTTTTCAATTAATATATTTTGATACTTAACGGCCGTAGGCACAATATGGTTACGTGCAATATCCCCTAACACCCTACTCTCTATTTGAATGTGTTTAATATACGCTTCTATCTCGATTTCATAACGTGCTTCAGTTTCAATTTTACTCATGACTTTCATTTCTTCAAACAATGCAACACTTTCTTTTGAAACTCTAGCTTTTAAGGCTTCTGGTGTTGTTTTGTTATGGCTCAATCCACGTTTTTTTGCTTCAGTTTCCCAATCAGCACCATAGCCATTACCTTCAAATAAAATATCTTTAGTAGACTTAATATATTCTCTTAATACATTAAAAATGGCTTCGTCCTTTTTTAAGTCTTTTTTATTAATTAAAGTATCTACTTCAACTTTAAAATCTTTTAACTGTTTTGCAACAATAGTATTTAAAACCGTCATAGGGTTACCACAATTTGCTGTAGACCCAACCGCTCTAAACTCAAATTTATTACCCGTAAAGGCAAAGGGTGATGTTCTGTTTCTATCTGTATTATCTAATAAAACATCAGGGATTTTCCCAACCACATTTAATTTTAATTCTGTTTTTTCTTTAGGCGATAGTTTTCCTTTGGTTACACCCTCCAATTCTTCTAAAACCTTAGTTAACTGCTCGCCAATAAACACAGAAATAATGGCAGGCGGTGCCTCATTAGCTCCTAATCTATGATCATTGCTCGCAGAAGCAATAACCGCTCTTAAAAGTGCTTCGTGTGTATGAACTGCCTTTATAGAATTTATAAAAAATGTTAAAAACTGCAGATTACTCATAGGCGTTTTACCAGGTGCCAATAAATTAATACCTGTATCTGTTGAAAGAGACCAGTTATTATGCTTTCCGGAACCATTTACACCTGCAAAAGGTTTTTCATGAAATAAAACCTTAAAATTATGACGAGCTGCTACCTTACCCATAATATCCATTAATAACGAATTATGGTCTACCGCCAAATTGGCTTCTTCAAAGATAGGTGCTAATTCAAACTGATTGGGAGCCACCTCATTATGTCTTGTTTTTACTGGAATTCCTAAAAGCATACATTCGGTTTCCAAATCACGCATAAAATTTAAGGCTCGGTTAGGAATTGAACCAAAATAATGATCATCCAACTGCTGTCCTTTGGCTGAAGAATGACCTAATAAAGTACGGCCTGTTAAAATAATATCTGGGCGACTAGTGGCCAACATTTTATCTATTAGAAAGTATTCCTGCTCCCAGCCTAAAGACGAGGTTACTTTTTTTACGTTTTTATCGAAATATTTACAAACCGCAGTTGCTGCATTATCTACAGCATGTAAGGCTCTTAACAAAGGGGTTTTATAATCTAAAGCAGCTCCTGTATAAGCTACAAATATAGTTGGAATACATAAGGTTGTTTCATAAATAAATGCTGGCGATGTAGGATCCCAAGCCGTATATCCTCTAGCTTCAAATGTATTTCTAATACCGCCACTAGGGAAACTAGATGCATCTGGTTCTTGTTGTACCAATTGGCTGCCACCAAATTTCTCGATAGCCATACCATGTCCTATCGTTTCAAAAAACGCATCATGCTTTTCTGCTGTAGCGCCTGTTAACGGTTGGAACCAATGTGTATAATGCGTCACACCTTTTGATAGTGCCCAATCTTTCATAGAAGACGCCACTTGATCTGCAATATTCCGATCTATCTTTTTTCCAAATTGAATAGCATTTGCAACCCCTATAAAAGCGTTTTTGGTTAAATACTGACGCATCGTATTTTCGTTAAACACGTTTTTCCCAAATAAATCAGAACGACGTTCCTTTTCCTCAACTAAAATAGCTTTATAAGCTAACGATTCTTTTATAGCGTGAAATCTTAATGTTGACATTCTTTTAAATATTAAAACGTTTGATTATGAATTATTAAGCAAAAATAAACAGCTTTGGCAATAAATACTTATAACTGAAAAATTCTTTTAAGATTTTTTCAGTTTTTTTATGAAATAATAGTCTTTTTTTAAAATAAACCTTAAAAAAATAGGGTATAAATAAAAATAACTCATGTTTTTACTAAAACACCCCTATAAATTTAAAGTAAAAGTATAAAAATATATATTTGTGGTATAATTATCAATATTTCAATTATAAAATATTCATTATGGCAAAAATTAAATTAGAATACCTTTGGTTAGATGGTTACAAGCCAACTCAAAACTTAAGAAGTAAAACTAAGGTAGAAGAGCATGAAAACTTTCAAGGTACATTAGAGGAAATAGGAAACTGGTCCTTTGACGGATCATCTACTAGACAAGCGGAAGGCGGATCGTCTGACTGTTTATTAGTTCCTGTAGCAATTTACCCAGATCCTGATCGTATTAATGGTTACTTGGTAATGACAGAAGTTATGAATGCCGATGGTACGCCACACGAATCTAACGGTAGAGCGACTATTGATGATGATGATAATGATTTCTGGTTTGGTTTTGAGCAAGAGTATTTCATTATGGATACTAAAACACAATTACCTTTAGGATTCCCTGTTGGTGGTTACCCTGCTCCACAAGGCATGTATTACTGTTCTGTTGGTGGAAAAAACACACATGGTAGAGATTTAGTAGAAGAACATGCAGATTTATGTATTGATGCAGGATTAAACTTTGAAGGTATTAACCAAGAAGTTGCTTCTGGACAATGGGAATTCCAATTGTTTGCAAAAGGCGCTAAAAAAGCTGGAGACGAAATCTGGATTGCTAGATACTTACTAGATCGTTTAACAGAAAAGTATGGTTACTATATTGATTACCATCCAAAACCATTAGGTAAGGACATGGACTGGAATGGTTCTGGTATGCACGCCAACTTCTCCAACAATGTTTTAAGAACATGTGGTGACAAAGATGTTTATGCTGCTATTTGTGAGTCTTTCCGTGATGTTGTTGATGAGCATATTGCTGTTTACGGTGAGTTTAACGACCAGCGTCTAACAGGTTTACACGAGACTGCTGCTATTACAGATTTCTCTTGGGGAGTTTCTGATAGAGGTGCATCAATTCGTATTCCAATTATTGCTGTTGAGAAAGGCTGGAAAGGTTGGTTAGAAGATAGAAGACCTGCTTCAAATGGTGACCCATATAAAATTGCAGGTAGAATTATAAAAACTGTTAAATCGGCTAAAATATAATTATTTTAGACTAACATTTTGTTCATGATAAAAACGCCAACATTAAATTGTTGGCGTTTTTATTTTTACACATGTTTCTTTGGACTATTATTTAGTTATTCTATTCTGTATTGCTATATTATACTTGTAAAATAACACTAATCACAGAATGTCTTACATAAAGCTTTGCGTACTTGTACCTTGTCGAGGAAATAAAAAAATATGAATAAAACAAAAAGACTTAAACCATCTGTCAAATAAAAAGCCCTAAAACGTTCATGACTTTTAAACACTTATGATAATGTATTGTATTTACTTACCTAAGTAATAGTATAAACTTCAATAGCAAAAGATCCTATCAAGAAACTCTATCGAGTTTCCAACACCAAAGTTTACAATACAAAAACACCTTAAGCATATCTCTTTTTAAATCTAACCAATAAAAAAGACCCTAAACTTAAGGTGATGTATAAATAGTAATGTCCTATCAGTACTATATCTTATTCAACGACTAACTTAATACTCCCAGTCCCTGAAAGCGTTGTAATTTTTGCAATATAAATACCACTGGCATAATTAGCCACATTAATAGTCGCCTTTTTATTGTTTGGACGCAGAACTGTAATCTGATTACCAAGAATATCAAAAAGTGTCACTGTTTTAATCTGTTGTTTAGCAGATTTAATAGTTAAGAAGTCATTTGCTGGATTAGGGTAACTACTTATATCATCTAGCTTAAAAACTTGATCATTACCATTACTTAAGGTCGCTACCTGTTCTATATCATCAAATAGAAACGTTGCAGTAGCTGATGCATCGTTTGGTGTCGCATAACCTAGCATCAATGTTAATACATTATAAATCGGATTATCATTGTTTGAAAGGTCCCAAGTATACGTTGCCCATTCGCCCGATACAGTCGTGAAGACATCTTGTTCTTTTCCGAAATCTGCTACGTTACTTTCTACCTTAAATTTCAATAAGGTACCTACAGGTGCATCTGTATATACTTTCATAGAGATAGTTCCTAAAGCAGACATATTCTCAATAAAGCCTGTTAATGCCAACTTACTTCGCGCATATCCCGCACCACCACTTCTAACAAATTGCCCAACCGTAGCACTAGGGTTGTTTGCGTCTATCTGCGGATTTGGTATAACTGATGCTATTGAACCGAAAAAATTGGTAAAGTCCGTAGTAACAACAGTGTTTTCAAAGTCAATTGGTAGTGTACTTGGTATAGGATCTGGTATAGCAGGTCCTACAACTTGCTGTACATCGTCAAATAAAAAGATAGAAGCAGCTGTACCATCGCCTACATTACCAAAATCAAAAATAAACCGTAATCTATCATAATCATTGGCTTGCCTGTCAAAATTCCAGCTTGCCGTTTCCCATGCTCCAGATACAGTAGTGAGGTAATCTAGATTGGTGCTTCCTGATGCATTTTCTAGTTCTAGTTTAATTCTTGTACCAACTGGTGCGGTTGTATACACCTTCATAGATATATGCCACATGGTAGATAAATCGATTGTATTTTCAAGAAATATTTTACTTCCAGCCCAAAACTCACCACCATCGCGAACAATTTGGCAAACTGTAGCACTAGCATTAACACCATCAATTTGAGGATTTGAAACTATACTAGCGGTTGCTCCACTATAATTAAGAAAATCAGTATCAACAATTCCTGATTCAAAATCAATAGGCAACGTCGTTGGTATTGGAGCGGTTGGTCCCACGACTTGCTCAACATCATCAAGATAAAATGTTGAATTAGCTGTACCATCTCCTTCATTCCCGTAATCGAACATAAACACAACTTCGTTAAGGTTATTAGCAGTACCTACAAAAATCCATTCTAGAGTTTCCCAAGCACCAGAAACGGTAGTCATCGCATCGACGTCTACTGATGCCCCAGATCCTTCTAATTTAAATTTAACAATGGTTCCTATTGGTGCCGTAGTATAGACTTTCATCGTGATTTTTGTTAATACAGAAAAATCCAAATTGTCAGTCAATAGAATTTTACTACCCGCATAAATAGCCCCACCATCTCTTACAATACGACCAACAGAGCCACTCATATTTATTCCAGATGGCATAGGGTTAGCCGTTACTGTTGCCGTTCCTCCATCAAAATCAACAAAATCCGAGGTAGTAACATCGCCTTCAAAATTAATCGGTAAACTTTGCGAAAATCCCGTATAAGTAATTAGTAAAACAAGTAGTAGATAAAACTTTTTCATAAGTGTATATAATTTTGGTTCGAAGATAATTACAGATGATTAATAAAGAGCAAAAACAAACCAATACATGAACTATACATGATGAAAAAATATGATTTTTTCATCATGTTGTTTTATGACTTACAAGAAATCATCTATAATAACTTATTGCTTTATAACATGGGTATTACTGAACGTATTTAAACTTTAAAGCTTCCCTTGTGTAAACACAAAAAACATAAAGGCTCCATAAGCAATGACCAAAACAAAACCTTTAATTCTACTTATCTGCAAACGTTTTGGGAGAAAAATCAGCGGGATTAAAATAGCCGAAAACCCAAGCATCCAAAAAATATCGTTCGATAATATTTGTGACTCAGTAACCGGGATGGGCTTTACTAAAGCCGTTAACCCTAAAACAGAAGCTATATTAAAAATATTTGACCCTATTAAATTTCCTAAAGAAATGGCCTTTTCTTGTTTTGCGGCCGCAATCACCGAAGCAGCCAATTCTGGTACACTAGTCCCGATAGCAATTAAAGACACCCCTATTACAGCTTCACTAACACCTATTGAAAACGCTATTTCTTTTGAACCTTCTACAAGCCATTCACTTCCAAAATAAAGAGAAGCCGCACCTATAAGTAACCACAACATAATTTTAAAGTTTGAAACGACAGCCAAAGCATCATCTACATCTTCTACTAATGTATCCTTTTTTGCTTTTCCAATAAGTATTACTAAAAAGGTAATAAGTCCAGTAAACAATATGCCACCTTCAAGAGCAGTAAGCACATTATCGTTTTTAAGAAAATAATACAGTGCTATTGAAAACACCATCATAACCGGCCAATTGAGCTTATAAAAGGATCTATCTACCGCAATAGACCCCACTAGGGCAGTAATCCCTAACACTAAGCCAATATTAGCAATGTTTGAACCTACCACATTATTTATAGCTATAGCTGGAGACCCCGAAAGGGCAGCTTGAAGACTTACAAGCAATTCGGGAGCAGAAGTCGCAAAGGATACCACCGTCATACCAATAACCATTTTAGATATACTAAACTTAAATGACAAGGCAACAGACGAACGGACTAAAAACTCCCCGCCCACAACTAATAATATAAAGCCAAGGACAACCCAAAGTAAACTCATAGAAACTATTTTTTGCGAAGATAATATAACAATTAATGAATTGCGATTATTGATTTAGTTTTTAGTTCTTAGTTCTTAGTTCTTAGTTCTTAGTTCTTAGTTCTTAGTGAAAAAATAAAAATCAAGATGAAATATAAAAAAACATCATTTTTATAATGATATAGCCCTTGGTTTATAAAAAACCATTAAAAAAAGCCCTATAAATATATCAATTCATAACTAATTTATCTATTTAAATTTAAATTAATAACCTATATCAAGATCGTCACATAAATATTAAAACCATTTTTGTTTTTATACTTACAAATCCATATTCAAATTCATCGATTTTTATAAAAACGTTTGGTTGGCATATCCGTAAAACCATATCTTCAAAAAACATTGATATAATTAACCTGTTTATTAACCTTTAAAACTTAAAAATATGATAACACTTGCCAAACTTGTAATTGATTTAATATTATTTATTATATCATATATCTAAAATCAAAAACAAAATAAAACTTAGTCTAGAATAAGTTTTATTATTTTTGCTTTAATAGAGTTAATTACACAGATGAAAAAGCAAGTATTTAAATTTTTAGCTAAGGTTAATAAAACCATCTTACCTAGTTATTCTAAAAAACAATTAGATTTAGCCAAAGCCACTAAATTTCAGATGGCCATTATTGCCTGGAGGTGGTTTGTAACTAAAAACACGTTAGGTTAATAGACTAAAATTAGCATTTCGGCTGAATTTTTGTGTTTTGAATTATCTGTGCATTACATTTATAGTAATTATTACAAAAGCCCAACAAATCGAATACCTATGGTTAAACATATTTATCCATTATTACTACTTCTGAGCTTTACTATATTTGGCTTTGCACAAGAAGTCAATATTTCCACTAAGTTTTCTCAAGATGGTAATTTATACCAAACAGAAGCGAAGTCATCAGAAACCCTTGCTGAATTTAAAGAAAATCAAAAATGTATTGTAACAGCCTTTGTTGGTCATTATACATATAAGGTCAAATACAACAATTTAGTTGGCTTTGTTAAGGATCAGTATTTATTTGTGAATGAACAAATGATGGATCTCTATTTTGATCATGAAGAAAAGCAACGCGAAAAAGCTATTCAAGAACGGTTACAAAAAAAGGAAAAAGCAGAAGCCATAGCGAATCAATCTCAAGAAAAATTTGACTTAATTGAGCAAAAACGTTTGGATTCTATAGCTAACATTGAAGCAGACACTAAAAGAAACTTATTAGCAAAAAAGCGAAACGATTCCATAACGAAAGTCAAAGAAAAAGAACGTATACAACGTATTGCTCAAGCCAAAGAAGATGCCATTACTAAGGTTAAAGCAGCGGAGCTCAAAACCATAGCGGAACGAAAAAGAAATGATTCCATTGCCAAAGCTAAAACCCTAGAGCGCTTAGCTTTAATTGAGAAAAGAAGAGTTGACTCTATTGTTAAGGCCAAAGCAGCAAAACTTAAAGAGATGGCTACAAAAAAAATAAACGATTCTATAGCTAAACTAAGAGATGCTAAACTAAAGGAATTAAACGAAAAACGAAAAAAAGACTCTATCAATAAAGTTATAAAAATCGAAAAAGAAAAAGCTATAGTACGTATCGCTAAAGCAAAAGAAACGGAGCGCATAGCATTAATAGAAAAAAGAAGTATTGACTCTATTAATTCTATAAAAGAATCACAAAAAAAGGCACTAGAATTACTAAGGAAAAGAAACGATTCTGTTGCTAAAGTCAAGGTGCAAGAAAAAATGTTAGCGCAACAAAGAAAGAAGGATTCCATTACCAAAATGGAAATGGAACAAAAAAAGGCACTAGAATTACTAAGGAAAAGAAACGATTCTGTTGCTAAAGTTAACGTGCAAGAAAACGTATTAGCAGAACAAAGAAAGAAGGATTCTATTGCCAAAATGGAAATGAAACAAAAAAAGGCACTAGAATTACTAAGAAAAAGAAACGATTCTGTTGCTAAAGTTAACGCGCAAGAAAACGTATTAGCTGAGCAAAGAAAGAAAGATTCCATTACCAAAATGGAAATGAAACAAAAAAAGGCACTAGAATTACTAAGAAAAAGAAACGATTCTGTTGCTAAAGTTAACGCGCAAGAAAACGTATTAGCAGAACGAAGAAAGAAGGATTCCATTACCAAAATGGAAACGGAACAAAAAAAGACACTAGAATTACTTAAAAAAAGAAACGATTCTGTTGCTAAAGTTAAAATACAAGACAAAAAAGCAACAAAAACAAAAAAGAATCATGCCATAAGCCAAACAGAAGATTTAGAACAAAAGCGACTCATTGAAAAAAGAAAATATGATTCTATTGTTGACGTTAGAGCACGTGAACGAAAAGAATTACTGGAGTTAAGACGAAAAAGTGATTCCATTGCAAAGCTTGTAGAAAAAGAAAGAAAAGAGTTAAACGAATTGAAAAGAAAAGATTCTATTGCAAAAGCCACACTTTTAAATGACGCTAAAAATAACGATAATATCGCTAAAACTAAAGAAGAAGAAAGACTAGTATTTCGTTCGACATGCCATTATCAAATCAATGAATATGATAAGTTTTACAACATTACGACCATCAGAACTGAACCGTATTCACTTAATAAAAATTTAACTGTAGAATTATATAAACAAGGTCGAAAAGCAAATATTTTTTTCAATTTCACTGGAGATTTAGGCTGTGCTACTTATCTTCCTGGCAATAGGTCTTCTGTAAAAGTTACCCTAGAAAACAATCAAACTATTTCGTTTTTTCATTCCTGGGATATCGACTGTAATATGTTTAGGTTTAAAGGTAATTTATCCAATTCGCAAATTGTAAGTTTAAAAAAATCACCTATCAAATCTATAGTTCTAAGAGGCACAAAATATTCGCAAGAAATTACAAACATCGATTATAAAGAATTTTTTATTGACAAGTTGAAATGTTTGGAGTGATTCATGACCAGTTATATTGTTGTTTAAATTTTAAAAAATATTATTCTGACTAAATACCAGAAATAATCTATTCTTAATGGCTCATACGTCTTCCTATAGTTATCACGTAGGCTTTGCTTTTCCACAAAATGAGAGTTGACTTATATAATTATTCATTCGTGGAAAAAATTGTATTTAGCTGTCTATCAGATTTTATTTTATTGGCTCTAAATGTTGTCATTTTTCTGGCGTATTTATCCATAATCATTTGTGCTTTAAAGAAGCACAACGTAGATTCTGCACCTTGATTTATGTTTACATGTACATCTTCTAAACCATCATAAGATGCACCATTTTCAGGATTGTACATAATTTGATGAAGGTGATTATTTCCCAAAAACCAACTAAACGCCAATTCTAATTGATTTTTATACGCCCTTTTTTTAGTGACATCATAAAATAAATCCAAAGCTATTATTGTCGTTACTACTTCAATAGGCTGCTCTCCATAAAACTCTCGTTCATTTTTCTTTTTAAACCATCCTCGATTTGAAATCACTTTAATTTGTCGTTTCATAAAATACTGAGATAACAAGAAATCGAAAGTAATTAAAGCTATTTTTTTATAATCTTTGTTATTGGTTACCAAATAGCTATACATCATGGCTTCTGGTAATATATTATTGGCATAGGTCATATAATTCTCGTACCACTGCCACTCGTCTTCAGAATTCACCTTATAATGTTCCAATAATTTATTAGCAAAATTTATTATTTGTATTTTTATATGATTATCGGAATACTCCGAAAAGTAATGGTACAAACCTTTAATAGTATATGCCATAGCTCTAGGAGAGCTAATACCTTCTATTTTATCTTGTATGTTGTCCCAGCACCTTTTAGCACGGGTAATAAGTGCAGGTGGTAAAATATCTTTATGGGAAATAACATAACCTAAACTCCAAACAGCCCTACCGTTTGCGTCTTCTAAATTGATGGTTTTATTTTTTTTTGTTAACTGAAGTTCATAATCCATATAATTATCAAACCAACCACTTTTACGTTGGATGCGTTCCATAAAACTTAAATAAATATGTACATATTTAAGCACCGATCTTTTTCGGTATAGACTGTAATACATGACCATATTAATCAAGGCTCTTGCATTATCATCTAATGTATATCCGGAATTGGGATCGGGTTGACTAAAGTTTGAAAACTGCAGTATGCCATGATTAGTTGTTAGTTTTTTAATATGATTGAGTTGTATTGGCGGCAGTTTAAAACGTAGATCTTCAATACGCTCTGTCAACTTACCAAAAAGCAGTCCATATTTTATAGCGGCGTTTTCCCATGTAGTTGAACGAATCGCTGAAAAAGCATTCTTTGCAATGGTCTGGCGCTTGTTGCCATCTTCTATAAGTTCTATAATGTTTTTACTAAATGCTTTATGGTCTCCAAAAGTGTTTAACAATACTCCATTATCATTCTTTAGAGTTTCAATAGCATGTGGGATAGGGTTTGAAATAACCGCACAACCGCAACTTAAAGCATAAGCTAATGTTCCACTTACCGCTTGATTAGGATCTTTGGATGTAAATAAATAGATATCGGACAGGGTTAAATATTCTAGTAACTTGTTTAACGGTAAATATTTATTTATGAATTTTACATGGTTTAGCAATCCTAAATCGCTCGTTAATTTCGTGAGATGTTCCCGGTAGGTTTCACCTTCATTTTTAATTACTTCTGGATGTGTTTTACCAATAATTAAATACACAACATTGGGATGTTTTTTCACAACGTCCTTTAGTGCGTATAAGGCTATTTCTATATTTTTATTTTCACTTAATAATCCAAAATTTGACAATACGATGGTATCTGAATACGAATACTTTTGTTTTAGAACTTTTTTTTGTTCCCAAAGCACAATATGTGTTCCGTGAGGAATCACTTCAATTTTGTTTTGTGAACACTTGTAATCTTCTATAAGTATGTTTTTAGATTTTTTTGTGAGTACAATTAAACGATCGGAAAGTGTTTCTATGCTTTTTATAATCTTTAATCGTTTTACATCCGGATTTGGCAATACGGTATGAAATACGGTAACCACGGGCTTATTCAAAGCCAATAAAAAAGCTAATAAATAATCGCCATAGAGACCACCAAACAAGCCAAACTCATGCTGAATACATACCATACCAATATCATCTCTTTCATTTATAACATCGGCCATCAATCGGTAATTTTCTAAACGATCCGTTTGTAGTATATAAGACACCTCTTCTCCATAAGCAAGATGTTTTTCATCATTCTGCAGGGCACAAACTTCAATAGGAATGGTTTCACCAAACATATGTTGTATGGCATTAACCGTATCATTAGAAAATGTAGCTATACCACATTTTCTAGGTGGGTATGTCCCTACTAATAGCATTTTTATTCCGCGTTCTAGAAATTTCATAAGAGTTCTTATTTAGGGTTGTTTTCTTAATTCCATCAATAGTTTTTTTAAACTCATCTTAATGACACCAGTATACATATCGGCAGCTCCATAATAGACATATAAGTCATCACCAAACAAGGCATGTCCTGTTGGAAAAACCACATTATCTACAATACCATGCTTTTCCCATTTTTTTGTTGGGGAAAATAGCGGATATGGCAACCTTGAAATCTCTATTTCTGGTCTATCTATCTGTAATAGTGCTGCTTTAGCGTGATATGTCCGACCTCTTGTTGTCTCCTGAACACCATGATATATTAATAACCAGCCATCTTCAGTTTCTATAGGTGGACCGCCAGCACCAATGTAATTGACTTCGAAAATTCCTTTTGGATCCAGAACAATATAATCTGTTAAATTCTTGACATATTCTTCCCAAAAACTTTTTGTTAGGTCTTTCCAATCATCAAAATAAACAATTTGTATCCCTGGCCATATACGGTGTAGCATAGCAAATTTTCCGTTTATCTTTCTTGGAAAAAGCACAATATCTTTATCTCTTAAAAGCCGTGATTTTTCATCTACCAATCCTATTTCTGCAAATAATCTGTAATAATGGTGGTATTTTGGATTCAGTCCTTTTTTGTCACAGCACTTTACTAGTTTTTCATATTCTTGATAATTAAGCTCAGGTGTTACAATACCGTGCTTTTCAAAATGAATTAAATCTTTTGATGTTGCCATTGCTCCCAACGTGTTTACCCCATCGTAAGCGGTATATAACACGTAATACGTATCATCAATTTTGGCTATTCGGGCATCTTCAACACCATGTTTTTCACATTCCAATTCACGTGTTATAATAGGGTAGTTATACCTTTCTTCTATTTTACAAGGACCGCCATTAGTTTTTGCATAGCCTATTGTAGAAAAATTACCATCTTGTACAGCTCTATAAAGTATATGTACAGTATCACCTTCTTGGTATATCCCTGGATTGAAGGTGCCATTATTTTCAAAAGTATGTTCTGTGGGGCTTAATAGAATACCATATTTTTCTAATCCTTTCATGTTTTTAAAGTTTTATAGTGATTGAAGTGGTTATTTATAAAACTATCCCATACTCAGGTTTTTGACAATGATATATATCAGATTAGCTTTTCTATATAGTGATAACAGATGTATTATTTTGAACTGATATATATCATGGTAAAGCTCTTACCGTTCAAATAACTTACTCTGGTTAAATAACATAATGCATTAATATGAAAGTTCTTGTTTATAGTGCTAGGGAATTTGATGTTTCTTATTTAGAAACCGCAAATAAAAAAAGGCATAAACTAATATTTACTGAAGACGCCTTGTCTTCTGAAACAGCAATAAAGGCAGTTGGTTTTGCTGCTATTTCTATAATGTCTTCAGACAATGCTTCAGATATCGTTATAGAAAAACTAGAAGCGTTTGGAGTTAAATACATTACATTACGATCAGTAGGTTACGACAATGTTAATTTAAATACAGCCAAAAGGCTAAAGCTAAAAGTTGCCAATGTTCCTGAATATTCCCCTTATGCCATTGCAGAACATGCAGTAAGCTTATTGTTAGCTCTTAACCGAAAATTGATAGTATCCAATTCAAGAGTAAAACAGTTTAACTTTGATATAAATAATTTGATTGGTTTTGATTTGAATAACAAAACTGTGGGCATTATGGGTACGGGTAAAATAGGCTCTGTTTTTACAAAAATTATGCATGGTTTTGGGTGTAAATTATTGGCATTTGATATAGAAAAAAATCAAAATTTGATAGACGATTTTAATGTTGAATATGTTTCCTTAAAAACACTTTGTAAAACATCTGATATTCTGTCGTTACACGTGCCTCTAAATACTGAAACATATCATTTAATAAATAAAGAATTATTAGATTTAATGAAAGTGCACGTTGTGATAATAAATACAGCTAGAGGCGCCGTTATTAAAACCATTGATATAATAAAAGCATTAGAAAATAAATCAATTGCAGCTTTAGGAATGGATGTTTATGAACATGAAAAGTCTTTGTTTTTTAGGGATTTATCATTAAATATTCCTAAGGACGATATCCTTATAAAATTAAATGCTTTGCCTAATGTGTTAATTACTGGACATCATGCCTTTTTAACAGAAGAAGCACTTACAAATATTGCAGAAACTACTATTTATAATTTAGATTGTTGGAGCAAAAATAGCGAAACAGAAAACGAATTAACTTCTCTTTAAAAAACAATAAATTTTCTTATTTATAGTTGTAAATATCTTTTAAAATAACGGTATTACCTTGATTATCAAAACTATTTAAATCATACTTTATATTAATTTTAGTGCCTATTGGCGCATAGTAATAAATTACCCAAGCATCACCTTCTTTTGTGCCAATACAGCCGTTGGAATACGGTTTGCTTAATGTTTCTGGGTTTGTGGTAGGATGTATAAGTTGACCATTTCTAACACCATTTATTTTAGTTTCAATAAAAGGGATTTGTGGTAATTTGGTGATTTTTTCATCGTCCCTTTTGGTTACAAAATATTGCTTCCCATTTACGGGGTTGTAATAATCTGGATCCTTCACATGGTTAACAATAATGCCGTTACCCGTTTTGGTTTTTAAATCCATTATCCTGTCCGCCATTTTAAGATATTTCTTTTCGTTTCTTCCAACACGAACAGCAAACTCATAATGTAAAATAGAATCCTCAAAAACCCTAAGTTTAAACTCTGGAATATTTACATCAATACTTGTTTTTTTAAAAGATTCTAGAATGTTATTGGCTAAAATAGAATCGGGTAAAATTAAAAAGGCGTCTTTTTGTAGTGCAATCAATTTCTTTTGATTATATACAAAGGAGTCCCTCGCTTTCATTTTGTAATAATCGGTGTTTTTAAGCGTGTCGATTATCCAAGAGTTGGCTCTTACCAAAAGATGTTCGTTTAAAGGATAGGACGTTAAAGAATCGTACTTTTCAACAATAGAGTCTAAAAACGGGAAATATTCGGCAATTGTAATATCCTTTTTTAATTTAATAGTGTGTATTGTGTTACTATTACAAGAATCTTTACTATTGATGACATTAAACGATAGCCCTTTAAAATCATCATCTTTAGGGCAGTAAAGCTTCAATACAATTAAAAATATAATGAACAAAGAAATTATCTGACTTAGTTTTATCATTCTTTCTAATTTAAAATATTAGTTTTTTTAAACTTCCTTTTAAAACCTAGAGCTTTATTACCTATACATAGCATGGGTAAGATGCGTTATTGTATAGGTTCCATTTTTATGTTTTTAGATTTGTTTATGAGTTTTTCCAATAGCACAACTCACGAAAGAGTTTGCTTTTTTAAGAAAATCATTTTTTTCACCATACGGTGGATACCCAATTTTTGAAAGGCACTTTTTCACGTACTCAACATCGTTTTTAGAGGCGCATTCAAATTTTACTAAAGTGTGTTGAGTATCAACAGAAACATTACAGATTTTATTAAACTTCGAGAGCTTTTCTTTAATGGTTATTCCGCAACCTTTACACTTTAAATTTTGGATATAGAGCGTTGATTTCATAGAAACTTCTAGTATCAAATAAAGGTAAATAAAGATCAGGGAACTTATATTGGCTCAATAAAGCTCCAATACTCTTAGCGAGGTTTCATTCTCCAGCGTGATAATCTTGGTATACTTCTGGTAAATAACCAAGCTAAAAATTTAGGAGAACCTTGTTCAATCATTTTCTGTTTACAAAAAGCTTGCATTTCTTTTGTAGTACCTTTAAATGTGAATTCGCCATCTACATAACAATAACTGCAATAATCAGCACTTTTGGTTCCGTTTTTATTAAACCCACCTTGTTGTGGGTCCTTCTTCATGGGCATACCACAACTTTGACAAAATTTACTTGTTCTTTTATTTTTCATAATTTATTTAAGATTTGTTCTATTTTTATGATTCTAATTTTTTAAAGTTTTATTAATGATATTCATCATTTTCAGCTAGTTTCTTTAAGAGGATGTTTTAATTTAAGTAGAGTACTTTTGGTAAGTGCTTCTTTAGTGGCACTATAACCAATGTTAAATATCTCAATAAGATGTTTTTTGTCAAACGTGCTAAACTTGCTTAACGCTTTAGGTGCAATTATCAAATCACAAGTCTTAAATTTAATATAATCATCTCTAAGAGACCTTAATTTAAAAGCCCTTTCAATGACATAGTGTGAGTGTTTTAAATCTTCTATTGAAATAGTATCTACCCAATTGGCATAACTTCCAATTATGGCATCGCAATGAGATTGTAAAGGCTCAATGGGAAAATTATTTAAAGTACCACCATCTACATAGTAAGAACCTTCAATTTCAACGGGAGCAAATACACCTGGAATTGCTGCAGAAGCCAATAAAGGCTTTATTAATTTACCAGAGCTAAACGTTTTAAGGTTACCTCTTAAAATATCTGTTGCTGTGATGGTTAATGCCTTTTGAAGTATACCAAAACTATCTTCTTTTAAATAGTTTTTAAACTCTGGATAAAACTTTTCGGCATCTATAAAACCTGGTTTACCAATCGCATACTTTTTAATGTTTAGTATTTGAATGTTTTCAAAAAACCGCATAATAGCTTTCCAATTATAACCATAAGCATATAGTGCTCCTACTATCGCACCTGCACTAGAACCTGAAATATGAGTAGGGAAAATTTGATGTTCTTCTAAAGCTTTTATAACGCCTATATGAGCAACACCTCGTATACCTCCTCCAGATAATACTAAACCAATTTTCATAAATTATTAAAGGCTAATTAAGCTTAAAATTATGTATCAATAAGCGTAATTGAAATGATTTATATCAGTCTAACCAGATGATTTATATCATTTCACAATAAGTCATATTCCTATACCTTGCTAGTTGATTATGTTCATTTTAAACAACATAAAAAGCAAATTGCATTCGTTTTTAACTGAAATTGGAGCGCTTTCATACTTCACTTCACGATTTTTCAAAGATGCCTTTAAACGTCCTTTTGAATTTAAGGAGTTCTTACGGCAATGCTATAATATGGGAAACCGGTCACTATTATTGGTAGGCATTACAGGTTTTATTATTGGCTTGGTATTAACCTTACAAACACGCCCTACCTTAATGGAGTTTGGCGCGGTATCTTGGATGCCCTCTATGGTTGGCATATCCATTGTAAGGGAAATTGGCCCAATTATAACGGCTTTGGTTTGTGCAGGAAGAATAGGCTCTGGTATTGGAGCAGAATTAGGTTCCATGCGTGTAACAGAACAAATTGATGCTATGGAAGTTTCTGGAACAAACCCATTTAAATACTTGGTTGTAACACGTGTTTTGGCGGTTACCTTAATGTTACCTCTATTGGTAATTATTGGTGATGCCGTTGCATTATTTGGTTCTTTTCTTGTTGAAAATGTAAAAGGCAATGTCTCCTTTACGTTGTATTTTAATCAGGTTTTTAATGCTTTAGAGTTTGGAGATATTATACCCGCAACTATCAAATCCTTCTTTTTTGGTTTAGCTATTGGTCTTGTTGGCTGTTTTAAAGGCTACTACTGCAAGAAAGGTACTGCTGGCGTTGGTAAAGCCGCAAATTCTGCGGTGGTATTCACCTCATTACTATTGTTTATTATAGATTTTATTGCGGTTTTTGTAACAGATATTTTTTACGACTTATGATGAACAAAAAAAACATAGCAAATCAGAACATAGTTCTAGAAATCAAAGACCTATACAAAGGCTTTGGCGATAACCATGTGCTTAACGGATTTAATATGCAGCTTCATCAAGGAGAAAACCTAGTAATCATGGGGAAATCGGGTTCTGGAAAATCGGTAATGATAAAATGTTTGGTGGGTTTAATGGAAGCTGATAGCGGTTCTATTACTGTAATGGGTAACGATATAACAAAATTAAATCAGGAAGCATTAGATATTTTACGAGCAGATATTGGGTTTTTATTTCAAGGTAGTGCTTTGTACGATTCTATGACCGTTAGAGAGAATTTAGAATTTCCGCTAAGGCGACATACTAAGAAATTTGGCAACAATATGGATACAGAAAACTTGGTTATTGAAGCCTTAGAAAATGTTGGGCTTGTAAGTGCTATCGACTTAATGCCTGCAGAATTATCTGGGGGTATGAAACGGCGAATTGCTTTGGCTAGAACACTTATTTTACAACCTAAAATTATATTATATGATGAACCTACTAGTGGTTTAGATCCGATAACTGCAAAAGAAATAATCATCTTAATGCAGGAGATACAAAGAAAATATAACACCTCATCATTAATTATAACTCATGATGTGGATTGCGCACGTGTTATTTCAGATAGAATGATATTGCTTATTGGTGGTATTGATTATACCGTTGGTACATTTAAAGAATTATCCACTTCAAAAGACCCAAAAATTAAAGCCTTTTTTAAACAATAGGAACTATTTAAATAGAAATTTTGAAAAGATGAAAAATACAAACTCACAGAAATTACGATTAGGCAGTTTTGTTATCATAGGAACCATTCTATTTGTAGCAGGTGTCTATCTTATTGGTCAACGGCAAGACATGTTTAAAAAAACATTCACTATAAGTTCCTTTTTTCAAAATGTAAATGGCTTACAAAAAGGAAATAATGTACGTTATTCTGGAATAAACATTGGAACGGTTAGAGACATTATTATGGTTAATGATTCCACCATAAAAGTGAATATGAATATTGATGAAAAAATAATAAAGCATATAAAAAAAGATGCGATAGCCACCATAGGTTCTGATGGTTTGGTGGGCAATATGATTGTAAATATTGTTCCTGGTAAAAATGGAAAATTACCAATTACAGATGGAAATGTTATAGAATCATTTAGTAAAATTGGTGCCGATGATATTTTAAGCACCCTAAGTGTTAGCTCTGAAAATGCGGCTATTTTAACTTCAGACCTACTTAAAATTACACACGCCATGACAGAAGGCAAAGGCACTTTGGGCGTATTATTAAATGATACTGTTATGGCAAAAGATTTGAGACAATCTATAACCCATTTAAAAACAACCATAAGGGGTGCTTCAAAATCTATAGATGAATTAAATCAAATTATTACAGATTTAAAGACAGATGATAATACGGTTTTAGGCATGCTAATAAATGATAGCATATCAGGAAAAAAACTTAAAAATATTGTATACAGTTTAGAATCATCTGGCATAAAAATTGAAAGTATTGTTAGTAATATAGATACTGTGGTCAATGATTTTAATTCAAGCGATGGTACTTTTAACTATTTGGTAAAAGATACCTCCTTAGTAAATAGTTTAAAATCTACACTCAAAAATATAAATGAAGGTACAGATAAATTCAATCAAAATATGGAAGCCCTAAAGCATAACTTTTTAACACGTAGGTATTTTAGAAAATTAGAAAAAAAAGAAGCTAAAAAAGAAAATGATAGAACCTTTTAGTGACGTCTCATTCGTCCAGTGATACTTAACACATCAATAATAAATACAATAGGAGTTTCACCTTTAGATATTTTACTTGAAAATTCACTGATGAAGCTTAAATTTCTCTTCTCTTTTCTGGTAATAAGGTGCTTAATGCCTAAAGAAAATTCATGAAGATAAGCTTTTGATGCACTACCAAATACTTCTTTAATGGTGCCATGCGCTTGAGCCGATTCCCAATGGTTAATAGAATCGATTTCGGCTACTTCTAAACACACTTTATTGTGTTTTCGCATAGCTATAGTTTTGTGGCCTTCGTCGGAATATCCAATAATGATATTTTTCTCTGGATTATAGTAATAGGTAATCGGAGCTATAAAAGGTTCGTTTTTATAGATATAACCCAAATAACCAATATAATTATTGGTAAGTACATGTTTACTTTTCGTTTCATTTAAAATCCTAATCATAATAGCGCTATAATGTCATTTATATTCTTAATCATTTAATAAGGTTAAAATTAAGTTTTTTGATATATTCTGTAGTTTTCTTTTACCAAAGGTAAATGAACAAGAAAAACAATTAATAGGCCTAATATTGAATAAACGAAATGAAAGATATGAAAACCAATACCAAACACTAATTGCATATTAATCCATAAAACTAGGAGTAGCCCGAAAAAATGCGAAAACGTCCATGACCAATGATAGTTTTTATAACAATTAAACTTTTCTAACAATCCAAAATTCTTTTTTGTTATTAATCCGTAAAAAACAAACAGAGGAAACAATCCAAGCATCAGAAACAAAAACAACCCAGGAATTAAAAAACTGGTAAAAGGAGACCCCTTTAGCATATTCATCGTAAAACCTAAATTTTCACCCGATGGATCGACAATTAGTAGAAAACCAAAAGGAATAGCACTGAAGCCTTGAAATGCTACTAGAGCTTTTAATATATAGCTTGTCATAAGTCGTTTCATCATTTCTGTGGCACTTAAAATAGGTGCTCATCATTTACTTTATTGAATATCATTTTATGTTAATAATGCCATATAAAAACAAAACCTGCAAGAATAAAAAACCTTGCAGGTTTATGCTTTAATTTAAGCCGTTACTTCTGGTTCTTTTCTACTTTTGGCAATGGTTTCGATAAGGTCGGGTATTTTTTCAAAGACAGCGGCTAAACCTTTGGTTTTCCCTGCTTGTAAAAAAGATATTTCATCTTCTTTAGTTACCAAGAAACCAATGGGTTCTATACCTACTCCTGCTCCAGCTCCCATACCTTCGCCATGTTTGCCTTTAGCTTCTGTTCCTTCGCCTCCTCCAGAACCAAAACCCATACCTACTTTAATAACAGGTACACATTTAAATTCTCCAAGTTCGAACTGCTCACCAATAACGGTTTCTGTTTTTGCTTCAGATTTTATAAAATCTGTTATTTTTCCTAATAATTCTTCAAAATGTAATTCCATAACGTTTTGTTTTTAAAAGTTAATAAATGATTTAATTATATGAATTGGTTTACCTTCTATGTGCAAGACCAATTGATTTCTGTCTTGAAAATTAATATTAAAGCCTCCTATGCTATAATTTAAAAAAGCGAATACGGGATATAGCTTTGCATTTGCTATACAATCTCCAGTATCAATATCTATCCAAAATCTTTTAACCTTAAATGACTTTATCAGCTTTAGGCCTGTTTTAAAAGACAAAAACTTTCTTTTTTTATGCTTGGTTTTTGTTTTGATTTTAGGTATTGATTTATCTCGTTTACTATGTAATGGGTAAAAGTGAAATTTTAGAAAAAGTACTTTTATATTAACTTTTAACACCTTCTTTTTGTCTCCTAAAACGGATGCCTTTACAATACCCTTTTGTTGAATAAAATACTTATCTGCCCTAGTATCTATAAACAATGATACTGGTGTTAACAAAAGATAAGTCAGTAACCCAAACAGGATTAATAAAACAATCCATAAAATCATTATATAATCTTTGTTTAAAGGAACTAGAAATATTGTAATGGTACAATGATATTGGTCAGTGCAATTATTTTTTAATTAATACATTTTAACCTAAATTAAAACTTATAAATTAAGTTCTGCCTTTATAATATTTTTAAATCGTGTAGCACTTAAATAATAATCTTCCAATAACTTACCATCATGTAAAAGGTTAAAAACCCCAAACCCAGATGGTGCATTTTTAGCCTCTTCTGCTGTTTCTATTTTGGTTACTTTTAAATCTACACCAGCATTCATAGCAACATTTAGCATGGCTTCAACCGATTTTTCGTGCCAAGGGCACTGATCTGCATAGAGTAGATGCCAGCCTTTGTGTTTTTGTTGTTGTTTGGTCCAGTCTATGAGTTTTAGATGTGGAGGTTTTGTATTATGATATATATCATTTGGTCATAAAATCGAATTAAATACCTTGATAATATTAACTAATTAATCGTTTTAGGCTTAAAAACTTAATTATAGATATAATGATCACTTCTATAAAACAAAATAATGATGCAAAAGCTATTTTTAGAAATTGTGGTACTTGTTCTAGAACCTTTGCTCATATTTTAGATAGGGAATTTGGACACATCAAGGAACATGAAGAACGTGCCTTAAACCCTCTGGCTGGAGGTATTTTAAATCAAGGTCATCAATGTGGCATGCTTTGGGGTGCAGCTTTAGCTGTAGGAGCAGAATCGTTTAGAAAATATAAGAATCAAGACCAAGCTATTACTGTTGCCATTTCTGCTACTCAAAATATTTTAAAATCTTTTGTAAAGCAATCTGGGGCAAAAAATTGTAAAGAAATAATTGGTTATGATCTAACTAGTATTATAGGAATGACCAAATTTATGTTAAAAATTACACTCCAAGGTATGAACAACAGTCATTGTTTTAATCTAGCTGAACAATGGGCTCCTGAAGCTATTGACGTAGCTTATGAAAGTTTATCGGAAAGTACAAAAGTTAAAGAAAAGCCCTTAAGTTGTGCTTCAGAAGTTTTAAGGTTCATGGAAGGTAGCAAGGAAGAAATAGTTATGGTGGCGGGTTATGCAGGTGGACTAGGTTTAAGTGGTGGTGCTTGTGGTGCTTTAAGTGCTGCTATTTGGAAGAAGATGTTGGATTGGTGTAGAGAAAACCCTGATAAAAACCCACCTTATTTTAATAATATAACTGCTAAAGGAATGCTGAAGGCTTTTAATAAGTTAACAGAAAATAAAATACTATGTCGTGATATTTGTGGACAGCATTTTGGGAATTTGAAAGACCATACCAATTATTTGAAAAGAGGGGGATGTAAATCAATTATTGAAGTATTGGCCAATTCATAATAATTGTTCTAACTCATAGACGATAGTTATCAAGAAAGTATTTTCTATATTCTCAGTATATTATGAAAGCAAAAACTGGTTTTCTAAAATCTTATATAATGCTTTTGCCTTTTATAGGTATGGGATTATTTGTGTTATTATATATTTTAGCGGCAATACATTACCCTGGAGGATCTTGGAATTTTACCGATTATGCTGGTTTTAGTATTCGCCATAATTATCTATGTGATCTTCTGGACGATAATGCTATAAACGGTATGCCAAATACGGCGAAGCATTATGCGCGTTTTTCTCTTGGTGTACTCTGCTCAAGTATTTTAATGATTTGGTATTTCTTACCTTATTTGTGTGTTAAAAAAAGTTTTAATCTTAAAACCATGAAGTTTTCTGGATTTCTATCAATAGGTATTACAGTATTTCTAGCATCTGGAATCCATGATATTATCTTAAGAATTGCAGGTGTTTTTGGTATTGTAGCCATTATTACAGCATGTATTGAACTCTACAAGGCCAAACGCTATAAAGTTTCAGGGCTTGGTTTATTTTGCCTTATCATATTTTGCTTGAACTATTATATTTATGAAACAGAACTTTATATTGAATCCTTACCTAGAATTCAAAAGATCACTTTTCTATTTTTTATTCTATGGTTCATAGTTTTGAATACGGCACTTTACCAAAAAGTAAAAAAAGCTTAAGTCATTGTTGGCCATTAGCCTTTGACATCTACACGGGTACAACTTCGCTATTTTTTTGCAACACCAGAATCTTGAATAGTTTCAATCAAATGTTATAAAGAAATTCTTTTCGATTAAATAAAGGAATAACGTTTCCTCATAAAATAATAACCCGTATTTTTAATATATCAACAATCCACGGATTAGTTCTTACTGATAAATGCTCGTATAGTTTATAGGATATTACATTGTCATATTTTTTTAACAATGGAATCTAAAAACTGAAAATATTTTTCAATTGTTATGGGGTTTTTAACTACAATAATACTATGATTTTGAAAAAAACGAAGGTTTATTAATAGCACTTATCGCCATAAGTTACTCACCCTCTTTAGGATAGTAAAATTTTAGAATAACCAGAAAAGTGATTAACAAGATAATTCAGAGATATAATTTAAGTTTCAGATTACCTTTTATAATTTAAGTGTTTAGGGTATGAATTGCAAAAGTTTATATAGTTAATCGTTTGTAGTTAACAAGTTAAAACTTTTCTGAATTTTGAAGAATAGAAAAGCATCTCCAAGAAATTTGAAAATGCTTTTCAATTAATAGGTCTAAAAATATTGTTCTAATACTTTATGCCAAAATATGTAAGTTTTAAAATAAAATATTATAGAAAATCTCCATATTCATCAACTTTTACTCGGATTCGTTGCTCACCATTCTCAAGAACAAGCTTATAAAGTTTTTTCATATTACCAGATTCATGAAAATTTACCAAGTATAAATTTTTTGATATGGACCAATTAGGAAAACGTCTTTTAACAGCAGTCAATACTGTTGATGGTAGATTAATATTTTTATACCGTTCTGCTGTTCTTAATAAATTACTATCTTTATCATACGATGCTAATACTTTTCCTTCTGGAATAAAGAAATAAACATCATACAAATCATGCTCATCAGCGTACACATCCAGCTCTTTTACATCAAAATCACTTACTTTTATTTGTAACTCTTTAACAGGAATAGCAATTTCGCCTGTGTTTGCGCTACTTAAATATTTGTAATTATGAACAATAAAAACCTCAGGAAGTATTTTAGGATCCTGAGCAAAAATTTGGGTAGTTAATCCCAATAAAAATAAACTAAGCATTAATTTTTTCATGATTGAAATGTTTAAGATTAATATAAACTAAAACTATCTACATTAATTTAACCATACAATGATTACCATCAGTTATGGGAAAATTAGTCGTTTTTTTCTTTTTATAGTTAACACGAATTCTTGACCTTTTTATCCTTGGATAAAAATTAACTCGAAAAAACAAATAGCTATACTTTCTGTTTATGTATATGAAACTTAAGTGGTATTTGGTTTTCTTCTCTTTCCAGTTATTTCTTGAATGTTTATGCGATAAACTATTGGTATAGATTGAGGATTAGTTTTACCAGAAAATTGAGGAATAAACTGAAGTTGCATATTCACTTTTTCTTTGATAAGTTTTTTGATCCCCAATGAAAACTCATGTAATAAATATTTTGCATCCGGACCTTCTAGTTCTTCAAAAGTACCTTGTACTAATACAGATTGCCAATTATTTACAGCTGTTATCTCAGCTATTTCAAGTGCAACAGATTTATTTAATCGTAAAGCTTTTGTTTTATGACCTTCACCTGTGTAACCTATAACCGTTATTTTATTTTTATTAAAATAATACGTAATAGGAATTACAAAAGGTGAATTTTTATATACATACGCTAAATGACCTATATAATTGTTGCTAAGTATTTTAAGACATTCGTCTTTATCTATATTAGATATCATGATTTGTAATTTTAATGTTTCAGTAAAGGCTTTAACCTTTCAATAATTTTATTGGAATATGATGTAGTGCTTTCCAATTTTGACTCGCCCGTAATGGCATCAACATCATCCATTTTATAACTTCCCTCCCCTGAGGTTGTTAAAACAATTATCTTTTCTTTATGGTCTCTAGTCCTCTTAATAAACTCTTTTACTTCAATTGGTGGTTTCCAATTCTCCCAGGTGTGCATAACTACAACAGCGTTATAATCTTTAGGATTAATTTTTTGCAACATTGAAACATCAATTATTTTAATAAATATTGAGTCTGATCTATATTTTTCTAAAATATCATTAGTTATCTTATCCTTGAATTCACTGCCCTGTGTAGCTATTATAAGTTTCGTGCTTAAACTAGGTGCATTTAAATCATAGCCTTGTACTTTATTCATAGAATATTCATGTTTGTACCATAATGCAAGAAAAAAAAGTAAAACACCAATTATTAATATTATAGCTGTTATTTTCTTTTTTAGAGACATGATTAAACACATTTAATTGTGTTTTCAATGTATTTTATTATTAGCTAAGTTTAAATGATATTGGTCAGTAATAGCATATTAATTTTTATTTTTATATTGTAATTCTATATATGTTATCTCTGGTCGCATCCCAATTCTTGCTGGAAAACCTAACCATCCCAATCCTCTATTAACGTATAGATACTGCTGATTATGCTTGTATAAACCAGCCCAATGTTTAAACTTATATTGTATAGGGCTCCATTTTAAATTTTTATATTGAAATGCCATTTGCATACCATGTGTATGTCCAGAAAGTGTTAAAGCTATATTGGTTTTATCAATTACTTCTTCTGTCCAATGTGTTGGGTCATGTGAGAGCAAAATTTTAAATGAAATATCTTCTACATTTTCTATGGCTTTTTTTAGATTTCCATATTGTTTAAAACGCTGTTTGCTCCAATTTTCAACACCAATAATAGCAATTTTATCATTTTTTTTTGCAATACGTTTAGATGTATTAAGTAGCAATTGAAAACCAATTTCTTTATAAAAAGTCTTTATTTTTTCAAAATTTTCTTGTTTTTCTTTAGGAGAATTCCATTTGCTATAATCGCCATAATCATGATTTCCTAAAACAGCAAACTTCCCTTCCTTAGCTTTTAATTTGTTGAATACGTTTTCCCAACCTCGTAGTTCCCAAGCGTAATTGTTTACCAAATCTCCTGTAATTACAATATAGTCAGGCTTTAGAAGATTAATTTTCTCTATTGCTTTCTCGACTATAGCATAGCGAAAATTAAAGCTTCCTAGATGAAGATCTGAAAGTTGTACAATTTTTAAACTATTAAATGCATAAGGTAAATTATAAAACTTAATACTATGATGATGTATTTTAAATCTGTGAGCAGCAATGAAAACACCATATAAAATAATAAAAAAAGGGAAGAACCCTGAAAGTAAGCCAACAACAGGAACCATAATGAGAGATTGTGTTTCAGAGAATAAATAATTTGAGAAATAGCAAACAGAAATTATAATTACAAAAATAAGCTTAGGAATAAATGATAATATGGCAAGTCCATAAAACCTTGAAATAAGCAAATATTTTCTTGATGGAAGGATATCATCTAAAGTGATTTTTAATATTAAAATGGATACTATTAGACCAAATGTAAATACCCAGAACAGTGTATGAATAATAATTATTAAAACTGAAAAATCAAGCAGTGATGTAATGGACTTCAACCAATAAAATGCTAGAAAATCTACAAGAAGGATGGCTACACAAAGCAAAACGATTGAAAATAATGAAAACGGTCTCATCCTTTCTTTTTTAGTCGCCTTTTGTCTCTATACACGAAAAAAATACTCTTTACATCAGAAACCCAATTATCGTATAGAAAAATAAGTATTATTTCTTCTACAGTTTCTAATATGCCAACTGTAATCATTATGTAAAAAAGAACCTGTTCTGGATTAAAGAAAAGTGACCAAAGAATAAATGCACTTTGCACAACAGCAGAAAATTTAGCTAAATAAGTATGAAACGCAGTAGTCTTTCCATATTTTAAGTATGCAATTATCATTTGGACGAGGTATGGCATAAAGGCAATGACAATAATTATAAGATGTTTTAGTATAAATGTTTTTTCAAAATAAAATAGCCCAACTAATCCGATGGCAAATGTAATTTGATCGCCTATAGAATCAAGTTGGGAACCTCTTGGGCTTGTAATCTTTAGTTTTCTTGCTAAAAAACCATCAATAGCATCTGTAGAGTAACTAATAAGTAAAAACCACGAAAAAACCAGTCGTTGGTCTAAACAGATTAAGGCAATTAACATTGGGGCAGCTAATATGCGATAAAATGAAAACCAATCAGCAATATTGAAGTTTTTAAATGTAAGCATCCTTAAATTACTTTTTTACTCATAACGATTTAATTTATTTTGCAGAAAAATAATTTCTTGCTGTAGATATTCTACTTGTTGCAATAAATTATTAATAGCATCTACACCTTCGAAATTTATATTTAAGTCATAATGCAAGCGTATTAATTTTTCGATTTTTTTTATTTGAGTTATATGCACAAAGTAATTATCTTTTTCTACTAAAACTTCTATGAGCTGATATTCTTGTAGATTGATTATAAAGGAACTGGGTACGTTATAACGTTTACAAATTACTTTTACAGGTATTAAATCTTGTGCTTCCATTATTAACGCAGTTTTTGTAATTCTTTAATCATTGTTTTCTCTTTGTTAGATAGCTTGGTTGGAATTTTTACTTGATATGTGATATACAAGTCTCCAAATTGCCCTTCTTTTTTATACTTAGGAAATCCTTTGTCTTTAAGTTTAACCTTAGTTCCATTTTGAGTTTCTGGTTTTACATTAAGTTTAACCTTTCCGTTAAACGTATCTACCATAAGTTCTCCGCCTAAAAGCGCTGTATATAAATCTAAATCTACAGTTGCATGAAGATTATCTTTGTCTCTTTTAAATTTTGAATGGTTTACAATTGAAAATTGAATATATAAATCGCCATTAGGGCCTCCGTTAAGTCCTTTTCCCCCATGACCTTTAATTTTTATAATTTGCCCATTTTCAATACCAGCTGGAATGGTAATACGAATGTTCTTATTATTTACGGTAAGTTTACGTTTATGCGTGGTATAAACCTCTTTTAAGTCAAGCTGTAATTCTGCATTAAAATCTTGTCCTCTAAATTTCACTTGTCTACCACTTCCTCTTGTTGATGCACCACCAAACATATTACTAAAAAAATCTGAAAACTCCTGTTCTGAGTAGCTTCCAAACGGTTCACTTGTAGTTTGTTGATAACCTTTCTGTTGTTTCGCTTTTTCAAACTCTTCTGCATGTTGCCAATGTTCGCCATACGCATCATATTTTTTTCGATTTTCAGGATTGCTTAATACTTCATTAGCTTCATTTATTTCCTTGAATTTCTTTTCGGCAACTTTGTCATTTGGATTTAAATCTGGATGGTATTTACGGGCCAATTTCCTGTAAGCCTTTTTTATTTCGGCTTCGCTTACAGTTTTTGAAACACCTAATATTTTATAATAATCTATAAATGCCATTTAGCCCATTTTAAATCACAATTTAATATCATGAAAGACTATACGAAATGATATAAATCATTTAAGCTTATGATTACCCAAGCGTATGTGTTTATGTAATAATCTCACCATCTGCCATTTGTATAATGCGGTCTGTTTTATTGGCAAAGTCTTTATCATGAGTTACAACTAGAAGGGATAAACCTTTTTCATAACTCAACTGCTTAAAGATATTAAAAACATTTTCCGAGTTGTAGCTATCTAAGTTGCCTGTAGGCTCATCTCCCATTATAATATCAGGGTTATTAATTAATGCTCTGGCAATAGCAATACGTTGTTTTTCACCACCAGAAACCTGAGAAGCTCGTTTTTTTACTAAATGTTCAATGTTTAACATCTTTAATTTTTCAATGGCATCATGTTCTATTTCTTGAACTGTTTTTTCAGCAAGTTTTTTGGCTGGAAGCATCACGTTTTCTAAAACTGAAAATTCGGATAGCAAATAATGAAACTGAAACACAAAGCCAATATGTTTATTTCTAATATAAGAAAGATGGTCTCTGTTTTGTCTAGATATAAGTTTATCATTTAAAAAAAGTTGACCTTCGTAATCCGTATCCATTGTTGAAAGGATGTAGAGTAAGGTGGATTTTCCGCAGCCAGATTTTCCCATAATGGAAGCAAATTCACCCTTCTTAATTTGAAAACTAATATCCCTTAAAACATGAAATAGCACTGGCTTTTTAAAGTATTTGTTAATATGTTTTGCTTCTAATACAACACTCATGTTATTGTCCTCTTATAATTCTTACTGGATCTATTTTTTTTGCTTTTTTTGATGGTAGATATCCTGCTAAAAAAGTTGAAAACATTGCAAAAGAAAACCCTATGATAAAAAACAATGGATTTATATTTACAGGATACGTTTCTACGGTTGGTAATGCTTCCGTTTGAAATGGAATAGTATTAATTAGGTTTGCTAAACCTAAGCCAATGAGTAAACCTAAAACACCGCCAACAAATCCAATAATCATAGCTTGACTCATAAAAATAAGTTGCACATCTTTACCTGAAAATCCAGTAGCTTTTAAAATGGCAATATCATTCATTTTTTCATAAATAAGCATATTTAAGATATTGTATATACCAAAGCCTGCAACTATAAGCAAGGTTATTGAAACCGCGTAAGTAATAAGGTTACGAATGGTGGTGCCCGTTTCAAATTGTGCATTAGCTGTTTTAATATCAATAGCGGTTAAATTGAATTGTTGCTCAATTTTTTTTGATAGCGGTATGGCCTGATCTATGTCATGTAATTTCACATTGATATCTGTAATATAATTTTCAGCTTCTCCTAAAATGCGTTGTATTGTTTTAAGATTTGCAAAACTATGAATAGCATCAATATCCGCAATACCACTTTGGTACAACCCGACAATTTTAAGCGGAAACACATCGCCATTGATAGTACTTATTTGTACACGATCTCCTATGTCTAAGGACATTTTTTTTGCAACCCCAGCACCTAGTAAAATACCATTATCGGTATTATACAATGCTTCTGGAGAACCTTTCACAATATAATTTTGAAGATTAAATAATCTGGCTTCGTCCAGAACATGTATTCCTGTTAAGTTACCACCAATTTCTATGGAGCCTGCTATATAAAATATTTGTGTTTTTATCTGTGGAATTGCGCCTTTTACATTACTATTTTCATTTAGATAATCTATAATTGGTAAGGCATTATGTATTTTCTTTTGGCTTAGCTTAGGTTTAATAGAATGCACCACATTAAAACTATGTTTTAAATCATCATAAAGGGCTATAGGTTGGTTTTTGGATGGTTCAATTTCATTATAAATATGAATATGAGGTGTTTGGTTAAGAATTAAATCGTCAAGCATACTATTTAAGCCCGTCATAAAACAAACCAATGTAATATAGGCACCAATACCAAAAGTAACCCCAAGTGCTGCTGTAGCCGTTTGCTTAATTTTTGTTAGCAAATGTGTTTTGGCAATATGTAGTATGACGCTCCAGTTTACCATCACTCAGGTTTATAGAGATATGTATCTTTTGTAATTCCGGATAGTACTTGTATATACTCTAGGTTTTGTAATCCAGTCGTTATAGTAACCAACCCATCTTCTGTTTTTACCATTGTATCATTAATTAGGTACGTTTTAGGAATGGTAAGCACATTTTCCTTTTTATCAATTATGATATTAGCCTCACCTGAAAGCCCAGGATACAATACTTTTGGTGCTTCATTAAAAATAGCTTCTACCTTAAACGTTTGATTGCGTTCATCCTTTTTAGGATAGATTTTTGACACTTTTCCCATAAAAACATCACTATTATAAGCATCTAATTGAATGATGACTTCTTGATGTTCTGAAATACGCACTATATCAACCTCATCAACCAGCATTTCTATAACAAAGTGTGTGGCGCTCCCAATAGAAGCTAAAGGTTCTTGGGTATTTACAATTTCTCCAGGTTCTTTATACAAAGCATATACTTTGCCATTAATCTTGCTTTTTACTACAAAATCTTTGGTATTAATTAATGCTCTTTGGTAATTGTTTAGGGCTTGTTTAGCGTTTGTTTCAAGCTCATTTTTTGTACTGCTATATTTGCTTTGTAAAAGCCTTAAATTGCTCGAGGAAAGTTTATAATTTAATTTTTGGGTATCATACTGCATTTTAGACCCTATTTTCTGTTCCCAAAGGTTTTTCTGCCTAAAATAGTTTATAGAATCGTTTTTATATTTTAAAGAAGCTGCTTCAATTTCATTTCTAATGCCTTCTAATATTGTGGCGTTTCCATTGAAATTTTCTTGAGCTAGATGCAATGCTAATTTTGCATTTTCAGCATTTATTTTAGGTGTGCTATTTATTATTTGTAAGATTGCTTTTGCTTTGGATATCGTATCACCTTCTTCAACTAAATTTCTTTCTAAAATACCTGAAACTATAGCATAAGATTGATAAAGGCTGTCGGGTTGAATCGTCACTGAAGAATAAACAGATTCGGTTAAACTTCTTTCTATAGGAAGAATTTTCCCCTTGTGATCTGAACAAGAAAACAACACTATTAAAAAAAGGATTGTAGTAGTATATAATTTCATGATCAGTAAGCTAATTTTTCTTGTAATAGGAGGTATTCATTTAAATTGATACTATCAATAACTCCCACTAGTTTTTCATTTTTTAAAACAGGAAAAAACGCGTGTTTTTCGCTGTGTGTTAATCGATATACTTTATCAAGACTATCTTCACTACAAACTGACTTAAAAGTGGTGTCCATGATGTTTTCGACCAATATATTTTTATTGGAATTATCTATAATATCCTGATGATGTAATACGCCTTTAATTTTGCCATTTTCCATAACAACAAAACTATTTTCTGTACTGGATATTAATTTATTAACTACAATATCCAGAGAATCCTTAGGGTTAAATGTTGTAATATTTAAAAGCATTGCTTCTTCTACACTATGTCCTTTAAGTATGGACAAATGCTGTACCATTTGGTTTTCGGCATAGGCTCCCAAAAAAACAATAAGCGCAATTAAAATCAAAAACGGATTATACAAAAGCCCTACTAATAAAAATAAAACTGCAATAGTCTGACCTATATTAGCTGCTATTTGGGTTGCTTTTACCCTACTCATTTTCATTGCTAATAAAGCTCTTAAAATACGGCCACCATCCATTGGGAATGCTGGAATAATATTAAAAATAACTAAGCCCACATTAACTACAAACAAAAAGAATAGGAAATTTTGTAGAGAAAAACTCATTAACATCTCAAAACTCTCGGTGAAATTTAGGTGCATAAATTCTTCTACTGGCACCAAGTAATATAAAAATAGTGCAATGATAAGATTAACCAAAGGCCCTGCTAAGGTTACTAAAAGTTCTTGCTTTGGCGATTCTGGAATACGCTCTAAACTAGCCACACCACCAATTGGTAATAAGGTTATCTTTTTAGTATCTATTCCAAAACGTTTGGCTGTTAAAGCATGCCCTAACTCGTGCAAAACCACACAGAAAAAAACGGCTAAAATCAATGCTACGTTAAATAGTGTACTTTCTGTAGTTCCTCCTCGCTTAAGCTCACTAAATACTACCCATGCAATTAAAAAAAAGAACGTCCAATGCATCTTAATTTTAATTCCAGATATACTTCCCAAATTTAGATTCGCTTTCATATGAAATGGTTTTAATTTTCAATTTTAATAATTGTCCATTTCTTATTTTTATTCAATACAGCATACAATTTTTTAGATATTTCTTTTGAAGTTATTTTAGGTGGTTTCTTAATTGATTTCTTATCTAAAACAACATTAACACCTTTGGGGTTTAAATAGGTTTTTACATTGCCATTTTCATCAATAATCACCTCAAAATATCGGTGGTAGATTATATTTTTCCCCAGTATTTCGTTTCTTCCAAGTTCCTCCTTCATTAATTTTAATACTAAGGCTTGTTTACTATTAAAGTTTTGTGCATTTAAAAACTCTGGTTCAATAACAGTTTTTCCTGTTTTATCAATGTATCCAAAAAATAAAACACCCTCTTTTTTTACTGAAATTAAACATCGGTTATTCCTAAATATAGGATAGTGACCAAAATCTGTTTTAGTTAAAACCAAATCTTCTCTAAAGTCTACAAAAATATTGCCTTCAGCATCAATAAAGCCCCATGCATTTCCTTTTTTAATAGCGGCAACACCTTCAGACATTGGTGCCACAAAATCGAGTTCTTCTTTAGTTTGCGTTAAAGCAACAACTGGTATTAACAATAGTATAATTAATGCTTTTCTCATGATGAAATATTTTATGTTAGCACCTTAAAAATATTGCCTTTTATGCTATTGTAAAATGATATCCATCATGAGGAAAGAATGTTAGAAATATGGTTTTATAACATTTAAAATTTCGTTTTTTTGAAGCACACCAGATTGTCTCCAAACTTGTTTTCCATTTTTATAAAGTATCATAGTAGGCACACCTCTAACCTGATATTTTGCAGCTAAAGGCTGATTTTTATCCACATCAATTTTTATAATTTTTATAGAATCTTCAAGTTCCTTTTTTACTTCTATTAAAATTGGAGCCAGCATTTTACAAGGTCCACACCAATCTGCATAAAAATCGATTAAAACAGGTGTAGCAGAATTTATAATGGTATTAAAGTTACTTTTCACATCAAACTATTTTTTTAACTCTATATCTAACTTAGCAAGCATAATCAATTCTGATTTGTTTAAGCCAGAAAAGGAAGCTGCAATGGCTCTTGCTGTTCTTAAAATTAATTTTTTTATACTTTCGGTAAACAAATGTGGTTGCTCATTTTTATAATTTACAAAAGCATCATAACATGTTTTTGCATTTAAATCCCCACCCTTGTTTAACCAATCAAAAACAAATTCTATTTGGTATGCAGCATCTGTACTGAAATCATCTTCAAGAACGTCAACATCCAACCACTGTTGTTTTATCAATGCCTTTAATTTGTCAAACTCGATATCATGCACATGTTTATCTGCGAGTGCTATAGCATAAAATAGCTTACCAAGGTTTTGGTAAAACTTAAGCGTCATTTTCTTTTTAGTTTTCATTTTTACCAAATTTCATGTACTAAAGTTAAGTACTTATTAATTAATTATATATGATATAAATCAGTCCTAGTTAAAGCAATTTTTTCGTACTTTTAAATATTATTTATAAACATAATTTTTTATGTTTCAGCAAGACCAAGAAATATTCAATATTCTTTTAGAAACCGTTTCTGAAGGTGTGATTATTGTTGATAATCATCAAAAAATAATGGAGGTTAATACTGCTACTAAAGATATTTTTGGCTATGCAAAAGAAGAGTTTACAGGAAAGGATTTAAACTTACTTATCCCATCTGATTACCATAATATCCATACAAAATATTTTGAAAAATTTGTAAAAAGAGGTAAACGCAGAAAAATGGGAGAGGCCATAGATATTTATGGTTTAAAAAAAGACGGTACTATTTTCCCTGTTGAAGTTGAATTAAATCCCTTTTCCATCTATAACAAAACTTATGTTATAGCTCTGATCAAAGATGTTTCAGAAAAAAAAGAGATTGAAAAAAACTTGATGTTACGTACTAAAGCTTTAGAATCGGCAAGGAACGGAATTCTTATTACTGATGCCTCAAAATATGATAATCCTGTCATCTATTTTAATTCAGCATTTCAAAATCTTACTGGGTATTCTGATTCTGAAATACTTAACCATAATTGCCGATTTTTACAAGGTAAAGACAGAGATCAAAAACCTCTTAAAAAACTTAGGGAAGCCATAAAGAATGGAGAAAGTTGTCAAGCAACACTACGCAACTACAAAAAAGATGGCACCATGTTTTGGAACGATCTATATGTTTTCCCAATAACCAATTCTAATGGTATGGTCACAAATTTTATTGGCATACAAAATGACGTGACGTTACGAAAAAAAGTTGAAGATGAGCGCCATCACTTATCAACTATTTTTGATGAATCATTAAATGAAATATATGTTTTTGATATTGAAACACTAAAATTCATAAATGTAAACTACGGTGCGCAAAAAAATATTGGCTATAGTCTTAAAGAATTAAAAAAGATGACACCTTTAGATATAAAACCCAATGATAATAAAGTTGAGTTTAAAAACACTATTGATGTTTTGTTGAAAAAGAATGTTGAAAAAGTAGAGTTTGAAACCATACACCAACGAAAAGACGGCACAAAGTACCCAGTAGAAGTGCATTTACAATTATCCAAGTTGGCCGAAAAAAATGTTTTTGTTGCCATTATTTTAGATATTACTGAACGGAAGGATTATACTAAAAAGCTTGAAAATAAGGTAGAAGAAAGAACACAACAACTAAAAACTGCTCTTGGCAAAGAAAAAGAGCTAAATGAATTAAAAACAAAATTCTTATCCTTAGTATCTCACGAATTCAAAACCCCCTTGAGCGGCATTTTAACCTCTAGCCAACTACTAAGTAAATACCAATTAACAGAGCATCAAGAAAAAAGGAATAAGCATATAAAAACGATAACAGATAAGGTTCACTTTTTAAACAACATACTAAATGACTTTTTATCAATCGAAAAATTAGAAACAGGAAAAGTTAATTATACGTTTAATCATTTTAAACTAAGCAAAGTGGTTAACGAGGTAGTTTATAATTCAAACATGCTATTAAAAGAAAATCAGCATATAAATTACCCTGAAAATATTGATGATTTATCTTTGTACCAAGATGAAAAAATTATTCAATTAATATTCTCTAATTTACTACATAATGCTATTAAATATTCTCCTGAAGGCGCTGTGATAGATTTACACATTAAACAAGACCGTAAATTTACATCATTAACAATTAAAGATAATGGTATAGGCATTCCCGAAAAAGATCAAAAGAATATTTTTAAACGGTATTTTAGAGCGGAAAACGTAATTAATACCCAAGGCACTGGAATAGGATTAAATATTGCTAAAAACCATTTGGAAAACTTAGGAGGCTCTATTCAATTTAAGAGTAAAGAAAACATAGGCACCACATTTATTATAACAATTCCTAATACTGCTAAATAATGAAAACGGTTTTACTTATTGAAGATGATGTTGCTCTAAGAGAAAACACTGCAGAACTTTTAGAACTGTCTAAATACAAAGTAATAACAGCTTCAAATGGAAAAACAGGTGTGACGTTGGCTAAAAGACATCGGCCAGATATAATTATATGCGACATTATGATGCCCGAACTAGATGGCTATAGTGCCCTTAAAATCCTGTCAAAAAGTAAATTAACAAAGTATATTCCTTTTGTGTTTTTATCTGCTAAAACAGAGCGTCAGGATATTAGAAAAGGCATGAATTTGGGCGCTGACGATTATATAACAAAACCTTTTACTGAAGATGATCTTATTAGCGCTATTGAAAGCCGCTTAGCAAAAGTTTCCATTTTACAAGAGCTTAAGAGCAATATAGTTGACCAAATAATTCAGCCTAGTGAAAATCAAATAAAAACCCTTAACGATTTAAAAAACTTTTTTGACGATTATGGCGATGAGTTTACATTTAATAAAGAAGATATTATTTACCGAGAAGGTGACCATTCAAATTACATTTATTTAGTAAACAAAGGGGCCGTAAAATGTTATCAAATAAACGAACTTGGTAAAGAACTTGTAACTGCTTTATATAAAGAAGACGATTTATTTGGATATAATTCCTTTACACTAAACACACCACATAAAGAAACCGCAACTGCCATTGCTCATACTAAATTAGCTGGTATTTCAATTATAGAATTTAAGAAAATACTTAATCAAAATCATAAAGTAGTTATAGAACTTATAGAGCTGTTAGCTAAAAATCTATCTACTGTAAAGGAAGAACTTCTACAAATGGCTTATAGCTCAGTTAATAAAAAAACAGCGGCTACTATTTTAAGGTTTGCTGAAAAAATGAATCGTAAACTTGACGATCCAATAAAAATTTCTAGAAACGACCTAGCAAGTGTTGCAGGTATTGCACCAGAAACGTTTATAAGGACTTTAGCCCAGTTTAAAAAAGATGGCATTATTAAAGCAGATGGACGAAACATTAAAGTGATTGATATTGAAAAATTAAAAACGATTAGCTAGTCATGCCAATCCAATTTCAAAAATGACAAATATCATTTCTACTCAAACATCTACTATATAAATTTGTAATAGTAAAGTGTTGTTAAATGAAAAATATATTATTACCCACAGATTTTTCTGAAAATTCATGGAATGCTATAAAATATGCTATTAATTTTTTTGAAAAAGAATCCTGTAACTTTTATTTACTACATGTTAACAGATTGAGTACAATCTTATTTAACGACTCTCCTTATATTGCAACTGAAGACGTTATAGAAGACTTTTATTTCAAACCCATAAAACTGAAACTTCGAAAAGTTTTAAAGCGTATAGCAGAAAATTTCACATCTAATAAAAGCCATAAATTTTATACACTTACAGATTATAATTTTTTTATAGAATCCATTAGAAAACATGTAAATGATAAAAAAATTGATTGCATTGTAATGGGCACTAAAGGTGCTTCTGGTTTAAAAAAAATTATTGTGGGCAGTAATACTGGTGATGTTATTACAAAAGTTAAATGCACCACATTGGCCGTTCCTGAAAATGCTCAGTTTATTAAATTGAATGAGATAGCGTTTCCCACAGACTTTTCATTAACCTATGAGATACAAATACTCGAACCACTTTCTGAAATTTTAGAAAATTTTAAATCTACATTAAGAATCCTTCATATTAATAAGAAGAAGACAGATTTAAACAGGAGTCAAAATAATAATAGAGAATTGTTACACGACTATTTTAATCATTTAAAACATAGTTTTCATTATTTAACGAATAAAAAGGTAGAGGAAGCTATACAATGTTTTGTTGAGAGCAGAAATATAAACATGATTTGCATGGTAGCGAAAAACCTAAATTACTTTCAGCAAATCTTATTTCATTCAAAAGTTGAAGAAATAAGTTATTATACAGAAATACCATTTTTAGTATTACACGAAAAAACATAACACATTATGGACTGTTCATTTTTTTTAGCAAAATTTTGGGGATGGTATCTTATCATTTTCTTTTTTATATTAAGCCTTAACCCTATAAGAATCAAACAAATTTTTAATGATTTGAATGATGAAAAGTTTCTTTTAACTACATCATTTATAGCTATCATAGTTGGGCTATTAAATATCTTGTTTCATAATATTTGGGAACCGAACTGGAAGTTTATTATTACAGGTATTGGTTGGGTTTCCTTGTTTATTGGGTTATCGTTATTTATATTTCCAAAACGTACTATCTCCCTTCTAACATTTATCAATGTTAAATTAGTTCAGTTTATTTATATGATGTTATTTTTTGTTGGCCTCTTTTTATTAAATATGGCTTACGGTTTAGTTTTAATATAATTGTTCTTTGAACTGATATATATCATTTCACACAAGTATTTTATACTATAAATTAGCTTCATATTATAAAACGTTCTTTTAAATACTTCTAAATTAAAAATCTAGGTATTGTTGTTGTAAAACAATATTACCAAAACAAGGTGTTTGAAGCTATTATTTAGTAGGAAAACCCAGATATAGCCTTTAGTAATGAAAGCATATTGCAGAAAACCGACAGTAAATAATAACATTGAATACTTTGGAGAAACAGGAGGTTAAAACCTCCTGTTTCTTAAAAAATCAGGATTTTACACTAGGTGTTTAGTCCTGTTTTAGAAATATTTGAAGCTATTGGTTAACTGAAGATTTAATATAACTTATATAAGGAATATTAATGATTAGAAAAGGTTAGTTCGTAAAATCAAATATTTCAAAAAGGAAACAGGAAGTTTAGACTTCCTGTTTCTTATTTTGTAGAATGGCTATTAATCAGTTCGCATACTAATATATGTGAAGAAAAAAGGGAATGCTTTTATTAGTAATTCCCTTTTTTCTTTTTAAAAAATTCTACCCTTACGATAACACTAAACTTATACTAAAATAAAATTGTGTTTTTTTACAGTCCTTATAATCTGATATATATCATTGCATTAGGGCGGTTTTGTATTTAACTTAGTTATAATAACTAACTACGATTATGAGAAAGATACTTATTCCTACCGATTTTTCTGAGAATGCCTTGAATGCAACTGAATATGCTATAGATCTCTTTAAATATGAAAAAAGTGAGTATTATATAATGCATGCTTATCAAGATGATATTTACGCAGATGAAACTTTATTGGAAAAAGAATCAATTGATAACATTACTAAACTTGTAAGCCAAAAATCATCAGAAAAATTAAAAGCAATTTTAAAGAAAATTAAGAACATCTCTCCAAACCCAAGACATACTTATCATATCATTTCAGCAAATAATTTACTTCTAGATGAGGCAGATAAAATTGTAGACGAACAAAATATAGATATTATAGTTATGGGAACCCGTGGTAAAACCAACGATAAAAACCTAACTTTTGGCAGTCATACTTTACAGGTTCTAAAATATGTGCAATGCCCTGTGCTGGCCATACCAGAAAATTATAAATATACCCAACCCAAACACATTCTTTTTCCAACGGATTACATGATACCCTATAAAAGGCGTGAGCTAAAATTATTGTGTGAAATGGTATCACCGTATAGAGCAGTAATTGATATGCTTTATGTCTCTAAAAGCAGTAAACTTTCAATAAGGCAAGAAGATAACAAGAGTTTTATTAAAGAAGAACTATGTAAAAATACTATCAATTTTAAAATAGAAAACGGCAAGCATATTATTAATATAATATATAAAAATATTAAAGAAAATCATATAGATATGCTTGTTATGGTAAATACAAGACATTCATTTTTAGAAAACATCTTATATCAATCTACTATAGATGAATTGAGCTTGCATCTTGACATTCCATTTTTAGCATTGCAAAACATGAGACGTAATTAACGAATAATAAAAATTCAAAGTCATGAAAAAAATACTTCTTCCTACCGATTTTTCCGAAAATTCTTGGAATGCTATAAGCTACGCATTGCAATTGTTTAAAAAAGAAACCTGTGAATTTTATTTACTAAATACATATACACCAGTAATTTACCACGTGGAATATGTATTGGTTGAACCCGCTCAATTTGGTATGGTAGATGCTGTAAAAAATGAATCTTTAAGACAACTAAATGAATTAAAAGACAAAATAAAAAAAAGCTATAAGAACTCTAATCATAGTTTTGAAATCATATCGAGTTTCAATACTTTAATTACAGAAATCAAGGAGATTGTTGAAAAAAAATCAATAGATTATGTAGTAATGGGAACAAAAGGTGCTACTGGAGCCAAAGAAGTATTATTTGGTTCGAATACCGTACATGTTTTTAAAAATGTAAAATGCCCAATAATAGCTATTCCTGATGGATTTAGCTTTGAAACACCTCATGAAGTTTTATTTCCAACAGATTACGAGATTGATTATAAAGACCATCATATAAAACCTATAATTAATATTACCTCTCATTTTAATACTAGAGTAAATATTCTAAATGTATCCTATGGCTATGATTTGTCTGAAAAACAAGAGGAAAACAAGCAAAATCTAGAAAATTATTTCAAGAAAACAGCTTACTTATTTCATAGTGTAAGTAACCAAAATGTACCAGAAGCTATTACAAATTTTCAATTAAAGGCTCGGGTAAACTTGTTGGTTATGATTAATAATAAACATTCCTTTTTTGAGAATTTATTTTTCAAATCGACTATAAATCAAATAGGGTTTCATTTGAATATTCCCTTTTTGGTAATTCCATCAAAAACCAATAAAACCTAAAGCTATGCGACGAAAAATTTTATTACCAACAGATTTCTCAGACAACTCCTGGAGTGCAATCGTATATGCCTTAAAGCTTTATGCTGATGAGGAATGTACATTTTATTTTTTAAACTCTCAAATAATAAAAGTATCCACGCTGTCAAACCTTTCTAACAAACTGCTAGAGACCATGAAAGCTAATGCCAGAAAAGAGTTATTGGAGTTAAAAAAACTTGCTATAACAGCTGATGCTAATGCAAATCATGAATTTCAAACAATATTAAGCACCGAAGATTTAATAACCGCTATCAAAAAAAGCGTTATAGAATTTGAAATCGATATCATTATTATGGGAACAAAAGGTGCTACTGGGGCAAAAGAGATTTTCTTCGGAAGTAATACTACCCATGTTATAAAAAGCACTAAATCTTGCCCAGTTTTAATAATACCAGAAGAATTCGATTTTGTTAAACCCAAGCAAATAGCCTTTCCAACAGATTTTAATCGTTTTTATAGTGGCAAAGAATTAGACCCCTTAAAGCATCTGGTTGATTTATATAACTCAAAAATCAGAATTCTTCATATTGAAGTTAGAGAAGATTTAGATGACACCCAAGAAAACAATTTAAAGATGCTAAAAAAGTTTTTATCTAATCACGAACATTCGTTCCATTGGATGCCAGATTATGGAAAAAAAGCTAAGGAAATTAATGATTTCATTGAAGAATTAGATATTAATATTCTGGCTATGGTAAACTACAAACATAGTTTTATTGAAAAGATTATAAAAGAGCCCGTTATAAAAAAACTAGGATTTCAACCTACCGTGCCTTTTTTAGTAATACCTGGGTAAGCACAGGAATAGCTTAACATAAGCTGATATATATCATTGCCATATTATGCCTTTCAAATTATATTGAAGTAAATATATAATCATGAAACGTAAAATTTTGTTACCTACCGATTTTTCGAAAAATGCGTGGCATGCTATAAACTATGCCATCGAATTATACAAAAACGACCAATGTGATTTTTATATTCTCAACGTGTATACCGCTACGGGTAATATTATTGAGAGTTTAATAAATATGGAGCCCGGGAGTGAACTGTATGAAACAGCAAAATTAGAATCTGAAAACGGATTAGCCAAAATTTTAGATATGCTGGCTTTTAAGGATAATAATACTCCAAAACATCATTTTAAACCCATTTCTACATTTAACAATACCGTTGAAGCTATTAAGAATGTAGTTGAAGAAAAAGATATTGAAATGATTATTATGGGTACTAAAGGAAAAACAAACTACAGAAAAACTGTTTATGGGAGTACAGCTATAAATGTCATGGAAAAAGTACGCAATTGCCCCGTAATAGTAGTGCCAAAAATGGCTAAGCATCACTTACCAAAGGAAATTGTTTTTCCTACGGGCTTTAAAACACCTTTTAAAAAACGAGAACTTAATCATCTTATTGAATTGGCTAAAAAATGTGAAGCTTCAATCAGAGTTTTACATATATCATTAAAAAATAAATTAAGCGATGTGCAACTCAATAATAAAAAGCTTTTAAAAGAATATTTTGAAGGTGTGCCATACACATTTCATACGCTTAGCTATATGGAAATACCAGTGGCCATCAATTGCTTTGTAGAAAGTAGAGGTAGCGACATGGTAGCTTTTATAAATAAAAAGCACATCTTTTTTGGAAGTATGTTAACACATCCACTAGTTAAAGATATTGGACAAAAATCAAAAGTCCCCATACTGGTGATGCACGATTTAAGAAATTAAAAAAACATTAAAAACATTACAAATGAAAACAGGTATTTGGTTAGATAAAGAAAAAGCCCATATTGTGACCTTAAATGATGGCAAGATGAGTTTTAACACCATACTATCTAATATAGAAAACTTCAGGATTCATGGTGGTTCTGGCACAAAATTTAAGGGTGGTCCTCAAGATGTTGTACAGGATAGCCGGTATTTAGAACGCGAAAAACATCAATTCAGAACATACTTTAAAAAATTAGTATCAGAAATTAATAATGCCAATGCTATAGTGCTTTTTGGTCCAGCCGAGACTGGCGAAAAATTTTATAAAGAATTAACTACACATTATAAAGATTTAAGTGCCAAAATTAAGGACGTTACAAAAGCAGACAGTATGACTAAAAGGCAAATAATCGCTTGGGTTAAGGACTTCTTTAAACCGGCATCTTAGTCGGTTTTAGTTGGTTAGTTAGTAACTGCCAAAATCAACTAGATTTTGGCAGTTTTAATAGAAACATAAAAATGGAAACGAATACTATTGATATCATTAAATCATCCGGTAAAAAAGTAAAATTTTCGTTAGATAAATTAAAGAATTCATTAAAACGCATTGGAGCAGACCAGAAAACTGTTAATCAGATTATTAATACAGTAAGAGATGAATTATATCAAGGTATTTCCACTAAGGAAATCTATAACAGGGCATTTGGATTACTTAAAAAAAAGAAAAGTTATTTAGCTTCCAAATACAAACTAAAAAAAGCCATTTATGAGTTAGGCCCAACAGGTTACCCTTTTGAGCGTTTTATAAGTAGTATTTTACAGTATTCTGGCTTTAAAACTGAAGTTAATAAAATTTTACATGGGCAATGTGTTACTCACGAAATAGATATTATAGCCCATAAACACAATAAAACTACAATAATAGAATGTAAATTTCATAACGAAAAAGGTCTTAATTGTAATGTAAAGATTCCTCTTTATATTAATTCACGCTATAATGATGTAAAAACACATTGGAATGCTAATTCTAAAAACAAAACCACTCTAACCGAAGGATGGGTGGTAACTAATACACGTTTTACTGAAGATGCCATACAATATGGCAAATGCGTTAACCTCTATTTATTAAGTTGGGATTATCCTAAAAATGATGGATTAAAAGACCGTATAGACCGTTTAGGATTATACCCCGTTACGGTATCTACATTACTAACCAATAGAGAAAAACAGTTTTTGTTAAGTAGAGATATTGTATTGTGCAGACAATTAATTGGCGATGTGTTTTACTTAGACCACTTAGGCATTTTAGAAACAAGAAAGCATAAAATATTGAATGAAATAAAAATGCTGTGTAATCATTAGAGACTATGGAGAATTTTGCTAAAATCAATTTTTTAGGGGCAGCTGGAGTTGTTACAGGTTCTAAATTTCTTATTGAAACCTCAGAGAAAAATATATTGATAGACTGCGGTATGTTTCAAGGTTTAAAAGCTTTAAGGGAACTTAACTGGAGTAATTTACCTATAAATGTTGAAACTATTGATGTGGTATTGCTAACTCATGGCCATTTAGACCATGTTGGTTATTTACCAAGACTGCTAAAGCAGGGTTTTACTGGTAAAATTATAGGAACAGCACCTACCTTGGCTATTACAGAAATTATTTTAAAAGACAGTGCTAAGATTCACGAAGAAGACGCAAAAAAAGCTAACAAGGAAAAATATACAAAGTATAACCCCGCTTTGCCTTTTTACACCAAACTTGAAGCAGAAAAAACAATAGCTTTATTTCATGCAGAAATAGCCGACAAATGGATAAAACTATCTGAAAACATATCATACCACTTTAAGTACAATGGACATATAATTGGAGCAACTTATATTGAATTAGATATTAATGGAAAACGATTTGTGTTTTCTGGTGATATTGGTAGACCCAATGACTATTTATTAGAAAACCCTAAAAAACCTGAATGGGCCGATTTTTTATTTATTGAAAGCACCTATGGTAATAGGTTACATCCAAAAGAAAATATTGAAGACACCCTATCAAAGTTAATAAAAGAAGTCATTCATAAAAAAGGAACTTTAATTATCCCAAGCTTCGCGGTAGAACGATTGCAATCCCTCATGTATTTACTTTGGAAACTCTATAAAACAAATAAAATACCAAATATCCCCATTTTTATAGATAGCCCAATGGGAATTAATGTTTTAGAAGTTTTTCAACAATTTCCTAAATGGCATAAATTATCCATATCAGATTATAACGCTATGTGCAATCATGTAACTATTGTTCAATCTTATAAAGAAACCTGGGAAACTATTGACGATAAACGTTCAAAAATAATTATAGCTGGTAGTGGCATGGTAACAGGCGGACGCGTACTAACCTATTTGCAACAACTTATAGACGAAACCGTCACAACCGTTCTATTAGTAGGCTACCAAGCTGAAGGCACACGTGGCAGACAATTACAAAATGGTGCGCATGAAATACGTTTTTTTGGAAAATATTATCCAGTAAAAGCTAAAATCAAGCATATTGAAAGCTTATCTGCTCATGCTGACCAAAGCGATTTGTTGCATTGGATGAGTCATATTAAAAATGTTCCTGAAACCGTATTTTTAATTCATGGCGAACCTACTGCCCTAGATACATTTCGTGTTAAAATAAAGGACGTTTATGGTTGGAATGTTACAATACCAAAACTTACGGATGTTGAAAAAATATTGTTATAAATTTAAAGTTATAAACCATGGAAATACAAAAACAAGTACATAAAAATTTTATACGAAGCAAATATGCTGAAGAATTACAGTATGCTATAAAGCAACATCAAATTTATCTCAAAAGTTTGGAAAAGGAATTGAATTTTTATGAATTTTTGTTGGATTCATGTAAATTTAAATCTCCTATTATGAATTTATTTGAAAGACTGACTCAATTTAAAATTGATATAGCTACCTCAAATAAAAATCGTGCCCTACTATTGAGCGAAATAAACGCAATAACCTTTAAAAGGTCAAATGCTTCATTGAAAAATATTGATTTGATTATTACTAAGTTGGAGAAAATTGAGGCTAAAATCCATAATTTTAATACAGACATTTCCCGTTTAAAATCTTCCATGTTTGAATATTTACAAAACGTAATTGCTAGCTAAAAAGTTCATAAAAAACCCACATTTTTAGCCATAACAAACTGATATATATCATTGTAAAAACTTGTTTATGCATATATATTAGGGAACATTATAAGTTTAACCTAAATATATAATATTATGACAACATTAATGAAACGTAGAAGAAAAAGAAATGGATTATCGCCATTTGAAAGCCAACTATTAACCCCTTGGAGAAATAACCTTTTAAGACCTTGGAGCAATAGATTATTCCCATCAAATTTAAACAACCTAGTAAGATTTGATGATATTTTCAGTGATGATTTTTTTGAAGATGATAGTTTAATGCCTGCAGTAAATGTAAAAGAAAACAAAGAGGATTTTGAAATTGAGTTTGCAGTTCCGGGTTTTAACAAAAAAGATTTTGAAGTTACCATTGAAGAAGATGTACTTCATGTTTCTGGTAAAAAAGAATTAGAAGAAGAGCAAGAAGAAGATGATTATTCTCGAAAAGAATTTAGCTACAAATCGTTTAAAAGATCAATGGCACTTCCAACAAGTGTTGACTTAGATCAAGACGTAAAAGCATCATACAAAAATGGCATCTTAAAAATAAAATTATTGAAAAAGGAAGATGTTATTGAACAAGAACCTCCAAAAAAGGTTATTGAGGTTAATTAATTCACCCTCGCAGAAAGTAAGAATTTAACATCTTACTTTCTGTTTTTTAAATCAATTAAAATGAAATCGAAAAAAATTGAAGTCAAAAAATATGAAGCTTGGTTAAGTGCAGAAACCATGCATGGGCATTATCTAAAATGGTTATCTGAATTAGAATTTGCAGAAGATGAGCAACTATTTTTTAATGATTTAATAGATACCTATACCCTGCAACTTATAGATTCAAAACATTTTAATGAAAGTACAGAAATTATCAACAAGTTAAATGCCTTACAGAAAGAAACCAAAGCACTCATAAACACAGTTATTAATCATGAAAAAGGTTTGAAAATTATGGTTGATGGTATCAATCAAATTCCAGAAGAAAATGCCTATAAAGACGAACACGGAAAATTAATAATTACCATTAGTGAATTTTTAAAAAAATATAGAACCTTAAAGTCGCAATTATTTGTACTTATAAAAAACATTATTAAAGAACGTAAACAAAAAAGGCTGCTTTCACAAAAAACCAAGAAATGATTTATTTAATACTTTGTAATAGTCTGCTCAGTATTTAAAACTATTATCTGTCAAACCAACTTATTTCAATGCTATGAAGTTTTTAAGAATAATAACAATCTGCCTGCTCGTAATAAGTTGCTCTACCACAGAATTAGTCGATAACTGGAAAAACCCAGATATAGATTCCTATAGTCCAAAAAAAGTCTTAATCGTAGGAATGACAGCAAACCTTAAAGCGAGACGGCAGTTTGAAAAGCAATTACAATTGGAATATGCCTCAAGAGGTATCGAATCTGTGAGTAGTCTAGAATTTTTTAAGCCTTCATTTACAAACGAAAAGCAAACCGATGAAGATCTTAAAACCTTGGAAAGCAACTTTATAAAAGACGGTTTTGACACCATTATATTCACAAAAGTAATTGGTGTAGAAGATATCATTTCATACAAAGAAAACTATAATGGTTATGAAAGTACCCATAGAAAGTTTAGAGAAGATTATTTGAAGTATCAGGATGCATTTTATAACCCAGATTATTATAAAGAATATACCGTTTACCATACTGAAACCTCCATGTATTGTATTTGCCCCACAAAGGATAGAGAACTTATTTGGAAGGGTTATATAGATATTATGGACCCACAATCTATAACCGAAACTGTAAATGATTATGTAAGACTCGTAGTAGTTATTTTAGAAGAGCTACAACTCATTAATCCAATTGTGTTAAAAGACAACAAATTTGAAGAAACCTAATAGCAGTTGTAATTTAAAACTAAGAGCATTATATATGCAATTTTTAGCCATGCTATTAATGGGTTGTTCCGCAACAAAGTTAATCACTAATTGGAAAAATCCTGAATATTAAAACCATAACCTAAAAAAAGTAACGCAATTTTTATCGCATAATTATGCCTTCCAGAATATCTCAAACAAATTATAAAAAAGTAAAACTCATTAATAATAAACTCATCAAGCTTCAAGATCTTTTTATTGATTGTGTATTGAACAAAAATGAGTACTCACAAGCTAAAAAAAATACATAGATATTATCAAATAATTTAAGAGTTTAGGACATAGTCAAAATAAACAAAAGGACATTTTTGACACCAATAAAAAGGGCTTTCAAACTTTCAAAATTTTGACAGGCAATACATTGAAGCAGATATTGTTTATAAAAGGCTGCTTACCGGTTTAATATTTCCAAATAAATTTGGATTTCAAAATAAAAAAGTTCGAACCGATTATATAAATCAGCTGCTTTTTAAAATTTCTAGTATCAACAAGATTTTTGAGACAAAAAAAACGGGACAATCCTAATATTAAGAATTGGTCCCGTTCAGTGACCTCGACTGGATTCAAACCAGTAACCTCTTGAGCCGTAATCAAGTGCGCTATTCAGTTGCGCCACGAGGCCATTTTTGTGGGTGCAAATATAGTATTTTTATTAAAACCTAACCAATTATTTATTTCAAATTTGTAATTATTACTTTTGAATATGAATTCAACATTATTACAAGACAAATTCAATCATATTTTTGATCAAGACCTTATCAATGAAATCCAAACCGTTGGTGTATTAAAGTTGTTTCAAAAAGATGATATTATTATAGACATCAATCAACAACTACAGCATATTCCTTTATTATTAAACGGTAATATTAAAATACTTCGTGAAGATGGTAATGGCAACGAGTTACTCATTTACTTTCTAGAAGCAGGCGAAACATGCACCATGTCGCTCTCGTGTTGTATGGGTACAACCAAAAGTAAAATTAGGGCCGTTGCAGAAAAAGACTCTAGCCTTATACTGATTCCCGTTCAAAATATGCAAAAATGGTTTAACGATAATGAAAGCTGGCGAAATTTTATTCTAGAAACTTATCAAACGCGTTTTGATGAAATACTAGAAACTATTGATAATATTGCTTTTATGAAAATGGACCAACGTTTATTTAAATATTTAACCAACAAAGCACACTTAAACACCTCTAAGATTCTTATTATTAAGCACCAAGATATTGCCGAAGACTTACATACCTCAAGGGTTGTAATTTCTAGGCTTTTAAAACAATTAGAAAACGAAAATAAAATCAAGCTTAGTAGAAATAAAATCGAAGTGTTATAGCGGTAAGTAACATTTATTACAAAACTTAAACTAACACCATATATTTTTGTACAAAAACCATCTTAAATGGACTCTATTTTAAACCCTTGGCCTTGGTATATCTCTGGCCCACTGATTGCCTTAGTCATGGCACTCCTACTCTACTTTGGTAAAACCTTTGGTATGTCTTCTAACTTAAGGACACTATGTGCTATTGGTGGAGCTGGAAAATATGCAGACTTTTTTAAATTCAAATGGAAAAACCAGATTTGGAACTTAACTGTTGTGGCTGGGGCCATTATTGGTGGATACATAGCCACACAATATCTATCTAACGACAGCATAACAGAATTAAACAAAAAAACCATTACAGAACTTCAAATCATGGGGTTTAAAAATCCTGGTGAAACCTTAGTTCCTGATGAAATGTATCATGTAGATGTATTGAAAACCCCGAAAGGTTTAATGCTTTTGATTATTGGAGGCCTTCTTGTTGGCTTTGGTACACGTTATGCGGGCGGCTGTACATCAGGTCATGCCATTACAGGACTTAGCAGTTTACAAAAACCATCTCTAATTGCCGTAATTGGTTTTTTTATTGGAGGCTTACTCATGACTAATTTTATTTTACCATTAATTTTTTAGATATGAAGATTTTAAAATTCTTATTAGTAGGCATATTTTTTGGGATTGTATTAGTAAAATCTGAAGCCGTATCATGGTATCGTATCTATGAAATGTTCAGGTTTCAATCCTTTCATATGTATGGTATTATAGGAACTGCAATTGCTTCTGGTATAGTGTTCTTACAGATTTCTAAAAAGGGACATATAAAAAGTATAAAAGGAGCCAATATTTTTGTTCCAAAGAAAGAGAAAGGACTTATTAGGTATATTGTTGGCGGTATTATTTTTGGTTTTGGCTGGGCTCTTATAGGCGCATGCCCTGGTCCCATGTATATTTTATTAGGAACTGGTGTTTGGAGTATGTTTATAGTTATAGTAGCGGCCATAATCGGCACACTCATTTACGGTATTATAAAAAATAAACTACCTCATTAAATGGATACAACCCAAATTTTAGGATATGTTGGTGCTCTAATAGTTGGTTTGGTTTTAGGACTAATTGGTGGTGGTGGTTCCATACTTACAGTACCATTATTAGTATACCTTTTAGCATATAATCCTGTTGTTGCAACAGCTTATTCATTATTCGTTGTGGGTACATCATCTATGGTTGGCACCTATCAAAAACATAGAAAAGGGCTTGTAGATTTCAAAACTGGCTTAGCGTTTTCATTTCCATCATTTATAGCTGTTTATTTATCACGTAGATATCTAGTTCCTGGAATTCCAGATATACTTTTAAATTTTGGTGAATTTCAACTCACAAAAGGCATGGGTATCATGATCTTTTTTGCAATCATTATGCTTATAGCTTCATTCTCTATGATTAAAAAAGGAAAAAATGAAGAGCATATTGTACAAAAAAAACAACCTTACTACAAAACCTTTACTCAAGGTATTATTATAGGGACTATTACAGGTATTATTGGTGCTGGTGGTGGTTTTTTATATGTTCCTGCTTTAGTAGTTTGGGCAAATATTCCCATGAAAAAAGCAGTTGGCACCTCACTAATTATTGTGACTATAAATTCATTAATTGGCTTTATAGGAGACATACAAACATTGGAAATAGAATGGGGCTTTCTATTAACTTTTACGCTAATATCCATAGTAGGAATTATTTTAGGAGTGTTTCTATCTAAGTTTATAAGTGGTGAAAAATTAAAAAAAAGCTTTGGCTTTTTTGTACTAATCATGGCTGTATACATCATATATAAAGAATTGAAATAACTTATGTGATAAATATCACAAAAAGAATCATTCAGATTTATTAATTTTGAATGGTTTTATTAAATATATATTCCTTTACGTAACGAATTAAAAGAAATGGTTTATGAAAATTGAACAAATTTACACAGGTTGTTTAGCTCAAGGAGCATATTACATAGAATCTAACGGCGAAGTTGCCATTATTGATCCTTTACGTGAAACACAACAATATGTTGATAAAGCTAACAGTGAAAATGCTAAAATTAAGTATATTTTTGAAACCCATTTTCATGCAGATTTTGTTTCTGGTCATATCGACTTAGCAAAAAAAACTGGTGCTAAAATTATTTTTGGCCCTGGTGCTGAGACCACTTACGATATTCATTCTGCAAAAGATAACGAAACATTCAAACTAGGCGATGTTACTATAAAAGTATTGCACACGCCTGGTCATACCTTAGAATCCTCAACATTCCTTTTAATGGATGAAAATGGTAATGAACATGCTATTTTTTCAGGAGACACGCTCTTTTTAGGTGATGTAGGCCGTCCAGATTTGGCTATTAAATCGGACTTAACAAAAGAAGATTTAGCAGGTATGCTTTTCGATTCTTTACGCAATAAAATCATGCCATTACCAGATAGTATTATTGTATATCCAGCTCATGGCGCTGGCTCTGCTTGTGGAAAAAACCTAAGTAAAGAAACTGTTGGTGTTTTAGGCGATCAAAAACAAACAAATTATGCATTACGGGCAGATATGTCCCGTGAGAAGTTTATTGAAGAAGTTTTAGATGGCATTCCGCCGCCGCCTCAATATTTTGCAAAAAATGCCATGATGAATAAATCGGGGTATGACACTTTTGAAACTGTTTTAAAGAAAGGCGACAATGCTCTAAGCCCAGAAGATTTTGAGAATTTAGCAAATCAAGAAGGTGCTTTAGTATTAGATGTTAGGCACGAAAAAGATTTTGTAAAAGAACATATTCCAAATTCTATATTTATTGGTATTCACGGTGGTTTTGCACCGTGGGTAGGCGCATTAATTACAGATTTAAAACAACCTATCTTGCTAGTTGCTCCAAAAGGTAAAGAGCAAGAAACTGTTACACGATTATCGCGTGTTGGCTATGATAATACTTTAGGGTATTTAGAAGGCGGTATAGAAGCATGGAAATCAGCAGGAAAAGATATTGAAACTATAGAATCCATTTCTGTAGATGAATTTTCTAAACACTTTAAAAATGAAGATTTACATGTTTTGGATGTTAGAAAAGATGGCGAATACAAATCGGAACATTTAAAAGGTAAGCATATACAACATTTTGCCTTAGACTTTATTAACGATAATATGAATACTGTTAATCAAAATAAAAGATACTATATCCACTGTGCTGGGGGTTATCGCTCTGTTATAGCAGCCTCTATTTTAAAAGCACGCGGCTTTAATAATATAGTTGATATTGCTGGTGGATTTGGTGCTATAAAAAAATCCGATTTGCCAACTACAGATTATGTTTGTCCATCGACTTTATAAGTAACTGTTATAAGGTTGACAAAATAGTATATCATGAAAGCTACATTAAAAATTCAGAATTTAAAATGTAGTTGATGCTCCAACACGATAATTAGTAAGTTATATAACATAAAAAGTCTCAGTTATATAGAACTTAACAATGAAAATAATACCGTCGCTTTTTTTTATAAAAATGACGATATATTATTAGAAACTAAAACAATGTTATTTAATCTAGGATACCCTATTGTTGAAGAACATAATGCACTAACTACAAAGGCTAAATCCTATGTAGGTTGTGCTATAGGTAGAATAAAAGCTAGTATTTAAACAATTTCAGCACTTAAACCTGCTTCAAGCAGTATAGAACAACGTGGTTTCAAATCGTCATAAAGACCTGTTTTTACAGTACATTTACCTTTATAATGAACTAACATAGCGCATTGCTCAGCTTGTTCTGCTGTATGGTCACAAGCGTAAATAAGGGTTTCTATAACATGGTCGAAAGTATTAACATCATCATTGTGCAAAACGATTTCGTTTTGAGTTAAAACTTCTTCTTCAAGCAGTAATTCTTCGGATGTTTTTTCTTTTGTACTCATTTTTTTTAGTATTCAGTTTACAGGGGCAGTATTCAGTAAATTTTTCTGTTATACCATTTTCAGCAAAAAATTAAGTTGTGCTCGAAAACTAAAGCTAATTTAAAAATTTTAACGATACCCAATTGTTTCTTTCTAATTTTTCTTCAAACTTTAACAAATGTTTTTCACATTCAGTTTGAATTAACGAGATATCATCATTATAAAATCCACTTAAAAACAACATCCCATTTTCATTCAAACATGAGATGTAGCTTGCCATATCTTGTAACAGAATATTACGGTTAATGTTTGCTATAATAACATCATATTTTTTATCTTTTAAAACATTGGCATCGCCTTCAATAACAGTAATATGCGCGCAATTGTTTCGTGTTACATTTTCTAAACTGTTTAGATAACACCAATTATCATAATCTACAGCGTCTATTGGTCTTGCACCTTTTAATTCAGCCAGAATAGCCAAAACACCTGTACCACAACCCATATCTAAAACAGATTTACCATTAAGATCGTTTTTTAGAATATGCTGAATCATCATATGTGTAGTTTCATGATGCCCTGTCCCGAAACTCATTTTGGGTTCGATAATTATATCGTATTTAGTATCAAACTTATCATGAAATGGTGCACGTACCGCACAAACATTATCAACTACAATTGGATTAAAGTTTTTTTCCCATGCTTCATTCCAGTTGGTCTGTTCTATTTCTGAAAAATTGAATGTTATTTTGAACTCACCAGAATTAAGGATTTGAATGTTCTCTAAAATATTGTCTTGCCAATCTTCTTTTTGGATATACGCAGTTACACCATCTTCATTTTCTACAAAACTTTCAAAGCCTGCATAACCCAATTCAGCTATAAGAATTTCAACTCCAGGTTGCATTGGCGATACTTTGAAGTGATATCCTATGTAAATCGTGTTTGACATTTTGATTACGGTATTATTTTTAATTAAATAGACCTGTCAAGTTATTTAAACTAGACAGGTCCTATTTTTATAACTATACTTTTAATATTATATTTAAAACGCGTTTACAATCGCGAAAAAATCATCTGCATTAAGTGCAGCACCACCAATTAAACCACCATCTACATCAGGCTTAGAAAAAATCTCTTTGGCATTGCCTGGCTTACAACTTCCACCGTATAAAATAGACATGTTATCAGCGACATCGCTACCATACTTAGCAGCTAATGTTTTTCTAATAAATGCATGCATATCTTGGGCTTGCTCTGGGCTTGCCGTTTCCCCTGTACCAATAGCCCATACTGGCTCATAGGCCAATACTATGTTTTTAAAAGCATCGGCTTTTAAATGAAATAAGGCATTGCTTATTTGACTTTCTACAACAGCTTCTTGATTGTTTGATTTTCTATCGGCTAATACCTCACCAAAACAGAAAATAACACGTAAATTATTCGCTAAGGCTGCATCTACTTTTTTAGCTAAAGTTTCGTCAGTTTCATTAAAATACTCACGACGTTCGCTGTGTCCTAAAATAACAGTTTTAATACCTACACTTTTTAGCATGCTTGCGCTAATTTCACCTGTGTAAGCTCCATTTTCAGCAAAATGCATATTTTGTGCTATAACCTCAACATTCGAGCTTTCTAACGCTTGTTTAGCTTGATATAAGTTAGTAAACGCTGGAGCCACCATAACTTCGGCATTAGATGTGGTTGTTTGATTCTTTAAATTGCTTATTAATGATTCTGTTTGTACTAAATCATTATTCATTTTCCAGTTCCCTGCTACGATGTTTTTTCTCATAATCGTTTGACAACCTCCTGCTTACAGAAGGATTATTTTTTACTTCTAGTTAATTGATTTTCTTTTAAAACGCTAAAATAGTTATTTTTTCAATGCTTCTATTAACTTATTGTCATTAGCTTCAATAACATTAAATACAACGATTTCGCCAGCTTTATTTACAACCATATATCTAGGAATCCAGCTAATATTTACAAAATCTGCAAAATCGCATTTCTTTCCGTTTGGCATATAATAATGATCGCCTACAACATTGTACTTTTTTATACCACGTTTCCAAGCGTCTTCGCCTCTATCCAAAGATAGAAATACATACGAAACATCTTTAAACGCAGCTTGCAATGTCTTTACTTTTGGCATGCCTTTAATACAGTCGCCACACCACGATGCCCAAATATCTATTACAACGGTTTTACCTTTATGTGCTTCTAGAATACTTTTAAAAGTGACTGAGTTTCCTCCTAGATTTAGAAATGTATCTTGCAATGCTTCATCAGAAAATGTCTTTGGTTCAGTTTTACAACTTAGAAAACTAATCAATAGTACTATTAAATATTTCATTTATTTATAATTTTAATTTTTAGCTAACTACTCTAGCTTAACTTTTGGATCTAACCAAACATAAATTAAGTCGACAAAAATATTAATTATTACAAAAAGTGTTGCAATTATTAAAACAGCACCCATTATAACTGGTAAATCTAGAGTATTTAAAGCATTTACAATTTCTTTTCCCAATCCATTCCACCCAAAAATATACTCTACAAAAACGGCTCCTGCCAACATGGATGCAAACCAACCAGAAATAGCTGTAACAACAGGATTAAGTGCATTTTTAACGGCATGCTTTTTAATGATTTGAAATTCACTCAATCCTTTTGCTCTCGCAGTTCTTATATAATCTTGATTAAAAACTTCTAATAAGCTATTGCGCATCAGTTGAATGACAACGGCCAACGGACGAATACCCAAAACAATGGCTGGTAATATTAAGTTTTTCCATTTTATATGCATAGCTTCCCCGAAATCGTCAAGTTCATAAAGACTGCCTGTCATCTCCAAATGGGTATATTCATGTAGTATATATCCAAAAAACCAAGCAAATAAAATGGCACTGAAAAACGATGGCACACTCATCCCAAACGTACTGAAAATCTGAATGGTTTTATCTAACCATCTATCTTTATATAATGCTGAAACAATACCTAATAGTACACCTAAAATCATGGCTATTATGATAGCCGTAACGGCTAGTACAAATGTATTTGGAAGTGTTTCTACTAAAACTTGACTTACTTTTTTCCCTTGTTTTGCAAAGGACTCTCTTAAATACGGAAACTTTAAAACAGTATTGATTTGACCTATGGATAACAATCTAGTTGCTGTGTATTTATTTTGACTTAAAAATGTATAATCTTTCGGACTATTGGAATGAAATGAAATTGGAGACAAATCATTTAAATAATACAAATATTGTGTACTAATAGGTTTATCAAATCCATATTTTTGCTTAACGCGGGCTAGTTGTTCACTATCTTCATTTTGCCCCATCATCATTTGAGCAGGATCTCCAGGAAGTACACTAAACAATAAAAAAATAACCGTTATTACCCCAAATAATGTGAGTATAGCGTAAAAGACTTTATTTAAGAGATAGGTTATCAGTTTTTGGTTTTTGGTTTTTGGTTGAAAATTAAAATTTTAAATCATCAATATCATTCCAATGTACTTTTTGTTTTACGGTTCCGCTGTCTAATTCTAAAACTCCGGGGTTTGAACGCACTACTGTTTTTAGTGCTTTTTCATCACATAAATACCAATCAAAACTGATATTGTAGGCTTCGTTTATACGTTGTTTAGCATCTTGTCCTGATGCTGTTAAACCAATAATTTTATAACCTTTTTTAGTGGCTTCATCTTGCAAAGCTTTTAACTTTAAAGCACCGCCTTGTTCTATTTTTTCTAAACCATAGGATATGACAACAATAAGATCATCTTCTGCTAAAAATTGTGCTGTTAAATTTTCATCTTCCGATTCTATAGAAAAATCTACTACTGGTGGCTGATAGCCTTCTTGAATAACTTTAGTGTCTACACTTATAAAATCACCTTCAACCTCCGGGTATGCGCCATTTGTTGTAATTACTTTTTCTTCACCTTTAGATTTAAATTTCCAATAATATTCGACAATAGGTTTTGGAGCATCTTCTGGTATACTCATCCCTTCTTGAATATTATTTCCAATCTTATAGGCTCTAAAATCTATGGTAGGCAAATGCATTAAAACATGATAGCCAAACCACAAACTCAAAACAAAACCTAACAAGGCTAAAACGGTTGTTGGTAATTTACCAAAGACTGGTTTTATATCCTTTACACCAATAAAAAGAATAACAATTAACACTAAAAGCACAACATCTTTACCAAAAGACTCCCATGGATCTAGTTTTAAAAAATCGCCAAAGCACCCACAATCTTTTACTTTTTCAAAATATGCTGCATAAAAGGTTAAAAATGTAAAGAATACAATCATTCCCAATAAACTCCAAACTGTAAATTTTGGTTTATAACCAATGAGCAAAAATACCCCAAGTACCACTTCAAAAACAACAACCAAAACAGAAATCATTAATGCATAAGGCTCGAGGAATGGAATGTTTAATACATCTGCACTAAAATATTCTTGTAGTTTATATGAAAAACCTAAAGGGTCGTTCAACTTAATAAAACCTGAGAAGATGAATAATGCACCTACTAATAGTCTTGATATGTTTACTAATACTTTCATGCCTTTTCTTCGTTTAGATGAATCATTGCAAAAACGGCATAATTAATCATGTCTTGATAATTAGCATCAATCCCTTCACTAACTATAGTTTTCCCTTTATTATCTTCAATTTGCTTTACTCTTAAAAGCTTTTGCAAAATCAAATCGGTTAAACTACTTACTCGCATATCCCGCCAAGCTTCGCCATAATCATGGTTTTTATCTTCCATGAGTTGTTTTGTAATCGCCGCTTTTTCGGTGTATAATGCTGTGGCTTCTTCAGTCGATAAATCAGGTTGCTCTACAACCCCTTTTTCTAACTGAATTAATGCCATAATGCAATAATTAATAATACCTATAAACTCACTGACTTCGCCCTCATCCACTTTTCTAACATCATTTTTCTGTAAGCCTCTAATACGTTGTGCTTTTATAAAAATCTGATCTGTTAGTGATGGTAATCTTAGTATTCTCCAAGCACTGCCATAATCACTCATCTTCTTAATAAATAAACTTTTGCAGGTATCTATTACGGCATCATATTGTTTTGAAGTATCTTGCATCTATAAATTCAATTTTGTGTAAATTTCGCTTAAATTGTTTAAAGTTCAAAAGTTTAAGGTTTAAAGTTTTGAAGACTACTTTTGATGTTTCAAATTTAAAGTTTTAGGTTTGAAATTTGATATTTAAAATATTGAAATTTTAAGATTATGACCATTAATTGCAAAGGACAGCTTATTAATTTATCATCGCCTAAAGTGATGGGGATTTTAAACATTACGCCCGATTCATTTTACGATGGCGGTAAGCATAAGGATGAAAAAAGCATACTACACCATGTTGAGCATATGCTTAATGAAGGTGCTACATTTATTGATGTTGGTGCTTACAGTTCGCGGCCAAACGCAGACCATGTTAGCGAAACTGATGAATTAAGGCGTATACTTCCTATTGTTAATTTAATTTTGAAGGCGTTTCCAAGCACATTATTATCTATCGATACCTTTAGAAGTCATGTTGCCAAACAATGTATTGAAGCTGGCGCTGCTTTAATTAATGATATTTCGGCAGGACAACTCGATGATACCATGCTGAAAACCATTGCAGATTTACACGTACCATATATTATGATGCATATGCGTGGAACGCCCCAAACCATGCAGCAACAAACCAATTATGATAATTTAGTTAAAGATGTTCTATTTTATTTTTCTGAGCGTATTGCAGCTGCTAAAGCCCTAGGGATTATAGATGTTATTATTGATCCTGGCTTTGGTTTTGCTAAAACTTTAGAGCAGAATTATGAATTGTTAAGCAAACTAGAATTATTTAAAATCATTGAAAAACCTTTACTTGTAGGTGTTTCTAGAAAATCCATGATTTATAAAATATTGGAAACTTCAGCTAATAAAGCTTTAAACGGAACATCAGTTTTAAATACCGTAGCCTTGCAAAAAGGTGCTTCTATTTTACGAGTTCATGATGTTAAAGAAGCTATAGAATGTATTAAGCTAACTGAGTTGTTAAGTTGTTAGAAGCTATGAAAAATATATTATTTGTTGTTCTTACTTTGTTTTTCTTTTCCTGTGGAAATGAGAAAGTGCTTCTATTACCTGAAATAAGTCATTCTGAAATTACCGACATAAAAGATGTTTCACATGCCTATTTATTTTATGATGAAACTAAAACGGATCGTGTTGAACTCAATAGAAAAAACCTAATTAGCACGACCAATTGGTTAATTAATGTTGATAGACGCTTAACGCTGAAACAAGCTATTCCTCATATTAAGTATCTACAAGATAAAAAGGTTAATTCTAGCCATAAGAATGAAAAGGCTAAAAATTATTTTACTTGTAATGACACAAGCAAAAAGAATTTAGGATTTGTTGAGTTTACAGATGTGGTTTATCACTTTGAAAGCGAATACAAATATTTCAAAGAAAAAAACAGGCCATCATTGATAAGCGTTATTGATATAGTTGCTTTAGATGAAATACATCTTAATTTAGTTGAGGAAGGTCATGACCAAAACGCCTCCCCCTTTAGTCTTTCCAGTTTAAATAAAAAATTACGAGAATTAAATAATGAATTTGAATTATACACATATATTTATTTTAATTCAAATATTAATTTTCAAGATTATATCTCGATAAAATCTGAATTGTCTAAATTAGATTGGAAACATATCAAAATATCAAATCAAGAGTTTCTTTATAATTAATCATATTTTACTAAATTTACCAAAACCCATCACTATTGGAAATCTTTAATGACCTTTTAAAATTTACAGTTGTAGACATTATTGATGTTTTTCTAGTAGCACTTCTACTCTACTATTTATACAAACTGGTTAAAGGTACTGTTGCTATCAATATTTTTATTGGTATTATTATTATTTATGGCGCTTGGCGACTTACCGCTTTTTTAAACATGGAATTGCTTACGGGCATTTTTGGTGGTTTTATGAAAGTGGGGATTATTGCTTTAATTGTTGTTTTTCAACCTGAAATTAGGAAATTTTTGCTCATGGTTGGTTCTACCAATTTTAATAGAAGACGTAAGTTTATAAAACAATTTAGTTTTTTAAAGACCGAAACGACCAATGAAACCGATGTTGATGCTATAGTATCTGCTTGTAGCAAAATGTCAATGTCTAAAACAGGAGCTTTAATTGTTTTTGAGCGGAATAACAATCTAGATTTTTTGTCGTCCTCTGGTGATGAAATGAATATAAAAGTCACACAACCTATTATTGAAAGTATCTTTTTTAAAAACAGCCCGTTGCATGATGGGGCTATTGTAGTTAGCAACAACATAGTAAAAGCAACACGTGTAATTCTTCCGGTAAATAACGAAAAAAATATTCCTTTACGTTTTGGTTTACGTCATAGAGCAGCTATAGGTGTTACTGAAAAAACGGATGCTTTAGCACTTGTGGTTAGTGAAGAAACAGGTCATATTTCCTATTTTAAAGATGGTGAATTTGTGGTTTTTGAAGATACCAATGCGCTTAATTCAATGATTAAAACAGATTTAGCTTAAATGACATGTAGAAATTGCAACAATACGCTAAGAACTGATTTTAGCTTCTGTCCAGATTGCGGATCTAAAATAATTAAAAACAGGTTAACGACTAAAAGTTTGACTTATGATTTTTTAGAGCGCTATTTTAATCTAGACAACACCTTATTAAAGACCATCTGGCACATGCTTGTGAAGCCCGAAAACGTTTGTGGTGGTTATATATCTGGCATTCGAAAAAAATATTTAAACCCAGTAAGCATGCTGGCAATTTCGTTAACATTGTCTGGTTTTATTATTTTTTTAATAAAAAAAATAGCCTGGACCGATATTGATTTTTCAAAAATCAGTTATGCGAAAACGAGCGCGGGAGGACCCGGGACTGAAAAAATCATGTCATCAACCATGGAATATGGCTCATTACTTTTTTTATTTTACATCCCAATATTAGCCTTTGCGAGTTATTTGTTTTTTAACAAAAAGAAATATAATCTTGCAGAACATACCGTTACTTCCATATATGCATTAACCAGTTTTAGTATTATAAGTTCAGTTTATGCCATAATAACAATATTAATAAATCCCCAATTCTATTTAGACTCAGCCCTTGTGTACTCTTTTATAATGGTGTTGTTTTGTATTTATGTAGCTTATAAAAATTCTAAAAACAGCAAAAAATCTTTATTTTGGAGAATCCCGATGTTTTTACTGATATTCTTAATAGGTTACATTGGTATATCATTAGCAACTGTAGCGGTTTTATTTATTACTGGAGAACTCTCTATTCAAGATTTAGCGCCTCCTAAATAAAAATTAATTACAAATTCTTAAATAGGCTAAGCGACTTCCTCTTGTAAAAACTGGACTTCGTACAAGTTCTTATAGTATCCGTTTTTCTTTTTAAGCAATTCTTGATGCGAGCCTTGTTCTACAATTTTACCGGCATCCATAACAATAATTTTATCGGCTTTTTTAACAGTAGCCAAGCGGTGGGCAATAACAATAGATGTTCTACCTTTAGTTATTTTATCCGTAGCGTTTTGAATCAATTGTTCTGAATAGGAATCAACAGAAGAGGTCGCTTCATCTAAAACTAAAATACTCGGATTGGTTACATAAGCTCTTAAAAAAGAAATCAATTGACGCTGACCTGAGGAAAGCATAACGCCACGTTCTTTTACATTATAATGGTACCCATTAGGCAGAGTCATAATAAAATCATGAATACCAATGTCCTTTGCAGCTTGTTGAACTCGTGCTTCTGTAATTTCGGGAGCGTTTAGCGTAATGTTATTTAAAATGGTATCAGCAAATAAAAACACGTCTTGCAATACCACAGCTATTTGGGTTCTTAAAGAGGTCAAGGTTACATCTTTTATATTGATATTATCAACAGAAATAACACCTTCTTTAATTTCATAAAAACGATTCAACAAGTTGATAATCGTAGATTTTCCAGCTCCTGTTGCACCAACAATAGCAACTGTTTCGCCTGCTTTTACTTCAAACGAAACACCTTTTAAAACATCTTCATCTTCAACATAACTAAAATGTACATTATCGAATGTAATATACCCTTTATAAGTATCTGCAACATGTGTTCCTGTATCGTCTATTTGCGATGTGGTATCAATGACTTTAAATACTCTTGTTGCTGCAACCATACCCATTTGTAGGGTATTAAATTTATCAGCTATTTGACGTAATGGTCTGAACAACATGGGAATAAACATGACAAATGCAATTAAATCACCTTGCGATACAGAACTCCCTTCTAATGCCACATTTAAACCACCATACCAAGCCACTAAACCAATACATATGGATGATACTAAATCGGCTAAGGGAAAGAAAATAGAGTTGTACCAAACGGTTTTTACCCATCCTTTTTTATGGCGTTCGTTAATGGCTTTAAAATTTTTGTATTCTATGTCTTCACGTGTAAATAATTGTAAAATTTTCATGCCTGTTAATCGCTCTTGCACAAAGGAGTTAAGATTAGACACTTCATTCCGAACTTCTTCAAAAGCCTTTTTCATATACTTTTGAAATATCCGAGTCGCATAGAGTAATAACGGAAGCATTACAAAAACAATACCGCTCAATTTTAAATTAAGAAAAAGCATGACTCCAAAAACCACCGACATAGTCAATAAATCTCTAAATATCATGAATAAGCCTTGTCCAAAAATATCGGCTATACGTTCCATATCGGTTACGGCACGTGTTATAAGCACGCCAACCGAAGAGTTATCGTAATACTTCATTTTAAAACGTAATAAATGATCGAATAACTTAACACGAACATCCATGACTAAATTCTGTCCTAACCATGAGGCATAGTAAATAAACAATAGCTGAAATACCGTTTGCAACATTAAAATAGCAAGCATGATCATGATGTAAAACAAAAAGCCCTTTTCGGCTTTAACCGCAATACTATCATCTATGGCATATTTTGTTATATATGGTGTTGCAGCACTAAAAGCAGCCAATAATACAACCAATAAAATAAGCCCAAAAAACACACCTTTATAGGGTTTTATGTATTCAAAAAGACGCTTAAAAAGCTTAAAGTCAAAAATATTTTCTTTTGGTTTACTCATCTATAATTTTATATCGTCTGGATATGTAATATTTTTTAAATACAGGCCATGTGCAGGAACAGAAAAACCAGCTTTACTCCTGTTTTTAGATTGTATTATGGTATGTAAATCATCAACACTTAACCTCCCTAAACCGACATTAATTAATGTGCCTACAATAGCCCTGACCATGTTTCGTAAAAACCGGTTGGCTTGTATTACAAAATGAAGTTCGTCATCTTTAAAATGCCACTCTGCTTTCATGATATCACAATGATACGTTTTTACTTCGGTTTTACTTTTTGAAAAGCATTGAAAATCTTTATACTCAAATAAAATTTTTGAAGCCTCCTTCATCTTATCAAAATCCAAACCTTGCTTTACATAATACACCTGATCGTTGGTAAACACATTTTTTTTAAGTGTTACTCGGTATAAATAGGTTCTACTTAGGGCATCAAAACGCGAATGCGCTTCTGCTTTTACTTTAAAAATGTTATGTATGGCAACATCAATGGGTAAGAAAGAATTCAGTTTAAAAATTAAATCTTTTATCTCAAAATCCACATCGGTATCAAAATGAGCGAACATCTGCTTAGCATGCACACCTGCATCGGTACGCCCTGCGGCCATTATAGACATTTGCTTACCTAACAAAGTCGATAATGCTTTTTCTGTGACCTCTTGAACCGACAAGGCATTCGGCTGATTTTGCCAACCGTGATATGCACTTCCATTATAAGACAATTCTATAAAATATCGCAAAGGCTCTACTTATTTTTGTAAAAACACAAAGATAGATAGTTTTGTGCTTCTTAAGAAACTCCTAATCTTAATTATATATTAAAAGATGTTTGGACTTGAGACCTACAGGTATTCAATAGGTTAGCTTTTTTAATTGAAAACAAGCTGTTTTTAGAACATTTCATGTTGCCATCTAAAAATAGAAATGTCAAACTTTAAATTTAGTTTGGTGTATGATATTTACCCCCCACCAAACTTATAAATTAAAGCAATACTCCATGAGTTGCTTTCCCAATTTAAGTCACTCACAGAAGGAAAAGGTGTGAAACCATCATATTCATATTTCATTGTATTTAATACATCATTATAATTAAAACTAAATGTAGCTCTATTTTTTTCTAAGAATTTGTAGCGAACACCTGTATTTATTGTAAAAATAGGTTTTCTGGTAGACTGGATTCCCTTTTCTTCACCACTATACAACCCAAAGAAAGAAAGATTCAATTTTTTGGAAACTTTAAAATTGTTAAGTGCTTTTAAATTCCAAATAACGTTATCTACTGTAATATCTAGTTTAATAATATTATCAATAGTGGCATTAGCAGTATCTGGATTATCAATAATTTCAGTTTTACCGCGTTGTAATTGTGAGTATATATCAAAACTAGCATTTATGCTCCACCATTTTATTAGTTTATAATTAGTAGATATTTCAGCTCCAAATGCCGTAGTATTATCAAAATTGTCATAAGATAATATAGTGTTTCCTGCAGTAATATCCGTTCTATCTACGAAAACAACTCTATTGATATTGTCTTTAATTATCCTGTAAAACATTCCAGCAGTTATACTTCCTTTTTTAAGTTGCTTAGTGTAATTTATTTCAATAGAATTTGTAAATTGTGGTTGTAGTTGTGAGTTTCCAAAAGACGATATACGAGGTGAACTCCATTCTCGAATTGGATTTACTTGTTGTAAACCTGGGCGATCAATTCTTCTGGCAAAGCTTAATTGATAAGAGTTTTCATCTGATGGTTTAAATATTATAAATGCTGAAGGATATACTTGGAAATATGAATTTGCAAAGGGTATTAATTGGGAGTTACTATTGTCAAAAACTCTTATGGCATCAGCCGTTACATTTACTTGTTCAGCTCTAATTCCAAATTGGTAATTCCATTTTTCAAGCGTTTTACCATAAGTAAAGTAGGCGGAATAAATACCTCTATTATATTTAAAATCTGTATTCGGTGTTGAAATGATATCTCCTTCACTAGAAAACGTCTGCCCTGTTGACTTATAATGAATATCAGAATTAAATAACCGAGCTTCTAGACCTACTTCAATTTCAGTGTTTTCATTTAAAGGCTTGATATAATCTATATTAATGGTTGCTTGGTCACGTTTTGTGTTAACTTGATCTACATAATTTGGAGGGAAACTAAAATTTAAGAAATCAAAATTTGCAATTTCATTGTGTTCAAAATCATTGTAGTCAATTACAATGTCTAATAACTCATCTTTATCTTCAAATTTAAGTTTGTAAGCAAGATTATATTGTGCGGATGAATTCTCTGTTATGTTTTCCAATGCTTGAGATTGCTGCAGATTGTCAAAAGTTAAAATGGTATTACCAAAACCTTTACCATCAAAAATATTTTGGTTGGTAAAAAATGAAATGGTGTGTTTTTTATTTAAATAAAAATCAACTCCTACTTTATATAAATGAGATTTGCTGTCATTTCCAAAATTGAAATTTTGTAATGAATTGTCATCTAAACGCTTAGTCTCCCCATAGTTATTGTATTTGCCAATATTATTGCTATAACTACTATGAAAATTAAATTTCCCATTTCTATAATTCATGTCAATAGAACTGTTAAACTTAGCAAAAACTCCTTTGGTAACACCAACATTGATATTTCCATTAAAACCAATATTAGTATTTTTAATTAATTTAATGTTTATGATGCCGCTCATCCCTTCAGGGTTAAATTTTGCGGAAGGATTTGTAATTAACTCTATTTGCTTAATGGATGTAGACGGGATTTGTTTTAAAAGTTGTGGGATAGGTATATTACTTAATTTACCATCGATCATAACACGAACATTTTCGTTTCCACGAAGCCTAATATTTCCAGTCTGTTGATCAACACTAACAGATGGAATGTTATTCAGGATATCACTAGCACTAGTGCCCGCTGTTGTCAGGTCTTTACCTACGATAATAATCTTTTTATCTGCCTTTTGTCGAATAGTTGATACTTCTGCTACAATTGTGACTAAGTCTAAGCTTTCAATTTCTTCTTCTAGAAATATTACACCCAAATTAACTTTGTGATTGCCTTTGCTAATGTTAATGTTTTTATTTATTGTCCTATAGCCAATATATTGGACACTAACAACGACTTTGCCTTCTGTTATTTTGTCAATAGTAAAAGAACCATCATCTAAAGTAATACCTCCATTTATAGTTTTACCAAAAGTGTCTATAACAATAATATTAACATATGGCAAAGGTTGTTTTGAAGTTGCATCTAAAATTTCACCTGATATTGTACCAGTATTGTTAGTCATACAATCAAGGGCTATAGCGTTAGTAATGAAAAATAAAATGGTCGAAAAAATGATAAATCTTTTCATTTAATTTATTGGAGTTTTGATTTAGGTTTTTTAATTGATTTTTCAGTTTACGGTTTAGAAATCAGGTTGTCCAATTCTAAATTCTTCTCTTTCATAAGGCTCAATGCAAATGCTCCGCCTGAAGCACTAAAAACAGAAAAGTCAAGAGCTCCCTTTATTCCAGTTGAAAAAGTCATAGATAAAGCAAAAATCAACAATAAAAAACCACTTAGTTTTGCAACTTGTTCTGTTTTAAATCCGAGTATTAATAAAACCCCAAAAACAATTTCGAGAACAGTTGCTAATACTCCAATTATAGGAATTAAAGAATCTGGAATCCATGGGTTTATTACTTGAGTATAATTCAAGAAATTAGTCCAATTTCCCCAAGCAGAAATATCTTTATTCCAAATCCCAAATCTGTCTGCTACGGCAGATAGAAACCCAAATGCTATTGCAAGTCTCAAAAAGAGTTTAATTGTTTTATTATTTAACATTTTTATTTTGTTTTAAATTGTTCTTCATAGAAATCCAGTACTAAGCCATTTGGCTCTTGTACATAAAAACTCTTATGACCCCATGGTTGATTTATAATTTCTTGTTTATAAATACAAATGTCAGAAAACGATCAGAAACAGAAAACGTACCTTAGTATAGAAGTTGACCTGTTCTAAGGGACAGGTAAGCTATTATTGATTTAAGAATTATCCGGTTACAATACCCCTTTTCAAAGCAATATCTACTGCTTGGGTTCTGGTTTTAGCATTAAGTTTAGACAAAATAGAAGTAATATGGAACTTTACTGTGCTCAGAGAAATATACAGTTGTTCAGCTATCTGTCCATTGGTATGTCCCTTTTTAACAAGAGTCAATACCTCAAGTTCTCTTTGTGTTAGTGGAGAAGTGGGATATCTGAATTCTTTTCCATTTGTTTTATAGTCTACCTCCAAAAGAGTTTCGCTTAGCATTAGTGCAACCTGTTCTTTTAATTCTTCTGCCTTTTTCAGCGCTCCGATAATACTATCCAGAGCTTTGTCAGCTTTAGCATAGGATTTTGATTCATAAAGCATCACTAACAATTCTTCAATTCGCACCTCAACTAAACGCTTTAATACATCACGAATAGCATCATTAGATCCTATCTCCTCTTTAGCATATGTCTCTTGCAAACGGGTTCGATGTATTGCTATACCAATAAGTTCACTAATAGTATTTAAGATAGAAAGCTGCTTAGCATCTAACTGTCGTTTCTCTTTACTTAAAAGGTTTATTAGACCAACTTTCTGGCCATTGGTAATTATGGGGATGGTCGCATGAAACTTCAAGTCTCTAGTACCAGAGGTAAGATCATTTAATCTTGAGCAGCTAATCTCGCTTATGTTAACAGCCTCTTCAATATTGCCAGAGAAATATCGATCTATACAATAACACCAACCTGAGAGACGTTCAGGATAATCTCTAAGTGCAGGAGGTAAATTGAATGAAGCTGCAAGGTAAACTGACTTCAAATCTTTTTCCGCCATCCATATCCAGCCCGTTTCTAAATCAAGTACCTCTACTGTCTTTTCTAAGGATTTACGCAAAGCTGAACTCAAGGAAAATTCCTTGTTTAGATGTCTTACTATTTCATAAAGGTGAAACAAGTATTCTTTATCTTTCATTCGTGGGGTATTGTTTTTAACTAAGGTTTAAAAATATGATGTTTTGAGAATTAAAATATAATGAATTCTAACCTGTTAGGTGAGTTCAATAAATTTAAAATGAATACAGAATCATGAAGGTCAAATTCATGTAGACAAAGTGTCTGGATTTCAATTATTTTTTCTTTTTTCATTTAGTTTTTTTTATTTGACAGATGGTTTTTCCTTTTATGGAGTCGCTATTTAAAATGTTTTTATTTAAGTTGTGCAGCTTAACTGCAGTATAGAAAATCCAACTAAAGTAAAAGAAGAAGACAATTCTTTGTCCAAGTGCCGGAATTTCAGGAAAAACGAATGCCCAGGCTCCAAATACAATAGTTAAATAAGTAAAAATTAAAGTTGGCGTTTTTGCATTTTTCCAAAATTTAGTTTTATTCATTAGTTTAACATAGGACAAAGCACCAAGCAAAAAGAAAATATAACTACCAAAACTACCTATTGTATGTAAAAGCATTGTTACTGATTGTTTGTTATCAAAATCGCCAGGAAATATACCAGATATAATCATGAATAAACCGCTAAATAAAATACCATAAAGTGGTAATTTACTTGAATTTTTGACTGCCATATTTTTATATAACCCAAAGGCATAGATAGAGATTAAAGTTCCTGTAAGTATATAGCCGCAAAAATTCCACAACCATTTATTGGGTGCGTCTACAGAACCAAGTTCACTAATAGCTTTTGTTAGCAAAGAATATTCTGGACGAATTGCCGATAGAGTTATATATGCTGTCCAAAACACTACTGGTATTGCTATACCTATTAATGCATACGATTTGTTGTTCATTTCTCTTTTTTGAGTATAAATGTAATGAAATCACTAATCCTAACTTTTGATCTAAATCAAAAAATATTTATAAAGACCGTATTCTGCTTAATGTCTCTTGTGTCATCCCTAAATATGAAGCCAACATTCCTAGTGGGACTCGGGTTAATTTATTTTTTGAAGCTCTCTCAAAGAATTTATAACGTTCTTTTGCAGAGTTGAATTGAAGAGATATAATACGCTCTGACTGCTCTAAAAAATATTTTGAAATCAACATTCTCCCAAAACGTTCCATTTCAGGAAAGTCTATAAAGCAATCTTCAAGATCATCTATTGATATTTTTATTACTTCTGTTTCTTCTAAAGTTTGAATATAAAAATGATCAGGAATGTTTTGCAGAAAACTATAAATAGAAGTTATCCATTCATTTTCTGCTGAAAAGTTGTCTGTAATTTCTTTTCCATTTTTTAAATAATAAATTCGTACAAGTCCTTTTTTTATAAAAAATGTATTTAAACAAGCTCTATTTGGTTCGTGGAGAAAGTGTTTTTGAGGCAATATATTTTCTTGGCAAATTTTTTCAAGTCTTAATTTCAACTCATTTGAAACTAAAATAAAGTTTGAAATATGGTTTATTAGATTTTTGATATTACCTTAAAGTTAGATTGTGTTATTACTTTCTATATTGTGCAGTCGTCAATTTCCATATAAATATAGCATATTTTAGTTTTTATGAAAGCAAGGGGTAATAATTAAACCTAAAGGAATCCTAGATATAGTGTTAGCAACATTTTTTATTTTATTAATTGAATTATTATACCCATAACACCTATTATTAAGCACAATGGCGATAATAGTTTGGTGTCAAGTTTTCCAAATTTCGTTTTTTTAACGCTTTTGAAAAATCCGATATATTTAAATTCTCCTACTGCCCTTAAAATAAATATTAGGGGTATCAACCAACTTCCATATTTCATTATCCATTTAGGCAAATGATATGCAATTAATCCAGATTTAAAGATGTAAAAAAGACCAAACACTATTAATACAATTCCAACTATTGCACTATCAATTCTTTTTGGGTTTAATACTCTTTCTCCATTTCTTTTGGTTGGTAGAGATTCTATAAAACCAAATTTCCCACCAATTACCCAATTAAAATGAATCAACCCTAGTAATATAAAAACAAAGCTTAATAAAATAGATAGAATCATAATTTCAATATGGTATTCGAAGTTAGTTGTTTTTTTTGACAAAGTCAAAGATAATTCTTCATCAATTTGTTGCAGATTAAAACTAAAATCAAAACTCTTAAATATTCCCTACAAACTCTAAAAACACGTTTTTATGAGCTTTTAGATCCATATTTGGAGACAATGCCACACGAACAATATAATCTTTATCGCCTTCTTTAGTGGTACCTTGTGTAGATGTTGCTGGTATGGTCCAATAACAACCTTTTAACTGCCCATAGCTCACACAGAACTTACTTTCATTGGGGAGTTCTGTAATCATTAAATTGATCAATTTTAGATTTAAGGTTCTTTTATAGGCTTCTTTTTCTTCATCTGTATGGCCTTTAGTGGGTAAATCTAATGAAAATACAGATGGCGTAAAGCCTTGTTGCGCCAATACTTCTGAAACAAAATTGATTTTCGCATCTGGCAAATTAGCATTAATGAAGCTTACAAACTCGCGTGTATTGGTATAGGCGTCATGAATCCTTTGATTCATTGATGGTAATTGTTTTGCCAATAGTTCCATTTGGAGCTCAGTAGCTTCGTTATCGCAAAGCTTGAGATGGGTTTCTATGTTGTCCATCAACCCTTCTGCTTTTTTATTGGCTACACAGTAACCCGCTGTACATAACCCGCCACTTGGAAATTTAGATCCACTGATATATGAAATGGTTCTAACAGTTGAAAGCATGTCATCATCACCTAAAAATTGCACATTCGGGCAAAAGGTTTGGTCTAAAATAAAAACAGGATCGATAGCTGTTTTACCTGTTGCTGTTTTACGGGTTGCGCTTAAAACGGCTTTTAATTTTATAAGATCTGGAACTTCTACTCTAGGATTGGTTGGAATTTCAGCAATTATGTATGGTACAGCATCGTGATTAGCAATCTTAGTTAAAACCATATCGATACTCTCAACCATATCATTATCACCATCTACTGGTAAATCTACCACTTCAACATGTTCAATACACGCAGCTACACGTCTTGCTTGGTCGTTTGTTCCGCCATAACAATTTGGAGGCACAATAAATTTAATCGCTTTTCCTTTGTGCCTGTCTATTGCATCATGGACCAAGCCCATCATAATCGCGTACTGGATAGATAATCCACTAGAACCCACCAATGCTTTTGTACGTGTACCCGTAATGCTAGTAATGGAACCTAAAACTTGTACTTTATTTGCATTAAGGTTATCTATTTCAACATCAAAAGCTTCCTTATTGATTAGAAACTTTAAGGCCATTAGACAATTGCCTGGTGTCATGGCAATGGTTTCTCTTCTTCGGACATGCTGAATTTCTGAAATATAAGGTGTATTACCTTCGCCATTTACCAATAAAACGCTTCCGAGTTGGGGATGGACATTAATAAAAAAGTCAATATTAGAAGTGTTATTGAAATTACAAATATCATCTGATTGCGAAATAAAAATGATACTACTGTTACTCCGATAGCTATCGGGAACGTGGATGTCTTTTATGTCTTCAATATATTTTAAATCAAATACATAACCATAAACGCGTTGCAGTATGTCGACATCAAAAGTATCAGGCAATTGACCTGTATAAAAAATTTGAGTGTTTTTATTATCTATTAGGTTTTTTCTTAAAATGGCTAAAAGGGGAACTGTCTTTGATGAAAAACTAATGACATGATTTGGTTCTTGATGATTTAACTTCGCTATGGCCCATTCAAGTATTGAAGATAATGGATGCCCTAATCGAATATAGTCATAAGCTGTAGGCAATGCATGGAGTGCTGATGATGCCGAATTATTGGTATTATATAAAGTTTCAAACTGTTCTAAAAATTGAATTTTAGCCAATTTTTCATCATAAACATCTAGTCTATGCGTGGTTAAATTTAGCCAATCGGTTGGCATATTTTCTAATACGTCTTTAATATAATCTAACATGTTATTGTCTTCCATAATTTTATGCTGAAATATAAAGAAATTTAACTGATTCTTTTGAAGTTTATTTGGTATTATTATAACTTTACCAACATAGATGACCATAATAATCCATGACCAAAATATTGCTCCTTTCGGACACGCATAGCTTTATTAACAATGATATTTTAAAGTACGTTAAACAAGCTGATGAAGTCTGGCATGCCGGTGATATTGGTGATTTAAAAGTTACCGACGCCATTAAAGCTTTTAAACCCTTACGCGGTGTTTATGGCAATATTGATGATGCCCAAGTGCGTTTAGAATTTCCCGAACATAACCGATTTATGTGTGAAGGTGTTGATGTTTGGATAACGCATATTGGCGGTTATCCGCCAAAATACAATGTAAGAGTTACTGAAGAAATCAAGGAAAACCCACCAAAATTATTCATTTGTGGGCATTCGCATATTTTAAAAGTCATGCCTGATAAAAAACTAAACCTCATCCATATGAATCCTGGTGCTGTTGGTAAACATGGGTTTCATAAGGCTAGAACCATGCTTCGTTTTACTATTGATGGTAAAAAAATTGATAATTTGGAGGTTATTGAATTTCCTGTTAGGCATCCATAAAATCTCATATAAAAGTATATTTTAAGAATATTTCATTTTTAAAACTGGGGCAATCCTATGATTAATTGTAAATTTGCAGCCATTAAAAAAAATAATATTTATGAGTCAAGTAAAAGAGAATGATACGGTAAAAGTGCATTACACAGGAAAATTAAGCAACGGGCAGGTTTTTGATAGCTCGTTGGAAAGAGAACCTCTTGAGGTAACTTTAGGGCAAGGTATGCTTATTCCTGGTTTTGAAAAAGGCATTATGGCTATGGCATTAAACGAGAAAAAAACAATTAATATTCCTGTTGCTGAAGCTTATGGTGAAGTGCAACAAGAATTGTTTTACGATGTAAAGAAAGAACAACTTCCGCAAGATATGGCTCCTGAGGTTGGTATGGGACTAGCGTCTAAAGGTGAAGATGGTAGAGAGGTACAATTTCGTATTGCTGAAGTTAAAGAAGATCATATTGTTGTTGATGCTAACCACCCATTAGCTGGACATGATTTAACTTTTGATTTAGAACTTGTTGAAATAAAATAGAATTTCACTATTAGCTGAAATGAAAAAGCCTAGATTCAGTCTAGGCTTTTTTTATATCCAGTTAGAGTTTATATGTCAAGTAATATTACCGAATTAAACTAAAATGCCCTTTTAATATTTTCCCGTTTCTATAGGTTATTAGATACCAATATTCATCATTTGGCATAAGGCTCCCATTGAATGTACCATCCCAACCTGCAGAAATATTTCCAATCTGTTTTAATAGCTTTCCGTAGCGATTGTAAATAGAAATATGTAAAACTTGATTTGATGTGTTTGGTACTATCCAATAATCATTTCTCATATCATTATTTGGTGTGAAAAACTTTGGTGGCAAATGTCTATTAACAGCAACTATTTCTGTGGTAAAAATTTCTTCCGAACAGGCTACGGGATCCCCATCTGAATTATAAGGTATTACATTGACATAAATAAGTGTGTTTTCTGGTAAATCTGCTGATAAATTATAACTAGACACATTACCAACATCAAACATATTCAAGATATCAATCCCTCCTGAACTTGTACCTACAGTCAACTTATAACCTGTTGCATTTGAAACAGGGTTCCATGCCAAATCTGTTCCGATTGATACATCTGTAGCACCTGCTAATGGCAAAGATAAAGTGGTACACTCAGGTAATGTTATTGAAGTTTCTGTAGTAAAAATTTCTTCCGCACAGGCTACGGCATCCCCATCTAAATTATAAGGTATTACATTGACATAAATAAGGGTGTTTTCTGGTAAATCTGTCGATAAATTATAACTAGACACATTACCAACATCAAACACATTCAAGATATCAATCCCTCCAGAACTGGTTCCTACAGTCAACTTATAACCTGTTGCATTTGAAACGGGATTCCATGTCAAATCTGTTCCGATTGATACATCTGTGGCACCTGCTAATGGCAAAGATAAAGTGGTACACTCAGGTAATGTTATTGAAGTTTCTGTAGTAAAAATTTCTTCCGCACAGGCTACGGCATCCCCATCTAAATTATAAGGTATTACATTGACATAAATAAGGGTGTTTTCTGGTAAATCTGCCGATAAATTATAACTAGACACATTACCAACATCAAACACATTCAAGATATCAATCCCTCCAGAACTGGTTCCTACAGTCAACTTATAACCTGTTGCATTTGAAACGGGATTCCATGTCAAATCTGTTCCGATTGATACATCTGTGGCACCTGCTAATGGTAAAGATAAAGTGGTACACATTGGTAAGGATATTGAGAATCCGGTAGTAAAACTTTCAGAAGAACAGCCTCCAATAGCATCACCATCTGCATTATAGGGTATTATTCTAACAAATATTTGAGTGTTTTCAGGTAAATCAAAAGACAAATCATAAGTTAAAACATTGCCCAAATCAAATTCACCAAAAAAGTTATCGTTTGATCCAATATTAAACCTATAACCTGTAGCATTTGAAACAGCATTCCATGTGAAATCTGTTCCAATTGGCACATCAATAGCTCCTGCTAATGGTAGTGATAAGGTTGTACATAATGGAACTGAAGTTATTGTTAATTCAAAATCTTGTTCTGAACTACAGCCTAAGCTAAAACTATCGTAAATATAAATTGTAACTGGATAAGAAGAAAAATCATTAAAATCAATAACATCGCCAGCATTATAGACAGTTCCCGTACCATTCGGACCAGTATAATATCTTTGATTCCCTGTAAGGTTTGCTCCGGTAATTATTGGTAACGTATAACTTGTTGAAACGGTTTGGTCTACAATATCATCAATAATAGGTCTAGTAACTAACCCGCCATCTGTTATGGTCCAGTTATCATTAGCAACCATATTTATTCGAGCTGACTCACCAGCACAGTATTTACTATTACCTCCATCAAAGGTAACATTAGGATTCAAATTCTGTGCGTCCCAACCAATAAGTAGAGCGTCATAATTTACTACAGAAAGCGTTGCTCCTTCAAACATACCTGTAGCATTTAAAATATTACTTACGTTCCAATTTCCTATATCTTGGTTAAATGAAATGGCATTTAAAAACATCCACTGCATATTAGTAACATTACCAACATTCCAATTTCCTATATTTTGATTGAAGGAACTGGCTCTCATAAACATTCCAAGCATATTGGTAACGTTATCAACAGACCAATCTCCTATATACTCATCGAACAAGCTAGCTCCACTAAACATAGCTTGCATATTAGTAACATTACTAACATTCCAATTTCCGATATCTTGATTAAATGAAGTTGCACCAGAAAATGTAGATGCCATATTGATGACATTACCAACATCCCATCCACCAATATCTTGATTAAACGAACTAGCTCCACCAAACATGTCTACCATATTGGTAACGCTACTTACATCCCAATCACCTATATCTGCATTAAACACAATAGCTTCATTAAACATGGTCTGCATGTTTATGACATTACTTACATCCCAATCACCTATATCTTGATCAAATGAACTAGCTCTATAAAACATAAAGCTCGCATTAGTAACATTACTGATATCCCAATTACCTATATCTTGATTAAATGCACTAGCTTCACCAAACATAAAACTCATATCAGTAATGCTACTTACATCCCAATTACTTATATCATAGTTAAAAATAGTAGCTCCATAAAACATATTATATAAACTAGTAACATTGGACAAATCTGGACTATCTGTAAAATTCCCTTGTAAATTACCACAACCGAAAAAAGCAGATTGCATGGATAACCATTGATTATCTCCCCATTGTTCAATAGTTAATAGCTTATCCTTATCACCTAAACCATTAAAAAATATTCTCGGAAAAGTTCCTGTAACGCTAACCGTATAAGTTCCTGGTGTAGCATAAGTATGCGTAGCACTTCCTGTTTCTGTTGTTGGCAGGGTACCATCTCCCCAATCTACTGTATAATTATAACCCCCTCCTGTTGTTGGAATGGTAATTTGATTGTTATTTGACACTCCAGGGTTATCTGTTTTCCAGGTGGTTATAAAAGGATTTTCTACTTTATTGATTACCAATTGGAAATCTTGCTCTATACTACAACCAGAAGTCCCTTCATCATAAATGTAAAGTGTTATTGGATATGTTGCAAAATCAGAAAAACTTATAACATCTCCAGCATTATAAACCGTACCCATTCCATTAGTTTCTGTATAGTATTTTTCATTGCCTGAAAGGTCTATACCAGTAATTATTGGTAAAGTAAAACTTCCCGATGCATTTTGATTTGCTAAATCATTAATGGAAGGCGCTGCAATACCTCCGTCAACAATAGTCCAATTATCACTAGCAATCATAGTTGACCTAGCTGTTTCCCCTGCACAATATTTACTGTTTCCACCATGAAAATCAACATTTGATTGCAAAGTTTGAATATTCCAACCTATAAGTAAAGCATCATAATTAGCAACAGACAATTTTGCCCCCATAAACATCGACGACATATGACCAACATTACTAACATTCCAATTGCTTATATCTTGATCAAATGAAGTAGCATTTTCAAACACAAAAATCAAAGATGTAATATTACTTATATCCCAATTCCCAATATCCTGATTAAAAGATGTTGCATTGGAAAACAGATACTCTATAAAAACAACATTACTTAGATCCCAATTACCTATGTCTTGATTAAAAGATGTTGCATTGGAAAACATACCTGCCATAAAAACAACCTTACTTAAGTCCCAATTCCCAATATCTTGATTAAAAGACGTTGCATTTTTAAACATATACTCTATTGAAGTAACATTACTTATATCCCAATCACCTATGTCTTGATTAAAAAACGTTGCATTTTCAAACATAGAATTCATAAAAATAACACTACCTAAGTCCCAATTACCTATATCCTGATTAAAAGACGTTGCATTCTTAAACATATTGCTCATGTAATCCACTAAACCTGTATTCCAATTACCAATATCCTGATTGAAGGAAGAAGCTCCTCGAAACATTGAATCCATTTCCCATACATTACTAACATTCCAATTTCCAATATCTTGATTAAATGAAATAGCATTATAAAACATACCACTCATATCATTCACTGAACTTGTATTCCAATTACCAATATTCTGGTTAAAGGAAGAAGCATCTCGGAACATATTACTCATACTATTTACTAAACTTGTATTCCAGTTTCCTATATCTTGATTAAAAGAAATAGCACCACTAAACACGCTCCTCATATCTCTTACATGACTTACATCCCAACTTCCTATATTTTGATTGAATGCTATTGCTCCAGCAAACATACCTACCATATCTGTTACGCTACTAACATCCCAATTACTTATATCAGAATTAAATAACAAAGCATCACCAAACATATATATAGTGCTTGTAACATTAGATAAATCTGGGCTATCAGTAAAATTTCCTTGCAGATTGGTACAACCCCAAAAAGCAGCATACATGGATGTCCATTGATTATCTCCCCATTGATCAATGCTTAATATTTTCTCTTTATCACCTTGATTTCTAAAATAAATATGGGGAAAAGTTCCTGTAATGCTAACCGTATAAGTTCCTGGTGTAGCATAGGTATGTGTAGCATTTCCTGTTTCGGTTGTTGGCATAGTACCATCTCCCCAGTCAACAGTATAATTATAACCCCCTCCCGTTGTTGGAATGGTAATTTGATTGTTATTTGATACTCCAAGGTTATCTGTTTTCCAGGTGGTTATAAAAGGGCTTACTCCGTTATTGATTACCAATTGGAAATTTTGCTCTATACTACAACCAGAAGTCCCTTCATCATAAATATATAGTGTTATAGGGTATGTTGCGAAATCAGAAAAATTTATGATGTCTCCACCATTATAAGACACTCCTGTTGCATTGGTTCCTGTATAATATTTTTCATTTCCTGAAAGATCTACCCCAGTAATAGCTGGTAAAGTGAAGCTTCCTGATGCATTTTGATTTACTAAATCATCAATCGCAGGAGCAGCAATACCTCCATCCGTAATAGTCCAATTATCACTAGTAATTATATTTAACCTAGCTATTTCCCCTGCACAATATTTACTATTTCCTCCATGGAAAGGAACATTTAGATTTAAATTTTGCGCATTCCAACCTATAAGTAGGGCATCATAATTGGTAATTGAAAGTGTTATATCCCTGAACATATTACTAGCATCTGTAACGCTCCCTATATTCCAATTACTTAAATCTTGATTAAATGAAGTAGCACCATCAAACATACTTCCCATACTTGTCACATTACTTACATTCCAACCTCCAATATCTTGATTAAAACTTAAAGCATCTTTGAACACCCAAACCATACTTGTCACATTACTTACATCCCAATTACTTATATCTTGATTAAATAAACTTGTATCCCAAAACATTCCATCTATTCGTTGAACATTCCCCGTGTTCCAATTACTAATATCTTGATTAAAAGAAGTAGCTCCCCTAAACATGAATGACATATTTTGAACATTACTTACATCCCAATCGCTTATATCTGAATTAAATAAAGGTACATTACTAAACATCGAACCTAAGCTAACAGCAATCGATAAATCAGGTTTATCTATAAAATTACCTTGCAGATTACTACATCCATCAAAATTCAAAGCTAACCATTGAGCATCACCCCATTGCTCAATAGTAAGCAGTTTCTTTTCATCTCCATAATTATCCGAAGCAAACATGGACAAAGGACCTACAATACTGACCGTGTAAATCCCAGGAGTAACATATGTATGAGTAGCAAAACCTGTTTCAAAAGTTGATGGTGTGCCATCTCCCCAGTCTACAGTAACACCTTCTCCAACTATTGGTATTAAAATTTGGTTATCGTTTGAAGTCCCTGGGTTATCTGTTTTCCATGTGGTAACAAAAGGAATCGTTCCTAAAAGTATTGTGCTATTCGCTTTTGAAATAAAGAAAAAAAGTATAAAAAAAAGTGAACTATAAAACTTGATTAGGGAATGTTTAATCATTTAATAAACCTAATAATTGTTTAAATATAAATAACCCATTAAAGGTCTAAATGCACTAACTGTCTGTTAATTTTTAATAAAAATACATATTTATATGCATCAATCCTTTTCTTTTCGTCAAATAACGTTTTTATAAGAAAAATGGTTTTTTTATTGTAAAAAAATGCGTTATGAACTTAATGTTATCAAAATGATAGCTTTTTACCCCAACCACCCTTCTCTATCTAAACTTCTATATTGAATGGCTTCACTGATATGAGAACCATTTACTTCACCAACACCTTCTAAGTCAGCAATAGTTCTAGCGACTTTCAGAATTCTATCATAGGCTCGAGCTGATAGATTTAAGCGTTCCATAGCGGTTTTTAATAAGTGTTTAGAGACTTCATCTAACAAACAATGTTTACGTATTTGCTTGGTATTCATTTGTGCATTATAATGTACGACATCTGACTCTGCAAAACGATTGGTTTGGATTTCTCTAGCTTTGGTAACGCGTTTTCTAATATCAACAGAGGTTTCCCCTTTTCTGTCATCTGATAGTTTTTCAAAAGGCACAGGAGTTACTTCTATATGAATATCTATTCTATCTAACAAGGGACCTGAAATTTTACTTAAATAGCGTTGCATTTCAGCAGGACTGGATGTTACTGGTGCATTGGGGTCGTTAAAATAACCACCTGGACTTGGATTCATACTCGCCACCAACATAAAGGATGACGGATAGGTAACTGTAAATTTAGCACGCGAAATGGTTACTTCTCTATCTTCCAGCGGCTGACGCAATACTTCTAAAACGCCACGCTTAAATTCTGGTAACTCATCTAAAAACAAAACGCCATTATGCGATAAAGAAATCTCTCCAGGTTGCGGAAAGGCACCACCTCCAACAAGAGCAACATCTGAAATAGTGTGATGTGGACTCCTAAAAGGACGTTGCGCCATCAAACCTGTATCTTTTACACGACCTACTACGGAATGAATTTTAGTAGTTTCCAATGCTTCATATAAAGTCATGGGTGGTAAAATACTCGGCAAACGTTTTGCCAACATAGTTTTACCCGCACCTGGTGGTCCTATTAAAATAATATTATGCCCACCTGCTGCCGCAATTTCCATACAACGTTTTATGCCTTCTTGTCCTTTTACATCCGAAAAATCAAATTCTGGAAATTCTAAGTTTTTATAAAACTCCTTGCGTGTATCTATAATGGTTTGCTCTAAGGGGTCGCCTTTATCAAAATAATTGATAACTTGCTCAATGTTATCAATGCCATAAACTTCCAATCCATCAACAATGGCGGCTTCTTTCGCATTCTGCTTAGGCAGAATAAAACCTTTAAAACCTTCTTCTATTGCTTTAACCGCAATAGGTAATGCGCCTTTAATGGGTTGCAAACTACCATCTAAAGATAATTCGCCCATAATTAAATACTGCTCTAAATCTTCCGCTTGAATTTGTTTTGAAGAGGCTAAAATACCAATGGCTAAAGTTAAATCGTAAGCTGAACCTTCTTTTCGTAAATCGGCGGGAGACATATTGATGATAATCTTTTTTCCCGGGATTCTATAACCGTTATTTTGAAGTGCCGCCGCAATACGGTAATTACTTTCCTTAATAGCATTATCTGGCAAACCAACTAGGTGATAACCAATGCCTTTATCTATATTAACCTCAACTGTAACTGTTGTAGCTTCTACACCGAAAACGGCGCTTCCAAAAACTTTTTTAAGCATAAATTTTTTTTAATGCTTAAATGTAAGAAATGTATTTTACATATCGTAAAATTTAAGCTATTCCATCAAAAATAATACTGACAAAAATTGAATAGAATAACAAAAAAATCCCGCCAAGGCGGGATTCCATATAAATTGGATCATCAAACTAATTAACACTAAAAGAAAATTATTTTTCCAATTTTATAACTCATATTCTGGTTGGTTATTTAGTACCGTTTAAAAATTTAGGTTTTATAATTAACATAGCCCATGCCCAGTTCTGTGTATCTTTTACACCAGGTATATCAGAGATATCACTTGGCTCAAAAAAGTGAGAATAACCTCCTACCAACTTAAATTCTTTGAATTTCTTAGCTAATACCAAGTCTATTTCTGTTCCTAAATCTTTACTTTCAAAAGCATTAGCATCAGAATGCTCACTAAAGTAATGTCCTGCCAACGTTACAGCAACTCCAGAAATTTTAGTCTTATAGGCTAACTTTAAATCTTTTAAACCTCCTGCATTTCCGTGATTACCCACATAGAATCTATCAATTAAACCATTAAACGCATGGTTAGTTCCGTATAGAGGGAAGAATGCTGCAGACTCACTATTTCTTCCTGAAATAATTTCATAAGTTAAACCGATAGAGTTAGTATCATTCAGTTTATATTTTGCACCTAAGCTTGCTAAAAATGCGCCTTTAACATCTACTCCACCAATTCTTTCGCCGTCTTGAATGAAAAGATTTGAAGTTAAAGTCAAAGCTTTTAGCTTATAATCTGCGTGTAAACCAGCTGTTATTAAGCTAGACTTATTCATACCATCGACATTGGAATCTTGAAAAGTATTTACTAACCCTAAAAAAGAGATGTTTAAATTACCACTCTTTTTATTTGCCCTTACAAATACCATATCTCGATAAGAAAATAACGCAGAAGTATTGTACACTTCATCTATTGTGGTGTTTAAAGCACCACCTATATCTAAGCTGTACCCATCTTTACTGTATTTATAAACTGCAGCATCATGAGTTCTTGCCTGTTGTGCCCATCCTAGTCCTCCTAGAATTCTTTGATCATCATAGGATAATGGCTGACGACCTATTTTTAAACTTGAAGATGCTCCCAGTTTCAAATCAGCCCAAGCCTCTTGAACTCTAAAATTTCCATTTCCAGCAGTAGAAATTTGAGGTCTGTCTCCATAAGCGAATACTTCTTGAAAACTAGTAAATACAGTGTAAGTTTCTGCTTTATATTTTGCCTTTAGAGCTACTCTTACTGATGTTCTTAAAAAACCTTCATCTGCATCTGTTGCTGTTTGTGCAGGAAAAGTTCCTCCTGTAAAATTACCACCATTACCAAAGTATTCAGTACGTGGTCTAAACTCTCCTTCTAACGTAAATTGCGCTTGTGCAAATTGAATCATCAATGCTATCAAGCTTAGTAAAACATATTGTTTTCTCATAGTTCTCTGTTTTTAAAATTTGATTGTGTATTTAAGTTATTGTTTTTAATTAATTATTTGCTTTTTATCTCTGCAAATATATGTTCGCATATATCTTGAATTTATGACTTTTCGCATGTTTCATACTTATAAAAGATATAATTGTCTTTTTTATTTTATTTAAAGTTAATGTTCTAAAAAATCTATTAAATGCTTTCTGTATTTGTAATAATCGTTATGTTCTAAAACAGATTTCCGTGTTCTTGGTCTTTTAAAATCTATATCTAAAATATCTCCAATTTTAGCTTTTGGTCCACTGGTCATCATGACCACTCTGTCCGCTAAAAAAATAGCTTCATCAACATCATGGGTAATCATAACTGCGGTAATTTTTTCTTTATTCCAGATTTCAATTAGTATATCTTGCAACTCGCCTCTAGTTAAAGAATCCAGCATTCCAAATGGTTCATCCAGCAACAGTACTTTTGGTTTTATTGCAAAGGCTCTAGCAATACCGACACGCTGTTGCATCCCTTGAGATAGTTCTGATGCTTTTTTGTTAAATGCATCTTCTAAACCTACTTTTTGTAAATAGTATTTGGCAATATCGTTACGTTGTGCTTTTGTAGCATGCGGAAATACCTGATTAACGCCTAATAACACATTTTGAAGTGCTGTCATCCAAGGCATTAAACTTGGCGACTGAAAAATTACGCCTCTATCTGGCCCTGGTCCTTTAATATGTTTTCCTAATACAGAAATATTTCCACCAGAAATTTCATTAAGCCCTGCAATCATAGATAGCATAGTTGTTTTACCACAACCAGAGTGCCCAATAATGGTCACAAATTCCTCCTTCATTATCTGAAGATTTAAATCTTCCAAAACGGTGTAATCACCTTTGGGCGTTGGGTATACTTTCTTAAGGTTTTTTAAATCCAACATGACTCTGGAAGGTTTAAAGAGTCCATTCTCTTTTATCACTTCATTGGTCTTAGTTTCTATAGTATCTGTAGTCATATGTTTATTTATTTAAAGCGTCCAACAAAACTTTTTGGTTCCAATTCCGGTAATTCAATTAAGACTTGTGCTTCCGATTTTCGCTCATTTCCTATATCCATTAAATACTCAATAATGGCGTTTCTTGTTTTTTTGAAATTCGGGTTATCATTCAATTCTGTTTTATCACGCGGACGTTCAATATCAATTTTAAACTCAGGACCTAAAGTAGCATTGGGTCCCGGTCGTAATGGGATAATACGGTCTGCCATATAAATACCTTCATCAACATCGTTGGTAATCAATAATGCCGTACGTTTATCTTTTCCCCAAATATTTAATATTTCATCTTGAAGGTTACCACGCGTTAATGCATCTAGAGCTCCAAGGGGTTCATCCATAATAATCATTTCTGGTTTCATAGCCAATGCTCTGGCCACGGCTACACGTTGACGCATACCACCTGATAATTCTTTTGGACGTTTATTAATTGCGGGCGTTAAACTCACCATTTCCACATACTCTGCTACTATAGTTTTTAGCTCTGATTTAGACTTTTTAGGAAAGGCTTCTTTTACAGCCATATATACATTCTGCTCGACTGTTAGCCAAGGCAATAAGGAATAATTTTGAAAAATAACACCTCGTTCATGACTTGTTCCAGAAACGGGTATACCTTTAAACAATACCTCACCTTGTGTAGGCTCTAACAATCCATTGATTAAATTAACTAATGTTGTTTTTCCGCTTCCTGTAAATCCTACAATGGCAACAAACTCACCTTCTTCTATTGATAAATTAATATTCGAAAGCACTTCGGTTTCGTTTTCACCTTGACCGTAGGTTTTATATATATTATTTAATTCTAAGTATGCCATTTTCTCTATGTTTAATTGTTTATTTGTTGATGTGTTTATTCGATTGCACGATTAAACATTTAAACAAATCCACATAATTTATATCGCTTCAGTTTTATTAAAAGACACCCAGTTCTGTATGATTAACATTAATCGGTCTAATAAAAAACCGATAATACCAATAACAAACATGGCTACAATAATTTTAGCGTTGGAATCGTTAGCTCCATTCTGGAATTCTTCCCAAACGAATAGTCCTAAACCTGGACTTTGAGCCAATAATTCAATAGCAATTAGTACCATCCATGCTACTGATAGTGTAATTTTTAAACCTGTAAATATTAATGGTAAAGACGATGGCAATACGACTTTAAATACTTTTTGAAAAGGTCCTAGCTTTAACACTTTAGCCACATTTATATAATCTTTATCTACGCTAGATACACCCATTGCGGTATTTACTAATGTTGCCCACATAGAACATAGACCCACACTTATAAACGAAATGGTAAATGAGCTATCCTCACTAGAATCAATCAATAAAGTTTTAACAATCATAAATACGAGCAAGTACCAAACTACTGGAGATACGGGTTTAAAAATTTGAATAAACCAATTAAATGCACTTTTTAAAGTAGAGCTCAAGCCTATAAAAATACCTAGTGGCACAGCAATTAATAGGGCTAATAAAAACCCAGCAAATACTGTTTTTAAACTTCTAAATATTTGATCTACAAATGATGGTCTTCCTGTATATGTAATAGGGTTTTTGCCTTCGGCAATTCGCTTTTCATTTAATACTGCCGTTTTTTCTATAAAAGCTGCTTTATCTGCACTAATGCTATTATGATCTCTTAATAAGGATTTATAAGAGTCCCAAACTTGACTAGGCGATGGCAAAGTATTTGGTTGACAACTTGAATCTCCTGATGCTATACATGCGCGCATGGCTTCGGCAGCTTCTGCTCCTTGATCTGTAAGGGCTTTTTCTATTTTAAATTCTGCTTCTATATTGTACAAAGACTTTGAGCCCATGTGCCATAGTCCAATAAATAATAGAACAGAAGCAAGTGGCACGACTACTTTGCGTAGGAAACCTTTAAAATCTTCCTTTTCCAGCTTCCCAGTAAATAAGTCTTTTAAAGTACTTAAAAAACCTAATTTCATAAACTTGGTTACTTTTCCTAATGTTATACTTTGCTTCATCAGTGCTTTGTTTTAGTGTTACTCTTACTTAATATTGATATTTGTCATTTCGAACGCAGTGAGGAATTTCATCACTTTTGAGATTTCTCGTCGCTCGTTGCTCACTCTGTCGAAATGACAAACAATATTTTGTTTTACTTTACAGCGTTATCTTTATTTCCAATTTTAAAACTGTTGATATATGCAATTGGGTCTTTAGCATCATAAGATGTCCCATCAATAAAATCAGTAGTTATTGGCTTATAACCATCGGTTGTTGGAATATCTCCAGCTGGAATATTTCCTTCTTCCACTAAAAGTTTAGCTGCTTTTGTCCATATATCTGGTCTGTAAATATCTTTAATGGTACTAGCATACCAATCTGCTGGTTTAGCTTCTGGGATTTGCCCCCATCTTCTCATTTGTGTTAAGAACCAAATACCATCAGAATAGAACGGGTATGTTGCATTGTATTTATAGAACACATTAAAATCAGGCATATCACGTTTATCACCTTTTTCGAATTCAAACGTACCTGTCATAGAATTTGCTAATACGGCTTCTGGTGCGCCAACATATTGAGACATTGATAATATTTTTACTGCTTCTGCTCTGTTGCCTGGTTCATCTAACCATTTACCAGCTCTAATTAAGGCTTTTGTAACTGCAATTGCCGTGTTAGGGTTTTCGTCAACAAATTTCTTGGTCATTACAAACACTTTTTCTGGATTGTTTTTCCAGATATCATAATTTGTAGTTACTGGCACTCCAATACCTTTAAAAACGGCTTGTTGGTTCCAAGGCTCACCTACACAGTATCCATAAATGGTACCTGCTTCTAAAGTTGCTGGCATTTGTGGCGGTGGCGTTACTGATAGCAAAACTTCTGCATCAATTTGTCCTTGAACGTTTTCCGCAGTATACATACCTGGGTGAATGCCTGCAGCTGCTAACCAATATCTTATTTCGTAGTTATGTGTAGACACTGGAAATACCATACCCATTTTAAAGGCTTTTCCGTTTGTTTTGTATTCATCAATTACTGGTTTTAAAGCTTCTGCTTTAATAGGATGGATGGGTTTTCCGTCTGCACCTTTTGGTACATTTGGTTTCATTTTAGACCAAACATCATTGGAAACAGTAATACCATTTCCGTTTAAATCCATTGAAAATGGTGTTACCAATTCGGCTTGACGTCCAAAACCTGCTCCTGCAGCAATTGGTTGACCTGCTAACATATGCGAACCATCTAATTGACCATCAATAACGCGGTCTAATACATTTTTCCAGTTAGATTGTGCTTCAACTGAAACAAATAAACCTTCATCTTCAAAAAATCCTTTTTCTTTGGCAATGGCTAAAGGTGCCATATCTGTTAATTTGATGAAACCAAAAGTTAATTGTGGTTTTTCAATATCTAATGTTTTTGTTTTTGAAGTTTCTGTAATAACTTCTGCGGTTTCAGTTTTCTTTTTGTCTTTTCCACCACAAGAAAATAGTAGTACTGCTATTGGTAGAATCCAAATTGATGTTTTAAATAGAGATTTCATATTTTTTAGTTTTAATTAATCTAAGTATTAATACTTATTTTATGCAAATATATAAGTAGAGTTAGTCTTAGATTATGTTAATACACATATCCAATCATCTTTTTTCACATAACAATACCTGTATAAAACCATGTTTTTTAACTATATACCTGGTTTTAAGATTTTTAAAATCTATAAACATAAAATATTTAACTACTTAAAACCCTAAGTATTTGAAGTGAAAATTAAAAAACACTACGTATTTTTACAATACTTGATTTTGTATAGTGAAGTATTGGGATTATAAGAAAGAATACGTTGTTTTTATAAACAGATAAAGTAAAGCTTATTCCTCTAAGGTTTTTAACCATGCTTCTTGAGATAAAGCAATATATTTTTTACTTGTTCCATAAGGATCTTCCCCACCTTCAAAATAGTTTTGAATAAGTTTCATAGGAATAGTATCAGCCAATTTCTCAGGCACATCATATTTATGGTTTCCATGAAAATCATGACATTGAATACATGTAAACCATTCTTCTTTAGCTATCAAATCCTTATGGGATATATCCAACGGGTCGTTTTCAACTTCTAATTCTTGATGACAGTTCATACAATAATTAATAGAAGCTACTGATACACGTTCTTCTTGATGCTCGGTATGGCAAGTTATACAGGTAGTCGCATCAATATGTTTTGTTGCTTCTTTAAATCTTGGCTCTGAAAAGCGATATATAGGGTGTCTATCATTAGGCCTATCATGGCATTGCATACAATTATCTGCACTTACATCTTGAGTACCAAAATCCACACCTTCTTCTCTAGCACCAGCTGCATGTGAAATATTAGATTGCAGTTGCTGCATTAAATTTCCTTTAGCATCTGCATGACATGCAAAACAAGATAAATCTTGGTGACCAGTATTCATTGGCCCAATGGAGATATATGTTTCGGTAGCATCTAAAGTCAAAATATAAAATATTGAAACCCCTAGAACTAAGCCTATAACACCTCCTAAAAATTGTCTTTTACGTAACGGACTTACCTTAAACATCAAATTAAAATTTTTAAACTATATTTCTATAACTACCTTTTTTGTAACTGGATAGCTAATACAAGTTAGAATATCACCATTTTGAACATCATTTTCTGGAAGGAAATGACCATCAATCATTTTAACCTCTCCTTCTATACATTTAGCTTTACAAGTAGAACACATCCCTGATCGACAAGAATAGGGTATTACTATATTTTCAGACATGGCCTGTTGCAATATGGATTTATCTCCTCTTACTTTCAATCCATGTGCTTTCCCTTCAAACTTTAAAGTAACATCGCTTATAAGGTTTTTGCCCGTAGACTTAACATCGGGACTTTTAAAAACTTCTAGCTTGATTTTGTCCCTTGTTATACCGTTTTCTTTTAACACATCTTTTATCTTTTCCATGTAACCAAATGGGCCACATATCATATAGACATGATCTGCATAAGTTAAATTATGCTTTAATAATATATTATCTATCAATGCTTTAGTAGCTAATCCTGAGTGATAATTATTGTTATCAATCTTGTTTGAAGAAACAATATGTTCAACTGAAAACTTTTCTGAATAACTCTTTTCCAGTGCTTTAATTTCATCATGAAAAATTATGGAATCCATATTTTGATTTGCATAAATCAACAAAACCTTAGAATCTTTTTCTTCAGTTAAAACAGATTTTATAATTGAAAATATTGGTGTTACGCCGCTTCCTCCGGCAAACAACACATATTGTTTTTTAGATTTATTTGTAGGTTCTACAAAAAAGGACCCTGCAGGATCACTAACTTCTAATTTATCCCCTATTTTAAGATGATCGTGCACATAGTTTGAAACCAAACCCTTTTCAACACGTTTTACAGTGATTTTTAAATCTTTATCTGTATAAGGATTACTGCTAAAGGAATATGCTCTCTTTTGAACCATTTTATCTATGGGCACATGAACTGTTAAAAATTGCCCTGGTTTATATTTTAGCTTTTTGAAGAGGTTTCCGTTTTTAAAACAGATACTTACGGCATCATTAGTTTCTTTAACTATATTTTTAACTAGTAACTTCATATACTATCTTAATCTATTTATAATAAAACACCATTGTAATATGAAACAGGACCAATATTGTAACTATTAATGATAATGCCACATGCGTAATCATCCACCCTTTAAATAATGCATCACTATTATTTTTGATAACATCTAGATTTAAATATCCAAGCAGTGTATTTGAGAAAAACACATAGGATAACAAAAGCAAATAGCCATAACCCAATCCTATACTATGGACATAAAAAAACAAGGGGCTTACAGCACCTAACCATTTATGAATAGTTTGCATTGACATAGCATACTTTCTAAATTTTTTGATTACTCGTGTGCCTGTCAAAACCCATTGAAACATTATAAATAAAGCCAAAACCAATCCGGACCAACGTTTATACATTTCTTGTTGCTGAAGTACCGATAGCCAACTCCATTCTAATTTCAAAAAAAACTGTAAAAAGAAAGCGCTTAACAGCACTAAACCCAATAAAGTGGATTTGCTTTTAATTACCATAAACTACAAATGATTTGAATAGAAAAACAACCTAAAAATCTTGCTCATATTTTTTTAGAAATCTATGAGCAAGATTAGATCTAATAATAAACTATTTTGCCGCGACTAAATGTTTCATTGTTTTATAGGATGTCAACTTTTTAACACTATCTAAGAATACCTCAGCAGTTGGTAAATACTTTCCTTCTGCTGGCCATTTTTCACCAATTTCTGGTTTTTCACTATTTTCAAAAGCTTCTATTTCATTTAAGTATTCTACATAAATATCCACTGTTCCTTTGGCATAGGAGTTTAATACCGCTACTGTTTCTTTATAAGATAAAGAATCTTTAGGGTATTGCCATGTTGTGGCTCCCATAACATCTCCTAGTTTCCAATCGCTTTTTGATGTTTGCTTATGATCGTTATGACATGTTACGCAAGCACCTGCGCTCGCTAAATCTGCAAACATGGCTGTATGTAACTTTTGTTCTTCATCATAGAAAAATTTTGGTTCTTGGTCTTTTTTAATTTCCTCAAACAAATCTGCTTGTTTACCTACAAACTTATTTGCAGCATTAATTGGAAAATCAGACCCTAAATAAAGCCCTAATGGCACAGGACCTTTTTGAATACTTGTAGCAACACCTCTTAGAAACAATGCGGGAAGTGGACCAGCTTCAACATCATCTTTACGCCAATCTTCATCAAATTTCATTCCTTGAGCTTTCCCTTTTCCAACAATAGCTTTGGTGTATAAGGTTCTTGTAATATCGTTTTCTGCTGCTACCATTTCTAAAACTTCTTCTACTGAAAAAGCATTATCAGAACTGGCTGCATCAGTTTTTCCTTCTGGAACCCCACCACATGAGGTTAAAACGATACTTACTAATATTATTGAGATTTTAAATATAGTTTTCATATTTTATTGATTTTTAAGTTATTAATAAGCGGCTTCGATCATAACAGTAGACATGGTTCCGTAAACAGATGTCCAAGCTTCTTTAACATCTGGGGTAAAATCATTACCAAGTCCAGCTTCTAGTGTTCCTATTAATGCTGCTCCTACTGTATTATAATGAGATGGTTCTACCTTATATTCCACATGGCGTTTCCCTAAATCTTTTAAAACTGGCAATAAGGCATCTAAATTACTCAAGCCAGCAACTGCGGCGGCAAGCATTGTCATTAGTTTATTGCCTTGTTCTACCATTGCTCCTTCTTTATCTGTTGGGAATAATGGTTCTAATGCTGGGTCCAATTCAAATAATTTAGAATAGAATATTTTTGCTGCAGTTGGAGCTATAGGTTTTACTTTTTCAAATGATTCTTGAACTAGGGTAATAGTCTTTGATTCCATAATCTTAATGTGTATAATTTAAATTTGTAAAAAAATTAAGTATTAATACTTATTTAAGGCAAAAATAAAAGCTAACTATTTAAATAATTATGAAATATTACAGTATAAAAGGATCTTTTATGCCATATAAAAAGCTATCAAAACACAGGAAATATTTAATCAAGAAGAAAAGCGTACAAGAGGTTTAGAGAAATCAAAAAGGTAATCAACTATCTAAAAAGTAGTTATGTTCGCTAATCTCTCTTTTAAGCAATTGAAGATTATTTATACCAATTTTTTTCCCTTGAGCAATAATAAGTTTTTCCTTTTTAAGAGCAGAAAACACGCGAATAACTTGCTCTTCAGTAGTGCCAGCATAATCTGCATATTCTTTTCTACTAAGTGGCAGATTTATAAAACCTCTTAAATCGCCAAATTTTCGGTGTATATATAATAAGGTATCAATAACACGTTCACGAACTGTCATTTGCGAAATAGACTTTACTTTATTCTCACTTCTATTAAGCTCATTGGCATAAAAAAGCATCATATCATAAGTAAACTTAGGGCTTTCCAATAAAGCATCTTGTAAACTATCCTTAGAAAAATAACACAATACGGTATCTTGTAAAGCTATAGCACCTATAGAATAATACTCTTCGGTACCAAAACCTCGATGCCCAATAATTTCACCTTCTTTTGCAAAACGCACAATTTGTTCGCGCCCATTTATACCTGTTCTAAACACTTTTACCGTACCCTTCAAAATAAAAAACAAGCCATTAACAGGAGCGCCTTCAATAATAAATTGCTGACTTTTTTTGCACTTAATTGTTTTTTTGTTTTCTACAAATTTAGAATTTGAAAGTGTATTTAAGTTTTTATTTATTAGGCAGTTGGTATTTGTGCAAACTCCACAAGAAACATCATTAACAGAAGTATGTTTAAATTTAGAATGTGATGTCGTTGGTAGCATAAAAACGAATATCTGCTACAAAAATACGTAATAATACTTATTTTTATATTTGAAATACTTATTTTTAAGAGCTTCTCAAAAAACAACAATGATTATTATTTAATTGAAATTTTTTCAATTAATAAATGTTAAATACATAAAACTGATGCTGTTTTTATAACGGAATTTCCCTGTTTCTATTTTAATAGCGGTATCGGTTACTATAATGAGTAAATTTTTGTTTCCGGCGGGGATAACGTCGCAGGAAGTAAATTGTGAAAGTACTTTTATAAGTTCATTTTTTTTACCATCATAAGGATGGAGTTAAATAACTTTTAATAGGCATACGCTTCTTTTTTATTTCGGATGTAAATATCTTTTTAAATTAAAAAAAAAACTAACTTTTATCATGTTATCATAAAAAACAAAATCGCTATATTTGTTAGGATATAACGAAAATGATTTATGATTTCTATTTCCGAAGCGATTTCTAGTGTAAAGCAAAACAGTAAACCTTTATTAAAACCCACTATTAAGTCTGTTGAAAAAGCTGGAGGATATTGGCTATTTGAAGATATATTATCCCCTATAAACATGCCACCTTTCAGACAATCTGCTATGGATGGCTATGCTTTAAATTTGCACGAAAATTTAACGTATGTATTAGTAGGTGAAGTTAAAGCTGGTGATGGACATGAGCCTGAGTTTAAAAAAGGGGAAGCTGTTAGGATATTTACAGGCGCTCCAGTTCCTAATTCTGCTAATGCAGTTATGATGCAGGAAAAGGTCCAAGTAAATGGAAATATAATTACCATTGAACACGACATTCAACCAGAACTCAATATTCGCCCTTTAGGAGAACAAGTTAAGTCAGGAGACATTGCTTTGAATAAAGGCACAAAACTAACGCCTGCCGCCATCGGATATTTATTGTCTTTAGGCATTACAGAAGTTTCCGTTTTTAAAAAACCTAATATTGCCATTGTTACGACTGGAAATGAACTTATAGAACCTGCTCAAGAACTTTCCCATGGAAAAATTTATGAGAGTAATTCGAAAATGTTATTGAGTGCACTTTACAACCTGAAGTTTTATGACATAACGCTATATAAAGTTGAAGACGATTACAATAAAACAGTTGAAACGCTTGGCACTGCTTTAGAGGATAACGATTTAGTTTTAATCACAGGAGGTATTTCTGTTGGTGATTATGATTATGTTGGAAAAGCTTTAAATGAATTGCAAGTGAAACAGTTGTTTTATAAGGTGAAACAGAAACCAGGCAAACCTTTATTTTTTGGAAAAAAGAATCACACCCAAGTTTTTGCATTACCAGGTAATCCTGCTGCTGCATTATCCTGTTTTTATGTTTATGTGTATATCGCTTTGCAAAAACTCATGAATCGTGATGTTTTGGAATTACCTAGAGTACAAGCAAAAACAATTAATAGTTTCTATAAGAAAGGTGATAGACCTCAATTTTTAAAAGGTATTTACAATAATGGACAGGTTGAAATATTAGAAGGGCAGAACTCCTCCATGTTACAAACCTTTGCTTTATCTAATGCTTTGGTTTTTGCACCAGAGGATCTTAATACTATTGAAACAGGTGATACGTTAGAAATCATTTTACTTCCAAATTAAATCAAAAGCTATGGGATATAAAATAAAAAGTCGCATATGGATTGAATCAGATGACAATGTGCTTCTAGGAGAAGGACGTGTGACTTTGCTAAAGGCTATTGATAAAATGGGTTCGCTTTCTAAAGCGGCCAAGTCATTAAATATATCTTATAAAAAAGCATGGCAGCTTTTAGATTCTGTAAATAAATCAGCAAAAAAACCTGTGACTATAAATACTATTGGAGGTAAAGGTGGCGGCGGTGCTGAATTGACTGAATATGGAAAATCTTTAGTTAAGGCTTTTGATGAGATTAACAGGAATTGTTGGGCATTTTTGGATAAGCAATTGGAGAAAATTGAACTATTATAACATATAAAATTAAAGATATAAATATGAGCGATGAGTCATTTCGACGCTAGGAGAAATCACATAATTAACAAAAACTATAATGTAATGTCTTAATCGTGCCTCATTATAACATGACAAAGCACAAATAATTTATCAAAAGTGTTACAAAACGAAAACATATATCTATTCCTAGCTATCCTTCCGATAGTGTCCTTCCTATACTCTAGTGTGGGTCATGGTGGTGCTAGTGGGTATTTGGCTCTTATGGCTTTATTTTCTTTTGCTCCAGAAAGTATGAAACCTACCGCTCTACTACTTAATATTTTTGTGGCTGGTATTTCGTTTTACTATTATTTTAGAGAAGGCCATTTTAACAAAGAGCTCTTTTTGTCATTCGCTATCGCTTCAGTACCCCTAGCCTATATAGGTGGCACTTTAGAAGTTGATGCATCCCTATATAAAAAAATACTAGCTGTTTTATTAATCTTTGCTATTCTAAAAATGTTGAATGTATTTGGAAAAGAAAGTGATGCTATTAAAGAAGTTAAACTTTGGCAAGGACTTATCGTTGGCGGCACTATTGGTTTCTTTTCTGGACTTATTGGTATTGGCGGCGGTATCATCCTAACACCAGTAATTCTATTGCTCCATTGGGGTAAAATGAAAGAAGCTGCAGCTGTTTCCGCTTTATTTATTTGGGTGAATTCCTCAGCTGGTTTGGTTGGTCAACTAAGTAATGGAGTAACTTTAGAAAAAGGTGCTTTTTTATTAGTTGCCTTTGCATTAATCGGTGGTGTTTTAGGAGGCTATTACGGGAGTAAAATTATTAATAATCAATGTTTACGATACATACTAGCCTTTGTGTTAATCATAGCCTGTGCTAAATTATTTTTCACATAAACCTATTTAAGAATTTATGATTAGAATTTTTATAGATATTTTTTTTGAAGTACGAGGCAACATTTTTAAGGATAGCCCTAGCTACGGTCCAAAATTTTAACGAAGTAATGCTCAAAAAAGAGCATAAAAAATAATTGATAAAATCTTTAAATAGGTTTTTAAAATGATAGAAAAAAAAGATATAACAGGCATTATTCTAGCAGGTGGAAAAAGCACTCGAATGGGAACAGACAAAGGGTTTCTTTTGTTAAACAAAAAGCCATTTGTTCAATATAGCATTGATGCCTTAAAACCCTTAGTTTCTGAAATCATTATTGTTTCAGATAATTCAAATTATGATACGTTTGGATTAAAACGCATTAATGATTCAATAAAAGATGCTGGCCCAGTTGCTGGAATATGTTCTGGATTGGAAGCTTCATCAACAGCTTATAATTTGGTTTTAAGTTGTGATGTTCCTTTGATTACATCTAAAATATTACAAAAATTGATTGATAACGTCGATGATACTTACGAAATCATTCAAATTGAAAGTAATGGAAAAACCATGCCGCTTATAGCGTTATATAAAAAGCAAACAAAAAACACATTTAATAAATTGATACAAGCAGATGAAAGACGGTTGCGCATAGCCGTTAATGCATGTCAATTTAAAAATGTGGTTTTGGAAGAAGAAAATGAAGTATTAACCATGAATGTAAATACTCAAAATGAACTAAAAATAGTTGAAGATGAATATAACCATTAAATATTTTGGTCAAATAGCAGAAGTCACTCAATTAGAAGAAGAATCTTTAGAGTTTTCAGGAACACTAATTTCAGAGTTACTAGAAACACTTTATTTAAAATATAGCCCATTACAATCAAAAGATTTTCAAGTGGCACAAAATCAAGAATTGGTCTCCATTGAAACTGAATTATCAGGAAAAGAAATTGCATTATTACCACCTTTTTCTGGAGGATGATTTTAAAAATGTTGATGTGTTGAATCGTTAAACCGTTTATACAACTCAACGAATAAACAATTAAACAACAAGTGAGTAGATACAACAGACATATCATTTTATCAGAAATCGGGCAAGATGGTCAAGATAAAATCTCCAATGCCAAAGTTCTAGTAATCGGCGCTGGCGGCTTAGGGTGTCCTGTTTTACAATACCTTACTGCTGCTGGTGTTGGGACTATTGGCATTATCGATTTTGATGTTGTGGAACTGTCGAATTTGCAACGTCAGGTGCTTTTTGGAATAGCATCATTAGGCATAAACAAAGCGATTGCCGCAAAGGAAAGACTAGAAGATTTAAATGACAGCATTTCAATAATTGCATACCCAGAACAATTAAACTATCAAAATGCAATCGACTTATTTTATCAATACGATATCATTGTCGATGGTTCTGATAATTTTGAAACCCGTTATTTGGTAAACGATGCTAGTGTCATCGCAAACAAACCTTTGGTTTTTGGAGCTATTTATAAGTTTGAAGGGCAAGTATCCGTATTTAACTATAAAAATGGACCAAGTTATAGATGCCTGTTTCCTAATCCTCCAAAAAAAGATACTGTCCCTAATTGCTCTGAAATTGGCGTAATAGGTGTGCTTCCAGGAATTATTGGAAGTATGCAGGCTAATGAAGTTCTTAAAGTTATATTAGGTTTAGGCAGCCCACTTTCTGGGAAACTACTTTGTTATAATGCTCTGACTTCTCAAACATCAACTTTAGCGTTAAAGAAAAATGAAGCCATTTTTCAATCTGTTTTAAATGAGAAGGTTAATTTTCAGAATAAAACAATCACTATAGATTGTGATATCAATCCACTTGAAGTTTCAATCCACCACATAACTATAAATGAAAATATTCAATTGATAGATGTTAGAGAACCTCATGAGCAACCAAAAATTGAAAATTTACCAATTATTAATATGCCTCTAAGTACCTTCGAACAGCATTTAGACGACTTAGATTCCACTAAAAAAACGGTCCTTTTTTGTCAATCAGGAATCCGAAGCAAACAGGCTACTAAACTATTACAAGAACTTAAAATCAATAACTGTTTCAGCTTAAAAGAAGGCGCATCAGAATTAAATAACTATTTAAAAGTATCATTACATGAAAGATAAAAAAGCTAAAAACGTATTCAAGGAAGGCCCAATAAGTTCACACTTTATAGGAAACTCGATTTATAAACACCAAACTAAAACCAGTATTGGTGCTCATAACATTTTCCTAGGACAAGTAAGAGCTGATGATATTGATGGCAAAATAGTATCTGCTATTGAATACACGGCTTATGAAGACATGGCAAACCAAAAATTTCATGACATTAGAGAATCTGCTTTTGAGAAATTTGATTTAACCTGTATGCATATCTATCACAGTTTAGGAACCGTGAAAGCTGGTGAAATTTGCCTATTTGTATTTGTGTCTTCACCAAGGCGTAAAGTCGTTTTTGAAGCTTTAGAATTTATTGTTGAAGCTATTAAAGCTGATGTTCCCGTTTTTGGGAAAGAAATTTTTGAGGATGAAAGCCATCAGTGGAAGAAAAACACGTAAGTGTTTTTGTTTTTTCGTTTAGTTGTTGAATTGTTTAATCGTTAAAAAAAGAAAAGAATGGCATATATGTTCTCATTTGAAAAATTAAATGTTTGGATAGACTCTAAAGAATTGGTTAAGCTCATTTATTTGATTACTAAAGAATTTCCTAGCGAGGAGAAATTTGGCTTAAAAAATCAGTTAAGAAGAGCTTCCGTATCTGTTGCTTCAAATTTAACTGAAGGAACATCTAGAAACACAAATAAAGACAAAGCACATTTTTCAACTATGGCTTTTAGCTATTTAATGGAGGTTTTGAATCAAATCATTATAGCTAAAGAGTTAGGTTTTATAAAAGAGAAAGATTACTAAGCAATAAGAACTGAAATTGAAAAAATTTCTAACAAGCTAAATGCTTTACGTAAAACACAGTTAAATAAATAAACGATTCAACGAATCAACATATTATGGTCGATATTACAAATAAGAGTACCACACTAAGAACCGCAGTTGCACAGGCAGTTGTAAAAGTTAGTAAACCCGAAACAATTACTGCTATTCAAAACGACACCGTTCCAAAAGGCAACGTATTCGCTATGAGTAAAGCCGCAGGATTATTAGGCGTAAAGCGCACACCAGATATTTTACCGGATTGCCACCCCTTGCCTATTGAGTTTACAGGCGTTGAATACAAAGTTGATGGTTTAGAAATTACCGTGCTATTCACAGTTAAAACCATTTACAAAACAGGTGTTGAAGTTGAAGCCATGCATGGCGCAAGTGTTGTAGCTCTAAATATGTACGACATGCTAAAGCCTATTGACAAAGGCATTGAAATTCATGCTATAAAACTATTAAATAAAAAAGGCGGGAAATCTGATTTTACAGACCGTTTTAGAAAAGATTTAACAGCTGCTGTTGTAGTGTGTTCTGATACGATTTCAGCAGGACATAAAGAAGATAAAGCAGGAAAAGCGATTATAACAAAGCTCGAAGCAAGTGATGTTAAAGTTGCGGAATATGTTATTATTCCAGATGAAAAAGATGTTATTCAGCAAAAGGCAAGAGCTTATCAAGAACAAGGATTTGATATGATAATTTATACAGGAGGCACAGGACTTTCTGGTCGTGATGTTACTCCCGAAGCGTTGCTTCCAATCTTAGACAGACGTATTCCAGGTATTGAAGAAGCGATTAGAAGCTACGGACAGGAACGCATGCCATTTGCCATGCTATCCCGAAGTATTGCTGGCACACTTGGTAACACACTCGTGTTGGCGTTACCTGGTTCAACCAATGGTGCCAAGGAATCCATGGATGCAATTTTCCCAGCAGTACTACATGTTTTTAGAATATTAAAGGGTGCTCGACATGACTAAAATTAAGACCTGTAAGGTTTTAAAAACCTGACAGGTCTGGACAATTAAAAAAATGATTCAGAACAAAAACATATTACAAGATAGCCACGGTAGAGACCATGCCTACCTTCGGATTTCACTAATAGAACGTTGTAATTTACGCTGTACCTATTGTATGCCCGAAGAAGGTGTGAAGTTATCTCCAAAAAGCCATTTAATGACTTACGAAGAAATCTATAAAATAGCTAAAACCTTTGTAGATAATGGCGTTACTAAAATTAGATTAACAGGAGGCGAACCATTAATAAGAAAAGATATTCCTGTTATTTTAGAAAAACTAGCCACACTACCTGTTGAATTATCTATAACATCAAACGCTGTTATTATTGATAAGTTTATTGATGTTTTGAAAGCTAATGGCGTAAACAAAATAAATGTAAGTCTAGATTCTTTAGATGAAGGGAAGTTCAAGCACATTACTAGAAGACATGAGTTTAAAAAGGTTTACAACAATATTTTTTTATTGGTAAAAGAAGGTTTTCAAGTAAAAGTGAATGCCGTTTTAATGAAAGGCTTTAATGATAATGAAATTATAGATTTTATCAACTTTACTAAAGACTTACCTATTTCCGTTCGCTTTATAGAGTTCATGCCTTTTGATGGCAATAAATGGGATATGAGCAAAATGGTGTCTTATGCTGAAGTCATGAACCATGTAAATAAAACATTTACAGAAGATGAAGTAGAACGTTTACAAGATGCTCCAAACGATACGTCTAAAAACTATAAAATAAAAGGCTATAAAGGGAGTTTTGCTATTATAAGCTCTGTAACAAACCCCTTTTGTGACTCTTGTAATAGGCTGCGTTTAACGGCTAATGGGCAATTAAAAAACTGCTTATTCTCTTCTACTGAATCAGATTTATTGACAACACTTCGTTCTGGAAAATCTATTGAGCCTGTTATTAAAAAAGCCGTTCAAGCTAAATTTAAAATTCGTGGAGGTATGGATACTATTAAAAAATTACAAGAACCTAAACTACATTCTAAAAACAGGAGTATGATTACTATTGGCGGGTAGTATTAAATTATTTAGTAAATTTGGATATGACTCTTGATGTTTTCCAATACTTTAAAAACGACCCAAAGCATAACAAATTAATTGGCGACGATTATTTATTTGTGGAATATAAGTGTCCTATAGATGTAGAGCAATTTAAATTATGGACCGACACACCTTTTATCACTTATGTGATTAGTGGTAAAAAAGATTGGACGTCAGTCAATAAAACCTACCCTTTACATTCTGGTGATGCACTTTTTATTAGAAAAGGTATTTATAATACAAAGCAATATTTTGAAGAAGACTACTGCACCATTCTATTTTTTATTACCGAAGATTTTATAAGACGTTTTATAACTAACAATACCTCGATTATAACATCGACGAAACCAAAAGAAAATTACAATCAAATTTTCCCAATTAATGTAACCAATTCGTTAAACGCGTTATTCCTATCCGTTTTCAATTATTTTGATATGGGTGGTGAAATTCCAAAAGAATTGGTAGAGATAAAATTTAATGAGCTTCTTTTTAACATTACACTTAATCCGGCCAACCAAGACTTAGTAAGTTTTTTTAAAACGCTGAAACAAGTTGAAAAAACAAGTATTCAAGATATTATGATGCAGAACTTTCATTATGATTTACAACTTGAAGAATATGCACGCTTATGCGGAAGAAGTTTATCAACTTTTAAAAGAGATTTTAAAGCACACTTTAACGAAACACCTGGTAAATGGTTAACTAATATGCGATTAGATTACGCTAAAACCTTATTACAGAATTCAGAATTGAATATTAATGAGGTATGTTATGAGAGTGGTTTTAAAAATACATCCCATTTTAATAGTAGTTTTAAGCAAAAGTTTCAACACCCTCCTAATCAGTACAGAAATCTTCATTTAACAACCTAATCCAGTTTTTTTTGTTTGAACTTTTAAGAAAGAAAGTTGAACTTTTAAGAACATCCTAAGCTTACGTTTCAGAATACTTTTGGCATATCATTTAAAATCAATATGTCATGAAAAAAGCATCAATGTTCTTGTATTCCATTATCGCCTACCTTATCGGGTTTGCATCCTTACTTTTATGGATAATTTCTGTAAGTGATTTGGTTCCTGAACTATCTATCGACCAAACCCCAACATTACCTTTTTATTTAGCTTTACTTAAAAATTTTGGTTTAGTGGCGCTTTTTGGCGTGCAGCACAGTGTAATGGCAAGGCAAGCCTTTAAAACAGCTTTTGCAAAATATTTCCCAAAACCTATAGAGCGTAGCACATTTGTATTAATATCTGGACTCCTACTAGTGCTTTTGGTTTTAGAATGGGCGCCTATGGGCGGACAGATTTGGAAATTACAGGCTGGAAGTATCCCCTATTATGTTACTTATGTATTGTTCTTTTCTGGATGGGTGATTCTATTTATTAGCACGTTCTTAATCAATCATTTTGATTTATTCGGATTGCGCCAAACCTATTTAGAACTTAGAAACAAGCCTTACACACAACTAAATTTCAAGGTGGTTTCATTTTATAAACACGTACGCCATCCTTTATATTTTGGTGGTATTCTAGGCATTTGGGCAACTCCAAATATGACTGTGACACATTTGGTTTTTGCCATTGGTTTAACAGCATACTTTATAATAGGAACCATATTTGAAGAACGCGACCTGAAAAAAGAATTCGGAAGAGCTTATCAAGATTATCAATCTAAAACACGGATGCTTATTCCTTTTCCAAAATGGAAAAATAAAATTTAAACAGATGAAAGTAAACACCAAATTAAGGACAGACCAACTCTTTTTACCTATAGGTTTTGGTTGGTATACAGGCTCAAAATATTATGCAAAAAAACTTTATCCGGTTAAAACTAATTGTGAATCACGTTTAGCTCCGCATAACTTAATTTAATTTCTAGTTTATTTAAATACTCAAGTATACAAAACACATTCTTAAAAATTAATCTTTTAATTTGACGTGTTTGCATTGCATTTAAGTTATGCTGGATAATGGACTCCTTATTCATTTCAATAAGATTCAATAATGTATGTAAATCATGAATAGCTTTAAGTTTATCAACATTAACATAAGCGATATGTTTCAGTTTGTTTTGATTAAAAAGATACCTCGCTCCAGCTTTAATAGCTGCATCTTCACCTTTGTTTTGCTTTATATCTATAATGGCACTATGTAATCCAGACGTATCTTTTAATGCTTCTAAATTTTCCAAAGTAGCATCTTCACTTCCATTATTAACAAGGCATAATTGTAGATGATTCTTAATACTAGACAAACCATTAAACAAGTTGCTGTCTATATCCCTTTCATTATTGTAAAATACTATGATGATTCCTATTTTCATTATCAATTTAATTAATTATTGAACTACTTTAAATTCTCTTGCCGAAGTGTATTGTGTTTTTGTTTTTCTTTCTCTGTATACCCATGCTATTTGAGCTAACTGTCCCACAATTTTTATAGAATCTTTCATTGATAATTTAGACCCATCAGCATGTATCCATCGCTTTAAGGGTTGTTCGCATATATAATCTTTAGCTTTTTCTGTGCCGAAATAAGCTGTCATTCTTTTAAAAATCTCAACATCAAAAATCCACTTTGTAACAAACTTTTCACTAAACAATACTTCAATAACATCTTTATGAAAAATCTTTGCACCACATTGTGTGTCTTTAAAATTCATTCCTAAAATCTTTCTGATAATAAAATTAATAGTCATACTAATAATTTTTCTTGCCGATTCCTTGGTAATATTGGCACCCATTCTACTAATTCTAGAACCACTAACAATTTTAAAATCTGAATTTTCAATAGTTTTCACTAAATCATCAAAATCAGCTAAGTCTGTAGATAAATCTGCATCCAAAAACCCGATATAATCTAAATCTGATTTTTTTGCCATATATAGCATCCCTAACCTTACGGCTTCTGCTTTCCCTCCATTTTGTTTGCAATCATAAACTGTAATGAAGTCTTCTCTACCTTGTCTTAAATTATTTAAAACTTTTAATGTATCATCTTTACTGCCATCATTAACAAAACATAAATGATATCCTGTATTTTTATCTATAAAAGCTATAAACTCTTTACTTAAAAGACGTGCTTCTTCATTATAACAAGGTATAACCACACCCACACAACGTTGTTGAATCATGACCTCACTTTTAACAACCTTGTTTTGAACTTCTGGAATCCCTATTAATCGCTTAACACGTGCACAAATCTCATTTAAACTCAATGGCTTTTTCATATAATCATTAATTCCTAAATCGAAACCTTTAGTAATAACATCATCATTTGTATTCCCAGACAGCACCATTATTGGAGTGGCTGAGTTTTTTGATGCTCTTACATATTTAACAATTTCCAATCCAGAAACGCCTGGCATATTAATATCCACAATTACCAAATCTGGTTTAAAAGAATTGTAAAGTGAAATACCTGCATTGGCATCTGTTTCTATTTTTACATCGTAGCCTAACTCATTTAATCTTTTTTGTAAGGGTAACAATACTAATTGTTGATCATCTATCGCTAATACTTTCATAATTAAAGTTTTTGTGATTATTTACAGTACAAATGTATGAGACCAAGGCTTACTAAAATTAATATTTAGTTAAACCACAAACCATGTGTAGACGAATGGTAATTTTGTGTCGATAATTAAAAATGGAACCATCATTTAAATTATTTATATTTACAATAATAAGATTGGTACTACATATTTAATGAAAGAAACCTCAAATAAACACCTAATTATTGCCCTACTAATAGGAATAGTGTTTCATGGCACCTCTATATTTTTTACTTTGGAAACGACTTATGATGCGTTAATCCATTTATTTTTTGCAGATCATTACGCCAATAGTTGGTTTGAGCCATGGAATTACAAGTGGTATACAGGTTTTACTGTAATGAGCTACCCACCTTTAGTCCATCAAGCTATTGCCGCTTTATCTTTTATTGGTGGGTTAAAATTTGGATTGTTTACGGTAGCCTTAATTAGTATTATACTATTTATTACTGGGGTTTACCGATTTTCATTACTGATTACATCCAATAAAAAAGTAGCCGGTTATGCGTCCATACTTGCAGTTCTATCATCCTCTTTTGTTGAAACCTTACATGTTTTTGGGCAATTACCCAGTATTATTGGTATTTCAGTTTTAATGCATGCCTTACCTGAAATCTATCTTTGGTTAAAAACAGGCAAGTACCGATATTTACTAACAGCTTTATCATTAATAGCAGTTACCGTAACATCACATCATGTAACCCCAATATTTGGAATGGTATTTTTTATTTTTCCATTAATAGGTATGGTTATCATGGATGTTTCTAGTGAGCAAGTTAATTCCATAAAAGCCGTTACATTCAAAGTATTCTTAAATAGTTTTTTCAAACTCTTTAAACGTATTATAAGTTTTGGAATGCTCTCACTTGTTATTATAATTGGCTGTATTTTACCCTATTGGATAAACTCCAAAAACAACCCTATTACACAGGTGCCAATACCTCATGGATCTCGCGATAATTTTTTAGAAATCACATCTTCTGGTCTGGTGTTCTTTTTAATTCCTTGGGGTGTTTTGTTAATTTTTCTACCTTATATATTTTACAGATATTACAGTAAACGCTATTTGTTTTTTGGGTTTTCTATAACTATCCTTGCCGTTTTAGGTACTGGAGGTACAACTTTTATTCCAAGGCTATTTTTAGGAGAAACAGCATTTAACATTCTAACCTTAGACCGCTTTACCCTTTGGGCCTCTATAATGTCCTTGCCATTTTTTGGGGAGTTTGTATATCGATTTGTTGAAGGCGATTTAAAACAACGCATTCAGAACAAATTTGGAGCTATTTACCACAGATTAATTGGTGGGTTACTTGCTGGATTGTTTTTGTTCATGACCATTTTTACAATGAGTTTAGGATATTTTAGACCATCACAGCCTCAGCAAATAAAAATGTTGCCCATTGTAAATTTCCTAAATCAAGATCAACATGACCAATGGCGATATATGACTTTAGGCTTTGGTGACCAAATGGCATGGCTATCAGCCCAAACCAATGCCATGAGTGTTGATGGCAATTACCATTCTGCAAGACGTTTACCGGAATTAACAACCCGACCCATTGAGCGTTTGGAAAATTCAAAATTTAAAGGTGTTGAAGGTATTGGCTCATTACAACAATTTTTAACCACCCCAGAAAAATATAATTTTAAATATATATTTTCCAATGACAAGTTTTACGACCCTATTTTATACTTCTGTGGATGGCAACGCTTACGGCAATTAGAAAACGGCATTCAAGTTTGGGAAAAACTAAACGTGCCACCTATTTCTTCTATCTTACCTAAAGATGATGTTGCTACATGGCAAAAAATACTTTGGGGTATCACCCCCTTTCTAACTGTTATTATAGCATTTGTATTAAATATTCAAATGTTATGGATTCGAACTTTAAAAAGGACATTAAAAACGATTCCTGATTATTTAAAATTTCAGAATAACTATACTCATTTTTCAAAAGGCTTACTTAAAATTACCCACATCTGGTCTATCATTTTAGCAATAACCGTGTGTTTTGGCTTATATAGATTCTATATTAAAAATGATTCGCATCATTCTCCAGAAAATGTTTTATTAGCTTATTATGATGCTTTAGATTTTAAAGCATTTGAAAAAGCCCACCAATTAGTTAATCCAAAAAGCAATCTGCCTATAGCTCAGTATATGTTAGAAATTTCGGTTACTGATGGCTTATTAAGTTCTTACGCCAAATTAGATGCTATTGAAACAACTATAACTTCGCAAACGGATAGTTTAGCAACAGTAAAAGTGAATACCAAATGGATTACGCCTCTAGAAAAAATAAGTAAAACGGATTATAAATCATTGACGAAACTAAATGGAAAATGGTACATAAACCCTGATGATGTAGATTTGGACTTACCTCCAGACCAACTTTATTTGGATAATGTTACTACATATTTTAATCAAGGGAGACGTCGAATTACAACCGAACAAACCCACCATGAAGACATTTTAAAACAACCTGTTTTAGAAGTGCTTTCGGCTAAATTGGTAAAACATAATTCGAGTTATGCCTTAATCGGTGAAGTTCAAAACATAGATAATGTTCCTGCCGATGTCGTTTTAAAAGGTACCTTATATAATGATGACAACAAAGAACTAGCCACCTACAACGCAAAATATCATGTAAAGCACAAACTCATGCCAAAAGAAGTGAGTACTTTTAAAATTAATTTTGAAGGCATTGCCTGGTCCAAAACTAAAGACTCTATTCCTAAAACTTTTAATCCAGATGAATTTACACCTGTTGAATTTGAAGAACAACCTACAAAATTCAATTTACAAGTCGCTGGCAATGTTTCAGGTTCAGATTTATATAAAGGAATAACCTTAAGTGATTTAAACATTTCAAAAAATCATATTACTGGAAAACTCTTCAATTCAGGCATTGAAGAAGTTACCATTCCTCAATTGTTAATTACATATTATGACGCAAACAAAACCATGTTGTGGGTCGATCACCTATTTATTGCTAAAGGTATTAGACAACAGCGTCAACAATCTTTTGAATACCCCATTTTACAAAATGACACGATACAATTAATAAATAACGATATGGAAAATTGTTTTGTAAATGGTTTGCCGAACACATCCATTTCAAATAAAATTGTTCCAAATAGAATTCATAATCAAACACACTCCGTTTTACAACCTATAAACCATACAAATTATAGCTTTGTTAAAATTGAAATGAACACCTATATAGGAAACCCTAATTAATGAAAATAAAATTTACATATCTGCTTATTTCAGGATTGATAGCTTTATTATCGACACCAATATCTATTAAAAATGTTGCTGCGAATGATAATTTCAAATTATTAACTACAGAAACCGAATTTGAAGCTGGTATTAGCATCATACTAAAATTCTCTAACAGCGGCAATTCAAAACCAAATCTTTATTTAAGTTATGGGTATGGTTCCTCTATCATAAAACCAACGACTGAATCTGATATTTTAAAATACCAACTACCAGAATTTGTAAGCAAAAAAAAAGGAATTATTACATGGACGTTATTAAGCGAACTTTCAAATTTATCTGGTGAATTGAAAATACATCCAAAACAAGAAGTTACTACTATGGAAACCTATTTAGGCCCACCAAGTATAGAAGCTGGTGGAACAGATTATAGCATGCTCGTTGTTATTCCTACCGATGTTTATGATAACCCTTTAAAAGATAGCACAGCAGTTACGACCAAACATCAATTTTTACAAAATGAAACTGAAACTACCATTTATATGAAAAATAGCATTAGCTATAAAAATATATTTTCTGAAACAAAAAAAGGACGCATACTTGTATCTTCAACATCTATAAACAGAAATTCAAAAGAATTCACAATAAATGTACTACCAGCTATTCCAACAAATTTTGAGATTTCATATCAACAAAATCATGACTATGCCGATGGGAATCAAATTACATCCTTTTCAACATCTATTATAAAAGACCAACATAATAATATAGTCAGTGATGGCACTTTTGTAGAATTCTTTATTACCAATACCTCAAACACTATATTAAAAACCTCAGGTACCACTATAAAAGGTATAGCCTCCGCAAAAATGATTCATCCGGACCATAAAGATCATTGGACAATTAAAGCCTTTATTGAAGGTATGGCCGAAAGCAACCTAATTGAGTTAGCTTTTAAGCCAGTGATTTTAGATTTTGAAGTACATTTTTCTAAAAACAATCGAACTATAAGCGTTGGTCCCTTAAAAAGTTTTATGGATCAAATGATTCCCGATGGTTTAGAAGTTGCGCTTTCAATTTATAAAAATGATATAAAACTCGAAACCCTCTCTAAAAGTTCCTTTGAGGGGTATGCAGCTTTCAAATTAAATACTAACAATGTCCCAAGCAACACTTATACAATTAAAATTAAAACAGCTGGACTTGAAAAAACATACAGTAATAAAAAACTATGACAGGTATTAACAAAAACATATTACGTATTGTTTTAGTAGGGTCTTACATTGCCATTATTGCCTTTGTTATTTTTGGTATTAGTAATTTATTTAGCTACCTAAACACTGGTGCAGACCGAAGTAGCATGCTACATACAGAAATTAAAAAAATAGACCAATATCTCCCAAAACTGAAATGGGCACCTTTGAAAAATGAAGGTCGTTCTATGGATGCCCAAACACTAAATAATATTGAACATGATTATTTAGATGCCTGGTACGTAAAACATGTGGCCTACAAAACAAACACTACAAATGGTATTGATGACTATTATACTGAAAATGCCCGTAAAAACATTTTTAATACTATTGAACATAACAGTTCCGAAAATATTTCGATTGAAGGAACAACTCTAAAACACCATCCTACACTCCAGTTTTTTAGTGAAGATGGGCAACTTATTGTTTTAACCGATAACAACGTTATTGAATATAAACGCATCTATGAAAATGAAGCCGTTATTTTAGAAACTACTGAGGTATCAACCTATAAAATTATAATGTTGTTAGAAGATGGATTTTGGCGTATTAGACATCTCATAAAAGAAGAAAGTACGGATTATAAAAATGAATTTGCTCCAGCATCAAATAGCATTTCTACCATAAAAGGTATTAACTACTATCCGCAGGCATCTCCTTGGGATATGTTTGGGAATAAGTTTGATACTGATACGATTTCAAAAGATTTTAAAATCATTAAAGATTCTGGGTTGAATAGTATTAGAATATTTGTGCCTTATGATGATTTTGGAAAGGCAAATGTGAAACCAGAAAAACTAAATAAGTTAACCCAAGTATTAGATTTAGCTGAAGCTGAAAGATTAAAAGTTGTTGTAACGCTTTTTGATTTTTATGGGGATTATTCTGTTTTAAACTGGACGCTTAATCAGCATCATGCTTCCATAATTGTTTCAGCTTTAAAAAACCACAGTGCTTTATTGGCTTGGGATATTAAAAACGAACCTAATTTAGATTTTAAATCGAGAGGAAAAATAAATGTGGTGTCTTGGTTGAACCATATGATTGATTTAGTAAAATCTATTGACCAAAAACATCCAGTAACTATCGGATGGTCTGATGCTGAAAGTGCTACGCTTCTTAAAGACAAATTAGATATCATTACCTTTCATTATTATGAAAATTTAGATACTTTAGAAAAAACCTATCAAGATTTAAAAATAGAAATACCAAACAAACCGTTGGCTATTACCGAATTTGGTATGTCGTCCTATAAAGGTCTTTGGAATCCTTTTGGGAATAATGAAAATGATCAAAGCAATTATCATAAAAAGGCGCAAACTATTTTTAGTACTAACAACATCAGTTTTATGTCATGGACACTTTACGACTTTGCAGAAATACCAAAGGAAGTCGTTGGACGACTTCCTTGGAGAAAACGAGCTCAAGAGCGTTTTGGGTTTATTAACCAAAACGGAGAGACTAAACCCGCATTTAAACATATCTCTAAAAAATAGATCCTATAGAATAATATCTTTAGACAAGATTTTTCTTTAGAGACACTTGGGACAAAACACCATAACATTTCTAAATAATAACCTGTTCTTGTAGTTCCACGCCTTTCTTACGCTGAATTATTGTTTCGAACGCATTTAAATACATATCTGCTATTTTAGACATAGGGTGGGCTGTTGCCGCTTTATAATTTGCTTTTTCTAATGCAACTCTATAAGCATTGTTTTTAAGAATTTTTTCAATAGCGTTTGCTAAACTTGCAACAGACGTTGGTTCAAAAAACTCACCTTTATAACCTTCATCTTTAACTAATAGGGCTAAATCTCCTAAATCTGGCATTACTACAGCTTTACCATAACTTCCTGCTTGGTGCAATACACCAGAGCTTCCTGTAGTTGATGTGTATGGAAAAACAACTAAAGCACTTTCTTTAAATAGAGTTGGCACCTCATGTTCTTCTACATAACCTGTAAATGTAATGCCTTCAACATGACTATATTGTGCTTTTACAGATTCTAAATACCCTGGTGTATTCGGGTTATCCGTTCCTGCAATAACTACTTCCATGTTTAAATTAGAACGGTTTCTAATTTTCTCTACAGCTTCAATCATACCCTCAACCTTTTTGTATGTTCCAAACTTTCCAAAAGTCATAATTTTAAAAGGTTGTAAAGGAATATTATAACTGGGCTCTTCAAGAATTTCAAAAGTTCCATGTGGAATTAATTTTACATTTTGAGCCTTATATTTTGCTTCTAAAACAGCAACATATTTTTGCATGGTAACTGCAACTACATCTGCTTGAAGAATTAATCGCGTTAAACTAGACCCAATAAATCCATAAACCTTTTGCATGATTTTATTACTTGTAAATCCTGCGCTTCCTAAATCTACTTCTTCTAAGATATTATGTAATAACACAATATTTGGAATCTTTTTTAGCTTACAAACCAAGGGTAACATTAAACCTAGAGCGGCAGCTACTTTCTTATCCCCAAACTTCATAAATTGTAAATTGAATAATACCGCATCTGGTTTAACTTGATTTATGGCTTTTGTTACATTCAAAATATTTGCATAACTATTAAATGTCCAACATGCTTTAATGGTTATTTCACAACCTGATTCTTTGAATTCTATATCTTTTTCTCCTTCAGTTGTATCCGTTAATAAAACTAATTCAGTAATATCGTCTTTTTGTCTAAAATGCTTTACCAAGTGGTATGCATACTCATTTAAAGTGACTTTACTTGGTGGATATGCTGTTACGATTGCTAGTTTCATAATATATATTTTAAATGTTATTTATTATTTACACTACAAATTTGCAGTATAAAAAGGAATAAAAAGGGCTTCTTTAGATGGGTGACTTATTACTGTAGACGAATGGAATATCGCTATAGATTTAGTTATTCAACGACAATGGTTTTTTGTTGATTTTTGAGGTAAAAAAGAAGAAAGACACCTGTATAACCAATAGTAAAACCATAGCTATAATTTGCATGTGTACGACCTGTTCTAAACTATCATGGTAAAAGATAACTAATCCCATTTGTAGCATACCAAACACCCCTGAAATGATAACAGGCACATACTTATCCAAAGACAAATAGTAGTATGCAAAAATATTAGATAGGGCAAACATAGACGTTGCTAGAGCATATTTCCATAATAATGGTGCCATAGCCGTATAACGATCTCCGAACAAAAGCGTTATAATCGTTTCTGGAAAGCTTAGGCAAACCATCATAATAATTATAGAAATTGTGGCGATATAACCCACATATTTAAATAATATGGGTGCTGTATTTTTTCCTTCTTTTTTTAGTTGTACTACTGTTGGCAATAACAACATAACAAACATCCAGGCAATAAAGTAAACGATTCTACCTATTAAAGCTAAAGATGCATACAAACCAGCTTCATACGATTCAAAATAATGCTTTACCAAAAGAATATCGCTGTTGTTTATAATGATTTGTGTCAGTTCATAAAAAGCTGTGATTATAAAAAATCGTTTTATGTTTTTTGAATGTATTTTACTTAATACTATGGTTTTCTTTGGAAGCAGATTACCAAACTTAAAAGGCAACAATCCAAATATAAACGATGCTAAAATACCAACAGCTATAACTACTGATGACTGTATATTAAAAAATATAATAAGTCCGAGTGTTATTAATAAACGGCTCAACATTTCTGATTGGTAGGTAATCGACAAGGCTTTAAATGCTTTTTTACCTTGAAACACACCACGGTTTACACTCATAAAAAAGTAAAGCGGTACACCACAACCAAAAACCATAAACATGCTTGATGATGATGTGTTGAATAGTAGTTGCAATTCACTCGCAAATCCAATAATCAATAAGCCCATAACAATACCAACCACTAAAGCATTTTTATAAACAATAGAAATGAAGCTTTTAAAGACCTCGTTTTCAAAAAGCACCGAGAATTTAGCTGTTACCAATTGAAAGGTCATAGCTGCAAAACTCAATACTAATAAAAAGGTTATAAGTACTGCGGCATCTGCAAATTGTGCTGGCCCTAACAAACGTCCAAGAATTAAGTTATATAAATAATTCCCGCCGTTTACTGCTAAAACACTTATCATAAACCACTGTTCTGGGGTAATGCTTTTAGATTTTAAATTGGCTATGATTTGCATGATCTTGGGTGTTTTATGGTTTATTGTTTAATTATGCTGCGTGATGGTATTGAAAATCATCATAAATAGCTTTACATCCATATCCTACAACTTCAAAAGTTTTATTATAAACTAATGCCGATGTATGAAGTGCTCTTAAAGTTTTCATCCCATTTTCATCAATGGCTTTTACACCATCAATATTTATAGTTAATGCTTTACTATAAAGCAACAAGAACTCTAAATGGTTTTTAAATTGTTTAACTGTTGTAGAATTAATAGTGCCTTCTACTAAAAATATTCCGTTGTTTTCTTTAATTGTAAGTGCCATAATTTCTATTTTTTAATTAATATTGTTTTGATTTCTGATACAAATATCATCCAAGAATCAACAGAAGGCTTTTAAATTTCGTTGAGTGACGTGTTGCTGTAGATGAATGAATCACTTCTTATCCTTAACTTGCAATAAGACAAACAACCCGAATCATGACGATTAAAAATTACATTATATCACTCGTATTTCTTATAACATCTTTGGTGTGCGCACAAGACATGCAAACAGGGTTTACCTATTTAGAAACTGGTAAATACGCTAAAGCAGAGTCGTTTTTTGAAACAGTTTTAATAGATTATCCTGATAATAAAACCGCCAAACTATGTTATGGCCGTGCGGTTGGTTTACAAGGTGAATCGGAAAAAGCAGTAACTATTTTTACAGACTTACTAAAAGTTTACCCCAACGATTTTGAAATTAAACTGAACTATGCTGAAGCTTTACTTTGGAATACAAACTACACCGATGCTAAAACCTTTTACGAAAGTCTGATTAAAGAAAACGACCAAAGTTTCCCTGCGCTTTTAGGCTATGCCAATACGCTATCTAATCTTAAAATATATGATGATGCTTTAATTTATGTGAATAAAGCTTTGGATGTTTCTCCAGGTAACCAAAACGCCTTAACCTCCAAGAAGTATATCTATTTAGGCTACGCCTATCAAAATCAACAAGCTCAAAATTACACGCAAGCGGAAAGGCTTTTAAAAGAAAACCTATCACTTTTTGAAGATGATAAAGACACCTTATTAAATCTAGCAAACCTATATTTAATTGCTGGCGAATTCGATAACGCTGAAACCACATATAACACTATAGCTAATAACCCAAATCATAAAACGACGGCATTAAACGGACTCGCTTTAGTTAAGCATTTAAAAGGCAAAGAAAAAGCCGCTTTAAAGATCAGTGAACAAGCTTATAAGACTATCCCAACATTAAACGATATTAAACTTATACAACAAACCAAAGAACGTTATATTCAAGCGCTTATTTGGAATAAAAAATATAAAGATGCCAAAGGTTTAATTGATGAACTTACTGAAGCACAACCTAATGAAAACTGGATTTTAGCTTTACGCGCCACTCTAAATATTTACAAAAGTGATTTTAAGAAAAGTGTTGCCGATTACAATCGTATTTTAGAAAATGACAGCAGTTCGTTTGATGGCAACCTTGGGAAAGCAAATACACTAAAAGCGTTAGGCAAATATGATGATGCCTACCAATCTGCAGAAAACACATTGACCTTTTATGACAATCAAAAAGATGCCACCAATTTCATTAAAACTCTAAATACCACCTTTACACCGTTTTGGGAAACCAAGGCTTCGCATTCTTTTGATAATGGCAATAACAAAGCTTATGCTTTACAAACCAAGATTGAGTTCCCAACCTCTACCCGCTTTAAATGGTTAGCACATTACGGATATAGAACAACGAACAATAAAGTAACAGATAACGATGCTACATCAAATGATTTTTCATTAGGTTTAGCCTACCAAATTTTGCCTAACATTACTTTTAAAGGCACTGCAGGTGTAACCTCAGCAAAAGCCAGTACAAACGATTACACGCAGTTAGTCACCGATATTAGCTTTAATATCAAACCTTTTAAACTGCAGGTTTTAGATATTGGTTACAAAAGTGAAATACAAAGTTTTAATGCCGAATTATTAGACCGAGAAATCGTGATGAATAACCTATACGCCAATTATAACCTAAGTACCAATTTTAATTTGGGTTGGTTTACACAGTACTTTTACACCTGGCAAAACGATGATAATACCAGAAACCTTTTGTTTACCTCGCTATACTATAACATACTAAGCAAGCCTGCTTTAAAAGCTGGTTTAAATTACCAATACATTACGTTTAAAAACCAAGTACCCACTATTTATTTTAGCCCTAAACAATTTAATGCTGGTGAGGTATTTATAAACCTCATTAAAGATGAAGCCATTACCAAACCCAACACGTGGTTTTACGAATTAACAGCCGCTACAGGTTTGCAATATATTGAAGATGACAGCAGCCAAAGTACCTACCGTATACAAGGAAAGTTAGGCTATAAGTTTTCTAAACGCTCCCTATTAAACCTTTACGGTACCCAAAGTAATATTGCCTCGGCTACTGCTGCTGGGTTTACTTTTAGTGAAATTGGGTTACGTTTTAAATGGTATTTAAGTGGGAAGCCTGTTTTTAGACAGTAATGTCTTTTTGAATAGCTTTTTACCACAGCACTTTATTGTATGTCATATTTATAAAATTTCTTTGAATTCACTTTCCATAATAATCTTTTTAAAGTCATTAGTATTTAATAGCTCAAATATTGCCATTTCTTTATCGACACTTTTTTTATAGTATGATTTGCATATCAGGTAACCCATGGTATAACCTAAATTACTAGGTCTATCTGTAATACCTCCTCCGTTATACATCCATTTTGATAAATCTCCGCTATAAATATCCCTTTTGAGTCCATTCATTAAAAATTCAAAGTTTCCAGGTTTTTCAAGGTAATCAAGATTTCTTTGTACCCCAGGACTTACTTGATTATTGTCTGTAAGTAGTGAAACTAAAAAATCACAAACTCCTTCTTCAATTAATTTACCAACTAATAAGTCTTTGTTTTCGGTGTCTGAATAAGATTGTTGAAAATGCATAAGCTCATGTACTAAATCAAATTTCATATTTTCAAATTCAGTAATTGTTAATATTTCCCAATCACTCAGATTGTCTAGGGGCATATTGTCAGATTTAGCAAACATTTCAATTCCAATGTAAAGCCCTAATTCTGTAAGTGTTCCACTTCCGTTAATTAAATCGGGTACAATGTATGTTTTAGGAAAAACAGCATTAGGGTAAATTTTAGAAAATCTGACCATCATTTGTTTCGCCTCTTTTGATACTTTCTCTAATTTTTCAGATGTAATATAATTTTTAACATAACTAAAATAATCAGCATTTTCATCAATCCATATTCGGTGCATTTTATCTACATTTTCATATCTGATATGATAATAATCTTTAATTGCATAAGAACCTTCACAAATAAATTCAGACAAATACTTTTTAGCATTAGCCTCATCCTTCATAGCTTTATCAAAGTAGTTCCAAAAACTACTGATAGGTCTTGTTACTATTTCAAAATTGTTCACTGAAGAATTTTTAAGTTTAATCTTTTCTAAGAGTAAATCGACTTCTTTTCTAAGCTCACTATTTTTACTTTCATTCTTAATTCCAAGTTTATCCAATATATATGGATTATTCATTCCATACTTCATGGCTTGTTTTACAGCTATTAGTGCTGAGTCTATTTTACCAGCTTCCCCAAACTGCCATGCAGAATAAACAAATAACTCTGAGGAAAGATTCTTTTCACCTGTTTTGAAATATAATTGTGCGGCTTTACCATGTTGCTCAACAGCGCGAAGGGAATCGCATTGATATCCAATAACTGAAATATCAATCAACTCACAAGAAGGTTTTGATTCATTATGATTTTGACAGCTAATTAATGCTATTATTACAAGTAAAAAAAGATTAATTTTCATAGATCTTGTTTTAAAATTCATGGAGAACATTATGGTATACAAGGTAGATATATATTTACTAATAATTATATACACCACTAAATATAGTAAGATCTTTATTTTGATTTATTGCAAGCATCTTAACAAAAAAAGGCAAAAAACTTTCGTCTTTTGCCTCGCTACTAGGGTAACTTGCTATTAATTAATCCATGAGCAGTTTTGTTGTTTTGTAATTAGTATGACTACTTTTTATAGTACAGAAATACAGTCCTGAGCTTAAGTTGCCACGTTTTAACTCAATTTCATTTTTACCTTGCAATGCAGTAAATGGTATTTGTTTTACTAAGCGTCCTACTTGGTTATAAACCAGAAGTTCTACAGTTTCTGAACTTTGTGCTATAAAATGAACACTTGTGCGTGATGTCATTGGGTTTGGTATCGCTACAGCATTCATGCCGTTAACTTCCGTTAAGGGATCCACAGATAAAGTACTACTTGTTGTGAAACGCAATTGCTCTAAGGTCATTTCTTTAGTCACTTCAGTGCCGTTTTCAGCTAACATGGTAAACACGATTGATGTAATATCGTTTGCCTCTAAAGCTATTCCATTACTTGATTGGAATTCTGAAAACAACAAACTATAATCATTATAATCATCTGTTAATTCAATACTGGTTTTGTATTGTGTTTCCCAGTCGGTGATACCTTCTTTTACCAACCTTACAATTAATGTTCCTGTACCTTTAGCTTGTAATTTAAAGCTGTTGTAGACAGTTAAATCTATAGGATTAAACTTTGGTGTTAAGGCTCTGTAAGCAGCAATATATTCGCTAGTTGTTGCTTTTAAATTAATGTTACGCTCAACGGCATATTCATCATCATTAAATTCTGCTTCATTTGTTTGTACTGTATAATTTATAACGTTTGTACTTGGTGCAGCAGCATCATAACCCCATGGGCCGTCAGACATGAATAAATCATCTGGAGTTTCTACACCATCGCCAATTCTAAAACCGATATCAAAAAGATTTCCAGCATCAACCTCAACATTGGTAATATAGTCGCCGTTTAAGTCTATGGTAGACGCTACATATTCTACATCGTTAGTTTCTGTAATTCTTAATCCGCCATCAAAAGTAACCGCTTTACTCCTATTGGTATTTACTATTTGTAAATCCAACATACCGTTATGGTAAGTTCCTTTTCTAACAAATACGGTAGGTGGTGTGGAATTATTATAACTTGTTATTGGTTTTTGAACGTCTAATAATCGAACCACTTCTTCACCAAGGCGATATAAATCATCTAATGAATTAGACCAGATTTGAAAATTGTAAAACCCAACATTACTTTCATATTTATCCAAATTCCAATGGCTTTCTATACCGAAGTTAGTATTGCTATTTATGGGTTTAGCAGAAAGACTTAATACAAATTCTATATTGCCATCAACATTTCTGATTAATGATTTAATGAATTTTTGTTCATTGATTTCTATGGTAGATACCGAAATTAGTTGAGCCCCCAATAATCGATCACAAATGTATTTGGTATGCTCATAAACACCTTTATCTGTTTTTAGTAATAAAATAGATGCTACAGCTTCATTATTTCTCATATAATCTACTGAATATACATCGGTAGCATTGGTAATATTTATTAAATCTTTTGGAGAAGATTCTATAGCTTCATTTTCATTTATAACCTCAAGAGGAATAAAATCTGACAATTGAAAATCACCACCTTTACTTGTTGATATTTTTCCATACCTATCTGATTTTGAAAAACGTTTTGCAGTCAACTTATCAAATTTATAACTGCTCTTAGCACGGTTAAAGTTTCGTTTACTAATCTGTTCAGAAAGTCTGTTATTACTTTCTAAACCACCTTGATTTCCACCAGATGTTGGTGCTTCTATTACTGGACAAGCTGCATAACCAGAACATGAAGGATCTTCGCAATCTATTAATCCATCGCCATCATCATCTATACCATTGGTACAATCTTCTTGTGGCACAGGAGCCGTTGGACAACGGGCACCATCATTTTGAGCACTAGAAGGTCCATAAGCAAACAGATTAGAATCCATGGTATTAGTACCATCTAAATCTTGAACACTTCGAATAACATAAATGGTTCCTGTTTGATTAGCCGACACATAAAAGCGACCAGAAGCATCAAAATAAACAGCACCATAGGTGTAATTTAAGCCAGATAGAATAGGTACTACACCTAAACTTTCCATGGCGCCAGTTTCGGCATCTATTCTATATAAAATATTTGTTTTCTTTTCAACCGTATAAAGTTTGTTATCCACAGCATTAAATGCCCAATCGTGAATACTAACATTTAAAGGCAGTTCTAAGGTAGCTATATGCTCACCATAATTAGCAGAATCCGGATCTAAATCTATAGTATAATAGGTTGTTCCACCACCTTTTAAAAAATAAACACCTGTTGCACTTACATCACCTATGTAACGTCCACTTGTTGGTAATTCATCAACATAAAACGTTGTTGTTTCAAAGTTTTTTCCAATCCGAACGATTGATTTTTCTGGAGAACTTAAAGACCCCCAAATAAAACCGTCGGCTGGATTATAAGCTGCTGCGTTAATATTACCTGGTGTAACATCAGTTGCTACATTATATGAATTTCCAGATGCTAAATCGATGGCATACACATCATTATATTGAAATAAGTAGGCATTATAATCGCAATTAAACGGTACGCCCTGTGTATCAACACCTACTTGGGCATTAATTTGAAATGTAATAAGAAGTATTAGTAGTAATAATTTTTTCATGATATATTATATTTATACCACAAAACTATATTACTATTGAGCTTTAAATTTTAATTTTCGATGGATGAAAATTAAGTGTAGACCAATGGTTGTAATGAGAAGTTTAAACTAATTAGTGTTTTAGAGTTTGAATCCTGATAACTATAGAGAAGATAACGACCAAAACTAAAAACACTTGTTTAAAACCCGTGGATAACTCACAATTTTCCACTTTACATTTCCTTAAAATTTCATTAAAAAGCAGTAAATTTGCACTTTCTTTAAACAAACACAAATCAAGACATAATGATTCATTTCTTTGGAAACGTAAATAGCAAAGTTTTTGCTGTTCAAACCACAAAAGAATTATCAACTGAAACCATTTCAAAACTAGTATGGTTATTTGGCAACCAGCCTAAAATAGAACAAGCATCTTTAGATGCTTTTTTTGTTGGACCTCGTGCTGCAATGATTACCCCTTGGAGTACCAATGCCGTTGAAATTACTCAAAATATGGGTATTTCTGATATTATTAGAATTGAGGAATTCCAAACTGTTTCAGAAGATTTTAATGATTTTGACCCCATGATTTCTGAAAAATTTAGCGGTTTAAATCAAGACTCATTTACCATTGATATCCAACCAGAACCTATCCTTAATATTGAAGATATTTCGGCATATAACCAACAGGAAGGTTTATCATTAAGTGATGAAGAAGTTGAATACTTGGAAGGTGTTTCAAAGAAAATCGGAAGACCATTAACCGACTCTGAAGTTTTTGGATTTTCTCAGGTGAATTCTGAGCACTGTCGCCATAAAATTTTTAACGGTACATTTGTTATTGATGGCGAGGAGAAACCAACATCGCTTTTCAAATTAATTAAAGAAACCTCCAAACAACACCCTAACGATATTGTTTCAGCATATAAAGATAATGTGGCTTTTATTAAAGGCCCAAAAGTAGAACAATTCGCCCCCAAGCGTGCAGATGTTCCAGATTATTATACTATTGAAGATTTTGATTCTGTGATTTCACTTAAAGCAGAAACACATAATTTCCCAACAACAGTTGAACCATTTAATGGTGCAGCAACAGGTGCTGGTGGAGAAATTAGAGATAGACTGGCTGGAGGAAAAGGTTCATTACCATTAGCAGGAACCGCCGTGTATATGACCTCATATTCTAGATTGGAAAAAAGCCGTCCTTGGGAAAACGGTGTTGAAGAACGCAATTGGTTATACCAAACCCCTATGGATATTTTAATAAAAGCATCCAACGGAGCTTCGGACTTTGGGAACAAGTTTGGGCAACCACTAATTAGTGGTTCAGTATTAACGTTTGAACATGAAGAAGAAGCAAGAAAGTTAGGCTTCGACAAAGTCATTATGCAAGCAGGAGGCATTGGTTATGGAAAACAAGATCAAGCCTTAAAAGACACACCAAAAACTGGTGATAAAATCGTTATTCTTGGTGGGGAAAATTACCGTATTGGAATGGGTGGTGCTGCGGTATCATCTGCAGATACTGGTGCGTTTGCTTCTGGAATCGAATTAAACGCCGTACAACGTTCTAACCCAGAAATGCAAAAACGAGCGGCCAATGCTGTACGTGGCATGGTTGAAAGTGATGAAAATTTTATTGTTTCCATACATGACCATGGTGCTGGCGGACACTTAAATTGTCTATCAGAATTAGTTGAAGATACTGGTGGTAAAATTGATTTAGATGCTTTACCTGTTGGTGACCCAACCCTATCTGATAAAGAAATAATTGGTAATGAATCTCAAGAGCGTATGGGATTGGTTATTGGTGAAGAACATTTAGAAACACTCCATAACATTGCAGACCGTGAGCGTTCACCAATGTATACCGTTGGTGATGTTACTGGTGATGACCGTTTTACATTTGAATCTAAAACCAATGGCAGTAAGCCTATGGATTTAGCTATGGAAGATATGTTTGGCAGTTCACCAAAAACGATAATGACAGACAAAACAGTTAAAAGAAATTATAGTCATATTTCTTATAACACTAATGATTTTTACACCTATCTAGACCAAGTTTTACAACTTGAAGCTGTAGCATGTAAAGACTGGCTAACAAATAAAGTAGACCGCTGTGTTGGCGGTAAAGTGGCTAAACAGCAATGTGTTGGCCCTTTACAAATACCGCTTAACAACGTAGGTGTTATGGCACTAGATTATAAAGGAAAAGAAGGTGTCGCGACATCGATTGGACACTCTCCTATTTCTGGATTAATCAATCCCGTTGCTGGGAGTAGAAATTCCATTACCGAAGCATTGACCAATATTATTTGGGCACCATTAAAAAATGGCTTAACATCTATTTCATTATCTGCCAACTGGATGTGGCCTTGTAAAAACGAAGGTGAAGATGCGCGCTTGTATGAAGCCGTTCAAGCCATTTCAGAATTTGCTATTGATTTAGGTATTAATGTGCCAACAGGGAAAGATTCACTTTCCATGAAGCAAAAATATCCTAACGAAGATGTGATTTCTCCGGGAACAGTTATTATTTCAGCTGGTGCAAACTGTAATAATATTTCAAAAATTGTTGAACCTGTTTTTAATAAAAATGCTGGCGATATTTATTATATCAATATATCCCAAGATGATTTTAAATTAGGTGGAAGCTCATTTGCTCAAATACTGAATAAAATAGGAAATGATGCACCTAATGTAAAAGATGCCGCTTACGTTAAAACAGTTTTTAACACCATTCAAGATTTAATTAGAAATGAGCAAATTGTTGCCGGACATGATGTGGCTTCAGGTGGGTTAATTACCACGCTTTTAGAATTATGTTTTGCAGATACGAATTTAGGTGCTGAATTGGATCTTTCGGCTTTAAATGAAAAAGATGCATTCAAAATCTTATTTGCTGAAAATGCAGGTATCGTTATTCAAGCTAAAGATGTTTCAATTGAAAAGGTTTTATCTGGTGCCAATATTGAATTCTTCAACATTGGTAAAGTAAATGAAAGTGATACACTAAACATTATTAATAATGCTGAAGTATTTACCATGACCGTTTCACGATTACGCGATGTTTGGTATAAAACGTCTTTCCTTTTAGATCAAAAACAAACCGCTAATAATTTAGCTCAAGATCGTTTTGATAATTATAAAAACCAACCGCTACAATATACGTTCCCTAAACATTTTACAGGAAAATTACCGGTCATTGGAAAAACAAGACCTAAAGCAGCCATACTACGTGAAAAGGGATCTAATTCTGAACGCGAAATGGCAAACGCCATGTATTTAGCTGGCTTTGATGTTAAAGACGTACACATGACCGATTTAATTTCTGGTCGTGAAACTTTAGAAGACATTCAATTTTTAGGAGCTGTTGGTGGCTTTAGTAATTCGGATGTTTTAGGCTCTGCCAAAGGTTGGGCAGGTGCCATTAAATATAATGAAAAGGCTAATAAAGTTATTAAAGATTTCTTTGCTAGAGAAGACACCTTATCCGTTGGAATATGCAATGGCTGTCAACTATGGATGGAATTGGACCTTATAAATCCTGACCATGAAATTCATGGTAAAATGCATCATAACGATTCTCATAAACACGAAAGCTCTTTTACTTCAGTAAAAATTCAAGAGAACAATTCGGTTATGCTATCAACACTTGCAGGAAGCACTTTAGGAGTTTGGATTTCGCATGGTGAAGGAAAATTTAATTTACCTTACTCTGAAGACAAATACCAAATTGTTGCTAAATATGGTTACGAAGGCTATCCGCATAACCCTAACGGTTCGGATTTCAACACCGCTATGATGTCTGACAAAACAGGACGCCATTTGGTAACCATGCCACATATTGAGCGTTCTACATTCCAATGGAATTGGGCAAACTATCCAGAAGGACGTAAAGATGAAGTGTCGCCTTGGTTAGAAGCTTTTGTGAATGCTAGACTTTGGTTAGAGAACAAGTAAAATAAAAGCCTAGAAATGCATTAATGCATTTCTAGGCTTTCCAACTGATTCAAATAAAAATGAACTAAATTTTAGTTTTCTATTTTAAGCAAATTTCAACTTTTTACCTGCTTTTTCATCCATTTTCTTGTATGCCTTTGTCACCGTTCTTTTCATTAATAATGAAACTATAAACGCTACTACAAACAAGCCTGCAAAGACTTTTAATGTTGTATCTAAAGACCCTGTACTATTCTTGACTACATCATAAATTGTAGGACCAACAACTCCTGCTAATCCCCAAGCTGCCAATACCATACCATGTATAGCGCCTAACTGCTTTGTTCCGAATAAATCTCCTAAAAACGCTGGTAGGGTTGCAAAACCACCGCCATACATTGTTATAACCGTAAACAACACGATTAAGAATGCCAATTCCATTGTAATTTGCGGAAGGAAGAAGAATGCTAAAATTTGAAATCCAAAAAAGATAATGTATGTATTGGCTCTTCCGAGATAATCAGAAAGACTGGACCACATAATTCTACCTAATCCATTAAATACGCCTATTAGACCTACTATACCTGCAGCTTCCATAGGTGTATAATTAAGCTTTTCTTGCATCATGGGGCTTGCTGCAGATATTATAGCAATACCGCAGGCTATATTTATAAACATCATAATCCAGATGTAATAAAAACGTGATGTTTTTAAGGAGGCGTTGGCATCAATATTTGCCATATCGGTCTTGATTGTTTTTCCTTCTCCTGGTTTATATCCTTCTGGCATATAGCCTTCGGGCGGTCTTTCAATATATCTTGCAGAAGATAATATGAGGATCATATAAATAATACCTAGAATATAAAAGGCATTTGAAACGCCTACTGCATCAAATAGCGATTGCATTACAGGTCCAAAAATTAAAGCTGCAAAACCAAAGCCCATTATCGCCATTCCTGTTGCCAATCCACGTCTGTCTGGAAACCATTTCACCAATGTACTTACAGGCGTAATATAACCAAGTCCTAGACCGATTCCTCCAATAACGCCGTAGCATAAATAAAACAGTTGTAACGATTCCAATTGAACAGCTAATCCTGAGCCTAAAATACCAACGCCATAAAATAGCCCGGCGGTTGTCCCACTAATTTTTGGTCCTACTTTTTCAACCCAGCGCCCTAAAAATGCTGCTGATAAACCTAAAAGTAAAATGGCAATTTTAAATGCCCATTTTATGACACTTCCATCAACATCAAAAATATCTTTAACAGGATTGGTCATTACCGAATAAGCATATACTGATCCTATTGAAATATGGATTCCTACTGCTGAAGCAGCGATTAGCCATCGGTTTTTAAGTTTCTGTGTTTTCATTATTTATAAAATTTGAGTGTGCTTTTCAGCAACACATCTTAATTTGTTTTTACTTCTTTAAAGTACTTTTCTAATATAATTACTGCAGATTTTATTTCCTCGGCAGTATTTTCGCGAGCATCTTTCAATTGATACTCCCAACCTAAAGATTCCCATTTATGAATACCTAGTTTGTGATAAGGCTGAAGTTCAATTTTTTCAATGGTTTTATAATCTTTGAAATACTCACCCATGGCATGCAGCAATTCTGGTGTATTTGTAAGTCCTGGTATCAATACGTAGCGCAACCACATTTTTTTTCCTGAAGCTTCTCTATATTTTGCAAAATTGAATGTCGTTTCTTTGTTCTTTTGCCCAGTTATATACTTATAACCTTCCTCAGTCATGTGTTTAATATCCAACATTACCAAATCAGTATACTCATCTAATAATTCTTCTGTAAAATGATTTAACAATCTACCGTTTGTATCTATATTGGTATGAATACTTTCTTGTTTTAGTCTTTTAAAAAAGGGAATTAATGCTTTTGACTGTAGCAAAGGTTCTCCTCCTGAAACTGTTACCCCTCCTTTTTTACCAAAGTAAGGTTTCATTTTTACAGCCATTTCTACAAGCTCTTCAATAGGATATGATATTCCTCCAGTCGTATCAATAGTATCTGGGTTATGGCAATACAAACATTTTAGTTTGCAACCTTGGAGAAAAAGCACCATTCTCACACCTGGTCCATCATGGGTTCCAAATGATTCGATTGAGTGCACGTTTAGTATGTTATCTTGAGTTTTGATAGGTCAATTTTTTTTTAAATAAGCATCCAAAAAAGAAGGCTTTGCACTCCTTTTTCAGATGCTTTCAAAATATTAATAAAACTACATGGATTCGTGGAAAGAACGTGTAATCACTTCCATTTGCTGTTCTTTTGTTAATCTAACAAAGTTTACAGCGTAACCAGACACACGTATTGTTAGTTGTGGATATTCTTCAGGATACTCCATAGCATCAAGTAGCATTTCTTTATCCAGAACATTTACATTTAAATGTTGTGCATTTTTTATGAAATACCCATCTATAATCGTTGCTAAATTCTCAATTCTTTCATCAGCATCCGCACCTAATGATTTTGGTACTATTGAAAAGGTATTTGAAATACCATCTAATGAATCTTTATAATCAATTTTAGCTACAGAGTTTAATGAGGCTATAGCACCATTACAATCGCGACCGTGCATTGGATTAGCACCAGGAGCAAAAGGTATTCCACTTGCTCTACCATCTGGAGTAGCACCGGTTTTTTTACCGTACGATACATTAGAGGTAATCGTTAATACAGACATTGTTGGTTCTGCATCTTTATACACAGATAATTTTTTTAACTCATTGTTGAAGTCAGCAACAGCTTTTGCTGCTAATTCATCAACGGCATCCTCATCATTTCCATACTTTGGAAACTCACCTTCAACTTTAAAATCTACAGTTAAACCTTCTTCATTTCTAATTGGCTTTACGCTTGCATATTTGATAGCTGACAATGAATCTGCAACAATAGATAAACCAGCAATACCATAAGCAATATTAATACTTGGGTTGGTATCAATTAATGCCATTTGAGCTTTCTCATAATAGTATTTATCGTGCATGTAGTGAATAATATTCATAGAATCATTATAAACTCTTGCAACCTCTTTCATGGCAATTTTAAAATTAACCATAACTTTATCGAAATCTAGATATTCGCAATTATAAGGTTCTATACCTTCTACCATTTGCTTACCTGTGTTTTCACAACGTCCACCATTAATAGCTAACAATAGTGTTTTTGCTAAGTTAGTACGTGCTCCAAAAAATTGAATAGACTTTCCTAACTCTTGATAAGATACACAACATGCAATACCGTAATCATCAGACCCACGCTGCGCTCTCATTAAGTTATCATTTTCAAATTGAATTGAAGACGTATCAATAGCAACTTTAGAACAGTAGTTTTTAAAGTTTTCTGGTAACTGCTCAGACCAAAGTACAGTCATATTTGGTTCTGGAGAAGCACCTAAATTATACAACGTATTTAAGAAACGGAATGATGTTTTAGTTACTTTAGTTCTTCCATTATCAAACATACCCCCTATGGCTTCTGTTACCCAAGTAGGATCTCCTGCAAATATTTCATCATAAGCCTCCATTCTTAAATGACGTACCATTCTTAATTTCATTACGAACTGGTCTATAAACTCTTGAGCTTCTTCTTCTGTAATAAGACCTGCTTGTAAATCATTTTCAATATAAATATCTAAGAAGGTAGAAGTATTCCCTAAAGACATGGCAGCACCATCTTGCTCTTTAACCGCAGCTAAGTACCCCATGTATGTCCATTGCACCGCTTCTTGAGCTGTAACTGCTGGACGCCCTAATTCTAAATCATAGGTATTACCTAAAGTAATGATATCTTGTAAAGCCCTAATTTGCTCAGAAACTTCTTCGCGCAAACGGATTACAGATTCTGTCATTGGTCCTGTAATATTTGCCAAATCCTTTTTCTTCTCTTCAATTAAAAAATCAACTCCATAAAGTGCTACACGACGGTAATCACCAATAATTCTACCTCTAGCATAATTATCTGGCAATCCAGTTAAAAACCCTAAAGAACGAAACTTTCTAATTTCAGCATTATAAGCATCAAAAACCCCATCATTATGCGTTTTTACATACTTAGAAAACAACTCAGTTAAAGCATCATTTGGTTTTAAACCTTGCTCTTCTAATGCTTTTTGAACCACTTTAAAACCACCAAAAGGTTTCATAGCTCTTTTCAATAACTCATCGGTTTGCAAACCAACTATAACTTCATTGTCTTTATCAATATAACCAGCAGCAAAAGCGCTAATCGTTGAAATGGTTTCTGTATCTACAGAACGTACGCCATTATTTTGTCTCTCTTCTAGGGCTGCTTCTTTACAAATCTCCCATAATTTTTGAGTTTTGGCACTAGGTCCAGCTAAAAATTCGTGTGTTCCATGGTAAGGTGTTATGTTATTAATAACAAAATCCCTTACATTGACTTTCTTTGTCCAAATTCCGTAGTTAAATTGTTTTACTTCCATTGTTTTATTGTATTTATATTTTGAAAAAACATGTCTATTTTTATATACTCAAAGGTAAATACCAAGACCAACTATAAAACTGACAAATGTCAGTAAACCTAATAAAAATACATATTCATGAAGCTTGTTTAACGAAAACGTTTGAAATATAAAAACCTTAAAATGAAATGTTTATTCTTTTAACTTTTTTACTGTATAAACCTTAATAAATAGCATTTTTTTAAGATGGTTATTACACACATTTTCATTATAAGATACAACTTTCATAAAAATTGATAACCCTAAAATATTTTATATATATTTAATAATAAACTGAATTATAAACCCCCAAAATAGATTTATTTATTTTGGGGGCTTAACTAAAAAAATATAATACTATAAGGTTGCCTTTATAGCTGCTTGTGCTGAAACCAATCTAGCAATTGGTACTCTATAAGGCGAGCAACTTACATAATTCATTCCTGAGTTATAACAAAACTCTACAGAGCTTGGTTCGCCGCCATGTTCACCACAAAGACCCACTTTTAAATTAGGTTTTGTACTTCTACCTCTTTCGGTTCCAATTTTAACTAACTGTCCAACACCTTCTTGATCTAAAACTTCAAAAGGGTCTACTTTTAAAATTCCTTTTTCAATATATATTGGTAAAAATTTACCCGCATCATCACGAGAATACCCAAAAGTCATTTGTGTTAAATCGTTAGTTCCGAAAGAGAAGAAGTCAGCTTTTTCTGCAATTAAATCTGCCATTAAAGCGGCTCTTGGAATTTCAATCATCGTACCTACCAAATACTCTACAGTATCATGCCGCTCTTCAAATATTTTTTTTGCTGTTCGTCTTATAAGCTCCTCTTGGAATTCAAATTCTTTAACTGTACCAATTAAAGGTACCATGATTTCTGGTTTACAAATAATGCCCTTCTCCTTTAAATTAAGAGCGGCTTCAATAATAGCTCGGGTTTGCATTTCGGTAATTTCTGGATATGTGTTACCTAATCTACAACCTCTATGCCCTAACATTGGGTTAAACTCCTCCAGTTCAGATACTTTAATTTTAACTGCTTGTAATGAAATATGCATGTCTTCTGCAAGTTCCTTTTGAGTTGCCAATTGATGAGGTACAAATTCATGTAATGGTGGATCTAATAAACGAATTGTAACCGATAAGCCTTCCATAGCTTCAAAAATACCTTCAAAATCTGCACGTTGCATTGGTAATAGATCTTCTAAAGCCTGTTTTCTACCTTTTACAGTATCGGCTAAAATCATTTCTCTCATGGCTTTAATTCTATCAACCTCAAAAAACATGTGTTCGGTTCTAGTTAAACCAATACCTTCAGCCCCAAAACCACGTGCCACTTTAGCATCTTTTGGACTATCGGCATTTGTTCTCACTTTCATAACACCGTATTTATCTGAAAGTGCCATTACTTCTGCAAATTCGCCACTTAGCTCAGGTTCTGCCGTTGCTACTTTACCTTCTATAATATTACCTGTAGAACCATTTAGAGATATCCAATCGCCTTCATGGTACTCATGTTCACCAACAGTAAGTGTTCTGGTTTTATAATTTATTTTTAATGCTCCAGCACCAGAGATACAACATTTACCCATACCACGTGCCACTACAGCTGCATGGGAGGTCATCCCTCCGCGGGCTGTTAAAATACCTTTAGCAATGTTCATGCCTTCTAAGTCTTCAGGAGAAGTTTCAATTCTTACAAGAATACTGTTTTTATATTTACTGGCTTCATCAGCAAAAAACACTATTTTACCAGTTGCAGCACCAGGAGATGCTGGTAAACCTTGTGCTATTACATGAGCTTTTTTTAAGGCTGACAGATCAAAAACAGGATGTAAAAGTTCATCGAGTTTATTAGCTTCAATTAAAAGTAAAGCTTCTTTTTCATCAATCATTTTTTCTTTTAATAAATCCATAGCTATTTTTACCATAGCTGCTCCTGTTCGCTTACCATTTCTAGTTTGTAGTATCCATAACTTACCATCTTGGATGGTAAACTCCATATCTTGCATATCACGGTAATGCTTCTCTAAAGTATCTTGATAATCATTAAGTTCATTAAAAATTTTTGGCATTAACTCTTCTAATGAAGGATAATTTTCGGTTCTATCGTCGTCGTCAATTTTTGCTAATTCTGCCCAACGTTCTGACCCTAATTTTGTTATTTGCTGTGGTGTTCTAACGCCTGCAACAACATCTTCGCCTTGTGCATTTATTAAATACTCACCATTAAACACATTTTCACCTGTACCTGCATCACGGGTAAAACATACGCCAGTACCTGAATTGTCACCCATATTACCATAAACCATGGCTTGTACATTTACAGCGGTTCCCCAATCTGCAGGATATCCATTCATATTTCTATAATACACAGCTCGGTCTCCATTCCAACTATTAAATACGGCTATAATAGCTCCCCAAAGTTGATCCCATGGGTTTGTTGGAAAATCATGTCCTGTTCTTTTCTTAACTGCATCTTTAAAATCGTAAACTAAATCTTTTAAATCTTGAATAGTAAATTCAGTATCTAATTGAATACCTCTTTTTTCCTTAAGATGCTCCATGATTTCTTCAAAAGGATCAATATCATCTTTTGAAGCTGGTTTCATACCTAAAACCACTCCACCATACATTTGAATAAAACGACGATAAGAATCCCAGGCAAACTGCTCATTATTTGTTTTTTTGGCTAAGCCCAAAACCACTTCATCATTCATCCCTAAATTTAGAACTGTATCCATCATACCGGGCATAGATACTCTAGCTCCAGAACGAACAGACACCAATAGAGGGTTCTCTTTGTCTCCAAAGGTTGTTCCCATCAATGATTCTATATTAGCTATAGAGGCTTCAACCTCTTCCTTAATCATTTCTACAACCGCGTCCTGTCCTAATAAATTATATTCTGTACAAACTTCAGTTGTAATTGTAAAACCAGGTGGAACTGGAATTCCTATTGAACTCATTTCTGCTAAATTAGCACCTTTACCGCCCAATAAGTTTTTCATTTTACTGTTTCCATCTGCAGATTTATCTCCAAATCTATACACTCGGGGTTTAACTTCTTGTAATATTTCCATAATAATCAACTTTGATAAAATTCGAGGTTAAAATTATAGACAAAGAGGGTTTATTTCCATGACATAAATCATATAATCGACATTACTCAATTATTAGAAATTCTTATCTGTTTTGTATTATGTAATTCTTAATAGCCAAAGCAACTTGTTCCAAAGAAATTTTTAACATATTTGAAAATCCTTTTTAATTTCATACTTTGCATCATGGCATTTTTAAAAATTACCAATGACAGAAATAACTAGACTTTTTGATTTCCCTTATTACCAATTAGAAAACAACCCTTTAGATAATGCTTTGGTTACAAAGTATAATGACAAATGGGTTAATACATCCACTCAGGAATATCTTGATAAAGCTAATGCTTTAAGTAGAGCCTTACTGAAATTAGGAGTTAACAAAGATGATAAAATAGCTATTATTTCTTCTACAAATAGAACCGAATGGCATATTGTAGATATTGGCGTGCTTCAAACTGGAGCGCAGACCATTCCTATTTACCCAACCATTTCTTCTGAAGACTATGAGTATATATTAAACCACAGCGAATCCATCTATTGCTTTGTTTCGGATGAAGTTGTTTTAGAAAAAATAAATAAGATTAAGGCCAAAACAAACTTAAAGGACGTTTATTCATTTGATAGTATTAAAGGATGCAAAAATTATTCTGAATTATTTGAACTCGGAAAAGATAAATCTAATCAGAATGATGTCGAAGCTAGAAAAAGGATTGTTAACCCTTCCGATTTAGCCACTATTATTTACACATCTGGTACTACTGGAAAGCCTAAAGGTGTTATGCTTTCTCATTCAAATATAGTTTCAAATGTATTTGCTGTAGAAAAGAAGTTCCCTCTTGAAAAGAATCATAAAATACTCAGTTTTCTTCCTATATGCCACATCTTTGAACGTACATTTTTATATGTATGTCAATATTGTTGTCTCTCCATTCATTTTGCAGAAAGTATTGAAAAAATAGGCGATAATTTAAAAGAAGTTAAACCTAGTATGATTACGGTTGTTCCTCGGTTAATAGAAAAGGTTTTTGATAAAATTATAGCTAAAGGTCACGATTTAACCGGAATAAAAAAGAAATTGTTTTTTTGGGCCGTTGAACTCGGAACTAAATTTGAGCCTTATGGTCAAAATGGTTGGTGGTATGAATTAAAACTAGCATTGGCGCGAAAACTCATTTTCAGTAAATGGCAGGAAGCTTTAGGTGGCAATATTGTATTTATGGGCTCTGGAAGTGCTGCATTGCAACCTAGGTTAGGTCATATATTTGGTGCTGCTAATATGCCTATTATGGAATGTTATGGGCTAACAGAAACATCACCTGGAGTGTCTGTAAGTGATAGACGTAATAATGGATGGAAAATAGGATATGTTGGTAAAGCTATAGATGATGTCGAAATTAAAATAGCCGAAGATGGTGAAATACTCTGCAAGGGTCCAAATATCATGATGGGCTATTACAAAGACCCAGAAAAGACTGCTGAAGTCATGACTGGTGATTATTTTCATACAGGTGATAAAGGTGAAATTGATGCTGATGGTTTTTTGAAAATTACAGGAAGAAAAAAAGAAATGTTTAAAACCTCTGGGGGAAAATATATTGTTCCGACTCTTCTTGAAAACGAATTAAAACAATCCCAGTTTATTGAACAAGTCATGGTTATTGGTGAAGGAGAAAAAATGGCCTCAGCACTAATCCAACCTAATTTTGAATTTATAAAAGATTGGATTGACAAAAAAGAAGTCGCTGTTGGAAAATCTGAAACCGAAATCGCTAACTCAGAGATCGTTAAAGAGCGCATTCAAAAAGAAATGGATATCTGTAATGAAAAATTTGGTAAATGGGAGCAAATAAAAGTGTTTAAACTCACACCCGAAGTTTGGTCTATTGATGCAGGACACCTCACACCTACTATGAAAATAAAACGAGATGTTATTAAAAACAAATATCTGGACTTGATCGAAAAAATATATAGGCCATAAACATAATCTTAGTTATAATTCCTGCCTATTTCTTTATATAGTTAATCTTATGTGATTTTTTTTAATTTTATTATGCATGCATAATAAAATTTTATATATTTGGAATCAATAATACTCCCACATGAAAGACAAAACCATTGATTATATATTGCGAACTACATGGCTTTCGGTTCAAAAAATGTATAATGAAGAAGCTGCCAAATTTGAAAGTACCATGGCAACAGGCTTTACATTGCTTAGCATAGACCCTGAAAAAGGAACACCATCAACAGCATTAGGACCTAAAATGGGAATGGAAGCCACGAGCCTATCCAGAATTTTAAAAACAATGGAAAGCAAAGGGTTAATTGAACGTAAACCAAACCCTGATGATGGACGTGGTGTCATTATTCATTTAACTGAATTTGGAAAAGAAAAAAGAGAATTATCAAGAGAAAAAGTGTTTACATTCAACGATAGTGTTAAAAGTAATATTTCAGAGGAAAAAATAATACACTTTTATGAAGTTGCTGAAACCATTAACGATATGGTTTGTAATAAAAAAATATACAATCAATCTGATAGTTAAAAAATAAAATGAGCAAACGTAGAATAAAAAAAATAGCCATTATTGGTTCTGGTATCATGGGAAGTGGTATTGCTTGCCATTTTGCTAATATTGGTGTAGAGGTTCTATTATTGGACATCGTCCCTAGAGAACTTAATGATAAAGAAAAAGCAAAAGGTTTAACCTTAGAAGATAAAGCGGTTAGAAACAGATTAGTTAATGACGCATTAATGACTTCGGTAAAATCTAAACCTGCACCACTTTATCATGCGTCTATTGCAAACCGCATCACTACTGGAAACTTAGAAGATGATATTGCTAAAGTAGCTAATGTAGATTGGATCATGGAAGTTGTAGTTGAAAGACTTGACATTAAACAACAGGTTTTTGAGACCCTAGAACAATATAGAACGCCAGGAACCCTAATTACATCAAATACATCTGGTATTCCTATAAAATTTATGAGTGAAGGTCGTTCAGAAGATTTTCAAAAACACTTCTGTGGAACTCACTTTTTTAATCCAGCACGTTACTTAAAATTATTCGAGATCATTCCTGGACCAAAAACAGATGCTTCAGTTTTAGAATTCTTGAATGGTTATGGCGAACAATTCCTAGGAAAAACATCAGTTGTTGCCAAAGACACCCCAGCTTTTATTGGAAACCGAATCGGCATATTCAGTATTCAAAGTTTATTCCACACAGTTAAAGATTTAGATTTAACTATTGAAGAAGTCGATAAACTAACTGGACCCGTTATTGGTCGTCCAAAATCGGCAACCTTCAGAACTGTTGATGTTGTAGGTTTAGATACTTTAGTACATGTTGCAAACGGGATTAGAGAAAACTGTCCGAATGATGAACGTTTAGAACTTTTTAAATTACCAGATTTCATCAATACCATGATGACAAACAAATGGTTAGGAAGTAAGACAGGACAAGGGTTTTACAAAAAAACTGTTTCACCTGAAGGTAAAAAAGAAATATTATCTCTCGACTTAAATACCTTAGAATATCGTTCTGCAAAACGTGCAAAATTTGCCACTCTAGAATTAACAAAATCTATTGATAAAGTTGTTGACCGTTTTAAAATATTAGTAAACGGAAAAGATAAAGCAGGTGAATTTTATAGAAAAAGTTTTGCGGCATTATTCGCATATGTTTCAAATAGAATTCCAGAAATCACAGACGATTTATATAAAATTGATGATGCCATGAAAGCAGGGTTTGGTTGGGAACATGGCCCTTTCCAAATCTGGGATGCTATTGGCATAGAAACTGGAATAGAAATTATGAAAGCCGAAGGATTAGAACCTAATGCTTGGGTAAACGATATGTTAGCTTCAGGAAGCAAGTCTTTCTATACAGTAAAAGATGGCGCAACATATGCTTATGATATTCCAAACAAAACACAAGAAAAAATTCCAGGTCAAGATAGTTTCATCATATTAGACAACATCAGGAAGTCCAACGAAATATTTAAAAACTCTGGTGTTGTTATAGAAGATTTAGGAGATGGCATTCTTAATTGTGAATTCCAATCTAAAATGAACACCATTGGAGGTGACGTTTTAGCTGGACTTAACAAAGCAGTCGATTTAGCAGAAAAGGATTTTGAGGGATTGATAATCGGCAATCAAGGCGCCAATTTCTCAGTTGGCGCCAATATTGGTATGATTTTTATGATGGCTGCAGAACAAGAATATGATGAGCTCAATGGTGCTATCAAATACTTCCAAGATACCATGATGCGTATGCGTTACTCCTCCATTCCAACTGTTTCTGCCCCACATGGTATGTCCTTAGGTGGTGCTTGCGAATTATCCATGCACGCCGACAAAGTTGTTGCTGCCGCAGAAACGTATATGGGACTTGTAGAATTTGGAGTGGGCGTTATTCCTGGTGGAGCAGGTTCTAAAGAAATGGCTTTAAGAGCTTCAGATACCTTTAAAAAAGGAGATGTTCAGTTGAATACCTTACAGGAATATTTTTTAACCATAGGTATGGCAAAAGTATCAACCTCTGCTTATGAGGCTTTTGATTTAGGTGTTCTTCAAAAAGGAAAAGATGTTGTTGTTGTAAATAAAGATCGTCAAATTGCCGTAGCTAAGCAACATGCTAAAATCATGGCAGATATGGGCTATACACAACCCGTAAAACGAAACGATGTTAAAGTCCTTGGAAAACAAGCCTTAGGTATGTTTTTAGTAGGAACTGACGCTATGGAAGACAGCAACTATATTAGTGAACATGATAAGAAAATTGCAAATAAATTGGCCTATGTTATGGCTGGTGGCGATTTATCTGAACCCACATTGGTTAGTGAACAATACTTATTAGATTTAGAACGTGAAGCCTTTCTTTCATTGTGTACGGAACGTAAAACATTAGAACGCATCCAACACATGTTAACCAAAGGAAAACCATTACGTAATTAAAATTTATAGACGCTAGAAGCCAAAAGCTAATAGCCAAAAGCATAAAAAATGAAAACAGCATATATAGTAAAAGCATATAGAACCGCAGTTGGCAAAGCACCAAAAGGTGTGTTCCGTTTTAAAAGAGCTGATGAGTTAGGAGCTGAAACCATTCAGCACATGATGAAAGAATTACCAAACCTTGATGTTTCAAGAATTGACGACGTTATAGTTGGAAATGCTATGCCAGAAGGTTCTCAAGGATTAAATATGGCACGATTCATTTCATTAATTGGCTTAAATAGTGTTGATGTTCCTGGTGTAACAGTTAATCGTTTTTGTTCTTCAGGAATTGAGACCATAGGCATTGCTACAGCTAAAATTCAAGCAGGAATGGCTGACTGTATCATTGCTGGAGGTTCAGAAAGTATGAGTTCTGTACCTATGACAGGTTTTAAACCCGAATTAAACTATGATACTGTTAGTGCTGGTCATGAAGATTATTACTGGGGCATGGGAAATACTGCTGAAGCCGTTGCAAAACAATTTAAAGTATCTAGAGAAGATCAAGATGAATTTGCTTTTAACTCGCATATGAAAGCCTTAAAAGCACAAGCAGAGAATCGTTTTCAAGAACAAATTGTTCCCATCGACGTCGAACAAACCTATATTGATGCTAACGGAAAAAAAGCAACAAAAAAATATACTGTAACTAAAGACGAAGGGCCTAGAGCGGGCACTAGTAAAGAAGCCTTAGCTAAATTAAGAGCCGTATTTGCTGTTGGTGGAAGTGTAACTGCTGGTAACTCTTCGCAAATGAGTGATGGGGCAGCCTTTGTTATGGTAATGAGTGAAGATATGGTCAAAGAGTTAAACCTCGAACCCATAGCTAGAATGGTTAATTATGCAGCAGCTGGTGTTGAACCTCGAATCATGGGTATTGGTCCTGTAAAAGCTATTCCGAAAGCATTACAGCAAGCAGGGTTAAAACAGGAAGATTTATCATTGATAGAATTAAATGAAGCCTTTGCATCGCAATCCTTAGCGGTAATTAGAGAATTAGATTTAAATCCAGATATCATAAACGTTAATGGAGGTGCTATTGCATTAGGGCATCCATTAGGTTGTACTGGGGCAAAATTGTCCGTGCAATTATTTGATGAAATGCGCAAACGTGATATGAAAGGTAAATATGGAGCCGTAACGATGTGTGTAGGTACTGGGCAAGGTGCCTGCGGGATATTTGAGTTTTTAAACTAGACCCACCTAACCTCCCCAAAGGGGAGGAAAACTCATAACCTATAAAAATTTATGAGTTAGAACACAATAAATTCCTCTCCTTCAAAAGAGAGTTTAAAAAAAGTATAATTAAAAAAACACCCCGTAACAGTTCTCCCCCTATTTGGGGAGTTAGAGGGGGCTTATTATGGAAAAAGACATTTTACGTGGCGGTCAATTCTTAGTTAAAGAAATAACTAGTGATGACATTTTCACTCCTGAAGATTTCAACGAAGACCAGCTTATGATGAAAGAAGCTGTAACCGAATTTGTTGACAGAGAAATTTGGGCCAAAAAGGCGCAATTTGAAAAGAAAGACTACGCCTTAACAGAATCTTGTATGCGACAAGCTGGAGAACTTGGTTTTTTAAGTGTTTCAGTTCCTGAAGAATATGGTGGCATGGGTATGGGCTTTGTTGATACTGTTTTGGTTTGCGATTTTATTTCTGGTGCTACTGGCTCTTTTAGTACAGCATTTGGAGCGCATACAGGTATTGGCACTATGCCAATTACATTATATGGTAATGAGGAACAAAAACAAAAATACGTCCCTAAATTAGCCTCTGGAGAATGGTTCGGATCATATTGCTTAACAGAACCAAGTGCAGGAAGTGACGCCAATTCTGGAAAAACCAAAGCTGTGCTTTCCGAAGATGGCAAAACATACAAAATTACAGGTCAGAAAATGTGGATTTCAAATGCTGGGTTTTGTAGTTTAATGATTGTTTTTGCACGTATTGAAGATGATAAAAACATTACAGGTTTTATTATTGAATACGATCCAGAAAAACCAAACGGAATTACTATGGGTGAAGAAGAGCACAAACTCGGTATTCGCGCATCCTCTACCCGACAAGTTTTCTTTAACGAAACGGTTGTACCTGCTGAGAATATGTTATCAACACGAGGTAATGGTTTTAAAATTGCCATGAATGCATTAAACGTTGGTAGAATAAAATTAGCAGCAGCTTGTTTAGACGCACAACGCCGTGTTATTTCAGAATCCGTAAACTATGCTAACGAACGTATTCAATTTAAAACACCAATTTCTAGCTTTGGAGCCATTCGTCAAAAAATAGCAGAAATGGCTACAAATTGTTGGGTTGGTGAAGCTGCAACCTATCGTGCGTCAAAAAATATTGAAGACCGCATTACCATTCGTCAAAATAACGGTAAAGACACCCATCAAGAAGCCGAATTAAAAGGCGTTGAAGAATATGCCATTGAATGTTCAATACTTAAAGTAGCCGTATCGGAATTTATTCAAAAATGTTCTGACGAAGGCATCCAGATTTATGGAGGTATGGGATTTTCTGAAGAAACGCCTATAGAATCTGCTTGGAGAGATGCCAGAATAGCCAGAATATACGAAGGCACCAATGAAATTAACAGAATGCTATGCATTGGTATGCTAATTAAAAAGGCTATGAAAGGGCATTTAGATTTATTGGAACCTGCACAAGCTGTAGCTAAAGAACTGACAAGTATTCCGTCTTTTGATGTTCCAGACTTTTCAGAGTTATTTTCAGAAGAAAAAAGCATTGTTAAAAACCTTAAAAAATTATTTTTAATGGTTACAGGTGCCGCTTTTCAGAAATATGGAGAAAAAATTGAAGGACAACAACAACTTATGTTGGCATCTTCAGATATTTTAATTCAAATCTATCTCGCCGAATCCGCCATTCTTCGTGCTGAAAAAATGGCGAAAAAAGAAGGTGAAGCTAATGTAAAAGAGCAAATAGCTATGGCAAAACTAAACTTGTTCCATGCTATTGATGTTATTGAAACTGCTGGAAAACATTCAATAATTTCATTCTCGACTGGTGATGAACAACGTATGATGCTTATAGGATTAAAACGTTATATTAAATATGTAAACATGCCTAACATTATAGAACTAAGGCATATTATTGCCGATAAAGTAATCAAAGAAAATAAATATTGTTTTTAAAATAAAAACAGCATATATATAGAGTGACTAACTCAAATCTTAAAAGCGCTTCTGAATTAATTTTCGAAGCGCTTTTATATTTCATTATCTTTAGAAGATGAATCACTACACGATGGACACCTAATAAGATACAAACTATAAAAACTTAAGATTATGAAAACATATATTATGGTTATATTAATCATGATTACTCCATTATTCAGTTTATCTTGTAAAGCACAAACCGAAAAAAAACTAGAGCACAAACTAAAAAATATAGCTTGGATTTCTGGTAACTGGAAAGGTGAGGCTTTTGGTGGACTGACAGAAGAAAACTGGAGTGAACCATCTGGTGGATCCATGATGGCTACTTTTAAATTAATCAACAATGGAAAAGTTTCTTTTTATGAAATAGAAATCATTAGAGAGGTAGAAAATACGCTAATCCTCCAATTAAAACATTTTAATAATGATTTGAAAGGCTGGGAAACTAAAGAAGAAACTGTTGATTTCCCTTTAAAAGAAATCACTTCTACCAAAGCTATTTTTGAAGGTATAATATTTGAAAAAATAAGTGATAACGAAATGAATGTTTATGTAGATATTTATCAAAAAGATGGTTCTACAGAAACCGTAAAATTCAATTATACCAAATAGAAAATATTAACAAACTCTTAAGAACCTTTTTATTTAATTTTAGTGAAAATTTTAAATTAATGAAAAACTATATCTGCCTACTCGTATTTTTTTTAATAATACCTTTTGGTTTATTAAATGCACAAGGTTTATTAACAAAAAAAACAAACTTCACAAGACAAGATACTTTAAGAGGAAGTATAACTCCAGAACGTGAATGGTGGGATTTAACCTACTATCACTTAGATATTAAAGTAGATCCTGACAATAAATTCATTTCAGGTAAGAATACCATTCAATACAAAGTTTTAAAAAGCGATTCTGTGATGCAAATTGATTTGCAATCGCCAATGACTATATTAAAAATCATTCAAAATGGTAAAGCATTGCAGGTAAAACATGATGGCAATGTCCATTTTGTTTCATTTTACGAACAGCAGAATATAGGCGAAATAAAAAGCTTAGATGTCTATTATCAAGGGCACCCAAGGGTAGCTATAAAAGCACCTTGGGATGGCGGTATTTCTTGGAAAAAAGACAAAAATGGTAATCATTTTATAGCATCGGCTTGTCAGGGTTTGGGAGCAAGTGCATGGTGGCCTTGTAAAGACCATATGTATGATGAAGTAGACAGCATGAAAATTAGCGTTAATGTTCCTGATAAATTAATGAATGTTTCAAATGGTAGATTACAGCTTGTTGAACAAATTGGAGATACCAAAACCTACCATTGGTATGTTCGTAACCCTATTAATAATTATGGTGTTAATATTAATATTGGTGATTATGTGAATTTTTCAGAGGTTTATGACGGGCAAGGTGGCAACCTAGACATGAATTATTATGTACTTAGAGATAATTTAGAAAAAGCCAAAGAGCACTTTAAACAAGCTCCAAAAATGATGAAAGCTTTTGAGCATTGGTTTGGGCAGTACCCTTTTTACTCAGATAGTTTTAAACTTGTTGAAGTGCCCTATTTAGGTATGGAACATCAAAGTTCTGTGACTTATGGAAACCAATATAAAAATGGATATTTAGGAAACGACTTGTCTGGTACAGGTTGGGGTTTAAAATTTGATTTTATTATCGTTCATGAAGCTGGACATGAATGGTTTGCTAATAATATTACCAATAAAGATGTTGCTGATATGTGGATTCACGAAGGATTTACCTCGTATTCAGAAAACCTCTTTTTAGATTATTACTACGGTAAAGAAGCAGCTGCAGAATATGTTATTGGTACCCGTAGAAACATTGCAAACGATAGACCTTTAATAGGGAATTACAATGTTAATAGCGAAGGTTCTGCAGACATGTATTACAAAGGAGCCAATATGCTCCATACCTTAAGACAACTTGTTGAAGACGATGAAAAATGGCGAAAAATTTTACGAAAAATGAATGTTACTTTTTACCATCAAACCGTAACCACACAGCAAATTGAAGATTTTTTATCTAAAGAAACTGGTATAGATTTAACTGAATTTTTTAATCAGTATTTAAGAACCACTATGGTTCCTACACTAGAATATTCAATAAAAAAGAAAACTTTAAAATACCGTTGGACTAATATTGTTGAAGGTTTTGATATGCCTATTCAAGTAAAAATCGCGGATGATGAACATTGGATTTATCCAAAAGTTGAATGGCAGACTTTAGAAACCCCTTCCAGTAAAATACCAGTAGTTTTTGACAAAGATTTTTATGCGGAATTTAAACAACTATAATTGTTTTGAACCTTCCTGAACTCCATTTTGAACGCCACACCGATTGGTATGATTGGCTACTTAACAACCATAGCAAAGAAAAAGCAGTATATCTTATTTTTTACAAACTAGAAATGAAAGTCCCCACAATGCGATGGGAAGAGGCTGTTAAAGTGGCTATTTGTTTTGGTTGGATTGATTCTACTGTAAAAAGTTTAGGAAATGGAAAAAGGCGACAGTACTTCTGCCCTAGAAATCCAAAAAGTACTTGGAGCGCTCTCAATAAAAAATATGTAAAAGAATTAACCAAAGCAGGATTAATTCATCCTTCTGGGCATAAAATGATTGAGCTTGCAAAAAAAACAGGGACATGGACAGCCATGGACGATGTTGAAAATGGCATTATTCCTAAAGAACTTCAAGTTGCATTCGATAAAAACAAATTGGCATTTGAAAACTATCAAAATTTCGCAAGAGGTTATAGAAAAAGCTACCTGTCTTGGTTACACAGCGCCAAACGCGAAGACACAAGAAAAAAACGTATAAATCAGATTATTGAGTTATGTGCTAATAATATTAAAAGTAGAGATACTTGGTAAGCTGCTTAAGGGTTTATAAAAGTATTAATCTCAGATAACGAAAGTTTGGGGTTTGCACCTTCACTTTGTGCTACCAAAGCACCAACACCACAAGCAAAATTGATAGCTTTTTGTGGCTCTACATTACTTAACAATTGACTTATTAAAGCTCCTAAAAAAGAATCGCCTGCACCTACTGTATCTTTTACTTTTATTTGATAACCGTTATTATAATATAGCGCATTATTATAAAGCAATACTGCTCCATGCTCACCTCTTGTCACACAAATATGATCTGTATTGGTTTGTTCTGAAATGTATTCTAAGTTGTCTTCTAAGCTATCATATTTTGAATTTAAGAAACTGGCTACCTCATATAATTCGTCATCATTAAACTTTATAAAGTCCGCCTTTTCCATCAGATGTGTTAAAATAGATTTAGTATAGTAAGGTGCTCGTAAATTAAGGTCGAATATATTATAGCTTGCATTATCTATAAGGCTGTAAAGCGTACTTTTTGAAACCTCATCTCTAGTTATCAAACTTCCAAAAACAAAAGCGTTAGACTTACTAACTATATCTTTGCTCATTTCATTAAGTTCTATTTTGTCCCATGCTCTGGGATACATAATATCGTAAGTTGCAGATCCTTTATTGTTAAGCGTTACCTTAACATCGCCTGTTTTATAATCGATAAGCCTTTGGATATAGGTTACGGTATCCAAACCTGTTTCATGTATATGCTGAATTAGTGCTTTACCATTTTCATCATTACCAATAGCACTAATCATTTTAACATTGTGTCCAAAAGAATTTAGTCGCAATGCGACATTAAGTGGTGCACCACCAATTTTTTTATGCGTTGGAAACATATCCCAAAGTACCTCTCCAAAACAAACTATGTTTGACATTTGCCTTGTATTAAACTATTAATAAATATTGGATTCCATAGTCCGCTGATTTATAGAGTTTCTAAACTCCTGAAGCATACGTTTAGCAATACCTGTCCATCCAAAGTTTCTTCTTGCAAAGCGAGCGCCTTCAACAGATAATTCATTTCTTAAATTTGGATATAACAGAGGCATAGACATCATTGCTCCAAACTCTATTGGACGATGTGGGTCTGCAAATAAAGCCTGATTACCAAAATCAATCAAATCATTTAAACCGCCATGTACCGTAATTACACTTGGAGTTCCGCATGCCATAGCCTCAATGGCTACCATTCCAAACGGTTCATATCTCGAGGGCATAGCAAAAATGTTTGCTGAACGATATACGTTTGCTAAATCTTCATCTGCTATATAATTCTTCCACTTAATCTTATCGTTAACACCAAGATCATTGGCTAGTGCTTTTAATTTTTTTATCCCTTGTTTATCTTGTGCAGAATCTCCTCCAACTGCCGCAACTAAACGTGCTTCTGGGCACAATTCAAAAACTGTGGGCAAAGCTTTTATAAGTAAGTCATAGCCTTTATTATGTGCCATTCTTCCTAAAGCTAAAATATCGGTTGGATGAATATCATATTTTGCCCGTATTTTATCGTTTTCTTTTGTTGGCACGGGATAAAAACGATTTTCATCAATTCCTGGGGGAATCATTGAGCAATTTCTAGGTAATACATCATATTGTTGCGTTAATAAATCTACTTGAGGTAAAGTTGTTGCTATAACATGATTACACATTTGAAATACAAAGTACTCCTTTCTTATACGTTCTTTAAAACGATAGGTTTCCATTTCTTTTTCGTTCATATCGCTACCCATGGTATGTTGTTTCCACCAGCCTAATGAATGTGGTGTGTGTACATGTGATATACCTAACTCTTCAGCAATTTTTTGACCTGCCCAACCAGCATCCCAATAATGGGAATAAATAACATCGTACTTTTTACGTTCTTTTTTTATTGCAGCCAAAGTATTGGTAACAAACTTCTTTAAATGATCATGCATATCTTCCTTTCGGATAAATTCTTTTCCTCCAAAAGGGATTCGCCATACATTAAAATTTTCATTAACATGGTCGTATTCAGGTTGGTTCTCAAACTGTCGTGTTAATAAATCTACATTTTTACCTAGCCTACTGAAACGATCTGCAAGCTCAAGTACATACACTACCTGTCCTCCTGTATCTGGTTTTCCTAGTTCTGGATTTGCAGCTACATATCCGTGTAAAGAGATCATTAAAATCGATTTCATAGTATTATTTTTTAGTTATTTATTAATTATTTTTAAATCATGGCAAGCAGAAATGTATTGTGCTGCAGACCATGCTTGATAGGCTTTACCCATGGGTTTTCCAGTTGTTCCGTGTGCCCATTCGTTAAACTCCCACTCTTCATTTATGCCTTCTTTATTTATAAGTGCTAACTTGTGTAATTCGGCTATTGCAATATCTTTTAAACCTAATTTATTAATAAACTTAACCCAAAAACCACCAACAAATGGCCATATTCCACCATTATGGTAGTGATTTGGTAAATTCAATAAATTAACGGTGTAATAAGGTCTCCAATCAGGATCTCCTGGGCTTACCACGGGATATACATTAGCAACAGGAAAAGGGTCATTAACGCCTACACCTAACATAAATTTAAAGGTTTGGTGGGCTTTTTCGGAGTCAATGGTTCCATGTAAAAAGGCTAGAATATTACCAAGTGTATCGCATCTCCAACTAAAATCAAATGGTGTTGTTTGTGCTATTAAATATGATGTATCTCCAAGCGTAAATTGCTTTTCTGCAAATGATACTGTTTGAAATAGCTGCTGTTGTGTTGAAGGCCAAAAATTTTGTAATATTTCTTTTTTTATGACTTGTGACCAACGAATATATTCACCTGCTTGTTCATGATCACCCAACATCTCCAAGAGTCTTCCAAAACATACATTAGAACGATACCAAAGAATTTCATCATAAAGTATATTATAACTTCTGCCAAATAAATCGGTCCAATCCCCTGCTTCGGGTATTTCCAATAGTGCATCATTATTACTATCGTGAGCACCTAACCATCTCATGGTTTCTTTAATATCCGAAATATAATCTCTTAGGAATTTTATATCCTTGGTCACATTTACATATTCATAAAAAGCAATAACGACCCATATCCCACTATCTATGGAACAAATACCTCCAACACCTGAATAATCTGGAATATTGTCTTTTATTCTAACATTTGATGGTATTTGCCCATTTCTGGAGATGTGTTCAAATAAAGTGATAAGTGTTTGTCGGACACATTTATGAATCTCTTTATCTTTATGAATAAGCGGTAAGGCACCAATAACAGTAATAGCACCATCTCTTGCCCAAACACTATAATAATTTTCATCTGTTCCATGAGCTACATTATCCTTTATAGAACATGCCGAAAAACCAAGTGGTGTGATATTCTTTTTTAGAGCTTCAATGGCCTTTTCATAGCCTTCACGAATCAGTGCAATTTTCTCGTCTTCATCTTCTGTGGCAATATGACTTAGTTCTTGTTTTATAAAAAAATCATCGGTATGGTCAACATTAGTATCTACTTTAGCTTCCTGTGGTAATACTTTGTAATAGACTAATCCTTCAATAATCCCATCACCTTTTTCATTTTCGGTATGATAAACTTGCCTATGCTTTGTGTATTGGTAAAGTTCTTCATGGGCATTGGCTACTACAATACCTTTTACATCCTTAATATCAAACATAGCCGAGTCATTACCACTATCGCCGGCAACCATAACCTGGTTAGTCTTTATGTTTAGTTTCTCTAACAACCATTGTAATGCATTAGCTTTATTAGCAAATTTTGGAAGAATATCTAAAAACTTACCTCCTGAATACACAACGTTAATATGCATATTCGCATCAGCAAAATCTTGTTCTACGCTAGTTATTAGTTCGGGAGTTGCGTTGTGAAAAAAATAACTTCTTTTATAGGCATGTTGAAATTTAGTAGGTTGATCACTTATTGGATGATCAATGTTTTGAATTACATTTTCAACAGATTTTAAGTCCCATCCATCATCAAGAACATGATTAAACTCTTTTACTAGACTTTTATCGTTATAATTATAAATATGTGTTCCGACACCAGAAATTATATAATCGGGTTGGGGAAGAACACCTTTATCTATTAAATAAAGAACATCATCAATTAATCGCCCTGTATTATAAGTTAAAAGAACATCTTTTGGTTTGTACTTTTTCCATATTTTCCCAAAGTTACTTTTATACGTATGAAAATCTATTAAAGTATTATCTATATCAAATGAAAGCAGACTTATCTGGGCTTCGATTTTATCCATAAAAAATATGTTGTTTTTGTTTAATTCTAATTTTAATTTTGAAGAAATTAGAAGTTAAACAGCTAAAAACCTATTAAATAAGAACTATTCTTAAAACTATTCAATATGTAATAAATAGAACGCCACAGATTATCAATTCGAAAAAATGACCATTACATTTTTGAATAATTAATAACTGCAAAAAATAAAAAAACCGAAAAAAACATTTTTTCGGTTAAAAATTTCAAGTTAAAATTTCGAATTTTATAAATCGTTTATAAAACTACCGTAAGGATCTTTAAATTGAACACCTTCAGTAAACCTGTGTTTACTTAACTGTTTAAATTCCACTAAAGCCCAAAGCACAAATTCTTTTACAAAATAGCTGTCTTGTTTTAATAAGTTAGGTTGATATTCAGCTAACAAATCATCTAAAGGCGAAATAGCATCCAATAAAGCCTTATACTCTTTATCTCTTAAATCATCTAACAATTCAAAACCATCCTTTTGATTAAAAAACCAAGATATAATATCATCATAAGGACTCTCTTCTTCTTGCTTTTGTAATTTTTCTATCTTAGGAAAAAACTCAGGAAATAAACTTTTTACAGCTTCGCCTATTAAATTATAAGCAACTACTGCAGCGCCTTCTTGTTCACCTTCATAAACCAATTCAACTTTTCCAGTAATAGAAGGAATAACACCTACAAAATCCGATAATCGCAACATAGTCTGTCCATCGCCAACCATTAAAGTCCGTCGTTCTGCTGTGCTGAGTAAATTTTCTAAAGCTGTAATACTTAAACGTGCACTTACGCCACTCTTGGCATCAATAAACTCGCTTTCTCTGGCTTCAAATACAACTTGTTCTAGTAAATCTCTTGCTAAATCGGGAACTATAACTAATGTATTTTGAGCTTCAACGACTTTAGCTTCTTGCTCGGTTATTAATCTAGCCGTTTCGATATCTGCTGGATAATGTGTTAAAATTTGAGAGCCTATTCTATCTTTTAAAGGTGTTACAATACTACCTCTATTGGTATAGTCTTCAGGGTTTGCTGTAAATAAAAATTGAATATCCAGTGGCAAACGTAACTTAAAACCTCTAATTTGAATATCGCCTTCTTGTAAAATATTAAACAATGCGACTTGAATTCTAGCCTGCAAGTCTGGTAATTCGTTAATTACAAAAATACAGCGATTTGCTCTTGGAATCATTCCATAATGAATCACACGATCATCTGCATAACTTAATTTTAAATTTGCAGCTTTTATAGGGTCAACATCACCTATAATATCAGCAACGGTTACATCTGGTGTTGCTAATTTTTCTGCAAAACGGGCACTTCTATGTAGCCATGAAATAGGTGTACTATCACCTTTTTCTTTTATTAATTCTATGGCATACCTTGAAATTGGTTGCAATGGATCATCATTAATTTCAGAACCTTCAACATATGGAATGTATTCATCTAATAAATTCAGCATTAAACGTGCTAAACGGGTTTTGGCCTGCCCCCGCAAACCCAATAAGTTAATATTATGCCTTGATAATATGGCACGTTCTAACTCTGGAATTACTGTGTTTTCATAACCATGAACACCTACAAATGTGGTCTCTTTACTTTTTATTTTCTGAATTAAATTGTCTCTTAATTCATCTTTTATGGATTTATTTTTGTATCCAGATTTTATTAATTCTCCTAATGTTTTTATACTTTTCATTCTATAGCTTTTGGCTGTTTACTTTTGGCTATTAGCAAGCTTATTTTAAGCTAAAAGCTTATACCTAACAGCTAATTATTATCCTCTTATTCTTTTCTTTCTATTTGTTTCGTAATCTTCAAAAATCATTTCGCCTAAACCTTTTATACCTGTATAAAAAGCCTTTCCTTGATTAGCATAGGTAAACTCTCTTACAAATTGCATTAAATAGCTGTCTTTTGCTATCATAAATGTTGTAATTGGTATATGTAAACGCCTGGCTTGTTGTGCCATTGCATAACACTTATTTACGATATGTTTATCTAAACCATTACTGTTTTTATAATACTGCCCGTCTGGCAAACGTAAGCAACTTGGCTTTCCATCGGTAATCATAAAAATTTGTTTATTAGTATTTCGTTTTCTGCGTAATAAATCCATTGCTAATTGTAAACCTGAAACCGTGTTGGTATGGTAAGGGCCTACTTTTAAATAAGGTAAATCTTTAATGTCAATTTGCCAAGCATCATTACCAAAAACCAAGATATCTAAAGTATCTTTTGGGTATCTTGTAGTAATTAATTCAGCTAATGCCATAGCTACCTTTTTTGCTGGGGTAATTCGGTCTTCTCCATAAAGAATCATGCTATGACTAATATCAATCATCAACACTGTACTCATTTGCGATTTATGGAGTGTTTCTTCTACCACCAAATCGTCTTCAGATAAGGTGAAATTGTCAATACCATGACTAATTTGTGCATTTTTTAAGCTTTCGGTCATAGACACTTTATCCAAAGCATCTCCAAATTGATAGCCTCTGAAATCACCCGTGTGCTCATCACCTATTCCTGGGCTTTTACTTTTATGATTGCCCTGTCCACTACGCTTAATTTTTCCGAAAATATGATCTAAAGCTTGCTGTCGAATGGCACGTTCCGTTTTCGCAGTAATGGCCATACTTCCTCCTTGACCATCATTGTCAATTTCTTCTCTTATATACCCTTTCTTTTTTAAATCTTCGATAAAGTCATCTATAGTATATTCTGAAGTTGTGAGTTTGTATTCTTTATCTAATTCCTTCAACCAATCTATAGCTTCATCAAAATCACCAGAAGTATATGTAATTAATTCTTTAAAAACTTCAAAAATTTTATCGAAAGGGGATTGATAAGGTGTTTCATATTTCTTAAACACAAAACCTTTTCTGGACATTTTACTGTTTTTCATAGCTGTATAAAAATACTATATTTTTATACAAAAAAATGAATCTAGTAATTAGATTTATCTATACTTTAACAAGATTTTTAAATAATGAGCTCATTTAAACTTTTTGAATTGAGTAGAAATCAGTCATTTTTAACCACTTAAAGACTTTTTTAGGTTAGGTAGTATTGCTACGGAACAAAAAAAGACGAAATTGGATGCAAAAAGGTAATTTTTTAGCCTGTTTAAAAAGTTTAAATGAGTTTGTAAGTTATTCAACACGTTTTAACCCTTGTAAGTTTTCTATTTTTATATACTTACCTACTGTTGAAATTAATCCTTCTTTTTTTAATTGAGACAAAACACGTATAGCAGACTCGGTAGCTGTACCAACAATATTAGCATAATCTTCTCTAGAAAGTAAAACACTTAATGTGCCATCAGGATTCACTCCAAAACTATCGTGAATATACACTAAGGTTTCAGCAAGACGTTGTTTTACTGACTTTTGAGCCATATTAACAATAATATCATCAGCTTCTTTTAAATCGTGGGCCATATCCTTTAAAACATCAAAAGAGAATTTTGGGTTTTTTTGTAAATCTGCAATGATTTCACTTTTAGGAATAAAACAAACTTCCATATCATTTAAAGCTATAGCTTGTAAATTAGAGCTTTCTTCACTAATTAATGAACGCTGACCTAATAACTGGCCTTTTACTACCATTTTTACGATTTGGTCTTTTCCGTTTTCGCTTAACTTGGACAGTTTACAGATACCATCCTTTACACAATATACGCCATTTAAATTTTCACCTTCTTCAAAAATAACCTCGCCTTTTTTAATGATTTTAGAAGTTTTACATGATGATATCCTTACTAATTCATCTTTAGTTAAAGACTTCAAGGAGTTAAATTGTTTAATAATACATTGTTCGCACTTGCTCATAGTAAATAATTAAAGTGTTGTAAAAATACAGAAAACATGACAAATATCATATTTAAAAAGCACTTGTTTTATGACTTTTGCCGCAGGTATAAATGAGCAAATATATGGGACATAAAACGTGTTTCCACTGTGGATTGGATGCAACTTCTTCCGAAATAACTTATGATAAAAAGTCATTTTGTTGTCATGGATGTAAAACGGTTTACGAAATTTTTTCTGTAAACGACTTAACATGCTATTATGATTTACAAGAAGCTGCTGGTGCTAAACCAAGTGATATAGAAGGTAAATACAACTTTTTAGATAACAAAAAAATTGTAGAAAGCTTACTAGAGTTTAATGACGAAAAAACACAGATTGCTACACTTTATATTCCACATATCCATTGTAGTTCTTGTATTTGGATTCTTGAAAACCTTAATAAGTTAAATCCTACTATACAATCATCTATAGTGAATTTTGGCAAAAAAACGGTTCGTATTACTTACAATAACGAAAGTGTCTCTCTAAAAGAAGTTGTTAAATTATTAAGCAGTATTGGTTACGAACCCTTTATATGTTTAGATGATTACAGTGTTGGTAAAAAAAATACGGATAGGTCGCTTATCTATAAATTGGGCTTTGCCGGTTTTGCTTTTGGGAATATTATGTTTTTATCATTTCCAGAGTATTTTCAGGTTTCTGGGTTTTGGATTGAAACCTACGCACCACTTTTTAGATGGTTGATGTTTACTTTTTCATTACCTGTTGTTTTTTATTCGGCTCAAGATTATTTTATCTCAGCCTATAAAGGATTACGATCTAATATCTTAAATATTGATGTTCCTATTGCTTTAGGAGTTAGTGTTTTATTTTTAAGAAGTACAGCAGAAATCATTTTTAATTGGGGTACAGGCTTTTTTGATAGCTTATCTGGGCTTATTTTCTTTTTGCTTCTGGGCAAATTTTTTCAGCAAAAAACATACAATTTCTTATCTTTTGAAAGAGACTACAAATCCTATTTCCCCATTGGAATAACTAAAATTACTTCGGATAACAAAGAGGAATCTATTCAAGTTTACGATATTAAAAAAGGCGATAGATTACTCATTAGAAATGAAGAACTCATTCCTGTAGATTGTATTCTTATAAATGGAAATGCACGTATTGACTATAGTTTTGTGACTGGTGAATCGGAAGCCGTTTCAAAACAATCTGGCGATAAATTATTTGCCGGTGGCAAACAGTTACATAGTAGTATTGAAGTTGATGTTATAAAAACAGTTGAGCAAAGTTATTTAACTCAACTTTGGAGCAACGATGTTTTCAACAAAAATAAAGAAGATAGCTTTACTACACTGACAAACAAAATAAGTAAACAGTTTACCATTACAGTACTTAGTATAGCAGTAATAGCAACCTTGTTTTGGTTTTTTGTTGATGCTTCAAAAGCATGGAATGTTTTTACTGCAGTTCTTATTATTGCATGCCCCTGTGCCATTGCTTTGGCAGCACCTTTTACCTTTGGGAATTTGTTGCGCATCTTTGGAAAACTAAAATTCTATGCAAAAAACGCATCGGTTATTGAACAATTAGCTGCTATTGACACTATTATTTTTGATAAGACTGGCACTATAACCGCAAATAAAGAAACCGCAATAGATTATGAGGGTTTAATACTTTCTAATGATGAGGAATCCTTGTTAAAAAGTACATTACGAAACTCCAATCACCCACTTAGCCGCTCTTTATATTCACTTTTAAATGCGCATAATATTGTAGTGTTAGATAGCTACCAAGAGCACATTGGAAAAGGTATTGAAGCACAGCATCATCGAGATTCTATAAAAATTGGGTCTGCCCCTTTTGTTGGGTTTTCATCTAAAACTCTAACCTTAAATACAGCTGTTCACGTAAGCACTAATAATCAATACAAAGGGAAATTTACGTTTTACAATAAATATAGAAAAGGGCTTTCTAAGCTTTTTAATGCATTAAAAAAGAATTATGATTTAGTAATCCTTTCTGGTGATAATGCTGGTGAACAAGAAAATTTATCAAAACTACTACCTGCTAAAACAAAACTGTTTTTTAATCAGAAACCTGAAGACAAATTGGAGTACATAAAACACCACCAAAACTCTGGCGCCAAAGTATTGATGATTGGTGATGGACTGAATGACGCTGGCGCTTTAGCACAAAGCCAAGTTGGCATTGCTGTTTCGGAGAATGTGAATGTGTTTTCACCTGCCTGTGATGCTATTTTAGATGCTACTAAATTTAATAAATTACACCATTTTATAAAGGCTTCAAAATCGGCTATCAACATTATAAAATGGAGTTTCGTACTGTCTTTTATTTACAATAGCATTGGACTTTACTTTGCCGTTACTGGACAGTTAGCTCCAGTAATTGCAGCGATTTTAATGCCTTTGAGTTCGATTAGCATTGTTGTATTTACTACGATTTGCACGAATGTTTTGGGTAAGAAATTGAAGTAAAATGAAAACTAAATTTGACGGATGGATGCGTTAGGGATTGCAGAGGAAAGCCCACAGCGAGTCCTGATAGCTATCGGGACGAACGAGGACTTGGAACGGAAAGCCCGACCCTTGTGGTAACGCCCAAAAAATAAAATAAAACAATGAAATATGACAAATGTCATCTTTTAAAAATAAGTATAAAAGTACTTTTGAACCATAACTTCAAGTAGGTATGAGTGTTATATATATTTTATTAACTATAAGTATTATTGTTGCTGTTGGTTTTTTTATAGCCTTTATTATTGCTGTAAAAAAAGGACAGTTTGACGATAGTTATACCCCTTCTGTACGTATGTTATTTGAAGACGAACTGATTAAAGAAAAACCAAAAAAAACAATACTAACCAAAAAAGATTAATATTTTAATTATGGAGATGCAACAGTTTCATTACGATAACAAAATCGTTACAAAATTCCTCTATGCTACAATAATTTTTGGCGTTGTAGGAATGGCAGTAGGTCTACTTCTTGCTTTTATGTTTCTATTCCCAAATCTTACCGACGGTATTTCGTGGTTAAGTTTTGGTCGTTTAAGACCTTTACACACCAATGCCGTTATTTTTGCATTTGTGGGGAATGCTATGTTTGCCGGTATTTATTATTCGCTTCAGCGCTTATTAAAAGCCCGTATGGCAAGCGACCTTTTAAGTAATATTAACTTTTGGGGTTGGCAACTTATTATTGTATCTGCGGCAATTTCACTCCCATTAGGCTATACGACATCTAAAGAGTACGCTGAATTAGAATGGCCCATTGACATTGCCATTGCACTTATTTGGGTGGTTTTTGGGGTGAATATGATTTGGACCATTTTAAAACGTAGACAACGCCATTTATATGTTGCTATTTGGTTTTACATTGCCACATTCGTTACCGTTGCTGTACTTCATATTTTTAATAGTTTAGAATTACCTGTTAGTGCTTTAAAAAGTTACTCCGTGTATGCAGGCGTGCAAGATGCTTTGGTGCAATGGTGGTATGGACACAATGCCGTGGCCTTCTTTTTAACAACACCTTTTTTAGGGTTGATGTATTATTTTGTTCCGAAAGCTGCTAACAGACCTGTGTATTCCTATAGATTATCTATTGTGCATTTCTGGTCGTTGATATTCATTTATATTTGGGCTGGACCGCATCACTTATTATATACCGCTTTACCAGAATGGGCACAAAACTTAGGGGTTGCATTCTCAGTAATGCTATTGATGCCATCTTGGGGTGGTATGATAAACGGATTGTTAACCTTACGTGGCGCTTGGGATAAAGTACGAACCGATCCTGTTTTAAAATTCATGGTCGTAGCTATTACTGGTTATGGTATGGCTACGTTTGAAGGTCCAACACTATCATTAAAAAGTGTAAATGCTGTAGCTCACTTTACCGATTGGATTATTGCACATGTGCACGTTGGTGCTTTGGCATGGAACGGCTTTATGGCTTTTGGTATTATTTATTACCTCATTCCGCGTTTGTTTAAAACAAAAATGTACTCGCTAGCCTTATCCAATCTACATTTTTGGTTAGGCACTTTAGGTATTATTATCTATGCCTTACCTATGTATGTTGCTGGATTTACACAATATTCTATGTGGCAACAATTTAATCCAGATGGCACTTTAGTTTATGGTAACTTTTTAGAAACTGTTACTGAAATTATCCCGATGTACTGGATGCGTGCTATTGGTGGTACACTTTACATTGTTGGTATGTTCATCTTAGTTTATAATGTTATAATGACAGTTAAACAAGGTAGTAGCGTTACTGATGAATTAGCTGAAGCACCTGCTTTAGAACGTGTTACTAAAAAGCGAACATCTAGTGAGGGTTGGCACACCTGGTTAGAGCGTAGACCAATTCAATTAACCTTATTAGCTACAGTTGCTATTTTAATTGGTGGTATCATTCAAATTGTACCAACAATCATGGTTAAATCTAATATTCCAACTATATCTAGTGTAAAGCCATATACACCTTTAGAATTAGAAGGTCGAGATATTTATATTCGTGAAGGTTGTGTGGGTTGTCATTCGCAAATGATAAGACCCTTTAGACATGAAGTGGAACGCTATGGCGAATACTCAAAAGCTGGAGAGTTTGTTTACGATCACCCATTCCTTTGGGGAAGTAAACGTACAGGGCCTGATTTACATAGACTAGGGCAAAAATATTCAGATAACTGGCACTTTAACCATATGTATGACCCCCAAAGTACCTCATCTGGTTCTATTATGCCGCGTTATCCCTGGCTAATTACAGGAAAAAGCAGTGAGTTAGACAAGTCGATGACCGAAGCAAAAATGGAAGCTATGGTTACATTAGGTGTTCCTTATACTGATGAAGACATTGCCAATGCGCAACAAAGCATGTTAGAACAAGGTGCACAAATTGAAGAAAACCTACATAACGACCCAGACTTTGCTAAAACCTATGAAGCGGATAAAAAATATGCTTCTGATAACGGCGAAGCATTTATAGAAATGAAAAATAGGGAAATTGTTGCACTTATAGCCTATTTACAACGATTAGGAACTGATATTAAGGTAAAACCTGAACAACAACAATAACCATCAAAACTATTTAAAACCATGTTGAAATTTGTAAAAAACCATATGGAGAGTATTACAGGAATCGAGGTTTACCCTATGATTTCTCTACTTATCTTCTTTACTTTTTTTGTGCTATTATTTTGGTGGGTTATTACCGCTAAAAAAGACTATATAAAAACCGTAAGCAACCTGCCTTTAGACAACCAAAACAACGATATATCATGCGAAAATTAATTCCATCTTGGATTCGAGTTCCAGTAGTATTCTTTATCATTTTCGGAGCCGTAGAATTTTTTATAGATTCTGGAGAAAAGCCTGCATTTATAGAATACCCAGCAGTTATGCTATTTCTTCTTTTAGTGCTTTTAATTCTTATAGCTATTGAAGCTATTATTGGTGCGCTAGAAAATGTTATGCTTCATAAATTAGATGGCGACGCCAAAGCACGCTTTTTAGCTGAAAAAGAATCCGCTTATAAGTTCACTTGGTTAAAAGAAACTTACAAGAAACTTTTAGGTTCAAAACCCATTGAAGAAGAAGGCGAGATTATTTTAGACCATAATTACGATGGTATTAAGGAGTTAGATAACAATTTACCACCATGGTGGTTGTATGCCTTTTATATTTCAATAATTTTCGCATTTGTTTACTTAGCTAAATACCATGTATTTAATGGCGATAATCAAATTGATGAATTAGAAACTGAATTAGCAGAAGCTAGAGTAGCTATAGAACAATACAAAAAAACAGCAAAAAATTTAGTCGATGCTAATACCGTAACGCAACTTACGGAAGCAGCGGATTTAGCAGCTGGGAAAACCATATTCCAAACCAATTGTGTGGCATGTCACATGGCAGATGGTGGTGGTGGCATCGGTCCAAATTTAACAGATAAGCACTGGATTTTAGGCGGCAATATTAAGAGCGTGTTTACAACTGTATCTGAAGGTGGACGTTCAGGAAAAGGTATGATCGCATGGAAAACTCAGCTTAAGCCTTTGGAAATGGCTCAAGTTTCTAGTTACGTATTAACGTTTCAAGGAACGACACCTGCCAACCCAAAAGCAGCTGAAGGCGATATTTGGATTGATGAGAATGTGGAAATTGAAACACCTCCAGAAATCGCATCAGATTCATTAGAAACAGTAATTAACTAAGCTAAGTATATATTACACAGACCTGTCAAGTTTCATATACTAAACTTGTTTCAGTATAGATCTGACAGGTCAAAAATTAAGCACTTTGGAAACCCCAGAAAACGAAACATTTAGAGATTCCATTGGAACGATTACTGAGGAAGGTAAACGTGCTTGGATATTTCCTAAAAAACCTAGTGGTAGATTTTACAGAAACCGAAAGCTAGTTAGTTATGGGTTATTGGCTTTTTTATTACTTTCACCATTTGTAAAAATTAATGGGAATCAATTTTTAATGTTCAATATATTAGAACGTCGTTTTAATATTTTCGGATTTCCGTTTTGGCCACAAGATTTTCATTTGTTTGTTATTTCAATGCTAATTGGTGTGGTGTTTATTGCTTTATTTACAGTCTCTTTTGGGCGCATTTTCTGTGGATGGATTTGCCCGCAAACCATTTTTATGGAAATGGTTTTTAGACGTATTGAATATTGGATAGAAGGCGATAGAGGCAAACAAATACGCTTATCAAAACAACCATGGAATGCAGAAAAAATCAAAAAAAAAGGGCTAAAACTAATTATTTTTCTGATTATTTCTTTTGTAATCGCCAATGTGTTTTTAGCCTATTTAATAGGAGGTGATGCACTTATCCAATATATAACTGATGGGCCATTTAGCCATTTAAACACGCTTATTTCGCTACTTATTTTTACGGCAGTATTTTATTTTGTGTTTGCTTGGTTTAGAGAACAGGTATGCATTATTGCTTGCCCCTACGGAAGACTACAAGGTGTTTTATTGGACACCAAATCGATTGTTGTGGCTTACGACCATAAACGCGGTGAAGCTGAAAATGGCAGAAAGAAATTCAGAAAAAATGAAGACCGAAACGCTTTAGGCCATGGTGATTGTATTGATTGCATGCAATGTGTGAATGTATGTCCAACAGGAATCGATATTAGAAATGGTACACAATTAGAATGTGTAAACTGCACGGCTTGTATTGATGAATGCGACCACATTATGGAAAGCATTAACCTCCCAAAAGGGTTAATTAGATATGCGAGCGAAGAAAATATTGAAAAAAAAGCACCTTTTAAAATAACAGCTAGAATGAAAGGCTATATAGCCGTTTTAACCATTTTGGTTGGATTGTTAATAGGCATGCTTTTTTTAAGGAACGATATAGAAGCTAATGTTTTAAGACTTCCAGGTCAGCTTTATGAGCATAAAGAAAATAACATTATTAGTAATGTATTTACCTATAAATTGATTAATAAAACATCAAAAGATATTGAGAACGTGAGTTTTAAATTGATGTCGCACAAAGGTGAACTTAAATTGGTAGCTACGCATGATTATTTTGTAGTTCCCAATCAAGGGATTGCTGAAGGGACGTTATTTATTGAGATAAATAATTCAGCATTAACTGGTGATAGAAATAAAATTAAGATTGGTGTTTTTTCAGACGATAAATTAGTTGAAACAACAACAGCTAATTTTTTAGGGCCTAGAAGTTTTAAATAACTGTTGGTTAATAGCCGTTTAAAGTTGGAAATTAAAATTATTGAATTATGAAAATTAGTTGGGGAACTGGAATTGTATTAGCCTTTATAGGCTTTATAAGCTTTATAATGTATTTTATTATCACCATGTGTGTGGACGATAGGTTTGAACACGAATTGGTTACTGAAAATTATTATGGTGCCGAGCTACAATATCAAAACGATATTGATAAGCTTGAAAAAGCCAAAGAGCTAGAGGAAAACATTTCATATTTAAGAACAAGTAAGGGCTTAAAAATTACGTTTCCTAAAACTATAGATTACAAAAAAATTACAGGAAAAGTGTTCCTATATAGACCATCTAACAAACAACTAGACTTTGAAACTGCTATTTCATTGTCTAATCATAATTTGCTCATACCTGACAATCGTTTGGTAGATGGTCGTTGGAACATTTCTGTTGATTGGCAATATAACGGAAATAATTATTTATTTAAAGAATCTATAACGTATTAGCATGCTATTCTCGGTATTTATATTAGGGCTATTAGGAAGTTTTCACTGTATAGGCATGTGTGGACCCATAGCTTTTATGTTGCCTGTAGACCAAACAAATTCTGTTAAAAAAGTATCGCAAATTGCTATTTATCATTTTGGCAGATTACTAGCTTATAGTATTATTGGACTTGTATTTGGCCTGTTAGGAAAGAGCCTTTACATCTTTGGAATTCAGCAGCAACTTTCAATTATTATTGGGGTTTTAATGATTTTGGTGGTTCTAATTCCTCAAAAAACATTTAACAAATACAACCTTTCAAAACCTCTTTATAAAATTATTTCAAAAGTAAAATCGACTTTAGGCATTGCTATGAAGAAAAAAACATTGGACACCTTTATAACCATTGGCTTCTTAAATGGCTTTTTACCTTGTGGTCTGGTTTATATGGCTTTGTTTGCTGCTATTGCTAGTGGAAATGCTATAAATGGGAGTTTATATATGGTAGCTTTTGGCATTGGAACGATTCCACTGATGACCACTACTATTTATTTCAGTCACTTTTTAAAAGGCACCGCTAGACAAAAAATTCAAAAAGCCATTCCTATTTTTATTATTATAATTGGCGCATTGTTTATTCTTCGAGGTTTAGGCTTAGGAATTCCTTATATCTCTCCTGCTCCTGTTTATGATTTGATTTCAAACAGTGTGGATTGCCACTAGATTATTCATTCAAATTCAAATAGTTACGCAACCTCTTACTTGTTATCATAGTATTTATTGATTGTATATCAATAAAAATAATAGCTTTATTTTCAAATATAATAGTATTACTATTATATTTGCAATTAAAATTATTAATCATGGAGTCGTTACTTTCAAACTTAAAGATTGCGGTACCAGAGAAAATATATGTAAAAGACCCAGAATCTTCTGATTTAGGAAAACGTATTATTGAACATAGCATCATCTTAATAGACGAGATTGGTTTTGATAGCTTTACATTTAAAAAACTAGGAACTCTAATTGGCTCCAATGAAAGTTCTATTTATCGCTATTTTGAAAGCAAGCATAAATTACTTCTTTATTTATCGTCTTGGTATTGGGCATGGATAGAGTATCAATTGGTGTTTGAAACCCATAGTTTAAACCCATCCGATAAACTTGAAAAGGCTATCGAAATTGTTACTAGATCCATACAAAAAGATTCAAAATTCTCACATATTAACGAGATTGTTTTAAATAAAATTATGGTCAATGAAAATTCAAAATCATTCCTTACCAAAGAAGTAGATCAAGAAAATAAAGATGGTTATTTTGTTATATACAAGCGGATTGTACATCGTTTACGAGATATGATTATTGCATTAAAACCAGATTACAACTTTCCTTCGAGTCTAGCAAGCACAATTCTAGAGGGGAGTTTACACCAACATTTTTTAAAAGACCACTTTACATCTATTACAGATTGCACAGATGGTATAACTCCAACTAATTTTATGAAAAACTTAGCCCTAAACACTTTGAAATCTTAGTTATGAACGACAAACAAATGACCCCTTGGCAACGCTTAGTAGGCTTACTTCAATTGGAAAAAAGAGATATTCTACAAATTTTTTACTATGCCATTTTTGCTGGTATTGTAGCATTATCATTACCACTAGGTATTCAGGCCATCATTAATTTAATTCAAGGCGCACAAATTTCAACCTCTTGGGTTGTCTTAGTCGTTATAGTAACATTAGGTGTTGCTTTTTCTGGAGCATTACAACTGATGCAACTAAGAATTATAGAAACTATACAACAACGTATATTCACAAGGTCATCTTTTGAGTTAGCATATCGCTTTCCTAAAATAAAAATGTCTGAGTTACGTAATTATTATCCACCAGAATTAGCAAATCGCTTTTTTGATACCTTGACCATTCAAAAAAGTCTATCTAAAATTTTAATTGATGTCCCAACGGCAGTCTTGCAGATTTTATTTGCTTTAATTCTACTATCGTTTTACCATCCGTTCTTCATTATTTTTGGACTATTACTATTAATACTCATTTTTGTAGTTTTTAAATTTACAGCAGTTAAAGGGCTAGAAACGAGTTTAAAAGAATCTAAAAACAAGTACAAAGTCGCACATTGGATTCAAGAAATAGCACGCTCTGTTATAAGTTTCAAACTCTCAGGAAGTACAAATTTAGGTGTGAATAAAAATGACGATTTGGTAAATGACTATCTCAAAGCCAGAGAAAGTCATTTTAAAATTTTAATGTTACAATTTATCCAAATGATAAGTTTTAAGGTTGTTGTAACCGCAAGTTTATTATTAATTGGTGGTGCTTTAGTTTTAAATCAAGAAATGAACATTGGTCAGTTTGTTGCTGCAGAAATTATTATAATCTTGGTAATTGCTTCAGTTGAAAAACTAATCTTAGGTTTAGAATCGTTTTACGACACCTTAACTTCACTAGAAAAAATTGGGCAAATTGTAGATAAAGATTTAGAAAATCAAAATGGAGAAACACCTCAGTTTAGTAAGGGCATTCAAATTGAATTAGAAAATGTGGCTTATGAAGTTGATAATAGAGATAAACATATTTTAAGAGATATCTCATTAAAAGTAAATCCAAAAAGTAGAATATTGATTAAAGGTGAAAGTGGTTCTGGAAAATCGACTTTACTTCGGTTAATAGCTGGAGTCATTCAACCAAGTAGCGGTCATGTTTACGTTAACGACATGTCTATCCATAGCTTGCACTTAAACTTTTACAGATCGCAATTAGGGCTTTCATTATCGGACGAAAACCCATTTGAAGGTACTATAAAAGATAACTTAACCTTTGGTAATTCAAATATTTCAGATGAAAAAATTCATGAAGTATTAGATATTGTTGGGCTTAAATTTTTTATTAAAGAGCAACCTGAAGGCTTAAACACCGTGCTTTATCCAGATGGCAGGCAAATGTCATACTCATTATCTAAAAAAATTGTTTTAGCACGCGCTATTTTAAAATCTCCAAAAGTACTTATTCTTGAAGATGCTTTAGATCGTTTTAATAGAAAGGAAACGAAAGCTATTGTAGATTATCTATCTCACAAAGACAGGCCTTGGTCACTCATTGTAGTTAGTTTTAGTAGTGTCTGGGCAGATAAATGTACAGAAATTATCACTTTAGAAAAAGGTCAAATCAAATCTAAAAACAATTAAGTTATGCTCAATATATCCCATAACCAATTGAATAAAAAAATAGACTTGTCCAATTACAAGTCCGGAAAAAATATTATGAATGTAAAGTATTACAAATACTTTAACCGATTTTTATTAGCCGCTGCTATCATTATGTTTATCATGTTATTTTTACCATGGACTCAAAATATAACAGGGCAAGGTATTGTAACAACTTTAAAGCCAAATCAAAGACCACAAACTATTCAGTCTCAAATTCCCGGACGCATAGAAGAATGGTTTGTACAAGAAGGCAATTATGTAAAGGCTGGTGATACCATTTTAAGAATTTCTGAGGTGAAAAGTGACTATTTTGATGATCAGTTAGTAGAAAGAACCAATGCTCAAATTCAAGCAAAATCATCTTCAGTAAACTCATATAAAGGTAAAGTTAACGCCTTAAACAGGCAAGTTTCTGCATTGCAGAATGAACAAAAATTAAAGCTAGAACAAACTAAAAACAAACTTATACAATCGCAATTAAAAGTAAAAAGCGATAGTATTGATTTAGAAGCTTCTAAAACGAATTTAAAAATTGCAGAAACACAATTTAACCGTATTAAAACCTTGCAAGAAGAAGGTTTAAAAGCCGTAAAGGATGTTGAAGAAAAACGATTGAAGCTTCAAGAAACCCAAGCAAAATTCATTTCTCAAGAAAACAAATATTTAGCAAGTCAGAATGAAGTTATTAATGCTAGATTGGAATTGTCGAGAACCAATGCAGCCTTTGCTGACAAAATTTCTAAAGCGCAAAGCGATATGTATACTGCTCAATCTAGTGGGTTTGATACCCAAGCACAAGTTACCAAACTTGAAAACGCTTATAGTAATTATAAAAAACGTAATAGCCTATTGTATGTTACTGCGCCTCAAAGTGGCTTTATTAATAAGGTTTTAACCGGAGGAATAGGTATTACATTTAAGGAAGGAGCTGAATTGGTTGGTATTATGCCAGCACAATATGATTTAGCCGTTGAAACATTTGTAAGACCTATAGATTTACCGCTTCTACATAAAGGCGAAAAAGTACGTGTACAATTTGATGGTTGGCCCGCCATAGTATTTAGTGGGTGGCCAAATGTGTCCTACGGAACCTACGGTGCAGAAGTTGTAGCTATTGAACGTTTTATAAGTAGTAATGGTAAATATAGAGTATTGCTAGCACCAGATGAGACTGATCACGAATGGCCAGAAGCTATACGCGTTGGTTCTGGTGCAAAGACCATTGCTTTATTAGAAGATGTGCCAATCTGGTTTGAATTGTGGCGACAAATTAACAGTTTCCCTCCTAACTATTATCAACCTGAAGGCACTAATAAAGCCTCAAAAAAAGGATAAAAAATGAGAGTAACCCTATTAAGTATCATATTGTGTTTTAGTAGTTTAATTTCGGCACAAGACCGTACTTCGGTAATGTCCTTATCTGAATATTTAGGCTATGTTAAGTCCTTTCATCCCATCGTAAAACAAGCCAATTTGGTTATCAATAATAGTGAAGCGAAACTCATGAAAGCGCGTGGTGCTTTTGACCCAAAAATAGAAGTAGATTACGACAGAAAGAAATTTAAGAACACGGAATATTACGACAGGCTTAACGCTACTTTTAAAATCCCAACTTGGTTTGGTGTTGAATTAAAAGGAAACTTTGAAGAAAATACAGGTGATTTTTTAAATCCGCAAGCCTTTCTTCCTGAAGATGGTTTGTATAGCGCTGGCGTTTCTGTTCCTATTGCTCGTGGGTTATTGACCAATAAGCGTATGGCCATGTTAAGACAAGCAAGGTTATATGTAAAACAAGCCCAAGTTGATAGGCAGTTGCTAATCAACACTATTTTGTATGATGCCACAGTAACTTATTTTAAGTGGCTTAAAACCTATAACGAAAAGCGAGTTTACGAAGATTTCTTAACCAATGTAGAAGTGCGTTTTAATGGTATAAAAAAGAGTTATGAAGTTGGCGACAAACCAGCCATTGATACTTTAGAAGCCAGAATAGCATTAAATAACAGGCGCTTAAATTTAGAAAAATCTAGAATCAAATTTGTGAAATCGTCTTTAGAATTATCCAATTATTTATGGTTAAATGATAATACACCTATTGAAATTCAAGAAGGCATCATTCCAGATGTGAATACCTTTGATACTATTGATTTAACCTTAAATACATCAGGTATGGATATTGAAACCTTCAGTATTGAAAATCATCCAAAACTACAATCTTTAGATTATAAGTTTAAAAGTCTAAGTATTGAAAAGCGACTAAAACTAAATAATTTATTACCTCAAATCGATTTGCAATACAATTTTTTGTCGCAAACTCCAGAAGTGGCGCGCTCATTTAGTACGTCGGCATATAAAAGTGGTGTAAACATAAGCTTTCCTTTGTTTTTAAGAAAAGAACGTGGCGACTTAAAACTAGCAAAATTGAAGTTACAAGACACTAAATTCGACATTCAAAATACAAAAGTGAGCCTTAAGAATAAGATTGATGCTATTAATCAAGAATTGGATTCATACATTTTGCAAAACGATTATACGGATACTATTGTTGATGATTATTCTAAAATGCTATCCGCAGAAGAGCGTAAATTCTTTTTAGGCGAAAGCTCTTTGTTTTTAGTAAACTCGCGCGAATCAAAATTAATTGATGCTAAATTAAAGGCCATTGAAATAGAAAACAGTTTCTTTAAAACTAAAGCCAATTTGTTTAATGTTTTAGCACTTTCGGAAGTTCAGGCCAACTAGAAAATTTTTACCTGCTAGTTTTTAAAAATCCTCGGGATTACAACAATTATCACTTATAACCATTGGAGTTACTCGGCTACAAATTTTAAAATCGATTTAGTTTGTAACTTGACTTTGTAAAAAATTTCAGCTACTTTTGTTTAACTACCGATAAAGTTCATTAAAATGGAACTTATCTTTGCATTAGTTGCAAGCTGTAACTTGAATCCATAAACTAAATGAGAGATATCAATTATGTGTTTTTACTCTTAGCTTTGGTAGCAGAAATAATTGGCACAATAGGTGGTTTTGGCTCCTCTGTATTTTTTGTCCCCTTAGGTAATTTTTACTTTGACTTTTACTCTGTACTTGGTTTAACAGCAATTTTTCATTTATCTAGCAACTTGAGTAAAATATTTTTATTTAAAAAAGGGCTAGATAAAAGACTATTAATCTACATTGGAATTCCTTCAATACTTTTTGTTATTATAGGAGGTATCGCGTCCAAATTACTTGATACTTATTTTTTAGAAATATGCTTAGGGCTATTTCTAGTTGGATTGAGTTTATTTTTTCTGATTAGAAGTAAAATAGTGTTTTCTGCCCATAACAAAAATGCGATAATTGGTGGTTCGCTATCAGGATTTTCAGCTGGCTTACTTGGTACTGGAGGCGCGATTCGCGGCTTAACTATGTCTGCATTTAATTTAGAAAAAAGCGTATTCATTGCAACTTCTGCTTTTATAGACTTTATCATAGATTTTTCTAGAACTTTTGTCTACTATAACAACGGTTACATTCATAAACATGACCTAAAATATATTCCTTTTTTAATAATAATTGGATTAGTAGGATCATTCTTAGGTAAAAAAATACTTGCTTTTATTCCTCAATCTGTATTTCGAAAAACATCTTTATACTTAATTTTATTTATTGGTATTGTAACTCTTTTTCTATTATTTATTCGTTGAAAATTGAAAAGCTAACAACTAAAAACGGGAATAGTCAATTACTTGTTCTGTGTATAGTCTGAAAACCCTATCGATCCTCCTCTGGCTCGTTTTCTTTTAATAATTTAGTTGCTAACCAACACAACTAACCATATACAACCACATTAAACCTAACTCTCCATAAACAAAACAACTTTTCAATTTAGAAATCAAGTCTGCTAACAAAATACATTAGGTATTTAACCGCATGGTATACACTAAAGTTATATAAATGAACAATAAAACGGTCATAAGCCCCTTGGATTCTTTGTTGAAAAGTAATACATTGCATTTATAAGCGATATAACAGCAACTTTATGGATAGAAAGTGTTGTTATACAATTGTTGGGCACAATACGAACGAACACCATAAACCAATCAAATTTTGTAGATTTGTGAAAAAGAATATTGAATGTATAGAACATCTGAAATAGTAGAACAATACGGAATTACAGAAAGCCGATTAAAAGAGTATATAATTGAACAAAACATTCCTGTTGTTAATGAAGAAATTTCAAAAAAATACTTTCAAACAATCCTATCATTTATTGAGAATACAGAAGATAGAATTGAAAAAAAATTAAAAAAATCAGAAGCTACTTTTAAATTCAATTCAGATAAAAATAAAGTATCAATTTATCAGGATGATGCAATTTCCTTTTTAAAAAAATTACCTTCAAATAGTGTTGATGTTATTGCTACTGACCCAGCATATTCAGGAATGAATGACAAACTAAAATTGGGAAAAGGTCGAATAGTTGGTAAATACGCAGATAAAGGAAAAGAAAACGGAAAATGGTTTGGAGAGTTTGAAGATAGCGAAGAAAACTACAATGAGTTTTTATCTGAATGTAGCAGAGTTTTAAAAAAATCAACAGGACATATTTATATTATGTTTGACTCCTATTCGCTTTTGAGTTTAGGAAATGTAGTTCGTAGTCATTTTGACGTAAAAAATCTAATCACTTGGGATAAAGTCAATATTGGAATGGGACATTATTTCAGAAGACGACACGAGTATATAGTTTTTGCAACAAACGGAAATACTCGAAAAATTAGAAATAGAAAATTTCCAGATGTTTGGCGTTTTAAAAGAATACACAGTTCAAAATATCCAACGCAAAAACCAGTAGAAGTTTTTCAAGCTATGCTATACGCTAGTACTGAAGAAAATTTTACTGTCTGTGACCCTTTTTTAGGGAGTGCATCTTCTGCAATTGCTGCAATAAAAAACAATTGCAATTATATTGGGTGTGATATTTCAGACAAGTCAATAGAAATTTCTAATTCAAGAATATCTGAATTTTTAGAAACAGGAAAGGATAATATACAAACAAAATCAATGGCAGTTGATGACAAAATTTTCTGGGAGTAGTTATGGCAAATTTGAGTAAAACAAAAGCATTATTTGCATTCACATCTCCAAGGACAATTGAAAAAATAATTCCAGAAATTAAAATTTTATCCGAAAATTTTGAAGGTCAAAAATGGTCAGGTAATGACCAAGTTCAGATTGATTTTTTCCAAACTTTGTTTGATTCAGAATACTATGAAGGAGACACTTTTCCTTCAAATCCTGCTCTAGCAGCTAGAGATAGAATTACAAGGGCTCCAAAGGCTTTAGGTTTTGTTGATTTAAAACCAACAGTAAAACTTACAGAAGCTGGTAAACTTTTATTAGCCGAAAAAAGATTAGATGAAACATTCACAAGGCAACTTCTAAAATTTCAACTTCCTTCTCCATATCACACAAAATCTAAAACTGTAGATTTTAGTGTAAAGCCTTATCTTGAATTATTAAGATTAGTCAAGGTACTTGGGAGTATTTCAAAAACAGAAATTGCTTTATTCTTTTCACAATTGACAAATTATAATGATTTTGAAAAGATAGTTTCAAAAATTAAAGATTTTCAAAAAAATTCAAAACCATATAAAGGCAGTCGTAAAATGTATGTAGCTGAATGTTTTGAAAATGAAATACTTGAAATTTTTCATCAAGAAGTACAGGACAAAAAATTAAAAACTAGAGAAAGTTCAGATACTTCATTGCAAAAATTTATAAAAACGAAACGTGCAAATATGAAAGACTATGCAGATGCATTTGTCAGATATATTAGAGCTACTGAATTAGTTACATTTCAAAAAAGAACTTTTAGATTAATTATTTCTCCTCAAAAAGTAGAAGAAGTAAACTACATTTTAAAAGGAGTAGATAGAAAACCTTCGGTTTTCAAAAATACTTCTGAATTCAAAAATTATTTATTCAATCCCTTTTCAATTAAATTACTATCAGACAACAAAGAACTGTTAATTAAACAAATTGAGAATTTAGGACTTTATGAATTTGACAGAACTATTTCAATCGAAGAACTTAAAGATATTTTAGACAGATTGAGAATTTCTGTGAAGTCTAAAAACATAGAGGAAAAGAAAAAGGAATTAAAAGACTATAAAGAACTTCCAGATATTCTTGATGTATTTGAACAAATCAAGAAAAAAGAAGTACCTGACGCTCCTTTATTCCTAGAATGGAACGTTTGGAGAGCATTAGTTATGCTTAATTATGCGAAAAGAGTTGATGGTAACTTTATTATGGATATTGATGGAATGCCACTTAATTATGCTCCAGGTCAAAAACCTGATATTGAATCTGAATATACAGATTTTGGTATCATAACAGAAGTTACAATGTCAGGTGGAAACACTCAATATAAAATGGAAAGTGAATCTGTACCAAGACATTTTGGAAAAGCAAAAGAACTTTTAAATAAGGAAATGTACTGCTTATTTGTCGCTCCGAAAATTAGTGAAGGAACTTTAGCACATTATTTCAACCTAAATAGATTTAACACTAAATTATATGGAGGAAAAACTAAAATTATTCCTTTGAGTATTGACCAGTTCATAGAATTTATCAAGTCTGGAATTGAAAACAAATTTAATAACCCTGAAAAGCTCAAAAATTGGTTAGAAAGACAATGGTTGAATAATCAAAAAATGGAAGACGAAAATGTTTGGAGTGAAAATATTGATAAGAGCATTCTAAAATGGGCTTCCTAAAAAAGTACTGTGCCCAACAATGTATAAAAATAATAGCGGTTTTATCGCTAAAATAAAAGTAAGTAAATATAAAAAAGGTCTGTGTTTAACCGAAAAGTTAGTGTGTGAAATCCGCTACTATTCTTATACTAGAACGTTGTGGTTAATGTCCCAAAACCGAGAAAGTGAATGAACAAAACGATATTTGAGATTACCAAAATGGATTGTCCTTCCGAGGAAAATCTAATCCGAATGAAATTGGACGGAATCTCAAATATTGCGAATTTGGACTTTGACATTCCGAACCGAAAACTGACTGTTTTTCACAGCGGACAAATCGACCAAATTGAAAAGTCCGTTCTAGAACTGAATTTAGGCGGAAGGAAAATCTCGACCGAACAAACCGACCAAACAGAATTTATTGAAAACGCAAACCAGAAAAAACTACTTTGGACTGTACTTGGAATTAACTTTGCATTTTTCCTCATTGAAATGACTACTGGACTCATTTCAAAATCAATGGGATTGGTTGCTGACAGTTTGGATATGCTTGCCGACAGTTTCGTTTATGGAATCAGTCTTTTTGCGGTTGGCGCAACTCTGACAAGAAAAAAACGGATTGCTAAACTTGCTGGATATTTTCAAATAACACTTGCTATTATTGGATTTGTGGAAGTCTTAAGGAGATTTTTCGGAGACGAGAAACTTCCCGATTTTTCAACAATGATTATCGTTTCGATTTTTGCACTTATTGCAAACGGAATTTGCCTTTACATTTTACAACAGTCAAAAAGCAAAGAAGAGGCTCATATGAGAGCGAGCATGATTTTCACTTCAAATGACGTGATTATCAATTTGGGAGTAATAATCGCAGGAATTTTGGTAAATTGGTTAAGTTCAAACAAACCTGATTTGATTATCGGAACAATCGTTTTTGCTTTGGTAATTCAAGGAGCATTTAGAATTTTAAAATTGAGTAAATAAATAAACACTAACCACAACAATGGCTATAATTCATTGCTTCGGATTTTCTTTCGAAAATCCTCGCACTTTTGCTATCTTGATTTCTTAATAGGAAAATCCTTGCGGATTTTCACGCAACGAAACCATAGCCGAGACCGTAAACCAACCTTCAAAAAAAAGCAACTTTCAATTTAAAAGATCCAACTTGTAAACAAGCCCGTAAGAAATTGGAGTGTATCTATTTTAAAGCTAATAAAATTTAAAGGATTCCTGTTTTTACAGGAATTTTTAAATCTTAAAAGTCATTACCGGCAATGTAGAATGATTAGCCACATCTTCGCCTATACTACCTACAAAGAAATGCGATAAGCCTTTTCTACCATGAGTCGGCACAATAATAAGGTCTGCACCAATTTTGTTAGCACAGTTTAAAACACCATCCTCAACAGTATAATCACAAACGTACTGTACATCTTCCATTTTGTCTAAATTACGCTCCGCTTTTGAGAAAAAATTAACAACACCTTTTTCTATTTCTAAAGTACTCTTAAACTTTTCATTTGGTAAATTTACATGAACTAAATAAAGCTTGGCGCCTATTTTATTGAACATTTTTACCGCATTCAGATAAGGTGTTATAGCTTCTTCTGAGAAATCGCAAGCAAAAGCAACCACATCAAAATTCACATCTGGCATATCATTCTTTATCACTAACACTGGAATGTTTGAATGACGAACTACACGTTCGGTGTTAGATCCAACAAAAAATTCAGCAATGCCATTTGTGCCATGAGAGCCCATGACAATTAAATCTGCTTGGTGTTTTAATGCGACATCATTAACCTCGCTAAACACTTTAAAATGCTTAATAATGGGAGTTACGGTTACACCATTCAGGTAATCCTTCTTCAGAAAATTTTCAAATTTTTGCTCAGCCAATTGCAGAAAAAATGCAGCTTTTTGATTCTGAAGTCCGTCTGATGCTGACAACATAATTTCAGACATTTCTAACATGTGTAATACCAACAACTCGGCATTGTACTTTTTAGCAAGTTTTGCTGCTGTTTTTAAGGCATATCCTGAATATTCAGAAAAATCTATGGGTACAATAATTTTTTTCATGATTCTAAATTTTAGTTCCTGTTTGTACTAGAATAACAATGTCTATTTCATTAAATGGTCATAGAAAATAGTTGCGTATTTGGGCTTTTTCGTTGTAATAATAAATCAAACGCCATACATATATTCCTAACAAATGGTTGGCCTTTTTTGGTCACTTTAATGGTATTAGAATCGATTTGAAGCAATCCATCTTTTTCCATTTCCTTCAATCGGATTAAAGTATCTGGCAATTCATTGAACCACAAACTACTGCTGTTCCATGATGTTTTAAATCTACACATTACATTTAAAATATGTCTACGTATAACTAAATCTTCTTCATTTAAAACATGCCCTCTATAAACTGGTAATATGTTATCTTTTAATAAATTATAGTAACTCTCAATACCTTTTACATTTTGAGCAAATGCATACCAGCTATCACTGATTGATGACACACCTAGACCAATCATTGCTTGGGTTTTTGAAGCGGTATACCCCATAAAATTTCTATGTAAATTACCATTTTTCATAGACTGGTAAAGTGAATCTGTTGCAAGTGCAAAATGGTCCATTCCTATTTCATGGTATCCAACTTGTGCTAATAATTCCTTTCCTAACTCATACTGTGCTCTTTTTAGTTCAGCTGATGGTAAATCGGAATCATTGAATCCTCGTTGCCCGTTTCCTTTTATCCAAGGTACGTGCGCATAACTATAAAAAGCCAATCTGTCAGGCAATAATGCTTTAGTTTTTAAAATGGTTTCTTTAACATGGTCTATAGTTTGAAATGGTAAACCAAAAATAATATCGTGACCTACCGAAGTATATCCAATGGATCTTGCTAACTCGGTAGCACGTTTTACATGCTCAAAAGGTTGAATTCTATGAATGGCTTTTTGCACGGTTTCATTATAATCTTGTACACCATAACTCACTCGTCTAAAACCGACATCATAAAGTGCTTGTAAATGCGCTCTTGTTGTATTATTTGGATGCCCCTCAAAACTAAACTCGTAATCTTCTGCACGTTTTGCATGCCTAAAAATCCCATTGATCAACCGTTTTAAATTTTCTGGACTGAAAAAGGTTGGTGTTCCCCCGCCAAGATGTAATTCTTTAATAATGGGCTTTTCATCAAACAATTCTAAATATAAGTCCCATTCTTTTAAAACTGCATTTATATATGGATGCTCTACACTGTGTTGTTTTGTAATACGCTTATTGCATCCACAAAAGGTACATAAACTTTCACAAAAAGGCAGATGGATATACAGGCTAATACCTTCTTTAGAATTGCTTTCTTTAAATGATTGTACTAAAGAAGCCTTCCATTTTTTTAAAGAAAACGTCTCATTATTCCAATACGGAACTGTTGGGTAACTCGTATAACGAGGCCCAGAAATATTATACTTATTTACTAATAAACTTGACATACCTAACTTTTATATTTCAAAATTAGAGGAATGCTGCTTTTTAAAATATGATATATGTCATGCTAACTCTTGCAATTCATTTATTAAACTCTTAACTTTCGGATAAATAAAAAAAATCGAAAATGAAAAAAATAAGCTTTCTAATATTCGCCATAGTCCTAAGTATAACATCTTGCAAAAAAGAAAAGAAAGAAGTTAAAGTTATAGAGACTGAAACCATAGAAACTGCAGTTCTTACTCCTAAAAAGATTAAAGTTCCGCTAACAGCCAAAAGTGATAGTAACGTGAGTGGTAATGTAATATTTAAAGAAGAAAATGGGGAAGTTAGTATGACCGCCATTATTAGTGGTCTAGAACCTGGCGAACACGCTATACATATTCATGCATCATCTGACTGTTCTTCTCCTGACGGGAAATCAGCTGGTGGGCATTGGAACCCTACTAACACGCCTCATGGAAAATGGGGTGCCGAAACGGGTTATCATAAAGGAGATATTGGTAATTTTACCGCTGATGAAAATGGTAATGGCACTATTTCTTTCACTACAGATGAATGGTGTATTGGCTGTGGCGACAACACCAAAGATATTCTTGGCAAAGGTGTTATTGTGCATGCTGGTGCAGATGACTTAACATCTCAACCATCTGGTGCTGCTGGTGCTAGAGTAAGTTGTGCTGGTATTATTCAGTAAATAGTAACTCTATTTTTTGGGATACTGTTTTTTAATATTCCTTATGATATTGTCTAAACCATTTAACTTTAGTTCGTAAACTTGTTTAAGCATATTACCTAATTTCCCTTTTGGAAAACCTTTATTATTGTACCAAACGATATAATATTCAGGTAAATCAATTAAATAACGGTCTTTATACTTACCATATGGCATTTTAGTATGTGCTAAATCTATTAGGAATTGTTTGTCTGGTAACATATTATTAATCAACCGATTTAAATTTTGATAATTTTTGAAGTTCACCAGTTATATAAGTTTTCCATTGTAATTGAGACTCAACATGTATTGAATAATTAGTTTCATCATCATAATTATCTTGCATTTGGGCTAGTTCTTTATTAATGGAATTATGAATTGTTTTTAATTCCTTTCTGATGTTATTTGATACTTTTAAATGACTTACACGTTGTCTAAACTTACGAGCATATAATTCGGTAATATGAAAATGTAATTGTTCATGCCCTAAAATATGATTATTGGCACGTTCTTTTTTATACCAGGATTGTTCTGGATAGAAATGCGCATGTACTTCTGATTTAAAACGGGTTACCTGACCATTATCCTTTTTCGTTATAGAATACCCAAAAGTAATTCCAGAAGCTGTTATAGCCACAGCACTTACTTTATCATTTGGTTTGGCTTTAAAATCTGTCCAAGCTAATTTATAAGATGCATTCCAAGGTAAAACAGGCTCATCTTTTTGAACACTTAAAAAACAACATAATACTAGAACAATTCTAATCACGAAATTAAAAAACTATTGTAAACAATGGATGTCTTGGACCTAACTATACCTGTCTGTCAATAGGTTCATGGAAACCCCAACACAAAACACGGAAAGCATTCTTTTTTATTAAACGGTTAGCTTTTACGCTTATTGTTTTACTTCAACAATAGTTAAATCATCAAATTTAACGAGATATGCAGTATCATTAAAATATCCACCAAAGAGCTTCTTCTTGTAAGCAAATTTATTTTCAACATATGCTGTTAATGGCGCATTTTTAACAGACATATACAAATCTTCGGATGATACTAAACGTAATGCCACATCCATAGTTAAATCAAAACCTCTAACAGCTCTTTTGTTTGGCGTAATGTTATACAGTTTATCATATTTTTTCACAAAGGCATTATTGTCGCTTTCGCTATACTCTTTAGATGTCGTTGCAAAATGAAATTGCAATTTTGATAAATGTGTATTGTTTATTTGGTCGCCTTCAAATGCAGAATTCATCTTTGTTGTAACCAATACAATTTCGATTTCTTCTTCCTTTAATTCCTTATCTTCCTTTTGAATTAATGATGCTAAAACACTAGTAACATTAGATGCGAACCCTTCATTTTTCGTTTCTAAAAACACTATGTTTCTTCCTGGTTTTAAGGCTGCCTCAATGTCTTCTTTTGTAACAAAAAACTCATCTTCCCCAGTTTTTTTACTTTTCCTAGAGAATATTTGCTTTGCTTGATTAAATTCCTGCTTAATATCATTGGCAACAGCTACTGTTTTTGTATCGGATATAATAATGATGTTAGTCTTTAAAGTATCCGCTCGTACAAAACTTAGTATTTTGCTTTTTAATAAATCATCTGATGGTCTAGACTGAAATACATTATCATACAATTTTAAATTGGTTCCAATAGGCGAAATAACTGGTGTATTATAAACTCTTAATTCTGATGCTACTTTTTGAAAACTTGCTGGTGTTAGCGGACCAATAACGGCATCTACTTGTTCAAAATTATTTTCTTTAATTATTCTTGATACCTCGCTCACTTCATATTTCGTATCGTAAACATCAACTTTTAAAGAAACACCTAAAGTTTTTAAAGAATCTAAGGCCATTAATACACCTGAATAAAAATCTAATGAGGCACTTAAATAAGGGTCTTTTTTAATACTTCTTTTAGTATCGGCAATAGAATCAAAATCTACACGATTAATTCTAAAAGGTAACATTATGGCAATATGCTTCGTTTTGAAATCTGATATACTATCTACTAAATTAATATACTCGGAATCTGCTTGAATAACACCATTGGTTAAATTTGAAAATGGTATTTTTAAAATCATCCCATCTTTTAAACCACTTTCCTTTAACCCTGGATTTAAATCTTCTAGTTGAGATTGTTCTAATCCTAATTTCAGTTTTAAACGGTAAAATCCTTCTTTGGGTAATACTTTATAATAACTATATTTTTCGTCAACCTCCTTTACATCTTCTTCTTCAAGGTTTGGCACTTTAATGATTTCACCTGCTTTTAGTACCTCAGTCATTTCTGGATTCAACGCCTCTAATTCTTTTACGGTAATTCCAAATTTATAAGCAATACGCCATTTGCCTTCTTTAGGTTTTACGGTATACTCTTTTGTTGGGTTTATGTCTTCTACAACCTCAGAAATCTTAAATTTTGGTATTTGTAATCTATCACCTTTACGCAAAGGGTTAGCATATAAAAACTTATTATATTTTTTTATATCATCTTCTGAAACGTTATATTTTTTTGATAGACTATATAAGGTTTCTTTACGCTTAGTTTTATGTGACTTGAAGCCTTCCAGTTCTTTAACTACAGTTACTTTTGGCTTTTTTGATTTGGAAATTGGGATAATTAACACCGTATTTGGGGTTAATCCTTTTTTAGCATCTGGATTTAAACTATAAATATCGAAAGGTGTTACAAAATAGCGTTTGGAAATGCTTTCAATGGTTTCGCCTTTTTTAACCTGATGTGTACTGAAATTTTGTGCATTAACCGAATATAAATTAAATGCTAAAACCAGAACCAGTACTAATAAAAATCTATTCATGTTGTTGTTATCTGCCGATATAAATATAATAAAACGTTATTAACTTAATTATATACGTTTTATTTTCCGTTAGGGATTAAAACGAAATATTTTTCTTAGATAATAGCATATAGCATGCCAAAAACAGTTAATTTACATCTTAACTTTTCACTGATGCCTATTGCTTTTGCCATTACTCTAAATCACTCCCACTCAATGGTTGCTGGCGGTTTTGAACTTATATCGTACACTACTCTATTAACGCCTTTTACCTTGTTTATTATATCGTTTGATGTTTTTTGTAAGAACTCATAGGGTAGGTTTACCCAATCTGCAGTCATACCATCGGTACTTTCTACGGCTCTAAGTGCCACACATTTTTCGTAAGTACGTTCGTCGCCCATTACTCCTACACTATTAACTGGTAATAACATAGCTCCTGCTTGCCAAACCTTATCATAAAGTCCCCACTCTTTTAAACCGTTAATAAAAATAGCATCGACTTCTTGAAGGATACGTACTTTTTCGGCAGTAATATCACCCAAAATACGAATACCTAATCCTGGACCAGGGAACGGGTGACGCCCTAATAATTCTGGATCAATTCCTAAAGTAGCTCCTACACGTCTTACTTCATCTTTAAAAATAGCACGAAGTGGTTCAACAATTTTTAGTTTCATAAAATCAGGTAACCCACCTACATTATGATGACTTTTTATAGTTGCTGAAGGGCCACCTGTAGCCGAAACACTTTCAATAACATCAGGATAAATTGTTCCTTGCGCTAACCACTTTACATCTTCTAACTTGTGTGCTTCATCATCAAAAACCTCGATAAATGCATTTCCTATGGCTTTTCGTTTTTTCTCAGGGTCTTTAATTCCTGCTAGTGCATCTAAAAAACGTTTGGAAGCATCAACGCCCTTTACATTAAGCCCCATGCCCTCGTACTGATTTAATACACTTTCAAATTCATTCTTACGAAGCAAGCCATTATTTACAAAAATACAATACAGGTTTTTGCCAATGGCTTTATTCAATAGCACTGCTGCTACTGTGGAATCTACGCCTCCAGAAAGTCCAAGGACCACTTTATCGTTTCCTACTTTGTTTTGAATGGCTTCTACAGTTTCTTCAACAAAAGAATCTGGAGTCCAATCTTGATGCAATCCAGCTATATCAACTAAAAAGTTTTCTAATAATTGTTTTCCATCTGTTGAATGGTATACTTCTGGATGAAATTGAATGGCATAGGTTTCTTCCCCATCAATTCTATATGCTGCATTGGTAACATCGTGCGTACTTGCAATTAAAACCCCATTTGTTGGTAATTCTTTAATCGTATCACTATGGCTCATCCAAACTTGGCTTCCTGTGTGGATATGCGATAAAAATGGTTCGTTATTTTTTATAAAGGATAAATTAGCCCGACCATACTCACGTGTATTAGATGGTGCTACTTCGCCTCCAGAAAAATGTGCCAAATACTGTGCGCCATAACAAACGGCAAGCATTGGTTTTTTTCCTCGTATATGAGATAAATCTGGATGTAAAGCCTCTTCGCCTCTTACCGAAAATGGGCTACCAGAAAGAATTACAGCTTTGTATTCTTCTATATTTGATGGAATTTTGTTAAATGGATGTATTTCGGAATAAATGTTGAGTTCTCTAACTCTACGAGCAATAAGTTGAGTGTATTGCGATCCGAAGTCTAAAATTAATACCTTGTCATGTTGCATGCGCAAAAATAGGAATTGATTTTATATTGACGAATTTGGAATACTACTTTTTTTATTAATTTTTAAACCATAGAATCTAAAATAGCTTCTATATCCCCTTGGGTTGTATCTGGGTTTATAAAGCAGAAACGCGAAACGGTTTCAAAAACATCGCCGTTTTTCCATTTTGTTGGTGTTACCAAGGCAAAACCTTTTTTATGATTTTCATAAGTCCAATGAGTGTAATCTTCTGGTTCCCAACCTACTCTTCTATATAATACACAAGATAAACTAGGTGCTCTTACCAATTCAACTTTTGGGTGTTCTTCAATTAATCTTCCTGCTATTTGTGCTAATTCAATACCTCTTTCAACAGCTTCTTTATACCTATCTGTTCCGTGAGTGGCTAATGAAAACCATAATGGCAATCCTCTAACACGACGGGTTAATTGTATTTGATAATCGGTTGGATTAAAGCCATGTGCGCCTTCATCCTTAAAAATATCTAAATAAGAACCTTGTTGCGAATGGGCGTTTTTTGCCAATTCTGGGTCTTTATAAATTACGGCTCCGCAATCATAAGGCGAAAACATCCATTTATGTGGATCTATAGTAATACTATCAGCTTTTTCAATACCTTTAAATAAATGCCTTACGGAATCTGCTGCTAAAGCACCTCCGCCATAAGCTGCATCGACATGAAACCACAGGTTTTCTTTTTCACAAATAGAAGCAATACCCTCTAAATCATCAATAATGCCAGCATTGGTTGTTCCACCTGTTCCAACTATAGCAAATAGGCGTTGCCTTTGGTGAGCTGTTAAGCCATCAATTGTTTCTTGTAATGCATTAGCATGCATAACATCTTCTGTATCCACTAAAAGTATATCAACATCGGCTACTTTTGCCATTGCTTTTATAGATGAATGCGCACCAATGGACGTAATTACAAGACCTTTTTCTACTTTATTTTGGTCATTTAAGCTTCTCCAATATTCTCTAGCTGTTACAATTGCTGAAAGATTTGCCGCTGTACCACCACTCGTAAATACTCCAAAAGCGCCTTTTGGTAATCCTGTTAAAGATACAATCCATTTCATAGCCTCATTTTCGCAAAAAATACCACCAGCGCCTTCCATCCAATAGGCACCATGAATACTAGAAGCCGATGTTACCAAATCGAACATTACTGCTGCCCTAGTTGGCGATGCTGGCACAAATGCCAAATGCCTGGGGTGGTCTATGGGCACATTGGATTCGGTCAAGTGTTTTTTCCAAAGTTTAAATGCTTGTTCTCCTCCTATACCTTTATTTGTAATGGTTTCGCCTACTAAAGCTTTGAGTTCTGCTTCTTTTTTTGGTTTTCCAATTTTATTTTGAGTAGATGACAATCTATCAATTACGTATTTCATGACATCCATGGTCATTTCTACTAAATCAATATCTATTTTATGCATTTATTTCAATTTTAAACTATTTTATAAATGTCCGTAAATATTAATAACTAACATTAATTTATTCTTTTATAAAGTTAAAATAGTAAACTCACCTTTTAAAGGTTCTAAGCTTTCTATAAGTTTTGGAATAAGCTGTTCTCCATATTCTAAATAGAGTTCCGAAAAATTTGTATTTCGTTCTTGTAAACTTTGACTTGGGAACAATTCATTTTGAATATCCGTCATCCTCAACACCTGATCAGATAATTTTCTTTTTTGTGCTTTTAGGAGTCTTTTTTCTAAACTCATTAACCCTTTTAATTGTTTTATTTCTTGTGCTTTTACTGCACCAATAAATGATTTATCCGTTTGTTCTGCTAGTTTATATAAATCATTAAATTGTTGCTTTAGATGATTCTTTTGTTTGGAAAAATCAATATCAATATTAGATATTTGCCTAACTTTTTTATTGATGAATACATCTCGCTTTAAAAAAATGTCTTCTGTAGTAATATTAAGGTTTTTAAGTTTTTTATGTAGACTGCTTGTTTGGATTAAAACCGAATTACGTAATAACAATATTGGAAAAGGTACTTCAACTTTTTGAAAATACGATTTTAATTGAAACCAATAAGCCAACTCTCCACCACCACCAATATAACACAGGTTAGGTAAAATAACTTCTTGATACAACGGGCGCATAATAACATTAGGAGAAAACCGTTCGGGGTGTTCTGACACTTCTTTAAGAATATCAGACTTACTCCAAGTTATTTTGGTGTTTAAGACTTTGTAAGCATCATCTTCAAAAACAATGCGCTCTCTTAAATTTTCTTTTAAATAGAAAAGGTTTATTTCCCTTGGGTTTACTTGTATTCCGTAGTTTTTAGAAAGCTTATCATTTGTTTTAGTGACTTCTGAAAATGACGTTTGATTTAATAGGTCTTGCTCTATAAACGGAATGAATTGCTTTTTTAAATCTGCATCATTAGCATCAATTATAACCAATCCATAATTTTTAAATAATTCATTTGCTAAAAATCGTGTGGCATCGGCTAAATTATTATGCTCTAAATAAGCTTTCTTAAAAAGCATCTTTAAAACCTCAGCATGTTTACTTGGCCCAAGTTCTTCTGAAAAAACCTTAAAAACGGCTTCTAAACCATCCGTATTTAACTCTCCCACCGCGCCTTTGGAATCTCTATTCCATTGTATTTTTTTACCTTTATAGTTGAAATAGTTTATCTCTTCAAAATCATGATCCTCGGTTGCCATCCAATAAACAGGAACAAAATTATAATCTGGGTATGCTCCTTTTAATGCTTTTGAAAGGTTTATTGCCGAAATGATTTTATATAAGAAATATAAAGGGCCTGTGAATAAATTAAGCTGATGCCCGGTTGTTATTGTAAATGTATTGGCATTCCTTAAATCAATTATATGCTTTTTTGTTGATTCTGATATATCTAAGCCTTGATTTTGATTTAAAAGAACGGTAGATAATAATGCTCTTGATTCTTTACTAAACGTATTATGCTTCTCCTCAATTTGAGCTTTAAAATTTTCTAATTCTGGAAAACGATTGTAAAACGCGGTTAATTCTGATTTTTTATCTAAATAATCACAAATTAATGGTGAAAAGTAACCTGTTTTATGAAAAGGGATTGTGTTTTTCTGCATACTTCATTTAAAAAATCATGTAAATATACAGCTATTCTATTTTTAGGAATCTAAAAATTACGTTAAGAGTGCCGTTAAAATAAATCGTGTTACAATACCCTAAACTGAAATATGCCTGAATCTGAAGTATTACCTAAACTATCTTTGGTTATAACTTTCCAATAATAAATAGTTCCTGATGTTACTGAAACATTAGATTCAGTGGTACTTATGTCGCTTGCAAAAAGTTTAGGTGTTGCATTTGTACCAAAATAAACATCGTAGCCAACAATATCGTCATCAACATCACTACCTGTCCATTGTAAGGCAACAGTAGTTGTCGCTGCAATAGATTGCGCCATGTTAGGCGCAACAATTGTCGCTGGAAATGGTGCATAGGATTGTACGCCTGGGCCCGCATTATAAAATTGCCAAGTTTCGCTTTGCTCTGTTTCTCCTTCAGATTTTGCTTCAACATACCACGAATATGCTGTGGCGCGTTGTATAACTATTGGTATGATGTCTTCTGTAGTTTCGCGCTCTATAATGGTTCCTGATGATAAATTTTCAATGACTATTTTGTAATTATCTGCACCATTAGCTCGCCATTCAAAAAACACCGTGCTTTCTGTTGGTGTTAAGTTTGTACCTTCATTACACAACATATTTTCTTGAGGAAAATATAATTTTACTTCTAAATCGGTTACTTCATTTTCTTCATCGGGAGGTTTTGATCCTTCTGTTACATTACTATCTGTAGATGTACTACAACCTAAAACCAAAAGAACTAAACAAATAATATAGAAAGCCTGTTTCATTTTTTTACGATTTTGAATGTTGATAAGGATGCATTTGTTTGAACTGAAATTGTATACATACCTAATGCTAATTTACTGGTATCTATACTTAGCGCATTTGTTTTTTGGTCGGATACGATTTTAGAATATACTAATTGTCCCAAATACGAATACATGTTTACTATAACTTTTTCAGTATCATTAACACCTATATACATATTGATTTTATCTTGAAATGGATTCGGGTAAACAAACATTTTATCGGACAGCAATATCTTTTCTTGATGAATACCTTGACAGTCTGCATCTGTACCAACCTTTATAGTATTAATTCCTTGTTGTAAATTTAGTGTAATGTTTGAATCGCTTGTTGTAAATGCTAAGCCATTAAAGTCTATATTATAGCTTGTACTTCCAAACATTTCAATGGATACTTTTTTACCATCATCACTTTTACCTGTTGATACCATAAGGGGTTCTGGCTGACTTATAACAATATTATAACAACTTTTATAGTCTGGCCACTCTTCAACAGTTATGCACATTTGGTAGGTTCCTGCTAATAGGTTCAGGATATCAATATCGTTTGTGAAATTGTAAGATTTATTAAAATCATCTCCTGTTAATGTTGCTGTATAATTAAAATATGCTACTGTTGTAATGTTGATTTTACCATTGTTATTATTCAAACATGTTTCTCCTGTTATTAAAATTGTAAAGTTGTTATTTGGCAAGCTTAAAAATGGACATCCAAATAAATTAACGGTCTGACCGAATGGTGTTCCAGGGCATGTATCATCGGCATTAGGAACGCCATCGTTATCGGCATCATCGCAAATAGTTTGATAGTTTGCAGAGGTATCCTTTAACCAATTACTATAATTTCCATCTTCGTTTGATATTACCTTAAAAGGGTCATCAACCAAAATACAAATCAAATCTGGATTGTTTTTAGCATTAAACTTCTCTAGGTTTTGATTTACTCCGTTCTGTATATTTAATTTATCTTGAATAAAAAGGTTAAATTGACAATCCAATTCTTTTAAATTAGAATTTAAAGTAACACTTAAATTATCTAATTGATTTAGAGAGCAATCTAATTTTTCTAAATTAGTCAATGGATCTACATTTATAGCTGTTAGATTATTAATCGAAACATTCAAATCTGTAATGTTTAAATTTGAATCTAAATCTAATAGAGATAGATTATTATTAGATATGTTTATTACTGCTAAATTTTTAGCAAAAGATAAATCTATAGTATCGAGTATATTATTTGACGCATTTATATTTTCTAAAAGCACGTTACCACTTAAATCTATGTTACTTAACATATTACTTTCAAAATTCAAATTTTTTAAACTAATAAAAGCCTCAATTCCTGTTAAATCTAAAATTTCTTTATTGCTTATATCTAAAAATGAAATATTCTCAATATTTGCAGTAACTACATAATCATCTATTAAATTATCATAACCTAATGTTATTAAGGCTTGTTCAAAATTATCATCTGGAACATAGGTTTGACCATAATAACAGTCTATTACATATTCAGCAGTAACATCTTTTAACCATGTAACACCAACTGGAACAGATCCTGTATCAGTTTCTATGCAGGTTAAGCTTGTATTATTTTGCGAATTGAAGTTCGTTAAATTTGAGTTTTGACCATTTTTAAGATTTAATTTCTCTAACAGATTAGACTGACAACTCAAACTAGTTAATGCCATATTAGATTGAATATCTAACTCTAATAACTGATTAGAGTCACAAATAAAAACTTCTAGTGATGGAATTAGGCTAGGCGTAAATTCCGAAAACATATTATTTGCAATATTAAGATTAGTAAGATTCTTATTAGCAACTAAATCTAAATTGCTTAAATTATTACTGGAGCAATCAATCGTTGTTAATGCAGAATTATTACTGAAATCTAATTCTGAAAAGGTATTATTTGAGACATTAAATTCTATTAAATTAATATTATTACTTATATCAACTGAATTTAATGTATTATTTGAGCAATTTAAGTTCTGTAATGCTGCAAAATCTTCAATTCCTGTTAAATCTGAAATAGCTTTTCCACTAATATCCAAATCAGTTAAGACCTCTATTACTGCTGTTTCAACATAATTATCTATTGGTCCAGAATCTAGCATTAAACCAATTAAAGCCTGTTCAAAATTATTATCTGGAACATACGTTTCTCCGAAACGACAATCTAAACTATATTCTGCAACAACATCTTTTAACCAACTTACTCCTATACTACTAACATCATCTACCTGAATACAACTTAATTTAGGGTTGTTGCTAGTATTAAAATTAGATATTTCGGTATTTATTCCATTTTGGATATTTACAAAATCCAATTGATTACTCGATAAATTAATTGAAATTGTATCTGGACAAAAATCTTGTGGATTTTTTGGGTTTTCTTCTGGACAAACTGCTGTCCCCATGGTGCTTAAATCTATATCTCCTATCAATTGGTTATTATTACAATTGAACGTTTTTAACAAACTAATATCATTAGGTAATGTTATAGTAGTCAATTTGTTTGAACTTAGACTAATCTCAATTAAATTATTATTCCCAATTAAATCTAAATCTTCTAATTGGTTATTATTACATGATAGGTATTTTATTAACAGGGTGGAATCAACTAGTAATTCGGTAATTTGATTGTTATCAAAGTTTAACTGCTCTAAAAGAATATTTGTATTTAAGTCTAATTTAGTTAATTGATTTTGAGAGCCTAATAGTAAAATTAATTTGTCATTATTAACTAAATCTATATCTCTAATTGCATTATTACTAATATCTAAAATTTCTAAAGCTGTATTAAAGCCCAAATCTAATCCTTCTAATGAGTTGGAACGACAATTTAAAGTTGTTAATCCCAAACATGTATCGACTTCTAAATCTGATAACGCGTTATTGTTACAACTCATTATTTTCAACGTGGTATTATTTGTATTGTAGCTTGTTAAATTAGATATTTGATTACTATTACAATTCAATTCTTTTAGAATAATATTATTACTAATATTTAGTCCTGTTAAATTATTATTAGAGCAATTAAGTATTTTTAATTTATCATTTAATGAAATGTCTAAACCATTCAGGTTATTATCTGCACAATCTAATGTCTCTAATTTCTTATTGGGTGTTATGTCTAGATTACTTATACTATTACTTGCGCAAAGCAATTTAATTAAATTATCTGTTCCTGTTATATTGAATAATCCATTTAAATCGGTTGATAAATTATTTGAATTACAATTAAGAAACTCTAAGTTAATCATACTGCTAACATCAAGCTCATTCAAATTATTACCACTACAATCCAATTCTTTAAGTGATGAAAACCCTTGTATTCCAGAAAGGTCAGCTATATTTTTATCACTTATATCAAGAATTAATAAGTGTTCGATATTTGATGTTAAAACCCTATCGTCAAGACCTCCAAAATCTAAGCCTAAATCAATTAATGCTTGCTCAAAATTATCATCTAGTATGGTTGTAAATCGTCCGAGTTCGCAATCTTGACTGTAATCTGCTATCTCGTCTTTTTCCCAGTCAGCTCCGATACTTGCATCATCATCTACTTGAATACAATACAAATTATTATTTTTAAAAGCATCAAATACCATTAAGTTAGTATTACTTCCATTCTGAATACTTAACGTAAATAAATTATTGTCATCACATAATAGTGATATTAAAGCGGTATTTGAACTAAAATCTAAAGCCTCAATTTGATTTGAAGAACAATCAATAGTTGTTAAATTTATATTATTAGACAAATCTAAACGCGTTAAAGCATTGGTACTACAATTCAAATTTGTTAAATCTCTAAAGTCCTGAATTCCAGTAAGTTCTTTAATGTTTTTCATTGAAATATCAAGCCCTATAACTGTGACTATTTTATTTGTGGGCACAAAATTGTTCATAACACCATCGCCCATGTTTGTCCCATCTGTAATATCAACCATATTGCCATTGACATCGTGGGTTTCAAGATATGCTTCAAAATTATCGTCGGGTACATAGGTTCCACAATCTAAACTATAATTAGAGTTTGCATCTTTATTCCATCCATTTACCGGAACTGGTAAATTATCAACTTCAATACAAGTTAGGCTAGGGTTACTATCTGCATCAAATGGATTTAACCCCACATTATTTCCATTGTTTAAATTCAATGTTAGTAAGGAATTATTATGACATAAAAAGCTTCCTAACACATTATTATTACTCATATTTAAAGCTTCTATTTTATTAAATGAGCAATCTAACGTTTCCAAAAACAGGTTGTTACTAATATCTAATTCCGCTAAGTCGTTATTAGAACAATTAAGTGTAATTAACGCTGTATTAGCACTTACTTTTAAACGATTAAACGTATAATTATTGGATGCCTCATCGTCATCTACATAAGGTGTTTGTGAGGAACAAATTAGAGATTTTAGCTTAACATTGTCACTCAAATCCAATGAAGGTAAAATATTACTTGAACAGTCTACACTTATTAGTTCCATATTACTGGTTAAATCAATGGATTTTAAATCATTATTACTACAATTTAAGTTAATTAAAGCTGAAAAATCCTCAATACCAGTTAAGTCTGAAATCATTTTTCCACTAACATCTAAATCTGTTATAGCCTTTATAGTTGCTGTTAGTACAAAATTATCTAATGCACCAGAATCATAAGTAAGACCTATTAAAGCTTTCTCAAATTCATCATCTGGAACATAAGTATATATATCTGAGCAAGCACCCTGGCCATAATATGCCCAATCGTCCTTTATCCAAGCTGAATCTCCTATTGTTACTGGTTCAAAACCAGCATCTATTTGAATACAGACTAAGCTTGGATTATCCTCGGAATTAAAGGCTGTAATTAATGAATTAAATCCATTAGCTATATTTAAATCTTCCAATTTATTCCGAGATACGTTGATTGATGCATCTCCTTGGCAAGCCACTGGTGGATCTGATTGTGGATCTGGACACAACAAAGTATTTATAGAGCTAAGGTCTAAAACTGTTAGCAAATTATTAGATACATCAATATTTTTTAATGCCGTGTTTGAATTCAAATCTAAAGCAGATATTTGATTTGATGCACAAAATAAAGATTCTAGTTTTGTGTTATTACTTACATCAAATAATCCGCTAAGCTGGTTTTCAGTAACTGTAACAGCCCTTAAATCCTGATTTTTACTAACGTCCAAGTCTTTTAATTGATTATTAGAACATGTAAGCCTTTCTAATAAAGGATTTGTTGCTATATCATTTTCTTGTAAAATTAAATCTGTTAATTGGTTTCCTGAACAATCAAGAATTTCTAGTACATCATTAGATCTTATATCTAAATCTGACAATAAATTTAAACTGCATAACAACGATTTTAAATTGAGGTTTGAAGAAACATTAAGTGTCGTTAATTTATTATTGTTGCATATTAATGAACTTAAACTTTCAAAACCTTCAATACCCTTAAGATTAGCTATATTTAAATTACTAACACTTAGTGTAACAACATCTTTAATTCTATCCGTTAAAACGAGTTTGTTATTTTCAATCCCATCACCCATACTTGTCTCATCACCTAAAGGGACTAAAGCTCCATTTGCAGAATGCGTTTCTAGATAATTTTCAAAGTTAGCATCAGGAATAGCTGTTTTTTGGGCATTTACAAAAGACAATGCAAAGAGAATTGTTATTAAAGAAATTAGATGTTGTTTATTCATTTTTAATTTTTTAAAACACAGCAATTTTAATTAGGTGAGTCATTTATTTTTAAATTCTTTTAATTGTGATGATAATGGATTTCATTTTCAAGCTTAATTTTTAGTGCTTCAAAAGTTTTGCTTTTAAAATCCGGTTCACTCTTAATCTTTTTCCATAATACGTTACTCTCTAAATCTACACCATTAGTAAGCATTAGACGCTCAGCCATTTGTAATCCTTCTTCAAAATCTTCTTTAGTCATCTCCCAATAAATCACTTCCCCTTTAGCAGTTTCTATAACCTCAAATCTCCTGTCATCATACTTTTCATCATCTGGATGACCAAAAGCGACATCTGTTGATATAGTGTTTTTACTATCTTCAATTTTAGAAAGTATTTTATAAATTTCGTTTACCTGCTTTTTTAAATTATTAATCTCTAAATCGCGTTGCTCTACTTGATTTTTTAGTTTTTTTACAAGAGGTGTGTTATCATTTTCATTTAATCCCACCGCTACATTTATCATATTAACACCGAGTACAATATCACTTTGTTCCCAAGCAATACCAACTATATTTTCAATATGCTTTGAGGTTATTTGGGATGGGCTTATTCCTATTCCTAAACCATCGTTATTACCGCTTGGCACTATATAATCGCCAATATTGACCTTCCCAAAGACCTTTACAGGAACCTGCCCCATAAAAGCGACCTTTTCATATTCGTTTTCTCGATTTGGCTGTGGCATATTACCCAATACTATGGGCTTAAAAGATACAACCATCATACGCTCTGCGCCTGCTGTTGTCTTGGATACCTTGCCCCCTTTAACCCCGACCACATCGCCATAAGTGATGTTTTCGTTCACATCTGCTCTTAATAAATATTCAGCATAATCACCTGAGCCTGAAGCATAGGTTACACCTTGCGTATTAGCCTTATTGGCGGCATAGATATCTTCATTATCATTGGTCCTAATAAGCGCATCTGCTGCAAAAGCTATTTGAAGACCATCAGAAACTACCTGATAAATTGCAAAGCCAATATCTGCTGGTCCAGGGGCTAAACTACATGCTCCAAAACCAACGCAAGGTCTATAATCAGCATATGTTGTGGCGAGTTGCACAACAGATAAGACTTCACTGGCAATTGCAAAGCCTAAACGAAGTTCTGCATCATAAACATCATAGGCCATAGCTCTAATATCAAAGGTATAATCCGTATCGTTGTTATTCTCTACCGCTATTTCCCCTTCTATGCGTCCCCACATTCCGTCATTATCCCAAAAACCAATAAAATTATTACCGTTCCTTCTCTCTCCTATAACTTTTATGGCTATACCTTGGGTACTCCCTTCTATTGACAATGGGTAATTTTCCCGTACTAACCCTGGGTTATCTTCTGTTGTAGTTATTGCCAACCCTTCTGGATCTGTGCTTGTTCCATAACTAATAGCATCGGTATGGACCGTTGAGATTATCTTTACTTGTTGGCTGGTGGTAATGTTCAAATCATCTTGGGTCGAAATCCCAACATTCCCATTAACGGTTATCTTATCGGGATATGTTCCCGATATATCGGAGCCTATTGTGGTATTGCCCTTTAAAATTGATGTCTGCCCTATACCTGTCCCGTTATCCAAAAACCTGTCTTCGTCTGTTGTGCTTGTTATGTTCAGGACGAGCCCTTCCAGGACATCTGAACGGAAGCTGCCTTTATTGGACAGTCCATTTGTATTGGTAAGCCCTACCACGTCTAGGGTCCCATTTAACTTGGTCGGTGCCTTATCGTCCCAGGTACCACCTTCTACAGCTACAATGTCCTCTCCTACACTCAACGCTCCGGACAGGCTTGTTGCACTTTGCCCATTGACATTCAATGCTTGGTTAAGGTTCGTTTCACCGTCAACTGTCAAAGGCCCCGTTAAATTTGTTTCATTCCCTCCTGCAACCTCCAACGTGCTGTTTAGCGTTGTGGGGCTTTCCACTAGCAATTCGCCATTTAGCAAAGTATTGCCATCTACATCCAAGGTTCCCGTTGCCGTTATGTTCCTGTGATATGCGTAAGGCACGAACGTTAGCACTTCCCTGCTCATGTCCACAAAACTAGAACCGCCTTCAAAATCTATATCAACCTTTAAATCCTTGGCCGTACCGTCCCAACTAATTTTTTCAAATGCATCATGCTCTACGGCTCCGATTATTAGGTTAATCCTACCAAACTCATCGGTATCGGTTATCTGGACTTCCTGAAACTCAACTTGGTTGCCTGAATCAAAAATCGTAAACCTTATGGCCACCGTGGTAACTGGCAAAATGTTTCCCTCTGAATCCACTCCTGGCAATTCCAATACATCAGGGCCAATAATTACTGCCTGATAACTTATACCATCGGTTTGGGCAAATGTCTTTATTGCTATAAATAGGAACAAGCCTACGGTTAATATATGTTTCATAACTAATCTAATCTGCTATTTGAAAAATGATATAATTAGGTTAAATTTTAAATATCATTATTTATGATAATGTACTTGTTTGTCAAGTTTAGATTTTAGATCCTCAAAGGTTTTGTTTCTATAATTAGAATCTGTTTTAATTTTTTGCCATAATTTATTTTTACCAAAACCGGCTTTACTAGATAATATTTTAGTTTCAACCATTTCCAATGCTTTATCAAAATCTTCTCTGGTTATTTGCCAATAAACAATTTCACCTTTATCTGTTTCTATAATCTCATATTTTCTTTCATCATGCTTTTCTGCTTCTTTATTTTGTTCAGAACTCTTTTCTGAATTTAATTTGGTTATTGGTTCCGTTATACCTTGTTCTAAATTTGAAATTCTAACAAGCGACTCTGCTATTTGTTGCTTTATATTATTAATCTCAATATTCTGCTCCTCCATGCGTTCTTCCAATTTTTTAACAATAGGGTTACTATCATTTTTATTTAATCCCACTGCTACATTTATCATTCTAAAACCAAGAACAACATCACTTTTTTCCCAAGCAATACCAACTATATTTTCAATATGTTCTGAGGTTATTTGGGATGGGCTTATTCCTATTCCTAAACCATCGTTATTACCGCTTGGCACTATATAATCGCCAATATTGACCTTCCCAAAGACCTTTACAGGAACCTGCCCCATAAAAGCGACCTTTTCATATTCGTTTTCTCGATTTGGCTGTGGCATATTACCCAATACTATGGGCTTAAAAGATACAACCATCATGCGCTCTGCGCCTGCTGTTGTCTTGGACACCTTGCCCCCTTTAACCCCGACCACATCGCCATAAGTGATGTTTTCGTTTACATCTGCTCTTAATAAATATTCAGCATAATCACCTGAGCCTGAAGCATAGGTTACACCTTGTATACTAGTTTTATTTTTAGCATAGATGTCCTCATTATCATTGGCTCTAATAAGGGCATCTGCCGAAAAACCTATTTGAAAACCTTCAAAAACAACTTGAGCTAGTGAAAATGCAATATCTGCTGGTCCAGGAGCAGCAAGACAGGCTCCAAAACCTACACAGCCTCTAAAATCGGCAATTGATGCTGCTAATTGTGCAAGAGCCAAAACTTCACTGGCTATAGCAAAGCCTAAATCTAGTTCTGCATCATAAACATCATAGGCCATAGCTCTAATATCAAAGGTATAATCCGTATCGTTGTTATTCTCTACCGCTATTTCCCCTTCTATGCGTCCCCACATTCCGTCATTATCCCAAAAACCAATAAAATTATTACCGTTCCTTCTCTCTCCTATAACTTTTATGGCTATACCTTGGGTACTCCCTTCTATTGACAATGGATAATTCTCCCGTACTAACCCTGGGTTATCTTCTGTTGTAGTTATTGCCAACCCTTCTGGATCTGTGCTTGTTCCATAACTAATAGCATCGGTATGGACCGTTGAGATTATCTTTACTTGTTGGCTGGTGGTAATGTTCAAATCATCTTGGGTCGAAATCCCAACATTCCCATTAACGGTTATCTTATCGGGATATGTTCCCGATATATCGGAGCCTATTGTGGTATTGCCCTTTAAAATTGATGTCTGCCCTATACCTGTCCCGTTATCCAAAAACCTGTCTTCGTCTGTTGTGCTTGTTATGTTCAGGACGAGACCTTCCAGGACATCTGAACGGAAGCTGCCTTTATTGGACAGTCCATTTGTATTGGTAAGCCCTACCACGTCTAGGGTCCCGTTTAACTTGGTCGGTGCCTTATCGTCCCAGGTACCACCTTCTACAGCTACAATGTCCTCTCCTACACTCAACGCTCCGGACAGGCTTGTTGCACTTTGCCCATTGACATTCAATGCTTGGTTAAGGTTCGTTTCACCGTCAACTGTCAAAGGCCCCGTTAAATTTGTTTCATTCCCTCCTGCAACCTCCAACGTGCTGTTTAGCGTTGTGGGGCTTTCCACTAGCAATTCGCCATTTAGCAAAGTATTGCCATCTACATCCAAGGTTCCCGTTGCCGTTATGTTCCTGTGATATGCGTAAGGCACGAACGTTAGCACTTCCCTGCTCATGTCCACAAAACTAGAACCGCCTTCAAAATCTATGTCAACCTTTAAATCCTTGGCCGTACCGTCCCAACTAATTTTTTCAAATGCATCATGCTCTACGGCTCCGATTATTAGGTTAATCCTACCAAACTCATCGGTATCGGTTATCTGGACTTCCTGAAACTCAACTTGGTTGCCTGAATCAAAAATCGTAAACCTTATGGCCACTGTTGTTACCGGAAGAATATTTCCTTCTGAATCTACACCAGGTAATTCCAATACATCTGGTCCAATAATTACTGCTTGATAGGTAATACCATCGGTTTGGGCAAATGATTTTATGGTTAAAAGAAGTAACAGTCCTAGGGTTAGTAAATGTTTCATGCTGGGTTAAATTTGATAAATACTAATTATTATTAATCTTGGTTTTAAGTTATTCTACATTTTTATCAATTTGGCATTAAATGATTTGCTATTAGATAATGCTTTCAAAATATAGTTTCCGTTGGGAATACTTTCAAGATTTAATTTGATTTTTTGAGATGGTTGAAATTTTCGAGAATACACCAACTTTCCGCTTACATCAAAAACTAAAACGGAAATATCATTTTCCATGGCTTCATTAAACGAAATAGACACAAATTGTTCAAAAGGATTTGGATGAATCTTAGCTAATAAATCATTATTACTAAATTCTTCAACTACTTTTATTTTATTTAATGGTTGCTGATAGCCTTGTCTTAAATAATACCCATTATTATAATGAGTGCCTATTACACTAGATTGTCCAATACTGTGACTTACAGAATATGCTCCGTTTTTGGTTGTAACAGTATTAGAAGAGCCTCCTATACCTAAATTAGATCGCATTATAGAATAAGATTCTGAACTCCTTAACTTGATGGTAGTATCTTGCGCTTGAACGGATAGAACAAAACAGAATAAAAATATGATGTGTAAATTAATTTTCATTTATTTTATCTTCTATAGTTTTATTTTTTTCAACTTGACTTTTATCTAAAAACTAATTTATAACAATAATTAGCCATAAAATAGGGTGTCCATAATTTGTCCACCTTTAAATTCCTTTATTAAAGTTCCTGTTTGTTACTCTTTAAAAGTCGCAATAACAATTTGGTAAATTTATTATAAACCCTATTCCAAATTGATGCGTACCTAATGTTAACTTTTCTGAATTTTCCCCACTACTAATCAAGACAGATTTACCATATGAATACCCTGCGTAAATTGCTGTACTGCTTGAAATTGGATATTGTAAACCAACACCAGCTCTTAGGAATATAATATTGTTGTTAAATTCTTCTTCGCCTACCAAATTAAATACATCATTGTTTATGGTTTGATTACCTCTTACCATAAACTCAGAAGCAATAGATCCTTTTGCAAAAAAAGAAAGGTCTCTTAATTGAAACAAACGGAAATCCAAGCCTGCTTTAATGCCTAAGTAACTCACATCCCATTCGAAATAATTATCTACACTACTTTCACTACCTATAGCTCCATAATTATTATATGATATACCTCCAGTCAGAAATAAAGTTTTTTGACTATTAATGACATGTCTATATCCCATACCGAAGTAAGATTTAGATTTAGACAACAAATTATCTAAAGGTTGGCCTCGTGAATTTTCATAATCAAAAGATGAAATTGTTGAACCATACTCCATGTATAGCTGTTGGCCATAGTTTGAGATACTGATTAAAAAAATAAGATTTATAAGTAATTTTCTCTTCATATTAATATGAAATATTTTTTGTTTTAAAAATGCTTTATAACCTATCAATATTAGCTTGATTGCAATTTACTTGTACTAAATAAATTGTGAAATTATCTAATATAAAATATGAAGGGTTGTTGGTTTGTGTAGGTTTTATTTTTCTGTTTTTGTGATTTCCAAACAGAAATAGGCATAACATGCCTATCAAAATAATGGATTGGTTGATTATCATTTTATTAGTTAAGGTCAAACCAATGTATTAATATATCGTCTATAAAAAAAATAAATCTGATAATGTCCACCTTTTGTCCATTAAAAAACGAAGTGTTTTTTCTATAATATCAATGATAGTACCCAAATTTCTAAACAACTATTAAACAAATTACCTGTAACAATTAAATAATTCATCAGTAGATCCCTAAAAAACAACAATATAAAACCATCTGATTTCTAGATAATTAATCGAATATTTTGTATCTTAATGGTCCTGTTTACGTTATTAAACATAAAGCCATGAAAAGAATAAATCATCTTACTTTAATTTATACAAGTATACTTTTTTTGTTTTGCTCTATTTCTACGATAGCTCAGACTTATGAATTATTTAAAGAACTTGAGGGAAAAGTAGTTGACTCCAATACAAATACCCCTTTAATCTTTACCGATATTGTTATAAAGGATTCTAATATTAGTACAGTAACGAATAGCGATGGCGAGTTTCTCATCAAAATACCTAAAAGTTTTTTACATGGCATCTTAACATTTTCCCATTTAGGTTATGAAAAAAAGGAAGTTAAAATAGCTTCAATAAAAAATCATGTAAAAATAGCTTTAACATCTGCATATACAGAGTTGAATGAAGTCAAAATAACAGCAAACACAATGGATGCTAAAGCTCTGGTTATTGAAACCTTAAAAAAGAAAAGCACCATTTACAACAATAACAATACCTTAATGACTGCTTTTTACAGAGAGACTATAAAAAAAAGAAGAAAAAATGCATCTCTATCTGAGGCCGTTGTTAAGATACACAAACAACCTTATAACAATTTTAAAAAAGACCATATTGAACTTGTTAAGGCTCGTAAAAATACCGATTACTCAAAATTAGATACCTTGGCCTTGAAACTCCAAGGCGGCCCTTTTAGTAATCTATATACAGATGTTATTAAGTATCCTGAATTTATTTTTACTGAAGAAGATATGCCTTTATACAGTTTCAATTTTAATCCTTCAACCCAAATAAATAAAAAATTAGTGTATGTGGTGAATTTTAAACAGAACCAAAATATTGAAACCCCTTTATACTATGGGAAACTATACATTGATGCTGAAACACTAGCCCTTATAAATGCTGTATATAGCCTAAATGTATCTAATAAAGAGCTTTCAAGCCGAATGTACGTTCGTAAAAAGCCTAGAAAAGTTGATGTATATCCTACTGAAGCCACTTATAGAGTAAATTATAGAATTAAAGACGGAAAATGGCACTATGCATACAGTAATATTTCGTTAACCTTTAAAGTAAATTGGAAAGGAAAACTCTTTAATAACGTTTATACACTTAATAGTGAAATGGCAATAACTGATTGGAAGGTTTATGATACTAAACTCACTAAAGTAAGAAGTCAATTAATTCGTCCTACAACTATTTTAAGCGATAAAGCTTCTGGCTTTTCTGACCCCAGGTTTTGGGGTGCATACAATATCATTGAACCTGAAAAATCCATTGAATCTGCTATTAAAAAAATACAAAAGCAACTAAAACGAACGTAAACACAATATCATTAATTTATATCTAAACGAGCAAGTATAGGCTCATGATCAGAAAGGTTTATATTAAAATTTTGATGTGATATAACTTCAAAATCTTTATCCGCTAAAATATAATCTAATCTTAAAGGGTACTTTATTAAAGAATAAGTTGTACCCAAACCAGAGCCGGCTTCAATATAGGTATCTTTTCTAGAACCTTTTAAAATTTGATATGTCGATGAAAATGGCGTGCTATTAAAATCGCCACAAAAAATGGTTTTACCTTCAAATTCTTTCTCATGACTTTGTATCAGTTTTACTTGATTTCTACGCAAATTTTGTGCATTACTAATTTTATAAAAAATAGATTTTGCTTTTTTTGAATCTGATAATTCTGAAGCTATTTTAATATTAAAAGACTGAAGATGAATATTATATAAACGAAAAACTTCTCCTTCATAATCAATATCAACAAACATTGCATTATTAAGTGTGTTGGGAAAATCAATATAACCTTGTTTTATTATTGGATACTTTGACAATATAAACTGTAATGACTTAGATATTTCTGATCTATATCCTACAAAACGATAAGGATACATATAATATTTTACGAATCCATAATTCCAAAACTCTTGAAAAACTACAATGTCTGGATCTTGTTTTTTTACAAACTGAAGAATTTTATGGTTTCTAGTACCAAAATATTCATCTTTCTTTATACTATTACCTTTAACATTATACGTTAAAATGGACAACGGTTTTTTTGAAGTATTCTCATTCTTAAAATTACACTGAACAAAGGAGTCAAACGAAAAGAAAAAAACAGTTAAACTCAGTAGCGCATAAATAAAGTATTTACTTTTTTTTAGTAACCAGTACAAAAGAAAAAGAAAATTCAAAACCACTAAAAGTGGAATAATAATTGAAAAAATAAATGAAAAAATATTTTCAAAAAATAAAACTATAGCACATCCACTTACTAAAAGAATAGATAATAATAAGGTTAAAATGAACCTAAACTTTAATTTAACTTTCTGGAAATAAAAAAAACGCAATAGTTTATGTGTTTTTAAAACAAAGTAATTTGCCCTTCATCATCAATTTCTAAATCGTTCTTAGAGTCACTTTTAGATTTTGAAAGATCAATATCAGCTTCTTCAGGGTTTCCAGCCATAACTTCCGTTTCACCAACAACCTCTAAATCGTCAGCATGCACTTCTTTAGGAGCATCATAAGGCAATGGTGTTAACAAATTAACCTGATTGACTTTATCTTTTGTTAATTGATTGCCTAATGCACTTATTCCTTTTATGGATATAAATTCTTCAAGGTTTATTTCTAAATTATCTTTTCGGTCTTTACCACGCTCTTTAGCAAAAACAATTTCTGCCATAGGTTTCCAATCTGTTGAAACAATTTCTAATTGTGATTTTGGGTTCTCTGAAATAAAAGACTCCTCTTTACCTTCTTGTTCAATTAAAAAGCGTTTAACATAATACATGTCTTTTTCGCCATTAAAATAGACAGCAGATATTGGCTTTTTAGGAATCCATTTTTCCATCGCAATCATATCGTCATCAAAATGCATAGTCACTTCTGGTGTAACTGTTTTTACTTTACCAGATTGATTAATAATCAACAATTTATCTTCTCCTCTAAATTCGCCAACTAACTCGCCTCTTCCATCTACATTTAAACGCTGTACGGTATCATCAAACCAAATTTTCCGTGGCTTTAAGGTAGACACCCCTTTTTCTTTAAGTTCAACACGTTTTACTGGATATTTTGTCACCAAATTTCCTTTTGACACACGGCCTTTAATTAAGATATCTGCAAAGTCTATATCCCATTTTAACTTTTTAATGCTTCCAGCTTGCCTTAAATTGATGGTTACAACCTCTGCTTCTCCATTTGGATTTGCAGAGAAATACAACATAACTGAACCTTTGTTTCCATTGGTTAAATCATATGCTCTATCTCTGGTAATACTGGTTACTGCAAACCGTTTAATGTATGATGGCCCTTTTCTACCATCACGATAAATCACATTATATATGGTACGTTTGTCCTTCTTTTTAAAGACCGCAACATGAATAATATCTTTACCAATAAAGGTTTTAGAATCTACTTTGGTAATCATCATTTTGCCTTCTTTGGTAAAAACAATAATATCATCTATATCACTACAATCAGCAACATACTCATTTCTTCGTAACGATGTACCGATAAAACCTTCTTCTCTATTTACATAAAGCTTGGTGTTGCGAATAATAACCTTTGTAGCATCTACATCATTAAAGGTTCTTATTTCTGTTTTGCGCTCTTTTCCTGCTCCATAATCTTTTTTAAGTCTTGTAAAGTATGCAATTGCATAATCAATAAGATGTTCCAAATGGTGTTTTACCTCAGCTATTTGATCTTCTAAAGCATCGATTTTTTGCTGCGCCTTATCAATATCAAATTTCGAAATACGTTTAATCCGTATTTCTGTTAAACGTGTAATATCTTCTGTTGTTATAGCACGTTTTAAATGTTTTACGTGTGGTTTAAGCCCTTTATCAATAGCATTTATTACACCTTCCCAGGTTTCTTCTTCTTCAATATCCCGGTATATTCTGTTTTCAATAAAAATGCGTTCTAAGGAAGCAAAATGCCATTGCTCTTCAAACTCTCTTAACTTTATTTCTAATTCTTGTTTTAATAACTGAACAGTATTATCTGTAGAGCGACGTAACATTTCAGTAACACCTATAAACAAGGGCTTATTATCTTCAATAACACAGCCTAATGGCGAAATAGATGATTCGCAACTGGTAAATGCATAAAGCGCATCAATAGTTTTATCTGGTGATAATCCCGATGGTAAATGCACTAAAATTTCAACCTCAGCTGCAGTGTTGTCTTCTATTTTTTTGACTTTAATCTTGCCTTTGTCATTGGCCTTTAATATAGAATCTATTAATGATGATGTGGTTGTTCCAAAAGGCAACTCTGTAATGATTAATGTATTTTTATTAAGTTGTGAAATTTTAGCTCGCACACGAACTTTTCCTCCTCTATTTCCATCATTATAATTAGAAAAATCGGCTATTCCTGCTGTTGGGAAATCTGGTAGGATAGTAAAACGCTTTCCTTGCAAGTGTTTAATGGAAGCATCAATAAGTTCTATAAAATTATGTGGTAATATTTTGGTTGATAGTCCAACAGCAATTCCTTCTCCGCCTTGTGCCAACAATAACGGAAACATAACAGGTAAGTTTACTGGTTCTTTTCTACGACCATCATAACTAGCTTGCCATTCTGTAATTTTAGGATTGAAAACAACATCCAATCCAAATTTAGAAATACGTGCTTCAATATAACGAGATGCCGCAGCACGATCTCCTGTTAAAATATTACCCCAGTTTCCTTGAGTGTCAATTAGCAGGTCTTTTTGGCCTATTTGCACCATAGCATCAGAAATACTCGCATCACCATGTGGGTGATACTGCATAGTATGTCCCACAATATTGGCTACTTTGTTATATCGTCCATCATCCAAATCCTTCATGGAATGCATGATACGACGTTGCACAGGCTTAAAACCATCTTCAATAGCTGGTACAGCACGCTCTAATATAACATACGATGCATAATCTAAAAACCAATCTTTATACATACCCGTAACTCGGGTTATGGTTTCTTGGGGTTCGTCTGGGTTGTTATTTAAATCGTCGTTTTCTTCTTCTATCATTAAAAGTGGTTATTTTTTAGGCTTTCCACTAAGCATTGTTCTTCCTTTTTTTTGTAGTCTATGCACTTGTTCGCTACTTGCATGAACATGTAAATAATCATAAGACCGCTTTTTTTTGTGTTCTTTTTTCTTATTATACAACATATGAGTTTAGTTTGAGTTTTTAATTTTTTCACTAATAATGCATAAAATGCATCTCTTTAATTTACAAAAATTTTGTGAATTAGTGACTGATTTTCTTTATTCTTCAATTAAATCTACTTCCACTTTAAGGTTATCTATTATGAACCCCTGTCGCGTTGGCGTGTTTTTTCCCATATAAAACGATAATAATTCCTCAATAGACATATTATCATCCAACATGATTGGATCTAAGCGAATATCATCGCCTATAAAATATTTAAATTCATCTGGCGAAATTTCTCCAAGTCCTTTAAATCGAGTTATTTCTGGCTTTGGTTTTAATTTTTCAATGGCTTGTCGTCTTTCTTTTTCAGAATAGCAATAAATAGTTTCCTTTTTGTTTCTTACACGAAATAATGGCGTTTGCAAGATATACAAATGACCTTCTTTGATTACTTCTGGAAAAAACTGTAGAAAAAAAGTAATTAACAACAAACGAATGTGCATACCATCTACATCGGCATCTGTTGCTATTACGACATTGTTATAACGTAAATCTTCTAAGGATTCTTCTATATTTAAAGCGGCTTGAAGTAAATTAAACTCTTCGTTTTCGTATACTATTTTCTTTGTAAGCCCATAGCAATTTAAAGGTTTTCCTTTTAAACTGAATACGGCTTGGGTATTAACATCACGAGATTTTGTTATACTACCAGAAGCCGAATCGCCCTCTGTTATAAACAATGTTGTTTCTAAATTTCTTTCGTTTTTGGTGTCACCAAAATGCACCCGACAATCCCTTAGTTTCTTATTGTGAAGACTTGCTTTCTTTGCTCTATCTTTTGCTAACTTTCTAATACCTGATAATTCTTTACGCTCGCGTTCTGCTTGTAAAATCTTCCTTTGAATTTTTTCTGCAGTTTCTTGGTTTTTATGTAAATAATTATCGAGTTTTGTTTTAAGAAAGTCATTAATGTAGGTTCTTACTGTTGGTAAATCGCCACCCATATCTGTAGATCCTAACTTGGTTTTGGTTTGACTCTCAAAAACGGGTTCCATCACTTTTATAGCAATAGCGCTGACCACAGATTTTCTAATATCGGAAGCGTCATAATTTTTGCCATAAAACTCTCGAATGGTTTTTACTAACGCTTCTCTAAACGCATTTAAGTGCGTGCCACCTTGAGTTGTGTTTTGCCCATTTACAAAACTATTATATTCTTCGCTATACTGGGTTTTACTGTGGGTTAATGCAACTTCAATATCATCACCTCTTAAATGAATAATTGGATATAATAAATCTGTTTCGCTTATCTTTTCAGCCAGTAAATCCTTTAATCCATTTTCGCTAAAATATTTTTCACCGTTAAAGACTATGGTTAAACCTGGGTTTAAATACACATAGTTTTTTAACATTTTTACGACATACTCACTTCTGTATTTATAGTTTTTAAAAATACTATCATCAGGAACAAAAGATACTTTGGTTCCTTTTCGTCGTGACGTTTCTTCTAATAACTCTTTATTGGTTAAATTACCTTGCTCAAATTCCGCAGAAGCGCTTTTACTATCGCGCGTGGATTCTACTCTAAAAAACGATGATAATGCATTCACTGCTTTTGTACCTACACCATTTAACCCTACCGACTTTTTAAAGGCTTTAGAATCGTACTTTCCGCCAGTATTCATTTTGGAAACGACATCTACTACTTTACCTAAAGGAATACCACGACCATAATCACGTACTGTTACTTTTGTACCTTGAATGGAAATTTCTATGGTTTTCCCAGCCCCCATGACATACTCATCAATTGAGTTATCCAAAACTTCTTTAAGAAGGATATAAATACCATCATCGGGAGACGAGCCATCACCAAGTTTTCCAATATACATTCCTGGACGCATTCTGATATGCTCTTTCCAGTCTAGTGAGCGTATATTATCTTCGGTATAATTTGATTTTTCAGCCATTAAATTTGCAGTACTTTCTTAAGATAGAACGCTAATATAACACAACCTAGTAAAAAATGAAATAGTAGACAAACAAAGTAATTAACAATGTTTATTAATAAGTTTCAGTCTCTGTTTTTAGCTTAAGTAGTGATACTCTAGATTTATAAATTACTAAGCTTTTATTTATCAGTTTTGCCTTTATTTTTAGATACTAACAAAATACCAAATACCACTACCAGAGCACCAAAAAGTTGTAATAAAGTTAATCTTTCATTCAAAAAAATAGCAGCCAGGACAATAGTAGAAATTGGTCCAATTCCAGCAACAATAGCAAAATTTGATGAGCTAATCATTTTAATAGATGCTGATACTAAAAAGGATGGTATTACCGTAGCAAAAACTGCAATTAAAAAACCTAACACATAAACTTCCCTTGTAAAATCAAATAAATCCGTATCATAAATAATACTATAATGAATAAATACACAAACGCAAGAAACGATCATAGCATATGCCGTGAATTTCATGACTCCAAATTTTGGTATTAACCAACCACTACCAACTAAATAAGAGGCATACGTTATAGCACTTAGTAGTATAAAAAAACCTCCTAAATAAGCTTCAGAACCCGATATTGCAACTTCGTCATAAAACGCAACAACAATACCTAAATAGGTTAAACCAATAGCTCTTGCTTGAATATTAGTAATAGGCTGTTTTAAAAAGAATCTGTTTAGTAAAATGACAACAGTTGGATACAAAAACAAAATAATACGTTCTAAGCTTGCCTTAATATAAGTAAGTCCAACAAAGTCAAAATAACTAGCTAAATAATAACCCATAAGTCCAAAAAACACAACCCATGCATAATCTCTATTCTTAATTTCCACGTCTTTATTCTGATTGCGATAGCTATAGGCAATAATTGCATAAAAAGGGAATGAAAATAGCATTCTTAACAACAAGATACTTATAGCATCTACCTTATAGTTATAGGCAAGTTTTACCATAACTGCTTTTGAAGAAAAAAGAATTATTCCTAAAACACCTATAACTATTCCATACCAAAACTGTTTTGTTGTTTGCATGGAACGAAAGTAGAGTTGTATTTGGATTTGTTTATTTTATAAATTGTAGAATTACGAAGTCCAAGTACTTTTGAAGTTTAATGATAACATTAAAAAACGAAACTATTCATAGGTTTCTGCTTTTTAATTATAAAGCTTATTTATCAAATGAAAGTCGGCTAAAACCAATGCAGCCATAGCTTCTACAATAGGCACGGCTCTTGGCACCACACATGGATCATGACGTCCCTTTCCCTGCATTTCTACTGTGTTACCAGCTTTATCAATGGTTTCGTATTTTTGGATAAGAGTGGCCACAGGCTTAAAAGCTACGTTAAAATAAATATCCATACCGTTACTTATGCCGCCTTGAATTCCTCCAGAAAAATTGGTTTTTGTACTACCATCGTTATTAAAGGAATCATTATGATCACTACCATACATAGTGCTTCCATGAAATCCACTACCATACTCAAAACCTTTTACGGCATTTATAGAAAGCATAGCTTTACCAAGTTCGGCATGTAACTTATCAAAAACAGGCTCTCCCAAACCTACAGGCACATTTTTTATAACACAGCTTACAACACCGCCAACAGTATCGCCTTTACTTCTTACCTCTTTAATATAGGTTTCCATGTTTGCTGCCATAACTTGATCGGGACAACGCACTATATTGGATTCTATTTTTGTAAGATCTAACTCGCTATAAGGAGTATCTAACTTCATGGCACCTACACTTGAAACATAAGCGGTAATCTCTATACCTTTTAGCATTTGTTTTGCTATAGCTCCAGCTACAACACGACATGCTGTTTCTCGTGCAGAGCTACGTCCGCCACCACGGTAATCTCTTATTCCGTATTTTTTATCATAAGTATAGTCTGCATGACTTGGTCTATAACTATCTTTTATATGCGAATAATCATGAGATTTTTGGTTCGTGTTTTCTATAACAAAACCAATAGATGTTCCTGTGGTTACACTCTCAAAAATACCTGAATGAAACTTAACTGTATCTGGTTCTTTACGTTGAGTAACAATAGCTGATTGCCCTGGTTTTCTTCTATCAAGTTCATTTTGAATTTCATCTAAATCTAACTTAATTCCTGATGGACAACCATCAATAATACCACCTAATGCAGGACCATGAGATTCACCATAAGTTGTTAGATTAAATAGTTTTCCGAAGGAATTACCAGCCATAATTACAATTTTTGGCTAAAATAAAGCTAATCCTAGAAATAAGGAAATGAAATCGTATATAGCTTTATAAATTCATGTTTATATACCCATAACGTTTAATTAACAATATACTGATGCACACATAATTATTACGTAATAATTATATAATACTAAAACGTGTTCTTTGCATCTATAATAAGTTCTCCAAATTGAAAATTAAAAGAAAAGTAGAAATTGCCGTAATATCTGATGTCCATTTAGGAACTTACGGCTGCCATGCCAAACATTTACTAACTTATTTAAATAGTATTGAGCCAAAGAAACTTATTTTAAATGGCGATATTATTGATATTTGGCAGTTTAGCAAACGATACTTCCCTAAGTCTCACTTAAAAGTCATCAAGAAAATTATGGATATAGCCGCCGAAGGCACAGAGGTTATTTACATTACTGGAAATCATGATGAAATGCTACGCAAATTTAGTGGTACTACGATTGGAAAAATATCAATTGTAGACAAAAAAATTTTAGAAATCGATGGCAAAAAAGCCTGGTTTTTTCATGGCGATGTGTTTGATGTATCTATACAAAACACCAAATGGCTTGCCAAACTTGGTGGTTATGGTTATGATTTTTTAACGCTTCTTAACAGGCTTGTTAATTGGTATTTAGAAAAATGCGGAAAGGAGCGCTATTCCCTTTCTAAGAAAGTGAAAAATGGTGTTAAAGGTGCTATTAAATATATCAATGATTTTGAAAACGTGATTTCCGAAATTGCTATTGAAAATGGTTATGATTATGTGGTTTGCGGACATATACATCAACCTAAAATAAAGACTATTGAAACTAAACATGGCAAAACTACTTATTTAAATTCTGGAGATTGGGTTGAAAACTTTACTGCTTTAGAATATCAATTTAAACGTTGGAAAATCTATAATTTTAATAAAGACAAATTGGCGCCTTTTGCTATTGATGAGGACGTTGTAGATATGGAAGTACAAGATTTAATAGCAGCAATTACAATTGTTGAACAGGTTGAAAAAAAAAGCAGAAATAAATAGTACAAAAGCTTTAAAAAATCATACACTAAAGTAATTCCAAATCATTTTTTTAAGTCATAAACTAAACACTTAAGAAAAACAGACACCAAAAATTAGTAATATATTAAATATAAATACTTTTTTGGCGTTATTTTTGCGAACCATTTTTAAATAATGGTCTTTTAAATAGAAAAGGTCGTATATGATTAAAATAACAAAACTTTAAATTATGAAGAAATTTTTTTTATTATCAATTACAGTACTAGGTTTTACATTTGCATCTAATGCACAAGAAATAGCAGACAACGCTATTGGTTTACGATTAGGCGACAGTGATGGTTTAGGTGCAGAAGTATCTTACCAGCGTGCTTTGGGCGACAACAACCGCTTAGAAGTAGACTTAGGTTGGAGAAATAGTAATAATTATGATGCCGTTAAACTTACTGGTTTATACCAATGGGTATTTCATTTAGATGGTGATTTTAACTGGTATGTTGGTGCTGGTGGAGGTTTAGCTTCTTTTTCTGGAAAAAAGCTGCTTGATAATCAAAACGAAACAGCATTTTTTGCAGCTGGTGATATTGGTATAGAATACAGTTTTGACATCCCTTTATTATTATCTTTAGATTTTAGACCTGAATTGGGTTTTGGGGATTTTACTGATGATTTAGACTTTGATATAGCCTTTAGTATACGCTATCAGTTCTAGTATTATATAAATTTTATATAGAAAAAGCACCTAAAGGTGCTTTTTTTATGGATTACTTTTAAATACGGTCAGCTTGATTTTATCAATAAATTTTCATAACTTTCTGAACATCATGTGCTAATTGTGTTTTCACACATATGAAATTAGCCTTTATTTATACTAATTCTAAAATTTAAAATAATGTCTACAGAAATAGTAATTATAATTATTGGAGTAGTATTTGTTTTCTTTGCTTTTGTAAACATCTTAAAGATTAAAGATTCGTTATTTAGAAGTGCATTGGGAATATTAGGTGTTTTATTAATAATTTATGGAGGGTACTTCTATGAATCTATTAACCCAAAAGGACAAATTGAACAGGTAGAGGTAGAAAAAAAAGGACAAATAGACTTCCCTATAAAAAATATTCAGGTACTATCGCCAATTGAAGGTGACTCTGTAAATTGTCGGATTTTAACAATGGGAGTTTATCCTGATTCCCATGATAAGGATATTTGGGTATTATTAAAGCCTTCTGATAATAAATATTATCCTCAATCTGACCATACGAACACCTCTTATAAAAAGGATGGGAAATGGCAAGTTATAACTAGATTTGGTGGAGATATGGGTGAATCGTTTGACATTGTTGTTTATGAAACCGATTCATTAGCTTCTCAATATTTTAGTTCAACCATAGAAAATTGGAAAGCAGCGCTTTCATATCCTGGTCTTAAACCTGAAGAGCTTCCAAACGGTGCTCATGAAGTTGAAAGAATTGTTGTGTCACTAAAAGATAACTGCAGAGGTGTTTTTTAACCACTTACAGTAACAAGGAGTAAAAAAACTATTATACCAAGCATTTAGCCAATGTGTCCTCATAAATAGCTTCGTATTGAGGTACAATAGCATGCAAATCGAATCTTAAAGCTTCTTTTCTGGCATTTTGTTTGAATGTATTTAACCGCGAATCGTCACTTAAAATATATATAGCGTTCTTAGTCATATCCTCTACATCACCTACTTCACTCAAAAACCCAGAAACACCATGTACATTAACTTCTGGAATACCACCTGTATTACTAGAAATAACAGGAACTCCAGATGCCATAGCTTCTAATGCTGCTAAACCAAAACTTTCTGTTAATGATGGTAGTAAAAACAAATCGCTAAAACATAATATTTTATCTATTTCATTACTCTTTCCAAAAAACACAACTTTATCTAAAATACCGAGTTCGGTACATCGTCTTTCAACTTTTTCTTTTTCAGGACCTTCGCCTATAAACATCAATTTTGCAGGCATTTCTTTTTGGATTTTATAGAATATGCTAATGACGTCTTGTACACGTTTTACAGGGCGTAAATTACTGATATGGGTAATGATTTTTTCATCATCACTTGCCATCATACCTCGTTGACAATCCGTAAATCCATGATGTTGATACTTCTCTAAATCTATAAAATTTGGAACGACATTAATCTCGTTTTTAATATCAAATAAACGTAAGGTGTCATCTTTTAAACTTTTTGATACTGCCGTAACCGCATCTGATTTATTGATACTAAACGTTACCGCTGGTTTATAAAATGCATGACTACCTACTAATGTAATATCTGTACCATGAAGAGTTGTTACAATTGGCACATAAATACCCTCTTCTTGCAACATTTTTTTTGCCATATAAGCCGCATAGGCATGTGGAATTGCATAATGTACATGCAATATTTCGATACCATGAAGCTTAACCATATCTACCAGTTTACTTGACAAAGCTAGCTCATAAGGTTGATAATGAAACAGTGGATATTCTGGAACATTCACTTCATGATAATGTACATTATTACTCAACAACTCTAACCTTACGGGTTGGTTATATGTGATAAAATGGATTTCATGACCGCGTTTAGATAGTTCTAAGCCTAATTCTGTAGCGACTACTCCACTTCCTCCAAATGTTGGATAACAAACAATACCTATTTTCATATTTTAAGTTTTAAGTGCTTAAAGATGAGTTTTTAACTTTAAATACTTTTAATCAATTATCGCTTCGTAAATTAAGCGTTGTATTTCTGTTCTAATATTTTCTTTTAATAACAAATTCTTACCCGCATGGGGATATGTTCTATTCGCTAAAAATATATACACAATTTCTTCTTCTGGATCGGCCCAAGCGTAGGTTCCTGTAAAACCTGAATGCCCAAAACTAGTCATGGATATACAACCACATGTTGGTCCCACATCGCCTAATTGCGGCTTATCAAAACCTATACCTCTTCTATTATCATTATCACAGTAATAGCAGGTGTTAAACTTCTCAATTGTTTCAGGTTTTAAATAACGTTTCCCTCCATAAAACCCTTTTTGCAAATACATTTGCATAATCTTAGCTACATCGTTAGCATTACTAAAAATACCTGCATGCCCGCCTATACCATTCTGCATTGCAGCTCCCATATCATGCACATAGCCGTGTACCTTTTGGTATCTGTAATAATCATCAATTTCTGTAGGTACAATTTTTTTGCTGCTAATTTTATGATACGGATTATACATGGTATAATTTGCCCCTAAGGGCTCATATAAATGAGATTGTGTTAATTGCTCTAATGTTCTGTCGTAATGATATTCAATAAATTTCTTTAAAATATAATACGGAAAATCGCTATATCGATACCTAAGACGTTCCAGTAACTCTGAATTTTTTATAATTTTAGGTATAGAGTCTTGATAATCAGTACGCAAAAATAAATTCTTAGTGACTTCTATATTAAATTTAGTACTGCGTTCTTTTCTATAATATTTTTGACTAGGGCGTTTGGTTATAGTATCTAAAGTATGATAATAAAAAGGTTCCCATGGACGTAATCGTGCATAATGAGACAGCATGCTTTTCAAGGTAATATTTTCTTTGTTTGAACCTTTGTACTCTGGTAGTATTTCAGATAGTTTAGTATTTAAAGATACGATACCTTGTTCTTCTAATTCCATTAAAAGTGGTAAGGTTGCTAATATTTTGGTAAGTGAGGCCACATCATAAATATCATCAAAACCTACTTTTTCTTTCCCCTCATAAGTATGCTTTCCAAAATTCTTATTATAAATAACTTTTCCCTTTCTTGCAACCAACAACTGAATACCAGGGGTCATCTTACCATTTACAGCATGTTGCGCCACTGAATCTATTTTACTTAGTTTTTCTGAACTCATCCCGACACGCTCTGGCACGGTATATCCTAGTCGTTTAATGGCATTATTCTGAATACCATCTCCTACTTTAAAATAGCCTCCTATCGAAACAGGTAAATTACCTTTAGATTCTATAGCTCCAAAAATAAGTTGTGCTGATTTTTGTTGTGCAATGGCACTATTTTGATAACTGACGACTATACTTTCTATATTTTCAATAGTTTCTAAATCAGAAAGTGCATACGGCTTCACAAAAACATCTAAAATAACCGTATGATTACTTGCTATTTCTTTTAACCAAATTAAATCTTTATTAGTAAATTTATGTGCTTTCCAAGGATTATCATTTGACCTATGAAACCCAATTATTACAGTATTATAGGCTTTTAATTTACCTATCAAGCCATACAGATTATCTGATGTTATTTCATGAATTTTTGCATACTTCCTTAGTTCTTTTAAAAATGTATTTCCTTTATCATCACCTAGGTTAACGTAGGCTATTGTTTTAGTTTCCAGTCGCCTAAGTGGTAATAAATCGTTATCGTTTTTCACAATAGTTATGGCGTTTTCAAGGAGCTTTTCATATAAAATATCATCTTTAAGTCTATTTAGGTCTTTAGACAGATTATATAAACCTATAGGCTCGTAATTATGTAATCCAACTTTATATTTTGCTTGAAGGATTTTTTTAACTGAATGCTCTAAACGCTCTTCTGTTATATATCCTTTATTATAAGCTTCAATAATTTTAGATAGACCTATACCAACATCTTCAGACATCAACATAACATCATTACCAGCCATAAAAGCAGCTAAATCTATATCACCTGTTTCGCTAAAATCAGCTGCACCTTTCATAGTTAATGCATCTGTAAATATTAATCCTTTAAAACCCAAGCGTTCTTTCAAAATATCTGTAACAATATGCTTTGATAAAGAAGAAGGGTACCCCTGGCGTGACTCTAAGCTAGGCACATTCAAATGGGCAACCATAACACTAGAAAGCCCCTCTTTAATGAGTTTTTTATATGGATAAAGTTCTACGGAATCTATACGTTTTTCATTAAAATTAATAGTTGGTAAGGTTTTATGCGAATCTTGGTCCGTATCGCCATGTCCTGGAAAATGCTTAGCATTGGCTAAAACACCTACACTTTGCATTCCTTTCATAAATGCCAAAGCTTTTTCGGTTACATTATTTCTAGCTTCTCCAAAAGATCGATTACCAATAATTGGGTTTTGGGGATTGGTATTAATATCCACAACAGGTGCAAAATTAAAATGCACCCCTAAACGCTTACAATGCTCCCCTATTTGTCTACCAGTTTGTTCAACTAGTTTGTTGTCTTTTATGGCTCCTAAGGTCATGTTCCAAGGAAAAGCGTATGTAGAATCTAAACGCATGCTTAGTCCCCATTCGGCATCCATACCAATTAATAAAGGTATTTTAGAAATGGATTGTAATTCATTATTTAATCTAGCTTGTCTATTTGGACCGCCATTAGAATAGATAACACCACCTATATGATGATCTTTTATCAAATTTACAATCTTGTTTTTGGTGGTTTTATCTTGATTAGACATCACTTGTATCATATACAATTGCCCTACCTTTTCAGCTAAAGTCAAGGATGAGTAAACGCTATCAACCCACTTTCTTTGAGATTCTGTATCAGCTGTAACTAATGGATTTTTAGTTACCTGACCAAACAAAGAGAGTATAGAAAAAAAAGTAATTAATGTTAAAACGATTTGACGCATAAAAAGATTAATTTTTGGGGATATTAGTTGCTTAGTAAGTTAACACTAATAATCATGCCAAAATAATACTTTTAAAAAGAAGATAGAAAAACTTTAAGATAGATTTATAATAAGATTACAAACAAAAACTATTCAATTAAATCAATATGTCTATCATGATACCCTAACAAATACAACACACCGTCTAAACCTATACTAGATATAGAATTCTGTGCATTATCTTTTACAGTTGGTTTGGCATGAAAAGCAATACCTAAGCCTGCAAGATCTAACATTGCAAGATCATTTGCACCATCGCCTACTGCTATGGTTTGGCTAATATCTATACCTTCCATTTTTGCTATTTCTTCTAGGTAATCGGCTTTTTTATTTCCATCAACAATATCACCGAGATAACCACCAGTTAAAACACCATCTTTAATTTCCAATTGGTTGGCGTATACATAATCCATACCCAATTCTTTTTGTAAATAGTGCCCAAAATATGTAAAGCCTCCTGATAAAATAGCTGTTTTAAACCCATAACTTTTTAAGGTATCTATTAGTCTTTTAGCTCCTTTAGTTATTGGTAAATTGATAGCAACATCATGAAGCACCTCTTCATTTAAACCTTTTAAGAGTTTCATGCGCCTTTTAAAACTCTCCTTAAAATCTATTTCGCCTTGCATTGCAGATTCTGTAATAGCTTTTACTTTTTCTCCAACACCTGCTAGTTCAGCTAATTCATCTATAACTTCAGTTTGTATTAATGTAGAATCCATATCAAAACAAACTAAACGCCTGTTTCTTCTATAAATATTATCTTCTTGAAACGCAATATCGACATCTAATTCGTGTGAAATTTGCATCATTTTTTTAGTAAAGTCAGTCTTGTCACCAATTTTTCCTCTAATAGATAATTGTATTGATGCTCTAGGGTATTCCTCTTTCCTAACCAGTGATAAACGTCCTGTAAGTCTTTTTATAGCATCTATATTCAAATTCTTTTCTGAAATTACTTTTGTAACTTCTGATATTTGCTCTGCAGCTAGTTTTTCTCCTAAAATGGTAACGATGTACCGGTCTTTACCTTGAAGCGTTACCCAATGTTCATAATCATCAAGAGTAATTGGCGTAAATTTTGCACTAATACCCAATTCATAGGCCTTAAAGAGTAAATCTTTTAAGACTGCTGCCGATTTTTTTCCAGATTGGATTTCAAACAATATTCCTAAGGATAGTGTATCATGAATATTTGCTTGACCGATATCCAATACTTTGGCTCCATATTCTGCTAAAACAGAAGTTAAATTAGAGGTTAAACCTGGTTTGTCTTGTCCTGAAATATTTAATAAGATAATGTCGTTAGCCATAATTTTATACTTACGCTTTTTAAGCCCGATAATTTTCGGAATGTAAAAATCTTTATTCTATTTGATATATAAAAGTTTTTTTTAGAGATAATAACGAGAGCTTATTTAATAAACCGACTATGCCAACTCTCACTTGCAGGAACTTCCCAATTTTCTTTAAACTCAGCAATATTCGCTACTAAATTATTAAAGACTATCGTGTTTTTAGAAACAGCCTTGTCTTTTGCCATTTTTCTGAAATCGGCAAGTGTTTTATAAGCTATGTATTCGCCTTGTTTATAGGATACATTCATTTTATCCATTAAATCGACGTTATAGTCTTTTTCTAATTGTTGAATAAAATGTACTGAAGCATCAATGGAACAACCTGTTGCTTTATTTAAATCTTGATTTAAACCAATAATTATAAATCGCTTATACTTGATGGTATAACCAGATTGTAAATCACTGCCATGGGCCGTCCAATTTTCTATAAAAATATTGAGTTTAGAGTGAATTTCTAAAAGTTCGTCTTCTGAAAATGAACGATTGGCTTGATATATCCAAACACGTGATTCTTCAGGTAATCTATTGAAATCTACTAGCATCTTGATTTACGAATTATGATTAACGATTTTTGATTGCTGATATTATAAATCCTGAGCGTTTGCAATAAGTTCGGCAACATCCATAACTTGAACATCATTTTCCTTTTCTTTGGATTTAACACCATCTGTCATCATAGTATTACAAAATGGGCATCCTGCTGCTATAATTTCTGGTTTTACATTTAGAGCCTGTTCGGTACGTTCAACATTTACATCTTTATCCCCTTGTTCAGGCTCTTTAAACATTTGCGCACCTCCTGCTCCACAACATAGCCCGTTGCGACGGCAGTTTTTCATTTCAACTAATTCGGCTTCTAATTTTTGAATGAGTTCGCGTGGTGCTTCATAAACATTGTTTGCACGCCCTAAATAACAGGGATCGTGAAATGTTATACGTTTTCCTTTAAACTTTCCGCCTTCTATAGTTAAACGCCCATCATCTAGTAATGTTTTTAAGAATTGTGTATGATGCATAACCTCATAATTACCACCTAATTCTGGATATTCATTTTTTATAGTATTAAAACAATGTGGGCAAGCGGTTACTATTTTTTTTACCTCATATGCATTTAGCACTTCTATATTGGTTACGGCTTGCATTTGGAATAAAAACTCATTTCCTGCGCGTTTTGCAGGATCGCCTGTACAACTTTCTTCTGCACCAAGTACTGCAAATCCAACATTTGCTTTATTTAAAAGTTTTACAAATGCTTTCGTTATTTTTTTGGCTCTATCATCAAAACTTCCAGCACAACCTACCCAAAATAATACTTCGGGTTGTTTTCCTTGAGCCATAAATTCGGCCATTGTAGGTACTTTTAGTAATTCACTCATTGTTTATTTATTCGTTTTTCCAATTTAACCTATCCATTTGGTTGTATGGCCATGGCGCACCGTTGTTCTCGATATTTGTCATCATATTATTGAGCTCCAATGGTGCAGCAGACTGTTCCATAACCAAATAGCGACGCATTTCTAAAATTATTGATAACGGGTCGATACTTACTGGACAAGCCTCTACACATGCGTTACATGAGGTACAGGCCCAAAGTTCTTCTTTTGTTATATAGTCGTTAAGAAGTTGTTTTCCATCATCTTTAAATTCGCCTTTATTGACATCTATATTGTTACCAACTTCCTCTAGGCGATCTCTGGTATCCATCATGATTTTTCTTGGAGACAACTTTTTACCTGTTTGATTTGCTGGACATTCACTAGTGCAACGCCCACATTCGGTACAGGTATATGCGTTTAATAATTGTACCCAATTTAAATCTTGCACATCGCTAGCTCCAAATTTTGCAGGCACTTCGCCATCATCTTCAGGAATTGCATATGGATCGGCATCTGGATCCATCATCATTTTGACTTCTTTAGTTACCGCCTCAAGGTTATTGAATTGTCCTTTTGGTTTTAAATTACCATAATATGTGTTTGGGAATGCCAATAAAATATGTAAATGCTTTGAGAAATATAGATAATTTAAAAAGACTAAAATACCAACTATATGAATCCACCAAGCACCTCTTTCTATAACATGCAACGTGTTTTCTGATACCCCAGAAAACCACGGTGCTATAAATTGGCTTATAACATTTCCTGAGTTCATGTCTTGAAAATGAAGATCGGTAGCATTCATAACCAAAAACAGGGTCATTAAAACCATTTCAAAGTATAGGATGAAATTTCCATCATTTTTTGGCCAACTGGTCATTTCACTTTTCCAGAAACGTGCCAATTTTATAATATTTCTACGAACCCAAAATATGATAACTGATATAAATACTAATACCGCTAAAATTTCAAAAAGATTTATGAGAATATAATAAGGCTGCCCTATAAATGAAAATATACGATGGGTACCTAACAATCCATCTATAATGATTTCTAAAACTTCAATATTAATTATTATGAATCCTAAATACACAATAACATGCAAAAATCCGGCAATTGGACGACGTACCATTTTACTTTGTCCAAGAGCTATTAAAGCCATATTTTTCCAACGTTGCGATTTATTATCGCTAACATCTACATCTTGTCCTAATTTAATATTACGAACAAGCTTTTTTACGTTTTTAGCAAAAAAACCAATCCCTACAATAAGTATTATAGCAAAAAGTATGTTTGGTAAGTATTCCATAGGTTATTAATTAGATTCTGCTTCGGTATAAGGAATCTCCTTTTTTGATAATATTCTGAAATAGCGTTTTGGGTGTAATTTAATATCTTTTAAGAGGGCTTCAAGCTCTGCTGTTGCGCCTTCTAAATTATTATATACACTTTCATCTTTAAGAAGTTTACCTATGGAGCCTTTACCGCTATCCAAATTCGCAAGTATCGTATTGAAATTTTTAAGAGCACCTTCTAATTCTTTTACAGTATTTCCTAAGTTTGCTTCTGATAATGAATTTGTTATTTCTGAAAAATCAGCTAATGATTTATCTGCGTTTATTAAAACATTATTGATCTTTTCTTGATTGTCTGCAATGACTTTATTTAATGAATTTGATGTATCCTCGAAAGAGTTCATTGTAGCACTCAAACCTGAGATGGCTTTTTTAAGATCTGTTTTAGCTTTTTCATCAAAAACATCATTTAAATTAACAAGTAAAGCATCTGCACTCACCATCATTTTTTCAATCTTTTCTTGGAGCGGTGTGAGTCGTTGGTTAACTAAATCTGTTAAGCCCGCTTTTATGCCTCCTGATAAAATATCTTGATTTTCAGCATTTGGTGCTCCATCAAACGCTGGGACAATAGCAATGGCTTTACCACCAATAAGTCCTGTTTCATACAGTTCTGCTTTACTATTTTTAGAAAATTGAAAACTATTATCAACCAACAATGTAACTAACAATTTTCCAGAGCCATCATCTTTAAATGAAATATCTTTTACTTTACCAACAGCTTTTCCACTAATAGTAACAGGTGTGGATGGCACAAGTCCTTCTACATTATCATAAACAGCGTAAAATGTTCGCGAGGAATCTAATAAATTTTGACCCTTTAGGTAATTAAACCCAAAAATGAATAGAAGTATGCCTGATAACACAAGAACGCCTATTTTAATTTCTTTTGATATATTCAAGATAATTATGTTTGAAACACAAATTTAATATAAATTTAAAAAGAACACCTCTAATTAGCTATCGATTTTAAAGCATCTGTTAATGCTATTTTTTTCCCTGCTTTAAAAGCAACAACAAAACTAGATGAATAGCCTTTTTTTCTTGCTTCTTGCTCAAGGGCTTTCGTATCGTTATAATTTGTTGTAGAACCATAAAAGTATTTATAAAGGCTACCTTCTTTTAATCGAGAAATCGTTTTTAATCCTTTAAAATTATAAGGTTTTATTTCCAAGACTTTGGAACTTGCTGCTATTTGGATTTTAAATACGACATCGCTTGTTGCTGTTTGGGTGTTTTCTTCAACTTCATCAACAACAGTATAGCTTCCAACATTTTTATCTATATGCCTTTTATATTCTAGAATGGCATCCTTAATTGCCATAGACATTTGATTTTGTCCTTTTTTAGAATTCAAATAAGCGCCTTCTTTTTTATTCGTTAAAAATCCAAGTTCTACCAAAACACTTGGCATTACAGTTTGATGTAAAACGATGAATCCGGCCTGTTTAACTTTTCTGTTTTTACGTTTTAATTTATTGGCAAAATTATTCTGAATTAAACCAGCCAATTGTATACTTTGGTCTAAATATTCTTCTTGGCTTAAAAGAATGCTCATTACAGATTCTGGTGAATTTGGATCGAATCCTGCATAGTTCTTCTCATAATCTTCCTCCATAAAAATTACAGAATTCTCTTTTTTAGCAACCTCAAAGTTGGTTTTATTTCTATGTGTTCCTAAAACAAAAGTTCCAGCGCCATAGGCTTGACTCGTATGAGAATCGCAATGAATTGAAACAAACAAATCTGCATTGGCTTTGTTGGCAATTTTTCCTCTTACAAACAAATCAACAAACACATCTGTTTTACGGGTATAGACCACTTTAATGTTTGGGTTCTTCTCTAAAGCAGCACCAACTGCCAAAACAATTTTTAATGCAATATTCTTTTCTCTATATCCATTTCCTAAATTCCCTGGGTCTTTTCCGCCATGACCAGCATCTAAAACAACAACAAATTTTTTTGCTGAATCTTGTTTCTTAATATTTACAAAAGAAGAAAATGTTAATACTATTATAAATGATACGAAAAGTAATATTTTGTACGTTTTCATCTGATATATTATATTTTTTTAATCGATTCTATACTATGCTTACTATAGGCACCATTTTTGATACACAGTTTCAACATCAATGTTTCATAAAGAATTTTAACGACTAAAAAACTCGGTTTATTTTAATTTTAAATTTTTAATTGAATATTAAATCAATCACAGAAAAATATATGTAATTTTGGCTTTTCAAAAACCGAGCCATACTTTTACAAAAATACATTTAAAAGCGTTGCACACAAACAACTTTAAAATACTTTTTGCATTAAGTTTTACAGTGTTTATTAACACGTTAAGCTTCGCTCAAGATATTCCTAAAGAGGGAAGAACCATAGACCGAAGTGTAAAAGATAGCTTAATAACCAAAACCGATAGTATTCCTATTCCTGAACTATCAGAAAAGCAACAAGATTCAACCTTAACAGATTCTATTAAACCAAAAAAGGAACTTTTAGAGCATATCGTTAAGTACCACGCTACGGATTACACTAGGTTTAGTCAAAAAAAGCAACAGCTTTATTTATATAACGAAGCTAAGATCGATTACGGTGACATGAAAATAACCGCAGGGGATATTACCATTGACTACATTAAAAATACCGTTTACGCAAAAGGTATTACGGATTCTATTGAAGGTTATACTCAAAAGCCCGTTTTTACTCAAGGTACTAATGTGGTTGAGCCAGATTCTATTATTTTTAATACAGAAACTCAAAAGGCGCTTATTTATAATTCTAAAACCGAACAAGGTGAAGGCACTGTAATTGCTGAAACAACTAAAAAAGAAAACGATTCTGTTTACTTTTTAAGGAATGCTAAATATACAACTGCAAAAGACCTAGAGGACCCTGAGTATTACATAAAACTCCGAAAAGCAAAAATCGTACCTGGAAAAAAAATTGTTACGGGCTTAGCTAATCTCTTTATTTATGATGTACCTACGCCTTTAGGATTACCTTTTGGTTTTTTCCCTCAGAGCGAAAAACAAACTTCTGGAGTTATTATTCCTGTTTTTGGTGAACAAAATAATCGAGGCTATTTTTTACAAAATGGTGGTTATTATTTTGCTATTAGTGATTATTTAGACTTAGCAGTTTTAGGCGATTATTATACAAATGGCAGCTATGGTATTCGTTTGGATAACACTTATGCAAAACGTTATAGATACAGAGGTAATGTTGGTTTTAGATATGAAAACCTAATTACTAGCGAACGTGGTTTTCCTGATTATGCCATAAATACTATTTACAATTTGCGCTGGTCACATAGTCAAGATTCAAAAGCCAACCCTAGTTCGCGTTTTTCTGCTTCGGTTAACTTAGGTAGTAGTAGTTATTACCGTAATTCACTTAATCAAACAAATGCCGGATCTTTTCTAAACAACACCTTATCATCTTCAATATCCTACTCAAAATCATTTCAAGGCGAACCACAAGTCAATTATAGCGTAACCGCAACGCATGCCCAAAATACAAATACCGAAACCATAAACATGACACTCCCTACGTTTCAGGGTAGTATTGGTAGAATGTATCCGTTTGCTTCAAAAACCGGTTCAAAAAAAGGGTTAATTCAAAATATTAATTTACAGTATAACCTTCGCGCCGAAAATAGAATTCAAACCACAGATTCTTTGTTCTTTAAAAAAGAAATGTTTGATGATGCCATAGCAGGTTTTCAGCATACGATTCCGTTAACTACAAATTTTAAAGTATTCAAGCATTTTGCTATAAGTGCGAGTACTAACTTTAACGAAGTATGGACTTTTAATACAATTAACAGGAGCTTTGACCCTATAACACGTGAAACTATTAACGAGGACATAAACGGATTTGATTCTTACAGAACCTATAATTTCAGTACCAGTTTAGGAACCACTATATATGGTATGTTTAATTTTGAAAAAGAAGGCAAAGACCGTAAAATAAAAGCTATTCGCCATGTTATAAGGCCTTCAATAAGTTATAATATAAATCCTTCTTTTGATAAATATTATGATTCGTATGAGGTTGTTAGTGCAGATGGATTAACTTCTACCGATGTTGAATACAGTCGATTTGAAGACGGCGTTTTTGGATCTCCAAATAAAAACTTTTCTAGCTCAATGGGGATTTCAGTATCTAATAATCTTGAAGCCAAAGTACGAGATAGAGATAGCACCGCTACAGAGCCTAAAAAAATCATTTTACTAAACAACTTAAACTTTTCGACCTCTTATAATTTTGCAGGCGATTCTCTACAATGGAGTCCTGTTAGAGTAACTGGTGGCACGCAATTATTTAAAAATAAAATGAGCGTGAATTTTGGTGCTACTTTAGATCCTTATGCCCTAGATAACAATAATAATAGAATTGATCAATTTAATATTGATAATGGTGGGAGTCTTTTTAGGTTGACAAGTGCTAACCTAACAACAAGTTGGTCTTTGTCTAGTAAATCAGGTGACAAAAAGGGTAAAAATAAAAATGATGGCATACAGGAAAACCTCCGTAGTGGAGGTCGTGCAGATGATTTATTTGGTGTTTCTGAAGATTTTGCCAATCAGCAAATAAAAAGAGATGAAGATGAAGAAAATACGCCTGGTGAATTATACAATTATAAGGTCCCTTGGAGTTTAAGAATAGCTTATGCTCTTAACTATTCAAACTCGAGGCGGCAAAATGAAATATCATCGCATTCGCTTATGTTTTCTGGGGATATTGAATTATCCGAAAAATGGACTTTTGGAGCCTCTTCTGGTTATGATCTAAAAAATGCCGGATTTACTTATACCCAACTACGTTTTGAGCGCGACTTACTTAGTTGGCGAATGAATTTTAGTTGGATCCCTTTTAGCGCAAGAAGTTCTTGGAATTTTTTTATTGGCATAAAATCCAGTATATTAAAAGACCTAAAATACGAAAAGCGTAGACAACCGGATATTACATTATAAAATATTACGGTATTAGTTTTTACTTCTTCTAAAAAGGAAAACCAACAGATTCTCTCCCGTCCTGATAACTAATAGGAGCTATTGAGATTCAAGGAAATAAAACATATTTAATATGAAAACAATAATTACAACTAGAAATGCTCCCGCTCCTATTGGCCCATACAATCAAGCTGTTTTAGCGGGAAACACATTGTATACTTCTGGTCAAATTGCTTTTGATCCAAAAACTGGACAGCTTATTTTGGATGATATAAAAATGGAAACTGCTCAGGTTATGAAAAATCTAAAAGCTGTTTTAGAAACTGCAAACATGACTTTTGAAAATGTAGTAAAGTCTTCAATTTTTATAAGCAACATGGATGATTTTACTAAAATAAATGAAATTTACGGTAGTTATTTTGATGACAGTAATGCTCCTGCTCGTGAAACCATTCAGGTAGCAAGGTTACCCAAAGATGTAAATGTTGAAATTAGTATGATTGCTGTTAAATAATGGGTAGAGAAATTAAGCTGAAGTATCTGTTTTCGAATATTTAATAAGAAGTTCTTTCAACCTAACAACTTCTATAGGTTTAGCTAAAAAATCGTCAATCCCGGCTCGTTTCGCATTTTCAATATCTTCTTCAAATGCACTGGCAGAAACAGCAATAATAGGCGTATTATTATCTGAATATTTTTGGGTTTCTTTTATAAACTTTGTTGCTTGATATCCATCCATATCTGGCATATAAATATCCATAAAAACCATATCGAAATCTAAAATCTTATACAATTCAACAGCTTCCAATCCATTTTTGGCAAACGTACAATCAGCGCCTTGGCGTTCTAATAGAAATTTGATTACTTTCTGATTCATCCTATTATCCTCAGCAACCAAAACATTAAACTCATTTAATAAAATGGGATTAAATGCTTCTTCTTCAGTTTTAATATTCAATGTTTTTTTTAGCTGCAAACTAAAATAGAATGTTGATCCTTCATTTTCTTTGCTCTCTAATTTTAACTCGCTCCCCATTAACTTCACCAGTTGGTGTGAAATAGATAGTCCAATACCCCACCCTCTGTAATCTCGCATCATACTTGTATTGTACGACTCTTCGGAATCGCTAAAAATTCGTTTAACTTCTTCTGGCTTCATCCCAACTCCAGTATCCTTAATGTAAAACGTTACAATTTGATCATCATCAATACCAATAGTCTGATCTACTATAACCGATATTTTTCCTGAGTTGGTAAACTTTATGGCATTATTAATTAAATTTGTTAGTACTTGCTGTATTCGTCCTATATCACCTAGCACCAAAAATTTATCGTTTTCTTCAGACATAAATTTATACTCAAACTCCAAACCTTTTTCCCAAGCTTGGTATTCAAAAACCTTAAACAGTCTAGATAAATCGGTTTTTAAATCTATTGTTAATACATTGAGTTTTAAATTTCCAGCATCAGCTTCAGCATTATCCGTTACCATATTAACTAATTGTAGTAAATGCTTTGAAGAATACTCGGCTATTTCAACTTGTGCAATTTGATCACTGGTTAATTCTGTTTGCTTTAGCATATTCAGCATACCTAAAACCGTACTTAAAGGTGTTCTAACTTCATAACTCATATTCGAAAGATAAATAGACTTATGCTCAGCTAGTGTTTCCGAAGTTTCCAGCTCATGTTTTACCTGATCAATTCTTTGCCTATAATTATTTTTTATAACTTCATTTTTTAATTGATTTTTCAAAAAAAACTGTAATGCAAAAACTTGTATTATGGCAAGAACAAACAAAAATATAGCTGCAGTCTCTAGATAAATTCTTTTCTCAACAAATAAATATCCAATACTAAGAATAGCCACAATTGATATGAAAATGAAAATAGATAACTTCTTTTTAACTTTAAAAGATTTTGGGATAAGTGGCATTTATTAAGTTCGTTTTAACAAACTTATCCATAATTATACGAATTAACAAAACAATTATAGCTTATTAAAATTTTATAATTCCTTTGAATTGATTAAATTTAGAATTGAAAAAATCCGCATATTATAAACTAATATATGAGAATAGAATACGATATAAAATTAGGGTTCAAGGATGTTATGATTCGTCCAAAGCGTTCCACCTTAAAAAGCAGGGCTGAAGTAAATTTAGAGCGTAATTTTAAATTTTTACATAGTGATTTTACGTGGACTGGCATACCTATTATGGCTGCAAATATGGATACTGTCGGCACTTTTGAAATGGCTAAAGCGCTGTCTGATAAGAAATTATTTACCGCTATTCATAAACACTATAAGATGGAAGATTGGAATATGTTATCCACCAATACTCCAAAAGGTATAGAAAATAATATTGCTGTAAGCACTGGTATTGGAAAAAACGATTCTGAAAAACTTGCCACTATTTTTAAATATAATCCGTTTCTGAAATTTATATGTATTGATGTAGCTAATGGGTATTCTGAACATTTTGCAGACTTTGTAAAACAAACTAGAAGTCAATATCCAGATAAGGTAATTATTGCTGGTAATGTGGTTACTGGCGAAATGGTGGAAGAATTGTTACTCTCTGGAGCTGATATTGTTAAAGTTGGCATTGGTCCAGGCTCAGTATGTACAACACGAATTAAAACTGGTGTTGGTTACCCGCAACTTTCTGCAATTATTGAATGTGCCGATGCTGCTCATGGTTTAGGTGGACAAATTATTAGTGATGGTGGCTGCACAACACCTGGAGATATTGCTAAAGCTTTTGGCGCTGGAGCAGATTTTGTTATGCTTGGCGGTATGCTTGCTGGACATGATGAAAGCGGTGGTAAAATCATCGAAAAAAACGGGAAACCTTATAGAAAATTTTATGGTATGAGTTCATCTACAGCCATGGAAAAACATATTGGACAAGTTGCAGATTATAGAGCCAGCGAAGGTAAGACTGTTGAAGTGCCTTTTAAAGGATCTGTTGAAAACACTTTAAAAGATATCTTAGGTGGTTTACGAAGCTCCTGTACATATGTAGGAGCATCCCGATTAAAAGAACTAACCAAACGCACTACATTTATTAGAGTTAATGAACAAGAAAATAGAATTTACAACTCCTAATACACATATAGTTTTAATTACAGCATATCATGCTTATTAATAGGTTTGGTCTCTAATCGTTTATTTACCTAAATATTTAATAGTCAAATGTTATCTTAATTAAACAACAGTTTATCGAAATTTAAATGAAAACCACTATATTATATGTTTTTTTGTTGAAAAGAACTTCTAATCTCTAATCATGCTTGTATTTATTGTTCCAGTAAAAAGTGAAAAAGTTTCTGCAGATTGGAATACATTTTGTAAACTTTTTGAAAGGTCTATTAAATCTATTTGCCAACAAAAAGATTCAGAATTTGAGGTTGTTGTAGTGTGCCATGAAATTCCATCAATACATTTTAAGCACCCTAAAATTCATTATGTAACTGCAAACTTTCCTCCACCTCTACTCGCAGGCAATGAAGAAGCTGAAAAAATTGGAAAAAGAGAAATTGATAAGGGCAAAAAAATTTTACTTGGAGTTGAACATTCTAAACAGTTTAATCCCAGCCATATTATGGTTGTAGATTCAGATGATTGTATAAGCAATAAAATAGCTGGATTTATTAAAAAAAGTGACAAAACTATTCCTGGATGGTATATGGAAAAAGGTTATGTATATAGAGAAGGCGACCATTATATTTGTTTAAACCGATCTTATTTCAATATGCTTTGTGGCACATCTGTTATAATTAAGCCAGAGTTTATAAAAGACATGTTTAGAAAAGAACCTTATCTATATTTTGACCATGCACTAAAAAAACTACCAAATAATATAAAGTTTATTCCTTTTCCTTTTGCTGCTGCCATATATAGTATGGGTAATGGAGAAAACCACTATATGTCTACAGCTAAGGTTAAAAGCCTAAACGATCATAGTAATATTTTTAACTTTAACGAGTTAGTAAGGCTATATAAAAAATTAAATACTTATAGATTTAGGCTAGTAACATCAGGTTTTAAAAACAGATTTAATCTTCACAAAATTGAATAATTTAATAGATTTATAGTACAAAAAAAAGAGATCCGTAGACCTCTTATAATTAATAAATATTGTTTTTTTTACTATAAATCTTTAGTATGAAAACCTACTAAACCTTCTATAGGTCTACGCTCAAAATTACCAACCTTAAAACCCATTTCATTAGCTACTGCTTTAATTTCCTCTTGGGCAAAATAAGCTATAGAACCTGCAAAATGTACGGGAACAGTCTTAAGTTCTTCTTTATATTGCATAATCATATTTGTAGCGAATAAACGAATACCTTTTTTAATAAGGTTTATGGTATATTCTGAATCTTTATGTAAGAACATAAATTCAGCAAAATTTGCTAAATATGCATTAGGATTGGGTTGCTTATATACATTATACTTTATATAATCTGCCTCCATATTAAACTTACTACCAAAAGCAATTTTAACGTCTTCTGGCATATGATTGAAGTAATAATCTCTAATAAGCTGTTTACCATAATAGTTTCCTGATGCATCATCCATAAGTGAATAACCTAAAGAATTTACCCGTTGATGTAATACTTCGCCATCATAATAACTACAGTTAGAACCCGTACCCAAAATACAAACTACAGCAGCCTCTTTAGGATGATTCAATGTTGCATATACTGCTGCCAAGGTATCTTCATTAACTTCTATATGAGCATTTAAAAAAATATCTTGTAAAACTTCTTTTAAAAGTTCTTTTGGTTTTTCAGTACCACAACCTGCACCATAAAAGAAGACATGTGTAACAACAGCTCTATTAGTTTTTAAAACTTTATCCTTTTTAATTATTTTACGCAATTTCTTTTCTGTTAAAATTGCAGGATTAAGACCCTTTGTTCTAATCTTTTCTAACAATTGATCACCATTAGAATCGACTGCAATCCAATCTGATTTTGTAGAACCACTATCAACAATTAAAATCATAACTATACGATATAAAAAAACTCCACAGACTACTGTGCTTATAACACAATAACTCTATGGAGTTATTATTATTAATTAATATATATTAAACAGATGCAATATGTTGCGCTAAATCAACTAATTTAGTTGAATAACCAAACTCATTATCATACCAAGATACTAATTTGATAAATCCGTCATTTAACGCCATACTTGCATTAGCATCAAATGTACTTGTTTTAGGCTCAGATACGAAATCTTGAGATACAACACCTTCTTCGGTATATCCTAAAACACCTTCTAATTCATTTTCAGAAGCATCTTTTAAAGCTGCTTTGATTTCATCCCATGAAGCTGGTTTTTCAATACGACAAGTTAAATCTACCACAGATACATCAACAGTAGGTACTCTAAAAGCCATGCCTGTTAATTTTCCGTTTAATTCAGGAATAACTTTCCCTACTGCCTTAGCAGCTCCAGTAGATGCAGGAACGATGTTATTTAAAGATGCACGTCCTAATCTGTAATCTTTTCTTGATGGTCCATCAACAGTAAACTGAGTTGCGGTAGCTGCGTGAACTGTAGTCATTAAACCTTCTGCAATTCCAAATTTATCGTTAATTACTTTAGCAAGAGGTGCTAAACAGTTTGTAGTACAAGAAGCATTGGATACAATAGTATCTGCAGCAGTAATCTCATTATGGTTTACACCCATTACAAACATTGGTGCATCTGCAGATGGTGCAGAAATAGCTACTTTCTTAGCTCCTGCTGTAATATGTTTTTGAGCACCTTCTAGGTTTGTGAAGATACCAGTACAATCCAAAACAACTTCTGCTCCTACTGCATCCCATTTTAAATCTTCTGGGTTACGCTCAGCAGTAATTCTAATTTCATTACCGTTAACTACTAAATTACCGTTATTAGTATCTATAGTTCCATCAAACTGTCCATGAACAGAATCATATTTTAACAAATAAGCTAAATGCTCTACATCTAACAAATCATTAATTCCCACTACTTCAATATCAGGTCTTGATGCTGCTACTCTAAAAGCAATCCTACCTATTCTACCAAATCCGTTAATTCCAATTTTTAATTTTGACATAATCGTGTTTATAAATGTTAAGTGCTCATGATATCTGAGACACGCAATAATTCTAAATTTATTTTTGTTTTTCCTTTTATGGCATTATCTAAAGGTGTTAGTTCCATTTTTCCGTTTAATAACCCTACCATGTAATTGGTTTGACCATTTAACATGGACTCAACAGCTTTTACACCCATTCTACTAGCTAGTACCCTATCAAAACACGAAGGTGCACCACCACGTTGCATATGGCCTAATACAGAAACCCTAACATCATAACCTTCCATATTTTCATCAACATAGTCTTTAAGCTCAAAAATATTTTTACCTATTTTATCGCCTTCAGCTACAACTACAATACTTGAGGATTTACCTGATTTTCTACTTTTGTTTAACGATTCTACTAATCTATCTAAACCTAAGTCTTCTTCGGGAATTAATATCTCTTCTGCTCCACCAGCTATACCAACATTTAAAGCTATATGACCAACATCTCGCCCCATAACTTCAATAAAAAACAATCTGTTATGTGAACTTGCAGTATCCCTAATTTTATCAATAGCATCAACTACTGTGTTAAGCGCTGTATCAAATCCTAAAGTATGGGAAGTCCCAACAATATCATTATCAATAGTACCAGGAATACCCATTACTGGAAAATCAAACTCTTGATTAAAGATAAGTGCCCCAGTAAATGAGCCATCACCTCCTACGACAACTAACCCATCTATGCTAGCCTTTACTAGGCTATCAAAAGCTTTTTGTCTTCCTTCAACAGTTCTAAATTCTTTAGATCGAGCAGATTTTAATATGGTTCCTCCTTTATTGATTATTCCTCTTACACTTCTGGCATCCATTTGTTTAAAATCGCCTTCAATTAAGCCTTCATAACCTCTATAAACACCTATGCATTCTATATTATGATACGCACAAGCTCTAACTACAGAACGAATAGCTGCATTCATTCCTGGAGAATCTCCTCCTGAAGTTAAAACAGCTAGTTTTTTTATTGTTTTTGGCATTAAATATTTTAATTTTCTAGGTAAAATTACTAAACAAATAGCACATATCTATAGCATTTACAGTAAATTACTTTGACTTTTAGAACTATAACGTTTTAGTTGATAAAAAAAATCTTTTGCGGTTAAAAATTGAAAGAAAAAGGGGGTTATTTTTCTGAAGATGACTTTATAGAAATATAATCTGGTAAAGCATTTTCTTCTTCTTTTTTTGTGTTTTCTATGATGGATTCTTCCTGCGCTTTGGTTTTTTTAAACAACTTTTGAAGCAGCTCTTTAAAAGTATCAAAATCGACATTATATGAAAGTCCTACCCCTTGAGTATACCCTATGTCTTCACCAAAATTTCGGATACTGTTTTCTCTATTAAACACCTTGGCAGTAAGCGTGCCTTCTTCATTTAAAAGAAAATCTATTTCTACATCTCCTGCTATTACAGTTTCTGTTGCACCACCTACTGGAACACCTACTTTCCCATTAATTAACACACGGTCGCTAATTTGAGTTTGCAGGGTTACACCAAACCTATCATCGGTTTGAAAATCTGGTCTGTTTTGCCCAGCTTCATAATTTAAACCAATATTAAGTTTACTATCATCGCTCGTAAAAATACCATTAAGAATACCATTAAGCCGTTCCGCAATGGTTCCCGAAAAATTAATTTCGTTTAATCCTCTAGAAAATGAGCCTGTTGATATTAAATACAAGGCTTGATTTTGTTTGTCTTCATCTGATTCCAGCCTATATTGAAGCTCAGATTTTATGGTTGAACTCACATTAGGAAATTCAAAACTAAAATCAGGTTTAGGCTGTTCTAAATCGCCAGTTATCGCAATATTTAATTCTACTGGTATACTTCTGTTTATAGGATTATCTAGTAATGGTGATGGATTTGCTTGAGTTTTATATATAGCTAACATGTCTATTTCAGCCTCTAAGGGATCGCCTTCCCAAGCGATAGTTCCTCCAGGTTGTACGATGAATTCTTTTTGAATAACGCCTCTGTAAGCAAAATTATAAACACCTTCAAACACCGCGAAATCTCCCCACATATTAAACTTACCATTAGTGTTAATTTCTACTAATAGTCCACCTCGACCTCGACCTTTTAATGAATGTCCTGTGTTTTTATCTATAATTATTTCAACTTCAGCATCTTCAGTAACATCTAAATCAAAATCTAATTCTAAACCTTTAATTTCTTCAAAAATAACTTCAACTCCTTTCTTCTTAGCTTCTTTTTCTTCTTTAGTTATAAAATGAATAAATGAATTATCGCCAAAAGATTCAGCATCACTCAGCGGAATTTTAAATACTGTACCACGTTTTGTTTCTCCAACCACGCTAATAACCAATTGTTCGGTTGGTCCTGATATTCTAGCTCGTCCCCCAATAAAACCTGTGCCGTAATACAACGATTCTTCGGATTCTTTGGTATCTAAAACCAATAAACGATTTGTAGACAAACCTAAATCTAAACTCCAATTTGAAAAATTAACATGGCTTAAAGCACCGTTTAATTGTCCTGTAGACTTGTGTTTTGTATCTGTTAACTTTATATTATTGAAAATAAAACTTTGTTTTTTTAATGTTACAGATGCTCTATCATTAAAATCGTAATCTACATTAAGATAAGGAATGCCCAAACCGCCTTTATCAATATTTAGATTTCCATTAATATCTGGGCGTGTTAGATCACCAACAACTTTAACATCGCCTGTTACATCGCCACGAATATTACTTAAAACACCATCTAATAAAGGATTTAGAGGGAATAAATTAAACTTATTAAAATCTAATACTACGTTTATTTTGGATTGCTTTTTTGAAACATCTATATCGCCTTTTGCACTAAAAGATTTCGAGGTATCGTCCTTAATTACAGCATCTACATTGTAATTAGTAAGTGATTCGTTCCCAGTTATCGTAGCATCAAAAGAACCTAACAAGAAATCATTTACTTTAAAACCATCAATAACGATAGTCGAATTAGGCAAATAAGTTCCATTTTTCTGAAGCAAGTCCAATTTTCCGTTTACATTTCCTGATAATGACAAACTATCTATATCTGGTGTTATTTTAGCTAAATCAACATTAGTGAAATTTAGTTTTATATCTTTTTGCGTAGAGTCTTTTACAAAACCAGAAAGTTTAATTTCTTCATTATTATGATTAACCCTAAACTTATCAATATTAAAGTTGGTCAGCTTTTTATCAAAAGATATTTTATGGAATTTATCTTGGTGTTCATTAATATTCCATTTGCTATCTTTTATAGTGACATCAGACTGTTTGAAACCAATAACAGATTCATTTTCTGTATTTATTGTATGATAAAAACTTAAATTATAGATATCGTTATTTTGCTTACCGCCTTTAAATTCTGAACGCATAAACAAGGTGTCGTTTACTGTAACATTAATTAAATTGAATTTAGAAACATTATAATATTTTGTATTTAAACTATCTATCTCAACATATGTATTAAATACCGGGTTGCTATTATCGACTTGCAACTCAATATTATTAGCAAAATAGTCTAACAATTTTATTTTTGGAGATTTGAAGGTTAGCTTGAATTTTTCTTCTTCGCTTTCTACTCTACCACGGATAAAGGTATTTGCTCCTACCTCAACCTCAGGATAAACCACTTCTACAATTTTATTATAAATCTTAAAATTAAAATCGATACTTTGGTTGGTATCTACCTTATGCGGTTTGTAGTTCGTATAAATATGACCTATTGAATTTTCAAATAATTTCTTTAAATCTTTGAATAAAAAACGCCCCTTTAAATTACCTTCAATAATATCTGGTGAATTAAATTCTATAAACCGAATATCTTTTTCAAACCTAGAAGACACATCAAATTGATCAAAATAGTAGGTGTCATTTTCATTTTTATAAATTGTATTTCTAAAGGCTATTTTTCCATAAGCATCATCAAAATTACTACTGTTCATGTTCATTTTAACACTGCTCTTGAAAATAGAAAGACTATCCTTTTTTACAAAGTTCAATGTATTTAAATTAGCATAATCAACAACAGCCTCAAAATCATATTTCTTAACATCTTCTGAAAAGTCTACTAATCCCGTAAAATTCAGATTTAAATTTTTATCGTTTACAATCAGATTACCATCAAAAATTCTGTTTTTAACATTACCCGCTACCTTTAAATTTTTATAATTATAATTATTGTATTCAATTTCAAAAATATCGCCTTTTACTTGGGTATCTATATTTTCATTGGTAAATCCATTACCATTAACATCAAAATTCAATGATGCATTACCAACATTTGGTGCGTTTAAAAACGTTCCAAAATCAAACGCCTCAAAAACAATATTACCTTTATAATCAGCATTATCTATATCATTTATCTTACTTATTTCTAAGTTGGAATCTACAAGTCCTAAATCTGTATGAATTTCAATATTTGCTATAACTTTGGATGATGTTACTTGTGAGTTACCAACAATGGTAAACTGGCCCAACCTATCAAAAGATGTAGGTATGGCATCTCCCAAAACGTTTGGCAACAATGCTTTTAAATCTTTATAAGTCGATGATAAATCTCTAAAATCGCCGTTCATGTAGAAGTTATTTGCTTCTTTATTGAATAGGTTTATAAAATTAATATCGCCATAAACCTTTGTATTGGTACTTGTGTTCAATCTTAAATTATTGGCTTGTAAATCGTTTAACGTTCCAGAGAGATTTACGCTAAATCGAGCGGATTGATTTACACCAAATTCATTATAAAATGCATTAAGTTCATCCAATTGAACATTGGAATCCTTAAAATTTGCTGTTACCAAAACTTTATCTACAAAATATTGTAAATCGGCTCTATTGTATGAAAACTTTAAATCGCCATTTAAAATTGAGTTTGGTGTTTTTATTTGAAGGTTTCCAAAAGTCATATCGGTTAGGGTATAACTAAAATCGGTCATCAAATTCTTTACCAATACTCCCCTACTATCCTTAAAAGCTAAGGTGTTTATCCTAGCACTGACATCACTTCCATTAATTAAAAAATTGGTAGCATTAATATTTAAATCTTCAAAATGAAGAACTTTTATCGTTTCTTTATTTTCGTCAGACAACCTGAAAACGCTATTATAAACAGACACATCACTAGAGGATAGTAAAAAGTTACTCTTCCCAGTTCTAGGATTATCATCTTCAAATCGGTCTACAAAAACATCAAGGTTTGTATTCGTTTCACCTCTATAAGTTTTAATATTAAATATGAGGTTTTCAATATCAATATCACCAAAAACCAGATTGCCGTTATATAAATTTTTAAAACTTAAAATAGAGGTGTTTAGCTCAGTAATACTAATAAGGGTGTCTTTTTGGTAATCTTCAACGTATATATTTTTAATCTCTACATCGCCATTAAATTGCAAACTAACCTTATCGATATTAATATTAGTTTTAAAATCTTCATTTAATCGTTTAGTCGCATATTTTCCAAGTCCAGTTTGAACAAAAGGGATAGACAATACCAACACCAAAATGATGAATAACAATAGTAGAATACCTACTATTTTTGATAGTATTTTTAGAAATTTTTTGATGTCCTTAAAGTTACAACTTAATTAAGAATAAACTACTTTTGTAATTACGAGTAAAAATAACATATGAGATGTTTATTCGCTTTCAAAATTAACAATTATTGTGCCTAATTTTTATTAATGTCTTCACAAAATATTTATATACTAGGAATTGAGTCTTCATGCGATGATACTGCGGCTTCCGTAATATACAACGGTTGTATTTTAAGCAATGTTGTAGCAACTCAAAAAATACATGAGGAATACGGTGGTGTAGTACCCGAGCTAGCTTCAAGAGCCCATCAACAAAACATAGTGCCTGTTGTTCATCAAGCTTTAAAAAAAGCAAATATTACTAAAGAACAACTTAACGCTATTGCATTTACCAGAGGTCCAGGGTTAATGGGCAGTCTATTGGTTGGAACGTCTTTTGCGAAATCGTTGGCTTATGGTTTAAACATTCCTTTAATAGATGTGAACCACATGCAAGCACATATCTTGGCACATTTTATAGATGAAGAAGGTTTTAAAAAACCACCTTTTCCATTTTTAGCAATGACCATTTCTGGCGGCCACACCCAAATTGTTAGAGTGGATAATTATTTTAATATGACTGTTATTGGCGAAACCATTGATGATGCTGTTGGTGAGGCTTTCGATAAAAGTGGTAAAATATTAGGTTTAGGATATCCTGCGGGACCAGAAATAGATAAACTTGCCAAATTAGGAAACCCTAAAGCATTTCGATTTACCAAACCTAAAGTAGATGGTTTAAACTTTAGTTTTTCAGGATTTAAGACAGCTGTACTGTATTTTATTCAACGAGAAGTAAAAGCAAATCCAAATTTTATAACAGAAAACCTAAATGATATTTGTGCCTCTATCCAATACACCATTATTGGTATTTTGGTAGATAAATTAAAATTGGCGACCAAACAAACCAATATTACCCATATAGCCATTGGCGGCGGTGTTTCGGCTAATTCTGGAATACGACAAGTACTTAAAGATGGAGAACAAAAATTTGGCTGGACAACCTACATTCCTAAATTTGAATTCACCACAGATAATGCTGCTATGATTGCTGTCGTTGGGTATTTAAAATATTTAGAAGGCGATTTTGCAGAACAGGATATTGTGGCTTCGGCTAGATTGAAAATATAATTTAGTTATTAATGCATGAATTATTTTATGAATGATATTTGTTAAAGCAAAGTTATAAACAATACCTTCTTAAAAACTTATTCTAGCTTCATACATATTGCACACTAATACTTTTAAATTTGAGTTTGAATTAAAACAAGCACGATGCACAAATCTTTACTCATTTTATTATTTATTCCAATAACCACGATTTTAACTGCTCAAAATTCAACAGAAAGCGAATTAAAAACCCTTGAAACACTCGAGCAAATTGAAAGTTACTTAGAATCAAAACATTCCAAAAAGAACAAACTTATTACGTTTAATGAAGAAAAACATAAAACTGTTTTAGCTAAAAAACTTTTCAAACTTTCAAAAGGAACTACTAAAACCATAAAAAAAGACTTTGAAAAAATATTTTATAAAATAGTAGAGAAAACTGAAAAACGATATTACAGGGTAGGCTATATTGTTTTAGACGAAAACCAAATGGATATTAACAACATTAATACTATAAGAAAAAGAATAATAACTAAGTATAATTATGGCGTCCCTTTTGATTTTTTGGCAAAAAACTATTCCAAAGACTCTAATGCGACTAGAGGAGGTGATACAGGATGGTTTACTAATGGCGACAATACTTATGAATTTGAAAAAACTATTATTGACGACACACATAAGTTAAATGATATTTTTACTGTTGATATATCTGAAACAAAAAAGTATTATGTGTTTTTAAAAACCCACAACCCTAAAAACATTACTGAAATTAAAGTTTTAAAAATTGTAGAAACTATTGACTAATGCAACTTTTTTATAACCCAGATATTTCCGAAAACACGACACAATTTTCTTTTCAAAAAGATGAGAGTAAGCATATTATAAAAGTTTTGCGTAAAAATATTGGTGATACCATAAACATTACAAATGGTAAAGGTTGGCTTTTTAAAGCCAAAGTTTCTATACCAAATATTAATAAATGTACTGTCAAAATTATTTCTAAAGCGCTTAAAACCAAGCATAATTATGATTTACATTTAGCAGTAGCGCCAACAAAAATGAATGATCGTTACGAATGGTTTTTAGAAAAAGCCACCGAAATTGGTGTTGACTATATTACACCTTTAATATGTCATCATAGTGAACGTAAATTCATTAAGCCAGAACGTTTTGAGCGCATTTTACAATCGGCTATGAAGCAATCTTTAAATTGCTATTTACCAAAGTTAAATGAAGCTATAAATTTTAAAGACTTTATAAAAAAAGATTTTAAAGGGGATATATTTATTGCACATTGTGAAGCATCGGATAGAAAATCTTTAAAACAAGAATTGAAACCAAAAACCGAGGTTACCATTTTAATTGGCCCCGAAGGCGATTTTTCTGTTAAAGAAATCAAACAAGCCTTAGAGAATAATTTTATTCCTGTAACTTTGGGAAAAACTAGATTACGAACAGAAACCGCTGCAATTGTAGCTAGTCATTCTGTTGCCTTTATAAATGAGTAAACTTATCATGAAATTATTTTTAACTTTTAGCTTTTCACTTTTAGTTTTTAGCTTATTTGCTCAAGATCTAGCTATTTTAAAATATAAAGGTGGCGGCGATTGGTATGGCAATCCTACTGCTTTACCAAATCTTATTTCTTTTTGTAATAAAAACATTAGCACCAAAATAAACCCAAAACCTCAAACTGTAGAAGTTGGAAGTCCTGATATTTTCCAGTTTCCGATATTATACATGACAGGTCATGGTAATGTTTTTTTTAGTGAAACAGATGCTGAAAACTTAAAAGCCTATTTAATATCTGGTGGATTTTTACATATTGATGATAATTATGGAATGAAACCTTATATAACCGAGGCACTTAAAAAAGTATTTCCAGATAAAGATTTGGTTGAATTACCAACAAGTCACGCTATTTTCAATCTAGAATACAAATTTCCAAATGGCTTACCTAAAATACATGAACATGATGGTAAACGCCCCCAAGCTTTTGGTCTTTTTCATGAGGATAGATTGATGTTATTATTTACCTATGAAAGCGATTTAGGCGATGGCTGGGAAGACCCCGAAATACATAACGACCCCGCAGAAGTAAGAGATAAAGCCCTCAAAATGGGAGCAAATATTGTAAAATATGCCTTTGAGAATTAAACTATTAATAGTTTAATAAACGTTAAAAAAAATATTTGGTTGTCTTTTCTACATATCTTAAAACATAATACTACATAATTATGTTAAAAATATTATAAATTATAGTTAAACTTTCAATGGGTCTGTCTTAAAAGTATAATAGCGAAAAAATTCATCTACGGCTTATAATAACAATAACTTAGCTAAAACTTTTAATTCGAAAATTATGAGGCTTAGCGTTTTAATACCTATGTATAATGCTCAGAAATATATAGGAAATTGTCTAGATAGCTTCATTAATCAAGATATACCAAGCGAAGACTTTGAAATTATAGTTATAGATGATGGTTCGACTGATGGCAGTGCTAATATTGTAGAGGCCTATACAAAAAAAGCTAAAAACATTAAACTTCATAAACAAAGCAACACTGGCTGGACAAATACGAGAAAAAGACTTATGCAAATGGCAACTGGTGATTATATCTATAAAATAGATAGTGATGACTATATATCATATAACTCTCTTGGAACACTCCTAAAACTTGCTGTTGAAAACAATCTTGATGTTTTAGGTTTTGAAAGTCGCAAAACAATACGAATGGATTTATACCGTATTGAATCAGAAAAAACATTTGCAAATATTGATATTTGTACTGGTGTTGATTTTTGGTCAAAAGCCAAAAATCCTCAATTAGGCGTAAATTGGTATTTAATAAAACGTGATTTTATCACTAAAAATGGTCTTACTTTTGAACTTGAAAACAATCCAATGGCAGACACTCCATTTACGTTTCAATTATTTTTATTATCAAAAAAAGTTGCTTTTGTACCTATGGATGTTCATAGGTATTTACAAGTTCCTACATCTATTTCACATAGTGAAGACCCAATACATCTAAAGAAAATGGTTGGTTATCATAAAGCTTTAATTTATAAATTAACCGACATTTTAGGAGAAATTACTAAAAAAAAAGACTCTAATTTATCGGGAGTAATCGATAGTATCAAATTTTGGAAAGATGTGAATGTTTATTTCATGATTAAAAAGTTAATAAAAATAAATGTTTCAATAAAATTTATCAATGATATATTAAAAGAACTAAAGAATATTAATGCCTACCCTATCTTAAATTTCACTGAAGACAAGTCTTTTTCAAAAAGTCATAAAATAATTACATATTTATTTAATCATAAATATCTTTTTTTTATATGTCTTTACCCTCTTAGATTTTTATTTAATCTTAAATTAATTAAATTTGAGTAAATAATCATCAATACAAATTTTAATCATTTATTTTACCATATAGATATTACTAAAACCAAAGTAATAAGGGCTAATTAGGAAAACAGACAAGCTTTTAAATACATACCCTTTTGCAACTAACCCACTACAATACCGACTTTAAAAAACACACCTTCCCTATCACATTAGTTTGCGATAACGTTACTAATGCACCAAATATTGGTAGTTTATTTAGAATTGCTGATACGTTTGGAATTGAGAAGCTAATTCTGTGTGGTGAAAACATTCAGTTAGGACGAAAAATAACAAAAACGTCCAGAGCTACAGAAAAAACAGTGAATTTTGAGATTCACAATTCCGCTTCAGGAGTTGTTGAAAATCTAATATTGAAAGGCTATAAAATCATTTCATTAGAAATTACAGATTCAAGTAAACCACTTCACAACTTTAACTTTTCAAAAGAAAAACCAATTGCACTTATTATAGGTGATGAAAATTTTGGGGTTTCAGAAGGCATTCTTAATCAATCCAATACCGTAATTCATATTGATATGTTTGGACAAAATAGCAGTATGAATGTCGTACAAGCTACTAATATTGCATTATATGAAATGACTAGACAACTTTTGTAAACAGTTTTATATATTTACTACATGAATTCAAAAACCATATCTAGCGGTATTTTAAGAGCTGTAGGCATTATTTTAGGTATAACTTTAATAGTATACTTTTTATATCAAATTCAATCCGTTATCGGTTACATAGCTATTGCAGCAGTAATATCGTTAATTGGCAGACCAATTGTTTTGTTTTTAGAACGAAAATTAAAATTTAAAAATACTATAGCAGTTATAGTTACCATGGTACTCTTACTAGGTCTTTTTATTGGCTTAGTTGGTCTGTTTATTCCATTAGTCATAAAACAAGGTCAAAATTTATCATTGTTAAACATTGAAGAACTTCAAGAAAATATTGAAAATTTATATAGTGAAATTATAACTTATTTTGATTTGCATCAAATAGATGTTGAGCAATCTTTAAAAGAATCTGATTTACTTTCAAAAATAGACTTCGCATTAATACCGAATTTTTTAAACTCAATAATTAGTGGATTAGGGAGCTTTAGTATTGGATTATTTTCGGTGTTATTCATATCCTTTTTTTTCTTAAAAGACAGCCGATTATTTGAAAATGGCATCTTAACTTTTATACCAGAAAACAAAGAATCTCGTTGGAAAACTTCATCAACAAAAATTAAAGATTTACTATCTAGGTACTTTGTTGGACTTATATTTCAAATATCAATACTTTTTATAATTTACACCATTGGATTACTCATAATTGGAGTTGAAAATGCAATAGTCATCGCTTTTTTGTGTGCATTGTTAAACCTCATTCCTTATGTTGGCCCATTAGTTGGAGCCTTTTTAATGCTTACATTAACCATGACCAGTAACCTTGGCGAATCATTTAGTGCTATTATTTTACCAAAAACATTTTGGGTCTTTATTGTATTTATGATTGGTCAATTGGTCGATAACTTTGGAAGCCAACCCATCATCTTTTCAAAAAGTGTAAAATCACATCCATTAGAAATCTTTTTAGTTATATTAATTACTGGTATCCTTTTCGGTGTTATTGGTTTAATTATAGCCGTACCAGCTTATACGGCTATAAAAGTCATTTTAAAAGCCTTTTTATCTGAAAATAAAATTGTCAAAAAACTGACCAAAGACTTATAAAATTCATTTTGAATATATCCATTTTAAATACAGATGTTCAAAAATTTATAAATAACAATTTACTGTCTAATATCCCTACACTTCTTTTAAAAGGGACTTCATTTTACAATATAGAAACCAAAGAAGTTATAGAACAAATTGAAGCAAAAAAGCGCTGCAAAATAAAATTACCAACATGGTTTAATTGCGAAAACATATATTATCCAAACAAACTAAATATTGAACAAACCTCTTCTGAAATAACAGCTAAATACAAATCAGAATTAATTAAAGGGCATTCAATAATAGACTTAACTGGAGGTTTTGGCGTAGATTGTTTTTACTTCTCAAAACGATTTAAAACCGTTGAACATTGTGAAATAAACAAAACACTTTCAAGTATTGTAGGTCACAATTATAATCAACTAGACGCTCAAAACATAAAAACAATCCAGACTGATGGTATCCATCATGTATCCACTTTAAAAAAAACATACGATTGGATATACATTGACCCTTCAAGGCGTCATAATACTAAAGGAAAAGTGTTCTTTTTGAAGGATTGTTTACCTGATATCCCAAAACATTTAGATATACTTTTTGAGCATTCTAAAAACATAATGATTAAAACATCGCCTTTATTGGATTTATCTGTTGGTATTAGCGAATTAAAGTATGTAAAAAGCATTCATATTGTTGCCATAAATAATGAAGTGAAAGAGCTACTATGGATTTTAGAAGCTAATTTTAACAAACCAATTTCTATAGAAACCATAAATATAAAAAAAGAAGCTAATCAACTTTTTAAGTTTTATTTAGAATACAAAAAACAAACCGAATCCAAGTACAGTTTGCCACTTACCTATTTATACGAGCCAAATGCTGCCGTTTTAAAAGCTGGAGCTTTTAATCAAATTTCTGAACAATTGGGAATTTATAAACTTCACAAACATTCGCACCTATACACTAGCAATAAACGCATTGATTTTCCAGGAAGGGTTTTTAAAATTAATAAGGTCATTTCCTACAATAGAAAAGAACTTAAAAAATCATCCATTACAAAAGCTAACATTACAACTCGAAACTTTCCTGAAACAGTCCAACAAATAAGAAAAAAACTTAAAATAAGTGATGGCGGGGATAGTTATTTGTTTTTTACTACTGATATTGATGATAATAAAATTATAGTATTAACTTCAAAAATATACTAAACAAAAAAGCCTTAACATTTTCATGTTAAAGCTTTTTGTGAGCCCTGAAGGATTCGAACCTTCGACCGCCTCCTTAGAAGGGAGGTGCTCTATCCAGCTGAGCTAAGAGCCCTCATAGAAAACATTTTTGTTTTCTTGGTTTGCAAATATAAAATTAACTATATATCTAACCAAAAGAAATGTTTTTTATTTTAAACCATGCTATTCTACCAGAACAAACAGTATAAAACGGTTAATAAAATACAAACCGCAATAGAACCTATATTAAACAAAGGTGATGTTTTAAATAAATCTTTAGTAATTTTAATACCTTTTGGATCATCCGCTCCTTTATTTTGCACATTACTCATTATAACGATTATAATCATAGTCAATATCGCTGTAATTCCCATTTGATGCATCCAAGGTTCAAATACAGGAATTGGTATAAACTTAAGAGCTAATGCAATTGGAATAGATAAAACAGCCCCCCAAATAGCGGCATTGTTTGTTGTTTTCTTCCAAAATAGCCCTAATATAAATACTGCTAAAATACCTGGACTTACAATACCTGTATACTCTTGTATAAATTGAAATGCTTGATCAATTCCTCCTAAAAGTGGTGCAACAATTACTGCAATGATTAATGCAATGGCTGCAGAAATTCGTCCAACATTTACTGTTGTTTTATCATCAGCCTTTTTGTTTATGTATTGCTTGTAAATATCCATTGTGAATATAGTAGACGTAGAATTTAGCATGGATGCTAAAGAGGATACAACGGCAGCAGCTAAAGCAGCAAAAGCCACGCCCTTAAGCCCTGTCGGTAAAAACTGTAATAACCATGGATAAGCTTTATCTGCTTGTTCAGTAGATGGCATGTTTAGCATACCTACTTCTCCTAAATTAGCCATAATTGAAGGGTCGTTTACCATTACATAAGCAGCAATACCAGGAATAACAACAATTAAAGGGATAATAAGCTTTAAAAATGCTGCTAATAAGATACCTTTTTGTGATTCCTTTAATGATTTGGCAGCTAATGTTCTTTGAATAATATACTGGTTAAAACCCCAATAGTATAAATTAGCAACCCATAAACCACCTACCAAGACCCATATGCCTGGAAGGTTTATATAGTTATCATTAGTCTCTTCTAATATCATATGAAATTTTTCTGGAGCTGCTTCCCATACTTTAGAAAATCCAACTAAAACACCTTCTCCTCCAGATACAGTATTTAAAGCTAAGTATGTAGTTACCAAACCACCTAAAACTAAAAACACTACCTGAATAACATCTGTCCATGCCACTGCAGATAACCCACCGTATAATGAATATGCCGCAGCAAATAGTGCCAAACCTACAATAGCATACATCATATCTACGCCCATGATAGTTTCAATAGCTAAACCACCTAAATATAATACCGACGCTAGATTAACAAATATGTAAAGTGCCAACCAAAATACAGCCAAAATTGTTTTAAGATTTGTTGAAAAGCGTTTTTCAACAAACTCTGGAATTGTGTAAAGACCTTTTTCTATAAAAATGGGCAAGAAATACTTACCAACAATTATCAATGTTAAAGCTGCCATCCATTCATAAGATGCTATTGCTATACCCAGAGCAAATCCAGATCCTGACATACCAATAAATTGTTCTGCCGATATATTAGCTGCAATTAATGATGTACCTATAGCCCACCATGGTAAAGATTTACTTGCTAAAAAGTAATCTTCGGCATTTTTTTGGTGCCCCTCTTTATCTCGAGATACCCACAACCCCACTCCTAAAATTAAAATAGCATAAGCAATAAAGACTACATAGTCCCACATTTCAAATCCTGCTGTCATAATAAAAATAATTAGTTTGATTAGTAAATAAGAGCCCAATATAGAAATTAAATTTTAAAAAACTATGCATTTTGAACAAAAAAACCAAACTAGTAGGGTCTAGTATGTTTTAATATTTTTTTTATATATTTGTAATCAATTATTATGATAAAAATTAAAAAAAAAATAGGAGTTCCTAAATACAAACAAATTATTAATTCAATAGAAGAATTAATAATTTCTGGTGTTTTAAAAAAAGGAGACCAAATACCCTCAATTAATAAAATTAAAAACGACCATAAGCTTTCTAGAGATACCGTATTGATGGCTTTTAACGAGTTGAAAAACAGAGGTATTATACAATCTGTCGTGGGTAAAGGTTATTATATATCAAGTGAAAATGTAAACGTCACCCAAAAAATATTTCTGCTTTTTGATGAACTTAACTCATTTAAAGAAGATTTATACAACTCGTTTTTAGAAAGTATGGGGAGCAATATTCAAGTTGATATTTATTTTCATCATTTTAACAAAAATATTTTCAGCAAACTCATTAATGACAATTTAGGAGTATATAATTACTATGTAATAATGCCTGCTAATTTGAGTAATACAAATGAAGACATACAAAAGCTTCCCAATGGTAAAGTTTACATTTTAGATCAAATTCATGAAGACTTGTCTCATTATCCCGCAGTATATCAAAATTTTGAAAAAGCGCTTTATAACAATCTCAACAAAGCCCTTGATTTAATAGAAGAATATAAAAAACTAGTTTTAATTTTTCCAGAAGACAAACAACCACAAGGTATTCTTAAAGGGTTTACTTTATTCTGTAAAGAACACAAGTTTCCATTTGAAGTTATTAACTCATTTCAAAATAAAAATTTAGAAAAAGGCGAATTATATATAATACCCGATGATAAAATATTACTAAGAGTTATTAAAAAAATGAAACAAGACAAATTAACTCTATCAAAAGATATTGGAGTCATATCATATAACGACACACTACTTAAAGAGATAGTAGAAGGAGGTATTACCACTATTTCCACAGATTTTAAAAGTATGGGGAAACGCTTAGCTGAAATGATATTGAATAAAGATACACTACAAATAGAAAACCCAAATGATTTAATAGTTAGAAACTCATTATAATCTATATGAATGTTTAGCATTACACAAAACAAAGATTTAAACTTTTTAGCAATAGAAAATCCTAAAAAAAAACTGTACGCTAAAATTTCCCTAAATGATGGTGCTAGTTTACAGAGTTTAACTTTAAAGGGACATACATTAATTGAAGATTTAACCCCTTTAAAATATAATAGTTCTTATGCTTCTTCTATTCTATTTCCTTTTGCAAACAGAATAAAGGATGGAACATATCCCTTTGAAGATAAAGTATATCAGTTAGAGAAAAATCAAGAAGAAGAAAACAATGCTATACATGGCTTAGTTTACAATAAAACCTTCCAAGTCATTGAAAAAGTTATTTATAAAGATTTCGCTTCAATTAAGTTAGAATATAACGAAACTAGTAATTCAATTGGTTTTCCTTACACGTATAAAATTCAATTAGAGTATATTTTTTCAGATATTGATTTTAGTCTGAATGTCTCAGTAAAAAATACGAGCTCTAAAGCATTTCCGTTTACAATTGGATGGCATCCCTATTTTTTAAGTGACAATTTATACAATAGTTCTCTAAATTTTATTAGCTCACAAAAAATAATTATTGGAGACAGAAACATTACAACTGGTATTGAAAATATAGAGTTAATAAACACATTCGAAATTAAGGATAAGCAATTAGATGATTGCTGGATATTAGACTCAAATAACATAACATTTATTACACCAAAATATCAATTATTGATTTCTTCTTCTGTAAAAAATAATTTTTTACAACTCTATACACCTCCTAAATCTAATACTATAGCTATTGAACCCACAACTGGCGTTTCTGATAGTTTTAATAATAAAATAGGTTTAAAAGTTTTAAATGCTAATGACATCTATAATCTTACGTGGAACCTAAAAATTAAATAACAACTAAAGCAAAGAGTTAATATGAGTGTTAAATTAATTAATGATGTAAAAGAAACATTTATAAAAACATTTAAAACAGAACCGCTTTTAATTTTTTCGCCTGGAAGAATTAATATTATTGGCGAACACACCGATTATAATGATGGATTTGTATTTCCAGCTGCAGTAGATAAAGGTATAGCAGCAGCTATTCAAAAAACAAACGCAGGCATTTCTACTGCTTATGCTTTAGATATGGATAGTAAAATTGAATTTGTTTTAGATAAATTAAAACCTTCAGCTGAAGGAAGTTGGGAAAACTATGTATTTGGAGTTGTCGCCGAAATTCAAAATCGAAACAAAGTAGTAGATAACTTTAATATTGTTTTTAAAGGTAATATCCCTGGTGGTGCCGGTATGTCATCATCAGCTGCATTAGAAAACAGTGTGGTTTTTGGTTTAAATACACTTTTTAATTTAGAGCTTACAAAACACGAAATGATATTAATATCACAAAAAGCCGAACATAATTATGTTGGTGTTAAATGTGGTATTATGGATCAATATGCCAGTATGTTTGGTATAAAAAACAACGCATTACTCTTAGACTGTAGAACCATTCAATCTAAATCGTATGAAATAGATTTTAAAGATCATCAATTAATGCTAATTAACACCAATGTTAAACATAGTTTATCTGATAGCGCTTATAATGATAGACGTTCTGCTTGCGAAAGTATTGCTGAAATGTTGGGTGTAAAAGCACTAAGAGATGCAACAGTAATAGATTTGGAAACCATAAAAGATAAAGTAACTCCAGAAAATTTTCAAAAGGCTCTTTATGTCATACAAGAAAACAATAGAGCTGTTATGGCTTCAAAAGCTATTGAAGATAACGATTTGGAAACCTTAGGGGCTTTAATTTTTCAATCACATAATGGATTACAGCATCAATATAAAGTAAGTTGTGACGAATTAGATTTTTTAGTAGGCCTAGCCAAATCTAATGACAATGTATTAGGTGCAAGAATGATGGGTGGTGGTTTTGGCGGTTGCACAATTAATTTAGTAGCCAAAAGTGAAGCAAAAGCATTTACTGAATTTGCCTGTAATGCTTATAATAACACCTTTAATAAATTATGTTCTGTTTACTTTATAGAACTTTCGGAAGGTACACGCTTAGTAAAATAATTAACAATAATATAATTTAGAAATGAATACCGATTTACAAGATTATTCGCATAAACGTTTTAATATATTAACTGGCGAATGGGTTTTAGTATCACCACACAGAGCAAAAAGACCATGGCAAGGACAAAATGAAGCTATTTCAAATGAAGCGAGACCAACATATGATAAAACATGTTATTTATGCGCAGGAAACACAAGAATTAACGGTGAAATAAATCCAAAATATAAAGATGTATTTGTTTTTACTAACGATTTCGCCGCACTTCAAAGTGATTCAAAATCATTTAATGTTAATGATAGACTTCTATTAGCACAAAGTGAAACTGGTATATGTAAGGTGATATGTTTTAGCCCAGACCACTCAAAAAGTTTAGCTCATATGTCCCCTAGTGAAATTCAAAAAGTTGTATTCGCATGGCAAAAAGAATATGCAGTATTAGCTAAAAACCCAAATATTAATTACATTCAAATATTTGAAAACAAAGGTGCTGTTATGGGCTGTAGCAATCCACATCCACATGGACAAATTTGGAGTCAATCAACACTACCTAATGAAGTTGATAAGAAAAACACACAACAACTAAACTACTATAATAAAAACAACAGCAGTCTATTAGGTGACTATCTAGCACAAGAATTAGAAAAACAAGAACGTATTATTCTTGAAAATGATGAATTTGTAGTTTTAGTTCCATTTTGGGCAATATGGCCTTTTGAAGCTATGATTGTTCCTAAAAAACAACAAGCAAACATATTAGAGATGAATGATAATGATACTTTACAATATGGCGAAGCCATTTCGGTTATCACTAAAGCCTATGATAAATTATTTAATACGTCGTTCCCTTATTCTAGTGGTATCCATCAAGCACCAACAGATAGCAATGAAAACAAACATTGGCACTGGCATATGAGCTTTTATCCCCCGTTATTAAGAAGTGCAACCGTTAAGAAATTTATGGTAGGTTATGAAATGTTCGGTTCTCCTCAAAGAGATATTACTGCAGAAACTGCTGTAAAAATGCTTCGAGAATTATTGTAGCCTGAATAGAAAGATTTGAGGCTTTCTAAAAGTAATATTTTAGGGTTAAGTAATAAGAATGCCTTACTTTTGCATTTTTTATACCAATTTGGTTATGCTACATTTCATAATTAAATTGGTATAACATAGTCTCATTTATTTTAGAATGAATACATACGAAATAACTTTAGTAGTAACTAAAGAATACATAGACGATTTAAACCATGTAAATAATGTGCATTATGTCCAATGGGTTCAAAATATAGCAAAAGCACATTGGCAATCAAAAGCTTCTGAAGATATACAAACCCAATACAGTTGGTTTTTAATGTCACATTTTATTGAATATAAAAGTGCTGCATTTTTAAACGACCTTATAAAAATTAAAACCTATGTTGAAAAGTCCGAGGGCTTAACCAGTACTCGGATTGTTGAAATGTATAATGAAAACACAAACAAATTGCTAGCAAAATCCGAAACTAAATGGTGCTTTATGAATGCTAAAAGCGGACGTCCAACAAGAATTACAAAAGAAATAGTTGATTTATTTTATTAATTCACCCATAACATACTAAATCATAATTTCAAAAGTTATATTTTTATCGTTCAAAACCCATCATTTTAATGAAACGTTATTTATACTTTATAATCACACTAGGATTTTTAATGCTTTGGAGTTCTTGCCGTAAAGATTTTGAATTTTCACCAAGTACCGGAAGTCTTCAGTTTTCAAAAGATACGGTTTATTTAGATACGGTTTTTACCAATATTGGATCCAGTACTTATAATTTAAAAGTATATAATAGAAGTGATGATGATATTTCTATTCCTTCCGTAAGGTTAGCTTTAGGAGAAACTTCAAATTATAGATTGAATGTTGACGGAATTTCTGGAAAGACTTTTGAAAATATAGAAATATTAGCAGAAGACAGCTTATTTATTTTTGTTGAATCCACCATAGATATAAATAATTTTCCAAATCCAGATGGTACTTATTTATATACTGATCAAATCGAATTTGATAGCGGGTCAAATCAACAAAAAGTAGAATTAGTAACCCTCGTCCAAGATGCCATATTTATTTACCCAGACAGAGATAATACTACAAAAATTATAGAAACATTAACACTTAATATTGGTGGTGAATTAATTGAAACTGAACTACAAGGACGTGAATTATTATCTACAGAACTCTCTTTTACAAACGAAAAGCCTTATGTTATTTACGGATTCGCTGCCGTACCACCTAACGAAACCTTAACTATCCAGGCCGGTTCACGTTTACATTTTCATGAAAATTCAGGTATTATAGTTTCTAATGCAGCATCAATTCATGTAAATGGTACATTTAGTAATGACCGTAACTTACTTGAAAACGAAGTCATCTTTGAAGGTGATCGTTTAGAACCTAACTTCTCAGATGTCCCGGGACAATGGGGAACTATTTGGCTTTTAGATGGTAGCGTTAATAACACTATAAATTATGCTACTATAAAAAATGCTAACATTGGTATTTTATGCGATGGAAATCCAGATGAAGCATCCAATAAACTCACCATTACAAATACACAAGTCTATAATTCTGCAAGTTTTGGGGTTTTAGGAAGAAACACATCCATTGCTGGGGGAAATGTAGTTATTAATAATTCTGGTTTATCATCATTTGCAGGAACCTTAGGTGGGAAGTATAATTTTACACATTCTACAATTGCAAATTATTGGAATAATGGTTTTAGACAATTTCCTGCTGTTTTATTGAACAATTTTGTTTTGGATGAAGACAATAACGCAACAATAGCAGATTTAACTGAAGCTAATTTTAATAATTGTATTATCTATGGAAATGACAATCCAGAAATTTTATTAGATGAAATTGAAGATGAGTCTGTGGTTTTCAATTTTAAGTTTTCCAATTCTTTAATTCGTTTTCGAGACTCGAATAATAATTTTACAGGGCCTAATTATAATTTAAGTGATACCTCAAAATATGAAGGCAATATATTTAATGAAGACCCTAATTTTAAAGACGCCGATTTGAATGAATTCATTATAGGTGATGATTCTGCAGCCATAAATCAAGGTTTAGGATCTTTTGCAACTCAGATTCCTTTTGACATTCTAAATGTAAATAGAACAGTTTCTCCAGATTTAGGAGCTTATCAGCATATTACATTTCCAGAAGAAGATTAATTTATTTCTTTTTAAAAACATAAGTATATAACCACATTAATGTAAATGTAGGTATGACATCAAATCCAGGTAAAGCCTCTTCTATAAAGGTAACTACACCAGCTATTTTTCCAGGTTTCCCTTTATAAAGTTTAGTCATTAACCAACCCGAAACCGGTGCCCAAACAATATCTGTAAACTCACCAATACCAGGAATAACAAAAGACACATATCCTACGGCATCTAGAACAATGCCAAGTACTAATTTTTTGTATTTATTCATTAAGTCATTTTTAACACCTAACTACAAACAAGAAACATACCAAATCTACTTTCCTATCAACTTCAAAAATTCATTTCTAGTTTCAATTTTTTCAAACTGTCCTCTAAATCCAGATGTTGTAGTAATAGAATTTTGTTTTTGTACACCACGCATCATCATACACATATGAGAGGCTTCAATAACCACAGCTACACCTTGAGGTTTCAAAGTATCATTAATACAATCTAAAATTTGTTCCGTTAAACGCTCCTGAACCTGTAATCGCCTAGCAAAAACATCAACAATTCTAGGTAATTTACTTAAGCCTACAATATAACCATTGGGTATGTAAGCAATATGGGCTTTACCAAAAAATGGTAAAATATGATGTTCGCAAAGCGAATAAAGTTCTATATCCTTTACAATAACCATTTCATTATAAGACTCTTTAAACATGGCTGCCTTAAGAATTTCAACAGGATCTTGGTCGTAACCTTGAGTTAAAAACTGCATAGCTTTGGCAGCACGCTCTGGTGTTTTTAAAAGCCCCTCGCGTTTGGTGTCTTCTCCTAAATCTTTAATTATATTTTTATAACGTTGTTTTACATCATCAGTAACTTGCAGACTATATTCTTCAAAACTTTTATAAGGCATAGATTTTTTTTAAATAAATATAAAGCTTAAAATGGACTTTACAATAAAAAGCAATCTTAATTGTACATAACGGCTTAAAGTAGTAAATTCACAGCTATTATTTATTACAAATGATTCAAGCAAAAAACATACATAAATACTACGGTGATTTACAGGTTTTAAAAGGTGTGAATATCCATATTAAAAAAGGCGAAATCGTTTCTATTGTTGGTGCTTCGGGGGCTGGAAAAACAACTTTGCTACAAATATTAGGAACATTGGACAAAGCAACTTCGAATGAAAATTTTGAGTTAAATATAAATAATACAAAAATAAATGTCCTTAACGATAAAGCTTTAGCCAAATTTAGAAATGAACATATTGGCTTTATATTTCAGTTTCACCAATTATTACCAGAATTTACTGCTATTGAAAATGTATGCTTACCAGCTTTTATAAAAGGAGTAAAAAAAACTGAAGCTGAAAAACATGCTAAAGAGCTTTTGGATTTTTTAGGCCTATCAAATCGTTACAACCACAAACCCAATGAGCTTTCTGGGGGTGAACAACAGCGTGTTGCCGTTGCAAGAGCACTAATAAATAATCCTGATTTAATTTTTGCTGATGAACCTTCTGGTAATTTAGATAGTGAATCTGCTGAAAATTTACACAGTTTATTTTTTAAGCTACGTGATGAGTTTGGTCAAACCTTTGTCATTGTAACCCACAATGAAGAATTGGCCAATTTAGCTGATAGAAAGCTAACCATGGTTGATGGAAATATTGTAAATTAATTTATATCTCCTAAAGTTCAAACATAAATCCTCCTTTTCTATTTCAAAAAAAGCACACATCTAATAATGAGGGTGTTATATTTTTTTGTAACTTAGAGAAGATCTTTTCTAACTACTAAATTTGACTATTATGAGATATTTTTTTACCTATTTTATAGTTGCGCTAATTCTAATATCATGTAAAAATGATAAAATGCTTGATAATAAAGTGACCATAGAAAATAATGATAAACATAGTCTTGTTGGTGTATGGCAAATGGTTGGTTATTATAATTATTTGGATAATAAAGTATCCGATTCGTTTATGAGTAGTGATACATATAAACAAATTAAAATCTATTCTCCTAATAAAGTTATGTGGAGCAGATTAAACAAACAAGATTCAACCGATTGGTTTGGATATGGAAACTACAAAACCACTGATAGCACACTTGTTGAAACCATAGTTTATGGTTCAAACTCCATGAACAAAGCTATTGAGAAAAGTAATGAGTTCCACTTTGAACTTATTTTAAATGAAAATACTTTTAATCAAATTGAACTTGATGAAAATGGTGATCGCATTCTGGCAGAAAATTATATTAGAATAGAATAAGTTTATATTTTCTTTTACGTTCCTTAAATTACAAAACAGTTATTACTTTTGCTATGAAAACAATTAGTAAGTGACTAATAAACTGAATACCCTAGAATTAAAAGATTTTCTAGACCGTAAAGTCGAACAGTACAATAATCCAAAGTTTATTGAAAGTGACCCTATTCAAATTCCACATCTATTTACTAAAAAAGAAGATATTGAAATATCTGCCTTTTTAACAGCAACCATTGCTTGGGGTAATAGAAAAAGTATTATTAATAATGCCAATAAACTTATGCATTTACTAGATAATGCGCCTTTTGATTTTGTTATAAATCATCAAAAAAACGATTTAGAAAAGCTACAACCCTTTGTACACAGAACATTTAATGGACATGATTGCATACAGTTTATTAAATCGCTTCAGTATATTTATAAGAATTATAATGGTTTAGAATCTGTTTTTACCAAACACGCCGAGAAAGACTCCCTTCAAAAATCCATTTCAAAATTTAAAACTGCTTTTTTTGAAATTAAACATTTGCCAAGGACTCAAAAACACGTGAGTGATCCTCTAAAAAATTCAGCAGCAAAACGCATTAACATGTTTCTGCGTTGGATGATACGAAACGATAAAACTGGTGTAGATTTTGGTATTTGGGAAAGTCTATCACCTAGCCAACTTTCCTGTCCTTTAGATGTCCATTCAGGTAATGTTGCTAGAAAATTAAACTTGTTAAAACGAAAACAAAATGACGGCAAAGCTCTATTTGAATTAGACACAAGTTTAAGAAAACTAGACAAAAACGACCCTGTTAAATACGATTTTGCTTTATTTGGTCTTGGTGTTTTTGAAGGGTTTTAAGTTTGTTAAGCCTAAAAAAAAACGATTGATAAACTAATAGCCTATCAATCGTTAATCCTAAATTGTAACTCAAAACAGAATTAGCCTTTTATCCAAGCTTTACGTAATGCTTTTTGAGCATCGGTAGCATCTGCTTTTTCCATGATACCTTTTCCTGTAGTATAGGTTTTAGTTACAGTAGTTTTTATAAGAATCTCCTCGCCATTTCTATCTAGTTTAACCTCAACATCTTTCCCCGGTTTCCAACCAAATACTTTCTGTAGAACTTGGTTTGCGTTTTGTAATGTTACATTAGTCCCATCAATTGTTTTAATAACATCGTTAGCTTGCGCACCTTGTTCAGCCCAAAAACTATTTGCTAATACAGCATCAGTAAAAAAGATGGTGCCTTTTTGTGGATCACCACTAATAATAGGTGCTCCATTCATTAATATATAGTTAGTTTCTACTTTACCTTCTCCTATCTCTAATCCTACTTTTTCAAAAAACTCATTATAGTTTATTGGTGTATCGCCTATAACATGAGTATTGAAAAACTCTCCTAGAGAGGGGTAAGTCATTGCTACAATTTCATCTATAAGCTTATCGTCTTCAAAAGGCTTATTTTTTCCATATTTATTAGATAGCTCTTTCATTAAAGATAAAATACCTCTGTTTCCATTACTTTCTTCTCGCATTAAAATATCTATACACATGCCTATTAAGGCTCCTTTTTGATAAACATTTAAATACTGATCCTTATAAGGAGCTTTTAAAACATTTTCACTCATTATGGTAAAACTCATAGTATCATTTAAACGCTTTGAACGTTGAATTTTAGTCATAACCTTATTGAAAAAATCCGATTCTTCAACCAGCCCTTGGTTAACTTGGAATAAGGTTGCAAAATATTCCGTAACGCCCTCATACATCCATAAATGTTTTGAGAATGTTGGATCGTTATAATCAAAGTAATGTACATCTTCAGAATGTACACTTAAAGGGGTTACAATATGGAAAAACTCATGGGAAACCACATCAATCATACTAGATGCCAAAGCTGCTTTATCCATAGATTCTAATAATACCACAACTGTAGATGTATGGTGCTCTAAAGCACCAAACCCTTTTGGAGAATCGTCTTTACCATCAGATAGATATAAATAAATATCATAACGAGAGGTAGAATTTATATCACCCAAATATGTTTTTTGAGCTTGCATCATGTTAAAAACCGTTTCCTTAAGTGATGCTGCGGTATGCACTTTATTTGGCGAATATACACTTAAAACAATTTTAATAGCACCCACTTGAAATTCTTCAACATCTAAGTTACCATACATCATTGGGTTATCCGTTATATCAAAATATCTTGGAGCAAAATAACTAGAAGTTACACTTTTACCATCTTCGCTTGTTTTAGAGCTTATATTTTGTAATGCAGATGTGCGAACAAAATCAGCAGGTGCTGTTACATCCAATTTGTATTGATTATTTTTTAAAGTATCAAAATATCCAATAAGGCCATGTAGATTTAATACATAATTATTAGGTTCAATATTGGTTCCTGCTGGCGAGAATGGCGTATCTTTACCTATACCTCCAGCAACTTCAATATCGTAAGTATCATTAACTGAATAGGTGATTTTATCTAATTGCTTTGCATTAGCAATAGACCATGTATTTGAGTCCACTTTATTAACTTGCATTTCATTGCCACTATAATCAATAGCTTTAAAATCGTCTATATATTTTCCGAAATCACTCACAGAATAGGTTCCTGGAATAACTCTTGGTAACCTATATGTTACGGTTTCTAGTGTAAAACGACCAGGATTAATAGTTACTGGTGCTTTATCATTACTAATGTTTGTTAAATTTATTGACGTTTCAATAGGTAAACTTGTTGCTAAATCATTAGTCGTACGCTTTGTTGAATTACAACTGGCCAGCAAAATGCCAACCATCAATGATGCGGAAAGAATTTTTGTGTTCATTTAAGTCTTTTTTATATGATATATCATTAATTGACGCCGAAATTACTATTATGTTACATGCTTTCTTCTTAAGGTTTTGTTAAATTCGCAAGATGCAAAAACCTTTAATAAGCATATTAATTCCTTTTAAGAATACAACAGCTTTTATAAGTAACTGTTTGCTATCTATACAAAATCAAACCTATACCAACTGGGAATTACTCATTATCGATGATGCTTCAACAGATAATAGCTATACTATTGTAAAACAATTTGCTGAACATGACAACAGAATAAAACTCATAAAAAATTCTGGTAACGGGATTATTGATGCTTTGCAATTAGCTTTTTCTAAAAGTAAAGGGGAGTTTATAACGAGAATGGATAGCGATGATATTATGTATCCAAAAAAATTAGAGGTGTTATCAACTAATTTATTAAAATTCGGAAAACAACATATTGCTATTGGTTTGGTCAATTATTTTTCTGAGGAAGGTATAAAAGAAGGTTATAAAAGTTATGAAATTTGGTTAAACGAATTAACTAAATCTGGAAATAATTATTCTGAAATTTATAAAGAATGTGTCATTCCATCACCGTGTTGGATGATTCATCGAGAAGATTTAATGACTTGTAATGCGTTTAATCCCGACAGATATCCTGAGGATTATGATTTGGCATTTCGATTTTACAAACACCAATTTAAGTGTATTCCATGTGATACCGTTTTACATGATTGGAGGGATTATAGCTATCGTACTTCTAGAACGCATGTGAATTATGCTAAAAATCATTTTATAGACTTAAAACTACATTACTTTTTAGAATTGGATTATAATCCAAATAAAACCCTTGTGGTTTGGGGTGCAGGAAACAAAGGAAAATCTATAGCTAAAGCGCTGATTAAAAGAGATATTCCTTTTGAGTGGATTTGTGATAATCCAAATAAAATTGGCAGAGATATTTATGGCAATATATTGAAACCTTTTAGTTATTTAAAAACTCTTAAAAACCCACAAAGTATTATTACCGTTGCCAATAAAAATTCTCAAAAAGAAATTAAAAGTTATGTTAACAAATTAGAAATGAAAGCTATTGACGATTATGTATTCTTTTGTTAATTGCTTAAAAGTAGGTTTATAAATTCATTTGCATTTTCTATATTTGTTCAATCTAAAAAAGATATGCAGTTTAAACACCCAGAACTTCTTTACGCATTATTTTTACTGCTCATCCCCATTATTGTTCACTTATTTCAATTACGTAAATTCCAAAAAATAGATTTTACCAATGTCGCTTTTTTAAAAGAAGCCACCATGCAAACCCGTAAAAGTTCGGTAATAAAAAAATGGTTAATTCTTTGTACCAGGTTATTGCTTTTAGCTGCCCTTGTTTTTGCTTTTGCAGAGCCATTTATCTCTAAAGTCAATACTTTTAAAGCAAAAAAAGAAACTGTTATTTATTTAGATAATTCGTTTAGTATGCAAGCTAAAGGCAATGAAGGCGAACTTTTAAAACGTGCCGTTCAAGATATTATTAGTCATGTGCCAAATAGCGATGAAATATCCGTAATTACGAATAATAACGTCTATAAAAAAACTAGTATAAAAGCTCTCAAAAATGATTTATTACAGTTAGGCTATTCATCAAACCAACTAACTACAGAAGCAGCTTTATTAAAGAGTCAAACATTTTTTAGCAATGAAAAAAACGCCTTAAAAAACTTGGTTTTTATCTCTGATTTTCAGCAAGATGAATCTAATTTTTACCCGATAACGGATTCGTTAACTAACTTATATTTTGTAAAACTAAAACCAATAAACACAAACAATATTTCAATTGATAGTGCTTTTATTTCGAAAACTACCGCGACTTCAATCGAATTAAAAGTACACTTAAAAAACAATGGTGATACTGTTGAAAATTTACCCGTTTCACTTTATAATGATGATGTCCTTATTGCAAAAACATCTGTAGCCATTAGCAAAGACGCAGAAACTACTTTTACACTTCCAGTAAACGAAGTTATAAATGGAAAGATAACTATAAGCGATACAAACTTACAGTTTGATAATAGTTTATTTTTCAATTTTAATAATGCCTCCAAAATTAAAGTTTTAACCATTAATGCCACTGATGATTCCTTTTTAAAACGTATTTATACCAAAGGAGAATTTAATTATACTTCAGTTCAAGACAATCAATTAAATTATAACTTAATAGACGCGCAGCATCTTATTGTTTTAAACGAATTAAAAACTATTCCCATAGCATTAACTTCAGCTTTAAAACAATTTACCAATCAAGGTGGCTCGTTAATTATTATCCCTTCAAGAGCTATTAATAAAACATCATACAATCAGTTATTAAATAATTACAATACTAATTTTAGTGATTTAGTTTCATCTGAAAAACACATAACTACAATTAACTATTCACATCCCATTTATAACAACGGTGTTTTTGAGAAACAAGTTAAAAATTTTCAATACCCAAAAGTGAACAATTTTTATAATATCTCTTCAAATAGAATAACCTCCGTTTTACAATTTGAAGATGGCAAACTATTCTTGGGACAAAGCAAAAATAGTTTTGTCTTTACTTCTGCCCTAAATACTAAAAATTCTAGTTTTAAAAATTCGCCATTAATTGTTCCAACACTTTATAATATTGCAAAACAAAGTTTTAGGATCCCTGAATTGTATTATACCATTGGTGAAGAAAATAGTTATGATGTAGAAACACAATTACAGCAAGATGCTATTTTATCCCTAGTAAGTGATGCCGTAAATATTATACCAAAGCAACAGTATTTTAACAATAAAGTTATAATAAACACTTCTGAAAGCCCTTCTATTGCAGCAACATATATCATAACCAACAAAAATGAAACCGTTAAAAATGTGAGTTATAATTATAATAGAAATGAAAGTGATTTGACTTATAGAAATCTTGCTAATTCATACAATATAAACCTTAGCAATTCCATTACAGAAATATTTAATACCATAAAAAGTGATACAAAAGTTAATGCGCTGTGGAAATGGTTTGTTATTTTTGCGTTAGCGTTATTGATTATTGAAATGCTCATCTTAAAACTCTTTAAATGAACATACTTATAAAATCGGCCACCATAATAGATTCAAAAAGCGAGTTTCATAATACAACTCAAGATTTATTAATTGAAAATGGTGTGATTGCTAAAATAGCCAGCAAAATTAAAACTCCTAAAAACTGTCAAGTAATAACATTAAACAATCTACATATTTCGCAAGGTTGGTTTGATAGTAGTGTAAGTTTTGGTGAACCTGGTTTTGAAGAACGAGAAACCATTAAAAATGGACTTAAAACAGCTGCGGCCTCTGGCTTTACAGCGGTTGCTTTAAATGCAAATACCCATCCTGTAATAGATTCCAATTCAGATATTACATTTATCAATTCTAAAGCAAACCATAATGCAGTCACTTTGTTACCAATTGGCGCTCTAACCGTTGGAAGTAAAGGTGAAGGTTTGGCAGAACTTTACGATATGAATACTGCAGGTGCGGTAGCCTTTTACGATTATAAGAAACCCATTTCCAATCCAAATCTTATGAAAATTGCTTTGCAATATGCAAGTAATTTTAACGGGCTGGTTTGCTCCTTTCCACAAGAAAACAAAATTTCAGGACTTGGGGTTATGAATGAAAACATAACAAGTACAACCCTTGGTTTAAAAGGCAATCCCGCCTTAGCAGAAGAATTACAAGTAGCTCGCGATTTGTTTTTACTTGAGTATACTAATGGTAAATTACATATTCCAACCATATCAACTGCTACTTCTGTAAAACTGATTAGAGAAGCTAAAAAGAAAAAACTGAATGTCACTTGTAGTGTTGCAATACATAACATATATTTTACTGATGAGGTACTAACAGACTTTAATACCAACTATAAAGTACTACCGCCATTACGTACACAACATGATGTGGAAGCTCTAATTGAAGGACTAAAAGATGGTACCATCGATATGATAACAACTGACCACAACCCTATAGATATAGAGGAAAAGAAAGTAGAATTTGACCATGCCAACTATGGTGTTATTGGTTTAGAAAGTGCTTTTGGCGCACTTCAATCTTTATTTACAATAAAGAAAACCATTGACCTTTTAACTAAAGGGAAATCAAGATTTGGTTTAGAAAATACTCCTATAAACATTGGAAACACATTAAATATTACACTTTTTAATCCAGATACAAAATATACATTTTCAAAAAGTAATATCGTTTCAAAATCCAAGAATGCCATTTTTGAGAATGAATATTTAAAAGGGCAGGTTTACGGTATTATATCAAATAATAAAATAGCTCTAAACTCATAATAATGACTAAACAAGATATTGAACGTGGGCGAAAAAATGCCATTATAAGTTATATAACTATCATAGGCGTTATAATTGCTTATTACTTGAACAATGAAGATAAAAACAAAAGCACTTTTGCTAGTTTCCATATTAGACAATCTTTAGGCTTATGGCTTACATTCTGGGCATTGGGTTATATCGTAGGAAGCTTTGATAGTTGGTTAGTAACCTCTAGTTTTTATTTGTTTTTTGCTGTACTTTTTATTTATGGGTTTACAAATGCTATTGGAAGAAAAGCTCAAACTGTACCGCTTGTTGGAGCTTTCTATCAAAAAATATTTGCTAATATGGGAAAATAAATGGTAGACATGTCACTTTCTTTACATCACGTTATTCGCGAATCTAGTTTAACAGAAAATGCACCGTTACTAATCATGCTACATGGCTATGGTAGTGACGAAAACGATTTATTTTCATTTGCTAATGAATTGCCTGAAGAGTTATATATCGTTTCGGTTAGAGCACCTTACCAAATGCAACCTTATGGGAATGCTTGGTATGCTATTAATTTTGATGCTGAAAAAGGTAAATGGAGTGATAATGAACAAGCTAAAGCATCTCGCGATTTAATATCAAAATTTATTGATGAAGCTACTGAAGTTTATCCTATTAATAAGAATAATGTATCGCTTTTAGGGTTTAGTCAAGGTGCTATTTTAAGTTATGCCGTGGCTTTAACCTATCCAGAAAAAGTCAAAAATATTGTGGCTTTAAGTGGTTATGTAAACAAAGCTATTTTTCCCGAAGATATTGAAAGTCGAAACTATTCAAATTTAGATTTTTATTGTTCCCACGGAAGTGTGGACCAAGTCATTCCTGTGGATTGGGCTAGGCAAAATGCACCTTTTTTAAATAGTCTAAGTATTAAGCACAAATACTCTGAGTTTCCTGTAGGACATGGTGTCGCTCCTCAAAACTTTTATGAGTTTAAAGATTGGTTAAGTAAACGTATATGATTTCCAACCTTCCAGATCTCTATGTGCCCATACTGCCAAAAAGCTAGTAATAATACTTATTAACTGAATTACTTTAAATAATAAGTAAACTATATATCTACGTTCCTTATTGGTTGCTGAGGACAATCCGTCCAGAAGTCTAAGCACTGCAGCCGTTTAAACGAATGAAAAAAGGCAATCGAGATATAGTTGAATAATTCCATGATAGTTATTTAGCTAGTTTTATCAAATTATTGCCAACTGAAGTTTTTTTTAGGTATTTACAACTAACCTAAACCCTTCTCCATGGATATTAAGTATTTCTACTTTTTCATCTAGTTTTAAGTACTTTCGTAATTTGGCTATGTATACATCCATACTACGCGAGGTAAAATAATTATCATCTCGCCATATTTTAGTTAAAGCTAATTCACGAGGCATTAAATCATTTTCATGTAATGCTAATAAACGTAACAATTCATTTTCTTTAGGTGATAATTTTACAGGCTCTCCACCATTATATTTTAAGAAACGTAATTTTGAATTCAAATCAAAACCTCCTATTTTAAATTCAAACTGCTTACTATCAGATATAGTTTCTGTAGCTTTACGTTGCATTATTGCTTTTATTTTCATTAATAGCACTTCGCTATCAAAAGGCTTATTTAAATAATCGTCTGCTCCTACTTTATAACCTTTTAACACATCCTCTTTCATGGTTTTGGCAGTTAAAAAAACAATAGGTACATCTGTGTTTTTTTCTCTAATCTCTTTGGCTAATGTAAACCCATCTTTATAAGGCATCATAACATCTAGAATACATAAATCGAAATCGTCTTTCTTAAATTTTTCAAAACCTTCCATACCATTTTTGGCATGAGTAACTTCGTAATCATTCATCATTAAATAATCCTTAAGAACGGTTCCAAAATTAGGATCGTCTTCTACTAATAATATTCGTTTTTTGTGCTCTTCCATAATTATGATATTAACGGAAGCTTTATAATAAAAGTGCTTCCTTTGTCTTTTTCTGATTCTACTGATACATGACCTTGATGGTCCTCTACAATTCGTTTAACATAAGCCAAACCTAAGCCATGACCCTTTACGTTATGAATATTTCCCGTGTGCTCTCTATAAAATTTTTCGAACACTTTTTTGACAGCCGCTTTACTCATACCACTGCCGTAATCTTTAAATTTCAACAAAATATTGGTGCCTACATTTTCTGTATACACTTCAATTTTAGGTGCATTTGGAGAATACTTAATGGCATTATCCAGGATATTAACAATAACATTAGTAAAGTGTGTTTCATTAGCTAAAACCGATGATTGTTCAGCATCAAAAAAAGTTTTAATATAACCTTGTCTATTTTCTACTATAAGTTCAACATGTGTTATAGCGTCTTCGACTAAGTCGTGTAACTCCACTCTATCCTTACTAATATTTAATTCGTTCTTTTCTAATTTAGATATTCTTAATACGTTTTCAACCTGTGCATGCATCCGTTTGTTTTCTTCCTTTATCATGGTAAGGTAACGCAATACTTTACTCTTATCGTCAATAACTTTCGGATTTCTAATTGCATCTAAAGCCAAATTAATAGTGGCTATAGGCGTTTTAAATTCATGCGTCATGTTATTTATAAAATCTGTTTTTATTTCGGAAATCTTACGTTGCTTAACCAATTGAAACAAAGCACTTGTATAAGCAAGTATAATAATAGATGTAAAAACAATGGACAATAAAATCATACCAATAACACCAGATAGAATAAACTTTCTGTCATCTGGAAAATTCACTAACAGCTTATAAAGACTTTGATTATTTTCATCATAAAAAATAGGCACACTAAACGTTGATTTTATGTCATTTTCAAAATTATAACTTCGCACTTTTGTTGCTAAATCACTACTATAAATAGCAAACTCAAAATCGATATCTATACCATCCTTTTTAAGCCTATTAGATAATAGTTCTCTAATTTCACTTTCTGAAACACGTTTATGTACTGGTGTTCGTTTTGAAATTTCCTTAAAACTCCTTTCAAAACTTAGGCGTTGTGCTTCATCTAAACTACCACTTCTAATAATCTTTGAAATAGGGCTTTTTATATCTTTTTCAGAAAACTCTGTATTACTATAAATCTCAGCGGTTGAACTCCCTATTATATTCTTTATATCAAGGCTATCTAAACCAATGTCAAAGAGCGAAGAAGATAACTTATAGTTTTCTTCTAAAACATTACTTCTATAAATGAGCGTTTCTTTGGTACTATTGTTTTTCTGATAAATTAGCAATTGTGAAATAGCATCTTCATCTGTTTTTTCATCACTATCTAAGCTTAAATACTTTGCAAAGTACTTTTCTGATTCGTTATCTTCAATCGTATTAGAAACATAACTTAATGCTGTTTTGACATTAAATTTAAATCGTTCCTTTTCGTTATTAACCGAATCATTAATATAATAAGCTTGAATAGAAATAATACCTATAAGTGATAAGCTCATTAGTATTATTAATAGGATGAATATTCTTTTGCTCATCATTCAAAATTAACATTTTAACATTTAGCACACTTACCTTTTAACCTTACATTAACAAAAATGTTAAATTTTAAAATCTATTGCTTATTTCTTGATGAATTTCAAGCACTTGTGATTTAGTTTCATGGAGAGAGGTATTATCAATCACAAAATCTGAAAGTTTAACCTTTTCGGCATCTGTCCATTGATTTTTCATAATAGCTTCTATCTTTTCTTTAGATGTATCATCACGCTCAAGTAAACGCTCAATTTTTAATGCTTTAGGAGCAGTTACTGTAATCACATAATCGCATGCGTGATGACCATTATTTTCAAACAGAATAGCAACTTCTTTAATAACATAGGGTGCTTCTTGTTTTAACACCCATTTTTTAAAATGTTTTGCTACTCTTGGATGGATAATGGCATTCATTTTTTGCAAAAAGGTTTTATCATTAAATATAATATTAGCAATAAATGGTTTGTTCAGTTTACCATCAACATAAGCCTTTTCTCCAAATAGTTGATTGAGTTTTCGTTTGATGATTTTTGACTTATTCATGAGTTTTTTAGCTTCTTCATCTGCTATATAAACTGGAACGCCTAAAGCCTTAAATGCTTTTGCTACGGTTGTTTTACCACTTCCTATACCTCCTGTAAGTCCTACTATAATCATTTTGTAATTATAAATTCGATGCGCTGTTGGCTAATTTTTGCATTTTTCACTATATCTGGGGTTTTAGCCAATTCTGGAGCTAAAAAAGATTGATTTTCATTAGTCTTAGCGTAATCACAAATTACTTTAAAATCTTTACTTGTAATACTTTTAAAATTACTTAAGCTTACATAATATGAAACGCTAACTTCTTTTGGAAAGTATTTTAGTGTTATCTCCTTTGGTGTATTGACTATGTTTATAGGAACCTTTAAAGTACCTTCAGTAAACTTTTCAACTGTAGCTTCTAAAATAACTTCACTGCTAGACAATTTTAAATCTGAATTATTTTCAGGTAATTTTAGTTTTACTGTTTCTGATACATGTGCCCTAATATCGCTTAAAACAACGGGCTCTGTTTCTATAAAATCAATTTTTGATACTATGATGTTAGGGCCAATAACATTAACAGAATCTGGTACAGAAGTTAATGTATTAGACATATCATAACCTTGGATAAAACTTAGACTAGCATTTAGCTTAATGGGAACTTTTTTAACCAAATTAACTCCATATCTAAACATTAGTGTGTCTGGTGATAAATTCAGTAACTCGACTTGTTTATCAAATTGTGTATTATTTAAATATGCTTTAGATTTATTCCAAACAAAAACATCTTCTTTCTTGTAAACATCTTTACTGAAATCTATTTTGATTTTTGGCTTTGATATATAATAGTTAAGCCATTTAAAACCATGTGTTTTTAATGTAATATTTAGTTTTACCGAATCATTTATAATAATATTTTCTTGAGGAACATTTAGTTTTTCAATATCAAAAGCTAAAGTATTGGTATACGTTTTAGATAACTTCGTAAATAATAAAATAATAAATGCAAATAGTAAAAATAGAAGAAACACATTGATTCTTTTATTTTTAATTGAGGTTAATATTTCTGATTTTAACTTTTTTATCATTTCGATTTAAAAAATAGCTCAGGGAAATGTATTTCTGGTTCTTTGTTTAAAATTGAAACAGCAAATGTAGACTTTAAAAAGCCATATCCATATCCAAAAAACTGCACTAAAATTGCTGGTATTACCAAAAATGAAACAACTAAACTTTTAGTATTCGACAAAGCCAATATAAATGCTACGACAAAGTACAATATATAGCCCATTAATGGCCATTTAAAATCAAGAAACCACAACAATACGGAAACAATTAAGCCTAAACTAAAAAGTATTGGAAACCAATAGGTTACTTTTTTTGTTGGTGGATGCCATTTATTTAAAATTGGTCGAACTAGCCCAAACTTATTAACTTGTTTATAAAACTTACGCCAAGAAATACGCCGTTTGTGATATACATAAGCTTCTGATATTAACATGGTTTTATAGCCTAAATTCCATAATCTAATAGATAAATCTGGATCTTCGCCAGGGTGAATACGTCCAAAACCTTTTGAATCTAAAAAAGCTTTTTTTGACAATCCCATATTAAAACTTCGTGGCTGAAATTTATTAACGCTACTCTTATTTCCTCTAATGCCTCCTGTGGTCATAAAAGAAGTCATTGAAAAATTAATAGCTTTTTGAAGATTTGTAAACGATTTATGGGCCGCATCTGGACCTCCAAAACAATCTACATAATGTTCTTTAAGGCTTTGGCTTACTATTTTTAAATACTGCTTAGGCAAAATACAATCGGAATCTAAAATAATAAAATAATTGCCTTGGGCGTGTTTCATACCATAATTTCTTGAATCTCCTGGGCCTGAGTTTTCTTTAAAGAAATACGATATGTTTAGTTTGTTTTTATAAGTATCAACAATGCCTTTTGAGGGTATTGTTGAGCCATCTTCTACAATTACAATTTCAAAAGGTATAACGTCTCCTAAAGTCTCAAAACTTTGTAAAAGTTCTTCAATCTCATCTGGACGATTATATACGGGAATAATAAATGAAAACGCTAACTGCATAACACAAAAGTAAATAAACGGATAACAAAAATTAAGATTTTGGCTATTTAGTTATTCAGTAAAATTCAGATTCTGTTCTTAAGCGGGGTTAGTGAAACCTATAAAGTCATATGCGTTGTAAACAACTTTATAAATCTGAGTTTCGCTAACAAAAAAGCCACCGTTTTAAGGGTGGCTTTATCTCAATATTAATTTTATTTTTTAGTCTTCGTTCATGAAGGTACTCATAACGGCATCACTAACGCCCATATTACTAAAACCACCATCATGGAATAAATTCTGCAAGGTAACACGTTTAGTTAAATCACTAAACAGAGATACTGTATAATTAGCACAATCTAAAGCTGTTGCATTACCTAAAGGCGACATTTTATCTGCATAGGCTATAAAACCATCAAATCCTTTTACGCCACTACCAGCAGTTGTTGGTGTTGGAGATTGCGAAATGGTGTTAACACGTACATTTTTATCTCTTCCAAAAAAGTATCCAAAACTACGTGCTATACTTTCTAAATAGGCTTTATTATCTGCCATATCATTATAATCAGGAAATACACGTTGCGCTGCCATATAAGTTAAAGCCACAATACTTCCCCACTCGTTCATTGCATCTGCTTTGTACAAAGTTTGCATAACTTTATGAAAAGACATCGCAGAAACATCTGTCCCTTTTTGTGTCCATGCATAATTTTGATCTGTATAATGATTACCTTTTCTAACGTTTATTGACATTCCTATAGAGTGCAATACAAAATCAATTTTACCTCCTAAAATCTCCATAGATTGCTCAACTAATTTTTGTAAATCTTCTACAGATGTTGCATCAGCAGGAATAATTTGAGAACCTGTTTTTTCTGCTAACTCATTAATTTGCCCCATACGCATGGCTACTGGAGCGTTGGTTAAAACAAATTGCCCTCCTTCTTCATGAACACGTTCTGCTGTTTTCCAAGCAATAGAATTTGAATCTAATGCTCCAAAAATAATTCCTCTTTTCCCTTTTAGTAAATTAAATGACATATGGATTTTTATTTAGTTGTATGTTGTTAAGATAGTTATTTTATACGTTCTGACATCAAATTTAAAAAACTTTAAACGTTAATCATTAAACTTTTAAAATTTTAATTCAGTAATTCTTTTGCATGAGCTATTGCAGATGTTGACATTTCTACACCACCAAGCATTTGTGCTATCTCCACAATACGTTCATCGTGATTTAATTTTATCAAATTAGTTTGTGTAACTTCATTAATATCTTCCTTGTACACTTTAAAATGTGAATGCCCTTTTGCTGCAATTTGGGGTAAATGTGTTATGGAAAATACTTGCATTGTTTTACTCATTTCCAACATGATATCACCCATTTTATTTGATATTTCTCCTGAAACTCCGGTATCAATTTCATCAAACATAATGGTTGGCATTTGAATATATTTTGCTAAAACGGATTTAATAGCCAACATAATTCTTGATAACTCGCCTCCTGAAGCTGCTTTTTTAAGTTCATTAAAACTGCCTCCTTTGTTAGCTGAAAACAAAAATGACAATACATCTTTTCCATTAGTAAAAAACGCATCAGAATAAAGAGTTTCTATTTTAAATTGCGCATTTGGAATCCCTAAACTAATCAAAATAGTTTCTAACTGTTGTTTTAATTCTGGAATAACTACATTACGCTTTTTGTGAATATCCTTTGAAATACTATTTAAATGGCTTTCTTTTGAGGCTATTTCGTCTTGTTTTTTTTGAATCGTATCGTCTAAATTTTCAGTGATTGCTACTTTTTCTTCAAGTTGACTCTTAATTGTTATTAATTCTGAAATATCAGCTGAAACATGTTTTTGCATTAAATTATGAATCATCTTCAACTTAGTATCAACTATTTCAAGTCTATTTGGATCTGCATCCAAACCATCTTGCAATTCATTAATCTCGTTAAACAAATCATCCATTTCAATTAAACTACTATTGGCCCTGTTAAATACATCTTCATATTTTGATGAAAACCCAGATAGTTTTTGGAGTCCATTTTTTAACGCTGTAAGCTTTGATAATATTCCAAATTCATCTTCATTTAATAGTTGATATCCTTCAGCAAGTTTTTCTTGAATACCTTCTATGTTATTTAAAGTTTCATATTCTTCTTCTAAAGTTTCTAATTCCCCTTGAACTAAATTAGCTTCTATCAATTCATTTAATAAATACGAATTGTAATCATGCTCTTTAATGGCTTGGGTTTTAAAATCCAAAAGGTCTTCAAGTTCCTTTTGAAGATTTTTGTAACTTTTTAATTCTTTCTTGTAATTTTGTAGCTCATCTTCATTATTTGCTAAGGCATCAATAACTTGAAACTGAAAGGTATTACTAGTAAGTTGTAACGTTTGATGTTGAGAATGGATATCAATTAAACGTTCTCCAAGTAATTGCAAACTGTTTAGATTAACTGGCGAATCATTTACAAAGGCTCTAGATTTTCCTGAGGGTAATATTTCTCTTCTAATTATAGTTTGAGCTTCATAATCAAAATCCTCATCTTTATAAAGCGTTTTTAAATTATAACTGGAAATATTAAAAACAGCTTCTATTATACATTTTTGAGATGAATCTTTTAAACTATTTAAATCTGCGCGCTTTCCTAAAATTAAAGATAAGCCTCCTAATAATATTGATTTTCCTGCTCCTGTTTCTCCTGTAATTATTGAAAAGCCATCATTAAAATCCATATGAAGGTTATCAATTAGAGCGTAGTTTTTTATGGAAAGTGAGGTTAGCATGTTTTGGTATTCGGTATTCAGTTTTCAGTCACATTTTTCCATTATTGAGCCTATGCCTTGAGCTATAAACCTTTTAGAATTTAATATTTTGCCATTTACTACTGTGCAAAGGTGCTACTTTTTGAAGCGTTTCTTTAACACTTGCTATATTAACTTTGGGACCATCAGTAAATATTTGCTCTATTTCGTCAGCTTTAGCATCAAAAAAAGTACGCAATAAAAATGAGTTTGGTCTGCGGCTATTCATGACTTTAAGCTTTTGTAAAGATGCTGCTATACTTTCTTTTCCTGTCTTAACATTATCATTCATAACATCTAAACCGTTTCTATGGTAACTATACATGACTTCTCTATATTCTTTAAAAGTAGGTGACAGCACATTATCTATAAGCGCAAATCTGCTTTGTAAACCGTCCTCTAATTTCCAACCTTTAAAGTTACCTTGTTGCGAATAATTTGTAATTATTTGAGCCTGCTTATAATATTCATCGCCTCCTTTTTCAGAAAAAGAATCTGCATCCAAAGCCAAAATCATATTAATATGAAATGCTAAAACGGAAATTAAATTGGACTCAAACTGTGTTGGATTGTAAATTAAATTTTGAAATTCTAGATATCTAAAATTAAAATCTTTGTCGTTAAAATTATAAATTGGCGTACTAAACGATGAACCAAAAACAGGTCGAGATGATTGTACTTGCAAGGATGTTTGAAAAGCTTCACCACTATAACTAGTCACAATTATAACCATACTACAATCAATACGCTCTTGGTTTTTAAATGTCTTTGTAGTCCATTTTGTATTATTAACAAACTCATTAAGTTGTTTTTCCAGAGTTTTAAAAATAGGAAAGTTTTCATTACCTGTTTGTTGTGCATTGACAACAACGCTACAATTCAACTCTTGAGAAACCCCTTTAATTGCAAGACAAAATATAAGAACAACTAGAATGTTACGCATTAATTTGTGATATAATTTTATTTAATAAATCTTCGGCTACTTTTGCTTTAGATTTTAATTGAAATTCGGTAATATCGCCTTTATCATCAATAAAAGTAACTTTATTAGTATTACTTTTAAAACCAGCTCCTTTATCTTTTAACGAATTTAATACAATTAAATTTAAATTCTTTCTTTTTAATTTTCCTTTTGCGTTTTCAAGTTCATTATTGGTTTCCAAAGCAAATCCAACTAAATACTGTTGTTTTTTAATGTCGCCTAAAGATGCTAAAATATCTTTTGTTTTTTCTAACTCTAAAGTTAACGTTGGAGCCTTCTTTTTTATTTTCTGAGTAGCAACTTCTTTTGGCTTAAAATCTGCAACTGCTGCAGAAAGTACTGCTATATCTACAGTTTTAAAATAATTATGAACTTCATCATACATTTCTTGTGCACTAGTAACTGGAATAATATTAATCTGGCTATGCACTACTTTTTCATGTGTTGGCCCAGTAATTAAAATAACCTCAGCACCAAGGTTTGCTGCAGATTTGGCAATTTCAAACCCCATTTTTCCACTGGAATGATTCCCTATAAAACGAACGGGATCAATAGCCTCATGAGTAGGCCCAGCTGTAATTAATACTTTTTTATTGCGAAGCGGAAGCTTTCCTAAAATATCATGTTCTATAAAGCTGACAATATCTTTAGGTTCTGCCATTCTACCTTCACCTACTAATCCGCTTGCCAATTCACCACTAGTAGCTGGAATCATAACATTCCCAAAAGATTCAAGTGTTTTAAAAGATTGTAAGGATGATGGGTGCTTATACATATCCAAATCCATAGCTGGTGCAAAATACACAGGACATTTAGCGGATAGATAAGTGGCCAATAATAAATTATCACTAGTTCCATTAGCCATTTTAGATAACGTATTTGCTGTAGCTGGAGCTATAACAAAGATATCTGCCCACAAGCCTAAATCCACATGGTTATTCCAAACGGCGTTATCATCTTCCTCATTTACAAAAGAGGAATATACGGGATGTTTTGAAAGCGTTGATAAGGTTAAAGGCGTTACAAAATCTTTAGCAGAAGGTGTCATAACCACTTTTACATGTGCACCTGATTTAACAAATAACCTTACTAATGAAGCTGTTTTATAAGCGGCAATACCTGCTGTTATGCCTAATAATATATTTTTTCCGCTTAAAATACTCATAAAAAACAGTTTTCAGAATTCTTATGATTAATACGAATTAAACTCCAAAACAACATAAATATGTCGATTTGGAGTTTAATTAATAGCATTGAAGTTTTAGAAATTAGTCCTGATTATCTTCCTCAGTATTTCTAAAATAAATTTTATCAGTTAACCATTCTTGAACAGCTAACGCATGAGGTTTTGGTAACTTTTCGTAAAATTTAGAAACCTCAATTTGCTCTTTGTTTTCAAAGATTTCTTCAAGACTATCATTGTAAGTTGCAAATTCTTCTAACTTATCAATAAGCTCTTTTTTAATCTCTGTGTTAATTTGCTCTGCACGTCTTGAGATAATAGAAATTGATTCGTAGATGTTCTCTGTTGGCTCATCTATTTGATTTCTGTCGTACGTTACCGTATTAACTGGAGCATTGGTTTTTTTTAAATCCATTGTCATTATTATTTAACTTTTTGTGCTATACCCTTTTAATTCTTCATCTATATCTGCTACCATAGCATTAACATCTTCTAAATACTTAGAATTGATATATGATTTTACAAATGATTCAGAATACTCTTTTGCTTCTTTAAGACGGTTTCTTTTTAAAGGAATTATGCCGTTTAAACTATTTTTATACTCTATACTATTCATGGCTAGCTTATATGCAGAATCTAATCTGTAAAACAAAGCATCTTCACGCAGTACAGAACCTGGAAATTCAAAAACAAAATTATCAAATGATCTTACCGAAGCTGGATAATCTGAAATATGATTATATTGTTTTGCTATGCTGTATGCCTTTTTTTCAAGTTTAAAATCTAGTTCTTGAACTAATTTACTAGCTTCTGAAGCATATTCAGAATCTGGATAAACATTAATATACTCTTGTAGTTTTTCAATAGCCTCTTTTGTTTCTGTTTGATCTTTTGTATAAACAGGTGACAACATATAAGCACTTTTTGCACTTAAAAATGTTGCTTCTTCAAGCTTTTCACTTTTAGGGTAACTTGATGCAAAACGCTCAAATTGATATCCAGAAACATAGTAATCTTTCATTTGATAAAATGAATTGGAATACAAGTACATAAGTTTTTCTGCTTGTGGTTTCCCTCTATAATCTGGAACAATTTGAGCAAAAAGTCTATTTGCTTTTGCAAATTTACCTTCTTTATATAAGGCTTCCCCCATTTTAAATTTTTCAGCAATAGCACCTTCTCCATCAGCTTTTAAAGCTTTTTGATATTCGCTACAACTACTTAAAACGGCAAATGTTATTAGTATGTAAAAAAGTTTGTTCATAGATTTTAAACAGGATGCAAAATTAAGGTATTAATATGAATTTTAAAAATATAATTTTAGTGCTAAAATAATGGCTTAAAGTCAGTAATCATAAGGTTTAAGTAATTTTTAACAGAGTTAAAAGCCTTTTATAAAATCTGTTATTTTTTGTTTTAGTTGATTTGATGCTGGAACTAGCGGTAATCGAACTGTATCCTGACACAATGTCAAAGTTTTAAAAACTGCTTTTATTCCAGCTGGGTTATTTTCTTCAAATATATAACCAATAACATCCATTAACTTAAAATGTAGTTTATAGGCTTCTTTAGCATCTCCTTTTAATCCTAAACGAATCATATTAGAAAATGCTTCAGGGAACCCCTGACCTATTACGGAAATAACACCTGAACCACCTGCTAAAACAACACCCAATGCTAAATCATCATCACCGGAAATTATTAAAAATCCTTCTGGCTTATGCTTTATTAACTCTAAATATTGAGACATATTATTACCCGCCTCTTTAATCGCTATAATATTTTTAAAATCATTTGCTAATCTTAAGGTTGTTTCCACCTCCATATTCTTTGATGTCCGCCCAGGCACATTGTATAAAATAACATCTACTGGTGATGCTTCTGATATCGTTTTAAAGTGCTGATAAACACCCTCTTGTGTTGGCTTACTATAATATGGTGACACTGACAAAATAGCATCTATTTGGCTTAAATCTGTGGATTCAATCTCCTCAATAACTTGTGCCGTATTATTTCCTCCAATACCCAAAACCATAGGAACTCGGCCATTATTAGCTTTAGCAATAGTTACTACAACTTCCTTTTTTTCTTGTTTTGTTAGTGTTACACTCTCTCCTGTTGTACCACAAATCACAAGATATTCTGTGCCGCCTTCAATATTAAAATTCACAATATTGGTTAAGGCCTCATGATCTATGCTTAAATCTGATTTAAATGGTGTAACCAACGCCACTCCAGTTCCTAGAAACTTTTCATTCATTTTCAATCTATTTTATTTAATATTCTTAGGTACTTATAAACTTCTTTTTTAAATAACTCAAACTGTTTTAAAGGTGTTTTAATAATCAAATCATTTAAACGTTCATCGGTTTGTAAAATGCCTATTTTGAATTTTGCCTTCGATTTGGCTGTCATTAATTTCAATTCTAAAACATCTTTTTTATAATAGCTAATTAAAGCATCAAAATTTGTATCTAAAAACTCTTGCAATTCTAGGTTTTTAATTGCTCCTCTCCAACCAAAATCTTTGGGGTTATAGCATTCTTCCCAAGCATTAATATTATCTTTCTTTTCTTCAGAAAATGCTATAATTTTTAACTTATTAGGACGAACTTTAATATAATCCGCTAGCTTTCGGAATAATTCAAAATCTTCAACTTCATTAATATTCAGGATAACACCTAAACTTACAACCTTGCTATCAGTAACATTTACATGTCTATCTAACAACAATTTGTTCAAGTACTTTTTATTAGATTTTTCTTTAAAACCCTTTAAAATCATTTATCTTTATACTTTCCGCAAAGGTAGCAAAAGTACATTCAAATTTTCTTTTTTATATATGAGGTTCACACATTTATTTATTTTGTTATATTTTTTTGTTTTTTCGAGTTGTAAGGAACAAAAATTGAAGCTTTCAAAAATTGAAGGAAAACAAATCCAAATTACAGATGCTATAAATTCCAATCCAGATATTGATGCTTTCATTAAGCCTTACAGAGATAATATCCAAAAAGATTTAGATAGTGTTTTAGCATATTCGACTAATACGCATTCTAAAACTGATGGAGAATTTAATACTGCTATTGGAAACTTTATGGCTGATGTTATTTATGATGAAGCTAACCCTGTTTTTAAAAGTAGGACAGGAAAAAACATTGATATGGTACTACTTAACCATGGTGGTATTAGATCTATTTTGCCCAAAGGACCTGTTTCTAAAAGAACAGCTTTTCGGTTAATGCCTTTTGAAAACAGTATCGTTGTTGTAGCTTTAAAAAGCCCTCAGATGCATCAATTAATAGAATATTTACGCAAAGAAAAAACAGCTCATCCTGTATCTAGACTTAAACTCACTTTAAACAAAGATTTTGAAGTTGTTGAAGCTTTAATAAACAAAAAACCTATAGAGCAAAACAGGACTTATTACATAGCTACCAATGATTACCTTTATAATGGTGGCGATAATATGAACTTTTTTAAACCTAATGATAGCCTTTATACTTTAAACTATAAAATTAGAAATGCCTTAATTGATAATTTTGTAAAAGCCGACACTATCAATCCATCAAGAGATGATAGATTTACCCAAACGCATTAAAACAGACTATGAAACGTAGAGATTTTATTCAACAAGCATCAGCAGGAACTGCTTTGGCAACTCTTGGAGGTTTAGGCCTACAATCGTTTACAACAATTGGCAAAACTTCAAAAATCACCATTTTACATACTAATGATGTGCACAGTCATATTGATGCTTTTGGACCGGAAGATGAAGAAAATGCCAATAAAGGTGGTGTTGCAAGGCGTGCTACTTTAATAGATTCTATTAGAAAAGAAAACCCGAATACGTTATTATTAGATGCAGGCGATATTTTTCAGGGCACCCCCTACTTTAATTATTATGGTGGCGAATTAGAATTTAAACTCATGAGCAAACTAAAATATGATGTAGCCACTATTGGGAACCATGATTTTGATAATGGTATTGATGGCTTATATGCTCAATTGCCTCATGCCGAATTTCAGTTTGTCTCTGCCAATTATGACTTTTCTAATACCATAATGGACACGCACACCAAACCTTATAAAATATTTAAAAAAGATAGGGTTAGAATTGGAGTTTTTGGTTTAGGTATTGAATTAAATGGTTTGGTAGCCTCAACGATGTATAAAGAGACCAAATATTTAGACCCAATTGAGATGTCTCAAGAAATGACTCGTATTTTAAAAGATAAAGAGCAATGCGATTTAATTATTTGCTTATCCCATTTAGGATACCATTATGGGAATGACTCCAATAGAATAAGTGACTTGAAGTTAGCAAAAGCAACTAAAGATATTGATTTAATAATTGGAGGACATACCCATACCTTTCTTTCAAAACCAACTATTGTAAAAAATAACGAAGACAAAAATATGCTTGTTAACCAAGTAGGCTGCAATGGTATTAATCTTGGTAGAATTGATTTTTATTTTGATGCAGACAAAAACAAATCTGCTCATGGAACTTCAATAATCGTATAAATTTTAACAATTCATGATAGTTTTTTCAAAAGAAAACGTCTGAATAAAAAATTTACAATCCATAGGATGAAAAAATACATTCCTTTAGCTTTACGAATATTAATTACCATTATTTTAATACAAACTTTACGTTTTAAATTCACAGCTCACCCAGACAGTTTATATATATTTGAAAAAGTAGGATTAGAACCTGTTGGAAGAATTACTATCGGTATATTAGAGCTCCTTGCAGGTATTTTACTCCTTGTACCAAAAACCGTTTGGGTTGGAGCTACTTTAACATTGGGAATTATTGGTGGTGCAATACTAATGCACTTAACCCAAATAGGGATTGAAGTAAAAAATGATGGAGGCGTTTTATTTATAACCGCGGTAATTACATTTATACTTTCTACAATTACGCTGTTTTTTTATAGAAAGGATATTCCTTTTATTAAAAAAAACTAAAATCACTTATTCCATAATCATATACTTATCTTCTTGATTAACTTCGTTTGATAGTTTTGATTGTTGATAAAAGAAATAAAAAGCACCAAGAGCAAGTGAAGTAGCTAAAACATTTAATAAGCTTCGTTGTGCAATATAGATATAAGCTACATCTATTACTTCAGAAAAAACAATACATAAGGACCCTAAAAATAAGTACAAAGACTTTTTATTATCTCTAAAGAAATAATTCAACAAAGCTGCAGAAAGCACTAATAGCATTACTATATTATATGTTAATTCTAGATAATAGTTATTATACAGACCGTTATAAGGGTTTAGAATCATCTGTAAAACATAAACCAAATATATATTCAAGATGGTTAAAACTACGATATGAATTTTGAAATTTCTTAAAACATGCAAAAAGGACATAGAACTGCTAATTCTTATAAACAAAAATAGATAAGCCAATATGTATAATGAGTTTCCAACATAATAATCAAAATCATATATAATAGAATCTTCATTGAATGATATACTATAAATTGCTATACCCATTAAATCTGATAATGAGTAACAGAATAAAAACAATGAAAAGAATATGTTTTTGTTTTTAACAAATAGCATATAAATTAATGCTATTACTGGTATAATGAGAGCATTTAAGTAATAAGCTACACCACTATTACCACTAAATTCTAAAATGGCAAATAATATATATAACACTAAAACAAAACTTACCAAGACTTTCGACTTGTACATAATAGTAATTTACGATTAGATGACAAATATAATAATATTTTGCAATTAAACGTATAAAAAATGCTTTTTATCGATAAAAAATGAAATTATTTTATTTTTTGTAAGAATTCATTTTCGTTTATTAATAAAATATTTAGCTTTTCTGCCTTTTCTTTTTTACTGGGTCCCATATTATTACCAGCTACAATATAACTTGTTTTTGATGAAATAGAACTACTGACCTTTCCACCATTGTCTTCAATGAGCTTTTTGAGCTCATTTCTAGATATGGATTCAAAAACACCAGTAACCACAATAATATCTCCTTTTAGTTTATCTGTTTGCCCAATAAGTTGTTCTGCCGACATTTCTAACTGAACTCCAAAACCTTTTAACCTATTAATAATATTTATGTTGTCTTCTGAAGTAAAAAACGCCGTAACACTTTCAGCTATTTTTATACCTATTTCATCAACATTTACTAAGTCTTCTTTAGAAGCAACAGCTATAGCATCTATACTTTTATAATGCTTTGCTAACTTTTTTGCCACTGTTTCTCCAACATACCGAATTCCTAAAGCATATAGAACACGTTCAAAAGGAATGTTTTTTGACTGTTCTATACCTTGAATTAAATTATCAGCACTTTTTTCAGCCATTCGCTCTAACGGTATAACTTGTTCTTTAGTTAATTCGTATAAATCTGAATAGTTAGTAATCAAAGTTTCATTTACCAATAGCGCCACTGTTTCGCCTCCTAATCCATCAATATCCATAGCTTTTCTGGATATAAAATGCTGAATTCTTCCTATTATTTGAGGATTGCATCCATTATAGTTAGGGCAATAGTGCTGTGCTTCGCCTTCTTGTCGGACTAATTCTGTTTTACATTCTGGACATTGGGTTATATAACATGTAGGCTCAGAATCTATAGGGCGTTTACTTAAATCTACCCCTAAAACTTTAGGAATGATTTCTCCACCTTTTTCAACATAAACCTCATCGCCTTCTCTAATATCCAGTTTTTTTATCTGGTCGGCATTATGCAAAGAAGCTCTCTTAACTGTGGTTCCTGCTAATTCTACTGGTTCTAAGTTTGCAACTGGTGTAATAGCCCCAGTTCGTCCAACTTGATAGGTAATAGTATTTAATCGTGTAGAAACTTGTTCGGCTTTAAATTTATACGCCATCGCCCAACGTGGCGCTTTAGCAGTATAACCTAATTCTTCCTGTTGCTGTAAATTATTAACTTTTATTACCACACCATCAGTTTCATAAGGCAAATCATGTCGGTGCACGTCCCAATACGCTACAAACTCCAAAACCTCATGAATAGAATTTGCCAATTTAGCAGCTTTAGGCACTTTAAAACCCCATTGCCTAGCTTTATCTAAGCTTTCAAATTGCGTTTGGATTTCTAAATTAGCACCTTTTAAATTGTAAAGCAAGCATTCTAGAGGACGCTTGGCAACCTCCGCACTATCTTGTAATTTTAAACTTCCAGAAGCTGTGTTTCTAGGGTTTCTATAGGGTTCTTCTCCAATTTCAATACGTTCTTCGTTCATTTTATTGAACCCATCAAAAGGAAGTACAATCTCACCCCGTATATCAAACTTTGGCGGATAATCACCTTTTAATTGTAATGGTACCGATTTAATTGTTTTTATATTAGCAGTAACATTATCACCTTGAAATCCATCGCCTCTTGTAACTGCTTTCACTAATTTGCCATCTTTATAGGTTAAACTAATAGAAGCACCATCATATTTTAACTCACAAGTATATTGAACATCGCCATCAACCAATTTCTTAATTCGCATTTCCCAATCTTGTAAGTCTTCTTTTGAATAAGAATTATCTAAGGAATACATACGATGTTCATGCGGAATGGTTTCAAAATTCTTGGTTACCTCCCCTCCAACGCGTTGTGTTGGAGAATTAGCATCAAAGAACTCGGGATGTTTTGCCTCTAATTCTTGAAGTTGTTTTAGTTTAATATCAAAATCATAATCTGAAATGGTTGCATTATCAAGTATATAATAATTATAATTGTGTTCTCTTAGTTCATTACGAAGGTCTTGTATGTGTTGTTCTACTGTATTCATTACCCTTTAATTCCTTTTATCATCCTGTCCTTTTTATAAATATCTTGTTTTAATTCTATATTTCTGAAGCTATTCTCATTTAACAAATCTATCATGTCATCCCCAAGATATTCATTAATTTCAAAAAACAACCATCCTTTTTTTCTTAAATTCTGAGAAGCAAAACGACTTATCGTTTCATAAAAAAGCAAAGGGTTTTCATCTTTTACAAACAATGCCAAATGTGGTTCGTTTTCTAAAACATTGGGCTTCATAAGTTGCTTTTCTTTTTCTCGGACATAGGGCGGATTGGAAACAATAATATCAAACTTGTTAGAAGCTGAAACAATCTTAATAGCAGAATCCAAAATATCTGCTTCAATAAATTCAATACCAACATGATTTAAATCTGCATTTTGTTTTGCTACGACTAAAGCTTTTTTGCTAACATCCAAAGCATAGACTTTTGCATTTGGTAAATTTTTAGCTAACGAAATAGCAATACAACCACTTCCAGTCCCTATATCCAGAATTTTTAGCTGTTGGTTATTTGCTATTTGTTGTTGGGAAATAATCCATTCCACCAACTCTTCAGTTTCTGGTCTTGGTATTAAAGTATTTTCATTTACTTTAAAAGGCAATCCAAAAAACTCAGTTTCTCCAATTATATATTGAATGGGCTTTTGTTGTTTTAATAACTCTAAAGCATTTAAAATTTCTTTGACATCTTTAATGGTATACTCAGAATTCATTGTTAATTGGATTCTGGTCATATTATAATAATACCCTATCAACATAAAAAAAAAGCTATTAACTTCTTCTTCATTATAAATTGTATCCAATTCATTATGAAACGTATTTTGAATATCTTTTAACTTCATAAATCTTTAATCATCCAAACACCACACGAATAATGTCCCGTATTTCCTAGTGCATTTTCTAAATGCTCAAAGCCATAACTCTCATAAATATGAATGGCAGCTTTAAGTTGTGATGCAGATTCTAAATAACATTGTTTGTACCCCAAATCTTTAGCAGCTTGTATACACTTTTTAAACAGTGCCCTTCCATAACCTTTACCTCTTACTTTAGGAGAAAAATACATTTTTTGAATTTCACATACTTCTTTCTCAAAATCCTTTAAAGGTTTTACACCGCCACCACCTAAAATTTCACCATGAACTTCAATAACATAATAGATATCATTATCATTTTGATAAGACTCAAACATTCTAGGTGTTTCAGAATCAGAATATGCGGTTCCTTCTAAAGGAATTTTAAACTCATGAAAGCAAGCTCTAATAACCTGCTCTAATTGCACATTATCTTGAGGTTCAATTTCTCGGATAACTATAGTATCTTTACTCACTTTAATCGGAATTTTCAAAGTAGTGAAGATACGGTAAATCAAAAAAAGCCGAAATGAAAAAACACATTATCTTATTAACAATTTGCATAGCTTTTATGAATTGTTCTGTAAACGAAAAACCTGAGTTTATAGGTTTAGAGAATATTAAGGTTTTAGAATCGACATCAAAGTATGTTACTTTTACTGCGGATGCTTTGTTCTTAAATCCGAATGATATTGGTGGTGAATTACAAACCGATGAAATAAAAGTACTTGTAAACGACAATGAAATGGCATCGGTTTCAACAGAAAGCTTTAAAGTCCCTGCAAAAAAAGAGTTTACCATTCCTTTAAAAACCAATATTCCTACCGATAGACTTTTTAGTAATAAAAGTATTGGTGGATTAATTGGAAGCTTATTCAGCAAAAAAGTTAAAGTGCAATATATAGGAAATATAAAATACAACGTTTTAGGGTTTTCATACACCTATAATATTGATAAAACTGAAAATATAAAAATTAAACTTTAACATTGACCAATCACGAAACTTACATAAAACGCTGTATTGAAATTGCAAAAAATGGCTTAGGCATTACTAGACCAAATCCAATGGTTGGTAGCGTTATCGTTCATAACAATAAAATTATTGGAGAAGGTTTTACGAGTGAATACGGAGGCCACCACGCAGAAGTAAACGCCATAAACACTGTTTCTAATAAAGACCTGTTAAAAGAAGCTACACTTTATGTCACTTTAGAGCCCTGTTCACACTTTGGAAAAACCCCACCTTGCAGCAACCTTATCATTAAACACAACATACCTAACGTTGTTGTTGGTTGTGTTGATGATAATGAGAAAGTAGCTGGCAAAGGCATCAAAAAACTTAGAGATGCTGGCTGTAAAGTAACTGTTGGTGTTTTAGAAAACGAATGCAAAAACCATCATAAACGGTTTTTTACATTTCATAACAAAAAGCGTCCATACATTATTTTGAAATGGGCAGAAACCAATGATGGATTTATTGCTCCTGAAACTAAAAAAGAACAAAAGCCCGTTTGGATCACTAATGTTTTTTCTAGACAATTAGTACACAGATGGCGAGCGGAAGAACAAGCTATTCTGATTGGAACAAATACCGCATTAGAAGATAACCCCAGCCTAACCACAAGAAATTGGAACGGGAAAAACCCCATTAGAGTTGTTATTGATAAAAATGAAAAACTCTCAAAAGAACTCAACGTTTTTAATAATGATGCCGAAACCATTTTGATTTCAAAAAACAACATCGATTTTTCAAAAAATAGTGCAAAACAAATTTCTTATTTATTATTTCAGCAAAATATAAACTCTATTATTATTGAAGGTGGTACAAAAACACTTCAAACCTTTATAGATGAAAACCTTTGGGATGAAGCCAGAATATTTACTGGGCAAATTGAATTTAAAAAAGGTATTAAAGCCCCTAAGTTTTCCGGAAAACTGATTTTTAAGAAAAACTTAATTACAGATAGCCTTAAAATATATAGAAATGATTAAAACCATCATATTCGATTTTGGCAATGTATTCATTAATTTGGATATTGATGGCGCTCATAAATATGCCTTAGAAAAATTTCAAATAGAATATCTTTCAGAAGAAATGCTAGGATTTAATAGTTTTTATGAGCAAGGCTTGATTTCTACTAATGAGTTTCTTGAGTTTTATACTAAAAACTTTAAGAAATTATCTAAAGACAACCTCATTACTACTTGGAATTTTATGCTGAAAGATTTCCCAAAGTATCGTCTGGAGTTTTTAAAAGAACTTCAACAATCTTCAAAATATAAATTAATTTTATTGAGCAACACCAATGCCCTTCATATTAATTATATAAAAGAACATGTCCCTTTTTATGAGGAATTTAAAAACTGTTTTGATGCATTCTATCTTTCTCACGAAATTAATTTAGTAAAACCGAATCAGGATATTTTTGAATTTGTATTGAAAGAAAACAATCTTGAAGCTAACGAATGTTTTTTTGTTGATGACAACAAAGGCAACATTGATACCGCAAAGACTTTAAAGATTAAAACCTGGCATATTACCCCAAAAGATGAAGACGTTATCGATCTATTTAAAACTCATAAAAAACTGTTTTAAAACATTTGATTGAAAAAGACACATACAACACAATTGAAACAACGCCCAAACCTGTTTTGTTTAAAGACAAAAACAGTAAGTTTTTTGGCTATGCATTTCCTGCTTTAAATGAAAGCGATATTAAATTACATTTAGAGCGTTTAAAAAAAGAACACCATGCTGCTAGACATTGGTGCTACGCTTACCAATTAGGCACAGAAACCATAACATATCGTGTTAATGATGATGGCGAACCCAATAACTCTGCAGGCATGCCAATTTATGGGCAAATACAATCTTTTAATATTACCAATATTTTAATTGTAGTGGTTCGTTATTTTGGTGGTGTTAAACTAGGTGTTGGCGGTTTAATACACGCATACAAAACTGCTGCCCAAATGATTCTTGAAGCATCCACTATTGTTAGAAAGACCATCAATATAGACTACCTAATTTCTTTTGAATACAAGAACATGAATACTGTTATGCGTATTATCAAAGAAAAACACCTGAATATCATCAATCAAAAATTAGAAATGGACTGTCAAATAACCATTTCTGTCAGGAAAAGTGAAGCTGAAGCCGTTTTCAAAACCTTCAATTATCTTTTTGAAATAAAAATAACTGAACTTTAAATTAATCCTCGAGGGCATCCAAAATATATTGAGGCGCTCTTATTGGCCGATTGGTTTTCATATCTATAAAAACCAAAGTTGTATTAGCTATAGTTAAAATTTCGCCTTCTTGATTAGTAATTTCATACTCAAATTCAATCTTAGCTGCTGGCTTGTTTTTTAGTTGAGTTTTTACATTAATTACATCATCATAACCTGCTGATTTTTTATAGTTTATATTCAAAGAAACCACAGGTAACATAATGCCATTTTCTTCCATAGACTTATAAGAAATTCCTAATTTTCTTAACCACTCAATCCGCCCCATTTCAAGATATAACGCATAGTTACCGTGATATACAACGCCCATTTGGTCAGTTTCACCATATCTCACTCTTATTTGTATTTCATCGATTTTCATAAGTTTTATTGAATAATTTTTTGTAGTTTCGGCAAGAGGTTAAACATGAGGAAAAAAATTTAAAAATTCAATAGTAAATCATTTTTTTTTTAAGAATTTTGTTCACATATTTGCCTCACCATAAAAGGGAGATATGAGAAAGTTATTTTTCATATAAATTCTAACTAAAACCAATTAACAACAAAACATGAGTGTAACTGCGCAATCGGTATGGAACAATTGTTTGGAATTCATAAAGGATAACATCCAACCGCAAGCCTACAAAACTTGGTTTGAACCCATTAAAGCAGTTAAACTTACCGATACAGCATTAAGCATTCAGGTACCTAGTAAATTTTTTTACGAATGGCTTGAAGAACACTATGTAAAAATCCTTAAAGTATCACTTACAAAAGAGTTAGGAGAAACAGCCAAACTTGTTTACATTATTAAAATGGAAAACACCTATGGCAACAAACAACCTTTTACTGAAAAAATTCCAAGTTCAAATAGATCTGCGGTAAAATCTCAAGATGTTGATGTGCCTTTCAACAATAAAAGTCCAGAATTACGCAATCCGTTTGTTATTCCTGGCATTAGAAACGTAAAGATTGAATCTCAACTTAATCCTAATTATAGTTTTGAAAATTTCTTAGAGGGCGATTCTAATAGATTAGCACGTAGTGCCGGATTAGCGGTAGCGGCAAAACCTGGCGGAACATCTTTTAACCCTTTATTAATTTTTGGAGGTGTTGGCTTAGGAAAAACGCATTTAGCACATGCTATAGGTGTTGATATTAAAGATAAATACCCAGAAAAAACAGTTTTATATATTTCTGCTGAAAAATTCACGCAACAATATATTGATGCTGTCAAGAAAAATAATAGAAATGATTTTATTCATTTTTATCAAATTATAGATGTACTGATTATTGATGATGTGCAATTCCTTTCAGGAAAATCAGGAACACAGGATGTATTCTTCCACATATTCAATCATTTACACCAAAACGGAAAACAGGTTATTTTAACAAGTGACAAAGCTCCTGTTGATATGCAAGACATTGAACAACGCTTGTTATCGCGTTTTAAATGGGGATTATCTGCAGAATTACAAAATCCAGATTTTGAAACCCGTGTTTCTATCTTGAAAAACAAATTGTATCGTGATGGTGTTGAAATGCCTGAGGATATTATTGAATATGTCGCAAAAAACATTAAAACAAATGTTAGGGAATTAGAAGGCGCTATAATTTCGTTAATCGCACAATCATCTTTCAACAAAAAAGAGATTAATATAGATTTAGCCAGAGTTATAGTTGAAAAGTTTGTGAAAAACACAAAACGTGAAGTTTCTATAGACTATATCCAAAAAATAGTATCAGATTACTTTCAAATGGATGTTGATACCTTACAATCCAAAACTAGAAAACGGCATATTGTTCAAGCACGTCAATTAGCCATGTTTTTTGCTAAAAAATTCACAAAAGCTTCTTTAGCTAGCATTGGTTCTCAAATAGGTAAACGTGACCACGCTACTGTTCTTCACGCTTGTAAAACGGTAGATAATTTATCTTCAACGGATAAGCAATTCAGGAAATATGTTGAAGACATTACCAAAAAACTTTCTGTATAAATACATTTAAAATGACTAAAATTCTTATGGTATGCTTGGGTAACATTTGTCGTTCTCCACTAGCCGAAGGTATTTTAAAATCTAAACTACCCGATTCTTTTACTGTTGATTCCGCTGGGACCGCCAATTATCATACTGGTAACCAGCCTGACAAACGTTCTATTGCCGTTGGAAGAAAATATGGATTAGATATATCCAACTTAAAAGGGCGCCAGTTTAAGGTTTCCGATTTTGATGTGTTTGAATTGATTTATGTTATGGATGAGTCTAACTACAATAACGTTGTTAAACTAGCCCGAAACGATAAAGATATATCTAAAGTGAAATTCATTTTAAATGAAGTTTATCCAAATCAAAATTATGATGTTCCTGACCCTTATTACGGAGGTGACCAAGGGTTTGAAAATATTTATAAAATGCTGGATGAAGCTTGTTTGATTATTGCTAACACCTTAATTTCTGGGAAATGACCAACTCTAAAGGGAACCTTGTTTTAATACCTACTACTCTAGGCGATAACGACCCCCTTGAAGTTTTACCTATTACGGTAAAAAATACAATTGATAATATTAACATCTTTATTGTTGAAAACGAAAAAACAGCACGGCGTTTTATCAAAAAGATTAGCCCACAAAAATCGCAACCTGCTTTACAACTCTTTATTTTAAATAAATATACAGAAGCCTCTGATTTACCAAGTTTTTTAGAACCGTGTTTAAACGCCGCAAATGTTGGACTTTTATCTGAAGCTGGATGTCCCGGTGTTGCCGATCCTGGTGCTGATGTTGTAAAAATAGCACATCAAAAAAACATAAAAGTTGTTCCTCTGGTTGGTCCCTCATCCATATTAATGGCGATTATGAGCTCTGGAATGAACGGACAGAGTTTTGCCTTTAACGGCTACCTTCCTATTGATAAAAGTGAGCGAAGACTTGAAATTAAACGATTGGAGCGCTTATCATTTGAACACAACCAATCCCAACTATTTATAGAAACACCTTATAGAAACAACAAAATGCTTGAAGATTTATCACTTAGCCTTGAAAACAACACAGATATCTGTGTGGCTTGTGACATTACTTTATCTACTGAGTTTATAAAGACACAAACGGCCAATCAATGGAAAAAAAATATGGTAGACCTACATAAGCGACCTACCATATTTATTATTCATAAAAGCTAGAATGACTATATAGCTTTTGCTTTTTTATTTGGTTTTACAAAAGAGGTATCATATCCAGAAAAACGCTTCATATAATAACGTACCGTAGTACCATAACCATCAGCAAAATTATCTAGCCCGTAACTTCTTAAGTAATTCTTTACACTTCCTGGACCGGCTAAATGCGCTGCCGCTAAAATACCAGATTCAGTAATAATAAGGCCATTAATACGTTTTCCAACAAAGTTTTTAATATCACGTCTTAAAATCCATTTGTTTCGTGCTGTATTGGCAATAAAGGCCTTTTCTTGTAAACTTGGGCTCTTTAAAAACTTTGTTGGATTATTAATCCCAATCATTTTTAAAGTTTCAGTTCCAAATTGATATTTACCTAAATACCCATAAGTGTTTACTGAAAAATAGTTGCCGCCAGACTCTTTAAAAGCTAAAGCTTCTTTGAAACCTACAAATGATTTCCCTAAATAAGGTGAAAACAAATCATCTGAAGTATTCAACGCTATAAGATCATTAGACCCATTTACATCATCGCTTACCGTATAATTTAAGCTTAAACCCTTTGTAGAATACATACTTAAATCAATAGTTTCATTAGTTTGTAATGAAACATGTAATAGTACACATATTGTAAGCGTCAGTATCGAATAACTTGCAATATTTCTTACCATAATTTTTAAATTTTTTCAGCACATTTTAATAAAAAATACACCTTGAAATTTGAGCGTGCAAAATTATACTTTTTTTAAATAACTTCAAAATTAATCGATTATATGTTCTTTTTAGATGTAGAATAGATGAAATACAGCCCCTTTTTTATTGAATTCAACGGTCGGAAACGGTATTTTTATCATATTAAAAACGCTAAAAATAGACTTCAATAATTTTGAATTTGTATTAATATTATTCAAATTTACATCAAAACTTAAAAAATATTGACGATAACGCTCATTACTTGTTAACACTTGGCTGTCAACATCATTCACAGCTGTTAGCATCCCCTCCGCACCATAGCCTACGGCGATATTTAACCACTTAGGAATTTTGCTTTCTTTAAAAAAGTCATGCAGATTTGCACTCAACCAATAGGTTTGTCCGTTATAATCTTTTAATACCTGTTCTAAAAACGATTCTCCAAGCTTATCTGGTCGCTGTTCGGCATATTGCGTTTGATGAAACCCATATTTTAAGGCAATTCGTTGTTCTTTCCAAAGTAATTCTTGTCCAACATACAAACCTGTCCCTGTGCCATTTGCCAAAATATCGCCCCATGAAAAACCCCATTCTGATGAATACCCATCGAGGATTTCTACAGCTGTTAAAAAAGTAAACCCTAAAGTAGCCCCATAAATTAATTGATTCTTTTTACTATCACCACTCCAATTTAATAATTGCGCGCCAAGCTTTCCCATTTGATAAGATGTAAAAACATGACCGAGTTTATCCATTTGTAACCACTCGTTATTATCATTTATAATCTGGAATTTCGAACGTTCAAAATCTGAGTACCAAAGCTGATTCAATCCAATAAGTGCCATGCCTGCTATAGAAGCTTCAGTAACAATAATAGCATTCCGTCTTGGTTTATTGAGTGTATCACTTGGAGTTAAAAACGCATCGAGTTTAGACTGCGAAAAGGAAAGCATAGGGCATAACACCAAAAGCACCATATGTTTCACCACAAAACACTTCACTATTTATTAATCCCTTGAGATGATAAATAACGTTGATACGCTCTAGCATTGACATTATGCTGAGATAGTGTTTTTGCAAACTTATGAAATCCAAATCGTTTAGCATCGGCAGCAAAATACAGGTATTTATGTTTTTCATAATTTAAAACCGCATCAATAGCTGAAATATCAGGCATAGCAATAAGCCCTGGAGGCAAACCTCTATTTTTATAGGTATTATAGGGTGATTCAATGTCTTTATGGACATTTAAAACCCGTTTTATAACTGTGTTTTTATATTTAGGAAGTTGATAAGCTGCAAATTTTAATGTAGGGTCTGCTTGAAGTGGCATGCCTATTCTTAACCTATTCATATATACACCTGCTATTCTTGGCTGCTCGCTAGCTTGTTTCGATTCCTCATAAACAATAGAGGCCAATGCCGTTACTTGGTTTTGGGACAAACCATTATCATGTGCCTTTTTGACTCTGGCATCATTCCAAAAACGTTTATACTCTTTAAGCATTCTGCTTCTAAAAGCTTCGGCTGAAGTATTCCAGAAAAACTCATAACTATTTGGTAAATACATCCCCAAAGCGGTTGCTTCATTAAATTTATTTTCAGTCAAAAAAGTTTGGTCTTTCATGGCCTTTAAAAGCGAAATGCTATCGGCTTCAATATCTTTAGAGATACGTCCAGCTAATTTTTCTAAGGTACTTTGATTATTAAAAGATACTCTAATTGGTAAATTTCCAATTCGGATGGAATTAATAATATCATTATTAGTCATACCCTTTTTTATGGCATATTTTCCAGCTTTTATATTGATGGTATATTTTTTTTGCTCTGCTAAGTCATCAAACGAATCGATATCATCCAATAACGGTTCTAATTGACCACGCACATCGTTATAACTAGCATTTGAAGGAATAAAAATGTAAGCCATTTCATTATTAAAGGCCGTATTAGGCTTTAGCATGGCTTTATAAACAAAATTAGCAAAAAACGCAGCTACAATAAGCCCAATAACGACAATAGCCAGAAGGATTTTTTTTATATACATTTAATTATTAATAAGCTGAAATAAATATTCATTTTTATAAGTCCCATTTACGATGTTCCAGTCTTTTTTGAGTCCAATTTCTTTAAACCCTTGATTAGTAAACAATTTTACACTGGCTTTGTTTTCTTCAGAAATATTACAATATAATTGATGCAAGCCTAAGTGAGTAAAACTGTAATCAATCAACAATTTTAGAGCTTCATGACCATAGCCTTTTTGTCTATCACTAGGTTCTTTAACTAAAATACCAACACCTGCTCTACTATTTCTAAAATCGAAATCGAATAAATCTATCATGCCTAAAGCGACTTCTTCATAACTTGAAATAACCAACCGCAATTGCTTCACTTCAAAAATATCTTTGTGGGCTTTTTCTAAATATTGCTTTATTAAAAACTTAGAATATGGTGTTTGTGTATTACTAATTTCCCAAATAGACTCATCGTTTTCAACAGCATGGACAAACTCCAAATCCTCAGATTCCAAAGCACGCAAATATATATTTTCGCCTTTTAGTGTAATCATATAATTCCTTTATAAACAAAGGTTGCAGGACCTATAAGCCATACGTTTTTATATATGCCGTTTTTAACATCAAAGCACACTTGCAAATCGCCACCTTCTGCTTTTAAATTGATATGGTTTTTTTCTGTTTCACCTATATAATTCATCGCTAAGGCTACGGCTGTTACACCAGTTCCGCAAGATAAGGTTTCATCTTCCACACCCCGCTCATAGGTTCTCACCCTAAAAACACTATCAGATTCTTTTTTTACAAAATTAACATTACTGCCTGCTTCATGATATGGCGCACCATATCTAATGCTGGCGCCTTTGTTTTTAATATCAAAATTCTCAATATCATTTTCAAATTGCACATGATGCGGTGAACCTGTATTTAAAAATACATGATTGTCATAGTTTTCAACAGTATCAACATCTAGCATTTGTAACTTAACAATATCGTCATTAATAGTGGCATGATGTAAACCATCAATAGCTTCAAAAACAGCTTTATTCTTTATAACACCCAATTGTTTTGCAAAAGCAACTAAGCAACGCCCACCATTTCCGCACATTGAGCTTTCATTTCCGTCAGCATTATAGTACACCATTTTAAAATCAAAATCGGGATGGTTTTCTAATAAAATAAGACCATCGGCCCCTACCCCAAAACGTCTATCGCATAAAAAAGCAATATGTTTGATGTCTTTTTTGTTAAATGTTTGCTGACGATTATCAATCATCACAAAATCGTTTCCTGTTCCTTGATATTTGTAAAAAGTTTGTTGCATAGTAAAGCACAAATATATAAATAAAGAATTTCTTGAAGGTAAAATATTCCAAACACATTTATATGAATATTTATATATTTTATCTTTAAATTTTGATTAAAAAATAAGATTCTTTATTAGTTTCCCGTTGTCAAGAGAATGACAAATTTCAATGGAAACATCGACTCAAAAAAGTCGAGGTTGTTTTAATTTTAGGATTGTTAAATCATCGTTAAAATAGACGTTAAAAATCGTTAAAACCGAATACACCTTTCAATAAATAATTAATTTTAAACGTTAAACAGATTGAAAATAATTTTTCAAACAAAAACAATAATATGAAGAAGATTTTAACATTAGTATTCGTTTCTGTGTTAGGTGGTATAATTACTTTAGGTACATACAAACTCTTTTTAGAAAAAGAAGACAACACTGTAATTCTACAAAACAAGGAAAACCCTACCTTTTTGCCAACTAGTAATGTAACCACTTTATTAAACGCTGCAGAAAACACAGATTTTACTGCGGCAGCAGAAAACACAGTTCATGCCGTAGTGCACGTAAAAAATGTCACCTTGAGCTCTGGGCAAATGACCTTACAAGATTTGTTTTCTGGTAGAAGTTCGCAACGGGCACAAATGGGAACTGGCTCTGGGGTCATTATTAATGCCGATGGATATATTATTACAAATAACCATGTCATCAAAAATGCACATGAACTATCGGTAACCTTAAACAACAATAAAACGTATACCGCTGAAATTATTGGAACAGACCCAAAAACTGACATTGCCCTTTTAAAAATTGAGTCTGACGAAGCTTTACCATACGTAACCTTTGGCGATTCCGATACTGTACAAATTGGCGAATGGGTTTTAGCCGTTGGCAATCCGTTTAATTTAACCTCAACGGTAACTGCTGGGATTATTAGTGCCAAATCAAGAGATTTAACAGGACGAAGTTCACAATCATTCATTCAAACTGATGCCGCTGTAAACCCTGGTAACTCTGGTGGTGCCTTAGTGAATACGAATGGTGAGTTAATTGGCATAAACACTGCAATAACCTCGCAAACGGGATCATATATTGGTTATTCTTTTGCAGTTCCAAGTAATATTGCTAGAAAAGTAATCGAAGATATTATGGAGTATGGCAATGTGCAAAATGGTGTGTTGGGCATTCGTGGCGGCACTTTAACTAGTGATGTAGCAGAAGAAATTGGTGTTACTTATACGGAAGGTGTATTTGTGAATGAAGTTACTAAAAACTCAGGTGCTGAAAAAGCGGGGATTAAAAGCGGTGACGTTATTAAAAAATTAGATAACATTGAGATTTCCAAATTCGAAGATTTAAGCGGTTACATAAAGGCTAAACGTCCTAATGATATTGTTAATGTTGAAATATTTAGAGATAATAAATTAAAATCATTTGCTGTAAAACTTAGCAAAACGGATATTTTCTCTGTTAACTTCATGAAAATGGAATTACAGGATTTAACAGAATCTTTTAAAGAAAAATATGATATTAATTATGGCGTGATGGTCAAAAAAACAGAAAACAAATGGCTGTATTCAAATCTGGGAATTTCTGAAGGTTATATTATTACTGGAATTAATGATATTAAAGTTGAATCTATTGAGGATATTTCAAAATTAAAAGAACAGTATGGTGATGATACTCTAGAAAACATTAAAAAGTTAGAATATATAAATAATAGAAAAGAGAAAAAAGAGGTCATTTTTAGATAAAAACAGTATTTAAACCGAGTTTTTAAACCCTTTAAAGTTTTAAATTTTGAAGGGTTATTTTTTTGTTAAATTACGCTACGAAAACGTTTGAAATATGGTAATTTTGCCAAAATTTTCAAAATCAAACTAAATTATTTACGCTATGGGTTCTAACAAAACTTATGAAAAAGAATTAGCCTTTCAAGCAGACCGTCGAAAAGCGACTGTCGAATTTATTAAAATTATAAGTGACTTATGGTATGACAAATCTATCGAGTTGGTAATTTTCAGAAATCAGCTAATTGATAGAAATGTTAGTCAGATTTTAAACTTGCATGAGTATGCTGGTAAATTTGTACAAAAACCAATTTCTATTTTCGATTCTGTAGAAATTGCTCAAGCAATTAAAGCGCTTGACATACCACCTGCAAAATTAGATATTGGAAAATTAACCTACGAATATCAATTAGAAGACAACAAGTACAATAATGCTACTGCTTTTGTTGCAAGTAGATTAAGTGATGCTAGTAAAAATGGAGATATTGCTCCTAAAGATGTTATCCTTTATGGATTTGGTAGAATTGGTAGATTAGTAGCACGTGAACTCATGGTACGCACTGGAAAAGGTAGCCAATTGCGTTTAAGAGCCATTGTTACTCGTGGTGCCATAGATGCTCAAATACTTGAAAAAAGAGCATCGCTTTTACGTAATGATTCCGTTCATGGTGATTTTCCAGGCACAGTATCTGTCGATGTAAAAAACAAGGCTTTAATTATTAATGGTACTACAGTAAATATAATTTCAGCCAATGCACCTGAAGATATTGATTATACAAAATTCAACATAAACAATGCTTTAGTTATAGATAATACAGGTGCTTTTAGAGATAAAAAAGCCTTAAGCAGACATTTAAAATCTAAAGGCATCGATAAAGTTTTATTAACAGCTCCCGGAAAAGAAGTTCCTAATATTGTTCATGGTGTTAATCATAAAGAACATAATCCAGATAAAGTTGATATATTTTCTGCCGCTTCTTGTACCACCAATGCTATAACACCTGTTTTAAAAGCTATGGAAGATTCTTTTGGTGTAAAAAGTGGTCACTTAGAAACTATTCATGCTTATACAAACGACCAAAATTTGGTTGATAATTTTCATAAAAAATACCGTCGTGGTAGAGCAGCTGGATTAAATATGGTCATCACCGAAACTGGTGCAGGAAGTGCTGTTGCAAAGGCCTTACCTAGTTTAGAAGGTAAATTAACATCAAATGCCATTCGTGTTCCGGTGCCAAACGGTTCCTTGGCTATTCTTAACTTAGAGTTAAAAAACAAAACGTCCATAGATGGCATTAATACTATTTTAAAGAAATATGCTTTAGAGGGCGATTTGGTAGAACAAATTAAATACGAGCTGAGCGATGAACTCGTTTCTAGCGATATTGTTGGTAGTTCTGCCCCATCCATTTATGATAGTAAGGCCACTATTGTACGCAAAGATGGTAAAAATGTATTGCTTTACATTTGGTATGATAATGAGTATGGTTACAGCCACCAAGTTATCAGACTTGCAAAATACATTGCTAAAGTTAGACGTTACACGTATTATTAAAATACCGTAATCTAAATTAAAAATACAAACGTATATACACTAGCCTCATTATTATGAGGCTTTTTAATGATTTATAATCAATTAATAAACAATATTTTATAAATTCGCATACCAAATACAACCAATTAAAATCCATTAAAAAATGAATCCTATCAAATCTTTATTTTTAATAGTATTTACCTGCTTAATTAGTTTTTCATCATTTTCTCAAAAAAAACAAGAGGATAACCAATTGTCTCTATATAAAGGCACTATTGATAATCAATTTGAATATATTCTTAAAAAATCCGGTAATTTTAAAGGAACCAACGGACAACCGTATGAAGCCGTAAAACGCAGCATGTTTTTAACTTTAAGAGCGCATACCATTGATTCTTTAAAAACAGTTCATAGAAATCTTGCCGAAACGCAAGCTGTTGTTAAAACACAAGCTAAAGAAATTTTGGATTTAAAAGCCAATTTATCTAATACGCAAACCAATTTAGATAAAACCAACGAAGAGAAAAACAACATGGCTTTGTTTGGCATGCAAATGAGTAAAACAAACTACAATGTGCTTATGTGGTCTATTATTGGTGGTTTATTAGCGCTTCTTATTTTATTTATTTACAAGTTTAAAAACAGTAATGCCATTACTAGAGAAGCTAAACATAACTTAGCTGAAATTGAAGAAGAGTTTGATGAACACAGAAGAACCGCTTTAGAACGCGAACAAAAAGTGAGACGCCAATTACAAGACGAAATTAATAAGCAGAAAAAGGCTTAAATTTTAGTTTACAACTATAAATTCATAAAAAAAATCTGTAATTTCCCATTATAGGTTTTTTTTATGAACATAATACAAGCCACCACAAAACACTTAAATGATTTCGTTCCACTTTTTGATGGTTATCGTGTTTTTTACAGACAAGCATCTGACCAGCAATCTGTCCATGATTTTTTAAAAGAACATCTTACAAAACAAGATTCTGTAATCTATATAGCCTATATCAATGCTATTTCTGTGGGTTTTATACAACTCTACTTTTTGTTTTCTTCAGTAAGCATGTAACCTATGTATGTACTAAATGATTTATATTTAAATGCTCATTTCCGCAATAAAAATATTGGTGCTGCTTTAATTAATAAAGCTAAAGCCCTTTGTAAAGAAAAAGGTTATAAAGGCTTAATTATTCAAACTGAAAAAACAAATCCTGCTCAGCATTTATATCAACGGGAAGGTTTTGTTTTAGATGAAGATTTATCTTTTTTTGGAGGGTTGATTGAAATTTGGCTCCTCTATCTAATCAATAACTTTTAAGAGTAAGCCCAAAAGTTAAAAATTGATCCTCTTGTTTTTGGTCTACGACTACTAAACTTTCGATAGTATGAAGGTAGTTTATTTTAAAATTTAAAAACTTCCAAACGGGCAGCTCTAAACCAATATCAGCCTGCCAACGGTAATTATCCCCTTTTTCCAGAGAAGGTTGATAATAACTCTCATGACTTAAAATCATTTTATCTTTGAATAAATGATATTTACCATTTATCCACAACGTACCACGAAAGGTATTGATAGACCGGTTTCCATTATATTCTGAACGGTTAAAGGTTGTTTTAAAATAGTCTGTTTCTTCATATTCACCAGAAATCGAAAATTTAAGCCAGCGTTTTTTATGATTCAAAAGTTGATAAGTTATACCTGTACCAAACAGATAACGCACATCAATTTCCCTTCTAAAATTAGTACTTACAAAACCCAATACAAACGGATATAATTTGCGATCAGGATTAAAATATAAAAAGTTAAGACTTAATATATCCTCATCAGCTTTATCCTTATCAAATGCTTGATAAACGTATGAGTTTTTGGTTTTAAAAACCCACTTTTTCCAAGGTTTAACAGCCACATCCGATTTTGCTCTAAAAATCAAGGTTTCTACATTGCCACTTTGCCAAAATCCAGTTACAGACAGATTTGCCTTTAATTTAAGTGAATCGCTTTCATTGATTTGAGCCGACAGAAAAATGGGGTAAAACAAAAAATAGCACAAAATCTTCTTCATGGTATGTTGCTTTAAAATTTACACTTTTGTAAAAAATCCGAAATATAATTATTTACGAAGTACTAACTGCAAGTAAATTAAATATTTTTGCCATTTAGGCTCAAAATGTGAGAATAATAAAGGACACGGTTAAGAATAAAAAGTAGGATTGAATATCCTAGTTCCCCACTCGTGAAAATGAAAAGTAACGCTGTTATCACTGCTTAACATTTTTGTTTTAAAGGAAAGCCCTAAAAAAGATTTTGGGCTTTCCTTTAAAACAAAAAAGCCTGCTAAAGCAGACTTTTCGAGTTAAGTGGGGAGAGCAGGATTCGAACCTGCGAAGACGTAGTCAGCAGATTTACAGTCTGCCCTCGTTGGCCGCTTGAGTATCTCCCCTAAACTGACCGTAAATATATTATTGTTTCTTAATTTATCAAAAGAAAAGAACTATAAACGTAAAGGATATTATTAAAGAATTGATTTCAAGGAATTTGATTTTGAAAAAATAAAAATTTTAACAAGCTTGTCATGTCGAATGGGTGCAATTGAAGCATCACATATCATTTAATTCTTAATAATTTATGTAATTTCTCCTAATGTCGAAATGACTAGACCTTTCATTATTAAATCTCGACATGTGTTCAGAGTGACATCAAAGATATCACAACTCATACCGTAATCTGAATGTTAAAAAACGGGGTTGAATAAAGTACGCTGTAGCACTTACTGAAATGTCACCTATATTACTACTGTTTTGCGATTTTGTATCTAACAAGTTAGTTGCTTTTATTTCATACTCCCACTTACTACCTTTACGTTTTTTATAAGATAATGAGGCATCCCAAAAGTCATAAGAGTTAATGGTCCGATTATTATCGCTAAAATTAGTATATGAATAGTCTGTTTTAAATGTAAATGATTTAAAAATAAGCACATCAAACGCTACTGAAGGAGCCTTGGTAAAAAATTTTGTTCTACGCTCGCCTTGGTCATTATCTTGAATGGTATATTGGTATCCAATTTCAAAATTTGGCGCATTTCTAAAATTGGTTCGTAATTGGGTGCCGTAAGTTTGTGAGTAATTTTTATTTACTAAGGTTTGCCCATTAACCACCTGATTAAACTTAGTATAATTTAAACGGGTATTTAATGTGCCTCTAAACTTTCCAATTGTTTTTTGAAAACGGCCATTGGCACTGGCGCTTTCATCTGCTAAAGTAGAATTGATAGACGAACTAACTCTAATAACACTACCTTCAGGAAGTTCAGAACTGGTTCTAATTCTATTTACCGTTTTACTATAATTAAGTATAGCTGTTACATTAGTATAATTAAACATATTAAAACTAAAATACGATAGGTTTAAGTTGTGAGACAACGCACTCTCCAATTCTTGATTCCCAGAGAAAACTGCTCCGTAATTATTCAAAATCAAACCTCTAGCCAATTGATTTACATCTGTAAAACGCGTTTGCATACTGTAATCGAAAATAATTTGTTCGTTCTTTTTTAATTGCATACGCATGTTAAAATCTGGCAAGAGTCTGAAAAAATTGTCCTTATAGTGTACATTAAACTGTTTGTTTTTTGCACTATACATATGTCCTGAAACCCCAGGTGTAAATGTAAAAATCCCTGATTTTAATCTATAGTGTAGGCCTAAGTACAAATCGTTAAATGTATAACCAATAGTATTGGTACCTATACCATCATTTATTGTTGGCTTAGGTTCAAATTTTGAATTATCATCTAAAAATTGAAAAATGTTGGAATCAAAATCTTGTCGGCTATAAATGGTTCCTAATGTAAAATTGATATCACTTTTTTTATTAAGAATATTCCAATAATCGAATTTAGCATCTATTTGGTTTGATTTTACACGTTTATCTTGATTAATATAATATGTTAATTGTTCTCGGTTTAACCCCAAATTAGCTGCGGTATCATCATAGGCATCTCTTGGGTTATTGGGGTCATCTAATGCATTATCATTATTTAAAGGATTATTTTCTAAAATAGCGGTGTAAAAAGGGTCTTCATCCTGCAACAAATGTTGCACTTCTAAAGCAAAAATATTAGTATCGTTTAGTGTGTAATAATAATTTAAATTTTGATTAAAACTATAAGGTGTAGCACTTTCTAATTCGTTTATCTCACCAACTTGGGATGACAATACATGTTGATTCTGCGATTCTTTAGAAATTCTTGCCAACACATCATAATCCAATTGATTATTACTATTTGGTTTGTACTTAGCACTAAATTTCATCATGGCTAAATCGCTATATTGTTTTGTATTGCTTGCTTTGTTTTCATCTCTTGATGAATCATTTAAAAACTGTACATCGCTAATTTCTTGCAAATCGGTTCTGTTGCTTAAAAAAATAGCAAAACCACTTAAGTCTAAAATTTTTTTGGGTGCATAACTAAAGTTTACAGCTCCAAACTTAGTATTTATACCTTTTGCTCTGTCATTTTGAAGGGTTAAAAAACCTAAATTATTACTTCCTAAATCAATATTAGTACCACTACGCCTACTTGGGCTTCTAAAACCGCCAGTAAAATTAAAATAATCACGACGTGTAAACGCTATTTCGCCTATATTATTTAAATCGCCAATAGCGTTGATACTATATTCGGGACTATAATAAAATAATTTAGGTTGTACCAAATACAAGGTGTTTTCTTCAGAAACTCCTGCTCCTATAGTTACATTCCCAAACCAAAAATTCTTTTTACCTTCTTTGAGTTTTATATTTATTGCAATATTATCTTGATTATTAGTAACACCTCTTAACTGCCCAACTTCTGCATAATTTTTAAGCACTTCAACTTTATCAACAGCATTAGCTGGTATGTTTTGGGTTGCTAATTTTGAATCGCCATCAAAAAAATCTTTTCCTTCTACCATAACCTTACCTACAGTTTTTCCTTCAACTTCTATTTCACCATCATCATTAACCTCAACACCTGGTAATTTGTTTAGTATATCGCCTAATTTTCGTTCTGTTCCAGATGTAAATGAATCGGCATTATAAACAATAGTATCGCCTTTTATGGTTACTGGCATTTCGTAAACTAATTCTACTTCATCTAAAGTATTGTCATATTCAAGAGTAAAATCTTTTGTAATATCTAAATCAGAAACTTTTACATCTGCTTGGGCTGTTTTAGTACCGATATAACTTACTTGTATTTTATAATTGGTGTTTTTTTCTATGGATAACGTATAACGTCCATCTGAGTTTGTAATACCATAAGAATCTAATTTTTGAGTGTCTTGGTTTATAGCAATAACGTTTGCCAACTCGAGTGGTGTTCCTATACTGTCTTTAACAACACCTTCTAATTTTACTTGAGCAATCGTTAAATTAGCAACAAACAGTAGCATTATAAAAACTAATTTATTCATTAAATATGTTTTTTGATTGATTAACCGCCTACCCTAATTTCAATTCTTTCTCCATCACCTTCACGATTATGTTCATAACGTTCTTGCTCTTCCTTAACTTTCTTTTCTACAATAGCTTCAAAACTTTCTTGAGAAACTTCTTTTCCTTTACTAGGTTCATTTATACTTATCGCCTGCTTAGGGTTTAATATAATTTTACTGCAAATAATGGTTTCTTGACCGTCATTAACTTCTAGAATTAAACCAGGTAATCCATAATATCTTGCTGGACCGCTGTTTACAGGAATTTGGGGCGTATACCAAGCAGTTATTGTAACCTCTTCAAATTCAGGTTCTTTGTCAGCTTTAGCGTTTATATCTTTATCGCCATTAAAGCTAATTCCGCTTTCAACAACTTCTACCATACGTTTTCTAGTAGCTTTATAACATGTATAATCTCCAATATTTTTTGTTTCATTTTCAAGTGTCCAATCCAACTTCTCAAGGGCGTCCTTAACCAAAAATATTTTACCAAAAACTTCATTTTGAGAAGCGAATCTATTTTCCTTAATGTTTTTATACAAAATATCAGAACCACCTGCATTTACAACCATCATACGCATACCGCTTGGTTGTGGAGCTTCCAACTGCTCTTCTTCTTTATAAACAGATGCTTCTTTATTAAAGGTTAAAAGAAAAGTCCTTTCAAACCTTTTTTCTAACATTTTGAGCATACGCTGATACATTTCAGAATTTACTTGTGTACTATCTAACTTCAAATCCACTTTGCGTTTTGTTTTATATGTGGCAATGCCTTGGAAATTTTGTGCTGCTAATCCGTTTATAAATAAGAAAGCAAATAATACTATAATTGTCTGTTTCATTTTTTAACTGATTTAATGTTTAACAGTACAAAAATGACAATCCTTTTAAAATATTATAGTTAATGAGTGTTAACGAGTGTTAAGCAATTGGTTTTATACCATTTTTACTTTTACTTTTGACATATGAAAGCCATAAAATATAGATGGATATTTTACCTTATAACCATTGTTATACTTGCTACCATATGCGTTCAAGTGTATTGGAATTATAAAAACTACCTTTCTAATAAACAGCAATTAATAAACGATGTCCAATTAAGTTTGGATAATGCCGTAGAAACTTACTTTGCAGATTTAGCTGAAACAAACACATTGGCATTTGCCTTTAATGGGGATGAGAAGAACTTGTTTTCTAAAGAAAGTAAGTTAGATAGTATCATTAATAATGTAACCGTTTTTAGTAATAGAACTTTAAAAGGTGACTCGTTAGACATTGAGATCAATGAAGATATCGCATTAAAAAAATCAAACACAAATACTATAATTAAACGTATTATAATTGATAATTCGGAAAGCGAATGGCATTCTAATAAGATTGTTTTAAAAAAACATTTTGATTCTGTTTTAGATAGTTCCCATTTATTTGATTTGAAAACGCTAACTTCTAAGGTGTTAATTTCAATGACAAGCGACTCCTTAAAATTAAGCAAGATAGATAGCCTTGTAAAACGAGATTTAAAAAGAAAACAATTAGATATAGATTTTAATTTATCATATAAAAATGATTTGGACAACATTATAAATACTAGCTACACTCCTTTAGGTGATGATGGATTAATACTGACTTCAAAATCTAATTATCTTCCTAAACATAGTTATCTAGTAATACATTTTACTAACGAAACCAAAATTATATTAAAGCGTATTTTATTTAGTATTCTTATTTCTACGCTACTAGTTTTAGCTGTAATAAGTTGTCTCTTTTACCTTTTAAAAATTATAAGAGAACAGAAGCAATTAGCAGAAATAAAGAATGATTTAATCAGTAATATAACTCATGAATTTAAAACGCCAATTGCTACTATTGGTGTTGCTATTGAAAGTATTAAAAGTTTTAATGCTATTGATAATAAGGAAAAAACCAAAACTTATTTAGACATATCTAACAATCAATTGTCTAAACTTAATATAATGGTTGAAAAATTATTAGAAACAGCCACTTTAGATAGTGAAAATTTAGAATTGGTTAAAGAACCATATAACATCGTAGATATATTTCATGCTATTGTTGAAAAACATAGCATGCACACTGAAAATAGAACCATTACTTTTAACACACCTTCCAAGCATATTATGGCCAATATTGATGTCTTTCATTTTGAAAATGCTATCAATAACATTCTGGATAATGCTATTAAATATGGTGGCGATACTATTAGCGTAAACTTATCGCAAAATCCGTCTGCATTTACTGTATCTATTTCTGATAACGGAAATACGCTTACAAAAGTCAATAAAGATAAAATTTTCGAGAAGTTTTATCGGATTCCAAAAGGAAATACACATGACATTAAAGGATTTGGAATAGGACTTTATTACACCAAAAAAATTGCTGAAAAACACGGAGGCACTATTCATTTAAGTTTAAATAATAAGCTTACAACTTTTAAAATAACATTGCCAAATGAATAAGCATATAACCATACTTTTAGCTGAAGATGAACCTGCCTTAGGAGTAATCATAAAAGAAAGTTTAGAAACCCGAAATTTTAAAGTATTGCTATGTGAGAACGGGGAAAAAGCTTTTGAAGTTTATAAAAATAAATCTCCAGAATTATTGGTTTTAGATGTTATGATGCCAAAAAAAGATGGATTTACATTAGCTAAAGAAATTCGTGAAGTAGATGACACTATCCCTATTATTTTTTTAACAGCAAAATCGCAAACCCAAGATGTGGTTGAAGGCTTTACCATTGGCGGAAATGATTATTTAAAAAAGCCCTTTAGTATGGAGGAATTAATTGTAAGAATCAATAATCTTCTTAACAGAACAAAAGAACAAAAACATTCAGAAATAACACACATTAGCCACTATACCTTTAATTTTCCAAAACAAACACTTCAATATAAAAACGAAGAAAAAATTCAGCTAACCCATCGCGAAGCACATTTATTATTTCACCTTATAAAAAATAAGAATCAAGTTTTAGACAGGTCATTAATTTTGAATAAACTTTGGGGAAATGATGATTTCTTTAGTGCACGGAGTATGGATGTATTTATTACCAAACTCAGAAAAAAACTAAATTTAGATGATACTATTCAAATAATAAACGTTCGAGGTTTTGGTTACAAGTTAATTTGCTGAAATGTGGTTTGATTTTTGTACTTTTCAATCCAATATGAAATACGTAATTTTTATTTTATTTCTTTTTTCCTACTCAATACTTGCTCAAGAATCAGTTGAAGCTTCCTTAGTAAAAAAGTTAAACTTAGATGTTGAAACACTTGTTTCCGTTGATAATTTTGGGACAACCTACTATATAAATAACAATGTTTTCAACAAACAAGACGTAAATACAACCATAACCTATAACAATTTACAATTAGGAAACCTCTATTCTGCCAATGCCTTTAACCCTTTAAAAATTAATCTTTTTTATAAAGATTTCAATACCATTGTTATTCTTGATAATAGGTTAGCAGAAATATTTAAAATTGATTTTAATACGCTTGACACCTATAAAAACATCTCACATGTGTCTACAGGTCATGACAATACCTTATGGATATTTAACCAAGATCTACAGAAATTAGAACTTTTTGATTACAAAACAAGAACAACTCGAGCACAAACTGTTCCCGTTCAAAGTACTGTTTTAGACTTAAAAAGTAATTACAACTACTGTTGGTTACTGACTAAAAACTATATCTATACATATAATTACTTTGGTAGTCTTGTCAAAAAAACAAAAAACGAAGGTTATACATCGTTGATTGAAAACAATGAAAACATTATTCTAAAAAAAGAAAACACACTTCTTTATTTGAATAAAAACAGTGATTCACCACGTCCAATCAAAACATCAAATTTGTTGATAAATCAGTTTTTTGTAACCAATGAAACCTTGTATATTTACGACAATGAAACCTTATACCAATTCCAACTAAAAACTAACTAAAAATCATGCACATTGCTATTGCCGGAAATATTGGCGCTGGAAAAACAACGCTTACCAAATTATTAGCAAAACATTATAAATGGGAGGCACAACTAGAAGACGTTGTAGACAACCCATATTTGGATGATTTTTACAATCAGATGGAACGTTGGAGTTTTAATCTACAAGTATACTTTTTAAATAGTAGGTTTCGCCAAGTTTTGCAAATTCGCCAAAGTGGAAAAGAGATTATTCAAGATCGGACTATTTATGAAGACGCCCATATTTTCGCACCCAATTTGCATGCTATGGGCTTAATGACAAATCGTGATTTTGAGAATTACAAATCACTCTTTGATTTAATGGAATCTTTAGTTCAAGGTCCAGATTTACTAATTTATCTAAGAAGCTCCATTCCAAACCTGGTGTCACAAATACATAAGCGTGGTCGTGATTACGAAAATTCTATTAGTATTGACTATTTAAGTCGATTAAATGAACGTTACGAAGCCTGGATTCACGGATATAACAAAGGGAAATTGGTTATCGTAGATGTTGATAATCTAGACTTTGTAGACAACCCTGAAGATTTAGGAAGCATCATTAACACCATTGATGCTGAAATTAATGGATTATTTTAAAGTATTTTAACTGAAGTAAAATAACTTTAGTAGCACTTCAATGTTTTATTTGAAAGCGTTTTCAATATATATTCCGATTCCTAACAAACCATACATTTTCAATACAAAACGGGACATTTGTAATGAGTTCTATTTTTTTTCGTCCAAAGGTTGTAACTTTAGTAGCGTAGAGACTAGCTAAAAAACAATCAACAATCCCTATTTTTTTTATTTATATAGATTCTCGTTTATTAAAAAAGAGTGTTCTGGATTACAAAGTAACTATTAGGGGTTTAACACAATTCTAATATCAACTAACAAAAACAACATACATAAAAACATGAAGAAACCAGTAGTAATAGCTCAAGTAAGCACATTAGAAAATAAACAACCCATTCATGCGCTTGTAAACGGATTAGATTTAGTGATTGTAAAATTTAATGAAGACATCTCTGTACTTTATGGAAGATGTTTACATCGAGGGGCCCTAATGTCAGACGGTCACATTGATGGTCACAATCTTATTTGTGGTGTTCATGGGTGGGATTACAGAGTAGATTCTGGTGTTTCTGAATATAATAACAAAGAAGTACTACATAAATTCTCTACCAAAATTGAAGGTGATGATTTAATGGTCGATGAATTTGAAATCGACGCCTATTTAGAAAATAGTCCACAACCTTTTAATCGTGAAGACTATTTAGGTGCCTACGCCGATACACACCCCGAAGACACAGAACCATACACCCTTTACATAAAGGAACTCGCAAAAAATGGATTAAAAAACCTTGGTCACCACGGCTTTTCTGCCTCTATGGGCGTGGATAGAAACGCCTTACCCAAATGGAATGATATTCAATTTTTACCAGCACAATTAGCATCTAGACCTTTACTAGACCATGAAGATGTAACGACTAAAGTCGTCATAGGTCCAAAAGCTAAAAAACCGTTAACACTAGATATGCCGATCTTTGTAAGTGATATGAGTTTTGGCGCGCTATCTCGTGAAGCAAAAATAGCTTTATCCAAAGGAGCCGAACTGTCTGGCACAGGTATTTGTTCTGGTGAGGGTGGTGTACTACCAGAAGAACAAGCTAATAATTCAAAATATTTTTATGAATTAGCATCTGCACAGTTTGGGTTTTCATGGGATAAATTAGATAATGTTCAAGCTTTTCATTTTAAAGGTGGACAAGGTGCTAAAACAGGAACAGGCGGACATTTACCGGGCAATAAAGTCAGTAAGGAAATTGCTGAAGTCAGAGGGCTAAATGAAGGAGAAACAGCCATTTCGCCAGCCGCAAACCCCAACTTTCATACAGCACAAGATTTTAAAGATTTTGGGGATAAAGTAAGAGCACGTACTGGAGGTATTCCCATAGGGTTTAAAATTGCAGCTAGTCATATTGAAAAAGATATTCAATTTGCATTAGATGCTGGAGTAGATTACATTATTTTAGATGGCCGTGGTGGCGGAACAGGTTCTGCGCCGACCATTTTAAGAGATAATATTAATGTCCCTACCATTCCTGCTTTAGCAAGAGCCAGAACCTATTTAGATAAAGTTGGCGCAACCCACGTTACCTTGATAATTACTGGAGGCCTACGTATTGCAGAAGATTTTGCTAAAGCCTTAATGCTAGGAGCAGATGCCATTGCCGTATCCAATTCGGCATTACAAGCCATAGGCTGTTTAGGCATGCGAGCTTGTGGTAGCAATAACTGCCCTGTAGGTATTGCAACTCAAAAGGAATCGTTGCGTAGTCGCATAATTATCCAAGAATCTGCAAAACAATTGCATAATTATTTTAGTGCAACTAATGATTTAATAAAAGTTGTAGCCCGTTCTTGTGGTTATGATAATATATCAAAATTTAATCACGACGATTTATCTACATTCGATAGAGACATGCACCACTTATCTGGAGTAAATTTTGCAGGTTTAAAATAACTTTTAATGGAATTAATTATTAATATTTTTTTAGGAATCTTAGGAATCTATTTCATTATAGGTTTACTATTCGCATTGTATTTCATCATTAAAGGTGCAACAAAAATAGACCCCTTGATGCAGGATACAAAAAAGAGAGTTCGATTTTTATTACTACCAGGAGTAATAGTTACTTGGCCTTTTTTAATTGTGAAATTGTTTAAATCTAAAACGGCTTAATTATGACTTCAGGATTACGAAAAGCCCATAAATATATTTGGTTGCTATTAATAATCATAGTACCTGTGATTATCTTTTTATCTATTAAAGATTTAAATGTTTTTTCTTCAGATAACAATACTGTTTCTAGTATTGAACCGTCTAAAAAAAATCATCTAAAGACCATAGAAAATGATATCCTAAAAATAGCACTTTACAAAAACTCGATAGACGCTATATTGAAAAAAACCTTAAAACACCCAACGTCTATAGTTTATGAATTAAATAATGACGGAAGTAAAGGAAACGCTATAGGGCAATTAACAACGGCTGGGATATATAAATTCAATATTAATAATCTACCGAAAGGCATTATTCTTTATGATGATTTAAAACATGTAGAAATAACTAAACTTCAATTTTAATGGGATTAGATTATCAATTAGTTCTTTGGAACAAACACAAGAAAAGGTATGACAAAATAATAGCATTAACTATGCTATTATATATTATTTTGTTTGCCGTTGTAACCCTTATATTCAATTCAGAAACGAGTATTGAAACCCTTGTCATTAGAGCATTTGGTTCATTAGCTATTATTATGTTACATATTATTTTAGTTATTGGTCCATTAGCAAGGTTAAACACAGGTTTTTTACCCATATTATATAATCGAAGACATTTAGGAGTAAGCATGTTTATTGCGGCTTTTATTCATGGCGGATTCTCAATATTTCAATTTCATGCCTTGGGCGATACAAACCCAATATATTCTATTTTTACATCAAATATGGATTATACTTCTTTAACTAATTTTCCATTTCAAGTTTTAGGTTTTTTGGCATTATTAATCCTATTTATAATGGCATCTACTAGTCATGATTTTTTTCTAGCTAACCTATCTGCAAAGACCTGGAAACGCTTGCACATGATGGTTTATATTGCCTATATTTTAATTATTGCACATGTGTTTTTGGGCGCCTTTCAGCAAGAAACCTCACCGTTTACTATTGGTATTATGATAGTAGGCTTTGTAATAGTTGCAAGCTTTCATGTAATCACTGCATTTAAAGAAAGTAAGATTGATAACGCTAAAGCAAAAAGTAAAAACAACTGGTTAAAAGTCTGTGGTATTTCTGAAATTGAAGAAGACAGAGCTAAAATATTTACTATTGAAAATGAACGTGTTGCGATTTTTAAATACGATGGAAAACTATCCGCTATTCATAATGTCTGTAAACATCAAGGGGGTCCATTAGGTGAGGGCAAAATTATTGATGGCTGCATTACATGTCCTTGGCACGGATATCAATATTTACCAGCAAATGGACAATCACCACCTCCCTTTACTGAAAAAGTTGCTACTTATGAATTAAAATTAATAGATAAAACAGTCTACATAAACCCTAAGGCTTTTGAAGAAGGCACTGAAGTTAAACCTTGTAATTACTAAATCATGAAGAATAATGATGAATTTTATGTCCCTTATATAGAAGGTAGTTTAGGAAAAAAAACAAAAAAAACGCTAAAACGGTTTGTAATAGGTGCCATTTTATTAATCATTGTAAGTGGTTTTATTTTTAGTTTTTCTCAAAAACCTTTTAAGAATAGTGCATTCGAACTAACCAGTACAACTAAAATTACCGGAGTATTTCATGAAAACCCATACCCTATGCTAAAAGTGAAAATAGCTAAAAATAGCTATAAAAACATTTTGCTTTTAGGCTTTGGAAAATCAAGTGCTAATCCGTTTTTAAAAAAATTACGAAATGAGATTAAGGATTTAAACGGAAAAACATTAAGTATTGAAGGTAACTTGATTTATTATAACGGAAAGACACTCATTCAAATAACTGATGATGAAAAAGTGACTTTAGATAATGATTCAAAAACAAAAATACCTTCGAAAGAAATTATTAGTCAAATAACTTTACAAGGAGAAATTATAGACCCCAAATGTTACTTTGGTGTTATGAAACCTGGAAAAGGAAAAATACATAGAAGTTGTGCGGTACGTTGTATTTCAGGTGGTATTCCACCAGTTTTAGCAACTACAGACAATAATAACATGTCGCAATACTTTTTATTAACCGATTTAAAAGGCAATGCCATTAATAATGACATTCTATCCTATATAGGTAAACCTTCTGAATTAAAGGGAATTGTTGAAAACATGGAAGATTGGTATATTCTTAAGATTAATATAGAAGATATTTCTATACTAAATGAAAAGTCTAAGATTTATTAAAACAAAAAAACCACGCCTTGGCGTGGTTTTTTAAATCATTTTATAAAATCATATTAGCAGTCGTCTTCGTTTTTTAAAATACTTACTTTAATGTTTTTAGTTATATTTTCTAAAGAGTTAATATTAGTTTTAACTTCGTCCTCTGTTCCATTAAAAGTTTCATCTTCATTATCATTCATTTCTACTTTAACTTCTTTTGAAATATTATTCACTACTTCAATTTTATCATCTTCTGAAACATAAGCCGTAACAGCATCTGATGACAATGCAATACTAGGTGCAATAACTAAAGCGACTACAGACATTAATTTCAATAATATATTTAATGAAGGCCCTGATGTATCTTTAAAAGGGTCACCTACGGTATCACCAACAACAGCAGCTTTATGTGTATCAGTTCCTTTTCTACCATCTTCTTCAATAGTTTTCTTTGCATTATCCCAAGCACCACCAGCATTAGACTGGAAAATAGCCATAAGTACTCCACAAGTTGTTACACCAGCAAGTAAGCCTCCTAACATTTCTGCTCCACCAACACCAAACCATTGACCTCCAAAACCAACTAATACAGGAACAACAATAGCTAATAAGCCTGGAAACACCATCTCTTTTATAGACGCTTTGGTTGAAATATCAATACATTTTCCGTAATCTGCTACTCCATCAGCAGCATCAAAAATAGCTCTATCTGCTTCAGTTGCTTTCGACATGTCTGAATCATATTTTCTCATAATACCTAGAGCAGCTTTAAGCTCAGGAATATCTCTAAATTGGCGCCGTACTTCTTCAATCATTGCCATTGCTGCACGACCTACAGCATTCATCGATAAGGCTGAAAACACAAACGGCAGCATACCTCCTATTAATAATCCAGCCATAATATCTGGTCTAGAAACATCAATAGACGTTACATTAGCTGTTTTCATAAACGCTGCAAATAATGCTAATGCTGTTAAAGCTGCAGAAGCAATAGCGAATCCTTTACCAATAGCAGCCGTTGTATTTCCAACAGCATCTAATTTATCCGTCCGCTCACGAACTTCACTTGGTAATTCTGCCATTTCAGCAATACCTCCTGCATTATCACAAATTGGACCATAAGCATCAACTGCTAATTGTATACCAGTATTGGCTAACATGCCAACTGCAGCAATTGCGATACCATATAAACCTGCAAAATGATGAGACACCATTATTGCTGCAGCTATTAACAAAATTGGAATAGCTGTACTCATCATACCAACACCTAAGCCGGCAATAATATTTGTTGCAGCTCCTGTTTCTGATTGCTTTACAATTGACATTACAGGTTTCTTACCCGTTGCCGTATAATATTCAGTTATTTTACCGACTGCTAAACCAGCTACTAAACCTGCAATGGTTGCCCAAAACACACCCATAGCTGTATAAGTTGTTCCAGCATCAACCCAAGATTCTGGCAACATTTCATTAATTATAAAATAAGATGCGATTAACATTAAACCAGCTGAACCAAATTCTCCAATGTTCAATGCTGTTTGTGGGTTTCCACCATCTTTAACTCGTACAAAAAATGTTCCTAAAATGGACATCACAATGCCTACTGCTGCAAGAACTAACGGTAAATACACTGCTCCTAATCCATCAAAAGCATCTTGAAATTCTGGTAATGTTGCATAAATAGCACCTAAAACCATGGTTCCTATAATAGAACCAACATAAGATTCAAATAAATCGGCGCCCATACCAGCTACATCACCAACATTATCACCAACATTATCTGCAATAGTTGCTGGGTTTAATGGATGATCTTCTGGAATACCTGCTTCAACTTTACCAACTAAATCTGCTCCAACATCAGCAGCTTTGGTATAAATACCACCACCAACACGTGCAAACAAAGCAATAGATGATGCTCCTAAAGAAAAACCAGAAAGCACATTAAGAATTTCTCCTATTTCCCATCCTTGTCCACTATATATCATGAATAAACCACTAAGGCCTAAAACACCTAAGCCAACAACACCCAAGCCCATAACAGCTCCACCTGCAAATGCAACTTCTAATGCGCTTCCTAAAGATTTACGAGCAGCTTGTGTTGTTCTAACATTAGCTTTGGTTGCTACCTTCATTCCAATAAATCCAGCTAAAGCAGAACAGATAGCGCCAACAATAAATGATACAGCCACCATTCCATTAGATCCTTCTTCTGCATTACCTTTAAAATATAGTAAAACGGCTACTGCAACAACAAAAATTGCTAAAACTTTGTATTCTGCTTTTAAAAAGGCCATGGCCCCATCGGATATATTTTTAGCAATTCTAGCCATTTTAGAATCTCCAACATCTTGCTTAGAGACCCATACATTTTTAATAAATACAAACGCTAAGGCTAAGACACCAAAAAGCGGTAAAAACTTTACTATTAATTCCATATTCAGTTAGTTAGTTTAAATTAATTATTTTTTTTAACGGAGCCTAAAATAGGAAAATATAAGTGATAAAAAAAACCACCTTTAATTTAAAGATGGTTCAATTTTTTGACGATATATTATTAATATGCTAATTAGATAGTAAAAGTGCGCTTTTTCTTGTGCTCGCTAGCATCATAACGGGCTACACATTTATGGTAAATATCTACAGCTTCTTGAGCATCTCCCCATCCTCCAACATCAACTTTCTTTTCTTCCAAATCCTTATATACTTGAAAAAAATGTTCTATTTCCTTCAATCTATGTGGGTTTAAATCAAAAATATCTTTACGTTTACTCCACACAGGATCCGAAACTGGTACACAAATAATTTTTTCATCAGGACCTTTTTCATCAGCCATATGAAAAACACCAATTGGTTTAACTTCCATAACTACCATAGGATATGATGGTTCCGTACCTAAAACTAAGATATCTAAAGGATCTTGATCCAAAGCCAAAGTCTCTGGGATAAAACCATAATCACCAGGATACATCATAGATGAAAACAATGTTCTATCAAAACGAATTTTATGTAATGTAAAATCGTACTCATATTTATTTCTACTCCCTTTTGGTATCTCTATTAAAACATCAAATGTTAGGTCAATTTTCTTTTTACTCATTGTTACTTATTTTATATTTATCCGTAATCGTGGACATTGTATTCATATTCAAGCATGCAAATGTACTGAACCCTTCTTCCTAAAGCAACAAAATTATTCTGTTTTCTCTCTTTTCATATAATGATAAACTTTACTTAATCTTGAAGATGAATTTATTAAAAAAATGTGCGAATGTTTCGCTATCTTGTGCGTGACTAATTCAAATAATAATTCAAAACAATGCGACTTCTCCCTTTAGTATTCCTTGTTCTTTTTTCGTTTTCTACCACTTATTCACAAAACCAACCCTGGCAAGGTAAATTTGAACCTATTGATAACATGATTTCTCCACCAAACATTTACCGTTCCGCTAGCGGCGCCCCTGGAAAAGCATATTGGCAACAGCGCGCAGATTATAAAATAAAAGTGGTTTTAAATGAAGTTAACAATACCATTTCTGGAGAAGAAACCATTACCTATTTTAATAATTCCCCTGACGATTTAAGCTATATCTGGATACAACTGGAGCAAAATGTTAATAGAAAGGGCAATGAAGATTTTGGATCTATTAAAAACAGCATGAAAGATTCCATGACGACTCGGCAAATGCAGTTTCTTACCAGAACTATAGATTTTCCAGCTGGTTATTCTATTAAATATGTAAAAGATGCCAGCGGAAACAACATAAAAACAATGGTTAATAACACCATGATGAAGGTGAAATTAAATACCATTCTAAAATCTGGTGAATCTACTACCCTATCCATAGCTTGGTCTTATCCTATTACAGACCGAAGTTTATTTTTATTGTCAAGAGAAGGTTATGAATATTTCCCTGAAGATGACAATACAGTTTATCTTATTGCACATTGGTTTCCAAGAATGGCCGTTTATAATGATACGGAAGGTTGGCAAAATCAGCAATTTCAAAAATTAGGAGAGTTTGCTTTAGAGTTTGGCAATTATGAAGTTGAAATTACGGTACCTGAAGATCATATTGTGGCATCTACAGGTGAACTTCAAAATAGCGAAGCTGTTTTAACCAAAACACAACGTAAAAGAATGGAGGTTGCCAAAGAATCTTTTGATAAGCCTGTAATGATTATTACAAAAGAGGAAGCTGAAGCCAATGAAAAGCAAAAATCCACAAAACAAAAAACGTGGAAATTTCATGCTAAGAATGTTAGGGATTTTGCTTTTGCTTCATCCAGAAAATTCATGTGGGATGCACAAGCCGTTAAACTGCCAACCAATACGGTTATGGCCATGTCATTATACCCTAAAGAAGGCTTACCTGTATGGCAAGAAGAGTCTACGAAGTCTATAATGCATGCACTTGAAGTGTATTCGGAAGCCACTTTTGATTATCCCTATCCTGTTTGTATTTCTGTAAATACTTCAAATATTGGTATGGAATTTCCAATGATAAGTTTTAATGGAGGAAGACCTATTAATGGAAAAATAAGTGATGCTGCAAAGCAAAGTATGATTGGAACTATTATTCATGAAGTTGGTCACAATTGGTTTCCAATGATTGTGAGTTCGGATGAACGCAAATGGATGTGGATGGACGAAGGTTTAAACACCTTTATACATCAAAGAACAGTGGCAGAGCGTTATCCTGAGTTTAATAGCGTAACACCAAAAAGCATAGTCCCTTTTATGAGTGGCGATAAGAGTATTTTACGCCCAGTAATGACTACTTCTGACACTGAATTGTTTTCTCAGTTTGGGGCTAATTTTTATATTAAACCTACTGTAGGATTACAAATGTTGAGAAATTCCATTATTGGTAAAGAGTTGTTCGATGAAGCTTTTAAAGAATATGCCAACCGATGGAAATATAAACATCCTAATCCTGCTGATTTATTTAGAACCTTAGAAGATGCTAGTGCTACTGATTTAGATTGGTTTTATAGAGGTTGGTTTTTTACTACTGATCATGTAGACATGGAATTAAGCAATGTAAAATGGTTTACCGTTTTTGAAGAGAATTCCAATATTGAAGACCAAAGCAAATCCTCCAAAACAAAAATAAAAGCCAATGAAGGAATTGGAAAAGCTAAAGAAAAGGATTTTTCAAATGGCCCAGAAACCATTACTATGACATCTACTCCAGCTGCAGCATATGGTCAGTTTTTATCGCGATTAAATGAACTTGAAATACGCAAACAGTTATCCGGTAAAAATATTTATGAGGTTACTATAAAAAATATTGGTGGTCTTATTATGCCAGTTACTATTGAATGGATTTTTACAGATGGCTCTACAGAAATAGACATCTTACCTGCTCAAATCTGGAGAAGAAATGAATATGAAGTTAAAAAAACATTTATTAAAGATAAAGAAGTTAGTAAGGTAAATTTAGATCCTAATTTTGAATTTGCTGATACAGACATGAAAAATAATAGTTTCCCAAAATTAGAATCGAAATCTGAATTTGATAAGTTTAAAGAACAATAGTATTGTTATTAATAAATAAAATCCATGATATTTTTCATGGATTTTATTTTGACTAAAACAAACTAACTATTTAACTAAACTAAACTAACTATTTTTTCTTACCTCAAAGATAATTCATATAACCCATATATTTTTATTTATATTTTTTATGAAATACATAAATAATATTTATGTATTTTGAAAATTTAAGCCATTCCTGCTAGCTATCATATACCCCAACTATTAAAAAAATTTTAAAAAAATGGACAGGAATACACAAATAGCACTAATGTTCCTCTCCAAAGACAAATTTGGCAGACTGAAATTCTGATTCGTGTTCATATTCCATAACACACAACATTAAGAAATTTTATAAGAGTATTTGGATTATTACGAGTAGCTTGTTAGGATTTAGGTCCCTGATTTGTTTATAATTGATTAAACAAACAGTAAAAATAGTTTAAAAAATGGGTATACCATATTTACCGGCTATGTAGGTTTTAGAAAATAGAGATGATGTACTATAATTTATTAATCATAGTAGCCCATTTTCTTCATCCAGTCATCATTAAACATTTTGGCTACGTAGCGGCTACCATGATCATGAAACAAAACGACAACGACATCTTCTTTTTTGAAATGCGCTTTTAATTGCAATAGACCTTTTACAGCTGCTCCTGCCGAATTGCCTAAAAACATACCTTCTTCTTTTGCTAAACGTTGTGTGTAAATAGCAGCATCTTTATCAGTTACTTTAGTAAACCCATCAATAATTGAAAAATCCACGTTTTCTGGCAAAATATCTTCGCCTATACCTTCTGTAACATAAGGATAGATTTCGTTTTCATCAAAAATACCCGTTTCGTGATATTTTTTAAATACACTTCCATAAGTGTCTATTCCCCAAATTTTAATGTTGGGATTTTGTTCTTTTAAGTATTTCCCAATCCCTGAAATAGTTCCTCCTGTTCCTACTCCTACTACAAAATGAGTAATTTTACCATCGGTTTGTTTCCAAATTTCTGGACCAGTACTTTCGTAATGTGCCTTGGCATTGCTTGGGTTATCATACTGATTAACATACCAAGAATTTGGTGTTTCTGCACCTAATCGTTTTGATACAGAATAATAGGACCGTGGATCTGTAGGATCAACATCTGTTGGACATACGACCACTTCAGCACCAACTGCTCTAAGTATATCCATTTTTTCTTTGGATTGTTTATCGCTAATCACGAAAATACATTTGTATCCTTTTACAATAGCTGCTAAGGCTAAACCCATACCTGTGTTTCCTGAAGTTCCTTCTATGATAGTTCCTCCTGGTTTTAGGCGTCCGTCTGCTTCGGCATCCTCAATCATTTTAAGCGCCATTCTGTCTTTTGTGGAATTGCCAGGGTTAAAGGTTTCGTACTTTGCTAATACTAAACATGGCAATGCTTCGGTTAATTTATTAAGTTTCACCAACGGTGTGTCACCTATTGTTTCTAGTATATTTTTAGCGTATTCCATAGTTTTATTATCAACTTCAAAAATAGTAAAAAGTAATTTGGTTGTAACACAAAAAAGTGATTGATTAAAGCACGCTCTTCATGCTAATGTTTACTGAAACCTAATCGCTTTAACAGGTGATATTTTTGTAATGATGTATGAAGGGACAAGGAGCATAAGCAGACATAGAATTAATGTTCCAACGTTTAGCGCTATAACATATCCTAAACTAATGTAAACAGGGGCTTCGGTAACATAATACACACTGGGATTTAACGGAAATAGTTTAAAATATTTCTGAGTAAATAAAAGCCCTAAACCTAAAACGTTTCCCCAAATCAGACCTAAAACAACAAGGTATGAGGCGTTGTATAAAAAGATTTTACGGATACTCCAATTGTTGCTTCCTAAAGCTTTGAGTATACCTATCATTTGGGTACGCTCCAGAATAAGAACCAATAATGCGGTTATCATGTTTATACCTGCTACGATTATCATGATGCCAATGATTCCATATATATTTTTGTCGAATATCTTAATCCATTCAAAAATAGAACTAAACTTATCGGTAATGGTTTGAGAGTTAAGCGTTGATGGTGTATTCTGATAAATTTCTACTCCTTTTTTATCGAGGTCATTATAATCATCTATAAACACTTCAAAGCTTCCTACTTGATCACTTTCCCATCTATTTATACGTTGTAAATGACGAATATCACCAATCAAATAACTAGCATCAAAATCCTGAAACCCTGAATTGTAAATACCAACAATGTTGTAGGTAATAATGTTAGGCAGTTTTTCTGGATCATCTTTAGCAAATACCATCTGAAATTTATCATTCACCTTAAAATTCAAACGATTAGCCAAATATGATGAAATTAAAACATCCTCATTTCTTTTTTTTGTATAGTCTGGAAGGCGACCTTCTATTAAAAATTCTTTAAAATAATTCCAATTATAATCTGCGCCTACACCTTTTAAATTAACGCCTTCAAAATCTGTTTTGGTACGGATAACTCCAAACTTAGAGGCTACTGCTTGAATATGACTAATTCCTTCAACCGACTTAAACTCTGGATAAAATTCTTGATTCTTTGAAATGGGAAAACCGCTTTCTTGCGAGTTATTACTATCGTAATTTGCAATGGTAACATGCCCATTAAAAGCCACCACTTTGTCGCGTATTTTTTGTTGTAAGCCTATACCGGTTGCAATGGCAATCATCATAACAACAATACCAATGGCAATTGCTGCAATACCAATTTTTATTATTGGTGCCGATATGCTACTTTTATACGCTTTACTACCAATAATGCGTTTAGCTATAAAATACTCGTAATTCAAATTATATCATGGGGTTTAATGTTTTCAAAAATACAGTTTTATTATTTGTTTTGGTAATGATTTCTTGTGGAAGTCAGTCTAGAGAAAAAGACAAAAGACAGATAACGAAAGACCGAAGCGCTTACAGTAAAGATATAAAGGTCCATGCTATTAAGAAAGATAAAGCAATTATTGTCGGTGCTAACCAAACTGAAAATTATTTACCCTTATTGAAAGGAAAACGTGTTGGTATTGTTGCTAATCAAACTTCTGTTATTTTTAGAAAAGACGGAAGAGAGAATACAGAAGACAAGAGATTCACGCATTTAGTAGATTCATTATTATCATTGAAGGTAGACATAAGAAAAGTATTTGCTCCTGAACATGGGTTTAGAGGCAATGCGGATGCGGGTGAACATGTTGAGGATGGTATTGATACCAAAACGAAACTACCTTTAGTTTCCCTACACGGAAAGTATAGGAAACCCATCCCAAAACAATTAGAAAACTTAGATATTGTTCTTTTTGACATTCAAGATGTTGGCGTTCGTTTCTACACCTATATATCAACACTTCATAATGTTATGGAAGCTTGTGCTGAAGCAAGAATTCCTGTTTTAATTTTAGATAGGCCAAACCCCAATGGGTATTATATTGACGGTCCTACTTTAAAAATTGAAAATAAAAGTTTTTTGGGTATGCACCCTATACCGCTTGTGCATGGTATGACTATTGGGGAATATGCCCATATGATAAATGGAGAGCAATGGTTAGCAAATGAACAAAAATGCACAATTACCGTGATTAAAGTTGAAAATTATACACATAATACTTTTTATAGTTTACCTATTAGGCCTTCACCAAACTTGCCCAACGACCAATCTATAAAACTATACCCTAGCTTAGGGCTTTTTGAAGGCACAAATGTCAATGCTGGTCGTGGTACCGAGTTTCAATTTCAGCGTTATGGGGCGCCTTTTTTAGACAAAACAGTTCTTAGCTTTAGTTACACTCCTATTGCTAATTTCGGAGCTAAATATCCAAAACATAAAAATGTTGTTTGCTATGGTGAAGATTTAAAAAGTGAAAACATAAACGGTGTGATGACACTGAAATGGATTATTAAAGCCTATCAAAATTCCACCGACAAATCTTTGTTTTTCAATACAAATAATTTTACAAAACATGCTGGAACTAAAACATTACAGCAACAGATTGAATCTGGTTTATCTGAAAAGGAGATTAAAGCCACTTGGAAAGATGGATTAGAAGGTTTTAAAAAAACACGCCTTAAATATTTACTCTACGACTAAACCTTTGTCTTTTACTTTTGATATTTCTGAAAGGGTTGTTTTAATAATTCTATAATATTTCCATTTTTCTTTTCATCAGGAAATACGTCTACGCCGTACACAATTTTATCGGTATCTAATTCTTTATAAGTACCTAACAATCTGTCCCAAATCGAAAATATATTGCCATAGTTAGAATCTGTATATGGCATAACATAATGGTGGTGTACCTTATGCATATCTGGAGAAACGATAATATAACTTAATAATTTATCAAGCTTTTTTGGCAACTGAATATTCGCATGGTTAAATTGTGTTGCAACCACCGATAGTGACTGATACAGCATGACCAAACCAATTGGAGCCCCAACTACAAAAACACCAAAAAGTGTAAAGAAAAATCGAATGACACTTTCTATGGGGTGATGTCTGTTTGCTGTTGTTGTATCTACCTTATGATCGGTATGATGCACCAAATGTATCATCCATAGTGGCTTTACTTTATGTTCAATCAAATGAGGCAAATATGCTCCAAAAAAGTCTAAGCATATCAATCCTAAAATTCCATAAAACCAAAGAGGCATTTCTGGCAACCAGTTTATAAGACCAAAATTATTTTCTATAACCCAGTCTGCAGTTTTTAATAGCATAAATGCTAACGGCAAATTAACCAGCATAAGGGTAAGGTTAAAAAATAAATTAGGAATGGCATGACGCCATTTTTTATAACTAAACTTATACAAAGGAATCAACCCTTCTATAATCCAAAAAAAGGTTAATCCACTAATTATTATGATAACGCGGTGATGTGACGGAATGTTTTCGAAGTAGTTTAAAAGTATTTCCAATAGAACTGTTTTTGCTTTTTAAAGGTACTTATTTTATTCTTTTTTTCATCTCCTCAATAATGTTAAACGCAGCAGGGCAAATAGCAACATTCTTTAATGTTAAATTTGAAATTTGTTGAAACTTTTTTCTGTCGGTATGCGGAAATTCGCGGCAGGCTTTTGGTCGCACATCATAAATAGAACAATAATTATCTGAACCTAAAAAGGTACATGGCACGCTTTGCAATACATAATCATTATCTTCATCAACTCGTAAATATTGGTTTATGAATTGCTGTGTTTTCATTCTGAAATGTTTAGCTATTCTATCCACGTCTTTATCAGTAAATAAAGGCCCTGTAGTTTTACAGCAATTAGCACAATCTAAACAATCGGTACGTTTAAACTCAGCCTCATGTAAATCTTCCATAAGGTAATCTAAATTCTTAGGTGGTTTCTTTTTAAGCTTTGCAAAGAATTTTTTATTCTCGTTATGCTTATCTTTGGCGAGCTTTGGGAGATTTTTAATGAAGTCTTGCATGCTGCAAAAATAGTATTTTTAATAGGATACTAAAAACTAATTCGGAATCACAAATAGACTCTCTCCTTCGAGGGAATGTTAAAAAGTAATTAATGAAAGACCTTTTCGGAAACGCTTTATTGGATTACCAAAACGGAAACTATTCTGAGGACATTATAACCTCAACCAGTATCTCTGATGATGATGTGCTTCCTCTTCCTTATTTGTTTCGGGATTACAAAGACATGCCAAAATTGGAACAACATGCCTTAAAATTATGCAAAGGCACAGTTCTAGATGTAGGCTGTGGCTCAGGAAGCCATAGTTTATATTTGCAAAAAAAAGGGTTTACCGTTAAGGCAATTGACATTTCAAAAGGGGCTATTGATGTTGCCAAACAACGCGGTGTTTTAAATACTCAAGTCAAAAATATTTTAGATGAAACCGAAAAATTTGATACTATTCTATTATTGATGAATGGTACAGGTATTTTTCAAGAATTAGTTCATGTTTCTAAACACTTAACACATTTAAAAAACTTGCTTATACCTAACGGACAAATTTTAATGGATTCGTCGGATATTAAATACATGTACGATGATGATGATGGTGGTGTTTGGAGGGACACCAACTCTACATATTATGGCGAACTGGACTATTTTTTATCTTATAAAGGTAAAAAAGAAACCCCTATAAAATGGCTGTATTTAGATTTTAAAACCTTAAAATTGGTCAGCGAAACTGTTGGCTTAAAATGTGAATTGGTTATGGAAGGTGAACATTTTGATTATTTGGCAAAGTTAATCCCTCTATAGACAGGAATCTCTTAAATTAAAAGACCTGCTTTAAAATAAATTCTAACTTGCAAAAGGATAATGCCAAGTCTGAAGCACGTTAGAGCTTTCATAATAAGATTTCTGTCTTACTGAAACTGGTTTATGATATGTTTCATAAAATCTCCACTCTCGTGAGTATCAAAAATCAAACTTATAAGTAGCTCCAGCTAGAAACTGAATACTTTGCACTGGAAAACTTTGCCATTTTTGATACCCTTCATCTGCTATATTATTCGCTTTTGCAAATACCGAAAATTGGTCATTTATATGGTACCCTACATGAGCATTCGCATCAAAATAACTATCTAAATTAACATTAGTTGACAAAGCTTCTCCTGGAATAAGTGAACCATCTATGACCAATTGATCTTGGCGTTCGCCTATATAAAACAGATTAGCTCCAGCAAACCAATGTTCGTTAATTTGATAATCTAAAAACAAGGAGCCTTTAACGTCTGGTAAATTCCAAGCTTCAGATTCACTATCTGTAGAATAACTAAAATACTCGGCTTTTAAACCTAATTTAAAGTTTCTATTAACATCAACATTTATTTCTCCTGCAACTCCAAATGTATCGACATCATCATAAACAATTCCAAAAGAATTTCCGTAATCATACTGATTTTCGGGCGACATATTCTTAATGATGTTTGTTTTATAAAGTGCTTTATTTCTATCGGCTAAATAACGTCCACTAATGTTATAACTCATATTGCTTGACAACTTTCCTTTTAAACCAATGTAAGCATTGTATAACTGGTCTGTTGGTACTATAAATAATGTTGGTGATACAAATGGGTTTTCATTTGCAAATCCATAATACGAATTCTGAATTAAATCACCTTGAATACCACCATAAGCAATCAACACATCATTAACCAATCTATAAGTTGCCGTAATGTTTGGATATACATACAATTTATTATCTCCTGATTCTTTATCATTTAAATAATATAATGATGCCCCTAAATTAATGGTTAAATCATCCTGTTTTAATTCATACGTTGGGGAAATACCTATTAGTATATTACCATAATTAAGTTCTTGGTTTATAAAATAACTTCTATCAAAAGTACCTCCTAAATAATCGATTTTAAAATCGGTTGATATTTCTACATCGCTAATAGGCACATCGACTTTAGCCTTTACAATAAACCTATTTTCGCCAGAACCTTGATTATCTCCAAAGCGTCTAAAAAAGAAGCTTCCAGAATTAATATAAGTCTCTTCAAAAGTAATATCGCCTCCAAAATGCGCATCAAAAAAAGAGTGATCTACTTGAATGTTGTTGGCTTGCGCTTGAGCTATTTGAGATTGAGGAACACCATACCAATTATACATTTGGTGCTGAAAACCAGCTTCTACATCCCAAGCTAAATCTCTTAACTTACTGGAATAGTTCAAATTGACTTTTGAGTTAGAAAAATCATCATCAAACGATAGATTTTCTATACCTCCTGCCGATGAATGATGACTTACATAGCCACCAATACTTTCGTTTCTATTAATAGCATGATTTAAATATACTTCTCCTAAAATAGTAGTATATGTCCCAACGCCTAAAGTAGCATAATTATCAAATAATTTTACTGGTGCTCGTTTTTCTACAACGGCAGCTTTTCCTTTTGCCGGTGTAAAGGTTGAAGCTACTGGAAATGAAAAAATATTATAGTTAATTTCCTTTTTAGTTTCTGTAGTTTCATCACCTAAAGCTGGAACTTCCTTAACCTTAAAGGCATCAGAAATAGTTGGCACATAAGGCTTAACAACATCGATAACACCTGTATTTATGGTATCATTTTCTTTTCGTTGGGAAAAACCTAAACTGACACTTAATAAAAGAATGACGATAAATATTAATTTGATTTGCTTACGCATACTAATAGATTTTTGATTTGCGATTTGTAAATGTTGATTGATGAGATGCTTCGACTGCGCTCAGCATGACAATTCTAACTTCTAACTTCTAACTTCTAACTTCTAACTTCTAACTTCTAACTTCTAACTTCTAACTTCTAACTTCTAACTTCTAACAAAACTAATTTTCTGGCTGAATAGATGAATTGGTTTTAGCTTCTTCTCTTTTTATTTTACTAAGCTCTGTTTTTGCTTCTGAAACCACATCATCAAATTCTGGGAAATTCTGAATGACACTTTCTAAAATATAAGTGGCTTGAAAAGCATCATTTAAAGCATAATAATTCTTTGCCATTAGTACTAAACCTTTGGCGCTATAGTATTTATATCCAGAAAAATCTTTAGCTAATTTTTGTACCGATGCATTTGATGCTTCATGCTTATCGTCTTTATTTTTAAAATAGGCGTTATAATATAATGCTTCTGCTGCAGCTTCTCCTGTTGCAACTTTTTCAACTTTAGCAAAGGCTATTTTGGCTTTGGCTTCATCACCAGTTTTTATAGCAGAACGGGCAATGATAATATGAGCATCACTTTTAATTTTATTATCAATTTTTGAACTTTCCAATACCTTTTCCGCATAAGTAACTGCATTATCATAATATTCTAATTGATAATTTGCTTTCATTAAATTGGACTGTGCAAATACAACATTTTGTGGATAGTTTGCTTCTTCCTCTAAACGCTGTAAAATAGGGATGGCTTTATTCCAACTTTTACTTTCTAAGTAATATTGGGATAAACGGGATAATGCTTCTTCGGTAAATTCATTTTGAGAGGCTTCAACAACATATTTATAATGTGGTTGAGCATTTTCAAATAAATCTTTCTTATAATATAATTGTGCTACATAGAAATGTGCTTGTAGGGTATGCAATCCATTTACAAACTGATTTAAGTACCCATTAAACTGCTTTATGGCCTTATCGGTGTTGTTATCTAAATATTGTTTTTCAGCGGCCTCATAAGTTATATTATCTAAATCGGTATCAGTAACCTCTACATAATCCAAAGTTTTCACCCAACTGGCATATTCATTTACACGACCTAAATCAATATAAATTAAACGGGCTGTTGCAACAGCTTGAACGGCTTCTGGTGTTCTAGGATAATTACCTGCTACGGTTTTAAACTTGGTTAAAGCACGCTCATTTTCACTACTATTATAATAAACCAACCCTTGACGCAATAAGGCCTTTGGAACAAACGAACTCATTTTATATTCGTTACTTAACTGATTGTAAGCTTTCATAGCCTTATCGGTTTCATTGGCTTTTACATAGGAATTACCAAGTTCATACAAGGCATCATCACGTAATTTTGATTTTGTGTATTCTGAAATAAACTGCTCTAATGCTTTTGTTTTTTTTGAAGACTGTCCCGTATAACCCATACTAACTGCTTTTTGAAAAGCTGGGTAATCCGACTCAATTTTATTTAGCTTAATAGCTTTTTCGTAAGCTGAAATCGCATTCTGGTATTGGCTAGATACGAAATGACCATCGCCTAAACGCAAATATGCATCATTCAATCGTACCTTATCTTTTGTTTTATTTGAAATGAATTGATTGAAGTATTCTGTTGCTTTTCCATAATTCTTCAATTTAAAATAGGTGTAGGCTAAATTATAATCTATGTTTTCAATTTCTGGTGTTGATGCACCTTCTGTTTGTTGTTCAAATTGTTTGAAACCAATCAGTGCATCATCATAATTGGTTAAATTATAATCCGTTTCTGCTTTCCAAAAGGTTGCCCTAGCTGTATATTTTTGGTCTTGTGATTCTTTTAAGGATGCATCAAAAAGCGTTGCTGCTTCTTGATAATTGCCTTCGTTGTAAAGCTCTAAACCTCTGTAAAACGCTACTTTTTGGTAAGCAACTTTGTTTTCAAAACCCTTTTTGCCTTTTAATAAATTAAGCGCTTCTTTATAGTTTTTGGAAGTAATGTATGAATCGATTAAAAGTGTTTCTATCTCTTCTTTATAGCCTGTGTCTGGATATTTTTCTAAATAATCCGCTAAAACTTGAGGTGCCGATTGATACGGGTTTCCAATTTCATAACTAATCTTAGCATAGTTTAACCAAGCATCTTCTTGAATTTTTAAGTCGAAATTCATTTGCGATGCATTTCGAAACGCATTCAACGCTTCTTGTTTTTTATCTAAATTAATATAACTTTCCCCTAAATGATAATAGGCATTTTGGGCAATGGAATTATTGCCGCTTACTATTTTATTGAATTCTGAAATAGCATTTTCATAATCCTTTTGTTTGTAATGCGCATAGCCCAATTGATAATAATCGGTATTGTTCCATTTGGCTGTTTTTTGCCTTTTTTCTTTTTTGCCTTTGTATGCGGTTAAAAATGGAATGGCTTCTGCATATTTTTCTAAGTTAAAATAGCTTTCGCCTATAACTTTAGAAAGTTCGGACACTTCATTTTCATCAGCAGATTCCAAACGGGCTTTTGCCAGTTTAATAGCTTCTTCAAACTTCCCTAGTTTGAAGTTTAAATCTGCCTGGTAATATGATAACTTTTCTTTGTAACGTTCTTGGTCATTGACCTGATCAAAATATTCGTTGGCTTTATCGTAATCATCACCTTCGTACGCCATAAAACCTATATAATATTTAGCCTGAGAACCAAATTCTGGTGAATTTTCTACGCGACTCAAATACTTCTTAGCATCTTTATATTGTCTGGTTGAAAAGGCCGTATAGCCATTATTAAAGTAGAATTTATCTTTTTCTTTTTTACCTAAAGCATCTTCATCTACTTTATCATACCATTTTCTGGCGTATGCGTATTTGGAATTTTCAAAGTAATAATCGGCAACATCTACAAATGCTGTATTGCGCTTGGTACTTGTTGGGTACACTTTCACAAAGTCTTCAACTAACTGATCGGCATTTTGTTGATTTAATCGTACTGCACAATTGGCGATATAATATGTACAATCTGATAGTAAAATGGTTTCTTTAGCCGTTTTTTTAACAGTACTGAATAGCGACTGAGCCGCTCGATATTGTTGATTATTATAAAGCGAAAGTGCTTTTTGATAATCAACAAGGTTACTGGTATAATTAGCAGATTGTTGTGCTATAACTTGAAAACTAAAACTTATAGCCACAACTAGTGAAACAATATTTTTTTTAGTCATTAACGATTCGTTTTTTAATTTAAGATCAAAGATAAATCAATACGAATCTTATAACGTAATAATCGTGCCATAATTATAAACTGAGTTATTAAATGTCTAAAAAAGACTGAAGACTAAAAGTTTTTATTGCTACTATATTAAAGTTTTTGGTCTTTATGTATCAAAATTGAATATTGAAAAAAACCAATGACTAATATATACTGAAATTATTCTTTTTACGTTTAGTTTTTACTTTCAAGTTTTAAATAATACTTTTACAACTGTCAAAAAAACTCTTATTCATCTTATGTCAAATGCCATTCTAAAATTAAAAGATGCTTCTATTTTTCAAGGGGATAGCCTGGTGCTCTCTGACGTTAATGTAGAAATTAACAAAGGGGATTTTGTATACTTAATTGGAAAAACAGGAACCGGAAAGAGTAGTTTTATGAAAACGCTTTATGGCGATTTACCTTTAACTGAAGGCGAAGGCCATATTGTAGATTTTGATTTAAAAAACCTTAAAGAAAAAGACATTCCATTTTTAAGACGAAAATTGGGAGTGGTTTTTCAAGATTTTAAATTACTTAACGATAGAACTATAAACGACAACTTACTTTTTGTTTTAAAAGCCACAGGCTGGAAAGATAAAACCAAAATGAATACACGTGTTGAAGAAGTTCTTACTAAAGTAGATATGAAAACCAAAGGTTTTAAATATCCGCATGAACTTTCTGGTGGAGAACAACAACGTGTCGCTATTGCTAGAGCACTACTTAATAATCCAGAGCTTATATTAGCCGATGAACCTACTGGTAACTTAGATCCACAAACCAGCGTTGAAGTTATGGAAGTCTTACAAGATATTAACAAAAATGGCAATACCATTTTAATGGCTACTCACGATTATGCTTTATTACTTAAATACCCAAGTAAGACTTTAAAGTGTGATGAGAATGCGGTTTATGAGGTGGTGCAACGGAAAAATTAGATTTTATAATTTTAATTAAGTTTTGCAAATAAATTATTATTCTATCTTGACTTTTTTACTCTAAAAACTAATGTAACTTTGTTATAGGAAAATAATACAATTAAAAATACATGAAAAGAATCATAACTTTAGATGATATTATTGATACCTATTCAAAAATTAGACAAAGAGGCCTTCCATTTATCTCTTCAAAATTCAATTTTAATGCTATAGAAAGAACTAAAAGTGCTTTTAACGAAGTAAACATCCAATCTGCTAATTGGTGGATAATACCAAAAATGCAAAAGAGATGGAACAAATTAATTACAGGAAACGAAGTTACTAACTATGAGGATTTTATAGTTAACAGGTTTTTTAAAAAAAAGAAAAATCTAAAAATGCTTTCTATTGGAAGTGGTATTTGCAACCATGAATTAAAATTTGCGACATATAAAAATTTTGACACCATTTTATGCTTAGATATTTCAGATACGCTTTTAAATAATGCTAAGGATTTAGCTACTGAACAAAACTTAAAAAATATAGCATTCAAAGTCCAAAATATTTATGATTATGACTTTCCTGAAGATCATTATGATATCGTTTTTTTTCATGCATCTCTCCACCATTTTAAAAACATTCAGGAATTAATAGGGACTAAAGTAAAAAGAACTTTAAAGAAGGATGGTAAATTAATAATTGATGAGTTTGTTGGTGCTAATAGGTTACAGTTTCCAAAACATCAATTAAAAGCTATAAACTCAGCATTAAAAATAATTCCAAAGCATTATAGAAAAAGGTATAAACTAAACCTGCATAAAAATAAAGCATATGGCTCTGGTTTGTTAAGAATGAAAATTGCTGATCCTTCTGAATGCATTGAATCTGAAAGTATAATGCCAGTTATAAAAAAGCATTATAAGACTATTTATGAAGCACCCTACGGTGGCAATATTTTGATGACCGCTCTTAAAGATTTATCACATCATTTTGTTCAAATGGATACTGAAAAAGAAGACCTTTTAAATAAATTGTTTGATTTTGAAGATTCGTATCTAAAAACCAATGACAGTGATTTTGTTTTTGGGGTTTATGAAAATTAAAAAGTAAATACCAATTCCTTAATAATCTATGCTAACAGCTTTAATTCCCACATACAATTATGACATCTATCCTCTTGTTGTAGAGCTGGAATCTCAATTACGAAAAGCTAATATTGTTTTTGAAATTTTATGTATTGATGATGGTTCCCTTTCCGATTTGAATAAAGAAAATCAAAAAATAAATGCATTAAAAAATTCTTTATTCATTGAAAACAAAACAAATATTGGCAGAAGTGCTATTAGAAATCTTTTAGCAAAAAAAGCAAAACATGAATGGTTATTATTTTTAGATGCTGACACTCAAATAAGCAACAAAAAATTTATTGAAAATTATATTGATGAAATAAAGCCATCAAATCAAATAGTATATGGTGGGATTTGTTATCAAAAAAACAAACCGAAAAAAAACCAAATGCTTCGTTGGGTTTATGGAAATAAGAGAGAAGCTTTAAACGTAACCCAAAGAAATAAAGATAAATATTTACGCTTTTTAACTTTAAATTTCTTAATTAAAAAGTCCGTTTTTGATCAGGTTAAATTTAATGAAAGCATACCAAATTCAAGACATGAAGACACTTTATTTGCTTATGATTTAAAAAGGTCAGAAATAAATATTCTACATATAAACAATCCTGTTTACCATATGGGTATTGAAACAAGTAAACTGTTTATTAAAAAATCTTTAGAGTCTGTTGATTCTATAGTACACCTAACCAACAACAACCTTATACCAAAAAAGCATATTAAAATAATGAAGGTTTATGATTTTTTAAAAAAAACATTTCTAAACAGTTTTCTCATATATATATACGTAAAGCATAATTCCTTCTTCGAAAAAAACTTACTTTCATCAAGACCTTCCTTATTAGTATTTGACTTGTATCGTTTGTCTTATCTTTGCCTTATTAATAAAAGAAAATAAATGCCCTTTTTTTCCGTAGTTATCCCTTTATATAATAAAGAAAAATATATTGAAAACACTTTAAAAAGTGTTTTCAATCAAACTTTTCGAAACTTTGAAATTGTTGTGATTGATGATGGATCTACTGATAAGAGCTTAGAGATCGCAAAACAAAACCTTAAAGCCTTTGAAAATTATAAAATAATAATTCAAAAGAACAAAGGACTATCGGCTACTAGGAATATTGGAGTTTCAAATGCCAAAGGAGACGTTATAGCTTTTTTAGATGCTGATGATTTTTGGCATACTGATTTTTTAAAGCGTATCTATAATTTATATTTGGAATTTCCTGAAGCTTCGCTTTTCGGGACAAGCTACTTTTTAAAATATAGTGATAAAGTAGTCTTAGAAATTACAAAAAACATTGATGCAAAATTAAATAACAAATCATTGTTAATAACAGACTTTTTTGAATCAAATTTATATCACCCCATTGCTTGTCAAAGTAGTATTGCCATTAAAAAGTTAGTTTTTGAAGATATAATATTTGATGAAAGTATTAATTATTCTGAAGATATTGACTTTTATATTAAAAGTAATCTTAATTATAAATTTGCCTACTTTAATAGTCCATTGGTAACCATATTATTGAACATTCCAGATCAAATAACCCGTTCTGGAATTAAGGGCAAAACAATTCCTGACCTCAATAAATATGAAAAATACTGTATAAACAATGTATCATTAAAAAAGTATCTCGACTTCTACAGATACACTTTTTTAATTCAATATAAGCTTTGTAACGACTCTAAAAACTATAAATCAATTCTTGAAAAAATAGATATAAATAATTTAACCTTTAAGCAGAAATTTTTAATAAAATGTCCCGTAATTATTTTAAAACTTGTTAAATGGTTAAAAAAACAACTACTAAAATATAATATTCAATACACCTCTTTTTAAATACGTATACCTTTATTAATAGTAGTTCGAATCTTATAAAACAGATTCCCAATAGGTCATCATTTCTTTTCCAGTAAACTTCCCTGTAGTATCACTAGTTGTATTTTTTATAAGTAAACTATACAACGTCTGGTCTTCTTGCAGTAAATCAATGCTCTTCTCCAATTCTTTAAAATCTTGGTCTTTTACCAAAAGTCCATTTTCTTTATGGATTATCAATTCTGATGGACCTGATTTACAGTTAAATGAAACTACTGGTTTTCCTAATGCAATAGCTTCAAGAATAACTAAGGGCATACCTTCATACTTGCTACAAAGCACTAAAAATTTACACTGCTTAATATAATCGTAAGGGTTAGGTACAAAACCTAATAATTTGACATAAGATTGCAAATTATTGGCCTCAATCAATTTTTCGAGTTTTAACCGATCTGGACCATCACCCAAAATAATTAAAGGAATTCCTTTTTTGAATGTTTTTGTGTTTTTATAACTTAATATAAGTTTATCAAATTGTTTAACAGGATTATTCAATCTACCTATGGCTAGTACAGCATTGCTTGAAATATTTTCTGGTGGAAGCTTAGATGTCATAAGCAAATCCTTATTCACAAAATTTGGAATATACTTCACATTACAAAATGGATGATATGATTTAAGCTCAGATACAATATCTTTAGATACGGCTACAATGGCCTTAACGTTGCTATAGACCTTTTTAAAAATTGTTCCTTTGGGTATATGATAAGCAATATTATAATGTTGAATACTCATTATCATCTTCTTAGATTCAAATATAAAAAGATGAAGTAGTGCTTCCATAACAAACCTATCTCGCATCCTAAAATCCACATAAAGATCGGCATTAACCGTTTTATAATACTTTCTAAATAGCACTACTTTTTTTATTTGCTTTACCCACTTTATTCGCGGCTCGTTTAAGCCTAAATTATATAATTTTCCAGTAAACTTATAGGTAATATCATTTCTGAGCGATATAATTGATACCTTATAATTGTTTTTCTCTAATAGAAATGAAAATGATGCAGCCACTTTTTCTGCTCCACCACCGCAAAAACAATCAACTATGATACAAATATGTTTTTTTTGACTCATTTAAAGAATGTTTCATAATTTTTACCTTCTAAAATAAGGCGTTTTCTTTTTACAAAATAAGAACTAAAAACACTTCTTGTGCTATCTATAAATGTACTTTTAAGTCCTGAAATATGAGCTATACTATGCCATAAATCGTCTGTCATATACTTTCTGTTTTCATCATAAAAGTAATCTTTTGGATATGCAAACTGATTGCTGTACCACATAACCAATGGTATTTTAAAAGTATTTTTAGTTGGTCTATCTTCTAAGTGGCCATAAAAATTTTCATCTTGAAATACTTCCTCACCATGATCTGAAAAATACATGAGATAACTATTTGTATTTTTCTTTTTTATCTTTTGCAATACATCATTAACAATAAAATCTGAATACCTTATAGCATTATCGTAGCTATTAATTTTTTTAAAAGCCGTGTCATCATTAAATTGTGTTTGTGGTTTATCATTAAAAATATTAAACGCATTTGGATACCTGTTTTCATATGAAAAATGAGCTCCTATTAGGTGCAAAAAAATAATTTTATGAGGCGCTTTATCATTTAATGCTTCATCAACTTTATTTAACAATTCTCCGTCATGCTTTAAATTATTCATTACGGCTTCCTTAGAATTGAAGAATTTTGACTGTGCTTGATCTGCTACTCTTGCTAAAGCACTACTTGGATTAAATGCTGGACTGTGATTAGATATCCAAAAAGTTTTAAATCCTGATTTATTAAAAAAAGTAGTAATTGGTAAGGCCAAAACTTTTTTTGGGTTTTCATAATTACCAAGAGTTAATGCTTTACTTAAAGAATGAAATGTAGATGTACTCGGACTTATTACATTTTTGTATACGCTTAAACTATCCTTATTCTTATACAAAAGTGGTGTTGTTTCCCTATAATAACCATATAATTGCATATGAGCCGACGTAACCGATTCTCCAATAAGTACAATAAATGTATTATTTAAATTGCTATTTATATTTTTAGATAGATTCGTGTTTGAGTCAATTTCAGCATTAAAATCATCAATATACTGTGTGTCTTTATAATTTAATATCAATGAACGGGAAACCAAATAAGGTAAGTTATGATCTACTAATTTAGTTAGCTTAAATCCCAATAAAAAAAGAAAGACGATAGTTCCCAACTTAAATAAATTATATCGTCTAAATTGATATTTTGGTATAAAATTTACAAGGCTATTTGTAATCGATTTTAATTTTAATAAAGGAATAAAAAACAATATCGTAGCAATCACAAAGTGTGCATTCGTATATTCTTTTACAAACTCTGTTATCTCATCAGGGTTAGTATTTAAAAAAACAAAAAAAGAAGATGGCCCAAAATGTATTTTAAAATTCAAATACATTATTGTTTCAAACCAGAACATAAAGCAAGTAAAGATTACAAGAAGTCCATAAAACACTCGTTTTAAAGCATTATTATTTATAAGGCTAACTATAAAAGCTATTAATACAGTAAAAAATAAGTTTTCAATGATATTTAAGAATCTATATAAAGAAAAAAAATGAAAAGATCCTTCTAGTAAAAATTCTAAAATTGACCAATAGACAAAAACCAATAAATAAATTTTATTTTTCAACTTTAATATTCGCTTTGGTTAATAATGACTTTCTAAATATAAATAACATCAACATAAAATATAAAACATAACTTATGGCATGACCAATTACGGCACCTTTAATTTCAAATCTATCAATAAAATAAGTACTGAAAAAATAAACAGCGGTAACATAGAATAATTCTCCAAATAAATACCAAAACAACATCTTTTTAGCTTGCATTTGATAGGCAATTGCAAATGATGCTATTTTAAAAAAATCTCCAATTAGCTGCCAAAAAAACAACTCTTGTGTTGGAAGAAATTCTTGAGTTAAAGTAATCCTGACAATCCAATACCTAAATATATAGATAACAATAAAACCCAAAACTACTAAGGGTAAAATAGTTTTGTAAAATTGAACTATCAAGCTTTTAAACCCTTCGTCCGTTTGATTTTGCGATAATTTAGGCAATAAATACAATGAAAAAAGACTCATTACAAACACAAGATAGTATTGCGATATCTTAATCATAGCTTCCCAATAGCCAGCCTCTTTAAGTCCAATATTATCAATAATGTAATTCTTGACTATAACATGTACTATAGGTATTGTTAAAGCTGTAAAAATAGCCATAATAACAAATGATGATAACCCGGTAAAATATACTTTAGAAATACTTGAAACAGAAATATTACTAAAAATCATTTTAATATCCTTAACCCAAAAAAGCGTTATAAAAAATAAAATAGACGGAACAGATACAATAGCTATAATTGCACCTTCTAAATTATAAAAATAAAGTAAAATTACAACGACTACAACATTTACAATATAACCAATGGTATTAATAATTATAATACTTTTATAACGACCCAAACCATTAATTATTGACAAAATAAATGTGTTTAAAGTAAATAAAGGAAGTACATAAGCCAATATGTTAATCGCGTAGCTATAACTATTAATTCCAAAAATCAAAACACTAAAATATTTAGAGAAAACAACTAAAGTTAAGGATACTAAAAAGGTAAATACTGCTACTAAAAAAAAAGAAGTGGAAATTATTTTTTTAAGTGCTAGGTTATCATTTTTATTTTCGGCAGTATATTTAACTACTCCGTTTTGCGACCCGCTCATTGAAATTCCCTGACAACTTAACAAAAAGCTTCTTAAGTTACCTGTTAGAGCCATACCCTGCGGAAATAAAAAATAAGCAATGGCTTTTGATAAAATAAAACCTGAAATTAATCTAAAAAAAATGCTTAAAGAATTAAAAGATGCTACCTTAAGTAGCATATTCTTGTTAAGACCTTGTTTTATTTTTTTTATCATTTAATGTAAAAATATCACTTATTTGATATTAAACTCATCTAGATTTTTTTATAATTACAAAAAACTATTTCTTTTCGCTATCTAAACCAAAAAGTGAACTTCCGAAAATAAGCAATATTATACCATAATACATAACATAACTCACAAAATGTGCAATAACGGCACCCTTAACATCATCATATAAATTTATAAAATAAACACTGGTCGCATATAAAATAATAATCAGAAAAGCTTCGGTTAATATATAATGCCAAAACATTTTTTTTGCCAAAAATTGATATGCTATCACTATGGCTAGCACCTTAACAAAATCGCCTAATAGTTGCCATAAGAACAAATCTTTTACGGGCAAGAATTCTTCAGAGAATACTGCTATGGTTATATAATGTCTTAATACATATATAATTAATAAACCGATTGCTAAAATAGGGACAATGGTTTTATAAAAACTGAACACTTCCTTTTTAAAGGCCTTAGTATCATCTAATTCAGAAAATCTTGGCAAAAGATATAGAGCTACAAAAGAACTTACAATTATTAAATAATATTTGGATATTCGAGTCATGGCCTCCCAAAATCCAGCATCTTTATACCCAATATTTTCTATAATATATGATCGGATTGCAATGGCTATAAGCGGTAGCAAAACAGCAGTAAAAAGAGCCATTATAGAATAAGGACTCATTTTTTTAAACACATTAAAGCTTACATGGCTTAACTTTATAAGTGGCACTAAACTACGTCTGTTAATGATTCCAACAAGTGTAATTAAAAATATTATTGACTCAGCAATAGCTACTGATATTAAAGCACCATCTATTTTATTTTGATAAATTAAAAGCAATGCTATTGAAACACTTAAAGCCTGACCAATGATATTAATAATAATAAGGATTTTATACTTTGAAAAACCATTCATTATAGAAAATGAAAACATGTTTAAAGCATAAAAAGGAAGCACTATAGCAAAAACCTGAATAACGTAAGCATAATCGTTATAGGTTGGGAAAATGATATTATTAATCCATTCTGCTCTAAAATAACAAAAAAAAGACACAATAATAGTAGAAATAAAACCAACATAATATACTGTTGAAAGTGTTTTACTTAACTCTATAGTATTGTCTTTAAACTCTGAAATATATTTTACAGCACCTTTGTAAAAACCCAATATTGCTACGGTTTGAAAAGCACCAACAAAACTACGTAAGTTACCTATTAACGCTAATCCTACAGGGCCAACAAAAATGGCTATGGCTTTTGATGTTAATAATCCAGCAATTATTCTGGTTATTACTGATGCACTTTGTAATGAAGCTGTTTTAACTAAAACTTTACTATTTATATAATCTATTAATTTTTTCAATTAATATAGGTTTTCTTTACTCAACTAATATTAAACTTGTTTAAACTTTTTCAATTTTAAAATGGCGCACATATACTATAAACGCTGAAAATGACACAATATTCTTTTGTGATTTTTATAAAGGGTTCAAATATACAAAATGATTTATCGTTTCTAAGTGTTCTTTTAAAAGTATGTAAGAAATTATCGATTAATTTACCGAACAAAACACTTATTACAATTACCCTTTTTTTTGGAGTAGGTAGTACAAATTAATGCTAAAAATAGCAACATTAGTGATGATTATAGGTTTTGATTCAGGCTGAAGCATAACCCCATAAAGCACAAATAGTAAACATCCTAAGGAGTTTACTATTCGTAATTTATTGACAGATTTCATTAAAAATGAAATTAAAACGGTTGCCATGGCTGCATAACCAACCCACTCTACCAATGAAACCCCTATGAATTCCATTTATATAGACTTGTTACGTTTTCTTTCTACTTCTGTTAAATAGATTTTACGTAAGCGTAAAAAATTTGGCGTAACCTCAACATATTCATCTTTTTGAATATATTCTAAAGCTTCTTCTAGAGAAAATTTAATTGCTGGTACAATTTTAGCTTTATCATCGGCTCCTGAAGAGCGTACATTACTTAATTTTTTAGTTTTTGTTACATTAACTGTCATATCATCACCACGAGAGTTTTCGCCAATAACTTGACCTTCGTAAATATCCTCACCAGGATCAACAAAAAACTTTCCTCTATCTTGTAATTTATCAATTGAATAAGGAATGGCTTGTCCTTTTTCCATAGATACTAAACTTCCATTTTGACGTTCTGGGATACCTCCTTTTAATGGTTGATATTCTTTAAAACGATGTGCCATAATTGCTTCTCCAGCCGTAGCAGTAAGTAATTGGTTTCTTAAACCTATAATACCTCTAGACGGGATAATAAACTCACATACCATACGCTCGCCTTTGGCTTCCATACTTAGCATTTCACCTTTCCGCATGGTTACCATTTCAATAGCTTTACCAGAAACGGTTTCAGGTAAATCAATCGTCATTTCTTCTACGGGCTCACATTTTACACCATCAATTTCTTTTATAATAACTTGTGGTTGACCGATTTGAAGTTCGTATCCTTCACGACGCATGGTTTCAATTAAAACTGATAAGTGTAATACACCACGACCAAAAACCATAAATTTATCTGCACTATCGGTTTCTTCAACTCTAAGGGCTAAATTCTTTTCTAACTCTTTTGTTAAACGGTCTTTAATATGTCTGGATGTTACAAACTTTCCATCTTTTCCAAAGAAAGGTGAATCGTTAATGGTAAATAACATACTCATTGTAGGCTCATCAATAGCAATCGTTTTTAAACCTTCTGGGGTTTCCCAATCAGCAACAGTATCTCCAATTTCAAAACCTTCTAAGCCAACAATAGCACAAATATCGCCTGTTTGAACTTGGTCAACTTTTTTACGTCCTAAACCTTCAAAAACATGAAGTTCTTTTATTTTAGATTTTACTATGCTTTTATCTCGTTTTACCAATGATATGTTCTGTCCTACTTTTAAATCGCCACGGGTTAAACGCCCGATTGCAATTCGTCCGGTAAATGATGAGAAATCTAAAGAGGTTATTAACATTTGTGTTGAACCTTCTTCAATTTTTGGAGCTGGAATATGCTCAATTACCATATCCAATAAAGGTTCAATATTTTCTGTTTCATTTTGCCAATCATCACTCATCCAGTTGTTTTTGGCGGAACCATACACTGTTGGGAAATCTAATTGCCATTCTTCTGCACCTAATTCAAACATTAAATCAAATACTTTTTCATGTACCTCATCTGGTGTGCAATTTTCTTTATCAACTTTGTTGACTACCACACATGGTTTCAACCCTAAGTCAATGGCTTTTTGAAGCACAAAACGCGTTTGAGGCATTGGGCCCTCAAAAGCATCAACTAATAATAAAACACCATCAGCCATGTTTAAAACACGTTCTACTTCACCTCCAAAATCGGCGTGACCAGGAGTATCTATAATATTGATTTTAGTATCTTTATAAATAACAGAAACGTTTTTCGAGGTTATCGTTATTCCCCTTTCACGTTCTAAATCGTTATTATCAAGAATTAAATCTCCTGTATTCTCATTTTCACGGAATAACTGACAGTGATACATAATCTTATCAACCAAAGTAGTTTTACCATGATCTACGTGTGCAATAATTGCAATGTTTTTAATATTAGCCATAATAGTGCCTTATTTTAAGCGTGCAAAGGTACGTGTTATTTAGTTAATTATATGTTATAATTAAAGGGTTTTATACTTTTTGAATAAGGATTTCGTTAATTTTAGTAACTTCTATACCCCTAGAACAGTTAAATAGCATAATTATGTCCCTAATCAGTAAACACACCAAATTTATACCTTATCTTTATTTTATTGCCATTACCGCTTATTGGTTTACCATAGTAAACAGAAGTGAAGGTATTAGCGCCTACCCGATTTTACTGTTTGGAATTCCTTTTTTATGGCAAATCATCAAACCCAATCATAGGTTAAATTTTACACTCGGAATAACTTTTGTTTGTATATCTTCTTATTTAATTTTAGCGTTTATTTGTGATATTCTTAAAATTATAGTGCTTTCTTATCCCATTAAACAGCTAATGATTTATGGAGGCTTGTTTGTTTTTGGAAATTTTGTAATGGCTTTATGGATAATAAGAAATAGTTTAAAAGAACATATTTAATACGTAACTTTGTGGTCTAAATTTTGAAGCAAATGAACCTTAATGACGTTCCGAAGTTAAAGCATACAAATTCTAATAATTTCTTTTTATTATGTGGGCCATGTGCCATTGAAAGTGAAGACATGGCATTACGTATTGCTGAAAAAGTAGTAAGAATTACCAATAAATTAGAGATTCCTTATGTTTTTAAAGGTAGTTTTAAAAAGGCTAATAGAAGTAGAATTGACAGTTTTACAGGAATTGGTGATGAAAAAGCTTTAAAAATTCTTAAAAAGGTTTCTGATACTTTTGATATTCCTACAGTTACCGATATTCATGAAATTAGTGATGCCCATTTAGCTGCTCAATATGTTGATGTTTTACAAATCCCAGCATTTTTAGTACGCCAAACAGATTTAGTTGTTGCCGCTGCAAAAACGGGCAAAGTGGTAAACTTAAAAAAAGGACAATTTATGAGTCCGGAAGCCATGAAACATGCTGTACAGAAGGTAAAAGATACGGGTAGTAATAAAGCTTGGATAACAGACAGAGGTACTATGTTTGGCTATCAAGATATGGTTGTAGATTTTCGTGGTATCCCCACCATGCGCCAATATGCGCCCACGGTCTTAGACGTCACTCACTCTTTACAACAACCTAATCAATCTGCTGGAGTTACTGGTGGGCGTCCCGATATGATTGAAACCATAGCTCGAGCTGGTATAGTAAACAATGTAGATGGTTTATTTATTGAAACCCATTTTGACCCTGCAAATGCCAAAAGTGACGGTGCCAATATGCTTCATTTAGATAATTTAGAAAAATTGCTTACCAATTTAGTAGCGATTAGAAAAATAGTTAACGGATTATAAGTTCCGAGTTCAAAAAACTATTTATCGAGAAACCAGGCTTTTTTGCTTTTACTTAGCAACGTATTTGCTGCTTGCAATAAGGCTACAAAATTCTCATGGTCCAAATCCTCTAAAGACTTTAATTGAATTGACCGCACTTGTTTACGTTTATTATCATTTTTTAAAATTGGAAAGTCTTTTTCAAGAAGAACACCTTGCACAAACGCAACATCGACATAATCTTTACCTTTTAAAATGTTTAGATAAATCATAGGTTTCTTTCCAATATTATAAAATGGGATTCTGTAACTATAACGCTCCTCTAATTCTGGTAATGTATTTAAAATAATACTTCGAACATAAAGCATTATAGATTGGAATGGCTCCTTTTGGTTTATAAAATATTCGTCAACGGGTTTCACTATTCAAAATAGATTTGATTATAAAAGTTAATATCTTTCAAAAGCTAAATAACAAGCACTAATCTGCTCTGTTTTTTATTTGAATTTTTCGAACAATATATGTCGCAGTATTTCTGGGAATAAATCGTGGTAATGCTGCTAAAAACTTATTAAATCCGCCAGGAATGGCATATGTTTTTCCTTTAAGCATAGCCTTATAACCATAAAGTGCAACTTCTTTGGCACAGGCCATATTGAATTTTATTTTGTTATCGCATATGTTTTCTGAAACGGTTTCTTGAAACGACGTTTTTGTTGGTCCTGGACACAAAGCGGTTACTGTAACTCCAGTACCTTTAAGTTCATTAGCAATAGCTTCGGAAAATGATAACATAAAACTTTTTGAAGCATAATAAATAGACATTAAAGGTCCTGGCTGAAAAGCTGCCAAGGATGACATATTTAAAATTTGACCTGAACCACGTTTAATCATACCATCTAACACCAATTTAGTTAAATGAGTTGTTGTTATGATGTGTACATGTAACATAGCAGATTCGCGCTCCCAATCTGTTTTTGCAAACGAACCAAATAAACCAAAACCTGCATTGTTTATTAATACATCTATTGGTGTATTATTGATATCATCTATAAGTTCTTTGGCTACATTTGGAAGACTTAAATCTTTGGTTAAAGTAATAACCTCAACATTAAAATCATGTTCTACATCTATTTTAGTTTTTTCTAAATTTTCAGCGTCAACATCTACCAGTATTAACTTATAAGCATCTTTAGCCAATAAAAGTGTTAACTCATAACCTAATCCTGATGCTGCTCCTGTTACTAAGGCCGTTTTAATAATTAATATGATTTAAAATTATTACAAAAATATTAGTTTCCATCTACATAATCTTGCAAATACGAGAATCTTTCTGTCAACTTTCCATTTTCTGTAATTTTGGCACGCTGTAAAACCCCATCAGCATCATTATTAAAAAATGCAGGAATAACATGTTTTAAAAACTGCTCACCAAAGCCTTCACTGGCATCTTGTGGGAGTTCACATGGTAAATTATCAACTGCCATAACAACTATGGCATTGTCGTCCTTAAAGTCTATTTCAGATTCTGTATTTGGGTCATAACCATAAATAGGGGCTGCTATAGTTGAAGCTCGAAGTGTCGTTGCTACAGGTCCATCAACATCACAACTTACATCCGCCACCACTTTTATGTTGAAGTCTGATGATTTCACATCATCTCTGGTATACAAATAAGGAGCGCCATCCCCATAAAAATGACCTGCAATATAATAATCGGTTACCTTAGCAAACCGCATGAAATTAGATTCATAATCTTGTGGATTATTGAAAAAATCTAGATTATCGATAATTTTTTCGTCTTTGCGTTTATTGTAATCCAGTACATCTATTTTACAATATACGGGTTCGTTAAACGTGTTATTTAAATAATCCTGAACTGAAACACTTTTAATAGCCATAGCATCCAACATTTCCTGAGCACCATTAGATACTTTTCCACTTCCTGTAAGTAGTATTTTTATGTTAGGTAATTTTATGTTATTTAACTCATTTATAAGTGCTACTTGATTTGGTAAAGGCCCTGCTTTTGGTAAATTCCACACATTGTATTTTAACCCCCATGCTCTAAACCCATTATAAGCTCCTACGATACCAGCGTAACGACCAAAACCTATTAATCTAAACCCTTTGTTACTAACTATAGTTTCATGGTCATAAAGCGCTATGTTTTTTTCTAAAATAGCTTTTAGTAGTTTTCGATTATAGGGTTGTTTTTTAATGGTATGCGAAAAGAAAAAGTATTTTTTGTTTGGAATGAGGGCTTTTATTGGGACTTCCTTTACACCTATCATAACATCGCAATCTGAAATATTTTCTGTGACTTCCAACCCAGCATTTTTATATTGTTCATCTGAAAATACTCGAATATCTGAGGTTTCGACTTTAAAAGTAGCTTCAGGAAATTGTTTTTGTGCTTCTGATAATTTTGACGGTGAAAATACCACACGGCGGTCTGGCGGGTTTTTACGTTCTTTTATAATGGCAAATTTGATATTCATTTGATAATGGTTTACTGACACCAAATACTTTGGTATAAATTTTGAACTAATGTAACGGGATTTGGAAGCTTATACAAACTTTTTTGATAACTTTGCTGCCCACGTTAAGGATTGAGTCCTGATGACTATCCGAATTGAAGCTTTTCCTGTTTTTTATAGAAAAGTAACAATTTAGGTTTAATTCTATAATGTAAATTAAAATGAACTATTTCATTTAAAAACGGGGTCGACTGGTTTTGACAGCGAGATTAATTGAACGGTAAGCACGTCGTGTAATGGCATTGAAACACGTTAAAGGCTAGACCAAATTTTAAACGGCGAGAATAACTACGCTTTAGCTGCATAATCTGAATTATAGTAAGATTGGCCTAGTCCCGCAAGGCGGGAAAGCTTTATGTCTCCGGAAAGCCTTGGTTAACGGCGTTCCATACGAGGCATCGTAAATGTTAACATAGATTGGGTAGCACTTTGATACCTTTTTGAAACTAAAGAAGATAAGTTATGAGTGGGTTGTCTTTAACCAGCTTATAATCGAAAACCCAAGAAAAGAATAAACGTGTAGAAAACTCTTTAGTTACTTGTTTGGACGAGAGTTCGATTCTCTCCGACTCCACTATAACACCTAGAAAATTAATTGATTTTCTAGGTGTTATTATTAAAGTTATTTCTATCTTCATCCATATAAATATTAAGACCGATTGCTTTTTGATACAGACAATCATAAAACTAAAAAACCCATATAAATTATAATTCATATGGGTTTATTTTTAAAGAAAACAAAAGACTTAACCTACCTTTTGTTTTTCTTTCATTTTTTCTAACAACATTAATTCATGTTGTATTTCTTCTTTTCTTTTATTAAAATTTCTAACCTTTTCATCAATCATTTCCTGATGCTTAATACGTTCTTGACGTCTTATCGCTAATCGTTCTAATTCTTTCTTTTCTTCTTTTTTATGTTTCATTTTTTGCATAGCTACAGATAAATAAGAATATCCGTATATACTTAAAAATAACAATGTAATAATTCCTAATATTACGTAACCGTTTTCCATGTTTTTAAAAAATAAGGGGTTAAAATTCCAATAAACATAATGTTATCAAAATCAAGCCTTTAAATTAAATATTTATTAATAAAAAAGCAAACTTTCAGTAAAGATATGTAAAAGGCTTTCTTAACAAAAAATAAAAAAGATGAAGTACTAAAAAAGAAGTTGAATGTGCAAAACGAGGATAAACGGTAATTTTTTAATGTTTAGGCCTTTAAGTTCGTCATTCTGTTGTTGTTTTTAGCCCTCGAGCTTCCCAATTTACGATCCCGCCTTCTAATTCGTAAATTTTAACAAAACCAGCTTTTTTAAATTGAATAGCACTTTTAGCACTGCGCATACCTGAATGGCAATAAATATAAACAGGTTTTTCTTTGTTTAACTTATTTATATTGCTAATAAAATTTTCTGATAAAAAATTAATATTTACAGCATTTGAAATATGTCCAACACTATACTCACTTGGTTTTCTTACATCAATAAGTTGTATGGAATCATTAGTTAAAAATGATTGAAATTCTTCTGGTGTATGGTGAGTAATGCTTTTATTAATCGTAGTTTGACAATTAAAAATGAATACATTTAGCAAGAAGCACACAAGTATTAAAAAACGTTTCATAAAAAGCTTACTTAATATCAACAACATCTCCAGTCCATTCCAACATACCACCTTCTAGATTATAGGCGTTTTCAAAACCTAGTTGTTCCATGATTTGACATGCTTGTCCACTTCTGTTGCCAGAACGACAGTACACATAATAGTTTTTATTTTTATCTAAGTCTTCAATCTCATTTATAAACTCTTGACCTTTATATATGTCTATATGAACAGCGTTAGGAATTATACCATCTGCAACCTCAGCATCCGTCCGTACATCCAATATAACAGCATTGTCATTCTTAGCCAATTGTTCTGTCCATTCTTCTTGTGTTAAATCTTCCATATATATTTTAAATATTAGTGTTCTACAAAATTAATATAACTAAACTTATAGACGAAAAAAAACCGAAGTTATTACACTTCAGTTTTTAATTGCTTTGAACCCATCTTAACTTTTTCTATTAAACCTTTATAGAGCAACCTATGGCTTTTGTTTTCTTTACTTTAATTTCATTACCACTCAATAAAGCATCAACAGCAAACTCTAAATATTTTTCTTTAACACCGTCAGGATTTCTAGAACTATCATCAATAGCTCCTATGTATTCGACCACTAATCCCTTTTTTGTTTTTTGTAACACATAATTATGAGGCGTTTTTTTAGCTCCAAACTTTGGGTAAACCTTCTGACCTTCATCTACTAAATATGGGAAAGTAAATCCCTTTTCTATTGCTCTTTTTTGCATGGCATCAAAACTATCACCAGGTTTTGTATTAGGGTTATTTGGATTTATAGCAATAACGGGATATCCTTTGGAAGCATATTTTTTATTAAGTGCAATTATCCTGTCTTCGTATGCGATAGAAAAAGGGCAAGTATTACAAGTAAAAGTAACTATAAAACCTTTAGCATCTTTATAATCTGCTAAAGACACCATTTTCCCATCAATGTTTTTAAGCGAAAAATCTTTAACAACATCACCAATTTTATAACCATGATCATGCATATTTTTAAAGCTTATAAAAGCACTAGATAATCCTACTAAAACTATAACTGCACATATTTTAACTAACTTTTTCATATCTATTTATTTAAATTGTTTAACTTCTTTTTCAAGTTCTTCATAAGTAAAAGACCTTTCAAAAAACTTACGTTGGTTTTTATTATAAATTATAGTAGCTGGTATAGCACCAGACCATGATTTGTCAATTTTGCTAATCCATTCGTTTTCGTTTGTATCATTTAAAGCTATAACTTTACTCTTCAAGGCTTTTTTTGCTATAAATGGTTTTAAATTTTTGTCATATACATGCGGAAAATCTAAACTCACCAAAATAACTTCAACATTTTGATTTTTATAATTTTCATTCAATTTTTCAAAATATGGCAGTTCCTTAACACACGGTGCACACCAAGTTGCCCAAAAGTTTATAACATAAACTTTATCATCAGTCTTATCTAAATAGGTTGAAAAACCTTCGTAATCATAAATTTCAAGTTCAATATTGCTTACATTCATTTCTTTTTTAACGACTTCAGTAGTCATCTCTTGTAATACTTCAACGGTTTTCTTGTTTTTCTGACAACCACTTGTCATTAAAATAATACCAATAATTAATACATTTAGTTTCATAGTCATAAAATTAATTAATACTTCTTTGCATTTCCTATAGTTTAACAAACTTTTATACAAAAAATGTTTTAAAGTTTTGTGTATGACTATTTTCATTTCTATATTTGACCTCCCAACAGTTATCGGGATAAAAACTAAAAAATGAACGTAATTTTAAATAATACTTGGTGGTGGTGCTTTCGAAACTAATCTTCGTGAAGTAAAACCCTAGTATATTTAAACTTAAAATATTCAAAAGGCTTGTCATTCACGACAAGCCTTTTTTACATTTAAGTCATTGTCATTTCCGCGAAGGCGGAAACAAAAAAATCAACAATGTTAAATGATGAAGCTTATTATATTTAAATTTTATCTAATAAAAAAAATGGTGATTTATATTGGAATGATAGAAAACATAAAGTTTAGAATTACACAATACAAAAAGAAATATACAAAAGGATTTGCAAATAAACATGGACTGGATATAGTAGTTTACTATGAAAAATTTGAATCTCCCGAAGACACAATAACAAGAAAAAAACAAATAAAAAAGTGGAATAGATTGTGGAAAATTAATCTTAATAATGATTTTAATCTAGATTGGAATGATTTATCCTATTTCTTTATTTAACTAGAATTTCCGCCGTCGCGGAAAAGACATTAATTTACTTTATGAAAAAATTTAGTCTTTACACACATTACAAACGCATCTTAACAGATACAATTACACCTGTTACCGTATATTATAAAATACGAGACAAGTACCCTAATAGTATTTTATTAGAGAGTGGTGATTATCATAGAAACCATAAAAACTTTTCATATATCTGTTTTAATCCTATTGCATCGATTAAGGTTGAAAATGAGATGATTTCTCAAACTTTCCCAGACGGTAGCGAATCTATTCAAGAAATAACTGAAGCATTAAATATTCCTGAAGCTATTAATAACTTCACCAAACGCTTTGATGCTAAATCTGAAGAAAATTTCAAGTTCATAAACAATGGCATCTTTGGATACACTGCTTATGATGCTGTTAGGTATTTTGAAGATGTTGAAATTGGCAAAAAAGAGGATTCTGTCGTCATTCCTGACATGTATTATGCAGTTTATCAAAACATTATAGCTATAAACCACTTTAAAAATGAGGCTTATATTTTTGCTCATTGTTATGAAGACACTAAAAACAATATTGATGATATTGATAAATTAATTAATGTTCAAAATTTTGCATCATTTAATTTCAATGCAAAAGGCCATATAAAATCTAATTTAACTGATAATGAGTTTAAAGAGCACGTAGAGTTAGCAAGAAAACATTGCCAAAGGGGAGATGTCTTTCAATTGGTATTGTCTAGACGTTTTTCACAGGAATATACTGGCGATGACTTTAATATCTACCGGGCATTACGAAGCATTAATCCATCCCCTTACCTATTCTATTTTGATTATGGTGATTTTAAAATATTTGGAAGTTCGCCAGAAGCACAACTTATTGTTGATGATGGTTTAGCTGAAATTCACCCCATTGCTGGAACTTTCAAAAGAACAGGTGATGAGCAAAAAGATGAAATTTTAGCCGAAGAACTCAAAAACGATGACAAGGAAAATGCAGAACATGTCATGCTCGTAGATTTGGCAAGAAATGATTTAAGTCGCCATGGAAACCAAGTAAAAGTTGAAACTTATAGAGAGGTTCAATTTTTTTCCCATGTTATTCACTTAGTTAGTAAAGTTATAGGGCAAAAACATAAAAACACCTCAACCATGCAAGTTGTTGCTGATACTTTTCCAGCTGGAACATTAAGCGGTGCTCCAAAACACAGAGCCATGCAATTAATTGAGCAATACGAAAAAACAAGTCGTGGGTATTATGGTGGAGCCATTGGATTTATGGACTTTGACGGCAACTTTAATCACGCCATAATGATTCGAACCTTTTTAAGTAAAGATTATAAATTGAATTGGCAAGCTGGTGCAGGATTAGTTTCAAAATCTAATTCCGAAAATGAATTGCAAGAGGTATATAATAAGTTAGGCGCATTAACAAAAGCTATTAAATTAGCTGAAGATATATGATTTTTTAGTTCGTTTTGCATCAAAGTAAAATAAACATTAAAATAAAAATTAACTAAAAACATATTTCCACCTTCGTGGAAATGAAAAAAGATGAAAAAAGTATTAGTTATAGACAATTACGATAGTTTTACATACAATCTTGTGCATTATTTAGAAGATTTAAACTGTGATGTCACCGTAGTAAGAAACGATAAATTAGCTTTAGAAGATATTGAACCTTTTGATAAAATTGTATTATCTCCGGGTCCAGGAATTCCAGATGAAGCTGGCTTATTAAAGCCTATCATTGAAAAATATGCGGCTACTAAAAGTATTTTAGGAGTCTGTTTAGGACAACAAGCTATAGGTGAAGTTTTTGGAGGTTCATTAATCAATTTAGAAGATGTCTATCATGGTGTTGCAACCCTGGTGACTATAAGTGTAGATGATGAATACATTTTTAATGATTTAGATAAAAACATTGAAGTAGGGCGTTACCATTCATGGGTAGTAAACCCAGAATTACCCGAAAGCTTAGAAGCAACGTCTTTTGATGCTAACGGACAGGTAATGTCTTTAAGACATAAAATATATGACGTAAGAGGTGTACAATACCATCCAGAATCGGTTTTAACGCCTGATGGAAAGAAAATTTTAGAAAACTGGATAAAAAATTAGTTACAATATTCAGTTGTAGTAAACTGTACTTACTCAACTGAAAAAATAATTAAAATAAGTTTCCTGCCTTCGCGGGAATGAAAGAAAAATGAAAGATATACTTAACAGATTAATAAATCACGAAACCATTTCATCTGAAGAGGCAAAACAAGTTATAGTCAATATATCGAATGATATGTATAACACAAGTCAAATTACATGCTTCCTTTCTGTTTTTATGATGCGAAGTATTACCATAGAAGAACTAAAAGGTTTTAGAGACGCCCTTTTAGAACTCTGTGTGCCAATAAACCTCAAAGACTTTAATGCCATAGATATCGTAGGAACTGGAGGTGACGGTAAAAATACTTTTAATATATCTACCCTATCGTCTTTTATTACAGCTGGAGCAGGCGTTAAGGTATCCAAACATGGGAACTATGGTGTATCATCAACGTCTGGTTCATCAAATGTTATGGAACAATTAGGTGTAAAATTCTCTAACGATGAAGACTTTTTAAAACGGTGTATAGATAAAGCTGGCATATGTATATTGCATGCACCATTATTTCATCCAGCAATGAAAAATGTTGCGCCAATTAGAAAAGCATTAGGAGTAAAAACATTTTTTAATATGTTGGGACCTATGGTTAATCCTTCATTTCCGAAAAATCAAATGCTGGGTGTTTTTAGTTTAGAGCTTTTACGCTTATACAGTTTTATATATCAAAACACCGACAAAAACTACAATATTATTTATGCATTAGATGGTTATGATGAAATTTCATTAACTGGAAAAGCAAAAATTGTTTCCAATTTTACTGAAAAGATTTTTTCACCAGAAGATTTAGGCCTACCACAAATAAAGCAAGAGGCTATTTTTGGTGGTAATACTGTTGACGATGCTGCAAAAATATTTGTTAATATTATAAGTGGTAAAGGTACAGAAGCACAAAATAATGTCGTTTGTGCCAATGCAGGTTTAGCTATTGCAACAACCAATGATATATCACATCAAAAAGGATTTGAAATAGCAAAAGAATCTTTAGTTTCTGGAAAAGCAAAAACAAGTTTAGATAAATTGATTGAGTTAAGTAAAAAATAAGTTTGCAGTATGCAGTTACACTGCTTAAACCAAAAACTGAAAACTAAAACATGAATATTTTAGATAAAATAACATTAGATAAACGAAAAGAAGTTGAGCTTCGTAAGCACTTAATACCGGTTTCTCAATTAGAACAATCCGTTTTATTTGAAAGACAAACCATTTCACTAGCTAAGAAGTTGCGTAATAGCAAATCAGGCATTATTGCAGAGCATAAAAGACGTTCGCCATCAAAATCTGTAATTAATAATACACTTAATGTTCAAGATGTAGCAAAAGGCTATGAGAGTGCTGGTGTTTGTGGGATGTCGGTACTAACAGACGGTAAATACTTTGGAGGTTCATTAGATGATTTATTAACTGCTCGTGCAAGTTGTTATTTACCATTATTAAGAAAAGAATTCATCATTGACGAATACCAACTTATAGAAGCTAAAGCTTATGGCGCGGATGTTATCCTATTGATTGCAGCCATTCTATCAAGAGACGAAATCAAACAATTTTCAGAATTTGCGAAGCTTTTAAATTTAGATGTACTTTTAGAAGTGCATAACGAAGAAGAGTTACATAAATCTGTGATGCCAAGTTTAGATATGTTAGGTGTAAATAACAGAAATCTAAAAACCTTTGAAGTCAGTTTAGAAACGAGCAAAAGTTTGAGTGAACTTATTCCTAATGACTTTGTAAAAGTATCGGAAAGTGGCATAAGCAACATTGAAGCCATCAAAGAACTACAACCTTATGGCTATCAAGGTTTTTTAATAGGTGAAAACTTTATGAAAACAGATAATCCTGGAGAAAGTGCTACAAAATTCATCAAAAATTTAGAACGATGAAACTAAAGGTTTGCGGTATGAAATATCAAGATAATATTAAACAAGTTGCAACATTGCAACCTGATTATCTTGGGTTTATATTTTACGACAAATCCGCACGAAATTTTGATTCTGAAACTATTCCTGATATAGATAATTCTATAAAAAAAACAGGTGTTTTTGTTGATGCTTCTATTGATTTTGTTTTAGAAAAGGTTGAAAAATATAATTTGCAGGCCATTCAATTACATGGTAATGAGTCACAAGGATATTGTAACGATATAAAAAATTGTCTTGCTAAACTTGTTTTAGCATCACATACTATTGAAGTCATCAAAGTATTTTCAATCAAAGACGAGTTTAATTTTGAAGTTTTAAAACCCTATGAAAGTGTTTGCGACTACTTTTTGTTTGACACCAAAGGAAAACTCCTTGGAGGAAACGGTTATACTTTTAATTGGAATGTGTTAAACAACTATCCATCAACCAAACCCTTCTTTTTAAGTGGTGGTTTAGGCATAAATGAAATTGAAAACATTAAACAGTTTTCAAATAGCAAAGCATCAAAATATTGTTATGCTTTAGATCTAAATAGCAAATTTGAAATAGAACCAGGATTAAAAAATATTTCAATTCTAAAAAAATTTAAAAAGAATCTAAACATGATTCTAGACCCTAAAAAAAAACAATTATGAATTATAATGTAGATGAAAAAGGCTACTATGGTGAATTTGGAGGGGCATTCATTCCAGAAATGCTCTACCCTAATGTAGAAGAGTTACGCCAAAATTACCTAAAAATTATGGCTGAACCCGACTTTCAAAAAGAGTTCAATCAACTACTTAAAGACTATGTAGGTCGTCCTTCCCCACTATATTTTGCCAAACGCCTTTCGGAAAAATATAATACTAAGATTTATCTGAAACGTGAAGATTTAAACCATACTGGAGCCCATAAAATCAATAATACCATTGGTCAGATTTTAATGGCAAAACGTTTAGGCAAAACCCGAATTATTGCAGAAACTGGGGCAGGACAACACGGTGTTGCAACGGCTACCGTATGTGCATTAATGGGGCTTGAGTGTATTGTTTATATGGGAGAAATAGATATTGCAAGACAAGCGCCAAACGTAGCTAGAATGAAAATGTTGGGTGCTACAGTCGTTCCTGCTTTATCAGGTAGTCGCACTTTAAAAGATGCTACAAATGAGGCTATCCGCGATTGGATTAACCATCCAGTTAATACACATTATATCATAGGTTCTGCAATTGGACCTCACCCATATCCAGATATGGTAACTAGATTTCAGGCTGTAATCTCAGAAGAAATCAAATGGCAATTAAAAGAACAAGAAGGTCGAGAAAATCCAGATTATGTTGTGGCCTGCATTGGTGGTGGTAGTAATGCCGCAGGCACATACTATCATTATTTACACGAACCTAATGTTGGTATTATTGCTGTTGAGGCAGCAGGATTAGGTATTAATTCTGGCGAAAGTGCTGCAACATCAGTATTAGGTAAAGAAGGGATTATTCATGGTTGTAAAACTTTATTGATGCAAACCAATGATGGTCAAATAACTGAGCCTTACTCTATTTCTGCTGGTTTAGACTACCCTGGAGTTGGTCCTATGCATGCGCATTTATCAAAAACTGGACGAGCTGATTTTATGTCCATTACAGATGATGATGCTATGAATGCTGGCCTAGAATTATCAAAATTAGAAGGCATTATCCCAGCTATAGAAACGTCTCATGCATTAGCTATTTTTGGTAAAAAGACATTCAAACCAGATGACGTTGTGGTGATGAGTTTATCTGGTCGTGGCGATAAGGATTTAGAGAACTATATAGATTATTTTAAAATATAATTTTTTTATTTATGATGAACAGAATAAATCAAAAATTAAAAGAAAACAAAAAGCTTCTTTCCATATATTTTACAGCCGGTTATCCAAACATTGATGATACCGTTTCTATTATTCAAGATTTGGAAAAAAATGGCGTCGATATGATTGAAATAGGCTTACCATTTAGCGACCCCTTAGCCGATGGCCCAACCATTCAAGATAGTTCTACTCAAGCTTTAAAAAACGGCATGACTACTGAATTGCTTTTCGAACAATTAAAAAACATTCGAAAAACGGTTAACATTCCATTAATCATTATGGGATATTTCAACCCTATGTTTCAATATGGTGTTGAAGCCTTTTGCAAAAAATGTCAAGATATTGGCATTGATGGCTTAATTATACCTGATTTGCCCGTAGATGTTTATCATGAAGAATATCAGATCATTTTTGAGAAATATGGGCTAACAAACGTATTCCTGATTACACCACAAACAAGTGATGAGCGTATCAGGTATATTGATTCTATTTCTAACGGATTTATTTACATGGTAAGTAGTGCTAGCACTACTGGAACCCAATCTGGTTTTGGAGATGAGCAAACTCAATATTTTGAGCGTATTGCAAAAATGAACTTAAAAAACCCACAGGTTATTGGTTTTGGGATAAGTAATAATGAAACGTTTACTCAAGCGACACAATATGCAAAAGGTGCTATTATTGGTAGTGCTTTTGTGAAACATGTAACGAATGAGGGTACTAAAACAATAGATACTTTTGTAGACACTATACTAAATTAATGCCTTTTAACATTGTTTTAATAGAACCCGAAATCCCTAATAACACAGGAAATATAGGACGGTTAGCTTTAGCGTCTGGTTCACATTTACATCTTGTAAAACCTTTGGGTTTTGAAATTAATGACACCAGACTAAAACGAGCAGGTTTAGATTATTGGCAACATTTATCAGTTACTTATTATGAAAATATTGATGAATTTTTCAATATCAATAAAACTAAAAACATGGTGTTTCTTTCAAGCCACGGAACTAAAAACCATTGGGATATTCCTTTTGAAGATGAGCTATTTTTAATCTTTGGAAAAGAATCTGTTGGATTGCCAAAACCTCTAATTAAAAAGTATGAGAATCAACTTTTTAAAATCCCACTTTACAGTGAGCATATAAGAAGTCTAAATCTAGCTAATGCTGTAAGCGTTATAGTCTATGAGGGTTTAAAACACATTCATTAGATTGTTCTTGTCTTTACAAACCTCACTTTAGCTTAATACAAAAAGAGTCCTTAAATTATTTCTTAAAAATAATTTAAGGACTCTTTTAAAAAAATAAATATATTATTTAATCTAAAACTTTAATTTTTCATTCTTATCCCATAATCCCCAATAAGCTCCAACATCACCTTCAGAACCTACTTTCCAAGATTCATCAAAAGAAGAAAAATAGAACATTTCAATATCATCTTCTTCAGACCATACTTGAGAGTTAATAAAATACTTTATAGCATTTTCATATCCTGGTTGTGCACCATGAAACAATTCACCTTCACTAGGCCACCCTGTTTCTGTTATGATAACTTTTTTACCATTACCGGCTCTAACTGCTTGGTTAAACATATCTTTCATATATAATAATGAATATTCTATGCTACAACCTTCCCAGTAAGGATAACAGTTTGCTAATATAACATCGCAAGCGTCGGTTATTTTTGGACGGTGAGCAAATTCGTAATAGGCATCTACATAACCCATAGGAATTTCAGGAATTTCTTTTTTAACACGGTGCATGAAATCTAAAAGTTCCTCTTCTGTTAAATCACCACGATACATCACTTCATTTCCAACAGCAGCAATATCAACTAATCCTTCTTTTGCAAGAGCAATAAGTCCTTCTATTTCTTTTTCATTAATTTCTGCATCGTCACCTAACCAAGCACCTACTAAAGTTTTAATTCCGTATTCTTTAGCTATTCTTGGTATTAACTCATTACCATCTGTACAAGAGAACGAACGAACCCATTTAGTATATGGCTTTATAATCTCCATTCTTCTTCTTATTTGCGCTTCTGTTATTTGAGTACCTGGTCCTTGACCATCTTCATAAGTACTGAAACATAGCCCATGCATACCATTTTCTAATACGGTACTAAATGTTGACTTTAATTCTTTTGTAGTTTTATTAGCTTGGTCTTTTCCTGCTAATGCCATTATTTTACCTGCTCTAACTGACATAATTTTTGGATTTTTTTGGTTTGATTACTGCTTACTTCTTTTTAAATATTATGATGAAATAAGTGGCAAATTTATGTCTAAATATTTATCTATAAAGAAAAACTGGAATTAAAAACCATACAAAAACCATACAAAGTCTTTAAATAAATAATATGAGTACGACCAAGAACAAAACCCATCTAAAATACTGGCCTTACCAGTAATAGCAAGGTGTGCAAACGTAATTTTTATTGTGTTTTATTGAAAAAATATATTTTTACTAAAACGTTAACGTTGTGCTTATGTATAGTTTTTAACGCCGTTATTTGCTATTATTTTTTAACTAAAACAAACACAACAACCCATTATTTGCCCTAAAATCAGGTTATAAACTCATTTACATGAAAAATATATTAAAATATCATTTTTTATTCTTTAACATATTTAAATACATCTTTTCTACTTTGGTTCTAGCCCATGGCGTTCTACGTAAAAATTTTAAACTAGATTTTACCGATGGATTACTAGTAAAACACTTAATATTTATGTTATATCCCATATATTCCCATCCATAATGCACTACCAAATCATTAATGATTTGCTCCAGCTTTATACCATGTAATGGATTATTTGGTTGATATTCCATTATAAATTTTCTACTAGACTTTTAATTTTAATGGCCTTTTCAAAATGATTTAGTCTATTGGTTTTTATCCACCAGGTGGCAGCTTCCATTAATAATTCTGGATTATCATTTTTATTTTTAAAAAATGCATAGAATGATACGCCTACATTTTCACCTTTTACAGCAATTTTATGATTACAGACTTCTATTATTTTATCTTTTAAAATCTTTTGCATGAAGATTAATTGCGCCTACCACTATTTCGATTAGGTCTCCTTGACTTATTATTTCCTTTTGAATTTCTATTAGAATTTCTTGGATTTCGTCTATCTCTACCTTGCCCTTGTTTTATTGGTTCCGTGGATGCATTAGGGTCAGGCTCAAAACCTTCTATAATTTGAACAGGAATCTTCATTTCAATCAATTTTTCAATACCTCTCAAAAAAGAGGTTTCATCAGCACTAACTAAAGATAGAGCTTCACCACTTGCTCCAGCTCTACCAGTCCTTCCAATTCTATGGACATAATCTTCAGAAATATTAGGCAGTTCAAAATTAATAACATGGGGTAATAAAGGAATATCTAAACCTCTTGCAGCAATATCTGTGGCTACCAAAACACGAACACGCCCGCTTTTAAATCCAGCTAATGCTTTAGTCCTCGCACCTTGGCTTTTATTGCCATGAATAGCTGCAGCTGTAATATCGGCTTTTACCATTTTTTCACAAAGTCTATTGGCTCCATGTTTTGTTCTTGTGAATACTAAAACTTGTTTCCAATCCCCATCAGAAATTAGTTTAATAATCAAATTCGTTTTTTTCCCTTTTGCAACACGATATACTTTCTGGGTAATGGCTTCAACAGTTGTGTTTTCAGGTGTTGCTTCTACTTGTACTGGATGGTCTAAAATACCATGTGCCAACTTTTTTATATCTTTTGAAAAGGTTGCCGAAAACATTAAATTCTGACGTTTTTCTGGCATCGAATTAATAACCTTTTGGATATCCCGTAAAAACCCCATATCAAGCATTCTATCGGCTTCATCTAAAACAAAAATCTCAATGCGTTTTAATGATAACAAACCTTGATTCTGTAAGTCCAATAAACGCCCAGGGGTCGCTACTAAAATATCAATACCTTGTCGAATGGTTGCTACTTGTGGTTTTTGATTTACACCGCCAAAAATCACTGCACTACGTAAGTTTAAAAACTCGCTATATTCTCTGACGTTAGCATAGACTTGGGCTGCTAACTCTCTTGTTGGTGTTAAAATTAACGCACGAATAGGTCTATACTTAGTTTTTGAATTTTCAGAAAGCAGATGTAAAAGTGGCAAGGTAAAACCTGCTGTTTTTCCTGTTCCTGTTTGTGCCGATGCTAACACATCTTTTCCTTGTAAAACTGGAGGTATTGCTTTTTGTTGTATAGGTGATGGTGTTGTATATCCTTTTTTGCTAATTGCTTTTAGCAAGGCTTCTGATAAGCCTAAAGTTTGAAATGACATATATTGTGTTTATGAAGACCCAAAATTGGGCGTTTGAGATAACAAAACATAATGTATTATATCTCCTTCTAATTAAAAGTGCTAATGTACACCTAATTTATAATTAAAATCCGTGACTTGCTCAGAAAAACTAATTCAGATTTGCTAAACTTGTTTTTAAAGTTTCAATCTTAGCCAAAGCGTCAGCTTCTTTTTTCTTTTCGCTTGCCACAACCATTTCTGGAGCTCCAGCAACAAAACGCTCATTTGATAATTTTTTTTGTACCGATTTCAAGAAACCTTCTGTATAACGTAACTCTTCGGTTAGTTTTTTAATTTCTGCTTCCACATCAATACTACCTGCCATTGGGATAAAATACTCATTGGATTTTACTCTAAAAGTCAATGCGCCTTCAATAGCTTCAGTTGTGTTTCCTATACTTTCAAGGTTGCCCAATTTAGCAATAACACCATCAAAAGTTGTGTTAGTATTTTCATTGTTTATTACTGAAAAACCTATGGTATTTTTAAATGCAATATTCTTTTGTTTTCTTATATTTCTAATTCCAGAAATTACTTCTGTGGCAAATTCAAATTCTGAAATTAAAGTTTCATTTATTGGTTTTGTTTCTGGCCATTTAGCTATAATTAAAGCGTCTTCTGGGGTTCTTTCGGAAATATACTGCCAAATGTCTTCAGACAAAAAAGGCATAAATGGATGCAGAATTTTTAAATTATTCTCAAAAGCTTCAATAACTGCTTTATAGGTTTTTGCATCTATTGGTTTTTGATATGCTGGTTTTATAATTTCCAATAACCATGATGAGAAATCGTCCATAATTAACTTATAGATAGTCATTAATGCATCGCTTAATCTGTATTTACTAAAATGATCTTCGATTTCTACTAATACTTTTTGAAACTTAGCTTCGTACCACTCTAAGCCAACTTTTGCAGTCTCTGGTTGCGGTATGCTTTCATCTATATCCCAACCTTTAACCAAACGGAAGGCATTCCAAATTTTGTTTCCAAAGCCTTTTCCTTGTTGACAAAGGGCTTCATCAAACATTAAATCGTTTCCAGCTGCTGAACTTAACAATAATCCAACACGAACACCATCGGCACTGTAGTCATCAATAAGTTTTAAAGCATCTGGTGAGTTCCCTAAGGATTTACTCATCTTTCGACGTTGCTTATCGCGCACCAAACCTGTGAAGTAGACATTATTAAACGGTTTCTCGTCTTTATACTCGTAACCTGCTATAATCATACGAGCTACCCAAAAGAATAAAATATCCGGACCCGTAACTAAATCATTAGTTGGGTAATAATATTTAATGTCTTTATTTTCTGGGTTTCTAATACCATCAAATACACTCATTGGCCATAACCATGAGGAAAACCAAGTATCAAGCGCATCTTTGTCTTGTGTTAGATTATTGGTCGTTAGTTGCTGGTTGTTTGTTTTTTGTTTTGCTTTTTCTAAAGCTTTTTCAATATTTTCAGCAACTACAAAATCTTCTTTTCCATCTCCATAAAAATAGGCAGGAATTTGCTGTCCCCACATTAATTGACGTGAAATATTCCAATCACGAATATTCTCCATCCAGTGCCTATAAGTGTTTTCAAACTTTTTAGGGAACAATTTAATATCCTTATCTTCTAACACTGAGGTAATGGCTGGTTTTACCAAATCTTCCATTTTTAAAAACCACTGATCACTTAAACGTGGTTCTATAACGGCTTTTGTACGTTCTGAAGTTCCTACTTTATTAATATGGGTTTCGGTTTTAATTAAAAGGCCATTTTGCTCCAATTCTTTGGTAATCTCCTTTCTAACTACAAAACGGTCTTTACCTTCATAATGTAACCCAAAACTATTTAAAGACGCATCTTCATGAAAGATATCAATAACTTCTAATTTATGCTTGTCTCCTAGATTTTTATCATTTTCATCATGTGCAGGTGTTACTTTTAAACACCCCGTACCAAATTCCATATCGACATAATCATCTTCTATAATAGGAATAATACGATTACAAATAGGCACAATGGCTTTTTTACCACGTAAATGTGCAAATCGTTCATCATTAGGATTAATACAAATGGCAGTATCTCCAAAAATAGTTTCAGGTCGTGTCGTGGCTATTGTTAGCGTATCATCACTACCTTCTATTTTATATTGTAAATAATACAGACTCCCTTGGCGTTCTTCATATATAACTTCTTCATCAGACAATGTTGTTTTAGCCTCAGGATCCCAATTTACCATACGGTACCCTCGATAAATCATGCCCTTTTCATATAAATCGACAAAAACTTTAATAACCGCTTCACTCATATCATCATCCATTGTGAATTTGGTTCTTTCCCAATCACATGAACAACCTAGTTTTTTGAGTTGCTCTAGAATTACTCCACCATATTCATGCGTCCAATCCCAGGCATGTGTTAAAAATTCCTCACGAGATAAATCATTTTTATCAATGCCTTGTTCCTTTAATTTAGCAACTACTTTGGCTTCGGTAGCAATAGATGCATGATCTGTACCGGGCACCCAACATGCATTTTTTCCCAATAACCGTGCACGACGAATAAGAACATCTTGAATGGTATTGTTAAGCATATGCCCCATGTGCAATACTCCTGTAACATTTGGCGGAGGAATCACTATTGTGTAAGGTTCTCTTTCATCAGGTTCTGAATGAAAATAATTATTTTTCATCCAGTACTCATACCACTTACTTTCTACCTGGCTTGCATCGTATTTTGATGGGATTTGCATACTTTGGAATAGTTTTTGAATAATGATAGGCAAAAGTACTTATATTTCTTTTGCTGTGAAATGAGCATAACTAAAAATTTTGTTATTTATGCAAACTAAATGTAACAATTGAAAAAACAAACATAATCAGGTAAAAGCTAGTCAAATAATGATTATCACTTATTTAACAGTTTTTAAACAAAATTACCGAAAGGTTGTACATACCTTTAACCCAGTTAAATATGTTAACATGCCTGCATTACGTCTATTATTTTTGCAGATTATAGGAAAAGTAAGTATGTTTGACTAAGATTTGAATCAAATTAACATGAATATCCTGTATTGTTAAGGATGTTAAAAAACGGATAAAAACAATAAAAAATAAACCCATGAAACAATTAATTACAATTTTATTTATCGGATTAATCAGTTTTTCTATTAACGCTCAAGCTAAAATTGAGTTTAAATCTGATACTATCGATTATGGAACTATAGATAAAGGGTCTGACGGTGTTCGAGTTTTTGAATTCACGAATACTGGTGATGAGCCTCTTATAATCTCCAAAGTATCTTCTAGTTGTGGATGTACTATTCCTAAAAAACCAGAAGCTCCAATTTTACCCGGAAAGACTGGAGAAATTGAAGTGAAATATGACACCAATAGAGTAAATCCAATTAGAAAAACAATTACTGTAATTTCTAATGCTGAAACACCAACTGTTGCTTTAAAAATTAAAGGTGAAGTTATCGACCCTAGTAAAATAAGTGTACTTGAAAAAAAAAATAAAAGTATCGTACAACAATAAAAGGCATTACTAAACAATTTTCAGGCTTAAACATAACATCATGTTTAAGCCTTTTTTTTTAAAATAACTTTTGTAGAAAAAATTGAAATGTTAAAAGCTTGCCATTTCTATCGACTTTTAATCTAATTCTCTTACCCGCATCATCGTAAAACATTTGCATGATTTGTTGTAATGAATACTCATGGACTTGTTTATTGTTTACGCTAATAACAATATCTCCTATAAGTAAACCTGCTTTTTGTGCTGGAGAATCTTCACGTAATTCAACAATGGCATAAGCTGGTTTTAATGATATTTTATATTGTGTATTAATAACAATTCTATTGTTGTTATTCTGAGCATCATCTTCTTCAAAAACAGTATTTCCTTTTAAAGTATTTTTATCTACTTCTTTTACCAGCCTTACACCATCGTGCTCTAATTCAATACCACTTTTGTTATGACTAAATTTTTCTTTAAAGTGTCTGTTTTTTTTGAAAGTCACCAATGCCTTTTGATAATCAAAAATAACATCGAATCGTTTTAAAATATTACCTGATAAGCTGCCATTACGATTTTTAATCTGTTTAGCTAATGATATAGAAGTTGAATCTGGAAATGCAACATTAGCATTCTTAAGCGTAAAACTTTTCAAAAAAAATGAATTCACTTTAGAGCGTTTACCATAAACACTTCCATTAAGCCCATGACCAAGGAAATCAACAAAATAAGCATTACTGGATGTTATGCCTAAGGACTTATTTTCAAATAACCACAAGGCATCGCTACCACCAGAATCAATCAATAATTTAACAGGAATTATTTTGTCTTCTATCTTAACTTCTGCATTAATGTATGGTTTTCCATTGTAAAACTCTAAATTAAAACGCTCACATTTTTTACATACTTTATATTTAAATCTCTCTGGGTTTGTTAATTTTAAATACCCCGTTGAGTAATTTATTTCTACAATGAAATCCCTAAACAAATCAAAGCCAATAATACCATGAACAGGAATTCCCAATTTAGAAGCAAAATTTAATTTGTTATTAAAAACGGCATACAAATCTTGATTTAACTTTAAAGCGTCTCCAATTCTAAAAATATTATTACTAGATTTTAAAGCTTCAACAGATTCGCCTTCACCCAAACCTCTTAAAAAAATCGTTTCTGTGTCCTTTATTTTTAAAGTGTCAGAAACATTTAAAAAATTAAAAATAATAGGTTTACTAACACCTGTGTCTAATATAAAAGATAAAGTAACTCCATTTATTTCGACAGGAATGACTACCAAATTGTTTATGAGCTTAAACTTAATTTTATCTGACTGTTTCTTATTTTGAATTACAAATTTGTTTTGAGAGAAACCCAAATTATTTAAACAAAACAATAACACTATAAAGACTAAACAGTTTTTCATTTAAACGCAGATAATTTTTACCATCATCAATTTACAAATCTTTAGAGTAGTATAATTTTTAATAGTTGTTTTTTAAAAAAACTTTAAGATAATTTTCTCAACTTTGTAGATAAATAACTAAAAATGCCATCAATATCAAAAAAGGGCCAATTAATGCCTCAATCGCCCATACGTAAATTAGTACCGTTTGCAGAACAAGCTGTGAAAGATGGTAAATCTATTTACTACTTAAATATTGGACAACCAGATATTAAAACACCAAAAACAGCTATTGATGCTGTTAAGAATAGTGATATTGATGTTTTAGCATATTCAAGATCTGAAGGCTCTGAAACTTACAGACAAAAAATCTGTAAATATTATTCCAAACACTATATTAATGTTACACATAACGATATTGTTGTGACAACAGGAGGCAGTGAAGCGCTTCTTTTTGCCTTTGGAAGTGTTATGGATGTTGATGATGAAATTATTATTCCTGAACCGTTTTATGCAAACTATAATGGATTTTCAATAGCATCTGGAGTAAAAGTGGTTCCAGTAATTTCTAAAATAGAAGATAATTTTGCTTTACCGCCTATCGAGGAATTTGAAAAACTAATTACACCAAAAACCAAGGCGATTTTGATTTGTAACCCAGGAAACCCAACAGGATATTTATACTCAAAAGAAGAAATACAAAAACTTGCTGCTATTGTAAAAAAGTATGATTTATTTTTAATTTCTGATGAAGTTTATCGTGAATTTGTTTACGATAACCACACACATTATTCTATAATGCAGGAAAACGGATTGGAAAACCACGCCATCGTTGTTGACTCTGTATCGAAACGTTACAGCATGTGTGGCGCAAGAGTTGGGTGTTTAGTTTCAAAAAACAAAACTGTTATTGATACCGTCTTAAAATTTGCCCAAGCACGTTTAAGTCCACCTACCCTAGCACAAATAGCTAGTGAAGCCGCTTTAGAAACACCACAAAGTTATTTTGATGATGTCGTTAAAGAATATGTAGAACGCAGAAACACCTTAGTTACAGAATTACAAAAAATAGAAGGTATAAAGGTTGCAAAGCCAAAAGGTGCGTTTTATTGTATTGCCGAATTACCTATTAAAAATTCTGATAATTTTGCAAAATGGCTTCTAGAAAATTTCGATATTGATGGTAAAACTATTATGGTAGCTCCAGCTGCCGGGTTCTATTCAACACCGGGCGTTGGTTTAAACCAAATTAGAATTGCATACGTACTTAAAAAAGAGAGCCTAATAAAGGCAGTAAATATTTTAAAAGAAGCCTTAAAAGTTTATAAAGACTAGTGCAGATTAAAAAGAACATATCCTTAAAACCTTTTAATACTTTTGGTATTGATGCGAAAGCGAAATTCTTTGTTTCGGTAGAAAGTATTGATTGTTTAAAACAAGTTTTATCATTACAAGATTATCCTGACAAATTAATATTAGGTGGCGGTAGCAATATGTTGCTTACCAAAGATTTTGATGGTTTGGTTATTCACATTAACCTAAAAGGTATTGACCTTCTTTTAGAAAATGAAGACTTTGTTTTTGTAAAAGCCCATGCTGGTGAAAACTGGCATGACTTCGTGCTTTGGTGTATTGATAATGATTTTGGTGGTGTTGAAAACTTATCCTTAATCCCTGGAAATGTAGGTACTGCACCTATTCAGAATATTGGCGCTTATGGTGTTGAACTTAAAGATACTTTTGAATCTTGCGAAGCCATTTCATTAAAAACAAACATATTACAATCTTTCACCAAAACGGATTGTAATTTTGGTTATAGAAATTCTATTTTTAAGCAATACGCTAAAGGTCAATTTATAATTACTAGTGTGGTTTTTAAACTCACGAAGCGAAACCATAAATTAAACATTAATTATGGTACTATTGCTTCACAATTAGAGTTCATGCAAATTACTAATGCAACCATTCAAGATATATCCAAAGCTGTTATAGCTATTCGAGAAAGCAAATTACCAAATCCAAAAGAGATAGGTAATAGTGGTAGTTTTTTTAAAAATCCCGTGATTTCTAAAACACATTTCAATAAGTTAACAAAAAACTTTAAAGACATACCTAGCTATCCCGTTTCTGATAATGATGTAAAAGTACCCGCAGGTTGGCTCATTGAAAAAGCTGGATTTAAAGGCAAACGATTTGGCGATTATGGTGTCCATAAAAACCAAGCATTGGTACTTGTAAATTATGGAAACGCCAAAGGCTCCGACATCCTAAAACTTTCAAAATTAATCCAAAAAACAATTCAACGCCTTTTTGGAATTTCTATTGAAGCCGAAGTCAATATCTTATAGATTAGAACTCATTTTCGGTTAAAAATAAAAAGTTGAAATGAGTTCTAAAAGAAATTTCTAACTTTGGCGTTATAAAACAGACTAAAATTAACCTATCTTGATTTCAGCTATAGAAAAAGAAATAGTTTCCTTATTACAACATGGTGACAAAAAGGCCATTAGTTTACTCTATGAAAACTATGCTGATTCATTATTTGGTGTCATAAAAAAAGTAATTTCTGATGAAGATACCGCCCAAGACGTACTTCAAGAAACCTTTGTTAAAATTTGGAGATACTCAAAAAAGTACGATTCTAACAAAGCAAAATTATTCACATGGTTATACAGAATTGCTTACAACACTGCCATAGATAAAGTTAGATCGCAAAAAAGCAAAAACAACAATGAAGTCCAAATGGAAACTTCTACCGTATATAAAGTAAGTTCCAACGAATTAAACCAGGATGTATTAGATATAAAAAAACATCTAAGCACTTTGGAGCACAAATATCAAATCGTTATAAACGCACTCTTTTTTGAAGGCATGACCCAACAAGAAGCCAGTGATGAGCTTGATATTCCGTTAGGAACAATAAAATCGAGATTAAAAATTGGATTGCGCGAATTGAAAAAAATTTACAATCCATAATTAAACAACGTCATGAATGATAAAATAACTACTTTTTTAAATTCTGGCCTATTAGAAAAATATCTGTTAGGTGAAACCACTTCTAGTGAAACAGAAATGGTAGAGTCTTATGTTTCAAAATACCCAGAAGTACAAAACGCTTACAATACTTTACAATTTAATTTAGAGGTGGTTGCGAAGCATAATGCTGTTGAAGCTCCCGAAAATATTTTAAATAATATTTTGGATGAACTTGACGACAAACCTGTTGTTAATTTAAATACATCGTACAAATATAAAAAATGGTATAAATTTAGTGTAGCTGCAAGTGTGGCTGCCTTAATTTTTGCAGGAACAGCCTATTTATTCTATAATCAAAACCAACAGCTCTCTAATGAAAATCAAATTGTAGTTGATGAGCTTTTTGATTTACGAGGTGATATTGAGCAAAACAATAAAATGCTTGATAAAGTAATGAGGCAACTTTTAAAGCTTAATAACCCTGAAACTGAAAAATATATCATTACAGGAAATGATAGAGCGAAAGATCTAAAAACGGTTGCCTACATTAACCCTAAAGAAAAAACATCTATGATTGATGTTGTGTCTTTACCTGAGTTACCAGAAGAACAATGCTACCAAATATGGGCAGAGTTACAGGATAAAATGGTTAACCTGGGTATATTAAACGAGGCTGATAGAAAACTCATGTCTATGCCTTATGCAGAAAATGCATTAGCCCTTAAAATCACCATAGAACCTAAAGGTGGCAATACTATTGCCTCAGTAGAAAACTCTGTAGCGCAAATTAATTTACAATAAAATTAATACATCATAAAAAGCGCCTCATTTTATTAATAAAATGAGGCGTCTTTAGTTATAATAGATTTTTATAAAATTATTATTCTTTATCAAATAAAGCTTTGTGGATAAAACCAGCAAGAATAGCACCAGCAATTGGAGCAACCCAGAACAACCAGAGCTGCCCAGTAAATTCTCCCCCAGCAAATAATGCCTGACTTGTAGAACGTGCAGGATTAACGGAGGTATTGGTTATTGGAATACTTATTAGGTGAATTAAAGTTAAGCCTAAACCAATGGCAATAGGTGCAAATCCTTTGGGTGCTCTAGAATTAATACTTCCTAAAATAATTAATAAGAAAAACATAGTTAATAAAAATTCTGTAATTAAAGCCGCAGTCATAGAATAACCGTCTGGAGATAAATCACCATACCCATTAGCAGCAAAACCACCTATAGTAACAAAATCAGATTTATTAGTCAATATCAAATATAATGCTCCTGCAGCAGCAATAGCACCTATTAGTTGAGCAACAATATAACCTACTAAGTCTTTAGCTTCAAACTTTCCACCAGCCCATAAACCTAATGATACCGCTGGATTAAAATGACCTCCAGAAATATGACCAACAGCATATGCCATAGTTAACACCGTAAGACCAAAAGCTAAAGCAACACCTACAAAGCCAATCCCTAAATCTGGATAACCTGCTGCAAACACAGCGCTACCACAGCCTCCAAAAACAAGCCAAAAAGTTCCAAAAAATTCTGCGAATAATTTTTTCATAATTAAATAATTTTAATTGGTTAGTAATTTAAATGTACAAATAATTAATAATAAGACACTAAAAGACAAAATAGTCACATTCATTTCAGTTTGATTTCTTATAAAATTTCTTATCCAAAAGCATTATCTTTGTTAAAAATTATTTCGAATACGAATGAAACTTCTATTAATAACCATCATTTTATTAGGATTAGGAATTGCAGGTATTGCCATTAAAATTTGGGCAAAAAAAGATGGAAAATTTGCTGGTACTTGTGCAAGTCAGAACCCCATGTTAAATCAAGATGGTGAGTCTTGTGGCTTTTGTGGTAAAACACCCGACCAATTTAGCGATTGTAACGAACCTCAACATTCATAATACTTTATGGTGTTTCTTGATTTTGTTTTCTGCGCATTTATTGTTGTAGTTATTATTCAAGCTTTTTTTTATATTTTTTTATTCGGAAGTTTTGCTTTTCTTAAACCCAAAAAACCAGCTTCAAAAAATATTGCCATATCTGTTATTGTTTGTGCCAAAAATGAATCTGAAAACCTAAAAACATTTTTACCATCAATTATTAGTCAAGATTATCCTGATTTTGAAATCGTTTTAATTAATGATGCTTCGCATGATAATACCTTAGAAGTCATGCACCATTTTGAAAAACAACATAAAAACATAAAAATAGTTAATGTTAAAGGTATTGAGGCTTTTTGGGGAAATAAAAAATACGCTTTGACTTTAGGCATAAAAGCTACAAAAAACGCCTTTCTGTTATTCACAGATGCCGATTGCAAACCTGTTTCAAAATATTGGATAAAGGAAATGAGTTCACATTTTTCCAATAAAAATTCTATTGTTTTGGGTTATGGTGGTTATTCAAAAATTGAAAAATCCTTTTTAAATAAACTCATTCGCTTTGAAACCTTAATAACAGCTGTCCATTATTTTTCGTTTGCAAAATCAGGGATTCCTTATATGGGTGTCGGTCGTAATTTAGCATACACAAAAAAAGAGTTTTTCAATGCCAATGGCTATATAAACCACATAAAGGTACGCTCTGGTGATGATGATTTATTTGTTAACCAGGTAGCAACGCATCAAAATACCACCATATGCTTTTCAAAGAAAAGTTTTACCGAGTCCATTTCAAAAACAACTTTTAAGGATTGGTTTAAACAAAAAAGACGCCATGTTTCAACAGCTAAGCATTATAAATTAAAACATAAATCGCTATTAGCACTATTATTTATTTCCAATATTCTTTTTTGGTTTTTAGCTATAGTTCTTCTCATATCAAATTATAATTGGCAAATAATCTTAAGTTTATTTTTATTTCGAATTATTTTACAATATATCATATTAGGACTTTCATCAAAGAAACTAAATGAATCTGACTTATTAATATACCTTCCTTTTTTAGAAATTTTTCTAGTTATTGCACAATTAACTATATTTATAAACAATCTTATTTCAAAACCTAACCATTGGAAATAGAGGAAGCTATTAAGCGCGCAAAAATGAATGACCAGAAGGCATTTAATTATTTATTAAATATCTTCTGGGATGATGTTTATGGGTTTCAGTTAAAACGCACTCAAAATGAAAATGATGCGGAAGATATTACGATTCAAACCTTCTCCAAAGCATTTGATAAAATTGAAAGTTTTGATAATCAATATAATTTTAAAACCTGGTTAATTGCCATTTCTAAAAATATTCATATTGATTTATTGAGAAAAGAAAAAAATTCTATTTACCAAGTGATTTCAAAAAATGATCATGAAGTTTTTCAAGTCTTAGATGAATCGCCTTCACCAGAAGACAAACTCATTACCGAACAGCATTTAGCAAAATTACTTCGCGACATTAAAAAACTAAAACCTCATTATCAGGAAGTTATAAATTTACGCTATTTTCAAGAATTGAGTTATAAAGAAATTTCAAAAGAGCTTAAAGAACCTATGAATAATGTAAAGGTTAAACTTTTGCGTGCAAAAAAACTATTGACTGAAATTATTCAAGGAAAATAAATGATTGCTAAACTTAAAAACCTAGGTCCAGGATTATTATTTGCCGGAGCAGCAATTGGTGTATCACATTTAGTACAATCTACAAGAGCCGGTGCCGATTTTGGTTTGGGCTTGCTTTGGGCATTGCTTTTGGTGAACCTATTTAAATATCCATTTTTCCAATTTGGTCCAAGGTATGCGGCGGCTACGGGAGAGAGTTTACTAGATGGCTATAAAAAATTAGGAAAAGGCGTTTTATTGGTGTATTATATTTTGAATTTCGCCTCCATGTTTACTATTCAAACCGCAGTAACCATTGTAACTGCAGGTATAGCTTCTTCTCTATTTGGCAACTTTATTAGTATAGAATTTTGGACAATTATCATACTTACTATATGTTTTTGCCTCCTTATGATTGGGAAATACAAACTATTAGATCGTTTAATGAAGGTTATTATTATAACCTTAACCATTAGCACAATTGCCGCTGTTAGCGTTGCACTATTTAATTCTTCAGAGCCATTATCTTTTATCCAAATATTGCCAAAAAACGCAATAGAAATCACATTTTTAATTGCCTTTATGGGTTGGATGCCAGCACCTTTAGATATTTCGATAATTCATTCGCTTTGGACTTTAGAAAAGAAAAAAGACACAAAAGGTTTAACGCCTAAAACGACATTATTCGATTTCAATATTGGTTATTTAAGTACAATCATTATAGGTATTGGTTTTCTACTTTTAGGTGCTCTTGTAATGCACCCAACAGGTAATACATTTAGTAATAAAGCTAGTGTTTTTGCCAATCAATTGATTGATATGTACACCAATAGTTTAGGTCATTGGGCTTATATTATTATTGGTATAGCAGCATTCACAACTATGTTTAGTACAACACTAACAACCTTAGATGCGCTACCTAGGGCAATGGACAGAGCTACAATATTAATATTTGATAAAGCGAACAAACGCGGTTATTTATTATGGATGTTATTTCTAGTTTTTGGAACCATTTGTATTTTCTTTCTATTTGCTTCTGAAATGGGTTTACTTATTAAAATAGCCACTATTTTATCGTTTATTACCGCACCTTTTTATGCTATTATAAACTATAAATTAATTTCCAGCAAACACACACCAAAAGCATGGCACCCCTCTAAATCATTACACATTCTAAGTCTTTTGGGAATTATATTTTTAATAGGGTTTAGCATCTGGTATCTCACTACATTTTAAGATAATTTAAAAGAATACTTTGTATCTTTGTAATCTATTTTTTAGAGACATGAACACTAAAACTGCTTCAAATATATTACCAGAACGTCAAGCAAAACCAAAATGGCTTCGAGTTAAACTTCCAACAGGAAAAAAATACACAGAACTTAGAGGTTTAGTTGACAAATACAAACTTAATACCATATGCACTTCGGGAAGTTGTCCTAATATGGGTGAATGTTGGGGTGAAGGCACCGCTACATTTATGATTTTAGGTAATATTTGCACACGCTCATGTGGCTTTTGTGGTGTAAAAACGGGACGCCCAGAAACCGTAGATTGGGATGAACCAGAAAAAGTAGCGCGTTCTATTAAAATCATGCAAATTAAGCATGCCGTTTTAACAAGTGTAGATCGAGATGATTTAAAAGACATGGGTAGCATTATGTGGTCCGAAACGGTTAAAGCAGTTAGAAGAATGAATCCGGAAACCACACTTGAAACACTTATTCCTGACTTTCAGGGTATTGAAAAACATATAGACAGAATTATTGATGTTGCACCAGAAGTCGTATCACACAATATTGAAACCGTTCGTCGTTTAACACGCGAAGTTAGAATACAAGCGCAGTACGATAGAAGTATGGGCGTTTTAAAATATTTAAAACAGCAAGGGCAACGTCGCACAAAATCTGGAATTATGCTAGGTTTAGGCGAAACCAGAGACGAGGTTATTGCTACGCTTCATGACTTAAAAGCCAATGATGTTGATGTCGTTACCATTGGTCAATACCTTCAACCAAGTAAAAAACACTTACCCGTTAAACAATTTATAACGCCAGACCAGTTTAAAGAATATGAAGGTATTGGTTTAGAATTAGGGTTCCGTCATGTTGAAAGCAGTGCATTAGTAAGATCCTCTTACAAAGCACAAAAGCATATAAATTAGTGATGATTAATGTTGCTATCAACGGTTTTGGAAGAATAGGCCGACGTGTTTTTAGATTACTTCAAGAGTATAAAAATATACATGTAGTTGCAATCAACGACTTGGCAGATGCAAAGACCCTCAGTCATTTATTAAAATACGATAGTGTTCACGGTTTATTTAATGGACAAATATCAAATGATGACAACCATCATATTATGGTTAATGACAATAAAATTCCATTATTAAATAAAAAACACCCTAAAGACATTAATTGGAACCCTTTTAATATTGATTTTGTTATTGAAGCTTCTGGAAAGTTTAAAATAAGTTCAGATTTAGAGTATCATATAAAAAATGGTGCAAAACAAGTTATTTTAAGTGTCCCTCCTATTGAAGACGATATTAAAACCATTGTTTTAGGTGTAAATGATAATACTGTTGATGGTACTGAAACCATAATATCCAATGCTTCATGTACAACGAATAATGCAGCACCAATGATAGACATCATAAATAAACTATGTGGTATCAATCAAGCTTATATTACAACCGTGCATTCTTATACTACTGACCAAAGTTTACACGATCAACCACACCGAGATTTACGTCGATCTAGAGCAGCAAGCCAATCTATAGTTCCAACAACAACAGGAGCCGCTAAAGCACTAACTAAAATATTTCCAGAACTAGCAGAAGTTATTGGTGGTTGCGGGATTAGAGTACCAGTAATTAACGGATCCCTAACCGATATTACGTTTAATGTCAAACAAACCGTTTCTATAGAAGATATAAACAAAGCTTTTAAAGAAGCTTCTGAAAACCATTATGCTGGTATTTTAGAATATACTGAAGATCCAATAGTCTCTATTGACATCGTTGGAAATTACCATTCGTGTATTTTTGACTCAAAAATGACGTCAGTAATAGGAAATATGGTAAAAATAATAGGCTGGTATGACAATGAAACTGGATATTCTAAAAGAATCATTGACTTATTATGTAATTTATCGGAAAAAAAGTGTCTTTTGTCGATAAAATAATTATATTTGTCGATAATATTAATTATAATGTCCCAAATTAAATACTACATATATATTATAGCTATACTATTTAGCCTCAGTGTATCATCGCAGAAATCTATCGATGATGACCCTGAAATAGTGCAAAATAATATTAACTACCGTATTGCACAATCGCAAACCGAGTTAGAGAACTATAACTATTATAAAGCTCAAAAAAATCTGGATGAAGCCTTAGAGTTAGCTGAAAAATCAGGCAACAAAAAAAGCATAGGTCTTATTTATACCATAAAAGGCAGATTACAACTTATAATTGAAGAAGAAGATAAAGCTATAAAATCTTTAAACAAAGCTATCGAAGTCCAACGTATTATTAATGATAATACAAATTTAGGAGCTTCATATAAAACATTTGGAGATGTCTATTTGGCAAAAAAAGATTATTATTCTGCCTTAGACTCTTATACTGCAGCAAAATCTAAATTTGAAGAAGAAGGACTAAACAAAGAATTAGCAGAAACATTATTATGTGAAGCTAAAACTTACGAAGAGCTAAAAAATTATAGAAAAGCCAGAGATATCGTTGAACAATCTTTAGCCATAGCAAAAAAAGAAGATTACCTTATAATACAAAGTGAAGCATTAATCAATCAAGCCATTATATATAGCCAATTAGGCAATAATGAAAAAGCTTTGGTTATTGCTAATGAAGGTATACAAATAGCCAAAAATAATAAATTTACAAGCATTCTTAATCAAGGCTATTTTGTTATTAGCGGATTATATAAAGATGCCGAAAACTTTAAATCTTCCAGAGATTATTTGGATTTACACCTTAACCTTTCGGATTCTATTAGAAACTTAACTCGAATAAATTCAACTAAGGACCAAGAAACACAGTACTTACTAAGCGAAGAAATTGAGAAAAATAAAGAAGTTGTACAAGAATTAGAAAAAGCTAAAGACGATAAAAACCTAAATACATTAATATCTATATTAAGTGTTGCTTTAATAACCATTTTATCACTTTTAACCTTATCGCTTTACAAAAACAATAATATTAGATTAAAAACAAACAATATGCTCCATAAAAAAAATGGAGAACTTATTATTGCAAAAGAAAAAGCAGAATTAGCTTCAAAAACCAAAGCTAATTTCCTGTCTACTGTTACCCACGAATTACGAACACCTTTGTATGCTGTTACTGGTTTAAGCAATATGCTGTTAGATGAAAACCCAAAACCAGAGCAAATTCAGCACTTAAAATCATTAAAGTTTTCTGGTGATTATTTATTAACTTTTATCAATGATATTCTTCAAATAAATAAAATTGAAGCCAATAAAGTTGATATCGAACCAGAATCTTTCAACCTAAAAAAGAAAATAAATAATATTGTTTTAGCCTTAAACAACTCAGCTCAAGACAACAACATAAAAATTCATTTCGAATACGATAAAGATTTATCTGAAAACTTTATTGCCGATCAATTAAAAATTTCTCAAATCTTAATTAACTTAATTGGAAACTCTATTAAGTTTACTAAAGACGGTGATATTTGGATTCGAGTATATAAAATTGAAGAAAAAGATAAAATATACACCCTTCGTTTTGAAGTAGAAGATAACGGTATTGGTATTAGCCAAGAAAAACAAGACAATATGTTTGAAAGTTTTTCTCAAGGCTCAATTCAAATTAATCGCAAATATGGTGGTACAGGCTTAGGGTTATCTATTGTAAAAGGATTAATAGATATTTTAAAAGGTCAAATTTATGTAAAAAGTGAATTAGAAAAAGGAACAACGTTCTATTTTGAAATTCCACTTGAACATACTACAGTTAAAGAAGCCAAAGAAAATAAAGTTACTTATTTTGATGGCAATGCTAGCGACCTAGATTTAACAAAAGTTAAAATTTTAGTGGTAGAGGATAATAAAATCAACCAAATGATTACCAAAAAGATTTTAACTAAAATGGAGCTTAAATGTGATATTGTTGATAATGGAGAAGAAGCCGTTGAAATGATTAAAGCCAATGACTATAACATTATTCTTATGGATATTCATATGCCAGGAATAAGTGGTATGGAAGCTACTAAACGTGTTAGGTCATTTGATAAAGAATTAACCATATTTGCATTAACAGCAGTAACCATCGAAGATAAAATGCATGAGTTTGAAGAAGCTGGTTTTACCGATATTATACCAAAACCATTTAAACAAGAAGAGTTTGAGAAAAAACTTTACAATGCTTTAGCAAGTAAAAGTGATACATCTACGAGTGCTTAACAAACTTCTTAATAAGTTTATTGATTTTTGATTTGTCATTAATCTTAACCGTTATAGGCAAATAAAACAACTTATGTTGTAACGATTCAAACTGTTTTAATCGCATAAAATCTTTTTCAGTAGTAACTATAAGTTCCTTTTTATTTAACCCATCAAAGTCTTGTTGAGAAAACTCATGATGATCCTTAAAATTCAAATGTTCAAAATCCAACTGCTTAGCTTCTAAAAAATCAACCAAAGGTTTTGCATTTGCAATACCCGTAACTAAAGTAAACGTTTTTAAATCTTCAATCTTCAAAGTAGAATGTACTGAAATCAAGGTGTTGGCATAAGCTATCGAACTAAAAAAAACATGCTGATAAGGCTTAGGAGCCATGCTATTCAAAATAGTTGCTTTATTAGATTCGCTTAATACTTCAGGGCATTTAGTAACTATAATAATATCGGCGCGTTTTATACCACTTCTAGGCTCTCTTAAATTTCCAGTTGGTAAAACCATATCCTTAAAATACGGATTAGCATAAGTTGTCAATACTATATTAAAACCCGCCTTTACTTTTCTATGCTGAAAGGCATCATCAAGTAAAATGACTTGCGGAGGGTTTTCAATACCTCTTATACGCTTAATACCATTTTGCCTATCAACATCAACAGCCACAAGAATATCTCTTTCATATTTATTATAAAACTGAAACGGTTCATCACCAATAGATTCAGCAGTAGACTTTTCATTAGCCCACTGAAAACCTTTAGTCTTTCTTTTATACCCTCTACTTAATGTTGCAACCTTAAAATCCTCCTTTAAAAAATTAATCAAATACTCTATCATAGGGGTTTTTCCCGTTCCACCAACACTTAAATTCCCAACACAAATCACTGGGAAATTATAAGAAACAGACTTTTTAATACCTAAATCATATAATTTATTCCGTAACCAAGTTACTAAATAATATATAGGAACAATTGGAAACAATATGTATCGTAAAATTTTCATCTGGTCATGTTGATTGTTTCTTAACAGTCATATCCAACATACATTTAAACTTTAAAATGAACGATTAAATTTTTAATTATGTATGTTTCATCACAACGAAAATATAATATTTATATTTGTTTTATAACCTATAGCAAAAAATAATATGGTCGTTCAAGACGTCATAAACCATTTAGAAGAACTTGCGCCTTTAGCTTACGCTGAGGATTTTGACAATGTTGGCCTTTTAGTCGGTAATAAAAACACAAAATTAACAGGTGTATTAGTCACTTTAGATACCCTAGAAGCTGTTGTAGATGAAGCTATTTCAGAAAAATGCAACCTTATAGTAAGCTTCCATCCCATTATTTTTAAAGGCTTAAAAAAGCTAACTGGCAAAAATTATGTAGAACGTGTTGTCATGAAAGCCATAAAACATGATATTGCTATTTACAGCATGCACACCGCTTTAGATAATGCCATACAAGGTGTAAATGATATGATTTGCAATCAGCTGAATCTAAAAAACAAACGCATTTTAATTCCACAAAGCGAAACCATAAAAAAACTAAGCACCTATGTTCCTAAAAATGAAGCAGAACAATTAAGAACAGCGTTGTTTGAAATTGGTGCTGGACATATTGGAAATTATTCAGATTGCAGTTTTAATGTAGAAGGTTATGGAACCTTTAAAGGCAATGATGCATCCAATCCAACAAAAGGTCAAAAAGGCAATATTCATACCGAAGAAGAAACTAAAATAACAGTTACTTATGTAAAACATTTAGAGTCACAATTACTTCAAACTCTTTTCAAAACACATTCTTACGAAGAAGTTGCTTATGAAATAACAACTTTGGAAAATAAAAATCAGAATATCGGTATGGGCATGGTTGGTGAATTAGAAGCCCCTATGGATGAATCTAATTTCCTAACCCATATAAAAGCTACAATGCACACAAAATGCATCAGGCATTCAGCATTTTTAAACAAAAAAATTAAAAAAGTAGCAGTTCTAGGAGGTTCAGGTAGTTTTGCTATACAAGCCGCTAAACAGTCTGGTGCTGATGCTTTTATAACTGCCGACTTAAAATATCATGACTTTTTTACAGCCGAAAACAGCATTCTTTTAGCTGATATTGGGCATTATGAAAGCGAGCAGTTCACAAAAAATGGTTTAGTAGCACATCTTACAAAAAAAATTACTAATTTTGCAATCATTTTATCAAAGATAAACACCAATCCTGTTAAGTATTTTTAAAGTATGGCTAAAAAGAAAGAAGTAACTGTTGAAGAGCGCTTAAGAGCTTTATACGATTTACAACTCATCGATTCTCGTATAGATGAAATAAGAAATGTTCGTGGAGAACTTCCTTTAGAAGTTCGTGACTTAGAAGATGAAGTTGCTGGATTAAACATTAGATTAGAAAAACTTGTTTCTAACCTAGAAGTAATAGACAATGATATTACTGGAAAAAAGAATTTAATTGAAGAATCTAAAGCTTTAATAAAAAAGTATAGCGAGCAACAAAAAAATGTTAGAAATAACAGAGAATTTAATTCGCTTACCAAAGAAGTTGAGTTTCAAGAATTAGAAATTGAATTAGCTGAAAAGCATATTAAAGAATTCAAAGTACAAATAGAGCAGAAAAAAGAAGTGATTTCTGAAACTAAAGATCGTTTAAAAGAGCGTGAAAATCACTTAAAACACAAGAAAAGTGAGTTAGATGCTATTTTAGCAGAAACTGAAAAAGAAGAACAAGCTTTAATTGGTAAATCTGAAGATTATAAAACACAGATTGAAGAGCGTTTAGTTGCTGCTTACACCAGAATTAGAACCAATGTAAAAAATGGTTTAGCCGTTGTACCGATTGAAAGAGGTGCTTCTGGAGGATCTTTCTTTACAATTCCACCACAAGTACAAGTAGAAATTGCTTCTCGTAAAAAAGTGATTACAGATGAGCATAGTGGACGTATTCTAGTGGATGCTGCTTTAGCAGAAGAACAAAAAGCAAAAATGGAAAAAATGTTTTCTAAACTATAATCCATTCCAAATAAAATATTTAAAGCCTTCAGTTTTCTGAAGGCTTTTTTATTATGAAAACTTTCGCGAAGTAACTTTTAAGGTTTTGTATTTTTATACGTCTATTAAAAAAAGAAAATATTAAACCATGAAACGTATCATCCCTTTATTAGCCCTAGCATTATTTTTTAGTTGTCAAAACACTGCACAATCAAAAAAAGAACAAGATGCTGTTATGCAAGCTGACCCCATTGAAGTCCCAATTAAAAACAGAAAAGCCAGAGCCTATTTTGCAAGTGGTTGTTTTTGGTGTGTTGAAGCTATTTATGAAAGTGTAAAAGGCGTAGATGAATCTATATCGGGGTATTCAGGAGGACATACAAAAAATCCAACTTACGGATCTAGCAACACGGGAAGAACTGGCCATGCTGAAGCTGTAGAAATTATTTACGACCCAAAAGTGGTGAGTTTTGAAACTTTGGTGGATGTGTATTTTGCATCGCAAAATGTAACCCAGGTAAACGGACAAGGTAATGATAGAGGCCCACAATACCGTTCTATTATTTTTTACCAAAATGAAGAACAAAAACAAATCATCTTAAAGAAGAAAACAGCCTTGGCTAAAAAGTTAGATGCTAAAATAGCAGCAGAAGTATATCCATTTCAAAAGTTTTGGGTTGCCGAAGATTATCATCAAGATTACGAAAAACTACACCCAAATAATAGCTATATAAGAGCGGTGTCCATTCCTAGACTGAATAGTTTTAAAGCTAAGTTTCCTAAGGAGTTTTTAAAAGAAGAAACACATTAAATACTTATTTGCTATGCAGAAATATAAAAACCCAAACCTTAAATAAATTCTGATTTTTAAACTTTAATAACTTCTTTTTCTTATTTTGGGATATAATTTTGATACAAAAAAATGAATAAAACCACACTTAGTTTAATCTGTATTAGCATCTTTCTTTCATTCTCAAGCTGTTCCTCAGTTAAAGTTTTAGACTCATGGAAGAATGATAGAATTACAAATATAAAAGATAACAATTTTTTAGTTGTAGCTAGAGCTAACAATCCTCAAGCTCGTATTGCTTTTGAAAATGAAATTGTTAGTCAGATGGAATCCAATGGATATCAGGCAACAGCAAGTTTTTCCAAATTTGGCAATATGAAACCCAACGAACCAAAATCTGAAACCAATAAAGAAAAACTTCAAGAGATTCTGAAACTTGAAGGCTTTAATGCCGTTATTCTTACTGTAATGAAAGATTATCAAGAAGAAACAAGACTAGAAAAAGAGGGTGGTTATTATGCTGGAGGAAACTACTATGGATATTACCCAAGGTATTATGGTGGTTTTTACCCATATTTTTATAACCCTTTGTCTTATCATACTCTAGGTAATTACGTAGAAGAGAGTTACTCAACAAGTACCTCAAAATTATATATACTAGAAACTACTATTTATAATCTTGATGAATCTGGGGAAAACCAATTAGTTGCTGTGATAACATCAAAAATTGATAATCCACAAACTGCTAGTGGTGCTGCCAAAGAATATGTGAAAGAAATATCTAAAAAATTAAAATGACAAGTAGTCTAAAACAGGCTCTTTTAAGTTAACAATATCCATTTACTTAAAAAAGTATAATTTAAAGTAAGAAAATCGTTAAACGAACTTCAAAAAGTTATTGTTCTTTAAATTTTAGTAGCTTTCAAAGTAAAAATCAAAGGGTATAATTTATCTTTAGTAACAAACATTCCAGAATCTGTTTTTATCAAATCGGGCAATACATCATAAGGGCTTTCATCAAATTCATTTAAATACTCAATACGTAATCCTGCTTCAGTTAAAGCATTAACCACTTCGCTCAAACCATGATTCCAGCCGTATTCCTTACTTATCATTTTTGAATTGTTATTGGCATACGTCCCTTCGTATTCTTCATAAATCACCTCATCTTGCATGTAACCGTATTTCATAACAGGCTTACCATCTAAATAATCAAACATCCATACAATGGGGTGGAATTCAGCTATAAAAAACGTACCTCCTTTTTTTAAACGCTCAGCTATCATTTTTCCCCAAGGCTTTAAATCGGGCAACCACCCAATCACACCATAACTTGTAAAAACAATATCAAATTCATCTTTTACAAATTCCGAAGTATCTAAAACATTGCAACACAAAAATTTAGCATCAAGCTGTAATTCATCATTTAAACTTTGGGCAAGTTTAATACCTTCGTCACTTAAATCTACACCTGTACAAGTTACCCCCATCCTACTCCAACTCAATGTATCTTGACCAAAATGACATTGCAAATGTAACAAGGTCTTCCCTGAAACATCACCTAAAGCCTCTAATTCATAAGGCATTAAAGACGATTTCCCTTTTTTAAAAGCATCTAAACGATACATATCACTTCTGGCATGAACTTTGACTTTATCATTCCAAGTCGTTTTGTTTGTATTAAAATAAAATTTATTTGAATCCATTTCTGTAAGTTAAACTTTTAAATAACGACTAAAAAACGTATAAGAAGTATACAAGTTTTTTCCGCATTATGCGCCTATATATATTAAAGCGCTTCAATATTAAATTGAAGCGCTTTTCCTTTTTTAAATAAATTATCCCTGAAATTCTGCTTTTACATGAGCGCCATCGCAATACGGTTTATTATTGGATTCGCCACACCTACAAAATGCTGTGGTTTTATTTTTCGTTTCAGAAGAACCATCTTTAGCTACAACTTTAAGTGTCCCATAAACCAACAAAGGTCCATTTTCAAGAACTTCAATTTTAGTTTCTAAAGTTTCTGATGTTTTATCGCCTTCATCATTCATATAATAGCGTAATGCACCAGACGGACATTGCTTGACTTGGTTTATAATAGCTTCGGTTTTTTCTTCATCCATTTTAATCCAAGGCCTTAATCTAGGTCTAAATACTTTAGGCAAGCCTTTAGCACAAATTGCTGAGTGTATACACTTATCAGCTTCCCAAACTACAGTTGTTTCACCATTTGAATATTCTTTTATTTTCCCCATAACCTTTATTTTTTATTAAATATACAAAAAAATTGATGCCTTTTAAACTTCTCTTCATAGAGTCTGTTTCTAACTTTATAATTCTTATTTTTGTTAGAAACCGAAAACTAAAACATCTTGTCTGACTATAAATTAGGTCTTGAATACGCTTTAGAACAAGACCAAAATGATGAATTAAAATCATACCGAAATCAGTTTCATATCCCTAAAGACAAATATGGAAACGAATGGGTTTATATGACCGGAAACTCCTTGGGACTTCAACCAAAACAAACAAAAACCTACATTAATCAAGAACTTGAAGATTGGGCAAACTTAGGCGTTGAAGGACATACAGAAGGTAAAACTCCATGGTTGCCTTACCATGAATCTTTAACTGAAAGTATGGCAAAAGTAGTTGGAGCAAAACCTATTGAGGTTGTTGTCATGAATACATTAACAGCAAACCTTCATTTTATGATGGTATCGTTTTATAAACCAACTAAAAGCCGTTATAAAATATTAGTTGAAAGTGATATTTTTCCTTCTGATAAATATGCGGTAGAATCGCAATTACGTCATCATGGATTTGATGATAAGGAAGGATTGGTTTTATGGAAACCCCGTAAAAATGAAAAGTTATTAAAATATGAGGATTTAGAGCATATTTTAGAAGACATAGGCGATGAAATCGCACTTATTATGATTGGTGGTGTTAATTATTACACAGGGCAATTTTTCGACCTAAAACGTATTACTAAACTTGGACATAACTATGGATGCAAAGTAGGATTTGATTGTGCTCATGGTGCTGGAAATGTCATTCTTAATTTACATGATTCCGGTGCAGACTTTGCGGTTTGGTGTACCTATAAATATTTAAATTCCGGACCAGGCAGTTTAGCAGGTTGTTTTGTTCATGAACGCTATGCAAATCGTAACGATTTAAATCGGTTTACTGGATGGTGGAGCCATAATAAAGAAACGCGTTTTAATATGCGTGAAGAATTTGACCAGCTTCCAGGAGCAGAGGGATGGCAGCTTAGTAACCCACCAATTTTATCTATGGGTGCTATAAAAGCATCATTAGATATGTTTCAGAAAATCAGTATTGAAAAGCTATTTAAAAAAACAAAAAAACTTACTGGGTATTTTGAGTTTTTAATAAATCAATTAAAAGAAGATACTATTCATATTATCACACCAAAAAATCCTAACGAACGTGGATGTCAACTATCCATTCAAGTAAAAAATGCCGATAAAACATTACATAATAAATTAACAGAAGCTGGAGTGATTAGCGATTGGCGAGAACCCGATGTTATTAGATGTGCTCCTGTTCCACTTTATAATTCTTTTGAAGATGTGTATCGATTGGTTGAAAATTTAAAAGCTATTTTGAATGAATAAACAACAAAACGTACTTATTATAGGAGCAGGACTTTGCGGTTCTCTTCTCGCTTTACGTCTAGGACAAAGAGGATATAATGTATCTGTTTACGAAATGCGTCAAGATATACGTAAAGTTGATATAAGTGCAGGTCGTTCAATAAACTTAGCATTTTCAAATCGTGGAAACAAAGCTATAAAGTTGGTGGGTTTAGAGCACAAAGTTAAAGCACTTTGTATTCCTATGTATGGCCGTATGATCCATGATAATCACGGTAACACCTTTCAATCAAATTATAGTGGTCGAGACCATGAGTATATCAATTCCATTTCACGTGGTGAGTTAAACGCACTACTGTTAGATGAAGCTGAAAAACATAAAAACGTTAACATCTATTTCAACAAAAAATGTAAATCAGTTGATTTTGAAAAAACGACAGCACGATTTATAGACTTCAACACCAAAGATGAATTTATTGAAGATGCCGATATTATTATAGCTACCGATGGGGCAGGTTCTGCACTACGTAAAAGTTATTATTTAGGCAAGAAATTCCTGTTTAGTTTTTCACAAGACTATTTAACACATGGCTATAAAGAATTAAGTATTCTACCAAAAGAAAATGGTGACTATAAAACCTATAAAAATGCGCTGCATATTTGGCCTCGTGGCGATTTTATGCTCATAGCCTTACCAAACTTAGATGGTAGTTTTACAGTTACGCTTTTTTTAAGTTACGATGAAGGTCCATACAACTTTAATAATTTAACTACTGAAAAAATGGTTTTAGAATTCTTCCAAAAAGAATTCCCTGATGCATTGGCTTTAATGCCAAATCTAGTTAATGATTTTTTTGAAAACCCAACAGCACCGTTAGGGACTGTAAAATGTTCCCCTTGGCATTATAAAGACAATACCTTACTAATGGGAGATTCTGCACATGCCATAGTGCCATTTTATGGACAAGGTATGAATGCATCCTTTGAAGATGTTGTTGAATTTGATGCAGTATTAGATACGCATGAAGGTCATTGGGATACCGTTTTTAGCACCTATGAAAAAACAAGAAAAAAAGACACGGATGCTATAGCAGATTTAGCTATCGATAATTTTCATGAAATGAAAGCGCATACGGCCAACCCTATTTTCCAAGAAAAACGTAAATTAGAAATGGCTTTAGAGAAAAGTTTTCCAGATGACTATTCATCAAAATATTCATTGGTAACCTTTAACGAACATATTGGCTATAGAGAAGCTATGCTAAAAGGACGTGCTCAAGACAAAGCTATTTTGAATATGCTTGCTGATGGTGAACTTAATGCCAATGACGATTTAGCAACCGTTTTAGAAAAAGTAAAAAAAGAAACTCAAAATATTTTAGAAGACGATAAAATTGCAGGGTTAAAATAACAAAAAGCCTTCCCTAACCTCTTTCAAAAGAAGGAAATAAAAGCGCTTTAAAAAAGTATAACAAAAATATTCTTATTCGCCCGAGTAAGAATCCCTTCCGCTTAGGAAGGTTATGAAGGGCTTTTAGTTATGAGTGATAAAGTAACACCCAGAGGTGCCTATCCACATACCAAATGTGTTGGCGATTTTATTTTTGTATCTGGCACCAGTTCTCGAAGACCTGATAACACCATTGCTGGAGTTGATATTATTGATGAAATGGGAACTAAATGTTTAAATATAGAAGTACAAACACGAGAGGTTATAAAAAACATAGAAAAGAATTTAGCTAAAGAAGGCGCCACTCTAAATGATGTGGTAGATGTCACCACTTTTCTAGTTAATATGAATGATTTTGCTGGTTATAACAAAGCGTACGGTGAGTTTTTCGACAAGGAAACCGGACCAACACGAACCACTGTTGCCGTACACCAATTACCTCATCCTGATTTAGTGGTAGAGATTAAGGTAATGGCTTATAAAAAAGAATAAGTGACTATCCAAAACTACATAAACGGTCAATTTGAAAATCCAATCTCAAATAATTGGATAGACAATTATTGTCCTGCCAATGGTGAAGTCTATGGTCAAATACCAAACGCCTCCAAAGATGATGTAAACAAAGCATACCAAAGTGCAAAATCTGCTTTTAAGCAGTGGTCACAAACAACCTTAGAAGAACGCAGTCGTATATTAATTAAGATTTCAGAATTACTGGAAGCTAATTTACAACGCTTCGCAGAAGCAGAAAGCAAAGACAATGGTAAACCTGTTAGTTTAGCAAAAGTGGTGGATATTCCTAGAGCAGCCAGTAACTTTAGGTTTTTTGGACATGCCATTACACAATTTGCTAGCGAAAGTCATGAAAGTATCGGTCAAAATGCTATTAATTATACCTTACGACAGCCTATAGGCGTTGTAGGTTGTATTTCGCCTTGGAACCTACCTCTATACTTATTTACATGGAAAATTGCTCCTGCCATTGCAACAGGAAATTGTGTGGTTGCTAAACCCAGTGAAGTGACTCCTATGACAGCTTATTTGCTGGGAAAAATCTGTAATGAAGCTGGACTACCAAAAGGTGTTTTAAATATTGTCCATGGCCTGGGAACGACTACAGGACAAGCTATTATCGAACACCCTAACATTAAAGCTATTAGTTTTACAGGCGGTACTACAACAGGAGCTCATATTGCCAAAGTAGTAGCGCCTATGTTTAAAAAATTATCGCTAGAGTTAGGTGGGAAAAACCCAAATATTATTTTTGCTGATTGCGATTATAAAGATATGTTGGAAACCACAGTACGCTCCTCATTTGCTAATCAAGGGCAGATTTGTTTATGCGGAAGCAGAATTTTTGTGGAAGCTTCCATTTATGATACATTCAAAACTGATTTTGTTAAAAAAATAAAACAGCTTAAAGTTGGACACCCATCTGAAAAAACAACAAATATTGGTGCTTTAGTTTCAAAATCGCATTTAGAAAAAGTTATAAGCTATATAAATTTAGCTAAAGAAGGCAATGGAAAAATACTGTGTGGTGGAAACCGCGTAACCATAAAAAATTATGAAAATGGTTATTATTTAGAGCCTACGGTTATTGAAGTTAAAACCAATGACTGTCGTATAAATCAAGAAGAAATATTTGGCCCCGTTGTTACCATAATGCCATTTAACACCGAGGAAGATGTTTTACATATGGCCAATAACGTTAAGTATGGTTTATCAGCAACACTATGGACCAACAACCTTAAACGTACTATGCGCATGAGCAACCAATTACAAACAGGTATAGTTTGGGTAAACACATGGATGTTAAGAGATTTAAGAACTCCCTTTGGTGGCACAAAAGCCTCTGGTGTTGGTCGTGAAGGTGGATTTGAAGCATTACGCTTTTTTACTGAAGCTAAAAATGTGTGTATAAAATATTGATTTATGATTGCATTAGATGACAATATTTATTTTTCATCAGATTTTGATGATATGGATTTAGCACTCATTTACAAGTTTGTTAAAAACTCATATTGGGGCGAATCTAGAACCTTTGAAGAACAAAAAACAGCATCTAAGAACACCATCAATTTTGGTTTATTTCATAACAAAAAACAAATGGCTTATGCTAGAGTTATGACAGACAAAGTCTTCTTTGCTTACCTTCTAGATGTTTTTGTAATTGAAGCCTATCAAGGTAAAGGCTATTCAAAATTATTAATTGATAATATATTAAACTTTCCAGAACTGAAAAATATTGACAAATGGATGCTAGCAACCAAAGACGCCCATGAACTTTACAAAAAATTTGATTTTGTCGCAATAAAAAGTCCTGAGAAATTAATGGAAAAACTAAGCCCAAGAGCTAAAATAATATACGAATAATATGGATTTAAAATTAAATAATAAAAACGCATTAGTTTGTGGAAGTACACAAGGGATAGGAAAAGCCACAGCTTTTGCATTGGCTGCAGAAGGTGTAAACGTAACACTTGTTGCTAGAAATAGAGAAAAACTAAAAGAAGTTTTAGCTCAACTACCGGAGCACAGAAACCATAGTTATATTGTGGCCGATTTTTCTAACCCAAGAGAACTACAAGAGCAAGTCATTAAATTTATTGAAAAAGAACATGGGTTTCATATTGTAGTAAATAACACAGGTGGCCCAAGAAGCGGAGGTATTTTGACTGCTAGTTTGGAAGCTTTTGAAAATGCATTTACTATGCACCTAAAATGTAATCACCTTTTAGCTCAAGCTACAATTCCATTTATGAAAGAAGAAGGTTTTGGGAGAATAATTAACATTATTTCCACTTCTGTAAAAGAGCCAATTCCTGGATTAGGTGTTAGCAATACAATTAGAGGTGCCGTTGGTAATTGGAGTAAAACGTTATCTATTGAAGTTGCAGAATTTGGCATAACAGTTAACAATGTACTTCCTGGTTTTACAAATACCGAACGTTTGAATGAAATTATTAAAATCAAAGCGAATATTGAAGAAAGGTCTATAGAAGACATGGCAGAAATCATGAAAAATTACACTCCAGTAAAACGCTTTGCCCAACCCGAAGAAACCGCTAATGTCATTACATTTTTAGCCAGTGAAAACGCTAGCTATGTAAACGGAATTAATGTTCCAGTTGATGGTGGGCGTACAAAAAGTTTATAGCTCACCTAATCCTACAAATCCAAAGAGAAGTAGAAATTAGCTTAATCGATATATCTTTTTTATCTTTAAACTATAATTAAGAATTTGTGTTTAACACCAACTCAAACTCCCATTTTGAGTTTCTCCCCTTTGGGGAGATTAAAAGGGACTTTTTCTATGAGTCATTTAACATCTCCTTTAAATTTTAAAGCTTGGATTGAAGAAAACAGACATCTTCTAAAACCACCCGTAGGAAACAAAGTGGTTTGGAAAGATGCTGATTTTATTGTGATGGTTGTTGGTGGGCCAAATAATAGAAAAGATTACCATTATAACGAAACCCCAGAATTTTTCTATCAGGTTGAAGGTGATATTATTCTAAAAATAATTGATAAAGGCACACCAAAAGATGTCCATATCAAAGAAGGTGATATTTACTTATTACCTCCTAAAGTACCACATTCTCCACAACGAGGAGCTAACACTGTGGGATTAGTTATAGAATATAAACGTCCTGAAGGCATGAAAGATGCACTCCTTTGGTTTTGTGAAAATTGTGTAACAAAACTTTATGAAGAAGATTTCACAGTTGAAAATATTGAAACAGATATGCCAAAAATATTTGATAAATATTATGGCGATAAAGACAAACGAAGCTGTCCGAATTGTGGCGAAATTATGCAGCCTCCTCAGAAAGTTAAAATTTGATTAAACTTAACATAAAGATTCCTGACCTCTCAGGACCTAAATATGAAACGTAGACTTAGAATTAACGGTCATTCACATTTATTGCCTTATCCTGAAGATATTCCAGAGTTCATGCAAGAAAAAGGTATTTTTTGGGTAGACAAAGACCGGAAATTTATGCTTCAAAAAGATTGGAGCAGACCTGTTACAGATTCTAGTTTTTTCTTGCATGAAAAACTAGAATGGATGGAACGTAATAAATTAGACCATGCTGTGGTTTTAAATTTATCACAGCTTTACGGTAATGGCTTGCGCGTTGAGGAAATGAAGAAAGCACTACGTTTTCAGAATGATTTTAATGCCAAAGTTCAACATGAAAACCCAAGCAAATTTACTTGTGGATTTGTGGTACATCCTGGTTTTGTTAGAAGTGCATGCTGGGAAATAGAACGTTGTGTAGAAAATCATGGTATGCAATTGTTGTGTTTACCAACACATTACATGGATACTATTGGTACATGGCGTTGTATTTTTGATGAGGAAAATGAGCCCATTTTTGAATTAGCCGATAAATACAATTTAGCTGTTGAAATTCATCCCTATGATGGCGAAAAATTTATAAAATTAGAAAACACCTCATGGCGTTTTCATTTAATTTGGATGTTGGCTCAATGCGCAGATGCTTATCATTTTTTAACTTTAAATGGCTATCAAGAAAAGTTCCCAAACATGCGAACCTGTTTTGCTCATGGTGGACAATTAGCACAAATTAATTTAGGGAGACGTATACAAGGGTTTGATGGTAGACCAGATTTATTTGAAGGTAAACACCACCCAAGAAAAGCAGTTGGACATAAAAATATTTTCTTTGACACTTTAGTACACGATACAGGTGGCTTAGAATTATTGATTAGAAATCATGGCTCTAAGCAAGTGATTATGGGACTTGATGACCCTTACCCGCTTGGTGAAATGGAAAGCGACAGACAATCTTCTTACCCAGGAAAAATATTGGACTTAGCCATGAGCAGAAAAATTATTAACCAAGATGAATATCATGATATATGGGAGAATAATGTGATTCAATGGTTGTGTGGCGATGATGAAACTGCTAAACAAAAATTATTAAATAGAATTTTAAATTAACTAAAAGTCTACCTCGGGCGCAATCGAGAGACTGTTAAATAAGAACAATATTAAATAGGTCACCACTGCGACCAATTATACAAAACATGCATTTTATACCTGAAGACTTAGATAATTATGTGGTTTCTCACTCTGAAAATGAGCCAGAATTACTACAACAACTAAATAGAGAAACATACCAAAAGATTTTACAACCTAGAATGCTTAGCGGCCATTATCAAGGTAGAATCTTAAATATGATTTCTAAACTTGTTAGCCCTAAAAACATTTTAGAAATTGGTACTTACACAGGCTATTCTGCTTTGTGCTTAGTTGAAAGCATACAAGCTGATGGCGTATTGCATACCATTGATATAAATGAAGAACTGGTTGATTTTCAACGAAAATATTTTGATAAATCTGGATACGGAAACCAAATTCATCAACATCTAGGAAATGCTTTAGATATTATACCAAAGCTTGATGATACTTTCGATTTAGTTTTTATTGATGCTGACAAAGAAAATTACTCCAATTATTTTAATGTAATCATTGATAAACTAAATCCAGGAGGTATTATTTTATCTGACAATGTTCTGTGGAGTGGAAAGGTATTGGAAACTACTTTTAAAAAGGACGACACCTCTACGCCTGCCCTAATAGCATATAATGCACTTTTAAAAAATGATAAACGTGTTGAAACCGTTGTTTTACCAATTCGAGATGGGCTGACTATTAGCAGGAAACTTTAGAATTTACGCTTTACTGAACCTGTAAAACCCTCTATATCGTCCTTTACCTTATCTAGTTCTTTTTTAACATCTTTGGTAATATCAGTATCTATACCGTGTTTATCTGCTGTTTTGGTAATTTCGTACTTTATATCGTTAGTGGCATCTTTAAGTGTTCGCATGCCTTTACCTAAACCACGGGCAATTTCTGGCAATTTATCGGCACCAAAAACCATAATAGCAATAAATAGAATAAAGGCTATTTCGGCACCACTGATAAATAAAAATGTAGCTTGTTGTATCACAACACAAATATAGTGAGTTGTTTTGTTAGAATAAAAAAAAGCCGATTGTAAAAATCGGCTTTAACATTAAAATATATTTTATTATCCTTTTATCTTCTCTTTAAATTGATCAAAGTTACTTTCCTGAACTTCTTTTGGCCATGAGTTATTAGACGTATCAACATCTGCTGTTTCAAGTTTTGGATCAATGATTATTGATACAATTTCTTTTTCAGAAGCAATGGCTTTACTAACTTCATTATCATTAAACCTCCAAATTTGGGCTGGCAAGGTTTCCATTTTTGAAGTCCCGTCAGCATAGGTATATTCAACAATTATTGGCATAACCAACCCTCCTGGTTTTTCAAATGTAATATTATAAAAATACTTTGGTGTTTTTATACTTTTACGCTCTTCTGGTGTAAAATTATCCATAAGGTAAGCTTTAAGTGGTATTGAACTTTCTAAAAGCGTTCTTTTTTCCATGCCTTCATTATAATCTTCACTTCCTTCTTCCACCATATATACTAGAGGTCTTAATTGATCTTTACTAATCCCTTTTTCCTTCATAATATCCTTAACGAAAGTATTTGGTTCTGATGACACATAATATTTCTTAACATCTTTTAACCCAATATCTACCCAATCTGTGGTATAAAACCATCCTCTCCAATACCAATCTAGATCAAATGCAGAAGCATCTTCCATAGTTCTAAAAAAGTCTTCTGGAGTCGGATGTTTAAACATCCAGCGACGTGAATATTCTTTAAAGGCATAATCGAACAACTCATGCCCCATTACTGTTTCTCTCAAAATGTTTAATGCTGTTGCTGGTTTTCCGTAAGCATTATTACCAAATTGATAAGTATTGAGCCCTTTTGTCATTATTGGAGCAATAAAATCTTGATTACCACCCATATAAGGGACTATCATACGAGCTGGCCCTCTATCTGAAGGAAAATGTTTGTCTTGAGGCGATAATGCTGCTGGGTATTTTTTACCAAAATCTTGTTCTGCAACATACTGAACAAATGTATTTAAACCTTCGTCCATCCAAGTCCATTGACGTTCATCACTATTCACAATCATTGGAAAAAAGTTATGACCTACTTCATGGATAATCACGCCCATCATACCATATTTTACGCGGTCACTATAAGTTCCATCTTCTTTGGGACGTCCATAATTCCAACAAATCATTGGGTACTCCATACCTTGTTGCTTGGCGTGAACTGAAATTGCTTTATGATATGGGTAATCAAACGTCATTCTTGAATAAGATTCCAAAGTACTAGCAACAGCCTTAGTAGACCAATCCTCCCAAAGCGGGTTGCCTTCTTTAGGATAAAGCGACACAGCCATAATATCTTTACCTCCAATTTTAACGGACATCATATCCAAGATAAATTTTCTTGAAGTTGCAAAACCAAAATCGCGTACATTTTCAGCTTTTAGTTTCCATGTTTTTGTTTTGTCAGAAAAACTTTTTTCTGCTATTTCAGCTTCAGCTTGTGTTACTATTACAACAGGCTCAGTATAAGATTTTTTTGCTTGCTCATAGCGTTGTATCATTGTTTTAGAATACACATCTTTTCTATTGGTTAAAACACCTGTTCCATCTAAAATATGATCAGCTGGCACGGTAATATTAACCTCATAATCACCAAATGGCAAGGCAAATTCATCACGCCCCCAAAATTGAGAATTCTGCCAACCTTCTACATCGCTATACACGGCCATTCTTGGAAAAAACTGAGCAATAACATAAGCTCTGTTACCATCTTTTGGAAAAAACTCATAACCAGAACGTCCATCTTCTACTACATGGTCATTGATATTGTACCACCACTTTATTGAAAACGAGAATTTTTCACCAGTCTTTAATGTTTTTGGTAACTCTACACGCATCATGGTTCTATTAATCATGTGCGCCAATGGCTTTTTATTAGTATCTGTAACAGATTCAATATTAAAACCTCTTTCTAAAGGCGCCATTAAGTATTGATTAGTAAATTCATTAGGTTGAAAAACTGGCGCAATACCGCTTTTTTCTATTAAAGGTGATTTAGAATCCTTTGCTCTTTTATTTTGTTCTAACTGAACCCATAAATACTTTAGTGGGTCTGGTGAATTATTAGTATAAGTTATGGTTTCAAAACCAGATAGCTTAGCATTTTTATCATCTAGAACAATATCCATTTTGTAATCAGCCTGTTGCTGATAATAGGCTGAGCCTGGAGCTCCAGATGCAGCTCTATACATATTTGGGGTTGAAAACTCATCGAACAACTGTTTAAATTTATTAGTATTCGTATGTCCTGTTTTACGCTCTGCATTTTCTTGATCTTGGGCAAATGTTGCCGAAGAAATAAAAATTAAGGAAAGGCAGATGTAAGTGATTTTTTTCATGGTTTTTTTATATTTTATTTAAAAAATTGTGTTTTTTAATACCTTTTATTAGAAAATTGTTACAAAAAGTTATCGAAAATAATAAATTACACAGTCAATTGGCTTTTTTTTAATTAAAATTTAACACAGCATTAGCATTTTGAGGGATAAGAATAAAGCTTTTTTGTTTGGAGTTAATTTTTGTTTTAACAATATTTTGCTGTTCTTCAAATATATCGAACAACACTTGATTGCTAATTTCAAAGGTTTTTATATACGTCACATCTTCTATTTCCATGTAACAACGTACAATATCAGCATCATATTCTTTTCCAATAAAAACAAAATTCACATCTTCATTATTAATCTTAATCTTTATTTTCTCGCTCAAATACTGTTCAATATATAAATCTACAATTGCAGGTTCATCCTTTTCTGCTAACGTGATACTTTCATCATAACGTTCTCTTAGTAACCTCTCAAAATCATCTATAAAAATTCTTGATGTAATTTGAACAGATTGATTCTCTTTTATATAATCAATTTGAGTAACGCTTATATAATATTTGTGCATCCCTGTAAATGCAAAAAGTGGTAACAGAATTAAAATAAAAAACACCTGTAATGGTTTCATCTGTAAAAATTTATTTTGCTAAAGTAATTATTTTGTAAACCATGTTTCAAAAAGCATTCCAAAAAATCAATCTTTATTTTACATGTTACTGATAGCTATCACTCTTGATTCAAATTGTCTTTATACTGTCTATATTTCATTCTTAAAAAAATTAATATTTTAAAATCACTTTGATTTTTACAGTGCTTCATAAAATTTTCGTCGTCTGCACAGAAATAAAAAAAATCTGCTACTAAATAATCTTCTAATGGATTTGAGGCTAAAAAATCTTTTGATAATCTTGATTTTATACTTAGAATCAATGTTTCTTTTGTTTCAATTTCTACTCGTTTTTTAAGTGTTTTGGTCCGCCCACTAATTCCATTTAGTATGGGGTTTAATGGTATACTTCCTGTTAAAAGTCCTAAAAGCATTTTTGGTTTAAACTCACCCGCTTCATGGAGTCTTCTTTCACTTTGTGTTGCTGGTTTTCCTTGATAACCAGGGATACCCACATCAAAAAAATTAATTGGTGGGTCGCCTTCAGTATTCTTAATATCTGACTTTAAATTGCCTGTTAGCACTTTCCCTACTATAACCTCATCCAATTCATTGATTTGCTCTTCCATTTCTACATAAATGACCTTATCTAAAACCATTTGCTTCGAAATTATTATGTTTTTTGACAGGTGCTGTATGGATGAAAAACTTAATGTATCATACAACCTCACACTAATGGCAAATACCCCATTTCTATCAGTTATTGTAAATAATTGTCGCGTTTTATTGATAACGTGTATGTTTTCAGCATTAGCTTTACTTTCAACTTTCCCAGATATTTCAATAGTTTGAGAAGCAATTGTCTGAAAAGAAAATATAACAAATAGAAAAAAGATTAATATGCGACTCAAATTATTAAAATTAGAGTATAAAGAACGTATACTTAATCTTAAAGAAAATGTAAATGGTTTTTAATATTTTGTTAAACCTTTAAAGAAATTGACAAATATGATGATAAGCTTTTTGTGTTTTTAAAAGCTTAAAAATTCAATACTCTTTTTATTTAGAAGTTCTAAAAACTCCAGTTCTTTTCCATAATTAAGTAATGAAAAATCAAAATCACCGCTTTCAACAAATCGAATAAACTCCTCTACTCTATGCTCTGGGATATTGAAATTATCAACTAAAAATTCTGATCCAAAATAATATTTAATTGACTCTATGGGGACTTCAGGAATACCTGCCTTCTTTTTATCTTTAACTTCAGATCTAAACAAAGGAAGTAACAATTGATCTACCACATTTACTATGTTAAGTCCATTTATCATAGGTTGCTGCTGAGTATTCATAGTAATATTTGTCGTTTTTGTTTTATAATCTTTTTCAAAACCATATTCGTCACTATGTTTAATACCAAAATACAAAGCATCTAATTTTGGTTTGAATGGTTTAGTATCCTCTAAATCCTTATTTAAGTTTCCTGACAAGCTATTATTTAACACGATAACCTCATCTAACTTATTAATTTCTTCAATTAAAAAAAGTTTCATTTTTTTTGATTTAATAATGGCTTCATTAACTTTAAAATTAATATTTTGATATTGTAATGCACTAACTTCAATAACATCATTCAGAGCAACGTGTAATATAAATTCTCCTTTTTCATCTGAAATTGTTCCTTTATTTGACGAGGTATTAAAAATGGTTATTCCAGAAATATCATTGCCTTCAACAATAATTTTTCCAGACACTTCTGTTCTAGTAACATTTTGTGAAAGTGTGCTGAAAGACGTTAAAAAAGCTAAAAAGAAGACGATTTTATTCATAGTTGTTTTTATTTTCAAATTACTACTTTAATTTCTATTTGTAAAACAATATCATTCCTATTTTTAATTTAATGTCATAAAATTTCCTTTTTCTCTTACAACAAATTCAAGACAGGAAATGGTATAAAACAGATAAAAATTTTATTAGTTTTACACTGAAAACAAAAATGTTATGCGAAATATTATTATTGCAAGTACATCAACCATTCATGGAAGTGGTTATTTAGATTATATAAAAGCTGACTTAGAAGTTTTTTTTGAAAAGGTTAGCACCATTCTTTTTATTCCTTATGCTAGGCCAAGTGGAATTTCGCATGATGATTATACCGAAATAGCGCGTTTGGCTTTTTCGAAAATCAACAAAAAAGTAATTGGGCTTCATACATTTGAAAACCCAATTAAAGCCATAGAAGAAGCTGAAGCTATTTTTGTTGGTGGTGGCAACACTTTTGTATTAATCAACCAATTGCACAAACACCATTTAATTGTACCATTAAAAGAGACCGTTTTAAATGGAACACCTTATTTAGGAACAAGTGCAGGTAGTAACATCTGTGGTTTAAATATAAAAACCACAAATGACATGCCTATTGTTTATCCATCAAGTTTTAGTGCTTTAGCCTTAGTGCCGTTTAATATTAATCCACATTATTTAGATCCCGATACTAAAAGTAAACATAAAGGTGAAACTCGAGAAACTAGAATAAAAGAGTTCCATAATTTTAATAATCAGCCCGTTATTGGCTTAAGAGAAGGCAGTTGGCTTCATGTAAAAGGTGATTCCATTGTTTTAAGAGGAGACTTAACTGCTCGGATTTTTGAATACAACAAAACACCATACGAAGTGGAATCAGCAACAGAATTAAAGCATTTAAAATAAAAATAGCGCACAAAAAAAGGTCTCATTTTACATGAAACCCTTTTGAGCGAGAGACCGGGTTCGAACCGGCGACATTCAGCTTGGAAGGCTGACGCTCTACCAACTGAGCTACTCTCGCAATAATCGGCTGCAAATATATAAACTGTTTATTCACTTGCAAGGAAAATCATAATTTTTTCAAAAAATGATAACCTAAGATTTTAAAGTCTTCATTAAAATAAAATTTGTGCGATGGCGCATTACTAACATAGGTATTTAACTCTACCGCTTCGCAACCTTTACTTTGTGAATAATTATAAATCCATTTAAAAAACTGTTTCCCCAAGCCTTTTCCTCTGTAATTATCATCTATAAATACATGATCTGGCTCTACGCTTTTTCCAGAATAATGCCTTGTACAAAACCATAAACCACAGACACCTATTAAGCGATCACCATCATAAATGACAGCACATTCGTAATTTTGTGTAATCATTTCAGAAAATCGCTGTTTTAAAACAGCATCAGAAACTTGATTTCCATTTAATTTTTGAACTAAAGGCACTACCAAATCTATATTCTTTTTTTCTAAAATTTTAAATACAAAAGTCATAAATAAGTTTTATGTGAAGATAATTAATTTCCTTAAAAATATTGTTTAAGTTTGAACTATAACCCGTATAATATACTTTTTATTAAAACTTCAAATTATAATATAAAACCAATTAATTCTGAAGAAGCCTATAAGGTAAGGCATCCTGTTCTAAGAGAAGGAAAGCCTATTGAGTCTTGTGTTTTTGATGGTGATGACTTTGAAACCACCATACATTTAGGCTTGTATTATAAAACAAAATTAGTAGGTGTTTGTTCCTTTTTAAAAAATAATCATGATGCTATTTCTGAAACAGCTCAATATCAGCTTAGAGGTATGGCTGTTTTAGAAAAGTATCAGGGTAAAGGATTAGGAAACAGTATTCTAGACTATGGAGAAAACTTACTAAAAAAGAAAGATTCACAAATAATTTGGTGTAATGCGCGAGAAGTTGCCGTTTATTTTTATCAAAAATGTGGTTATAGCATTATAGGCCAACCATTCAATATTAAATACATAGGTATGCACTATATTATGCAGAAAAAAATATTGAAGTAACACCTTATTTATGAGTGACTTTACACAAAAAAATGGGTCTGATAATCATAAACTTAAATTTTTTGTAATTTTAATTACTCAAATCTAATTTTTTTTTTAATGAGAGGAAAAAATCTAAAAGTCAGATTACTAATTGGAGTAGCTATAGCTTTGTTTTTTGTTTTAAAAAGATGTAGCCAACAAGAAGTAAATCCATATACCGGCAGAACTCAAACCATATCAATGTCTCCAGATAAAGAAATTGCTATTGGTTTACAAAGTGCTCCACAAATGGCACAACAACATGGTGGCTTACACCCTAACAACCAATATCAGGCTTTAGTTGATAACGTTGGTAACAAACTGATAAACAATAGTATAGCAAGAGAGACTCCTTATAAATACGAGTTTCATCTATTAGCTGACTCTAATACTATTAACGCCTTTGCATTACCTGGCGGACAAATATTTATAACTTATGCCTTATTTTCTAAATTAGAAAATGAAGATCAATTAGCAGGTGTTTTAGGTCATGAAGTAGGCCATGTTTTAGGGCGACATAGTGCAGAACGTATTGCAGAAAGCGAATACTGGCAAGGATTAACTACAGCTGGTTCTGTAGGTGCAGATATGGGCGGTTTAATTAGTGGAATTGGGCAAAACACCTTGCTAACTAATGGGCGAGATGATGAATTAGAAAGTGATGACTTAGGTGTTCGTTTTATGCTTAAAGCAGGTTATAATCCAAAAGCTATGATTGGTGTTATGGAAATTTTAAAAGCTGCCGCAGGACCAAATCGAATTCCAGAATTTAAAAGCACACACCCAGATCCTGATAATCGAATAGAAAAAATAGAGGAAGCTATCGAGAAATACAAAACTCAGTAAAACAAAAAGCCTTGTAAAACAAGACTTTTAAGAGTGAATAACTCAAAATAATTATGAATATGTTTATAATTATTTTTTCTTTTTAGATATTGCTAATGCATCTTTTATAACTAAAGCAGCATCATTAGCTCCATGTAATTCTGCATATTTAACCGCTGTCATTTTATTATCAGACCTCGCTTTTAAATTAGCTCCTTTTGAAATTAACAGTTTTAAAATTTCAACTCTGTTATATTTAGCAGCATACATTACAGGAGTCATACCATTAGATTTAGCATTAACATCTGCACCTCTGTCAATTAGTTTCTTAACAGTCTCTAAATCCCCTTTTGCTATTGAAACGCAAAATGAATTTACTTTAAAATACGCTTCTACATCGTAATTTTTAACAGTTGAATTTAAGGGAGTAGCATTTACTGATACTAATGAAAAGCATAATGCGATTGCGGAAATGATGATTGTTTTTTTCATGATGAAAGATTTTAGTGTGATTTATTGATTTACGTTTTTTGATATACTAAAGAGACGATAATATTTTTAATCTGTTACATAAAAATTCATTTATAACAGATTTTTAACTTTTGTTCACATATAATTAACAAAATGATTGCTTTTTTAAAAAATCATTAAAAGCCTTGAATAGCGTGGCATTTGAAATATATTTCAAAGCTTTTTTAATCAAACTTCGTTATCTTTGTGAAATACTAATTTTTAACAAAATGAACAAAAAAGTTATCTTAATGATACTTGATGGATGGGGTAATTCTCCAGACCCAAAAGTTTCTGCTATTGATTATGCAAATACCCCTTTTATAGATTCGTTATACAAAAAATACCCATTCGCTACTTTACGAACAGACGGATTACATGTAGGTCTTCCAGAAGGACAGATGGGCAATAGCGAAGTTGGACACATGAATTTAGGTGCAGGTAGAATTGTTTATCAAGATTTAGTGAAAGTTAATTTAGCTGTTGAAAACAAAACACTTAATAACGAGAAGGTTTTAGTAGATGCCTTTAATTATGCCAAAACGAATAATAAAAATGTTCATTTTTTAGGTTTGTTAAGTGATGGTGGTGTTCACTCACACATTAACCACTTATATGGTTTATTAGATGCTGCCAACGATTTTGGACTAACGAATACTTATGTTCATGCCTTTACAGATGGACGTGATGTAGACCCTAAATCTGGATATGGTTTCTTAACAGAATTAGAAAGTCATTTAGAAAAAACAAATAGCAAACTAGCAACTGTAACTGGTAGATATTATGCCATGGACAGGGATAAACGTTGGGAACGTATAAAACTAGCTTATGATGGTATGGTTAACAGTGTTGGCGAGAAATCCACCAATATTACCGATACCATTCAAAAAAGTTATAATAATGACATTACAGATGAATTTATTAAACCAATAATTATGGTTGATGATTCTGGCAACCCAGTTGCAAATATTAAAGACGATGATGTTGTTATCTTTTTTAATTTTAGAACAGATCGTGGCCGTGAATTAACCGAAGCATTATCACAAACTGATTTTCATGAGCAAAACATGCATAAACTTAATTTGCATTATGTAACGCTTACAAATTACAACGATACTTACAAGAACATCAATGTTATTTTTAATAAAGATAATTTGACCGAAACCTTAGGTGAAGTTTTAGAAAAAAATAACAAGAAACAAATCAGAATTGCCGAAACCGAAAAATATCCTCATGTTACTTTTTTCTTTTCTGGAGGAAGAGAAGCCGCTTTTGAAGGTGAACAACGAATTTTAAGAAACTCACCTAAAGTAGCTACATATGATTTAAAACCTGAAATGAGTGCTTACGAATTACGTGATGCTTTAGTTCCTGAATTACAGAAAGGTGATGTAGATTTTGTTTGTTTAAATTTTGCAAATGGCGATATGGTTGGGCATACTGGTGTTATGGAAGCAGCTATAAAAGCTTGTGAAGCTGTGGACGATTGTGTAAAAGATGTAGTAACCACAGCCCTAGAAAATGGTTATTCAACATTGCTTATTGCCGACCATGGAAACTGTGAAACCATGATAAACCCTGATGGTTCTCCAAATACAGCACATACCACAAACCCAGTTCCTGTTATTTTAATTGATAATGAATTAACTCAAATTAAAGATGGTATTTTAGGAGATATAGCTCCAACTATTTTAAAGTTAATAGGCTTGGAACAACCAGAAGCCATGACACAACACCCCTTAGTGTAATTATCTAAAAATAAATTGTTTAATTTTGCATCAACTCAAGTCTTTGATTTAAATGAATTTTAGTGATACGCTTATAATTGCAGTCGATTTTGATGGTACCATTGTGGAAGATGCCTATCCAAAAATAGGCAAGCCTATGTTATTTGCGTTTGAAACTTTAAAAAAACTTCAAGCTGAAGGGCATCGGCTTATTTTATGGACATACAGATGCAATGACAAACTTGATGAAGCTGTAAAATTCTGTAAAGAAAATGATATTCACTTTTATGCTGTAAACAGTAGTTTCCCCGAAGAAGAATACACAAGTGAAGTGAGTAGAAAAATTAATGCGGATTTATTTATTGACGATAGAAATATTGGGGGCTTTTATGGCTGGGGCGAAATATATCAATTACTTACAAACTCAGCACCACCAATACCTGAAAAGAAAAAAGGTTTTTTTAATTTATTTAAATAAGTTAACCTTATATTAAATCAAAGTAAGCTTTATCTATTGATTCCCTGTGATTAGGATGTGCAATATCAACTAATGCCTTAACGCGGTCTTTAATTGTTTTTCCATATAAATTAGCAACTCCATATTCGGTAACCACATAATGCACATGCGACCTTGTTGTAACCACACCTGCACCTGACTTTAAAGATGGTACAATTCTACTAATACCTTTTTTAGTAATAGAAGGCAATGCTATAATAGCCTTACCGCCCTCACTTAAAGATGCTCCTCTTATATAATCCATCTGACCACCAACACCTGAATACATTTTTGCACCTAAAGAATCTGCACAAACCTGTCCCGTAACATCCACTTCAATAGCAGAATTTATAGCCACCATTCTTGGATTTTGTTTTATAATTGAAACATCATTTACATAATCGGAAGCACGCATTTCTATAAATGGATTATCATCTATATAATCATATAAACGCTTGGTCCCTACTACAAATGTTGTTAAAGCACGCCCTGGATTAATACTTTTATAATTTCCGTTTATTACATCACTTAGAATTAAATCAATAACGCCATCAGAAAACATTTCAGTATGCAACCCTAAATCTTTATGATTTGTAAGTCGCGATAAAACAGCGTTTGGTATATTTCCAACTCCCATTTGTAACGTGCTTTTATCTTCAATTAAATTAGCAATAAAATCACCTATTTTACCTTCTACAAGACTAGGTTTGCCATAAATATGTGTTGGTATAGGCTCATTACATTCTACAAACAAATCAATTTCAGTGTAATGGATAATTCCATCTCCATGAGTTCGTGGCATTTGTTCATTTACTTGGGCAATTACAATTTTAGCATTATCAATAGCAGCTAAAGTTGCTTCTATTGAAACACCTAATGAGCAATATCCATGCTTATCTGGAACAGAAACATGAATTAAGGCTACATCCAATGGTAAAATATTCCTTTTGAACAACAAAGGAAGCTCACTTAAAAAAACGGGAGTATAAGACCCATTGCCCTCAGTTAGGGTATGACGAACATTATTACCAATAAAAAAAGAATTAACGTGAAAGCTATCACGCAGTTCAGGGTTAGCATAAGGCGCTTCTCCTTCAACATGTAAATGACAAACTTCTACATTTCGAAGTTCCTCAAACCTATCTGCCATAGCTTTCATTAATAATTGGGGAGCAGCAGCAGCAGCTTGAATATAAACTCTATCATTACTTTTTATAGCTTTAACAGCATCTTCTATACTTACAACCTTATACATCTTAACTAATTTAGTTTTACAAAATTATTAATTGTAATAATGAAAAAAAATGTCAAAAGTCATATAAGCGACTAAAAAAATAAATACTAATTTGAGTATCTTTGCCTATATTTTTCAAGTATGATTATAGTAAAAACCAAAGAAGAAATTGAGTTGATGCGAGAAAGTGCATTAATTGTATCTAAAACACTGGGAGAAGTTGCAAAGGCAATAAAACCAGGAGTTACTACACTTCAATTAGATAAAATTGCCGAAGAACATATAAGAGACCATGGCGCTATTCCAGGTTTTCTAGGGTTATATGACTTCCCAAACACACTATGTATGAGCCCAAATACGCAAGTTGTTCATGGTATCCCAAATGGCGATCCTTTAGTTGAAGGCGATATTATCTCTATTGATTGTGGTGCGCTAAAAAATGATTTTTATGGCGATCATGCCTACACCTTTGCTGTTGGAGAAATTGCTCCAGAAACCGAAAAACTGCTTCGAGTAACAAAAGAATCTTTGTATATTGGTATAAGAGAATTTAAGGCTAACAATCGTGTTGGAGATGTGGGTTATGCTATCCAAAAATATTGCGAAAACCATGGATATGGTGTGGTAAGGGAATTAGTTGGACATGGTTTAGGTCGCAAAATGCATGAAGATCCCGAAATGCCAAACTACGGAAAGCGTGGTAGAGGAAAAAAGTTTGTTGAAGGTATGGTAGTCGCTATTGAACCTATGATTAATATGGGCACACAACGTATTAAGCAACATAGAGATGGTTGGACTATTACCACCCAAGATAATAAACCAAGCGCTCATTTTGAACATGATGTTGCTTTAATTGATGGAAAACCGGAATTACTTTCAACGTTTGCTTATATATATGACGCTTTAGGTATTGAAAGTAATGAAGAAGAAGAATTTAGACAAAAACAACTTGTTTTATAATTATGACTCACCAATTTTCAGACATCGCAGAAAAGGACCTTGTTGCAGGTATAAAAGGAAAGTATGTTCATACCGATAATAATACTGTAGGACTTATTAATATTGAAGAAGGAGCTGTTTTACCTGCACATTCTCATATACATGAGCAAATTACGCAAGTAATTTCTGGTAAATTAGAAATGACCATTGATGGCATTACCCAAGTTCTTGAAGTAGGTTCTATAACAGTAATACCTTCTAACGCTATTCATAGTGCAAATGCTTTAACAAATTGTGTTGTAATTGATACCTTTTTTCCAGTACGTGAAGACTATAAATAATCACTTTTGAAAAAACTCTTCAAAGTTATACTGAATATTCTTCCAAGGCCTTTGCTTATAAGACTGAGTTACATGATTCGTCCTATTTTAGCCTTCATTTTAAAAGGAAAAACATTTACAGATCCAATTGATGGAAAGTCTTTTAGGTATTTTTTACCTTATGGATATGGAGCACAACGTAACAATGTGTTATCGCCATCAACATTAAGCTTAGAACGTCATAGACTACTTTGGTTGTATTTAAAAAATGAAACTGATTTCTTTTCAAAATCATATAAAGTTTTACATTTTGCTCCAGAACAATGTTTTTTAAAACGTTTTAAAAATTTAAAACATTTAGATTATATAACTACCGATTTAGAATCGCCAATTGCAGATGTAAAAGCTGATATTTGCAACCTCCCTTTTGAAGACAACAGTTATGATATCATATTGTGCAACCATGTTTTAGAACATATTCCAGACGACACAAAAGCTATACAAGAACTTTATCGTGTTTTGAAGATTGGTGGTATGGGTATATTTCAAATCCCACAAGATTTAAATAGGGAAACAACTTTTGAAGACCATACAATTACAGATAAGAAAGAACGTGCTAAAATATTTGGGCAATATGATCATGTTCGCGTTTATGGTCTAGATTACTTTGATAAATTACGCGCCTTTGGTTTTAAGGTTGAGGAAGTTGATTATACAGCAAATCTTTCCGAGACTGATATTACAAAATATTGTTTGGCAAAAGGTGAAATTATTCCTGTGGTTTATAAATAGTTTAACGTTCAGGAAAGTTATTAAAGGATAAGGTTTCTAATTCTTTTTCATCGTTTTCAAAAATTAAAAACACTTTAAGTTCTGGATGCCTTTTTAAAAACGACTTTACTTTTTCAACGCCCATGGCTTTAAAAGCCGTGGCGTAAGCATCCGCAGTCATACAGTTTTTAGCAATAACGGAAATACTTAATAAATTTGTCTTACTCGGATACCCAGTTTTAGGATCGATTATATGGGAATAACGATTTCCATTTTCATCTATTTTAAACTTTCTGTATGTTCCTGAAGTTGCTAGAGCTTCATCATGTAATGTAATGGCTTTTAAAATGGTCTGTTCTCCATCAAAGTTTGGATTCTCAACCCCTACTTTCCAAGGCGTTTGCTTCTCTACATTTCTACCTTTTACTCTAATTTCACCTCCTATTTCAACTAAATAATTATTAACATTTTGAGACTCTAAATAGTTACCAATAACATCAACACCATAACCTTTTGCAATGCCATTAAATTCAAAATACATATTTGGGTATGCTTTAGTTATACTATTGGCTATTCTGAATGTTTTATCAAAACCAACATAAAACATTAGGCTATCAATTTTAAGACTATCTAATTTTTTAATAGTATTTTCAGCTCCAAATCGCCAGGCATTTACAACATTGCCTATGGTGGGATCAAAAGCCCCATTCGTTAGATTAAAAATTTCTTTTGAAGCATCGTAAACTTTAATAAAATGGTCATCTACAAAAACGGTTTCATTTCTATTTAATTTAGAAATATCTGAATTTGTTTGATAGGTAGATAAAGATTTATTAATTGTATAAAACAAACTATCAAATTGATTTTGATAATTGACTTCAGCATCATAAATAATGGAATAACTAGTTCCAAAAACAGTTCCTGAAAATTTGTTGTTTTTAAATTTTTCTTTTTTACATGAAACAAAAATGGTTAAAACACATAACGATAATACAAAATTCTTCATTATAAGTAATGGAGTGCCTCGCTTTGTTCGAAATAACATAAATGTTTGCTTTAGCATGAAACTCTAGTTCAAATTAGTTTCTAAAACCTGAATACCATTATATTCCAATAAGTATTCCTCATCTAAATAAATAGGTTGTTTTTCACCATTTAAACTACCAATTCCAACACCTGCATATAATACTTTAGCATCATTTTCTCTAGCATGGTTTTTAAAACTTTCCATCCAAACTACATCATAATTATTTGGATTTTCTGGTAATACAACCGCCCTAACAATTACAAAAAAGTATTGTTTGGTTTTATCCATACAAACAAATTGAGGGTGCTTTTTAAGCTTACTATTCACAGCTATAAACTCAAAACCGCGCTGTTCTAAATCTTTACCAACATGATTCATGGCTAGATTATGTAATTCTTGTTCCGTTAGTGGCTTACTCATGATACAAATTTAATATAAAAGTTGATGTGTTGATTACATTTTTAAACTGTTTCGTTATAAAAATATAAACATATTATTAACCTATTATCAGATGAAGTTTATTAAAAATATTTTAGATTAAGCAGACTAATATATTAACTAAATGATTAGATTATTTCCACAACAAAAAGAAAATTTAAGATTTATTTTACATTAAAAAAACATTTTTTTAGTAACTTAATGTCAAAATTACTGCATTTATGCAAATGTCTACACGCTTAGTCTCTGCCTTAAGAAAGCTTTATATTGCTTTTCATAACAACATGCTAAACCCCGAATGTTGCATGCAATGTGCTGTTGGAAACATTTTAGACCATACAGATAGTTGGAAAAACCTTTCTGACTACCATGGGGCTTTAAAGCTTAATTATGTGGGTAAAGTGCATCAAAACCTTGGTAGAAAATTTAACGGGTATTCGCCTATTGAATTACTACAAATAGAAGCTACTTTTTTAGAAGCTTGTGGATACAAACTTCCTCTTCATTTTAAAAATGACAAACCCAAAAACCCAACCGACAAAGATATTTTATTTAATGGCTTATCTGAAGTGGTTAAACTTTTATGTAAAATGGATCATGTTTCGAATGTTATGGACTACACTAAGTTATTTGAGTTTGAAAATGAAAAACCACGTTACAAAATAGCAGATATATTAGCATAAAAAAACCGACACTTTCGTGTCGGTTTTTTTACATTCCCGTAAAAACAGAACTCTTTATTTTATTACCCTCCAAAGTCATCAAATCTAATATGCTCATCTGGGATACCAAAATCTTCTCCCATTTTCTGAACAGCTTTGTTCATTAATGGTGGTCCACAGAAATACAATTCAATATCTTCTGGCGATTCATGTTTACTCAAGTAATTATCAATAACACAGTTGTGAATGAACCCTACAAATCCATCACCTGGAGCATCAATATCTTCTTTTACTTTCCAATTATCTTCTTCCATAGGTTCTGATAATGCTAAATAGAACTTAAAGTTAGGAAACTCTTTTTCTAGCTCATAAAAATGATCTAAATAAAATAGCTCACGTTTAGAACGTCCGCCATACCAATAAGTTACTTTACGACCTGTTTTTAAGGTTTTGAATAAGTGGTATAAATGTGAACGCATTGGTGCCATACCTGCTCCACCACCAACATAAAGCATTTCGCTTTCTGACTCATTGATAAAAAATTCGCCGTAAGGCCCAGAAATGGTTACTTTATCACCTGGTTTTTGGTTAAAGATATAAGATGATGCAATACCTGGATTTACATCCATCCAACCACCTTTGGCTCTATCAAACGGTGGACATGCCACACGTACATTTAACATAATTTCACGTCCTTCAGCTGGAAATGAAGCCATTGAGTATGCACGCTCAATAGTTTCTGTATTTTTCATTACTAATGGCCATAACTTAAATTTATCCCATTCATCTTGAAACTTGTCTGGAGTATCATGCTCTTCAGGGTGTGCTGTAATATCCATATCCGAATATTTAACTTCACATGGTGGAATTTCAATTTGAATATACCCGCCTGCTTTGTAACCCATATCTTCAGGGATTTCAACAACAAACTCCTTAATAAATGATGCTACATTATAATTACGCACAACAGTAGCTTCCCATTTTTTAATACCAAACACTTCTTCTGGAATGGTAATATCCATGTCTTGCTTTACTTTAACTTGGCATGATAAACGTGCTCCGTGTTGCAATTCTTTTCTTGAAAAGTGAGGTGTTTCTGTTGGTAAAGCTTCTCCGCCTCCAGATAATACATGACATTCACACTGAATACATGTTCCACCACCACCACAAGCTGACGGTAAGAATATTTTTTGAGCACCTAGAGTAGATAATAAACTACCTCCTGAAGCCACTTCTATTTCACGTTCACCATTAATAGTAATTTTTACTGGACCTGATGGTGATAATTTTTGTTTTACAAAAAGTAACAAACTAACGAGTACTAACGTAATTAATAAAAACGCTACGACTGTTGCTATTACTATTCCTGTTGTTCCTGCTGCTAAAATCATACTACTCTATAGTTTTAGTGTTTTCTGCTAATTCTTTAGCTTTTTCAGTTTCTATTTTCTCAACTTCTAATACTGTTTCTGTAGCAGGTTTTTCTTCTTCATCACCTCCCGTTAACATACCACCAAAACTTAAGAAACCTATTCCCATTAATCCTGTAATAATAAATGTAATCCCTAAACCTCTTAAAGGTGCAGGAACATTACTATATCTTATTTTCTCGCGGATAGCTGCAATAGCTAAAATAGCTAAAAACCAACCTATACCAGACGAAACTCCATAATTGAAAGCCAATCCAAGAGATTCAATTTCACGAGATTGCATGAATAAGGAGCCTCCTAAAATAGCACAGTTTACTGCAATAAGCGGTAAAAATATACCAAGTGAGTTATATAATGATGGTGAGAATTTCTCAACAACTATTTCTACTAATTGTACCATGGTAGCAATGGTTGCTATGAACATGATAAAAGAAAGAAAACTTAAATCGTAATCAACATATTCTTCGCCTAACCAAGATAATGCTCCAGGTTGCAATAAATATTGGTCCAGTAACCAGTTTAAAGGTACTGTAATGGCCAATACAAATATTACTGCTGCACCAAGACCAACAGCTGTTGCTACTTTTTTAGAAACGGCTAAGTATGAACACATACCTAAGAAAACCGCAAACACCATATTATCAATAAAAATTGACTTGAAAAATAATTCGATGTGTTCTATCATTGTTTTTGTTATTTTAAATCTTGAACTTGTTTCAAGATTTCATTAATGATTTCGTTATTTTTTTAAGATTCTGAAAATACATTCAGAATAACTCTTGTATTAATCTTCAATTAATGCTTTATTTCTACCACGTTGTACCCAAATGATTAACCCTACAACAATTAATGCCATTGGCGGCATTAACATGAATCCATTATTTTCGTAGCCAATAGCATATACACCTGTTTTCTCAATAGGGTCTCCAAGTACTGGAATACCAAAAAGAGTTCCTGAGCCTAATAGTTCTCTAAAAAAACCTACGATTAAAAGAATAACAGCATATCCTAAAGCATTTCCAATACCATCCAAAAATGATTTCCATGGACCATTACCTAAAGCAAAAGCTTCAAAACGCCCCATAATGATACAGTTGGTAATAATTAATCCAACAAAAACCGATAAGGTTTTACTTAATTCATAAGCAAAAGCTTTTAATACTTGATCGACTATAATTACTAATGCAGCAACGACAATTAGTTGTACAATAATTCTAATTTTTGAAGGAATGATATTTCGCATTAGAGAAATAACAACATTACCAATACCTAAAACAAAAAGTACAGCAATACCCATTACTAATGAAGCTTTTAGCTCAGCTGTAATTGCTAAAGCAGAACAGATACCTAATACTTGAATAGTAATTGGGTTATTATCCGCTAACGGGTCTGTGATTAACTTTGCATCTTTTTTTGAAAGTAGTCCCATATTATTTTAACGTTTTAAAGTAAGGTAAATATAATTTTAAATCTTTCTTGATCATTGCAGAAACGCCATCACCAGTAATAGTTGCTCCTGCTAAGGCATCAACTTCATAATCATCTTTTATTTGATTTTTAGGATCTGCATTACCTTTAGCTACTGTAATACCTTTAAATACACCAGCGTCTGTTAATAAACGTTCTCCATTAAAATCATCCATAAAATAACGCTGCTTGATATTAGCTCCTAATCCAGGTGTTTCACCAGCATGATCAAAAAAAGCACCTTGTACAACCATATTTTCATCTAGAGCTACATAACCCCAAATAGCATCCCAAAGCCCTTTTCCTCGTATGGGAGCTATGTAAAACGTTTCACCGTCTTTTTCTCCTAAAAATAAAGGCAAACGTCTTGTTCCCCCATTCTTAGCTTTGGCTTGTTCTTTTTTAATATCAATTAAATATGCTGTATCATCTTCTTTAGCAACGCCATCTTCTATAACTAATTGCTTTTTGATATATTTTGAAAACTCATTAGCTACTTTATCGGTTCCAACAAAAGTGATGTCACCAGTGCCTTCATTTCCATTTACGCCCATAGCATACAGAATATTCTGTTGCTTTTCCATACGTTTATTCTCATCAATATTAGGTCTTAAAGACGACGCTGTAAACGCCAATAGCGAACCTACAACTAATACCATTGCTACTGCAAAGATTATAGTATATGAGTTTTTATCTGTGTTAACTGACATAATTATGCTGTTTTAACTTTTAAACGTTTCATTCTTTTCTTCACATTACCTTGTACTACGTAGTGGTCAATGGTTGGTGCAAATACATTCATTAATAGAATGGCTAGCATAACACCTTCTGGATATGCTGGATTAAATACACGGATCATTATTGAAATGAAACCAACTAAGAACCCATAAATCCATTTTCCCTTATTCGTTTGAGATGCTGTAACTGGATCGGTTGCCATAAAGACTGTACCAAATGCAAAGCCTCCAATAATTAAATGCTCCCAGAATGGTGCACTCATTAATCCATAAAATTTACTACTATCTGTTATCCATCCTGCGGCTACAACTTGATTGAAGATTAATCCCATTATAATAGCTCCTATAACAGATGATAGCATAATTCTCCAGCTACCAATTTTTGAGAAGATTAAAAACAAACCTCCTAAAAGAATCAATATTGTAGATGTTTCGCCAACGGAACCTGGTATAAATCCTAAGAACATATCGGCTGTAGAATAAGCAACCTCTTTACCTTGTGCCATAACACCTAAAATCGTTTCACCAGAAATGGCATCTAAATTTTGTTCTGCAGCAATGGCCTGATCTCTTTCAACAGCTCCATGAACCCATACTTTATCTCCAGACATCCAAGTTGGATAAGCGAAGAATAAAAAGGCTCTAATGGTCAATGCAGGATTTAGAATATTCATTCCAGTTCCTCCAAAAACCTCTTTACCAATAACAACTCCAAAAACAACTGCTACAGCAAGCATCCATAATGGAATATCTACTGGTACAATTAATGGCACTAACATTCCTGTTACTAGATATCCTTCTTCTACTTCGTGCTTATTAATAATGGCAAATATGAATTCGATTCCTAATCCTACACCATAGGATACAATAACTAGTGGTAAGATTTTCCAAAAACCAACCAAAAAGTTATCTAATGTCCAAAACTCTGCACTAAAGAAACTTCCTGTAACGGCTTGAATTTCACCTAAAGCTATATGATGTTGATAACCCGCATTAAACATACCAAATAATAAGCATGGTACCATGGCCATAATTACGGTGTTCATGGTACGTTTTAAATCGTCGGCTGCTTTGATATGCGTTCCATTATGTGTGGTCTCATCTGGCAGGTATAAAAATGTATGTAGCGCATTAAAAGCTGGCGCTATTTTTTTATTTCTATACTTTCTCTTTAAAATGTGTAATTTATTCTTTAAACTCATTATCCTATTTCTTTTAGCATTAAGTCTAATCCTGCTCTTATAATTTTTTGATGTGGTTGTTTAGATACACATACAAACTCTGTTAATGCAAAATCTTCAGGAGCCACTTCGTACATCCCTAAAGCTTCCATTTCATCCAAGTCTTGGTACATACACGCTTTTAGTATTTGCATTGGATAGATATCTAAAGGAAAAACCTCTTCGTAAGTTCCTGTAGTTACAAAAGCTCTGTGCTCACCATTTGTATTGGTGTTCAAATCGTATTTTTTCTTTGGGTTTAACCATGAAAATGTTAAAGCTCTTGATGTAGACACTTTATCAAATACCGGTTTATTCCACCCAAACAACTCATAATCATCGCCTTCTGGTATAACAGATACCACATTACTGTAATAATCTAAACTACCATCACGCTTTATTTGCTTTCCGCTTAAAACGTTTCCTGATATAATACGGTTCTTTCTGTTTTCTAAAACAGCTTTATCGTTAATTATAGTCGAAATTTCGCTTCCTGCTAGTGCTTTATAATATCTTGGTTTTTCAACTGAAGAGCCTACTAAAGCAACAACACGTTCCGCATTGAATTTACCTGTTAAGAGCAATTCACCAATAACTACGAGGTCTTGAGCGTTTACTGTCCAAACCACTTCGCCTTTGTTAACGGGATCTACTTTGTTTATAAGTGTTCCTACATTGCCTGATGGATGCGGTCCTGAAACCTTATGTGTTGTAACACCAGACAAACCAGCAAGAGGCGAACTAGAGCTACCAAAAGATACGTGTACGGAGCCTTCTGTTAGTTTCCCTAAAGCACTTACTGCCGCTTGTAATTCAGCGTCTTTACCTTGTAATGTAAAATCTAAATCGGCTGCTAATGGTGCACTGGCATAACCTGAAACGAATATAGCCTTTGGGGATGTTTCTGGATTTGCTATGACATCATACGGACGTTGTTTTACAAATGGCCAACACCCTGAAGCTAGCAAATGTGCTTTAATACCTTCTGCTTTGGCAGCATCTACATTAAACGTTCCAAAATCTTGAAAAGATTGTGTTTTATCAGCTTCAATTTTAATGGCATCAATGCGTCTTTTTGGTCCTCTAATAACCCCAACTATTTTACCAGAAACTGGTGATGCAAATTTAATGGCTTCATGAGATTTGTCGTAAAACAAAGTCTCTCCAGCTTTTACTGAAGTCTCTGCTTTTGCTACAAGTTTAGGAATAACGCCGTGAAAATCTTCTGGCCTTACGGTATAGTAGTTGCTGATTGCCGCTTGTTCAACGGTTTTTTCAGCTTCACCGATAAGTTTAATGTCCAGACCTTTTTTAATACGAATGTCGTTTGACATATTTATTTTATTGAAATTAGTTGTCTAAAAATCGGTGCAAAAATACAAATTAAATAAACAGTTTTCATAATAAATTCTGTAGAAATTTATTTGGATTGAAAGAAGTTCAGTTTTAGGCACTATATTTGTTTATATTTACAAAAAAACCTTATTTTTTGATGACATTTAAGCCCTTTTTATTATTTGCATTTGTTTTAATTCCCACGGTGCTTTTTTCTCAAATAGATGAAGTTAATCCGCCTGATTACATAAAAACCATTAATTTTAGAGGAGACACTCCAGAAACACAATTACCCATTTTAAAGCTTGGTGAATATGTGGTTTTAGAATTTGATGCTTTAAATGGCGATGAAGAAGATTTTTACTATAAAATTGAACATTTTAATTATGATTGGTCACCTTCCGTTTTAATTAAATCGGAATATATGGAGGGCTTTGACAACCAGCGCATCCGTGATTATGAAAACTCATTTAACACCTATCAGATTTACTCACATTATAGACTTACCATTCCAAATCAATTTACAAAAGGACTTCGTGTTTCTGGAAATTACATGCTTTCCGTTTACGATAACGATGGTGAACTTGTTTTTTCAAGAAAATTTATGATTTACGAGGATAAAACGGATGTTGGAGTTAATATAAAACGCTCACGCGATGTTCAATTTATTGAAGAAAAACAACGTGTTGATATTGTTATTTCATCAAAAAATATGCAGTTTAACAACCCTTTACAAACAGTAAAAGTCGTTATTGTTCAGAACAACAATTTAAATACAGCTATTTCAAACTTAAAACCGCAATATACTATAGGCAATCAACTCATCTATAAATATGATACCGAAACCAGTTTTTGGGGTGGAAACGAATATTTCTATTTTGAAAACAAAGATGTTCGTGCAGCAAATACAGGTATTCAATCCATAGATTTAAAAGATTTGTACCATAATTATTTATTTACCAATATTGAAAGGGCCAATAATCCCTATACCTACAACCCCGATATAAACGGTAACTATGTTATTTTAAATCTTGATGCTGAAAACCCAAGTATTGAAGCTGACTATGTTTGGATCCACTTTTCTTTAAAAGCTAGCGAAGCATTAAAAGACAAGTCTATTCACGTTTACGGCAATTTTAATAACTATGCTATTGATGATAGCACCAAATTGCAATACAACTCCCAATACAATATTTTCCAAAACGCCATGTTGCTTAAGCAAGGGTTTTATAATTATAAATTTGTTGTACTCAATAAGGATGGTCTTATAGATGAAGGTTTTATTGGCGGAAACTACTACCAAACCGAAAACAACTATAAAGTTCTGGTATATTACAGAGATTTAGGTGCTCGATTCGATAAAATTATTGGCATTGGCGAAGGCAATTCCGTTAACATCTCGAATTAAAACCGACTTACATACAAAAAAGAACACCACAATACCTAGCTATAATGTATATTTAATAAATAACATAGGCTAAAAATGCATTTCATCTAATTTTTATATCAATCGTGTTAATATTTTCGTTAACCACTTAATATTTATTATTTTAGCACGCGTAAACACATGGTGTATCAATACTTAACATGGTTCAACAAGTAACAAAAGGCATAAAAATTTCGGTAGAAACTACTTTCGAGGGCTCGTTTTATAAAAATTATAAAATACAGTACGCCTTTGGTTATACGGTTACCATAGAAAACCAAAGTAAAGATTCTGTACAACTTAATGCACGCCACTGGGAAATTTTAGATGCTTTAAATAATATTGAAACCGTAACTGGCGAAGGTGTTATTGGTAAAAAACCTGTTTTAAAACCAGGTGAATCTCATACTTATACATCGGGCTGTTTACTTACCTCGCCATTTGGTGCTATGCAAGGGCATTATAACATGGTAAATTTTACCACAACCAAAAAGTTTAAAGTTACCATTCCTACCTTTAAATTGAGTGCGCCTTTTGCTATAAACTAGTTTATTCTCTATGTTAAGCTAAACATAGCCTAAAAACTACAAATTTTCAAACTAACTTCCCCCCCTATAATTATCTTACTCAAAAGATATCATTGAACCTTTTTATTTGTTATGTATTTTATATATCAAATCGTAAGTATTCATAATTTTTATACACAAAATACGCAAGTCTAAAACCTTTATAACCCCTTCCATATAAACAAATTAATATAGTTTAATCATTTTTTATATCTTCTCATTAACTGCACATATATGCGTGATGCTATGTAATTGCCTACGGCAAGTAAAATTGCGTTTTGCAAACGCTCCTTTTCTACTAATTATATTTCAATGCCCATTGTTAATTGCACCTCGCCAATTTATACTATATTTACTCGAGTCTAAAATAACTCCACACGAAACCCTGTATAGCAAATAAGGTGCAATTATGTCTACTCGTGAGGCGCACCTGACTAAGCCATAAACAGTGCACGTTACTTGCAAACAAAAGAAGAAAATAAAAACGCTTTTAAAATACTATCACTCAACCCGTTCAAACCTAAAAATCTTTCCATGCTGCTTCAGATGAAAAAATTTACAGTTTGAATAATGTATAAATTCAAATTCTAAATCATAATCGAACGTATCGTCTTCAACAACAAACTTATCATGTATATCAATATGACCATAAGGTGAAATACGCTTAAAATAATATACCACATCATGCCCAGTTTTATGTAACTCAAACCAAGCTCCAGCAGCAATACCAGACAACCATTGAGCTTGTTCATGCAAACCTTCAACAGGTTTTGGTTTTTGAGTACCAATCAAATTCACGTTGTGGTCTTTCAATCTATCTAAAAAACAACGAATATTTTCACTTTTTTGAGATCCCTTAAATTCTGAAATCATACCTGTTTCTGAAACCTCATAAGGATAATTTTCAGTATCTGCAAGCAACACATTTCCAACTGTACTTGGTGTAAACCATTTAGAGCTTTTAAGACACTTCTTTATTTTAGAATCGGTTACCGAAGCAATTAAAGTGTCCGTTACAAATCGTGCACAATTACAAGCTTCTTTTATAAAAGCTGCATACCTTATAAAATGCTTATTCTGCATGTTGGTAATGTGTGTTCGTGCTTTTTTGTAATTAACCGCATGGCACACCGAAGCCACTAATTTACCATCGCCATGTGTTAATTTAGGATGCGTTGCCAAAAACTCTAAAATAGCATCTAAATTGGTTATTGTATTATTTTGTATTTCAGCTTTTAATGGAAAATGCAATTCGTTATCGGTGTCGCTACCACGAACCCGTCCGTTAGGTTCTGAAGTAATATAGCGTCCAAAATCATGATATTCTAAAACACCAGTGTCTTTATCAATCAACACCAAAGCGGCATGACCAGCACGCAAATAATCCTTTTTACCAACACCAATAAATCGTAAATACGGAGAAAACCATTCTTCAGAAACCATGACTATAGTATCTGGATACGCCAATGTTAAAATAATACCTGTATTATCCATTGACTATTTCTGAAGATTAAACACTTGATCTATAACGGTGTTGTTTTCAAGATTTTCATAACGCATATTTACAACTCCAGAGCGTTTTTCAACTTGAGTAATACTAGTGGTCTTTACAAAACCACGATCCATCACAACACCATAGTCATCATTATCATGACCTGCTACTTTATGAAAATGCAATAGTGTCTCTGCATTTAATTCATTATCAATTCTAAAAACAGCAAACCAAAGCAATCGTTCCTGTTTCATATTCTCATCATACAAGGTTGTAGATGACCAAATTTTAGGTTTTAAAGGCAATTGTCTAAAATGTTTCTCTCTACCATCCCATACCAATTCATAAAATCTTAAAGTAGCGTTCCAGTCTACAATAACCATAGTAAATGGTTCAACACCTTCGAGTTTATAACTCTCAACAGTATTTAAAACATTTTTAGCTACCATAAAATCTTTAGCCACAATGCCTCGACTCTTGCTATAACTTGACTTTCGTTCATGTTTTAAAAATCCGCCGTTTAACACACAAACAACTCGATTTTTTTCACTAACACCAATCCAGGTACCTCCCTTTTTATCTTTGGGAAACAATAATTTAGTATTGTTAATAGTATAAAAATCGGGCTCTAGCGACACTCTTTCTGGTGCTTCATCTCTATTTGAGGTTAACACAAAATCACGATTCTTTTTAAGAATAAGGGTTACTGTACACATAAAAAATGTAGTCTATAAACGGATTGACAACTTACAAAAAATAAATAAAATTTAATACACTTTTAAGACCCTCTTAATTCAAATTATCATTTAATAATTCGTAAATTTGTACCACATTTACTGAAAATTCAATAACGAAAAATCAAAAATCATGGGAAAAGGCTTTTTTAGTGTACCAATCGCTGTTAACGAACCTGTAAAATCTTATGCACCTGGATCACCAGAACGTCATGCAGTACTTAAGACTTATAAGGATATGTTTAATAGTAAAATTGATGTGCCTTTATATATCAACGGTGAAGATGTTAAAACTGGAAACACCAGAACCATGTCGCCACCACATGACCATCAACATATTGTTGGTTCGTATCACTTAGCAGAACAATCTCATATTGATGATGCTATTTCTACAGCTTTAGAAGCTAGAAAAACCTGGTCTCAAATACCTTGGGAACAACGCGCAGGAATCTTTTTAAAAGCTGCAGAACTCATTGCTGGTCCTTATCGTGCCAAGATTAATGCTGCAACCATGATTGCGCAATCTAAAACCATTCATCAAGCTGAAATTGATGCAGCTTGTGAGTTTATAGATTTCTTGCGTTTTAATGTGCAGTTTATGACAGATATTTATACAGAGCAACCAGAAAGCACAAGCGATGCATGGAACCGTATTGAATACCGTCCATTAGAAGGCTTTACCTATGCCGTAACACCGTTTAATTTTACGGCTATTGCTGGAAATCTACCAGCATGTATGGCTTTAATGGGTAATGTTGTGGTTTGGAAACCTAGTGATAGCCAAGTCTATTCTGCTAAAGTCATTATGGATGTCTTTGAAGAAGCTGGTGTTCCTCCTGGAGTTATTAACGTTGTTTTTGGCGACCCGGTTATGATTACCAATACCGTAATGGCAAGTCCTGATTTTTCAGGACTACACTTTACAGGTTCAACTTTTATCTTTAAAGAACTTTGGAAACAAATAGGAAACAACATCCATAACTATAAAACCTACCCAAGAATTGTGGGAGAAACTGGCGGTAAAGATTTCATTGTAGCCCATAAATCGGCTAACGCAAAGCAAGTCGCAACAGCTATTGTTCGAGGTGCTTTTGAGTTTCAAGGTCAAAAATGTAGTGCAGCATCCAGAGCTTATATTCCAAAAAGCCTTTGGGCTGATGTAAAAAAATACGTTATTGAGGATGTGAAGTCATTTAAAATGGGTTCGCCAGAAGATATGAGCAATTTTATTACAGCGGTAATCCATGAAGGTTCTTTTGATAAACTAGCAAAATATATTGACGGTGCTAAAAATGATGCTGATGCAAACATTATAGTTGGTGGTAACTACGATAAAAGTAAAGGTTACTTTATAGAACCTACAGTTATTGTAGCTCAAGACCCAAAATATACAACGATGTGTACTGAACTTTTTGGTCCAGTAATCACTATTTATGTTTATGAGGATGACGCTTACGCTGAAACTTTAAAATTGGTGGATGATACTAGCGAATATGGACTAACAGGTGCTATACTATCTAAAGACAGATATGCGGTAACGCAAGCAACAGAAGCATTACAAAACGCAGCTGGAAACTTTTATATTAACGATAAACCAACTGGCGCTGTGGTAGGTCAACAACCATTTGGTGGCGCTAGAGCATCAGGAACTAACGATAAAGCTGGTAGTGCTCAAAACTTATTACGTTGGGTATCTCCTAGAATGATTAAAGAAACGTTTGTAACACCTACGGATTATAGATATCCTTTTTTAGGAGAGTAAAACAATTTCCTGTAAAAACAGGAGTCTCGTAATCGGGAAGCCAAATCATATTACTATAAAGAGACCATCTTAAAAAAAGATGGTCTCTTTATACTTTATTATAATAATAATCGAAAATAAACTACATAAAATTTTCAAAAAAGACCGAAAACTAATTGTTAAATTCCAACCACCAAAGAAAAGTTTTTTTTGCCTCTTTTTAAAGTATTAAAAGTAACTTCAAACTAAATTAACACAACTATTCGATAATTATTTTTTTGCTTAACTCTCCGTTTTCTGTATTAATATCTAAAATATAAATACCAGTTTTTAAATTGAGTTTAATGGATTCATCTTTTGACGATTTTAACTTAAATTCATTTATATTTTGCCCTAAAATATTATAAATACTAATATTAGAGATAAATACGTTGTTCTTGTTAAGCACCTTCAATTCAGAGGATTTTGTATCATAATAAACCCTAATACCATTAATAATATTATCGATTTCATCAACTTCTAATAATGTGCTACTAAAAACGAGTTGAAATCTATCATTATACTCTCCAGGTTCTAAAAATATATCAAAGGATTTATTATTAATTTCAAAGGTTTCATTTGTAGTTTTATCATTAATAAACAACAACATACTATCATCAATATTTTCCAATTCATCAACTTTAATACTAGCTATTCCAGCTTCTTTAACAATTAATCCTAAAGAGAATTCTTGATTTTCATCAAATTTATCAACCCCTTGAATTACAAATTTATTATCATTAAAAGTCCAATACATATCTTCCTCACCGATATCGGCCATAAAAGCATCATACCCCATATCAAAATCGGTAGATGCATTTACATCTGCGCCAATAACTATTTGCCTATGGTAACCTAACGGAGAATCGTACATAAGTTTAATCCTTTGCATAGTATCATTATTATTTGCTGCTGATGTCTTACTTTCTTTACCGCCGCCAGATTTTAGAAACATTGATGAGGATCCATCTTCGCTAGCAATAACACGTTGGCTATTTTTAAATACAATATCTCCACCATCAACTGTTAATAATAGTGTAGCATTATCATTATCAAAACCATCTAAAGCTGTTGACACAAAGAAACCTTGATTAACTGGAATATATTGCCCCGGAACTTTGGTTCCTGAAGATAAATCATCATTAATTCTAGCATCGTTTGATATGGCTACTGCACCACCTGTTAAGTTACGTGTAGCATAGCCTCCAACATAATTCACAAGAGCATGTGAGTTTTCTTCACCAAAATGATCCCAAAAATATAAGGCGCCATTAAAAATAGTTCCGGTAGCATTGTTTCCTCCGTCTGCAATACTCATATTATCTAGTATAAACTCCGTAGCATCCATAGCTGATGGATACGGATTTCCAATAAGCCTTTCAACCTCACCAGAAGTTTTGTCCAATTCTAAAGTAATATCACCGTTATTTGGTAAGCCTACAAATACATAATTTTGATCTGCTGAAATTGACACCGCTCCCGATGTTCCTTTCATAGTATATCCTTCACCTGGGAGTAAAGATGATGTTTCATCTATCTTACCCCAAGCATTATAATCATCAGCTGCACCATAAAATTTATACAACCAAGCTGTACTGATGGTTCTTGCAAAACCTGGAGGAGGTGCTATACCACTTCCATCTGGAGAAGTACTGTATAAAAGACTTTGATACAATCCAGAGACCGTTCCATCATTCAAAACGTCCTCAATAGCATAATTTGAATTTGTATTGGAAACACCTGTACCTCTTGTTGCTGTATTGCCGCCCATAGGTCCCACTGATGATGACCAGTAATTATAATTAAATCCGTTAGCGGTACCTTGTTGATCTCTTTCAATATAACCACCACTATCGGCATCAATAATACTGCCTTCATACTGTAACAATTGTGATTCTCCTACTAAATCTATAACACCATCTAATTCTAAATAATGTGATATGGTTAGGCCTTGTCCAGAATTTGTTTCGTCTTGCGCATCAAGTGGATCTGCAATAGTTAATGTTCCTGTTGTTTGTATGAGTCCTAAAAGAGCGAGATTTCTATCACCAGAAGAAATATCATGTTCAACTTGTACAATATTCCAATCCACTATAGTTGAACCATCTAAGCTTAACGAATTTGGTATAACTTGATCGGCATTATTACTCCAAGTTGAAGCAGTGTCCCACGCGCCACTATTGGCTGAAATATAAGGCAATGGTGCTGTTTGAGAATCGAGTAGTTCTTTATCTTTATCTAAATAATTTAATCTTAAAAAGAAGCGTTCATCAGTTAAACCTTCTGTCGTTGAACCATAAAAAGAATTAAAATCATAATACACCCTTAAATTGCTCCAGGGTATACTTGAAATTTCATTGCTTGATGCTGCTTGTGGTAATATTTTACCACTTGTATAATCTGTACCACTAACATCAAATCGTTCTAATTCTTGATTCATAACATAACGGACCTGATCTTGTGTAAGTTCAATATCCCAAACATAAATCTCATCAAGTTCTCCTAATATGGGGTTTGTAACATTCCCTTTATCAATATAAAGTGCTCCTACTGAGTAATTATTAGAATTAGGTGATGGATGTACAACATCTTGTACAGATTTATCTAAAACGCCATCCACATACATCAACAGCGTTCCGCTATCATATATATAAGCTGTATGGTGCCACAAACCATCATCTAAATCTATATTAGAAGTAAACTTGGGCGTTGTATCATCATCAATATAAACTTCAACGTTTCCTGAACTATTTAATCGAATTTGTAATTTTTCTCCTTTTGCCATAACGGTTCTGTCACTGGCATTTGCTGCACATTTAATCCATGCTGAAATTGAAAAATTATCTGTATTTAAATTCAAGCTGTATTCACCAACCATATAATCTCCAGAGGCAAAACTAACGGAATGGCTTTCAGCTAGATTAGAAACCTTTCCAAAGGTAAAAAATTTAGTGCCGTCAAAATCATACCATGTTTGTAATGTTACTCCAGCATCTAATGACCTTAATGGAATAACATCAATGATATCGGCATTAGCAAAATTTGCATTATCTGCAACTATTAAGGCATACTCTTCAGTAGACAGCTTTGAAAAACCACTAAATGCAGCGGATGGAATGGTAATATAAACCGTTTCTACATCGCCATTTACATGGTCATTTGTTTCTACTATTTTCCATTTTCTATCAATACGTGTCAATGATGTTGTGACACCAGTTGCTACTGTAACCGTATTTGTACTTGTGCCGGAAAAAGCAGCATTATTGTTTCCCCATACCAAAAAATCGCCGTCTTTTTCAAACTCATTTGTATTAGAGCTATTAGTTGTATACACACCGCCTAGTCCTATAGAAACCTCATTAACTAAATTTAATGTTTTTGATTGTTTTTGATTTAAATCTGAAATGGAGTCTCTTCCTATTCCAGCAACATGATAATTATATCCAGAATTTGCAGTAATATCCCAAACGATATCATCAAATGAATTGATATAATTTTTCTGAGCCTCAGTTGAAGTCCCTAAAGTGATACCATATTTTATAGCTAAATACGATTCAATTTTTTGACGATCTGCATCTGGTACACGTTCGGCAAATGTAAATATTTCAGCTACACGTCCATTTAAACTTCCTTGTACATCAAAGTTTCTACCAATCCAATATTCTGTACCTAATACGGTAGGTGGACCAGGAGATCCAACATTAGCAAACGAAACATCACTAACATTAGATGTTGTTAATACAGATGAATTATATAAAATATCCTGACCTGTTGGTGATGAAGCTGTATTATTACGAACATTTATAATACCTGCTGTAGAATAGGTGGAACTAATTTCTGCTTCACCATTATAACTTCCACCTCCAGGAATATCTTGGTTATATGATAACGTTTCATTAGTAAATTCTGATGAATAATTACCAAAACCGACGCCTGTCATATCACCAGCACTTCCTGAATCTATTCCTGCAAAAATGGTGTTTCTAGCAGATGCACTCGTCATAGTGGCATCGGGTACCATAACTATAAAAATATCTTGACTATAAAAACCATTTGAAGTATTCTCTAAATATTGTTCTACAGTTGCACCATCATTTTCAAACTTGATAACTGGATTGAAATTAATATTATCTTCATCAACATTGCTATATGTTGGTTGTTTTGCTGAAATCGCTTGGGTAGCATCTTTATCATTAGACCCTAAATCTTGCCATTCAGAAACCTTACCGCCGCTTTCTACAATACCTCTTGTGGATTTTAACCACAATCTAAAATCGGCTGTAATACCTCCAGGGCCTGGAATGTTTTCGTTAAACATTTCTGCTTCAACCGTAAAAGTAAATGTTGTATTATCAGTATTACTAATGCTAATGACTGAAGATTGCGTTCCTGTACCTGCTACAGGTGCTGTAAATGTTACATCTATTACAATATAAAAATATGGATCTAATCCTAACCAAGGAATGGGGTATGGCGATGATACTGCAAAATCAGAATTTGTACTTGCTAAGGCCGTGATATCTAAATCGCAACTACCAATATTGGCGACGACATAAGTTCTTGTAACTGAAGCTCCTTCATCGACAACTCCAAAATAGGTGTTATTGTCATCAGATGTTGTTGTATCACCATGAAAAATATCGCCATTAGGAAAACTTGCACCAAAAACATATATTTCTGGGGAGGCATTAACCTGTAGTGTAAACGTAAAATCGGCTTGATTTCTTAGTTCAATAGTTACCGTAGTACTTGCTGTAGTACAACTTCCGCTAATGTTTGACACTTCAAACTCTGAGTATTTTTTCCAATTTTGACAGCCTTGAGATCGTACATCTCTCCCAAGATTGTTATAACCGTTCAATGAAAAGTCTGTAGTATTACTAATACTTACACCATCAACTCTAAGTCTAGTACACCCACTTGAGGTATTTGTTATACTAAAATCCAAAGCACTACCGGCATTAATTGTTACGGTTGATCCATCAGTAACAATAGCTCCACCAATTATTTCTACTTGTATGACTTGTGAATTAGCAAAAAAACTTATTAATAAAAAAAACAAGCAAATTTTAATTTGCAAAAAATTAATAGGTATAGAATTTCTCATCTAAATTTAATTTAGGGCGTTAATTTAAGTTGAGAGACTAACAATTTTATTAAAATCGCTATGCAATGATAAAAAAAATATCGACATAATGCAATTTAACATCGATGAAATGCATTTTTATCAAACAATAAGTAAGTTTATACTTTCTTAAAAACTATAATGAAAGATATATACTACTTATATAAATTTGTATATGTCAAGACAGTTATTAATTAGCACAAAAAATATTTTCAACTTAAAATATGTAATAAATATTACTAACTTTAATCTTTTTTAAAACGGCATGTTTTTTGTTGTTTAAATTTTGCTAATGAAAAGACTATTACTCACTTTATTAACTGTTATTCCTTTACTTTCTTTTGGGCAAGCCAATAAATTATACAGAAAAGCAATTAGGTCGGCAGATTTGAATCAAAAAATAGAGCTTTTTTCTAAAGTTATCGAATTAGAACCCAAAAATCTCGATGCTTATTTTTATCGGGCGATTGCTAAAAATGATTTAGGCGATTATCATGGAGCGATTGCAGATTATTCTAAAATAATTGTTGATGAACCCGATGCAGACACTTATTACAACAGAGGTAATTCTAAATACAGCATAAAAGATTTTACAGGTGCAAAAGCCGATTATGCCAAAGCGTTTATGCTTGATAAAAACTTTATAGACGCTTTGTATAGCTTAGCTTGTGTAAAATATGATTTAGAAGATTATGAAAATGCTATAAAAGATTTTAGCAGTGTTATTAAAGCAGTACCTAATCAGCCAAAAACCTATACACTAAGAGCCTCTGCTTATAAGGTTTTAGAACGATATCAAAATGCACTAGAAGATTATTCAACGGCTATTTTAATTGAACCTAGTGCCGACAATTATTATAATCGTGGTGTTTTTTTAATGGAGATAAACTATTATAAAGAAGCGAATGCTGATTTAACCAAATCTTTAAGACTGAATAGAAATAATGCTTATGCTTATTTTTATAGAGGTGCTTCAAACCTATTATTGGGTAAATTTAACAACGCTATTTCAGATTTCCATAAAGCTGTTGAATTTGATGCTACAGATTTTGACGCTTACTTAGGTCTAGCAATAGCGCAATTTAAAGCAAATAATACTGTTAATGCTAAATTGAGTTTTGAAAGAGCCAATGGCATTCTTTCTATTGGAAAAAAAATAACAAGCATTGAGCAATACAAGAATACGTATTGGTATCAAAATCAGTATTTCTACTTTAACAATAATGTTAATGAATTAGTGAAGTTGAAGTAATTAGCCTCTATATTTTAATGGTAAATGCACAACTTTTTTGGTTTCATAAAAATCTTCGGAAAAATAATCGCTTAAATTATAAATTGTTGTCGTTCTATAATCCTTGAGCTCTTCCGACAAATCACCTCCTTTTAAGTATAATATTCCATTTTTCAGGTCATTATTTTGCTGTTTAGCAATTTTACCCTTAACCCAATGAACAAAAGTAGGCATTGCAGCTACAGCACGACTCACTATAAAATCATATTTACCATCAATGTCTTCTACACGACTATGGGTTGTTTTTACATTAGCTAATCCTAAACCTTGTACAACCTCATCGACTACTTTTAATTTTTTAGCAATACTATCCACTAAATGAAATGAACATTCCGGAAATAAAATAGCCAAGGGTATTCCAGGAAATCCACCACCTGTACCAACATCAAGTATTTTGCTTCCATCGTTAAACGATATTACTTTTGCAATACCCAATGCATGTAATACATGACGTAAATAAAGTTCGTCTATATCCTTTCGAGATACTACATTAATCTTTAGATTCCAATCTTGATATAGCGATTCTAATTGTTCAAATTTATATATTTGGTCTTCCGTAAGGTTAGGAAAATACTTAAAAACAAGTTTCATTACTGTTAAATTTTCAACAAAAATATACTTTTTAAGTACATTTTTTTACAAAAAAATAGTATTACTTAAATTGGTTTATCCCTATCTTTGCTTCTGGTATGATCAGCAATTTTTATTATTAATCATATTTAAAGTTAATAGCATGACTAAACAAGCACTTTCATTTTCAAGAAAAGACTCCGCTAAGTTTTTTAAAACGCTAAACAAGCGCGTTAATGATTACTTCAAAGACAATAATATTAAACGTACTGGAAACTGGAAATTGTATACCAAAGCCATCGTAATGTTTGCTTTGTTAATAGTACCAGTTGTTTTTATCTTAACCGTAGATTTACCTGGTTGGGCGCAACTATTATTAATGGTCGTTGTTGGAATTGGTATGGCTGGCGTGGGCATGAATGTTATGCACGATGCTAATCATGGCTCTTTTTCAAGCAAAAAATGGGTTAATAAATTAATGGGCAGCAGTATTTATATTTTAGCTGGAAATGATTATAACTGGAAAGTACAGCACAATGTATTACATCATACTTATACCAATATTCAGGGTCATGATGAAGATATTGATGCTGGTAGAATTATTCGTTTCTCCAAGCATACAAAATGGCTTAAAATCCATAAATATCAAAAATATTACGCCTTCTTTTTATATGGCTTGTTAACTGCAAACTGGGCAATTACTACCGATTTCACACAAACATACAGGTATCTTAAACGAAAGTTGGCTTATGGCAAACTTCCATCTCCAGCTACACAATGGACCAAGTTAATTATTGGAAAAATTGTTTATTATGCCATTTGGGTGGCCTTACCTTTGTTGCTAGGCTTTGCATGGTGGCAAGTTTTAATAGGATTCTTAGTCATGCACTATACTGCAGGAATAATTTTGAGTGTTATTTTTCAATTAGCTCATGTTATGCCTAATACTGAAATGCCATTACCAGATAAAGATGGCAACATAAAAAATACTTGGGCTATTCATCAATTATTTACGACTTCAAATTTTTCACCAAAAAGTTGGTTGGCAGAGTTTTATACCGGTGGATTAAACAGACAAGTAGAACACCATTTATTTTCCAATGTTAGTCATGTACATTATCGTAAAATAGCAAAAATAGTTAAGGAAACGGCTAACGAATTTAGTTTACCCTATAATGAATACAAAACATTTTCGAAAGCGGTTTTAGAACATTATAACCAATTAAAGGCACTGGGAAAAAAACCTAGTTTAGCCTAAACTTCATATTTACCATATAAATAAACTACATGCAATTATTATCTGATAGAATTTTAAACATGGCTACGTCTGCAACGTTAGCAATGGCTGCAAAAGCGAGAGAACTTAGAGGAGAAGGAAAAGATATTATCGGTTTAAGCTTAGGCGAACCTGACTTTAACACACCAGACTTTATTAAAGAAGCAGCTATTCAAGCTATTAATGACAACTATAACTCATACACTCCGGTTGATGGTTATGCTGAGTTAAAAGAAGCTATTATTACTAAATTTAAACGTGATAACAATTTAACATACACATTATCTCAAATTGTTGTATCAACTGGTGCTAAACAAGCCTTGGCAAACATTGCTGGCGTTTTATTAAATAAAGGCGATGAAGTTCTTTTACCTTGTCCGTACTGGGTAAGCTATTCAGATATTGTTAAGCTAAATGATGGCGTTCCTGTAGAGGTAAAAACGTCTATTGATACTGACTTTAAAATGACTCCTGCTCAACTTGAAGCCGCAATTACTCCAAATACTAAAATGATTTGGTTTAGTTCGCCATGTAACCCAAGTGGTTCTGTTTATACAAAAGCAGAATTAAGAGCCTTAGCAGATGTATTAGTAAAATATCCTAATATTTATGTGGTTTCTGATGAAATCTATGAACATATAAACTATGGTGAAGGTCATGCCAGCATGGCTGAATTTGACGACATGTACAACAATACCATTACAGTAAATGGCGTTTCAAAAGCCTTTGCTATGACTGGGTGGCGTATCGGATACATTGGTGCTCCAGAAAAAATAGCACGTGCCTGCAACAAGATGCAAGGTCAAATTACCAGTGGTGCTAACTGTATTGCACAACGTGCCGTTATTACTGCTTTAAATGAATCGCCTACACGTGTTCAATTTATGATTGATGAATTTAAAGTCCGTCGTGATTTAATTTTAGATTTATTAAATGATGTTGAAGGATTTAAAACAAACACTCCAGAAGGTGCTTTTTATGTATTCCCAAATGTGACACATTACTTCGGAAAAACATTAAGAGGGAAAAAAATAAACAATGCTACCGATTTTTCTTTGTATTTATTAGAAGAAGCACTGGTTGCAACTGTTACTGGTGAAGCTTTTGGAAACCCAGATTGTATTCGTATATCATATGCTGCTTCTCAAGAACAAATTATTGAAGCTATAAAGCGAATTAAAGAAGTCGTGAGTTAAATAATTGATTTTATTAAATTATATTTATACAAATCTGTTAGGTTTTATAGCCTAACAGATTTTTTATTTTAAGCTGAAAAGCATAAAAATCGGGGTTGTAACATTTATAAAAAAAGCAACATACTTACTTTCTCATAAATGAAATTTTTTGTTTCTTAAGCTCGATAAGTTATGCCTACCAAAACTCAATAAACATCTTATTCCTTATAGCTTTAAGGATTACCCTAACTAAAACTTCTTCACAAAGTTTTGCTAATTGAAGAATTTGTTGTCTAACTAATGGTTCATCTACAATGGTAACTATACCATTCATCCCCACATAATGATTAATCTCAGTATCTGTTAATACTTTAGTTTTAAATATATCATAAACACTTTCTTCATTTTTTTTGTTCTTGCTCTTATAATTTACTGATATTTATAATTAGTTTTTTTATGTGTAAATCATAAAAAAGTCGCTTTATTAAAAAGCGACTTTTTCCTCAATTTTTATTACTATAATAATAGCTAAATAAAAATAACTATTAACCACACTACAAATTAACAGGTTTTTAAGACTATTGAGATGTGGTTTTTCCACATATTTTTATTACATAATCTTTATATATAAAAACAATCTATATTTTTGAATACCCAACCGTTGAAAGTTTAATAACCTAATCTATAAAAACAAGTTATTAATGAACACAAATGGTATTAAACTACTAATTATTGAAGATCATAAGATAATAGCACAAGCTTATGAACGCATTTTAAATGAAATACCTAATATTAATTTTAATATAGAATTTGCCGAAAACTGCGATGAGGCCGTCACAAAAATACAACGCTTAAAAGCCCAAATAGTACTACTCGATTTACAGCTTCCAATTTCAGAAAACGAACGCTTTATTTGTGGTGAAGACTTAGGTTTTTTAATTAGAAAAAAATCTCCTATTACTAAAATATTAATTTTAACTTCCATTACAAACCAAGCCAGGGTTCTAAGCATTATTAATGAAATTAAACCTGAGGGTTTTATGATAAAATCGGACATTGAATCAACGGACTTAAAAACGGCTATAAAGCAAATTTTAAACGATCAAAAATATTACAGTAAAACTATTAAAAACTATACTAAGAACACAAGTATAAATGGTATAACAATAGATGATTTTGATAGACAAATTTTGTACCACCTATCTATGGGTGAAAAGACCAAAAACTTAACAAAGCATATAGCATTATCAACCAGAGCCATAGAAGTAAGAAAAACGAAATTAAAAATGCTTTTAGATACCGATAACGATGCTAACTTTAATTTAGTAAAAGGTGCCAAAAAGATGGGGCTAATATAAAAATCACCTATTTCTCCAAAAGAAAGGTGTAAATAAAATGAGTACCGTAAAAAGCTCTAAACGTCCAATAAGCATTAAAAAAGAGGCCCACCATTGTGCTAAAGGTGGTAATGCTGCATAATTATTTACAGGTCCAAAATCCCCCAATGCTGGTCCCACATTACCTAAACTGGATGCTGATAACCCAATTGCAGATATAAAATCAATTTGAAACATAGAAAACACCAAAGCACCTATTATAAATGACAACATATATAGAATAAAGAATGCCAATACATTAAATACTATATACCTATTGATGGCTTTATTATTATACCTAACTGGTACAATGGCATTTGGGTGAAGGGTACGCTTAAACTCTAAAAAACTATTTTTAATCAATATCAAATGTCTTACTACTTTTACACCTCCTGATGTACTGCCTGCTGACCCACCTAAAAACATAAGCCCAAAAAAGAAAACAATTAAAAAAGGAGACCACATAGTATAATCTGCAGATATAAAACCTGTAGTAGTAATAACCGTTAATACCTGAAACAGTCCATGCCTAAAAGCACTTTCACCAGCTCCAAAAACCATTGGATGCGCTATTGACGAGATAGATAAATCAGCTTTAAAATAAATAATGAACGCTGCAATAATTGTAGAAGCTATTATAAATTTAAAGTATAGTTTAAACTCTTCGTCCTTAATTATTTTTTGAACTTTCCCTTTAAATGCAAAATAGCTTAAAACAAAGTTTGTTCCAGCCAAAAACATAAATATGATAATAATATATTGAATAAGCGGTTCATTGTTCCAATACGCTATGCTGGCATTTTTTGTAGAAAAACCACCTGTTGACAAAGTGGCCATAGAATGGTTTATGGCATCAAAAAAAGACATACCTGCAAGGTTAAGCAAAAGGGTTTCGGCTGCGGTATAGCCAAAATAAATCAGCCATAAACGTTTAGCTGTATCTGTAATTCTAGGATGCAATTTATCGGCACTAGGCCCTGGGGCTTCTGCTGCAAAAAGTTGCATACCGCCAATTCCCAATAATGGCAAAATAGCTATGGCTAGTACAATAATACCCATCCCACCAATCCAATGTGTGGTACTACGCCAAAATAACACGCCTTTTGGTATGGCTTCAATATCATTTAAAATTGAGGCTCCTGTTGTTGTATAGCCAGACATGGTTTCAAAAAAAGCATTTGTAAAGCTAGGAATACTCTCCGTCAACACATAAGGCAAGGTTCCGGATAACGACATTATAATCCAACCAAAAGCTACAACAACATAACCTTCGCGTTTATTCATTTCCTTTCTGTGTTTTCGAGTAAACAACATCATTACAACACCTACTAAAAATGTTAAAATACCTGCTATAAATATTTGAAATGTTACACCATCTTTACAAATCAAACTTACTAAAGCTGATAATAGCATAAACCCCCCATTAAACAATAGGAGTAATCCCAAAAAATGAAGAATAATTTTATAATTGAGTTTCACTTTTTAATATGTTTTAATTGAAGTCGTCTAATTTTTTATAACTAGTAGCAAAGCACCTTTTCATGGCTTAACTTTTTAAAGAAATAATTTTTCAACACGTTTTATCGATTTCAGTAAACAGCATACGACAACACGATCGTCCTTTTGGATTTTAAAACTACCAAGAGCTATCATTCCAACACCATTTCTAATAACCCCTCCAATAATTGCTGTTCTAGGAAAATCTATAGATTTAATGGTTTTATTACAAACAGCAGATGTTGCTTTTACCTCAAATTCTAACAACTCCGCATTTAAATTACTAAGCTTGGTCATAGCAACGACTTCACCTCTACGTATGTATCTGAAAATATTGTTAGCTGCTAACAATTTCTTATTTATTAAGGTATCAATTCCAATAGTATGCGATAAATCAAAATAGTCCATATTCTCGACCAAAGCAATAGTTTTCTTAACACCTTTAGATTTAGCGACTAAACAAGACATAATGTTTGTTTCTGAATTGGGTCCAACTGAAATAAAAGCATCCATTTCGCCTATATTTTCTTCATCAAGCAAATCAACATTACGTCCATCGCTATTAATAACCAAAACGCTTGTTAACGCATCAGCAATTTCAAATGCTCTATCTCGATTTCCTTCCAGTAACTTTACATTTAATCCTTTCTCACTTAAATCCCTAGCAGTTTTATAAGCTATTTGACTACCGCCTAAAATCATAACATTTTTAATATCTCTATTAACTTTACCAGTAAGCTTACAAAGTTCATCAGCGCCCCCTTCAGAGGTTACAAATACCACGTTATCACCACGCATAAACTTCGTGTCACCCCTAGGAATAATAGTATATTGAGTCCCAAATCGTTGAATTGCAATAGGAACAAAATGTATTTCTGGAAAAATTTCTGCAGCCTCTTTAACCGTTTTTCCAACAAATGATGCTGACCTAGAAAGCGTTAATCCTGCCATAGTAAGTGCACCATCTTCAAACTCATAATTTTCGTTAAAGGATGATTGTTTTAACGATAATTCAATTTCTGATGCAGCTAATGCTTCAGGGGATATTAATTCATCAATACCAAATTTTGTAAATCCAACCTCATCTTTATAATGAATAAATTCGGTATTTGAAATTCTAGCAATAGTTTTATTAGCTCCTAGTTGTTTTGCTAAAACACACACTGTAATATTAGTGGTTTCGCTTGATGTTACCGCTATAAATAAATCAATGGTATCAACACGCGCTTCTTTTAAAATAGCAATAGACGTAGCATCTCCCCTAACAACTTTAATATCTAAATGCGTATTGGCATAGGATAGGCTTTTTTTATTTGGATCTATTAAGGTTATTTCTTGAGATTCGTAAGAGAGCAGTTTGGATAAATGAAAACCTACTTCACCAGCTCCAGCAATAATTATCTTCATTGTTTAATTATCATAAAAAGTATAACAAATATAATACAAAATACATATCTCATCATGAAATTGATTCAGAACTCGGTTAAACTTTTTGGATTTAAGTGAAGATTAGATGTTTTTAGTTCTGTTGAAGGCTTTTTTGAGTTGCATATCAGGCAAGGAAGAAAAAAAAGACAAAAAAATGGCTAAAAAAAGTATTTTTTAGCAAATTGAAAAAGTTTATATGAGTTCTTGATAATTATTTAGAATCCAATTTTGTGAAGCTTTTTTAAAAGTTTATCATTTTACCTAAAACGTTTATTTTATATTTTTGAATTGAGTATTTTTGCATCAAAATTCTTAAGATTTGTCAAAAGTAAAGCCTTACAAAAATAGCGATTTAGGTAAAAAAGAGCAGGTTACCAAAATGTTTGATACCATTTCAGGAGATTATGATGGATTAAACCGTATAATTTCTTTTGGAATAGACATTAAATGGCGAAAAAAAGTAGTTGAATTAGTAAAAGAAACTACTCCAGATAATATTTTAGATATTGCCACAGGAACTGGGGATTTGGCCATTAATTTGGCTAAAACCAATGCCTCTAAAATTGTTGGTTTAGATATTAGTAGTGGCATGCTAGATATTGGTAAAGAAAAAATTAAAAAGAAACGTTTAGAATCAAAAATAGAAATGGTTCTGGGGGATAGTGAAAACATGCCTTTTCAGGACAATGCCTTTGATGCTATTACCGTAGCCTTTGGTATTCGTAACTTTGAAACCTTGGAAAATGGGCTAAAAGAAATTTACAGGGTATTAAAACCAAACGGTACTTTTGTTATTTTAGAAACATCAATGCCCGACAAAACACCTTATAAACAAGGGTACAATTTTTATACAAAGAACATATTACCACTTATAGGTAGAGTGTTTTCAAAAGACAGAAGTGCTTACAAATATTTATGCGAATCGGCATCGGTTTTCCCTTATGGCGAGGCGTTAAACAATATTTTGCGTAAAACTGGGTTTATTAATGTTGAAGATTTTCCACAAACTTTTGGTGTGGCAACAATTTATAAATCATCTAAGTCATAATATGAAGTACTTTTTTGCATTAATATCATTTCTATTCATCATTAAAACTTCTAATGCTCAGCTTTTTAAAAAAGAAAAAGTAACCTACGATGCCAATCAAGGACGAGGTTCAACAGATAACAAACTATTGCGTTGGGGTTATTTTTTAGGGTTTAGCAGTTATGACTTCAATTTTGATTATAATGATGACTTGCGTGATATTTATGTTCAAAGAAGTCCTGGTTTTAATGTCGGTTTAATAGGAAACTTACGTGTTAACAGCTTTATTGATTTACGTTTAGAACCTGGTTTGCTCATTACAACCAGAACGTTAAATTATAGTCAATCTTATTTTAATGGCGTTCCTGATGTAAAAAGTTCTGATTTGATTAGGGAGGTAAAATCAACTTACATACATATTCCGTTGCTCGTTAAAATTTCTACCAAGCGTATTAATAATTTTAAGCCGTTTATAGTTGGTGGATTCTCAACAGCATTAAACCTTTCAAGTAATCAAGACAACCCAGAAGACAACAAAAATGGGCAATTCAGAACTATCAAAAACCCTATATTTTACGAACTAGGTTTTGGGATAGATTTTTATTTATACAACTTCAAATTCACACCATCTATTCGTGGGCTTTTTGGTTTGAATGACGAACTGGTTAGAGATGAAGACCCCAATAGCCCTTGGACCAGTAATATTGCCAGTATGAAAACACGTGGCGTTTTTATTAATTTTACCTTTCAGTAATCAATTCTCAGTAATCTCTCTTAAATTCACTCAATAAAATGGCTGTAGCTGTGGCAACATTCAAACTTTCTGTAGCCTGCAACGCTCCAAACCGTGGAATAGAAATTTTTGTATCCACAATAGCTTCAATAGTTTTAGAAATACCACGGGCTTCATTCCCCATAATCAAAACACCTTGTTCTGGTAGGCTTTTAGTGTATACCGTCTCGCCATCCATAAAAGCTCCGTAAATAGGTGTTTCAGTAGCTTTTAAAAACGTAACCAAATCCACATAACTAATATTAACTCTGGTTATGGAACCCATGGTTGCCTGGATGACCTTAGGGTTGTAGCAATCAACCGTTGCTTTGCTACAAACCAAATCTTTAATTCCAAACCAATCACAAAGTCTGATAATAGTTCCTAAATTTCCTGGATCCCTAACATCGTCAAGAGCAACCATTAATTGATTGGTATCTATAGATTTAACATCAGGAATCTTAAAAACGGCTAATGCTTTATTAGGAGTACTCAAAAAACTAATGCGTTTTAAATCTACTTCAGAAAGTAAAAATTCTTCTTTGGCATCAATATTGAACGGTTCTGTCGTATATAATGCATGAAGCATTAAATTGGATTGCAACAGTTCTTTTATTGTTTTTAGACCTTCAACAACAAAAAGACCATGTTGCTGTCTATATTTTTTTTGCTTTAAAGACGTTATTAATTTTATTTGGCTTTTTGAAAGCATGTAATCCTTATTTATTTTATAAAGAAATTGTTAAACTTTTTCAAAGAAAAGAAATTATTATCAAGATTAGTGTAGACATAAATTATTTAAATATTTTTTAATGTATTTTTGATTCCGTAAAGGCATTTTATTATTAAAATTTTTATAACCAGAATTAACTATAATTTTCATTTGCAACAAAAACTCCAGAAAATACTGATTTTAATATGCTTTTTAAAATGTTTCACCTCTTGTGATGCTGTTAAGCGCGTTGCTGAAGATGAACATTTGCTTACAGATAATACTGTAATGATTAATGGCGAAAAAGATAAATCAGAAACCATAAACGATCTTTTATATCAAAAGCCTAATGGTAAAATTCCACTTTTAGGTATTCCGCTTCGGTTACATATATATAATTCTGCGCGACCCAATAGAGATTCCCTGTATGAAGTTTGGTTAAACAAAAACCCAAAACGCATAGAACGCTTAAGAAAAAGGTATTCAAAAAAACAAGTTGATAAAATAAAGGAATCTACTTTAGGTTTTAATCAGTGGTTAAAAAAAACGGGAGAAGCCCCTGTTATTGTTAGTGATGAAAAAACTAAAAAAACAGTAAAGCGCATCCAAGATTACCACATAAACAATGGTTGGTTTGATGTTAAAACAGAATATGACATTTCTGAAAATGACAACAAACGAGCAGAGGTTGAATATAAGGTTGAAACCGGCAAGGCGTTTATCATTGATTCCATTTCCGAAACTATAAAATCACCCATTGTTGATAAACTATATAGTAACATTCAAAAAAATGCTTTAATAAAGCCTAACCAACAATATAGAACGGCAAATATTGACCAAGAACGTGATAGAATTTCAAGCGAATTACGCAACTCTGGGATCTATCATTTTAAACAAGACTACATTACTTTTGAAATGGATACTATTGGTACCAACAAAAAAATTAACATTGATATAAAAATTCAAGATCGAGCCATAAGAACAGAAGATTCAGTTATAAATAAACCTTTTGAAATTTATAAAATTAGAGATGTCAATATTATAACAGATTACACATTCGAGAATAGAGGAAAACCATTTCAAGACTCTATATCCTATAATGGTTACAAGCTATACAGTTACAATAAAATGCGCTTTAAACCAAAAGCCTTAACCGACGCAGTGTTTATAAACCCTGGAGGTATTTTTAAAGATATAGACAGAACCAGAACCTACAGGCATTTAAACGAATTACGGACGTTTAAATATCCAAACATTGAATATATTGAAAATGCAGACAAGACCCTTACAGATACCATTAGGCTAACCCCATTAAAAAAATTCAATTTGGGGTTTAGTGCCGATGTATCGCAAAGTAATATTCAATCTGTTGGGTTTTCACTAAACCCAAGTTTGCTGATAAGAAATATTTTTAATGGCGCAGAAACACTGGAAATATCTGCTATTGGATCTATTGGTGCCTCAAAAGACGGAAAAGAAGAAGACGATCCATTTTTTGATATTAACGAATATGGTGTCGATTTTAAATTAACCATTCCAAGATTATTTTCGCCTTTTTACACCGAAGGTATTATCCCTAAATACATGTTGCCCAATACCCGAATTAGTCTATCCACAACAAGTCAAACAAACATTGGTTTAGACAAACAAACCTTTAGTGGTGTTTTTAATTACAATTGGCGTCCAAATAAAAAAGTAACCAATAGATTAGATCTGTTCAATATACAATATGTTAGAAACCTTAATATTGATAATTACTTTAGAATTTATGAAAATTCTTTTCAAAGTTTAGAAGATGTAGCACTCGACACTTATAATACACCTTCTGAATTCATAGGAACAGACCCTAATGGGAATCCCATTTTAATTGAAGAAAAAGCAGATGAGTTTATCAATTTAGTATTGAACGATCGCGGTTTTGAATCAACAAACCCCACAGAATATAAAACCGTAAACGGTATTGATGAAAGAAAAGAAAGGTTAACAGAAAACAATCTAATTCTATCATCAAGTTTTAATTTTATAAATGATGAACGCACAAATTTGTTTGACGAAGATTTTTCTATATTTCGTTTTAAACTGGAACTTGCTGGCAATATACTATCAAGTGCTTCAAATCTGTTAGGACTTAAAAAAGACAGTAATGACCGTTATGAGCTGTTCAATGTTGCTTTTTCGCAATATATAAAAACAGAATTTGATTATGTAAAACACTGGGATTTGGGAAATAAAAACGTACTGGCCATAAGAAGTTTTTTAGGCATTGCTATTCCTTATGGTAACTCTAACAGTATTCCGTTTTCTAAAAGTTTTTTTGCAGGAGGCCCCAATGATAATCGGGCATGGAACCCGTATAGTTTAGGCCCCGGAAGTTCTGAAACCACAAACGAGTTTAATGAAGCTAATTTAAAACTAACACTAAGTGCAGAGCAACGTTTTAACATATTTGGAAATTTAAATGGTGCTTTATTTGTTGATGCCGGGAATATCTGGAATGTCTTGGACAATGTAGAAGAAGAACGAGCAACCTTTACAGATTTTGATGCTTTAAAAGATATTGCTGTAGGCTCTGGGTTTGGATTGCGCTATGATTTTAGTTTTTTTATATTCCGTTTTGATGTTGGTTTTAAAACCTATGACCCTTCATATAGAGATGAAAACAGATGGTTTAATGATTATAATTTTGCTAATGCCGTATACAATATAGGTATAAACTATCCATTCTAAACCTTAAAGATACTATAACGTTTTAGTATCGATTTCTTCTTTTCAAACTACAAAACAACAACTAGTTATTCAAAAATTGATTACTTTTGGTACTTATTAATTACAAATCATATTAATTTAAAAAAATGGGACACAATATAAAACCAGGTGTTGCTACAGGGCAAGAAGTACAAGCAATATTCAACCATGCAAAAGCTAATAATTATGCGCTTCCAGCGGTTAACGTTATAGGATCAGATACGATAAATGGCGTTTTAGAAACAGCTAGAGATTTAAATGCTCCAGTTATCATTCAATTTTCTAATGGTGGAGCACAATTTAATGCTGGTAAAGGCTTAAGTAATGATGGCCAAAAAGCAGCTATCGCTGGTGCAGTTGCAGGTGCAAAACATGTTCATACGTTGTCAGAAGCTTACGGTGTTCCTGTTATTTTACATACCGATCACTGTGCAAAAAAATTGTTGCCTTGGATAGACGGTTTATTGGATGCCAGTGAAACACATTTTGCTGAAACAGGAAAATCATTGTTCAGTTCTCATATGATTGACCTTTCTGAAGAGCCTATTGAAGAAAACATTGAAATCTGTAAAACCTATTTAGAGCGCATGAGCAAAATGGGAATGACTTTAGAGATTGAACTCGGTATTACAGGAGGTGAAGAAGATGGTGTTGATAATAGCGATGTCGATGTTTCTAAATTATACACACAGCCAGAAGAAGTTGCTTATGCCTATGAAGAATTAAGCAAAGTAAGCCCACAATTTACAATTGCAGCTGCTTTTGGAAATGTACACGGCGTTTACAAACCAGGAAACGTAAAACTAACGCCAAAAATCTTAAAAAACTCTCAAGAATACATTACAAAAAAATATGGTGTTGAAGAAAACCATATCGATTTTGTATTCCATGGTGGTTCTGGTTCTACAGTTGAAGAAATAAGAGAAGGTATTAGTTATGGTGTTATTAAAATGAATATTGATACCGATTTGCAATATGCCTTTATGACGGGCATTAGAGATTATATGGGCAGTAAATCTGAATATTTAAAAACACAAATAGGCAACCCTGAAGGTGATGATTCTCCTAACAAAAAATACTATGACCCAAGAGTTTGGTTACGTGCTGGAGAAGTAACTTTTGTAGAACGTTTAAAAAAGGCGTTTGAAGACTTAAACAATGTAAATACACTATAATAATAGGTTTCATTTACTAGAAACAAAAAAGACTCTGTTTTTACAGAGTCTTTTTTAGTTACTTACAATACTAAAAAACAACTAGTTAGATATAAAACAGAATAAAACTTACTAATAAAAACACTTTGGTATTACTACAAAATTAAAAAAAGCTTAATTTTGTCTCAATACTATTTAGACGGTTGATTACCGATTAAAATCGGAAAACCTTCAACACATACTTAAATGCTGGACAATAGCTAAGTGCATGAATCTAAAAATCGTAAAACTAAAATCGTAAATCATATGTCTTGGTTTAAAAGAAAAACAAAAGGAATAACAACAACTACCGAAGAGAAAAAAGACACCCCTAAAGGCTTGTGGTATAAATCTCCGACTGGTAAAATTGTTGATGCAGAAGAATTAGAAAAAAACTTTTATGTAAGTCCTGAAGATGGCTATCATGTTAGAATTGGTAGTAGAGAGTATTTCGAAATCCTTTTTGATGATAATAAATTTAAAGAGTTAGATGCTAATTTAGAATCTAAAGACCCTTTAAAATTTGTAGATACAAAAAAATATCCAGAACGTTTAAAAGCCGCACAAGATAAAACCAATTTAAAAGATGCCGTTAGAACTGCCGTTGGTAAATCCAAAGGCAAAAATTTAGTTGTAGCTTGTATGGATTTTAGCTTTATAGGTGGTTCTATGGGAAGTGTTGTAGGCGAAAAAATAGCACGCGCTGCAGACTATGCTTTAGATAAAAAAATTCCGCTAATGGTCATTTCAAAATCAGGAGGTGCGCGTATGATGGAAGCAGCATTATCTTTAATGCAACTCGCTAAAACATCCGTAAAATTAGCCCAATTAGCCGATGCAGGCATTCCTTATATTTCGTTATGTACAGACCCAACAACTGGCGGAACTACAGCGTCATTTGCTATGTTAGGCGATATAAATATTAGTGAACCTGGAGCTTTAATTGGCTTTGCAGGACCACGTATTGTTAGAGATACCACAGGAAAAGAATTACCTGAAGGTTTTCAAACCGCTGAGTTTTTATTAGAACATGGTTTTTTAGATTTTATTACGCTAAGAAGGGACCTAAAAAATAAGGTAAATCAATACCTTGATTTAATATTAAACCAGCCATTGAGAGCTTAAAAACAAATTATTAATATTGAGCTCATTTAATAAACTTATACTCCCAAAATCATGACTATTAAAAAAATCACGGTATTACTAATACTTACTTTAGTTGCTTTTTTTTCTTGCGATGAAATCGATAAATTAACAGAAATAGACGTTACAGATAGTTTTGATGAAACAATAAATGTATCTGTACCTGAAGCTACAAACGGAGGCCCACAAGCATGGTCAGAATCTATAACCTTAGATATCGCATCAAATCAACAAATTCAAGATAATTTAGAACTAATACAAGATATTGAGATTAATGCTTTAAACTTCGAGATTTCTAATTTTTCTGGAGCTGAAGACGCTGTATTAACTGACGCCTCCATTAGTATTGATAATTTTACTTTTGATATTTCCGACATTAACCTTAAAGAATCGGATGACAATGATGTCATAATCAGTATTAGCGATCCAACTCAACTAAATGCACTTGCAAATTATTTAAAAATAAAACCTTCTATAACGGTGACTATATCTGGACAGTTGAGTGCTACACCTGTAGACTTTGATATTATTGCAACTTTAGATGTTACAATAACTATTGATGTTATTTAGTCAGTTTTACTAAACTTTCTTATAACAAAAAAGAGCGGTTGTTTAATTGCTCTTTTCTTTTTATTAGTTTTATTTGTAAACCATTTAAAATTACTATATTTGCCGCTCGAAAGAAAGGCTTTCGTGTACATAACAATTATTTACAATAATATTAGCATGTATTTATCAAAAGAAGCAAAAGAAAAAATGTTTGCAAAACACGGTAAAGGAAAAAACGATACCGGTTCTGCAGAAGGACAAATCGCGTTATTTACGCAAAGAATTAACCACTTAACAGAGCACTTAAAAAACAATCGTAAAGATTTTAATACAGAGCGTTCTTTAGTAAAACTAGTAGGAAAGCGTCGTGCTTTACTAGATTACTTAACTAAGAAAGATATCTTAAGATATCGTGCCATAGTAAAAGAATTAGGATTAAGAAAATAATTTTAAAAAGAGGCTTTACGCCTCTTTTTAGTTTTTATATTACTCTGCGTTGAGTATAAACACGTATTGAAGAAGCTAATTACAGTTTTTCATTGGTCAAATACACAACAACTACACACAACACAACCCTGTCCGTCCAGTAAGACGGAGACCATTGTTTAATTAGAATTAAAAAAATTTATGATTCCACAAGTTTTTAAAGAGGTCATAGACCTAGGTGACGGTAGACAAATTTCTATCGAAACCGGAAAATTGGCAAAGCAGGCACATGGTTCTGTTGTTGTTCAATCTGGAAAATGTATGTTGTTATGTACAGTAGTTTCCAATTACAGACAAGCAGATGTTGACTTTTTACCATTAACAGTAGACTATCGCGAAAAATTTGCAGCTGCTGGACGTTACCCTGGAGGTTTCTTTAAAAGAGAAGCAAGACCAAGTGATGGTGAAGTTTTAACAATGCGTTTAGTAGACCGTGTTTTACGTCCATTATTCCCAAAAGATTATCATTCTGAAACTCAGGTTATGATTCAATTAATGTCTCACGATGATGATGTTATGCCAGATGCTATGGCAGGTTTAGCAGCTTCGGCAGCAATTCAATTGTCTGATTTCCCTTTTGAATGTCCAATCTCTGAAGCTAGAGTTGGTCGTGTAAATGGTGAGTTTGTTATCAACCCAACACGTTCTCAATTAGAGGAATCAGACATCGATATGATGATTGGCGCCTCGGCTGATTCAGTAATGATGGTTGAAGGCGAAATGGATGAGATTTCTGAAGAAGAAATGACTGAAGCGATTAAGTTTGCACACGAAGCCATAAAAATACAATGTGCTGCTCAAGTAGCTTTAGCAGAAGCTTTCGGTAAAAAAGAAATACGTGAGTATGAAGGCGAGAGAGAAGAAGCCGATTTAGCACAAAAAATTCACGATATGGCATACGATAAAGTATATGCTATTGCAAAAGCAGGTTCTGCAAAACATGAACGTAGTGCTGCATTTGGTGAAATTAAAGAAGAAATAAAAGCATCTTTTTCTGAAGAAGAGCAAGAAGATTTTGGTGGATTAATTTCTAAATATTATAGTAAAGCTGAAAAAGCTGCTGTTAGAGATTTAACACTAAACGAAGGTTTACGTTTAGATGGTAGAAAAACTACAGATATTAGACCTATTTGGTGTGAGGTAGATTATTTACCATCAACACACGGTTCTTCTATATTTACTCGTGGGGAAACTCAAGCATTAGCAACGGTAACCTTAGGGACTTCTAGAGAAGCAAACCAAATAGATATGCCATCTTTTGAAGGTGAAGAGCGTTTCTACTTACACTATAACTTCCCTCCTTTTTGTACTGGAGAAGCAAGACCTATCCGTGGAACTTCACGTCGTGAGGTTGGACATGGTAACCTAGCACAACGTGCTTTAAAAGGTATGGTGCCTGAAGATTGCCCGTATACAGTAAGGATAGTTTCTGAAGTATTGGAATCTAACGGTTCGTCCTCTATGGCTACTGTTTGTGCTGGCACAATGGCTATGATGGATGCTGGTGTAAAAATGAAAAAACCTGTTTCTGGTATTGCTATGGGATTAATTTCTGATGCAGATTCTGGAAAGTATGCTGTTTTATCTGATATTTTAGGTGATGAAGATCATTTAGGAGATATGGATTTTAAAGTAACAGGTACTGCAGATGGTATTACGGCTTGCCAAATGGATATTAAAGTAAAAGGTTTATCATATGAGATTTTAGTAAATGCATTAAAACAAGCTCGTGATGGTCGTTTACATATTTTAGAAAAATTAACAGACACAATCGCTACTCCTGCAGAAGATGTGAAGCCACATTCTCCAAAAATGATTACCAGAAGAATTCCTAATGAATTTATTGGAGCTTTAATTGGTCCAGGTGGAAAAGTCATTCAAGAAATGCAAAAAGAAACTGGAACTACTATTGTAATTAATGAAGATCCAGTAACTGAAGAAGGTATTGTTGAAATATTAGGTGTTGGTAATGAAGGTATTGATGCTGTACAAGCAAAAATAGATTCTTTATTATTTAAACCAACTATTGGTAACGTTTACGAAGTAAAAGTTATTAAAATGCTTGATTTTGGCGCTGTTGTAGAATATATGGACGCTCCAGGAAATGAAGTTTTATTACACGTAAGCGAATTAGCTTGGGAACGTACGGAAAATGTTTCGGATGTTGTAAATATGGGTGATGTTTTTGATGTGAAGTATTTTGGACAAGATCCAAGAACACGTAAAGAAAAAGTATCTCGTAAAGCTATTTTACCAAAACCAGAAGGTTATGTAGCAAGACCACCAAGAGATAATAACAACCGTGGACGTGATAACCGAGGTAGAGATAATCGTGGGCGTGATAACCGTCGTGACGATAGAAGACCAAGAGGAGACAAGAAAGAAGATTAAACCTCTAATCTTAAAATAATAACTAGGCCTATCAATTTTAATTGATAGGCCTTTTCTTTATCTATTAATGTTGCAAATATTTAATACCTCTTCAACCAGCCAAAATGCTTCTTGATTACAACTTCCTTATTTTCATTAACGTATTCTATTAGCGATTTTGAAATGGTAGACATGTTTTTAGAACTCAACCAAATCAAATTCCAATTCGTTATCATAGGAAGGCCTTTAACAGGTATAACTTGTAAATCGCCAATAGCTACGGCATTTTTTATACCTATTAAGGGCATTATTGAAAAACCTAATCCTGAAATAACGGCCTGTTTTAGAGCTTCGTTAGACGTTAATTCCATTTTCTTATAAGTAGATACTTTTTTCGATTCAATAAACTTTTCCATGGCCAGTCGTGTAGCCGAACCTTGTTCACGATAAATTAATGGCAGTTTTTGAAATTCAGATTTAGACAAATAATCACCCTTAAATTTATAATCCTTTCCTCCAACCATGAACAATTGATTTTTCATCAGTTCAATTCTATTAATTTTAAGTTTTTTAGGTATGGTTGAAACCATGGCAAAATCAACTTCATTGTTTTCTAAAGCTTTTATAACCGAGGCTTTATTTGTAACATCCATTACTAGGTCAACGCCTCGGTGTTCATTTATAAAATCTGAAATAAAATAAGGCATCACGTACTTAGCTGTAGACACAATAGCTATTTTTAATTTACCAGCGAGTTGTCCTTGATACGAAAGTGCTTTATAATTTATTGCTTTAACTTCTTCAAGAATTTTTAAGGCAGCATCTGCAACCTCTTGTCCAAATTCTGTAATATAAATTTGCCTACCTACTATTTCAAATAAGGGTATTTTAAATTGTTCCTGAAATTTTTTAAGCTGAATAGATACAGCTGGTTGTGTGAGATATAAAGCCTCTGAAGCTTTAGTGACACTTTGTAATTCAACAATTTTTAAAAAGACTTCTAATTGGTGTAATGTATAATTCATAAATTTATCTTATGTTTTTCATAATAAATATAAATAAAAATATATGAAATATATGTATAAACTTTGCACCGGTTATAAAAAGATAACTAAACTTTATGGATTTACATTTATTAATAGACAACCTAACCAACCCTGCACTATTGTTTTTCTTTTTAGGGATTATTGCAGTTCAATTAAAAAGTGATTTAAAGATTCCCGAGAACTCTTCAAAGTTTATTTCACTTTATCTATTACTAGCCATAGGGTTTAAAGGGGGACAAGAATTAGCACACAGCAAATTCGATTTAGAGATTCTTTGGTCATTGCTTTTCGGTGTTTTTTTAGCAGTTGTAGTTCCTATTTATGCTTATTTTATATTGAGAAGAAAATTTAGTGTGGAAAATGCTGGTGCAATTGCCGCAGCATACGGTTCAGTAAGTGCAGTAACTTTTGTTACGGCAATTTCTTTTTTAGAAATAGAACAGATTGCATTTAGCGGGCATATGGTAGCAGTCATGGCACTAATGGAAGCCCCTTCTATAATGATTGGTCTATTGCTAATTATGATTTTTAATGGTAGCAAAAAGAAATCTGATGTTCCACTTAAAAGCGTTTTACAACACGCTCTATTTAATGGTAGTGTGTTATTAATCATAGGAAGTTTAGTGATTGGTTTCTTGGCCAGTGATGCGCAAGCCGAAGGCATAAAACCATTTACTACAGATATATTTAAAGGGTTTCTTGCCGTTTTCCTACTGGATATGGGGATAACCAGCGGAAAAAAATTAAACGACTTTATCAAAAAAGGCTGGTTTGCTATAACGTTTGCTATTATTATTCCAATTATAAACGGAACTATAGTCGCAGTGGTAAGCGGTATGTTTGTCACCGAAGTTGGCAATAGATTACTCTTTGCTATTCTTGCTGCCAGTGCTTCATACATTGCTGTGCCTGCTGCTATGAAAATAGCAGTGCCAAAAGCAAGTCCTAGTTTATATATTCCTATGGCTTTAGCAATTACATTCCCATTTAACATAACACTTGGAATGCCACTTTACTTATGTATAATTCAAAATACCTTATAAACATTAATTTAAATAAATAACATTATGGAAACATTTTCAATTACAACAAAAGAAATTATTACAGATCAAGAAATTAAACTTATTGATGGCTGCTTTACTCCTGCAGAAGCAAGTGATATTATAAACTCCATTTTAGATGTTAAAATAAACTTTCATAAAATACAAAGACTATCTAAAACAGAAGGAAATGCTAATGACATTTGCGAATATGATAATAGTCGAATCTTAGAGCTAATTGATGCTAAACATGATGCCAAATCATATTTTAATGACGCACGACTAAAAGGAAAAAAATTAAAAATAGAAAGTATTGTTACTATTCGAGTTGAAGATTAAATATGTCTATTTAAGTTAAAAGCATCTATAAGCGTTAAAGGTTGTAACGTTAAAAGGTTTAGAGAACGCAAAAGGTTGATTTCTTTTAGTTTACTGTATTATATCAAAATTTATGAAAAATCATTGATTACTAATATTGTGACTTTTAAATAGACTTAGAGTCTAAAAAATAGGTTTCAGAAAAATATTTCATATTTTTTGTAACAAAATGTATCATTTTTACGTATAACCATTGAACAACCTATTTATTCACAATTAAATTCAGGAGAACATTAGATGAGACAACTTAAAATTACGAAGCAGGTTACTAATAGAGAAACTGCATCGTTAGATAAATATCTACAGGAAATTGGTAAGGTTGATTTAATTACAGCCGATGAAGAAGTTGAATTAGCACAACGTATTAAAGCTGGTGATCAAATAGCTTTAGAAAAGTTGACCAAGGCTAATTTACGTTTCGTTGTATCGGTAGCTAAGCAATATCAAAACCAAGGACTAACATTACCTGATTTAATTAATGAAGGTAATTTAGGTTTAATTAAAGCAGCTCAACGTTTTGATGAAACACGTGGTTTTAAATTTATATCATATGCGGTTTGGTGGATTCGTCAATCGATTCTACAAGCATTAGCGGAACAATCGCGTATTGTACGATTACCATTAAACAAAATTGGTTCTATTAACAAGATTAATAAAACATTTGCTTTTTTAGAGCAAAGTCATGAACGCCCGCCTTCTGCTGAAGAAATTGCAAAAGAATTGGACATGACCATTAACGATGTTAAGGAGTCTATGAAAAACTCTGGACGTCATGTAAGTATGGATGCACCTTTAGTTGAAGGTGAAGATTCTAACTTATATGATGTATTAAATTCCGGGGAATCTCCAAACCCAGATAAAGAATTACTACACGAATCTTTACGTACTGAAATCGAGCGTGCTTTAGAAACATTAACACCTCGTGAGGCTGATGTTATTCGTTTATATTTTGGTTTAGGAAACCAACACCCAATGACCTTAGAAGAAATTGGTGAGACTTTCGATTTAACTCGTGAGCGTGTAAGACAAATTAAAGAAAAAGCTATTCGTAGATTAAAACATACATCTAGAAGTAAAATATTAAAGACTTATTTAGGTTAGTTTCGACTATACTCAAACACCACAAATCATGTGTTATGTTTGAGCGCGTTTAACGACTAAATTACAGTAACAAACAGTTACACATAACTGTTCGTTTTTTGATTGATGAAAGAACCCTCGGCTGATTACCGAGGGTTTGTTTTTTCTTCTAACTTTCAGTTTCTTTAAGTAAAGAAACTTTTTCTTCGTACTTCTTGCTTATAACTTTCTTTCATATATTTGCAATGTTAAAAAACCGCTACAACGCATGAGTACTAAATTAATAGCCCCTTCAATTCTAGCAGCCGATTTTGCTAATCTTCAACGTGATATAGACATGGTAAACCAAAGTGAAGCAGATTGGTTTCATATTGATATCATGGACGGCGTTTTTGTTCCTAACATTTCGTTTGGAATGCCCGTTTTACAAGCTATTAACAAACATGCAAAAAAGACTATTGATGTCCATTTAATGATTGTGGACCCTGATAGATATATAAAAACTTTTGCGGATTTAGGTAGCCATGTGCTTACCGTACATTATGAAGCCTGTACACATTTACACAGAACACTCCAAGCTATAAAGGCTGAAGGTATGAAAGCTGGTGTTGCCTTAAACCCACATACAAATGTTAATCTTTTAGAAGATACTATTAATGATATCGATTTAGTTTGTTTAATGAGCGTTAACCCAGGTTTTGGAGGTCAAAGTTTTATTGAAAACACTTACAGCAAAGTAAAACAACTAAAAGATTTAATTAAACGAAAAGGCGTTTCTACTCAAATTGAAATTGACGGTGGTGTAACCAATAAAAACGTAAAACAATTAGTTGAAGCTGGCGCAGATATATTAGTAGCTGGAAGTTATGTTTTTAAAAGTACCAACCAACTAAAAACAATAAAAGATTTAAAAGCGCTAGCTAATTCTTAAAATTGTTTTACAAAATAATTTAGTAAGTCTGTTGTAGTAACAATACCTACTAAAGTTCCATCATCTACAATTGGCAAAGCATGAAATTCACGGTCTGCTAAAATTTGAGCAACTTCTTTTATAGTAGTTTCGCTATTTACAGTAACCACATCTTTAACCATAACTTGTTCTATTGTAAACATATTGTACACTACGGAATCAACAGAATCATCCCTTTCTGGTGCTGTTTCCGCAAAACTAATTCGCATTAAATCTGTGTAACTCAACATGCCAATAATAGTTTCTCCTGAAACTACGGGTATATGTTTTATTTTGTGTCTATTGAAAAGCATTTCTGCTCTTTCTAAATCATCTGATCGTGTTAATCCTATAATATTTTTAGTCATTATAGTAGAAACTGGCGTACGTTGTTTCATGATTTTCAATTTAAATTCTAAAGTAAAATTAATTCAGAAAGAGAAACTATTTTATGATATATATCACTTATTAGCAACTATTCAAATACTTGTTTTTAAGTATATACAATGTGTTAAAATTGCTTTAATAAATATTTTATAAGATCTGTAGTAGTAACTATCCCTATCAATGTATTATTATCAACTACGGGTAACGCATGAAATTCTTTAGTCGCTAAAATTTTTGCAACGTCTTTTATAGAGAAAGATGAGGACACCGTAACAATATTTTTTTTCATGACTTGTTTAATAGTAAACATATTATATACAAGGGCATCAGCATCTTCATCAATATTATCAGTTAAATCTGCAAAACTAAGTCTTAGTAAATCACTATAACTCAACATACCAACAACAACATTATCAGAAACTACTGGAATATGTCTTATACGATGTTTTTTAAAAAGGTGTTCTGCTTTTTCTAAACTATCATTTTTTTTTAATGTAATGACATTTTCTGTCATTATCATTGAAATCGGTGCTTTTCGTATCATAACTTTTAATCTTTAAGTTTAGCTACCAATAAAATTATTAAACTAAAACTTTAAAAAGTATGATAAAAGTCATGACTAATACCCTGAAAAGTTAAAATTGAGCATTTGTTTTACTTTACTGTAAACCTCTGGAAATTGTCTTTTAAATTCTTGTGGAGTTTCAATAAATGTTTCCAAAATAACTGCTAATAATTCAAAATCATTAGTAAAGGCATAGCTCCTTAAATATTCGGAAGTAATTAATTTTTCTTTAAAATTTTTATTAGAAGAAAACATGTTTCTAAGTTGTGTAAAAGTATCTATAAAAATAACAGAGTTAATATCATCTTGATAAATACTATTAAAATGAATGGCATGTGCAAACTCATGAATTCCTAAATTTAATTTATCATTTTCAATTCTATAACCCTCTATAAAGTTATTCCATGAAAGCACTATGGCTTTAAGGCTTGCATTAAATTCCCCCTTATGGTTAACTTTATTTAACTCTGAATAATATTCTGTTGGGTATATAATAATGCTTTTCACAGAATGAATAATAAAATCCCTAAAACCAAAAGTTAGCATCAAGGCTGTTGCAGAAACTAAAACTTTCACTTCTTCAGTTATTAAAAAACCATCTCTACCGACAAATGATTTATCATCAATAAATGAAGCCAAGCGATGTCTAAAATATCTTTGATGTTTAGCATCTAACCTATTATAAAACGTAAACTGCTGCTTTAAAATATTAGTTTGATTACTATTTAATTTTTTAATAAAAGGGTAAAAATGAACAAAAGCTGGTCGTTTAGAAAATAAGGTGTAAATTATCTCCAATCCATCTATTATACTAGTAATAACCCTTCTAATAAATAAAAATATAAGAACTACTAAAAGACCTATTAAAATAATAAGAATTATCGTTCCTAAGTAGTAATTATCATTTTGGATTGATAATAGCATGGATTATTAAGTTTTAGTTTTAATCTCTAGCGAGCAGAATTCAAATCTTACAAATCAATATTAAATCTTACTATTAAAGTTTCACAAAGGATTCGCTAAGTACGTCATAAAAGCTCTTACTGATAGTTTTCAATAACTATCGGGATGGGGGGATTGAAAATAAAAAAAACCTAAGCGTCAAATCAAGTTTGCTTGAATTTGTATGCTCAGGCTTTATTTAATAGTGACCCCGACAGGATTCAAACCTGTAACCCTCAGAGCCGAAATCTGATGCGCTATTCAGTTGCGCCACGGGGCCATTCATCCCTACTTTATCAGGAATCTATTTTGTATTATACTAATTTTGACTTTACAATATTAGAAATGGTTTTTCCATCAGCTTGTCCAGCTAATTCTTTACTCACCATACCCATAACTCGCCCCATATCTTTCATGCCCTCAGCTCCTGTTTGTTCTATAACTGCTACAACAACTTTTTCAATTTCTTCGTCGGTTAGAGCTTCTGGTAAAAACTGGCTGATAACCTCTGCTTCATCTATTTCTGGTTGTGCTAAATCTTTTCTATCCTGTTCTAAATAAATAGCCGCACTATCCTTACGTTGTTTAACTAGTTTTTGAAGTATTTTAAGCTCTTGTTCTTCTGTCAAGTCTTCTTTTGCTCCACTTTCAGTTTGCGCAAGTAATATGGCTGATTTTACAGCACGCAATGCTGTTAAAGCTAATTGGTCTTTAGCTTTCATCGCTTCCTTTAAAGCTGACATTATATCTTGTTGTAAACCCATAATTTTATAATATTTACTGAATGCGAATATAATAAGAAAAAAAGATTCATGCCTTTAAGGACATGACAAAAATTGGAATAAAAAGGTATTAAACCTAGACCCCAACTAAATCCCGATAGCTATTGGAAGCGGGATTCCTGATTACTAGCAGGCAAAAGTTCAACTTACATCTTTGAGTTCGTCTTGCAGACATCTCAAAATTGAGTTACAAGAATAAACAATAAACCCGAAAAGCTGAGGGACTTTTCGGGTATTTAAATAACACTTTAGGTCAAATTGCTTAAGCTAGTCTACGTTATCGTGTAAGAATGAATTATTAGTTCTAAGTTGTATGTCATCATTATCATCTAATCCAATACTTGTTCTAGATAAATCGGTTTCAGAAGAATGTTTATTTTCACTTAAATCAATACCTTGACGTTTGTAAGCAGGCGTTTTTTCTATATCATCAATTTTTGAACTATTGAATTTATGATTGAAATCTTTCATCTTTCGTCTGCGCTCATCTGCACGTTCTTTAAGCAATTCTGAAATTGGCGTATTCATTGGATCAATTTCTTCTTCTACATCTTCTTCTAATGCAGGCTCTTTTAGAGTCTTTTTTTCAAAAACAATATCTGCATCTACCTCTTCCAAAACCTCGTTTGATACTGGTTGCTTTTTATTTATTGAAGATTCTACTTCAACATAATCATCAAGTGCATAACGAACATCACCTTCTTCATTGGTTTCTGTTACTGTAATTAACTCAACATAATCGTTTACAGCAATATCTTTAACATCATCATCGGTTAAATCATAAGAGATAATATCTTCTTTTTCAACCTCTTCTACATCATCATTATTAGACAATGGCAAATCAAATGTTAATGTAATTTGTTGCTCTTCTTCTATATAATCTGAAATGACTTCTACATCTGTAACATTTTCTACATCACTAGACATTCTTGTGACTGGCTTGATGATAAAATCTTCATCGTTTTCTTCAATATTTGCGCTTACTTCATCATAAACAACATTAATATTTTTAATGATTTCTGAAGTTGGTATTAAATCTATATTTTCTGATGGGGTAACAGTTTTATCATTATTGGAAAAACTGGGAGCTTCATCTTCTTCAGTATCTACATCTAATGTATGTCGCACTACAGGAGTTTCCTTTTTTTCTTCTAATTCAATAATAGGAGCAATAATTACTGGCTCTTTTTCCTTAGCATCTAAATCTTGTTCTTCACTAAGTGAATGCACTACTTTTTTGGTTTCTGTATTAGAAATTTCATCTTGTTGCTCAATGTTAAACCCTGTTGCTATAATAGTTACGGCTATTGATTCTTCTAAAGCTTCATCTTCGCCAACACCCATGATTATATTTGCACCATGACCTGCTTCATTTTGAATATGGTCATTAATTTCGCCTATTTCGTCAATTGTTATTTCTTGAGCACCTGAAACTATAAGCAGTAATACGTTTTTAGCTCCAGTTATTTTATTATCGTTTAATAATGGAGAATCCAGTGCTTTTCGGATAGCATCTTGTGCGCGATTTTGACCTGATGCCAAAGCAGACCCCATAATAGCAGTTCCACTATTACTTAGTACCGTTTTAGCATCGCGTAAATCGATGTTTTGTGTGTAATGGTGCGTAATAACTTCGGCAATACCACGAGCAGCTGTGGATAGTACTTCGTCAGCTTTTGAGAACCCTGCTTTAAAACCAAGATTGCCATAAACTTCTCGAAGTTTGTTATTATTTATAACAATTAATGAATCTACTACATTTCTTAATTTTTCAATTCCTTTTTGGGATTGTTCAATACGCATTCTACCTTCAAACTGAAATGGCATGGTAACAATACCTACGGTTAAAATGTCTAAATCTTTAGCCATTTTAGCAATAATTGGAGCAGCACCTGTTCCAGTTCCTCCGCCCATTCCTGCAGTAATAAAAACCATTTTGGTATTGGTATCGAGCATTTGAGAGATGTCATCAAAACTTTCAACTGCAGACTGCTCCCCTATATCTGGGTTTGCACCTGCCCCTAATCCTTCTGTTAGATTAAGGCCTAGTTGTATTTTATTTGGAACACCACTATTTTGAAGGGCTTGTGCGTCTGTATTACAAACGTAAAAATCAACACCTTTAATGCCTTGTTGGAACATGTGGTTAATAGCATTGCTACCGCCTCCACCGACGCCAATAACTTTAATAACATTTGATTGATTTTTAGGTAAATCAAATGCGATGCTTTCGAATTCTTTTTTGCTGCTCATAAATTCTGTTTTACTGGGGTTTTATACTTAATATTATTAATTCAATGGTTTTAATTACTCTGCGTTATCTAAAAAATCTTTAACACGCTCTGTTAACTTATCAAGAAATGAGCGTCTTTCTTTAATAGGTTTTTCTATAATATCTTCTTCTGTTGGTGTTTTTAGCTCATTTACAACCTGCTCTTCTTGTTGCTCGACCTTCTTTCTTTCTTGACGTTTTAAACCGTCTAAAACCAAACCAACGGCTGTTGCGAATAAGGGACTTGTGATATCATCATCACTATCGCCAGCCAAATGTTCATTTGGATACCCAATTCTAGTATCCATTCCTGTTATGTATTCTACTAACTGCTTTAAATGTTTTAATTGGCTCCCACCACCTGTTAAAACTATACCTGCTATTAGTTTTTTCTTTTGCTCTTCGTGTCCGTAATTTTTAATTTCAACATACACTTGCTCTATAATTTCAACAACACGTGCATGAATGATTTTAGACAGGTTTTTTAAGGTGATTTCTTTGGGTTCTCTTCCTCTTAAGCCTGGAATGGAGACGATTTCATTGTCTTTGTTTTCTCCTGGCCATGCGGATCCAAACTTAATTTTTAATAGTTCAGCTTGCTTTTCTATGATGGAACAACCTTCTTTAATATCTTCTGTGATCACATTTCCACCGAAAGGGATAACTGCGGTATGGCGGATAATACCATCTCTAAAAATAGCTAAATCTGTTGTTCCTCCTCCTATATCGATTAAGGCAACACCTGCTTCTTTTTCTTCTTGACTTAACACGGCATTAGCTGAAGCTAATGGCTCTAAAGTAATGCCTTCTAAGTTTAATCCAGCACTTTGAACGCAGCGTCCGATATTTCTAATTGAGGACACTTGACCAACTACTACATGGAAGTTCGCTTCTAAACGACCTCCGTACATTCCTATGGGTTCTTTTATTTCGGCTTGACCGTCAACTTTATATTCTTGTGGCAATACATGAATAATTTCTTCTCCAGGAAGCATCACTAGCTTATGAACTTGATTGATAAGCCTATCGATATCATCATCATCTATAACCGTTTCTGAATTTGATCGTGTTATATAATCACTGTGTTGTAAACTTCTGATATGCTGACCTGCAATACCTACCGTTACGTCTTCTATTTTCATGTCAGCTTCAACTTCAGCTTCTTGAACAGCTTGTTGTATAGACTGGATAGTTTGTGTAATATTATTTACAACACCTCGATGTACCCCTAAACTTTTAGATTTACCTATACCTAAAATTTCAACTTTACCGTATTCGTTTTTACGACCAATCATAGCCACAATTTTTGTGGTTCCTATGTCTAATCCTACTGCTAAATTATGCTCCATGGCTTAAATTTTGGTACATATTACTTGGTTTTCAAACTGTAAATTAACTTTACTATAACGCTTAAGCATATTTTCTTTTTGGTTCTTTTGATAAAATGCTTTTAAATTGTTTATTTTTTTATCTAAAAATTTCATATCTCCCAACTGTACTATAAAATTACATTGTCTCAGTCTTAAATGAAGTCTTTTGTCAATGTCTTGATGAATCTCGATAACATGCTTATTTAAAAATTTATCATTTTTTATTTTACGTGCTATTTTATAGACGTTTTTTAAATTGTTTTTTTCAACATAACCAGTAACCAATGGCACTCTAGCTGAATAATTTGATGATAATGGCATAAAATGACCTTCGTCATCAACATAATAAGATGCATTAGTGCTAACTCTTGCTATAGGTGTTTTTTGTTCTATTTCAGCATTAAGTGTACCATTTACAGCAACATACACTTCTGCAGCTTTTATCATCGGATTAGATTTGAGGTTTTTTTCTAATTCATTCAAAACTAAAGTTTCTTTAGGCACGTTTTTAACACCTCCGTAATTTTGTATTAACAATTTACTAACAGTTTCGTTTGTTATGAAAAGGTTGTTTTTTCCAATGAATTTTATATTGGGGCTAGATACTTCTCTAGACGCATTTCTACTAGACGCAAATGCGAACAAAAAACTTACTAATCCTAGTAAAACCAACATTTTTATATAGTTCCAATTAATTTTCAATGCTAAACTCTTTTTTTATGTGTTTGACTTCTTCTCCTATATCCCCTGCTCCTATTGTTAAAATAATTTGGGAATTACTTCTGTGTATTTGAGACAGTAGTTCTTTTTTACTAACTAACTTTTTGTTTTTGTTATTTATTTTACCTAACAACCACTTTGAAGTCACACCTTCTATAGGTAATTCTCTTGCAGGATAAATATCTAGTAGTAACAGCTCATCAAATTGCGATAAACTTTTTGCAAAATCATCAATAAAATCTCGGGTTCTACTATATAAGTGCGGTTGAAAAACTGCTAATACTTTTTTATTCGGGTACATTTCGCGTACAGCTTGATGCACAGCGTTAATTTCTTCTGGATGATGTGCATAATCATCAATGAACACTAAATTTTCTGTTTTGATATGATAGGTAAATCTGCGTTTAACTCCCTTATATGATGCTAAAGCTTTGCCGAGCTCCTCGATAGGGCAACCATACTCTACAGCCATCGCCAAAGCTATTAATGCATTCGACAAATTATGTCTACCAGGTAGGTTAAATTGTAATTTTTTGAATATTGTTTTTGGTGTCTTTACATCAAAAACATATGTGCCATTTTCTATTTTTATATTTTGAATGGTATAATCTGAATCATCTTCTATACCATAAGTAATACCATGTAACGGCAATCCATTTTTAACGAATAACGTTCCATTGGGCTTTATTTTTTTTGAAAAATCTTCAAATGATTTTTTTAATTCTGAAGCGTCTCCGTAAATATCCAAATGGTCGGCATCCATAGAAGTAATACAAGCTAAATCTGGAGATAAGGTTAAAAACGAACGATCAAACTCATCGGCTTCAACAACTGAAACTTCTGTTCCATTTAGAATCAAATTGGAATTATAATTTTCACTAACACCCCCTAAAAATGCTGTTACAGGCACATGACATTCGTTCATTAAATGTCCTAAAATACTTGTGGTAGTTGTTTTACCATGTGTTCCAGCTATTGCCAAACAATATGTGTTTTCTGTTATTAGACCTAAAGCTTGAGAGCGTTTTATGACTTGATAACCGTTATTTTTAAAATAGTTTAATTCTTTATGCGCAATTGGAATTGCTGGTGTATAAACAATTAACGTCTTGTTTTTGTTTAAAAAATCAGTATCTATACTTTCAACAGCTTCCTCGAAATGAATTTGAATACCTAATCCTTCCAAACCATCTGTTATTTCGGTTTGTGTTTTATCGTATCCAGCTACTTGTTTTTTATTGGCATGGAAATAACGCGCTAGAGCACTCATGCCTATGCCGCCAATACCAATAAAATAAACGTTATGTATATTATTTAAATTCATTTACTTTCAAGAAGCTTTTCTACCTCATCCACTATATCCTTTGTTGCATTTATTAATGCTATTTTTTTAATATTCTGTCCTAATTCTTTTTGTTTTTCTGGTGACGCAACGAGTTGTAAAAAATTGTTCTCAAAGTCAGCTTCTAAATCTTCTTCTTTAATTAATAAAGCAGCATGGTTTTCAACAATTGCCATAGCATTTTTTGTTTGATGGTCTTCTGCAACATTTGGCGATGGGATAAAAATGACCGGCTTACCCACTATACATAATTCTGAAACCGAACTAGCACCAGCTCTAGAAATCACCATATCTGCCGCCGCATAGGCATAATCCATGTTATTTAAAAACTCAAATACTTGCACATTATTTGTGTTGTTATAAATTTTATATTGTTGATAATAGAGTTTACCGCATTGCCATAGAATTTGAACATTTTGTGTATCAAAAAAATCCAATTCTTTTTCTATCAATTCATTAATTCGTCGTGAGCCTAAACTACCCCCTATGACCAATAAGGTATGCTTACCGTGTTTTAAATTGAAAAAATCTTTAGCTTCAACGGTTTTATTATCAATATCCAACAGTCCTTGACGCACTGGATTACCTGTTTTTATAATTTTTTCTTTTGGAAAAAACCGCTCTAAACCATCATAAGCCACACATATTTTTTTCGCTTTTTTTGATAGTAACTTATTTGTAATTCCAGGATATGAATTTTGCTCCTGTATTAAACTGGGTATATTATAATATGCAGCCATTTGCAATAATGGACCGCTCGCAAAACCGCCTGTTCCTATAGCCACATTTGGCTTAAACGACTTTATGATTTTACGAGCTTTCCAAAGGCTACTAATCACTTTAAAAGGAAAACTTAAATTTTTTAATGTTAATCTACGCTGAATACCAGAAATCCAAAGGCCTTTAATATCATATCCAGCTTGAGGCACTTTTTCCATTTCCATTCTATCATTAGCACCTACAAATAAAAATTCAGCATCTGGAAAACGGGATTTTAGCTCGTTTGCTATGGCAATGGCTGGGTAAATGTGCCCTCCTGTTCCTCCTCCTGAAAGAATAATTTTATATGTCTCTTTTTTTTCCACTAATGCACGAATATATATTCTTAAAATTCCAATATTTAAAACCCAAATTCCAAAGGAGCTACTTTACTACAAAGCTTCGCTTAGGATTTCCAATGGATTATCTTCATTTATTTCTTGTTCTTTTATTTCTTCTCGTTTTGCGCTTACACTTAATATAATTCCTATAGCTAAACAGGTCATCCATATGGATGTTCCTCCACTACTTATCAAGGGCAGGGTTTGACCTGTTACTGGAAACAACTCTACAGCCACGGCCATATTAATTAATGCTTGAAACACAATTGGCAAACCAACTCCAAGCACTAAAAGTTTTCCAAATATGGTATCGCACTTTTGTGCTACTATAACAATTCTAAAAAGTAACCACAGATATAATATCATAATAACAAACCCGCCTATTAGTCCGTATTCTTCAATGATAATAGCAAAGATGAAATCGGATGATGATTGGGGCAAAAAATTCTTTTGCATGCTTTTTCCTGGTCCCACACCTTTAATACCTCCTGTTGCTATGGCTATTTTTGCTTTTTCTATTTGATAATCGGCTTCGGTATCTTCTGGATTTGAAAAACTTTCAATCCTACCCATCCATGTATCCACCCTATTTGGCATAGCATCAGGAAAAGCCTTAGCTATTAGTATAAATAAGGTTAAAGTTAAAATTCCAGAACCTATAATAACAGCCAAATAACGTATCGGGTAGCCTCCTAAAAAGACTAACATGAGCACCATTAAAAACATGATGGCCGCTGTTGAAAAATTAGCAGGCAATATGAGTATCAACACAAAAAAAACAGGAACCCAAAGCGGCAAGACAGATGCTTTAAACGTAATAGCTTTATCTTTTATTTTAGACATATATCGAGCCACATATACCATAAGAACAACAGCCGCTAAAGTTGACGTTTGAAAAGACATACCAACTATAGGTATTTGAATCCACCTACTGGCATTTGCTCCTTCAATGGTTGTACCTTGCAACATGGTTACACCTAACAAAACCAGTACGATGGGAATCATAATTAAAGATAACCCCTTGAAATATCTATATGGAATTTTATGAACACCATACATAATACCAAATCCTAAAACTAAATGCACAAAATGCTTAACAAAAAACGTAAATGTATTACCTCCTACTGTCTTATAAGCTAAATTACTTGCAGCACTATAAACAGGCAAAAATGATAGTATTGCCAACAGGGCTACTATTGCCCAAATTAACCTATCGCCTTTTATATTTTTAAATAGTTTTTGCACGTCCTTTTATAAGTTTCTTACTGCATTTTTAAACTGACGCCCTCTATCTTCATAGTTTTCAAATAAATCAAAACTTGCACAGGCTGGAGAAAGCAATACGTTATCCCCAGCATTAGCTACTTTATAAGCTATTTTTACAGCTTCGCTCATAAACTGTGTTTCTATAATAACATCAACCATATTGCCAAACGTGTTCATTAATTTTTCATTATCAACGCCCAAACAAATAATAGCTTTTACTTTTTCGTTTATAAAAGGAAACAAAGCTTCATAATTATTACCCTTATCTACGCCTCCAACTATCCAAACGGTTGGCGCATCCATACTTTCTAAGGCATAATATGTTGCATTTACATTAGTAGCTTTGGAGTCGTTTATATATTGCACCTTGTTTATTTTTAGCACTTGTTCTAAACGATGCTCAACTCCTTGAAAATTCTCAAAACTTTCTCTAATGGTTTGTTTTCTGATTTTAAGTAAGTGCGCTACAGTAGAAGCTGCCATCGCATTTTTAATGTTGTGCTTTCCTTCTAATGTAAGATTTGATGTTGGCATAATAATTTGATTGTTATTTATTGTTATTTTAATAGTGTCTTTGTCTAAATACGCACCATTTTCAATATTTTTTTCTAATGAAAATGGCAATAATGTAGATTGAACTGGGTTGTTTTTAAGATGTTTTGTAATGACTTCATCATCGGCATCATAAATCAAATAATCGTCTTTGGTTTGATTCATGGCTATTCTAAATTTAGAATCGATATAGTTTTCAAACTTGTAATCATATCTATCTAAATGATCGGGTGTTATATTTGTAATTATGGCTATTTTCGGTTTAAAATCAATGATATCATCTAACTGAAAACTACTGATCTCTAATACATAATTTTTAAAGTTTTCTTCTAAAATCTGTTTTGCAAAACTGTCGCCAATATTTCCCGCTAGCCCCACATTCAACTCTTGTTTTAAAATGTGATGTATTAAAGTGGCTGTTGTTGTTTTACCGTTACTTCCTGTTATTCCAATAATAGTAGCCTCTGTAAATTTTGAAGCAAATTCTATTTCAGAAACCACAGTAATTCCGCGTTCATGAATTTGCTTAACCAAAGCCACTTTATCAGAAATCCCTGGGCTTTTCATAACGATATCAGCATTTAGAATTTTAGCTTCTGTATGGCCTTCATCTTCCCATTCAATCTCATTATGTATAAGAACGTGTTTGTACTTTTCTTTTATTTTTCCTTTATCGGAAACAAAAACCTCATAGCCTTTTTCTTTTCCTAAAAGCGCTGTGCCTATACCGCTTTCTCCTCCTCCAAGAATTACTAAACGCCCCATACTAAATCCTTCCCCAAAGGGTAAGGACTTACCACTTTGCTTTTATTAGTTGTTTCTATGTAAATCTCTTTTATCACTTCTCTAACTCTTCGTTTCTTTACTTACAATTATAGGATTCCTGCTTTCGCAGGAATTTGTTATCTAATTTTCAAAGTCACAATTGAAATGATAGCCAACAATATGCCTACTATCCAAAACCGTGTTACTATTTTACTTTCGTGATATCCTGATTTTTGGTAATGATGATGCAATGGCGACATCTTAAAGATGCGTCGTCCTTCGCCATACTTCTTTTTGGTATATTTAAACCAACTGACTTGCATGACCACCGATAAATTTTCTGCTAAAAAGATGCCACACAATACTGGAATTAACCACTCTTTACGAACTGCAATGGCTATTACCGCTATTATGCCTCCAATAGTCAAACTCCCTGTATCGCCCATAAATACTTGTGCTGGGTAGGTATTGTACCACAAAAACCCAATTAATGCTCCAACAAAGGCTGCTATATAAATTGTAATTTCCTCAACTCTTGGGATATACATGATATTGAGGTATTCCGAAAAAATGATATTACCCGATACCCAGGCAAAAATCCCTAATGTTAATACTATTATTGCTGATGTTCCAGCCGCTAAACCATCTATTCCATCGGTTAAGTTAGCGCCATTTGAAACCGCCGTAATAATAAATATGGACACCAAAACAAAAATTATCCATGCGTATTTTTGTAAATCTGGACTTATCCAAGTAATTAAATCGGCATAATCGAACTCATTACCTTTTACAAACGGAATGGTTGTTTTTGTTGACTTAACTTCGTCTTTAAATAATTTTGAAGCTTCTATATCTGGGTTTTCAGCTAATAATATTTGCTGTTCTGCAACGGGAAGCTTTTCTTTCATCGTTACATCTTGATGAAAAAACAAAGTAGCTCCAACTATAATACCTAATCCAACTTGCCCTAAAACTTTAAAACGCCCTTTTAAACCTTCTTTGTCATTTTTAAACTTTTTAATGTAATCATCTATAAACCCAATAGTCCCCATCCAAAGAGTCGTTACTATTAAAAGCATGATGTATATATTTTCCAGTTTTGCTAATAATAATACTGGAATTAAAGTAGCAAGAATGATAATGATTCCACCCATAGTTGGCGTGCCTGCTTTTTCTTTTTGACCATCAAGACCTAAATCTCTAATAGTTTCTCCTACTTGTTGTTTTAATAAAAACCGAATAATTCTTTTACCATAAATTGTAGAAATTAACAGTGATAAAATCATTGCCAAAGCTGCTCTAAAGGTTAAAAAACCAAAAAGTGTTGCGCCCGGAAATTGAAACTGTTTTTCTAAATATTCGAATAGGTAATACAGCATTGTGTTATTGGTTATTTGTTGGTTTCTGGTTACTGTTTATTAGTTTCTGGTTACTATAATCTTTTGCTTTAAGCTTCATTTCTAGCTACTTTTGTAATTGTTTCAGAAATTCCTGCACTATTTTAAGATCATCAAAGTCAAAGCGTTCTCCTTTAATTTCTTGATAGGTCTCATGTCCTTTTCCTGCTATTAAAATAATATCGTTAGGCTGTGCTATTTGGCAAGCTGCTTTAATGGCTTGCTTTCTATCTTCAATGGTTAGTGCCTTTTTATAATTTTGAGGCTCAACACCTTTTTCAATCTCACTTAAAATATCTTCTGGTTTTTCGCTTCGCGGATTATCGCTAGTAAAAATCACTTTGGTACTTAATGCCGTGGCGATATGTCCCATTTTAGGGCGTTTGGTTTTATCTCTATCGCCTCCACAACCTACAACCGTTATTAGCTCTTCATTTTTAGTACGAATGCTATTAATGGTTTCTAATACATTCTTTAAAGCATCGGGTGTATGTGCATAATCAACAATAGCTGTAATTTTTTCACCTGAAACCACATACTGAAAACGTCCACTTACATTTTCTAAATCACTTATCAATCTTAAAATCTCAACTTTTTCAAGTCCTAACAATTCTGCAGCCGCGTAAATTGCCAAAACATTATAGGCGTTAAAATTCCCAATAAGTCTTGTCCAAACCTCACTATCATTAACTTTAAGTAATAAGCCTCCAAATTGATTTTCCAATATTTGGGATTTATAATCAGCATAACTTTTCAAGGCATAGGTATACTTTCTAGCCTGAGTGTTTTGCAACATAACCAAGCCGTTTTTATCATCAACATTAACGAGTGCAAACGCTTTGTCTGAAAGCTGATCGAAGAACTTCTTTTTTACATCTCTGTATTCTGCAAAAGTTTTATGGTAATCTAAATGATCATGGGACAGGTTTGTAAAAATACCACCTTCAAAGCATAAACCTTCTGTTCTATGTTGATGAATCCCGTGAGAGCTTACTTCCATAAAGCAAAATTCTACTCCAACCGCATTCATCTCACTTAAATACTTATTGATGGTTAATGAATCTGGTGTGGTATGTGTCGCTTTATACTCGGTGTTATCAACCATAATTTTTACAGTTGACAACAGGCCTACCTTATATCCTGCTTTTTTAAACAATTGATACAATAAGCTTGCTACTGTAGTTTTTCCATTAGTCCCGGTAACTCCAACTAATCTTAAGTTTTCTGATGGTATTTGATAAAAATTTGAAGCTATAATTGCTAGAGCTTTACTGGAGTTTTCCACCTCTATATAGGTAACACCATCGATTATTTTTTTTGGCAAGGCTTCGCAAACAATACTTTTTGCGCCTTTCTCTATAGCTGTATCAATAAAATCATGACCATCTGCAATTGTACCTCGAGTGGCTACAAACAAATTACCATCTGTAATTTTACGAGAATCAAAATCAACATCTAACACATCTATATTTGTACTTCCAACAACCGCGTTGATAGTTACCTTATATAATATGTCTTTTAATGCTATCATGATGCTTTTAAAACTATGGTTTGTTTATCTTTTAACTTTGTGCTTTTTTTGATTGATTGCGCCTTTACAATACCATTGCCATTCAATTTCACTTTAAGATCTACCTGCATATTTTCCAGAAGCACTATAGCATCCATAGCTGGCATACCTACAACATTTGGCATAATGGTTTTATAAGTTTGAGCTGTTTTATAAAAGCTTTCATACTCGTCTTCAACTGTTCCCATTTTAACTTCAAGCGAGTTAACTTCATCTATCAAAGGCGTGTCTGTGTATATTTTTTGAGCTACTCTTTTAAATACGGGTCCTGAAACATCTGCGCCGTAAAACCCAACTTCTGTACTTGGCTTATGAATGACTACAATGCAAGAATACTTTGGGTTTTCAACAGGAAAATATCCAGAGAAAGATGAAATGTATCTTGGGTTATCTTCCCAATCTTTCATCCAATATTCTGTTCTGGCTGTACCTGTTTTTCCTGCCATAGAAAAAGTTTTTGAGTATAACTTCTTCCCGGTCCCTCTAACGACTACATGCTTTAATATTTCTTTCGTTTTATTTAAAGTTTCATCTGAAGAGATTTTTTTAACAATAACTTCTTTATTAAAAGTTTCAATTTCCTTATCAAACTCTTTTATTGCTTTTAAAAACCTTGGCTTTATAAGTTCTCCATCATTCGCTATAGCATTATAGAATGCTAAAGTCTGAAGCGGCGTTAACTCTAAATTATACCCATAAGCCATAGACGGCAATGCATTTTTACTCCATTTTTTATCTCCTGGCTCTGGAATATCTGGCTCACCTTCACCTATAATGGAAACTCCTAATGGCTTATTCAATTTCCATGCTTTAATTCGATTAAGAAATCTTTCTGGTTTTTCAGAATAGTGTTCATCTATAATGGTAGCCAATCCTATATTTGATGATACTTCCAATGCTCGAGCTACAGAAATTTCTCCATAACCACCTCGTTTCGAATCATGTATATATCTTCCATAAAATCGTTTTCTTCCCTTTTTAGTATCTACAACTGTAGCCGTATCAATAACTTTATCTTCTAAAGCTGCCATTAGAGCCATAACTTTAAATGTAGAACCTGGCTCATGACTTTCGCCAACAGCATAGTTTAACTTTTCGTAATATTTACCACTACTTGTTCTTCCTAGATTTGAGATTGCTCTAATTTCACCTGTTTCTACTTCCATAACAACCACACAACCATGCTCAGCTTCATACAGTTCTAATTGCTTCAAAAGCGCATGATGTGCTATATCCTGTATATTTACATCAATTGTTGTATACACATCATATCCGTCTTTTGGCTCAATTTCGTTAGCATCGCTTAAAGGTTTCCATTGCCCTTTTCCTATTTGTTGTTTTTTTCTTTGACCATCAACACCTCGTAAATACTTTACCCCAAATGCACCGTCAATTCCTGGCCGTGTTACATTTCCTTTATCATCTACACGCTCATAACCAATCGTTCTTTGCGCAATACCTCCCATGGGGTGTTCTCGTTTTGTAGTTTGCTCAACAATTAACCCGCCTTTAAAAGCCCCTAACTTTAATAATGGAAAATTCCTTATTCGTATATAATCTGAATAACCGATATTTCTTGCCAATAGATAATACCTATTCTTATTGACACGTGCACGCCTAATAGCTTTTTCAAGCTTGGCTGAAGATTTTCCTGTGTATTCTGATAGTGAATCGCAAAACGGCTTTACATACTTTTCGAATGTTTTATTTGAAGATGTTAAAGCATCTAAACGAATATCATATTTAGGAATTGAAGTCGCTAATAAATTTCCATTAACGGAATACACATTTCCTCTATTTGCAGGAATGATAACATCTTTGACCACACGTTCAGTAGCTAAGGCCTTATATTTATCGCCTTGTAAGAACTGAATACTTAGCAATTTAAACACCACAGCAATTCCGAAGATGAACATACATCCTGCTATAAAATATAATCGGTTTAATATGCCTTTTTCGTTTACTGCCAAAACCTAATTTAATTTTGTTTTTTTACTTTTATTTTTTGTGGTGGGTTTTCCGATATAGCTAACCCCTTTTCTTTCATGGCTTTTATAACATGTGATTCCATTTTAAGCCGCATAAGTTTGGAACGACCATCAACAAAAGCGGAACGCATTTCTTTAACTTCATTTTTTAATCGCGCTATTTCATATACTTTTTTGTCTGCACTATGCGAACTTGCAATCATGATAATAGCCAGTCCGGAAATAAACAGGATAAATCTCCAATTTCTAAAGGAATCATCACTTACTAAAAAAGTTCCTTTTAATATGTTATAAATGTTTTTTTTCATTTATAATTTCTCTGCTATTCGAAGTTTTGCACTTCTTGCTCGGTTATTAATTTTTATTTCTTCCGCTGTAGGCACAATCAATCCATTTACTTTTTTTAACGGCACTTCAAAATTCCCAAACATGTCACGCTCTGGCTCTCCTTCAAACATACCGTTTCTAATAAAACGCTTAACTAATCTATCTTCTAAAGAGTGATAGGATATAAAACTTAACCGTCCACCTTTATATAAAACCTCTGGTGTTTGTTGCAAAAACTCTTTTAAAGCCTCAATTTCCTGATTCACTTCTATTCTAATCGCTTGGTAAATTTGAGCCAAAACTTTATTCTCATGACGTGGTGGTAAAAACTTTTTTAAAACAGTTTTTAACTGCTCACTCGTTATGATAGGTTTCGTTTTTCTATAGGCGACAATTAATCTTGCCATTGCTGGTGCTGCACGCAATTCACCATATTCCAAAAACACCTGTTTCAATTTTTCTTCTTCGTATTCATTAACCACATGAAAAGCAGACAACTCGTTTTGCTGATTCATTCGCATATCTAAATCCGCTTCAAAACGTGTAGAAAACCCACGTTCGGCTACATCAAACTGATGTGAAGACACACCAAAATCTGCCAAAATACCATCGACCTGCTTTACACCATGAAATCTTAAAAAGCGTTTTACGTATCTGAAATTCTCATGAATAAGCACAAACCTACTATCGTTAATTGTATTTTTAAGAGCGTCTAGATCCTGATCAAAAGCAAACAATCTACCTTTATCACCAAGTCGTTTTAGTATTTCCTTACTGTGTCCGCCGCCGCCAAATGTCACATCCACATAAACACCATCAGGACGAATATTCAAACCATCTACAGTTTCCTTCAGTAGTACAGGGTTATGATATTCCATGGTCATCGTCATCTTGTCCCATAACTTCTTCAGCCAGATCCGCAAAATCATCAGCTGCATCGTCAATGGCTTGTTCGTATAAATCTTTATCCCAAATTTCAATAATATTGATAGCAGAAGCCACCACTATATTTTTTGAAATCTTTGCAAAAACCGTTAAATCCTTTGGAATCAACAATCTTCCATTCACATCAACCTCAACCATTTTAGCCCCTGCAGTAAACCTTCGGATAAAATCGTTATTCTTCTTTTTAAACTTATTTAACTTATTCATTTTCTGCATCAACACTTGCCACTCTGCTATAGGGTAAAGCTCAATGCACTTTTGAAATACCGAACGACGCATTACAAATCCTTCTTGTAAAATAGAAGACAACTGCTTTTTGATAGCAATAGGCATCATTAACCTGCCTTTTGCATCAACTTTACAATCGTATGTTCCTGTAATTAAGTCCAAAGCGGTTTTTATGAAAGTTTTAAAGTTTAAGTTTCAAATATATTCAAAATTTACCATATTTTACCACTTCCTACCACTTTGTTGATAAATTTTCGATTAAAGTAATCTTAAAACCCAAATAAGAAAACCAAAAGCAATACTGGCGCTATCTTACACTAGATTAAAGCCTTCCATTTTTAAATAATTGATTTGTTAACATCTCTGTTAAAAAATTTATGGTGGTTTTGTTTTTGATGAAATTTCAATTTTACTTGAAAAAAATTATTATAGTGGAAATATCAATGAAATAACTATATTTGTTTTTATTGACTGACTGATTAATGACGCATCATTTAAAAAAAGAAAAAAAATTCAGCTATATTGAAGCAGGCGAAGGCACACCTATAATTGTGCTACACGGCCTTATGGGCGGCTTGAGCAACTTTAGTTCTGTGACAGATTATTTTAGCGAAAAAGGCTACAAAGTCCTTATTCCAGAATTGCCAATATATACGATGCCCTTGCTAAAAACCACCGTAAAAAGTTTCGCTAAATACTTGCACGACTTTATTGTTTTTAAAGGCTATAAAGACGTTATTGTTCTAGGAAATTCTTTAGGCGGACATATTGGCCTGTATCACACAAAAATGTATCCTGAAACGGTAAAAGCACTTATTATTACCGGAAGCTCTGGACTTTACGAAAGTGCTATGGGTGGTGGCTATACCAAACGTGGCGATTACGAGGTCATAAAAAAGAAAGCCCAAGATGTGTTTTACGATCCTGCTGTAGCTACAAAAGAGATTGTTGATGAAGTTTACGAAACTGTAAACGATCGTAATAAATTAATAAAAACCTTAGCTATTGCCAAAAGTGCTATTAGGCACAATATGGCTAAAGACTTGCCAAAAATGCAAACACCAACGTGTATAATTTGGGGAAAAAATGATAATGTAACCCCTCCTGAAGTTGCCGAGGAATTTAATGAACTTTTACCAGATTCTGAATTGTTTTGGATAGACAAATGTGGACATGCGGCTATGATGGAACACCCTGATGAGTTTAATGGTATTATGGATGCTTGGTTGGAGAAAAGAGCATTTTAATATTTAAAAAGCCTAATTTGAAAATTAAGTCTGCCGAATTCGTTATGAGCAACTCTGATGTTGCTAAGTGCCCAAAAAGCAGGCTTCCTGAATACGCTTTTATTGGCAGAAGTAATGTTGGCAAATCTTCATTAATAAATATGTTGACTAGCCGAAAAAGTTTGGCTAAAACTTCTGGAAGACCTGGAAAAACTCAGCTTATTAATCATTTTTTAATTAATAAAAACTGGCACCTTGTTGATTTACCTGGTTATGGTTATGCACGTGTATCTAAAAGCTCAAAAAAGACCTTTCAGAAATTTATAACTCAATATTTTGCGTTGCGCGAACAATTGGTTACGGCATTTGTTTTAATTGATATTAGACACAAGCCACAAGCCATAGACCTAGAATTTATGCAATGGCTAGGGGAACACGGTATTCCGTTTTCAATCATCTTTACTAAAGCTGATAAGCTAAAACCTAAGGCTATTGAAAATCATGTAGAGGACTACAAAAAAGTACTTTTAGAAACTTGGGAGGATATGCCTAATTATTTTATCACCTCTTCGTCTAAAGCTATTGGAAAAGATGACGTTTTAGCATATATTGATAAATTAAATGAGAACATGGAGTTATAATAACCAACACTCCTTCTTTTTTAGTGTTTTTTATATTTGTTTGAGCAACAAAAAACTAATTTAAAAAACAAAATAAAGTTAATTATCTCAAACTAATTCTTCACATCTAAAGCATCCCGTAACGCATTCCCAATCAGCATAAATGCCATAACCAAACTCATAATACAAAATCCAGGAATCATAGCTAAATAGGGTTTACCAAGAATAATATAATTATAGTGATCTTTAATCATAGCACCCCAGCTTGCCATGGGTGGTTGTGCTCCAATACCCAAGAAACTAAGTCCGCTTTCAATTAAAATAGCTGCTGCAAAATTAGCTGCAGAAATTACAATAACGGGGGCCATTATATTTGGCAAAATATGTTTGGTAATAATTCTGTAATCCTTAAAACCTAAAGCTCTAGCCGCGGTTACATACTGCATTTCTTTAGCGCTAATTATTTGTCCACGTACAACCCTAGCTACTTCTACCCACATCGTAAGCCCTACGGCTATAAACACCTGCCAAAACCCTTTTCCTAAAGCTAGGGTTATGGCGATAACCAATAACAAGGTTGGTATGGACCAAGTAACATTAATAATCCACATGATAACAGTATCTACCTTTCCACCAAAATAGCCTGCTAGACTCCCCATGAAAACACCGATAACTAGTGATATAAAAACTGCTACAAAGCCTATAAAAAAGGAGATTCTTGCCCCTACTAAAACCCGACTTAATAAATCGCGTCCATATTTATCTGTACCAAACAGAAAGTTTTTTTCTTTTATAAATTGGGTTACGGAATGGTTTGGAAATTTACTAATATGGATTGTTTTCTCTGCGCCTTCTAACCCATCAGAGGCATATTCTTTATATATTAAAACATCGTCTTTAAAACTATATTCTGAAATAGGAATTTCAGTTTCTGTGTTTTTTTTTCCAAAGAACATTTTATCAAAAGCACTTTGATTGGCTTCTATTTTTGATGGAATTGTGAGCATGGTTACTTTAAAACCTGGCTTTTTAGAGTGAATTGCCAAATGCATTTGATTGGCATATCGCGAGTTATCCGGTGCAAATACATAAGCAAATACAGATACCAAACCAACAAAAACAATAAAACAGAAACTAAAAACGCCCCAGAAGTTTTTTTTAAACTTTTGGAGCGCCAGTTGTCTTAGTGAGTTTAATTTACCCATAAAATAATTAGTTCTTTACCTTGACAGCGGAAGCCACCTTTTTAATAGGATATGATGTTTTTAAATCCTCTAATACATTAAGCGCTTCTTCTATATAAACATCTTTACTTAAGCTTTCGTGCCAACGCTGACGCTTTTCTTTTAAATCGGTTGTATCTTGTTTAAAAAGGTTCTTTTCATAACTATGCGAATCAAAAGTCAAATTCGTTTTATACTTTGAAATAGCATCAAACTTTTTAGATTCTAACTCATTAGCCTCTATTTTAGATTTATAAGTTTTGTAGTTTAGTGAGTAAACTGTTTCGTCAATTTTACTTTTAACCCATTTGGCATTATCTTCAATAAGCTTTAATTGCTCATTATTACTCATACGTTCCTCACTCTTTTTAATAGTTGCATTGTAATCAAAGTAGTTTTCCCATGTTGTATAAGTTGCTGCAGAAATTTCATCCCAAGGCAATGGATTCTCTTTATCCTTTTCACCTACATCAATAAAACTAAAACGCCCAGGAACTTTTACGTCACTCTTAACACCTTCTAATTGCACAGAACCACCATTAATTCTATAATATTTTTGGGTCGTTAATGCCAAAGCCCCTAAATCGCCACTTGTATTATTTCTAAGCATGTTGTTCAAATTAATCACATTTTGAACTGTACCCTTTCCATAGGTTTGTTTACTACCAATAATAATAGCACGTTTATAATCCTGCATAGCAGCTGCCATAATTTCGGAAGCTGATGCTGAAATTTCATTTACCAAAATCACAAAGGGCCCATCCCAAGCAATAGACTTATCCCTGTCTTTTAAAACCTCTTTTGCCTCGCCGGTTGAGCGCACTTGAACTATAGGGCCATCTTGTATAAACAAACCTGCCATATCTACTACGGCCGGCAATGAACCACCTCCATTATTACGCAAATCCAAAACCAAACCTTCCACACCTTCTTGCTTTAAACGCTCGATTTCTTTTTTCACGTCTTTAGCAGCATTCACATTTTTATAATCTTGAAAATCGACATAAAAAGCGGGCAAATTAATTACTCCAAACTTTTTATCATCTTTATCTACTATCGATGATTTTGCATAGGTTTCATTCAATTCTACAATATCTCTGGTAATAACAATATCTTTAAGTGTACCGTCCACTTTTTTAACGGTTAATGTCACTTTTGTTCCTTTAGGACCTTTAATATATTTTATAGCGTCGTTTATACGCATTCCTACAATATTTACTGGAAACTCTTCATCTTCTTGCTTCACCTTCAGAATAATATCCTCAACCTCTAGCTCTTTACTTCTCCAAGCTGGTCCACCAGAAATCAATTCCACTATTTTTATGTAATCCATACGCTTTTGCAACCTAGCCCCTATACCTTCCAATTTTCCAGACATACGCTGATCAAAATCCTCTTTATTTCTGGGCGCTAAATAGTAAGTATGCGGATCAAATTCTTCAACAATGGTATTCACATAAACCGCAAACCAATCTTCACGTCTTTGATCATCAATATAATCTTCAAAAAAGATGTTTATGGAATTTAATGTCGCCTCACGAGCTTCTTTTTCAATTTGTTCATTAGTCTTCATTACATAAGACGCATCGTTTTCTTTAGCTAATTTTTCTTGTTTATATAAATCGTCTAAATTAGATAGTGTAGAAAACTTAAGCTGTTGCCTCCAACGCTCTTTCATTTGTTTTCTATTTTTTACAAAGGCACTATTTTCGTAATTGGTATCAAAAGTCTCATCTATATTATAATCAAAAGGTTGCGAAAGGACTTCTTTATAAATATCCTTGGCTTCTTCAATACGCTTTAACATGCGCTCGTTAACGACATTAAAAAACGTGATATCAGTCGTCTTTAGTTGATCATCAATAGTTAATTTGAACTTTTCAAAATCTTTATAATCAGATTCGTAGAAATACCTTTTAACAGGGTCTAAGATTTCTATATAATCGTCAAATAATTCCGCAGAAAAATCATCATCCAATGCTATAGGGTCGAAATGACCTTGCTCTAGCACAAAGGTTATGATCTGAATTAATAATTTATCTTTATCAGGATTACTAAATTTTTTTGAGGTAAAACTACAAGATGCAAATGCAAGAAGTAGCAATAACGATAGTATTTTATAATTCCTTTTCATAATATTCTTCATCTATTAGTATTTGGTAGCTTATGGAAAGTACAACATATTTTTTACTAAAATAAAGAAAAAACCATGCCAATACAGGCAATCGCTACTAATTTTTTGTTAAACCGAAGAAATTAGGCATTTACTGACGAAATTATGTATTTTAGCGGTGTTATACAAAGCTATTAATGACAAAAAGACCACTTATTCTAGTTACAAATGACGATGGCATTAGTGCACCTGGTGTTAGAGCTTTAATTCATATTATGAACACGCTTGGCGATGTTGTTGTGGTCGCTCCAGATAGTCCACAAAGCGGCATGGGACATGCTATTACATTAAATTCCACGTTATATGCTGAGCAAGTTTTTATAGATGATGGACCTCAAAAAGAATATAGTTGCTCTGGCACTCCTGCGGATTGCGTAAAACTAGCTATTAGAGAAATTTTAGACCGAACACCAGACCTTTGTGTTTCTGGGATTAATCATGGTTCAAATTCATCTATAAATGTTATTTATTCTGGCACAATGAGTGCTGCTATTGAAGCGGGTATTGAAGGTATTCCCGCTGTTGGTTTTTCTTTATTGGATTATACTTGGAATGCTAATTTTGAAGCATCTAAACCATTTGTTAAATCCGTTACCGAAAATGTTCTAAAACACGGGTTGCCCAATGGTATTGTTCTCAATGTAAATATCCCCAATAGTTCCGAAGGCCACATTAAAGGCATTAAAGTGTGTAGACAAGCCAAAGCGAATTGGGTTGAAGAATTTGACAAACGCCAAACACCACAAGGAAAAGATTATTACTGGCTTACTGGTAAATTTGTTAATTTAGATAATGGAGAGGATACTGATGAATGGGCACTTGAAAACAACTATGTATCGGTTGTTCCTTCTCAGTTTGATTTAACAGCTCACCGTTTTATAAAAGATTTAAACACTTGGAATTTAAATGATTAAAAAAGATATTTTCATTGGTATGTTTGTTGGTCTAATAGCCAATGCTATTGGTTTATATTTTACTGCTAGCTTATTAGGAAAAGGTGATGATTTTACAACAGTTATTCAAGCGGCGGCCGATGAAGGCTTTTTAGGAAAACTAATTAGTTTAGGTGCTATTTTAAATTTAGTGGCTTTTTTTATTTTTATAAAAAAGAAACAAGATTACCGTGCAAGAGGTGTGTTATTAATAACCGTTTTTATTGCTGTTTTCACTTTTGTTTTTAAACTCTTCTAAATAATGAAATATTATATTATTGCTGGAGAAGCGTCGGGTGATTTACATGGCTCAAACCTAATGAAAGCATTGCAAAATCAAGATGTAAATGCAGATATTAGATTTTGGGGTGGCGACCTTATGCAATCTGTTGGCGGTACATTAGTAAAGCATTATAAAGAACGGGCATTTATGGGGTTTATTGAAGTTATCATGAACCTCTCAAAAATCTTTAAGGACTTTTCTATTTGTAAAAACGATATAAAACAATTCAACCCCGATGTTATTGTTTTTATTGATAATTCAGGATTCAATTTGCGTATAGCCAAATGGGCAAAACAGGAAGGTTTTAGAACCAATTATTATATTTCGCCACAGGTTTGGGCCTCTAGAGCCAGCAGAGTTAAAGCCATAAAACGCGATATTGATGCTATGTACGTCATTTTACCTTTTGTTGAACCTTTTTATAAAAAACATGGCTATGAGGTTACATTTGTTGGACATCCTCTAATTGACGCCATAGCCAATAGAAAACAAGTTAATGACATTCAATTTAAAGAACAGCACAAATTAGGAGATAAACCCATAATAGCGTTACTCCCTGGAAGCAGAAAACAGGAAATAACAAAAATGCTTGCTGTGATGCTGAGTTTGGTTAACGACTATCCTAACTATCAATTTGTTATTGCTGGTGCACCTAGTCAAGATTACAGTTTTTATGAAACTTTTATAAAATCTTATGACGTTAGATTTATTTCAAACAAAACCTATGATTTACTGAGTATTTCCACTGCTGCTTTAGTCACTTCGGGAACGGCTACTTTAGAAACTGCTTTGTTTAAAATTCCGCAAGTGGTTTGCTACAAAGGTAGTACTGTTTCGTACTATATTGCCAAACGTATCATCACTTTAAAATTTATTTCATTAGTAAATTTAGTTATGGACAGAGAAGTTGTTACTGAACTCATACAGAATGATTTCAACAAAAAAAGACTCAAGGCGGAATTGGATAAAATCTTGAATCCCGAATCACGTAAAAAACTATTTTTAGATTATTATGAATTGGAAAAAGCTTTGGGTGGAAAAGGTGCTAGTAAAAAAACAGCTAAATTAATCTACAAGTCTATTAAATCTTAATGCTTTAGATGAAAAAAATAGCTTTAATATTTATATTAATCTTAAGTTTTAGCAGTTGTAAATCATCAAAACTCACAACAAACAAAAAAGCTGTTTCCACAAAAAATATCGCCAAAAAGCATAAAAGTAAAACCTCAGAAATCAATTCAAAAGTATTAAAACTGCCTACATCCAGGACAGATAATATTATAGGCTACGCACAACAGTTTAAGGGTGTTCGCTACAAATGGGGTGGCACGACAAAAACTGGTATGGATTGCTCTGGTTTAGTTTATGAATCTTTTAAATCCTATGATGTTTTTCTGCCAAGGATATCTAGGGATATGGCTAAAAAAGGCTATAAGATTTCATTAAAAAAAATACTTAAAGGTGATTTGTTGTTTTTCAAAACTGGAAACCGAAGAAACGCTATTAACCATGTGGGTTTAGTTGTTGACATTAAAGATAACAACATAAAATTCATACATGCAACGACTAGCAAAGGTGTTATTGTGTCTGGTCTAAACGAAACTTACTGGCTAAAAGCATTCCACGAAGCTAGACGGATTTTATAAGGTATTTATTCTTACAAGTGTATGCAACTACTCAATTTCACAATAATTAAGTTAACAATTTGCCTTATTATAGGCGTTGTTATTGGTTATTTAATTGATATACCTCTTAAGACATCTTTACTTCTATCCACTTCGTTATTAACTATTTTGTTTATCTTTTATTTGGTTGCAAAAAAGCAATTTATAAAAACTATTTGGTTTGGCCTTTTTGCTTTTGGTTTAATGATTTCAATTGGAATACTAACTACTAATATCCATAATCAAAAAAACTTTTCTAACCATTATACTCAGGAACTTTTAACTGAAAAAGATACTTTAAAAACCATTACTTTTAGAATTAAAGAAGTCTTAAAATCCAATACTTATTATAACAAATATATTATTGATATTCTAAAAGTTAATACTAAAGAAGTCAGTGGAAAATCGCTTTTAAACATTGCGAAAGATTCACTTCAAACACCTTTAAAGGTTGATGCAATTTTTATAAGCAAAACAGCGTTTAACGATTTAACGCACCCTTTGAATCCTCATCAATTTGATTACAAAAATTTTTTAGATAAAAAATATATTTACCATCAACTCTATGCAACAAATGAATCGCTTTTATATGTCGAATCCGACACACAAACTTTACTGGGTTTAGCTGATAACACCCGTCAATACATCAATAAAAAGCTAAAACCTTACAACTTCAAACCAAATGAGCGTTCCATAATTAACGCCCTTTTATTAGGACAACGACAAGAGCTTAGCAAGGACATATACAACAGTTATACCAATGCTGGCGTCATCCATATATTAGCAGTTTCAGGCTTACATGTGGGGATTATTTTATTAATCTTAAGTTTTGTTTTAAAACCTTTAGAACGTTTTAAACATGGAAAACTTATAAAAACAATACTTCTAGTAAGTATGCTATGGAGCTTTGCCTTAATAGCTGGACTTTCGCCTTCTATAACGCGTGCGGTAACTATGTTTAGTATTGTCGCCATTGCTCTAAACCTAAAAAGGCCAACCAACATATACAACACATTAGCCATTAGTGTGTTTATTATTTTGCTTTTTAAACCCTTGTTTATATTTGATGTTGGGTTTCAGTTAAGTTATTTGGCAGTTTTCTCTATTGTTAGCCTTGACCCAATTTTATACAAATTATGGGTTCCTAAAAACAAAATTATTGATTTTTACTGGCACACGTTTACAGTAACCATGTCTGCACAGATTGGAATTATTCCGTTAAGTTTATTTTATTTTCATCAATTCCCAAGTTTGTTTTTTATTTCAAATTTGGTCATTATTCCTTTTTTAGGTGTCATTTTAGGATTTGGTATACTTGTTCTTGTTCTCGCGGTTTTAAATCTACTTCCTCAATTAGTTTCAAATATCTACGGAAGTATTATTAGCTTCATGAATAATTTTGTAAAATGGATTTCTACTCAAGAATCATTTTTATTTAAAGATATTCCATTTAGCTTCTTATATGTTTTAGTTTCATATTTTCTGATTATTTCGTTTATTAGGTTCTTAATTAAAAAGAACTATTCAACTTTAAGAGTCTTTTTGGTTGTTGTATTAGTTGCTCAAATTAGTGTTATTTACACCAACTACAATAAACCCTCAAATGCATTTATAGTATTTCATAAAAGCAAACATAGCCTTTTAGGAAACCTACAAAACAATACAATTTTAGTATCGCATGATTTGGATAGCTTAACAAAATTAAAAAATAACACGATTAAAGATTATGCTGTTGGGAACCATTTTAAAAACAATAAAGAAGTGCCGATGCAACCTATTTATCAACTTAAAAATAAAACACTTTTGATTGTTGATAGCTTAGGCGTTTATAATGTAAAATTGTTTAAACCTGATTATATTTTACTTAGGCAATCGCCAAAAGTAAATTTAAATCGGCTAATAGACTCCATTAAACCTCAACAGATTATTGCAGATGGCAGCAATTACAAATCGTACGTTGCACGATGGGAAACTATTTGCAAAAAAAGAAAGCTCCCTTTTCACCAAACAGGTAAAAAGGGAGCTTTCATTATAGATTATTAAACTATTTAACTACTTCCTTTAATAATATTGTTTGCAACAGCCAACCATTTTTGAGCCCCACCACGAACAAAACCAGTTTTACCTAGGCTTTTTAAATTCTTCCTGCCTTCTGGATTTTTTTCGGGTTGGACAATATGTACTGTTGGGTAACCTCTTACTTGAAACATGCCTTGTAATTGTCTGTTTTGGGCCTTAAGCGTTTCTTCTTGTGGTGTTCTTCTAGGAAAATCCAGTTCTACTAAAACCACATTATCATTCGCCCATTTTTCAAAATCTGAAGTTTTAAAAACCTCATTTTGTAATTTGATACACCAACCACACCAATCTGACCCTGTAAAGAACAAGAAGAGTTTTTTATTTTCTTTAGTAGCAATATCAAATGCTTTTTCCATGTCCGTATGCCAAGTCAATCTCTCTTGGGCAATACTGCTGGCAGATATCAAAACAGCCAAAAACAATGTAAATAATACTTTTTTCATAACAGTTTAAGTTGCAAAAGTTGTTCCGAACTTACAAAAAATGAGCTAAACCAAGGCTTATTTGAATATTTTTTAACGTTTTTTTCGATTAACGGACACCATGCATCAGCTTTTTAAGAACTGGATTTAGTACCATGGACACTAAACCAACCCCCATGGGCACTAAAGTAAATATTAAAAAGAAAGTACTTAACGAGTATTGTTCGGTAATTTTATCGATCATACCCCCCATGGTTCCTGCTGCCTTTTGACCAATAGCAATTGCTAAATACCAAATTCCAAACATAAATCCAATCATTCGCCCAGGCACCAGTTTACTTAAATACGATAAACCTACTGGTGAAATACACAACTCGCCCATGGTATGAAACAAATAAGCTAGAATTAAAAAAATCATACTTACAGAAGCTGTTTTGGCACCTTGTGGAATGCCTATTGTTCCAAATACCAATATACCAAACCCTAGGCCTAACAAAATAAGACCTATACCATATTTCATAGCTACACTAGGGTTATATTTACTTTCCCACCATTTGGAAAACAGAGGTGCTAATGTGATTATAAAAAATGAATTTAAAATCCCAAACCACGATGCACCAACCTCGGTGGTTTCCTTGCTAAACTCATTATTTATTTTATAAAACACCACATACCATAAAAAAACAAATGTTGCTCCTAGCACGATATTCGAATAGGGTATTTTTGAATATGTTTTCTTAAAAAGTAAATACAATACCCATGTTATAATTGCTAAAGGCACTATGGTTAGTATAGTATCTATAATTTTAAATATTAATGCTGAATTTCCTGTTAATGCTCTTGCTGTGTAATCTCTTGCAAAAAGGGTCATAGACCCTAAAGATTGCTCAAAAGCTCCAAAGAAAAAAACAGTAAAAATTCCAAAAATAGATACTGCTATTATTTTATCTCTAATTATGGCATCATATCTAGACATTCTAGAGATAATTAGATACAAAAACAATATTAAAGCTATTAAAACAGTTGCACTGGAACCATCCAAACCACCTAAGTTAAAAGGCAGCATATTTATATTACCAATTTTTGACATGGGGTCGTTAAACAGGTACAACAACCCTCCTAACGCAGATAAGACTATTAGTATTTTATCCAATGTTGTAAACGGGTTTAGTTTTTTTGTAGCCGATGTGTTATGATCTTTTGGAGCTTCTTCAGTAATATTTTGAGGCAATTCAACTTCATGAACTTTTGAAGGGCGCTCCCCAATTTGACCAAATAAATCTTTAGCCAACCAAAATTGGATTAATCCACCAAGCATAAATATCCCGGCCAATCCAAACCCGTAACTCCATCCAATATTTTCCGCTAAATACCCGCAAAGCATCATTCCGAAAAAAGCACCAGCATTTACACCCATGTAATATATGGTGTAAGCACCATCCTTTTTAGCTTCTTTTCCTTTATACATTTCTGAAATCATAGAAGTCATATTAGGCTTAAAAAACCCAGTTCCAATTACCAATAATGCCAAACCTAGATATAATGACCATGTGGTTTCAAAAACCATGGCTAAATGACCAAGCATCATAATAAAACAGCCTATAATTACAGCCCATTTATAACCCGTTATTTTATCAGCAATGTAGCCCCCAACTATTGGGGTTAAATACAAAAGCGAAGAATACGTACCTATTAAAGCTAAAGCATTTTCGCGTGACCATTCCCAACCTGGATTATCACTTAAATATGGTGCTGTTAAAAATAAAACTAAAAGAATTTTCATTCCATAAAATGAAAAACGTTCCCACATTTCTGTAAAAAAGATAACAAATAAACCTGCTGGGTGCCCTATAACTTTATCTTTAAAAAGATTTTCAATATCTGTGTTCATAAAAAACTTTAATGGTTAGTGTAGAAAAACCCTCTAAATTAAGGGTTTTGAATATTTTTTTAATTGTCTGCTAACTCGAAGCCTTCAGCTTCTTCATTCTTTAAAATACGTTCACTTTCTTCGGCTCCATGTGTTAAACGCTTAAGTGGTTTTAAAATCACTATAAATAAAAGGCCAAAAACGACTGTAAAAACGACTATTCCAGAAAAAATGGTAAGTTCTCCAAATTCACTAGCAGACTCTCCTACTAGTCCAGCAACTTTGTTACCTAAACCTGTAGCCGCAAAATAAACTCCCATCATTAAAGAAGCATACTTAACCGGTGCTAATTTAGTGATAAAAGATAGTGCCACTGGCGAGATACATAACTCCCCTATAGTATGAAACAAATACGCCAACACTAACCAAACCATACTTGATGTACCTGATTTATCAAATTCCATGGCTGCAAACACCATAAACAGGAACCCAAAGCCCATAATAATTATACCAAGGGCCATTTTAAATAATGAGGAGGCTTCTCGTCCTTTAAGCTTTCGTTTTGCCCAAATACTAGCAATTAGTGTGGCAAAAAGTATAATAAACCCTGCATTTAAACTTTGAAACATTACTGTAGGGATTTCCCATCCAAATAACATTCGGTCTGTTTTTGTATCCGTATACAAATTCATTAATCCACCTGCTTGTTCGAATGCTCCCCAAAATATGATAACCATAATAAATGACAATAACAACACCAAAAAACGGTCTTTGTATACTTGAGAATCTAATTCTTTATAAATCATAATTAATAATGCTGAAATTGCTGTTAAGAATATAAACAACAAGCCAAACCCCCATTCTAAAGTAAACCAACCATAAATAGAAAGTAAAAACAAAATCCCTACTATAGTTAATTGTTTAGGTGAACTAAAAAGTTTTGAATACAGCGCACCGTATGACACCTCATTTTCATCATTTTTAGTTGAAATAAAATTACCAACTTCCTTTAAATACTTTTGACCGCCCACATAATTAATCAAACCTAAAACCATAACAACCCCAGCCAATCCAAAACCAGCATGCCAACCCCATTTAGCAACAACCAATCCAACAGTCATTGTTGCTAAAAGTGACCCTAAATTAATACCGATATAAAATATACTAAAGCCTTTGTCTCGTCTTATATCGCCTTCTTTGTAAAGTCCTCCAACCATTGTGGATATATTTGGTTTTAATAAGCCTACACCAAGAATAACCAAGCCTAGCCCTGTATAAAATGCCCAAATGTCTGTGAGTACCAAAACACCATGACCCAAACATAGTACTATAGCCCCAACTAGAACGGCTTTTTTTTGTCCAATCAGTTTATCTGCTATCATTCCTCCAGGTATAGACATCACATAAACCAGCATGGTATACCATCCATAAAGCGCTAAAGCTTCTTGACTTGTCCAACCTAAACCAGCACCTCTGGCGTCATCACCTAATGTAGACGATGTCATGTATAAAACCAATAATGCTCGCATGCCGTAATAAGAAAAACGTTCCCACATTTCTGTTAAAAATAAAACATACAAACCTATTGGTTGTCCAAAAAGTTCTTTTTGATGTGGTTGTAATACCGTAGTTGCCATATATAATTATGTTGATTAGTTAGTTATCCTTTAATCTTTACTTCTTTAACTTTATCTTCTTCTTGCTTTTCAATTTTATCTCCAAGTGTTTCGTTAATAAAGTTTGTCATTTTTTTATACAAATGAAGCCTTGTATTTCCTCCATAAACACCATGATTTTTGTCGGGATATACCGCCCAATCAAACTGTTTATCAGCTTGAATTAAAGCTTCAGCTAAACGCATTGTATTTTGTAAATGCACATTATCATCGGCAGACCCATGAACCAGAAGGAAATCGCCTTTTAATTTACCGACATGATTTATTGGCGAATTATCATCATAACCACTCGCATTTTCCTGAGGCGTAGTCATATAACGTTCTGTATAGATTGTATCATAAAAACGCCAACTACTTACGGGTGCAACAGCTATTGCCATTTTAAACACATCATGACCTTTAAACAAGCAATTACTACTCATAAAGCCTCCGTAACTCCAACCCCAAATCCCTATTCTGCTGGCATCAATATAAGGCAAAGCACCTAACTGTTTTGCTGCGGCTATTTGGTCTTCAACTTCATACTTTCCTAATTCGTTTTGTGTAACCTTTTTAAAAGCGGCGCCCTTAAACCCCGTTCCACGTCCATCAACACACACTACAACATAACCTTGTTGCGCTAAATGTTGATACCAATAATCATTAGCACTGTTCCATTGGTTAGCAACTTGCTGAGACCCAGGACCAGAATATTGATACATTAATAAAGGATATTGTTTAGAGGCATCAAAATCTGCTGGCTTAATCATCCACATGTTTAAATCGTTACTATTAACCTGAATGGTACTAAACTCTTTTTTTGATGTTTTATAATCTGAAAGGTTTTGGGATAACACATCATTATCCTTAATGCTTTTAATTAAATTTCCTGAGGCTGCACTATTCAAACTATATTCTGGCGGTGTAGTTGCACTTGAAAATGTATTTATAAAAAAAGAAAAGTCGGCACTAAACGCTGCACTATTTGTGCCTTCACTTTTAGTAAGTCTCGTTTTATTTCTGCCGTTTAACTTAATAGAGTATACATCTCTATTTATGGAACCATTTTCTACGGATTGATAGAAAATAGTGTTGTTTTTTTCGTCGTACCCATAATAATTGGTTACTTCCCAATTCCCTTTAGTGACTTGATTAATCAGCTTTCCATTTTTATCATAATGGTATATGTGATTATAACCATCTTTTTCGCTCGTCCAAATAAAACTATGGTCCTTTAAAAACGTTAAATTATCTGTGACATCAACATAAGCTTCATCTTTTTCGGCTACAACTAATTTAGAAGTATTGGTTTTGGCGTTTACCATCCATAAATCCAATTCATTTTGATGTCTGTTAATATATTGTGCACTTAACACATCTGGGTTATTGGTCCACTTTATGCGTGGAATATAAAAATCATTATAAGCTTTATCAACTTTAACCGCTTTAGTTATTTTGGTTTCTAAGTCATAAAGGTGAAGGGATACAACAGAGTTCGCTTCTCCTGCCTTAGGATATTTAAAGACTTGCTGTGTTTGATAAAGTTCTGAGCCGTAAATATCCATAGAGAATTCAGGCACCTTAGCTTCATTAAATCGAATAAATGCTATTTTGTTACTATCAGCATTCCAATCAAAAGCTCTAACAAAAGCAAATTCTTCTTCATAAACCCAATCGGTAATTCCATTAATGATTTCATTTTTTTTGCCATCAAATGTTATTTGAACAGTTTCATTAGAACTCAAATCTTTTACAAACAAGTTATTATCTCTAGCAAAAGCAATTTTTTTCCCATCTGGTGAAAACGTTGATTCTTGAATTTTGTCTTCTGAAATTAAGGATAAAGATTCGTCATCAACATGATATATATAATAATTTCCTAATGATGAGCGACGGTATATAGGCACTTCGTTAGTGGCTAAAATGACTTGACGTTCATCATCACTAAACGTATAATCTGTAAAATAAGGAATGGCATCAAGGTTTGCAGAACTTACTAACGTTTTTACCTTTTTAAGGGTTTTATAATCATATATATCTATAGATGTGCTTCTTGTAGCTCTATCAAAATTAAAAACAGAATACTGCTGACCGTTAGCCATGGAATGCAAAACATCCATACTTTCTGTTCTAAACGTTCCATTTTTCCATATATCTTCAAGGGTAATGTCTTTGGTTTGGGCCGATAAAATTGTAGTAATAAAAAGGCAAACGAATAGGGAAAACTTTAAGTGTTTCATGTATTATTTTATTTCTTTTCAAAAGTGATGATGTCTAACATTCACTTAATCATTGTAATGACTAATTAAATTATTTAAAAAAGGATGTTTTATCAAAAAAACTATTTATTTCACAAAATGTTGTCAAGTTTACTAAAAATTATGCAAAAAACCTCCATTATTAACACTTAAATAACGCCTTGTTCTCCTAGCTATTCAATATTCATAGCAAGAGTAGTATCTTTGCAACGCAAATTATAATATTATGAGTAAATCTGTTGCCGGCTTTTCCAAACTCTCTAAATCAAAGAAAATTGATTGGATTGTTGATACTTATTTTTCAAATGCTGAGGATGCCAAAGGTGTTTTAAAACAATATTGGAATGATAACGAAAAGCTACAACAACTTCATGATGAGTTTATTGAAAACACAATAACCAATTATTATTTACCACTCGGAGTAGCGCCTAATTTTTTAATTAACGATAGGTTATATACCATCCCTATGGCAATTGAAGAAAGTTCAGTGGTAGCTGCTGCAAGTAAGGCCGCTAAGTTTTGGTTAGATAGAGGTGGATTTAAAACTACTGTTATTTCAACGACTAAGATTGGTCAAGTTCATTTTATTTACAAAGGTGACTTCAAAAAATTAAAACAGTTTTTTAATGATGTCAAAGCAACACTTATCAAACAAACTGATGGTATCACCAATAATATGAAAAAACGTGGTGGTGGGATAATTGATATTGAGTTGCGCAATAAAACAGCAGATATTCCTAATTATTACCAGCTTCATGCATCGTTTGAAACACTAGATGCTATGGGCGCCAATTTCATAAATTCATGTTTAGAACAATTTGCCAAAACGTTTAAAAATGAAGCGTCATTATACGATTTGTTTTCTGAAGAAGAAAAACAGATAACTATCGTCATGAGTATTTTGTCCAACTATGTTCCAGATTGCTTAGTCCGAGCTGAAGTAAGCTGTAAGGTTGAAAATTTAAGCGAAAATGCATCTATTTCTGGCGAAGCCTTCGCCAATAAATTTATTCAAGCTGTTAAGATTGCTGAAATTGAACCTTACCGCGCCGTTACTCATAATAAAGGTATTATGAACGGTATTGATGCTGTAGTTTTAGCCACTGGCAACGACTTTAGAGCGGTTGAAGCTGGCGTACATGCCTACGCGTCTAGAAACGGAAGCTATAGCAGTTTAACACATGCCAAAGTTGAGCATGGAATTTTTACATTTTGGATAGAAATCCCTCTAGCCTTAGGAACCGTTGGCGGACTTACTGGTTTACACCCTTTAGTAAAACTAGGTTTGGAATTGTTACACAAACCATCTGCAAAAGAACTCATGCAAATTGTGGCTGTAGCCGGATTGGCTCAAAACTTTGCTGCGCTTCGTTCTTTAACAACAACGGGGATTCAACAAGGACACATGAAAATGCATTTGATGAATATTTTAAATCAGTTTGAAGCTAATGATGCTGAAAAACAAACCTTAACCGAATATTTCAAAAATAACCCTGTTACCCATGGTGCTGTTACCGATGCCATTAATAAGTTAAGACAATAGATAAACGTGGCTTCGACTGCGCTCAGCCACCGAAAAATAAATATGATCAGAACCGATAATCGACTACGTTTATCAAAAGAAGAACAACTAAGTTCAACTACTGAAAACATAAATCATTTAACTACCGTGAACTCAAAAAATTTAAATTCTAATAACAAAGCGGCAACTGAGCGTAGTCGAAGTTATAGCAACGGGAAATTACTATTAACAGGAGAGTATGTTGTACTAGATGGCGCATTATCACTTGCAATTCCAACCAAGTATGGACAATCATTATCTATTGAACCTATAGAAGCGCCTAAACTTATCTGGACGAGTTTTGATGAAAGTGGACAAGTTTGGTTTCAAGATGAATTTATAATCAAACAAATGGTTACCTCGTTGACTCCTAAAAATGACATTTCAGATAGATTGCTTCAAATATTAAATGCTTCAAAAAAACTTAGTCCTAATTTTTTAAATACGGATAGCGGATTTAAAGTGACTACAACATTAGATTTTCCGCGACATTGGGGGCTAGGCACCTCATCCACACTACTCAATAACATAGCGCAATGGGCTCTTATTGACGCTTTTCAGCTTTTAAAACAAACTTTTGGAGGAAGTGGTTATGATATTGCTTGTGCACAATATAATACTCCTATTACATATCAGTTAGAAAATAGCAATCCTATTATAAAACAAGTTGTTTTTAACCCGCCCTTTATTGAAAACTTATATTTTGTCCATTTAAACAAAAAGCAAAATAGTCGTGATGGTATTAAACATTATCATGACCATAAAGAAAATTCAAAATCGGCAATTCGTGAGATTAATGCTATTACAGCTCAAATGACAACTTGTGATACTCTAAACCATTTTAAAACTTTAATGTTCCAACATGAAACCATTATATCAAAACTAACAAAGCAAACACCTGTCAAAAACCTTTTATTTAATGATTTTAAAGGTGCTATAAAAAGTTTAGGAGCTTGGGGTGGCGATTTTGTTTTAGTGGCTTCAAAAGAAAACCCTACTGAATACTTTAAAGAAAAAGGGTTTAAAACTGTTGTACCTTATAAAGAAATGGCTTTATAATTAGACATAAAAAAAGCTCAAACATTTAAGTTGAGCTTAATTTGTCGGGGTGGCAGGAAGCCTATCACCCTTTTCAATATACTATATATCAATCATTTATAAACTTAAAAAACAAGCTGTTAGCCGATTTGTTGACAAAACTATAAATGACCTCAAAATAAATTACTTTACTTACTGGTTTTATAAATATATAGCTTATTAAGAACCAAAACAAGGTAAACGCCTGTAAATTTTATAAAAAAACAATTAAATATGTTAATTGACAATGTTTTAATATAACAGCAGAGTATTTAAATTTATCTGAACAGATTATGAAGAACAATTATCTATAGCTATAGGTCACGCACCAAAATTAGTTCGAGAAAAATGGTATGAAAGTAATATGGTAAAAACATCTTGGAGCTTTAAAGGAGAAGGCAAAGGTTGCCGCTTAACACATATTTTAGAATGGGTATATTTCTCATTTAAGAATTATTTATGTTTTTTCTAAATTTCACAAGTTCACCCGCTGTAAGCTCCAATTTTAAATAATTTTTTCCGAAACTCCGCTTTACATGATTTTATAATTGATTATTTGAATCTTTTTTTTCTACAAACTGTACTTTCTTTTCTTTGGGGTCTTTCTCCAAAATCAGCTTTTGTTCCTTTGGTTCAAACTCCATAAACAAAGATTGCAACATCGCAGTTGTGGGTTTGTCATGGTTCTTTTCAATGTCTTTTATGATTGCGATTACTGCATTGATTCGCTTCTTAATTTTGCTCTCCAAGGTTTGCATATTTGGCCCTAAAGTTTCATTTGGCGAAATGCCATTGTCCTCAAAAAAATCAATCATTAAAAGCAAGGTCATCGATTGCGATTTGGATAATTCTTTGCAAAACTCTCGAAAACGTTGTGCTACTGAAGCTTTAATTCCAAGCTTCTCAAACCGCTCTTTTTCATATCCTTTATCCATTTTTTCTGAAAATATTTGTTGTTTTTATTGGGCTGCGAGGGGTTTTTCTGAAAAAACAATGCTTACAATTCAAAAAGAAAAACAACCAATCGCTGTTAAGCATTGATTTTACTAGTGTTTTGTAAAAACTGAAAATTGTAACATCGGCTTGCCGTGTTACCCTCTTGCTATTCCTTTTCGTCCCGATTTATCGGGACAAAAAAAATACCATTACATCCAAAAATGTAATGGCTTTTTCTGTAATATGAATTGAAATTAGATTTTTTAAGAGTACTTGGATTGAAGTTTAAAAGTATCTTTAGTAAACCGATATTTTTGTTGCAGAATATAAAATAGAAGACTAAAAAAAGACCTTTAAAAACTTAAAGATCCTGGGTTAATAATTCGATTTTAAATATTAAAAACATAGTCATAAGAATACAAATTTCTTAGAGCTTCTTCTTCCAAAAGTGTATCATATTCAATATGATGTTCTTCGGCGTAGCGTTTTAAATCATTTCCAAATTTATGCTCAACATCTTTTTTGGAAACCGAAACCAAACGTTGTTGGGTTTCGTTATCGAGGTTTGTATAATTGAGATATACCATAACACTATTTTAATATTCGCTCGGAAGCATTAGCGTATTATCTACAAAAAATAATCGCAATTCATCCAAAGGAAAATCGGTTACATTATACCTATGCGTTTCAAAAATTTTATCATTTCCATCACTATAATTAATAATGGCTTCGCATTGCTTTTCAAACTGTTCTTTTTCAGAAAGTCGCTTAAAATCAATGGTAATAAAAGAACTTCTATTTGATAAACTTTTTGCAATTACGGACGCATCTGTAATCAGCCAAAAGCATTCCGCTTCATTGGCTAAATATTTTAATCCGTCAGTAAAACGGGTTCCAATTAATGGAATTTTAAAGAACATTTCTGTGCCACAAAAATGTTGCAAATCGGCTTTTATTTTGTTAACTTTATCTTTCATTGTTTTTTCTTTTTATAAGTTAATAATGAAAAAGAGAGCGCATCTTTTGGATAGGAACGCTCTCTTTTTAATTTTCAATTATTCAGTAGCGTTTTCGCCTTTAATTCCTAAAAGCAAGATTTCATCTACGACCACTTCGGTAACATATCTTTTTTCTCCCTCTTTGGTTTCATAAGAGCGTGAGGTTAATTTTCCCTCTAGTGCTACTTCTTTTCCTTTGCCTACATATTTTTCTACGATTTCGGCAATTTTTCCCCATGCTACAATATTGTGCCATTGGGTGTTTGTCACTTTTTCTCCCTTAGAATCTTTATAAGATTCATTGGTTGCGATTGAAAATTTTGCAACTTTCTTTCCGCTTTCAAGGTTTGTGATTTCTGGCTCGTTTCCTACGTTGCCAATTAACTGTACTTTGTTTCTTAGAGTACTCATAATTAAAAAATTTAAAGATTAATATTGACCTATCTGAACTATTCAGAAAGGCTTTGTTATTGATTTACTTATTATATCCAGAGCGTTTTCCTTTTTTTGTTTTTTTAACTTTTGTTCCGCTTCCTTTTTATTGATTTTGTAAGATTTCATAAGATTCATTTTAGATTTACTTCCCATAGAGCCACCGCTGTTACCCTCTTTTTGTTGCTTGGTGCTGTTCAATATTCAGCTTTGTATAGACATATAAAAAGTGCGAAGTATGAGCCTGATTATGCTGTCGTTCAAAGCTGAATGTTGTTATTTTGCTGTCAAAAAAAGGTATGACGGTGTTGGATTACGGAAGTAATTCTAAATTCTTTGTGAAATACAAAATCACAGGAAGTGGAACAAAATGCAAATACATTTTTCCTTATTTGGCGGACTTGATTCACGCTTTTTACTTAGGATGAAGTGTTCCTTTCCAGTCCCGAAATTTCGGGACGGAAAGGGTTAACGGAATGGAAAGTCAAAAGTGTGGATTAGGTCCATGACCTTTGTTAATGAAGCTCTTTTTCTGGAATGTAGTTTTTACGGAATGGAAGGAAATGTGCTGAATGGAATGGTAAGATAATTTTCCTATTATTTGAATTTTTATTTTAAAACAGCTTCTCTTGAATATCTAGAATGCCATCGTTTTTGGAGATTTTGTTCTTTTTGAAAATAACCTTTAGAGCTTCTCTTATCATAAATCCATAGTCTTAGATTTTTTAAGAGTCCTTTTTCATAATCAGACAGTTCTTTGTTGTGGGTAGTTTTTATTTAATTTCCTTTTTCATTATAATTTCAGTCCTCTTAACAACTAGCATACCTACAGGTGCCGGAGCATCAGTAAAACCCATTCCTTTGTACATTTTAACCGCAATTTCAAGTTTATGGAAACTTTGTAGGTACAGATTTGTCCCTTTTTCTTCTTTGACAAAATCGATACATTTCCGAACTAGGTGTTTACCTAATCCAAATCCACGAGCTTTTTCTTCTACCACTAGTTTACAAAATTCGTAATCGATTAAATTTAATTTCTTAATAGCGACCACTCCAATACACACTCTGTTCTTATTGGCATGAAATGCCATTCCTACATCATTAATGTAATTTAACACAGGATTTTGCACTTACTCAACATCTTTTTCTTGTGGTTTCAGTCCCATTGAGTTTGTTAGCCAATTAACCCAAACTCTCTCAAAGTCGCATTTATTCTTTTCTGTGTTTTTACCAATTGTCATTTTCTATTTTTTTGACTTTTGAGGTTGTTTTTAATTACCCACAATGTCTCTTGTATGATGCGTTTACATCCCAAAGGGTGCACCATGCTATATACAAATTGTTGTAGCCAGTTATTCTATCCATAATGTTCCTTCCGAAAACGTTTTAGCTTTTCCAGCTATTAAGACTCTGTCTTCTTTACTGGTACAAAACAACTTTCCTTTTCTAGTCGATAACTGAATTGCTGACATTTCTTTTTTATTTAATACATTTCTCCAATAGGGAATTAATGAAGCATGAGCAGAACCTGTAACAGGGTCTTCAAATATTGTTGCTTGAGGAATGAAGAATCTTGACACAAAATCAGAATCATTCCCTTTAGCTGTAATTGCAACACCTCCTGGGTCAATATTTCCCTTGTCAAACTTGTTTTTATCTATTCTAATGTTTCTTATATCTTCTTCGTTTTCATACACTAAAATATAATCTCTTGATTTTAAAACTTCTGTAGGTTGTTTGTTAAGAGATTCTTTTATGAAATTTGGCAATTCAGCTTTAATAGGATTCCTTTCAGGTAAATCCATTTCATATAAGTTATTTTTGACATAAACAAACAATTGTCCACATTTGGTATTGAAAATTATTCTGTCTTTGCCATAACCTAAAATTGTTGTTAGTGCATGAGCCGTTGCAAGGGTGGCATGTCCACATAAATCAAGTTCTAAGTCAGGCGTAAACCATCTTAATTCAAAATTGTCTCCTTTATCAATAAAAAAAGCAGTTGCATCAACTGAGTTTTCTCGTGCAATATTCTGAAGTAATCCATCCTCTAACCATTCATTTAGTTGTACGACTTTTGCTGGATTTCCACTGAATATTTTATCAGTAAAAGCATCTATCTGATAATATTTAATTTCATAGATTGAATTTTTTAAATGAGTAGTTAATGGGGTCTAAGTGCCTCAATAAACCCAGCATCTACCCACATTGTATTTTTCTTACCATTGCTAAGAGTCCGTGTAAAGAAAAAGTATTTTCCATCTGATGTCACACTGCCATAAACATCTGAGAGTTCTGTATTTATCTTATCGCCTAAATTAATTGCAGTGCCCCATGAACCATCTTTCTGACGAAAACTAATATATATATCAGCATTACCGTTTTCTCGCTTACTATCAAATATAAGGTAGGAATCATCCGGAGCGATGAATGGATGGAATTTCAATGTTGTTCCCGTATCAATGTCTAATGTTATCGGTTTTTCATGTATGCCGTCTATTAATCGGGAATAACGAATATGTACTATAGGTGGCTTATCATTAAAGAGCGACACATCATCAAAATAGTAAGTCCCTTTAGATGAAGCCGTAAGGCGCATAATGGGAAAAGAATCAAACAGTGCGCCAAGACTTTTTACCTCTGACCAGCCAGAACCGGTTCTCTCTCTCTCTCTATATATTCGTTTCCTTTGTGCATAATCTTACCGTCAGGAGAAATCTCGCCCTCATGGGGTACCACAGAAGACTCGGCCCATAGATTATCTTTGTATTGAATGGCAACCAACAAATGATTTTTTAATTCTTCATCAGATCTGCGGAAATAGATCTCTTTTAAATTGGGTGAAAAGGGAGTTTCTAGTTCACTTTGCTGTGTCGAAACAATACGGGGAGCAAAAATTTCAGGAACCGAGCCTGGTGGTTTTTACGCAAAAAAGGGGCTATCTAAACGTGGAAAATCAGAATCGTTTACATTCTGTTTTTTAGTATTGCACGCATTTAATAGTAGTAAAAATACAAGTGTCAAAATAAAATGTAGTTTTTTCATTGTTCAAATTTTAAAAATGTTTGGTAACTGCTGATGAAACAAGTATGTTTATTTTAGGATTCTTTACTGTCTAGGTCTGAGGTTATCAATTATTTGAGCATCAACCCAATGAGGATTTCCTACCCAATATGTACTTCCATCTTCTCTTGTCTTTTGATCACCTCTCCAAAAAAACAAATATTTTCCGTCTGGTGTCACCCTTGGGCGTTGTTCATAGGCAGCTGTATTTATCTTATCTCCCATGTTAATTGCTACGTCCCATGTACCATCTTGCCTTCTAAAACTAATATAGATATCAGGTGTGTTAGCGCCATCTTTCTCTGCATCCCACATTAAATAGGATTCATCTGGAGCAACAAAGGGATGGGCAATATATTTTCCTGAATTAATATACTTGTTCATTTTTTGAGGTGCTTCATATTTTCCATTTATAAGGCGTGAATAACTCATATGACCAGCACCTCCTCTTTTAAAATCTATAAAATAAAAATAGTAAGTGCCCTTAGCGGAGGCGTCGAAACCCGTGATGGGAATGTCTTTGAAAATTTCAAAGCTTTTCATCTCAGATAAAGCAGGATTGAATCGTTCCTTATATTTCTTTTCATCGGTTGACAAGATATACTTCCTGCTCCATTTATGATTTTTGTATTGCATAACAAACAAGGTGGGTTTTTTATATTTTCCACCAGATCTAGTGAATTGAAACTCCTTCATATCTGGTAAAAACGTTACAACAGTTTCAAGAGACTCTTTTGTCGAGACAATGCCAGGGGCAAAAACTTTAGGCGTTAAACCCGGCGGTTTTTGTCCAAAATAGCGGTTTTCTAAGGCTGGAAAATCAGGGTCGTTTTCAAATTTTTCTTGAGCAAATACCGTATTGAAGGTCATCATACTTGCCAAGAGTAGTAATTTCATAGTTTTCATGTTTTATTTCTTTTTTAAATCAACTGTTATTGTGGTCTGAGTGTCTCGATGATCTTCGCGTCCACCCACATTCTATCATACGGGGGTTTACAACGGGGGCAATAGGAAAGGTATTTTCCGTCTGGCGTTACATATCCTCCACCGTCTTCGCCATCTGTGTTTATCTTATCCCCAAAGTTGATGGCAGCACCCCATGTTCCATCTGCCTGTTTAAAGCTGATATACATATCACCATCGCCATATCCGCCCTCTCTTTCACTATCCCAAATAATGTAAGACTCATCTGAAGCAATGAATGGGTGAGCCTTCCATTTACCCGTGTTTATCTCTTTATCAAAGGGTTTCGGTGATTCACGCTTGCCGTTTACCAGTCGTGAATATCGAAGAAGACCACTTCCATCTCTGGTGAATTCATCAAAAACTAAAGTGCCTTGGGAGGAAGCCGTAAGTCGCATAATGGGAATAGTATCAAACGGTCCTCCCAGGCTTTTTATTTCGGACCAACCAGAGTTGGTTCGTTCTATATACTTATCTTTCGAGTACATCGTATCATTTCCTGTAGCATAAAAATCATATTTCTTCCAACCGCGGCTTTCATTTCGGAAGACACTAACGCTAGGGTCAAGTGGCGCGTCACCAGAGGTGGTGGTGAAGTAAAACTCTTTCATGCCTGGAGTAAACACCCCTCCTAGCTCCCAGCCCTCTTTGGTGAGGATACCTCGTTCTATCGGTTCTGGCTTTAAGCCCGGTGGCTTTTGTCCAAAATAGAGACCGTCTTCAGCGGTTGAATTCTTATCGTTTGCTATCTGATTTTTAGTATTGCAGGCATTAACAGATAGCACCAATACAAGTATTAAAAATGTAAAGTTGTTATTTCTCAATGTTTTTTATGTTTTCATAGTTTAAAAATGTTTGTTAACTGCTGATAAAATAAGTAAGTTTATTTTAGGATGCTTTGTAATGAAATCGGTCCAATAGATGAAAGTTAGTTTCATTCACTTTTTTGTAATTCCTTAAGAATATCCTTGGCATTGTTATTTTGAGGGTTTATTTCGAGTGATTTCGAGTAATTTAAAATGGCCAGATCAATTTCTCCTAATTTTGCACAAGATTTTGCATAACTCTCGTACACTTTAAAACTATCTGGATAGAGCATCATATTCACCTTAAAAGTGTTTTGTGATAATTTCATTCTATCCTCGTTTAAAAAACTATTGCCAAGATTGTTTAAGTAGTCTTCAGTTACTGTATGGTAAGTGGGGTCATGTTCTTTTTTGGTTTTATATGCATTAAGCGCTTTTTCAATATCACCTTCAAGAAGAAATTCTACTGGTTCCTTTTTATCAGTATCCATCTTCACAAGAGTTGAAGCTATCGTTCCATCGTTACTATTTATGAAAAGTAAGTTGAGTGTTCCATTCTCAGAGTTTGGTTTGAATTGGATAAATCGGCCGGAATTTCTTCTCACAAAATTACTATCTGAGACTTTGACTAGTTCTTCTGCTTCCATATCAAGTATATTTTTGGTGAATAGAAGATTGTCTTTTTGAAAAACTTCAACAATCTTACCATTTTCCATATATCTACCCGCAATTTTATTGGCTAAAGATTGTTCAATTTGCATTTTTTTATGAATAGTAACATAATTATCCCATTCATATGCTAGAGCAACAGAGCGAATTACTTCATGATTAAAAGCTGGGATAGTGGAATTGGTTAACACAACCACACCATATCCTTTGTCTCTATGGGCCTGCATATAGGCAAAAAAGCCTCTATTCCATCCATGATGGCCAAAGTAGATGTCTTTTTCCTTATTCTCAATACTAAGTCCTAGTCCGTATTTAAAATTTGGCCAATAACGACTCTTATATCCGGATGGTATAAGCATCTGCGCCGTCATGTCTTTTGACAAGCCTTTATTACTTTTATCTTTTAGGGTTTGCTGTATGTTGATTATAAATTTTGCAATATCGGCTGAAGTTGTCCATAATCCATTTGCAGCCATTGTTGGATGGGTATGTCTTTTGCCTTTTACCATAGAACCATCTGTCAAATAACCCGTTGCTGCCATCGTTAGTTGTTCTGAAGAAAGCGTTTGATTAAACGTACTATTGTTCATTTCTAAAGGTTGAAAAACCAACTCATTCATGGTCTCTGGGAATTTTTCACCTTCAATATCTATCATCATTTGTTGAATGACGGTATAAGCCCCTGCCAAAATATCAAGTTCAGGCTCTTTATTTACGGTAACTGGCTCATTTTTTGCCGGAGAAATTCCGTTTAAGACCTCTACAAGTGTAGGTACAGATTCATCTGAACTATATCCTGGAATTGCGTGAAGGTTTATTCCGGAAGTACCGTTCAAAAGATTTTTTATGGTGGCTTTCCTTTCTTTTGTAAATTTATTGTCTGGTAATTGCCAGGTTTTTAAATAGCTGTTAATATTTTCATCTAAGCTTACTTTTTGCTGTTCTACAAGACGTAATGTACCATACGCAGTTACAGGCATGCTAAGTAATGATGCTTGGAAAAGTGTTTGCTCGGTCACTGGAGAGTTATCTTCTTTATTCATGACACCGTAACCCTTAGTCCACGCAATTTTGCCATTATGTATTACAGCAATACTAACACCTGGAACTCCATAGTGTTCCATACGTTCTTCTATAGTCCATGTTGAATCACCTGCTATGTATGACCGATTTGGGATACCAGTTTCTACCTTTTTAATTAAATCATTGGTAGTATCAATCTTTGATTCTTTTGCACATGACTGAAAAAGAATTATGATAAAGAGAACTGAGGTAATATGTTTCATGTTTACAAATTTTTAATTAATTGAATAATTGAAATAAAGTTAAAAAACTATTGAATGAAAGGCTTTTATGAACTTTCGATTAAGTACTAAAACCTGTGTTTATTCTATACGTTATTGGCGGCAGTTTTTACAAATGCCTATCTTTTTCTTCTATTTCAAGATCATTAATACTTGCGTATCTTTTATCCATTAGACCATTTTGGTCAAATTCCCAGTTCTCATTACCATAAGCTCTAAACCACTTTCCATTTTTGTTTTTATATTCATATTCAAATCTAACAGCTATTCTATTTTCTGAATGCGCCCAATATTCTTTCTTTAATTTATAGTCTATCTCATTTTCCCATTTTTTCGTCAAAAAAAGTACAATTTCATCTCGCCCTTTAATGAATGTATTTCGATTTCGCCATTCACTATTAATTGTATATGCTAAACTTACTTTTTCTGGATTTTGAGAGTTCCAGGCATCTTCTGCCTTTTGAATTTTTTGTTTTGCAGTTTCCAATGTAAATGGTGGAAGAGGATGTTTTTGTTCCATAGTTTAAATATTTATATTAATTTAATGAAGAATTTATTCAGTTTAAAATTTATATCCAATTCGTAAATGTAAATTCACAGCAACTTCACTTTCGTTTTCAAGAAATCCAGCTTGTTTTGCAAAAACGTATCTATATCCAATTCCAATTCCAGTTTCATAGGTGAAATGTTTACCAATGTTTCTTCTTATTCCCCAAGTTGGAATTATAGAAATGTCACTAATTACACTAACATTATCCTTATTTGAAATAACAAACCAATCTGGATGGTAACTTGTTTTAAGTGAAATGAAATTTCCGTTGTTTCCATCAATTCTTCGTGATTTACTGACTCTTTTATTCAGATTGTAATATAGTCTAGGTTCAAGTGTAATTACAGGTGTCAATAAAAATCCCGTTCTTTCATAGAAATCACCGCCCCAAATTCCGCTGTCAAATCCTATTTCGCTCCTTAGAGCAATTTGGTTTGAAAGCTTGATTTCATTATTCACCCAAATTCCTAAAAATCCAGTTTGGATCCCGTAGGTTGATTTTTCGACGCTTGCATTTTGTGATTTTGCAATTATAGTAAGTCCGCAAAATATAAGTGTCAATGTGATTTTTTTCATTTAGTTAGATTTGTTTTATGCTACAATTTTTGTTCGAATATTACACAAGGTGTCTATAAGGCTAGTTAGGTAATTATATCATTTGATTTTCTAAATTAAAATGGCCAAAATCACTAAATAATAGGATAGAACAAAGGACTATTGTCACTAAAAATTTGTGATAAATATCACACTCCTAAATCGTCTAGTTCTGAAGGATGTCTAAATGTTAAAATTAAATTTTACATGAAATTTATATTCTTTAATTTGTTCGGATTTGCAATTAATCCTGAATTATCATTACTAGATAATCATTTATATTTATTGTTTTATATTGATTCTAGCAAGCAACCTCTCCATCATCCATTCCTATTTTATTAGGATCAGTAATATCACAAAGTTACTTATTGGGTATGATAGAAATTTGTAAAAAACGGTCGTTTTCATTATTTTTTTCTTCTTCTTAATGTATCAATGTCTAACCTACAGGAAATGCTTTTCCCCGGCGTTTATTTGTACTCCTCTCTTACCGGGCTAAAGACGTCTAGTAATGTACTGAGTTATTGCCTTTCCACAATGGGGTGCGTGAGGAGGGATAATCACAAGCGAACCCGATTTATATATTTTCGTGACTTTTTTTAGGGTTAGCTCAAATTCACCTTCTATTACTTGCATTACTTGCTCATTCATATGATGGTGTACGGGAATTACCGCTCCTTTTTCAATATTCCAAAATGCAAAACTCATATTTTGCGTATGAATAAGTTTAGCGTGACAGCCTGGAATAATTTCTTTGGATTTTATACTTGATAGTTGGATTTGCATAATAATATATGATTAACTTAATGAGGTAAGTATAGCTTCTTCTAGTTCCAATCTAAGTTCTTAAATAAGAAGCTCCATTAACATCTATGATAGTTCCTGAAGAGTAAAGAGATTTTTCTGATGCAAGAAATAATATTGCATGTGCTACCTCATCGGGTTCTGCCATTCTTTTAAAGGGGGATTCATCTAAGAGACTTTCTTTTTCTTTGCTAGTAAGTGTACTTACTGCCATGTCTGTGTTTGTAAATCCAGGGGCAACTACACCCACTCCAATTTTGTGTTTTGCTAGAGATTTCGCCAAAGACTGACTCAATGAGTTCAGCCCTGCTTTACTAGAACCATATGCTGGCATATTGGGTTCTCCTCTAAAGGCTCCTCTCGATGATACATTGATTATTCGCCCTCCTTCATTTTTAATCATTTGTTTGGATGCCCAATAACATATGTTAGCAACGGCCAATAGATTTACATTGATTGTTTTGAGCCATGCATCAGTCCAATCGTTAAAATCTACCTTATCAATTTCATGTTGAATTGCTATACCTGCATTATTCACTAAAATATCAAGTGTATTATATTTTTTTATAAAGTCATTTATAAGTTCTGCAGAAACATGTTTTTCCGAGATATCACCCTTGTATAAAGTATGATTTCGCCCTTTTAACAAAGAAAGAGTCTCTTTAGCCGCAAGATCATCTGACCTGTAATTAATAGCAACGTTTGCTCCTTTCTTTGCAAAAGCAATAGCTGTAGCTCTACCAATACCTCTAGATCCACCCGTAATTAATACATTTTTGTTTTTAAACTCCATCCTGCTTATTTAATTATAATGAATTGAAAAAATCTTTAATGTCTGATGATAACAGTTCTGGCTTCTCCATAGCTGCAAAGTGACCACCTGATGGCATATATGTCCATCTCGTAATATTATAACCCATGGCAGCATATGAGCGAGGAGGGCTTGAAATTTCTTTAGGGAAATTAGCGTACGCCACGGGTACTTGCACAAAATCTGATGACTGGAAAATCATTGGACGTTTACTGTTTTCGTTATAAATCCTTATGGAAGAATGAATCGATTGCGTAGCCCAATATAAAGTAACGTTTGAAAGTATTTCATCTTTGGTAAATACATTTTCAAGTCCGTCTTTGTTATCACTCCAGCTATTTAATTTTTCGACAATCCAAGCACATAATCCAATAGGTGAATCATTTAAACCGTAGGCTAAAGTGATTGGCTTGGTGCTTTGAATATATGCATACCCTGCCTCTTTGGAAGCCCATTTTTCAAGGTCTTTTTTATATTCTTTTACATCGTTAGAATTTTCTTCTTCATTTGAACAATAAGGGCGAAAAGAATCAGAAATATAATTGAGATGTAAACCTATGACATGATTAGGGTATTTCATGGCAAGCCACGTGCTTATGCCTGATCCAATATCACCGCCCTGAGCCCCATATTTTTCATACCCTAGATGTAACATCAACTTATGCCACAAATCTGCAACAAAGGAATTATCACATCCGGGTTGTAAATATTTACTTGAAAATCCAAATCCAATTACTGAAGGTATTACTAGATCGAAAGAAACGTCTTTACTTTTAGTTAATAGGGGAATAAGTTTCATGATTTCAAGAAATGACCCCGGCCAACCGTGCGTTATAATTAATGGTATTGATTTTTTACCTTCACCTTTAATATGTAAAAAATGGATTTTACTACCATCGATTTCTGCAATATAATTTGGGTACGAATTTATTGTGTTTTCAGTTTTTCTCCATGAAAATTCGTTAAGCCAGTAATCACATAATTCTTTCATATAGTCCAGACTGGTTCCGTAATTCCACCCTGAATTGTTTATTTCATCTGGCCAACGTACTTGAGAAAGTCTCATACGAAGATCGTCCAGTACAGGTTCAGTGACATTTGCTTCAAATCGTTTTATCATGACATTTTTTTTTGTTAATTGTATTAATTTAATTTTTAACCGATTTCGCATTCGGAATGATATCATAATTAATTAAGAAAATTAACGGGATAGCATAAACTAAATGGCGCAATAAAGTGATTACTGGCATCATTGGATCCATGTCTACTCCTGCAACACCTGCACCCAATAATGGTAACATAAATAACCAAACTAATGCTATGGTCTCTCCAATTATAAACGTAATTGCTCTTGCCCATTTTGGCCCCCAAAGCGATGGTGCTATACCTGCGTACAATATAGATAATAGAATACCATTACTGTAATGACCTATAACCCCGTACGCTAAACCCAATCCTGTTTTAGCGCCCAAAATACCCGGGATGTCCCACCATTTACCTGTGAATAATAATCCAAGTAAATCAAAAAGGATTGTTCCTAAAATTCCTGCAATGACTGCATTTTTCCAATTAATTGTTTTCATAATTTCTTGTTTTTAAAGTGAAAGTCAGTTCGAGAAGAAAGTTTTCTTTTTGCCTTGTTATTAATCTAAGAAACTCGAACTGACAGCTACTAACCACCACTAATTATTTAATGTTATTTTTCTTTAAGAATTTCAAAATATATTTAGAGGTTTAATTATCCTTACTTGTGATGTAACTAATTTTAAAACTTCATGTTTTTTTACCTGAAAGTTCTCTGGCTTTTAGTGTTTTTAATTAAATGTCTGTGTCATTTTATTTTCTAAATTAATATGATCAAAAATCACTAAATGATAAGATAGAACAAAGGACTATTGTCACTAAAAATTTGTGACAAACATCACACTTTGAATTTATCTAGTCATGAAAATGACTACAGTTTAAAATTGAATTTCATTATATCAATTAGCTGCATATGTCAGTTTTCCTTTTATTATTGCTTTTCATTCGATTAAATCATCTTTTAATTTTATGATATCATTCAGCAATTGGATTTTAATTTTCAGGTCGGTTTTTCATAATGGTTAAAAACTGACCTGTTGCCATCTTTCGAGCAGACTCTTTTGCCTTAGTTGCGAGTTCTCCATTGTAAAGTTCATCAACTGTCTCAAACCAAAGGTTCAACCATCTTCTAAAATGATTTTGTTCAATCTTATAACCTAGATTAGTATCAACCTTAATGTGTTTTGAAGAAGGATTACCTTTAAATTTTGATACTCCGAATAAATTTGTTTCCCAAAAATCAGTAAGTTTTATCAAGTGTTCATTCCATTGCTCTTCTGAAATATGACCATTGAAAATAGGACCCAAAAGTTCATCTCGTCTAATTTTAGCATAGAATCTATTTACTAATAAGTTTAAGTCATTTCTGTTATTTATAGTATTCATAAGTTAATTTTTAGCAATTTTCTCTACTCTTTCTGGATTGTCCATTTTCAATAAAGTCAATCGAACAATGCTATCTTCACGAGCGGTTAAATCATGAAGAACTTTGCCTTCTAACGTAATAATAAAACCTGCTTTGAGACGATTGGATATTCCTAGTATTCCGAAATCTAGCTCTCCTTCCAAAATATGAACTATTATTGGGAAAGGTGTTTTATGCTCTTTCATAACCTGTCCTTTCTTAAATAGTATACGAATCTCTTTTGAAAAGGAGGTTTCTAAAATCACCTTTGTCAAAGGTCTTCTATCATTGTATTCTACGTCTATATTAAAAGAGGCTATTTTCATATTAAATCTATATTTATTTATGGACAATGGTTAGTTGTGCTTGTTACACTACTAATTAATCGAAAGGAAACCCAACCCGTCAAAAATTAAACATTAACCAATAACACTAACAATTTTAATCACGCGGCTGGGATTTTGTTTTTCCTCAAGTATTCTGTTATTTAAGCACCAATTTGTAAGACGGCATCTTATCTTGGTAAATATTTATTGATACAATCTCTTTAATAAACCAACCTATCAATTAATCAAAACTACTATTTGCTATTAATCTACCTGATTAAATTTAATAAGTTGGTTTTTAATATATTCACATTTTATATTTAGATAAAGAATCAATTTCAAAATTATTACTAAAATACCTTGACACTTTTCTTAATACATAAATTCCATATAAACCTTCATTTTTTTAGTCTAATGGCCCCACTAGTAATATACATGATCCCCCCACTTTAATATTTAGAAGCCTCTTTTGAAGCCTCTTCTATCAACGAGCCGAATAATTTTTCTGCAGATGTATGCTTCAGCAACGTAGAAGGTTGACCACACCAATACGCCACAAAATCTGAGTTATTTTGCTCTAATGAAACCTTTCTCAAAGAGCTCAAAAAAGTACTTTGGATGGGATAAGGAGCCACAAGTTCTTGGTCTGAGTTTTTGAAATCCTTAGATAAATTATTTGAAATTGCCCTAGCTAATCTTCCCGTAAAAACTTTAGTGAGCTCAGTCCGTATCGGTTTGCTAGTAAGTAATTTAGATTTATGAATAGCAGATGCATTGGATTCATTTGTTGCTAAAAAAGCGGTCCCCATTTGAACAGCTGATGCACCTAATTTTAATATATCAATGATATCTTTGCCATTAGATATCCCTCCAGCTGCAATCACAGGGATACTAATTTTATTAACTATCTGATTAACCAAAAGACGCTTACAAGTTAACGATTCCTCAGCAGGTTTTACAAAAGAGGCTCGATGTCCTCCAGCTTCTGATCCTGAGGCAATTACTATGTCTATTCCTGCCTCCTCAATAATCATTGCTTCTTCCAGTGTAGTTGCAGTAGCCATAGCGACAATTCCTCTTTTTTTCAATTCAACAATTACTTCTTTCGATGGTATTCCAAATATAAAGCTTGCTACAGGAGGCTTGCTTTTAAAAATAGCCTCTACCTGTAATTCAAAATTTTGAATTGTTGGGTTCGACATTTCAGGAAGAGGAACTTGCAATTGTTCAAAGTAAGATTTGAATGCTTTTTTTAACACTTCAAAATCTTCCTTTTTATAATTATCTACAGGATCATTCTTTAGTGGAACCCAAAGATTTAGCACATAGGGGTTTTTAGTCAGATTATTAATCTCTTTATCAATTCTTAATATATCTTCTGGAGTGCATGAGTTAAGTCCAAATGAACCCATTCCTCCCAAGTTCGATACAGTGGAAACCAATTTGGCGGAAGAAAAATTTCCGCCAAATGGTCCCTGAATAATAGGGTATTTAATCTTGAGTAACTCGGCTGCACGTGTTTTATTCCACATGAGTAAATAACTTATTTACAATTTTCCATTCTCCTTGCACCAAGTTTAAAGACAAAAAATCATAGTAGTTAAATCCCAACATTGGCACGTGTGCTTTAACAGTAGCTATATTGCCCATAATCTCTATTGAAAGAATTTCCATTTTAAAGTCTTCTTGTAAATCCTTTGGGCTACTTCTACTTTTTACTCCATCTATATAATCCGTAACAGTTTTGAAATATGGTTCCCCTTTAATATCTCCAAATAGCAAAGCTTGTGGATGGAAAACATTTTCTAACTTATCACTTTCTCCATTATAAATGCCTTGAAAATAAACGGATACTACATTTTTAATTTCGTTTGAGATTTTATCATACATAGCTATTGTTTTTTCAATTTTGCCATTAATAATTCCCCTACTAGTTTTGCCGATTGAGGATTTTGTCCTGATATCAACAAGCCATCTTCGACTGCAAAAGAAGACCAGTCTGCTCCTTTTTGATAAATGGCTCCATTTTCCTTCAACATGTCCTCAATTAAGAACGGTACTATATTCGTTAGCTTTACAGCAGCTTCCTCTCCATTAGTAAATCCAGTCACTTTTTTGCCTTTAACAAGTGGTTGACCACTTTTTTCCTTTACATTTTTAAGTGCTGCAGGGGCATGACATACAAAAGCAATTGGTTTATTGTTGTTATAAAAGGATTCTATCAATCTGATGGACTTTTTATCTGTAGATAAATCCCATAAAGGACCATGACCTCCAGGGTAAAAGACAGCATCAAAGTCCTTTTGTTTAACCTTAGCTAATTTTTGAGTTTTACTAAAAACCAATTGCGCTTTCGAATCGGCATAAAACCGTTTAGTTGATTCTGTTTGATAGTCAGTAAGCTCACTTTTAGGATCTATAGGAGGTTGACCTCCTTTAGGCGAAGCAATAACAACCTCTACCCCCTGATCAATTAAATAATAATACGGTGTTGCAAACTCTTCAATCCAGAGTCCTGTCTTTTCACCTGTATCTCCTAGTTGGTCATGTGACGTAACGACAAATAGAATTTTTGTCTTTTTTGAATTTTGGGAATATGAACTGATGCTTAGCATACTTAACATTCCTATTAATATAATTCTTGATATATTTTTCATTTTGATTTAATTAACGATTTAATGATATAATTTTTAATTTAATTAAATGGCATGCCCTGCAGTATGTCCACCAGCCACATTAATAGTTTCTCCTGTTACAAAATTTGATGTAGCCAAGTAATAAGCTGCTTCTGCAATTTCATTTGCTTCTCCTATTCTATTTAGCAAGTGTAATCCAGCTAAACTGTCGGCATCTTCAATTCCAATTTTGCCTTGTAGTGGACTTCTAATAGTTCCTGGTGCGATTGTATTAACCTTGATATTATTTTTACCAAATTCAGCCGCTAATTGTCTTGTTAATGCATGTATTGCACCTTTACTTGTTAATGGTGCTGTTGCAGGAAATCCATCAATGGCATGATCCACTAAAACTGTCCCAATGTTAATTATAGAACCTTCTCCTTGTATTATCATTTGAGGAATAGCTGCTTGAGTTGTGAAATATGTGCCTTTTAAGTTTACGTTCCAATAAAGGTCTAAATCCTTTTCTTCAACATCTAAAAAGGGTTTTGGAGCAAATACACCAGCATTATTAATTAAAACATCGACTGAGTTGAATATTTCCATGGCCAAATCCCTTAGTTTTTGTCCAGTTTCTCGATTGCTAATATCACCTGCGAAATAGACAGCATTTGCAGGAGAGTTAAACTCCTCATAGGTTTTCTTTAAATTTACTTCATTGGAAGAATTCATCACTACATTGCTCCCTTTTTCGATGAACAACTTGGCTATGGCCTTACCAATACCTGTTGAAGCTCCTGTCACTATTACTGTTTTGTTTTCCATTATTTTAATTATTTAATTTTTAAGTTCTGAATATTGCTTTCCACTCACGCCCCAGTTATCAACCGGTACTTCGTCTATTACAACATGAGTGGTTTCTGGGTTTTTGCCAAGAATATCGACTACCAACTGAGTAGCTCCTGCTATCAATTTTTGCTTTTGCTCTTTTGTCACTTGCTCATCAGTGACCTTAATGTTAATGTATGGCATAACTTTTTTTGTTAAATTATTTGTCATACAAAGTTGATAAGAACCTCATTTTTATAAAAGGATATTTGTCACTTGTTTGGAGTGATGTAGATCACTTTAAGTGATGAATAGAAGTAATTTATTTTACAAATTTAATCGGCTTAAGGTTTCTCTAATGACACCTAAATAGGACGTTATTAATTTTTTTGGTACTCTTTGAAAAAGTTTTGGATATTGTTCTAAAAGCAATTCATACCGCTCTTTTGAAGAGTTTTTCAATAACGATAAATTCTGTTTTGAAGGACTATTCTATTCATACACAACGGTATAAGAAGAAAAATCATTTCCTTTACTATATATTCCTCCTAGCTCTGTTAATTTGGATTCCAAAATAAATGGAACTAATTTCTCAGCTCCTACACCAATTTCTTCCGAATCAGCAAAGGATGTGATTTTCTTTCCCTTAACAAATACATTGCCATCAGTATCAAAAGCATCAACAAGAACCGAGACTCCGTGACACAATGCCGCAATCACCTTCTCTTCTTGTACAAAATGTTGCTGAGTATTGTTTAATAATGGATTACTTACAAAATCCCACATTGGATCGTGGCCTCCTGGAAGAAAGTATACTAAATCATACTCCGATGGATTTACTTTATCTAACCTCAAACTAGCATTCATTAGAAACATAGCTGTTTTATCTCTTTTAAGTCTAATAGTGTCTTCCGCTATCTAATTCTTTGTTTCGCTCACTGGGTCTATGGCAATATATCCTCCCTCGACAGAAGTAATTTCAACATGTATGTTTTCTTCTCTTAGTCTATAGAAGGGCGTCGCAACTTCTTCTAACCAAACTCCAGTTTACATACCAAACTCACCCAGATCATTATGTGATGTTGTAATAAATAGTACTCTTTTTATGCTTTTTTATAATTTCATTATAACAATTTTATCATTTCAACTGCAACTCCGCCAGCAGATGCAGGGTTCTGTCCTGTCACGATATTTCCGTCAATCTTAACATAGGATTCAAAAGGTTTGGTATGCGAAAATATTGCTCCTTGCTTTTTCAATTCTTCATCAAGCATAAACGGTATTACGTCTCTAAGTGTGTGATTATCTTCTTCTTCCTCCGCTTTGGTAAAAGAATTGATATTTTTCCCCTCCAATAGATTGCTTCCATCAGATAATGTCACATTTAGCATGGCTGTGGGTCCATGGCAAACAGCTCCAACGATTCGTCCACTCTCATAAACTTGTTTAATTGTTTCTTTTACTAATGGGTTGTCTACCATATCTGTCATTAAACCTAAACCTCCTGGGAAGAAAATAGCATCATAAGATGTAGTATCAATATCACTTAATTTATGACTAAAATTAAGCCTTTTAAATCCATTTCCTTCTTTAAATTTTTTACTAAGGTTTTGTGATGAATCGTATCCAACAAATGGTGGTTTACCACCAAGAATACTTGCGAAATCTACCGTATATCCTTTATTAATAAATTCAAAATATGGGTCTGCTATTTCGGAAAATTCGTAGCCTGCGTTGTGTTGTCCTGTACCTGTTTTGTTAGTACTTGTTACTATGAATAGTATGTGTTTCATTTACTTTTTTAATAATTACAACAAGAACCTTAGTTTCAAATTAAGGTTCCTGTTGTAAAAAATGATTACAATTAATAATTGTAGTGTGGTGACTTCATATCTCTACTTGCATCTTCAACTATTTCCCCATCAAATATCTTGGTTTGAAAGCTTACACCAAATGTTCTTGGCTCATTTGGAAAATAGTCCCAAGCAAACTTTTGTGCGTTTTCCAAAGAGTTGAACTCATATAAACCGCCAACGGTTTGAGTACCTATCCCGGACAACCATGTTTTTCTAACAAAGCCTTCTTGTTTTTTGATTCCATCATTTATTTTTTTCCAAGGAACTTCTTCAAATGGTACTGAAATTTGCAACTCTGTGTACACAAATACTTTTTTTAATTTACTCATAATTTTATGTTTTAAATTATTTGGCTAATCTGCCAAACAACAATACAAAGATGAGTAGTGCTTGAAAATTAAAAGTTGTCTTATGACAATGTTTTGAAGCTTTTAAGTCTATCATCCTTCATTTTTTACCTTTAGCATTTAACCGTCTGGTTGCCTTTTCTAAATAAGTATAAAAAAAAAGGGATCACTTTAGTGTCCCCTTTAATCAATCATATTTAGTTGTTGTTTTAACGTTAAGTTATGGCAATTTTAACGATCGCTTCAGCTAATTCTTTAGGCGCGGTTTCTAATGGAACATGTCCTTGTTCAAGAGTAACCACCTCTTCAATTCCCAGCATCTTTTGACCGTGTCTTTGTTCTTCAATTGTAATAGCTCTATCCAATGTAGCTTCAATATAAGCTTTGGGTACTCTGCCAAAATTTTCAGGAGTTGTAATAACCTGTTCAAAGAATGGTTTCGTTGCTTGTGCCACTAACTTTGGCAATAATGCATCAATTTGAGCATCTGTTGCACCTGTAAATATAATCTCTTTTATTGTTTCTCTGCTCATGGTAGCAGTACTTTTGTCTTTAGAGAAAATTAAATTGTCTAGAAATTCACTTCCTTTGTCGGCTTCAAAAACCTCATAAGCAGTTTTACCTTCGTAAGGGGCAGCTGATGCAACAAACACTAGTTTTTCAATTTTTTCCGGTAGGTCTTCTGCCACTTTACTGATTACGAATCCGGCAAAACTATGTCCAACTAAAATCACTTGACCATCCATTTTTGCCAGTTCTTTTTTTACTCGATTCACATATACAGACAGAGTAATTTCAGAAGTTGGTGTTTTGTCATCACCGTGTCCTGGTAAATCGATGGCTTTCACCGTATGCCTTTTCTGTTCTATGTATTCCGCAGTTTGCTTCCAAGACCATGCACCTTCCCATGCACCATGGATTAATAAAATTGTTTTTGACTTACTCATAATTTTTATTTTACGTAGAGAACTTAGTTGTTCAACAACGCTGCAAATGTTGCATGAATAGAAAGCTTAAAAGTTGTCTTATGACAATGTCTTGAAAAATTTTGAAGAACTACTTTTACTAATCAACACCCCAATAACAATACACAAACCACCTATTAAATGATAGCTGTGTAGCTGTTCGCTGAAAAGAATAGCAAATAGTGCTGCAGATAATGGGACAATATTCATATAAATCCCTGCTTTATCGGCACCTGCAATTTGAACTCCTTTTTGCCATAAAAAATAAGCTAGTGCTGTACCTAAACATCCAATACCAAACACAGCCATCCAAAAATCACTTGTATGTGTTGTAATGATTTCCATTCCGCTAAAGGGTAATAAGATGAAGAAACCTATTAGACAGCATAAACTTGTTAAAAGTGTAAAATTTAAACTCGATATTGCTGTGTTATATTTTTTTACCCAAACATGATGCAGCGCAAAAAATACATTGGCTATTAATATGAGAATATCCCCATAATTAAATTGGATGTTACTAAAGTTGGTTACATTTCCTTTTAAGATTAAATAACATACTCCAAAGAACGCAATGATAATACCTGTTATTTGAATTTTATTGATTGGGGTCTTTAATATTTTAAAAGAGAAAAGTAGTGTAAGTGCGGGATTTAAACTCACGATAAGTGCTGCGTTTACTGCTGAGGTATTTAGTAATCCTAGAAAGAAAAATAAATTAAACCCGAAAAGACCAATAAATCCTGTAAGCGAAATACCTTTTAGGTTTTTTCGAATTATATTAAATGTGGGGAGTTTTTTGGCACCCAAAATCATCAATGTCACAACTCCAAATAAAAAACGCCAGAATCCAGCTTCAATAAAATTAACTTCTTTTAATATTATCTTGGCTAAATGGAAGTTTAATCCTAAAAATACAGTGGCAATGATTAAATAGAATGTCGCCTTCATAAACAACAGACTACAATTTTGCTCGTAATTTACTCAACGTAGAATTAGTCATTCCTAAATACGATGCCACCGCTTTACTTGATATACGAGATAGTAATTTTGGTTCATGTTCCATAACCCATTTGAGTTTATCCATCCCTTCCATTCCTAAAAAACTATAAATTCTCATTTGTGAATGAATAAAAGCAAATTCCATAAATTGATGATATACATTTGCAAATTGCGGCACAGTATCAACTAATTTGTAAAAATCATCTCTATAAATAATCAGTAATTCTGAAGGTTCAAACGAGACCAGACAATCTCTTGATGGCTTTTGAAGAATAAAACTGGTGTTTGCAGACATGATGAAATTCTCTAAAGCAAAGTATCCGGTAATTTCATTGCCTTTATTATCTATTTCATAGAGTCTTAAACACCCTTTTTTGATAAAATAGAAATGTTTACATACTTGACCAATATTACATAACATTTCATTTCGGGTTGTTTTTAAAGGTTTAAAACAAGCAGTTATTTCTTGAAGTTCTTTTTGCCCTATCTTTCCGTGACTTTTGATATATTGCTCTAATTCTTGATACACTTTTAATTTCTTAACTTGTTGAATTCATAGCACGAAGATAAGAAGTGTTATTCAACCCATTATTGTTTTATGACAACCTTTTAAATTGCTAAGTTTTTTATTTGTCTCTAGTGTTGAAAAAGCCTTTTCCTATTCAAAGAAGGTAACTATTCAGCTTTTACTCCACAGGTAAATGTCTTTCTAAAAAGTCATATACTAAATCAAAATGTATCATTGGTTCTATATGTCCTCCGTCCAATATTATATGTTCGTTAAAGTGTTTGAATTTTTTATTTTTCAACCTTTCGATTATTTGGTTTGACATAGATGTTGCAGGCCATTGGTCATCATTTTTACCTGACAGAATCAAAATAGGTCCATTTATGTTTTCTACATGAATTTCTGCTTTTTTGACTGCTTCTTTATCTTCAAGCATCATACTAAATGCAGTGTATATATCTCCTTTTAGTGCTGGTGATATTGTTTTTAATGGCGCGGGTACATAAGGTACTTCATTGCCTTTGTAAGTCCAAGAAGATGTGTTTGAAGACCAGGTAATTGCTGGGAAGCTTACATTTGATGTAGATAAGGCAATAACTGCTTTGTATTGATTGTATCTGCTTGCTAAATTTAGAATTAATTCGCCACCTTTAGAACCTCCTATTAGAGCTATTTTTGATTCATCAATTTTATTTTTTTTAGCGATATTCATTATAGTATCAGAAATTGCATCTAATGAAATTCTGTCGAGACTTCTCGGTGTTCCGTCTGCATTGAAATACCCGATTGCTAAAATCGCATAGCCTTTTTGAATAAGACTATCTCTTTTACCTTTCATATGATTCCGGTGCCAATCAATTGCACCCTCTGCACCACCAAAAGCTACAATCAATGGTTGATTGTCAGAATCACCTAAATATAATAAGGTTTCAACAACTCCGCTTTCTTTTGGAAGTGATGGTACATAAGTAAAAATGTAGATAATTCCTGCTATAAAAATCATGGAAATTATTAGTAAAATTCTTTTTGCTCTTTTTTTCATAATAGATTACGTGATTTAGCAAAAGTAACAAGTTCGAATAAGAAAAAATTTGACATATATCAAATAATTACTTTTCAGCCCTTATTCTACTTAACGTCTCTTGAGTTATTCCTAAATATGAAGCAACCATACCCAAAGGAATTCGATGATAAATATTAGAATAGTTTTTTTGAAAATGATTATATCTTTCTTTGGCAGATGTAAATCTTATAGAGGTTATACGTTCCATAAAATGTCCAAAAACAGTTCCCATTGATAAACGAGCGTAACGCTCCATTTCAGGAAAATTGTCAAAAAGATATACAAGGTCGTTTACGTTTATGAAATATGCTTCTGTATATTCAATCGCATCAATGTAGTAATTATCTTTTTCTCCTTGCATAAAGCTTTTGGGTGAGTTGACCCATTCACCTGTTTCTGAAAAATATTCGCTGATTTCTTTTCCATTTTTAATAAAATAGGTTCGTAGAATACCCTTGTTAATGAAATAGCTTTTTTTAGAGATATTGTTTGCGTTTAAAACGAGTTCTCCTTTTTGAAATACTACAGGCTTTATTCGTTTTGAAAGTTCAAACTTCAAATTTTCTGAAAGACTTATGAATTTTTCAAAATGGGTGAATATATTTTCTGTTGTTTCGATGTTGCTTTTATAGCTCATAGGCAATAGTTTTTATTCTTTCATTTGTGCATAAAATTTTCTCCATTCAGAAGTATCGTAAATCAAATGAGATTCTTTTATAATTCCATTTTCAACCTTAAACCATTCAGAAGCTATGTTTGATTTTAACCCAGGAATAGATGATTTGAATTCATAGAATGTAGCTACCCAATTGCCATTTTCAGATATGTTAATAATATTTATTCTAGTTATTACGGCTCCAATTTCTTGAGCCAATTTTATAAATTCTGCTTTAGAATTTAACGCAACCATAGGGTTCTTAAATTTGTAATCGTCAGCTAATAAATCCAAAGATTTTTTAATTTGTGTTGAGTCATTAAACCCGTTTAAAAACTTTGTTACAATTTCTTGATTTGTCATATTATTTCTTTCCTTTTTTTGCGCATAGGTGTTAATAGAGAATATTATGATTCCTATTAAAAGTGCGCGTTTAATTAATCTCATAATTTTATTTTAAATTGATGATGAGACAAAATTCAGAATTATAAACGTTTTAATTCTTGGTAAAAACCAAGAATTTCAAAGCTTGATTGTGTTGATTAACTTGCTGAAATTAGTTGGGTCAATTCGTAAATATGAAGCAATATCTTTCTGAAGAATCATATTTAGTAAGTGTGGACTTCTCTTTGTGAATTCTTTGAAACGAGTTTCAGTATTGAAAGCCATTAAGTGATGATGTCTCTCTATAATACCCAACAAAAATTGTTCTGTAATTTTTCTAAAAAGAGTTTCGAGTTCTCTATTTTTTTGTATTAGTTCACTATGTTTTTTATAAGATATCCGTAATAATTTACTATCAGTAATTGTTTCTAAGTAATATCTTGAAGGTGTTTGAGTTAGAAAAGATTCCATAACACCACTAAATGATGGGTTATAAGCAAAAAACATTATATGTTCTTTTCCTTCATTTAAATAGTATGATTTTTGAATGCCTTCTTCTACAAAATATATATAACGTTCAGTTTTTCCAGATTCAGTCATTATAGTTTTTTTTGGTATTGAGTATTCAGCCCAATATGATATATATTCATCTAGAATTTTATCATTTACTTTATATATATCTGATAGGAATTTTTTCAAGCGTAACTTTTTTAATTATTGCCAACGGTCGCGTATCTATAAAAGTAAGAGGTTTAACAACTATACTTTTACGATGGATGAAAGATAATAAAAAAGCGCAAACCAATTGGCTTGCGCTAGAACTGCTATTAATTATACAAGTTTTGGCTACCGTAATTAATCACTTACTTTATAATTCCCTGGTGTAAATTCGAAAACTTTCATTAATCGATTCCAAGTATTACTTTGAGATATTGCCAATGTTAAAAAACATATTTCTTCTTTGGAAAAGAAACTTAATAATGGATTATATATATTATCTGGTATTCGTTTGCGTTCCAATTTGGTAACCGCATCTGTAAAATATAGTGTTGCCCTTTCTCTATCTGAAAAGTAAGGTGTTTCTTCCCAAACACATAAAGATGATAGTCGTAGATCAGATTCGCCCAAATTCTTTAGTTCTTTATGATGCATATCCACACAATAGGCACAGCTATTCCTTTGAGCTGTTCTTAATCTTATCATTTCTATCAATTTTCTATCTAATGTTGAATTGATAATTGAGTCTTCAATAGTTCTTAAGTTTTCAAACATTCCGTTTGGGATCTCTTGATATGTAATTCGTTCCATGATTATTATGCTTTAATTAATTTATGAAGCAAAATTACTATGTGTCTGTCTTATAAAAATTAAGATATCTTAAGAAGTGAAATACATTTAGTTTTTCTTCAATTCACTTAAATATTCAGGTGTGATTTCTAAATATGAGGCTATCATGTATTGAGGAACGCGTTGGATAAAATTCGGAAAGTGATTAATTAGACTAGTATACCTATCTTTACTGTTCATCTGAAAATAGACGTCATTTTTTCGTTGATTAGCGATGAGCATATTTTCAGTGACAATTCTGAACAGTCTTTCTAGTTTAGGAATAGAAATGTAGAGTTTTTCTAATTCCTCTTTGCTAATTATTAATATTTCAGTTTTTTCAAGCGCTTGAATAGATGAAAGAGAAGGGTTTTTTTTAATAAAACTTTCCATATTTGTTACCCACCAATTTTCTAGAGCAAATTGAGTTATTTTTTCATTCCCTTTGTCGTCGATATAAAAAGAGCGAACTAACCCATTTATTATGAAATAATTGCTTTTACATATTTGACCTTCACGAAGAATGTAATCTTTCTTTTGAATTGTCTTTGATATTAATTTAGAGTAAATCTCATCTATTTCGATGTCACTAAAATCAACATATCGACAGAAATATTTTTTGATTTGCTCTTTCATTAAATTTTCATGTGACTTATTGTTGCCAATGGTTAAGTATAAGAATAGTGCAGTTTTGTGCCCGAGGATTTTCAGTAGGAAAATCAGAGTGACCAAATGCGCCCTAACCTTTTGATTTAGGATTAAATTTAAGCATTATTTTTATACAATGTTGGCAACTGTCTTTTGTACTCAATTTACTTCCTGACACATATTTATATTTTTTTTAATGTATTATTTTAGTCCGCTGTCCGTTCATCGTATTCCCTTTTTAGAATTGACATTACCACGAGGTTTTTATAACCATTACTCTTTTTTATACATTCTCGCAAAACACCTTCTTTGTGAAATCCCAGTTTTTCATAAACATAGATTGCCCTTTGGTTAAAGTCAAAGACATCTAGCCATAATCTATTACAATAATAGTCCTGAAAACACTTTTCCTTTATTAACTCTATTGCTTTGCTTCCAAATCCTTTACTTTTTTCCGATACCACAATCCGTTTGAATTCAATCGATTTGTTTATGTTGGTCAGTCCAGCTAAAATGACAAAACCGATTAATCTAGAGTTTTCATCAAAAATCGATAAATGTTCTTCGTCTTTTTTTTGGATAACTTTTTTGTGTCTGTCCAAATCGTATGGTGCAATGAATTCAACATTTTCAAAATTCCTTTCCATTTCAAGAATTTTGGTCAAATCGGATTTTGATGTATGTTCTAATTTCAATTGGTGTAGTTTTTTTAGCTTGTTGCCAACGTGTTTGTATATTGTTTGTTGCGTGTTTTAAGCACCTAATTTAGCTAATACAAACCAAATAGAAAATTCGCGAGGATTTTTGTAAGTAAGCTTGTACTATCAATGAATTATATATGTTGTTACTTGCTGGCTTTTATGGTTGTATTTGTTTAATGTTCCACTCCCCTTTTACAATTTCGTACAGTTTTCTATCGTGAAACCTTGTCTTTTTGAATTCCATAAATTCAATTCGTGTGGGCTTTATTGAAAATCCACTCCAGTTTTGGGGTCTTGTGATTTTAGACTTTTCCAAAACTTTTTCCAAAACTCTCTTTTCCAGTTGTTCGACATTGTCAATTTCATTTCCTTGTTCACAAATTGAAGATACTGCTTGGGAATTCACGTTACGTTCTTTAAAATATTTCTCCGCAAGTCCTTCAGAAATTTTAGTTGCTACTCCTTGAATTCTGATTTGTCTTTCTGTTTCTGTCCACCAAAAAGTCAGTGCAACTTTATCATTGTTTTCAATTTCAATTCCCTTTCTTGAATTTAGCGGACCAGTAATAATAAAAGAATTGTCAAATATTTCTTTAAATGAAACGAATCTTGCGTTTGGAAAATTATCTATACCAACAGTAGATAAACAAACTGCTGTCGGAATTCGTGCTTTTGACAGTTTCAATTCTTCATTAAACCACCTCTTAAAAATTTCTATTGGTTCCATTTTATTTTTTTCGGTTAATGATAAAACTACTTTCCTGTTTCGTGAAACCTACTTTTGGATAGTATTCCATTGCTGTGGGTACTGAAAGTAAAAGAACCATAGATTGTTCACCAACTTTTTCTTTGGTTAATTCAATTAATTTTCTTCCTATTCCGAACTTTTTGTAATCATGTCTTACGGCAAGGTCAGCAAGATAGCAACTCCAAACCCAATCAGTAATATTTCGTGAAACACCTACCAAAACTTTGTCATCCCAAGCTGTAATAATTAGATTAGAGCTCTGAAACATTTTTTCTATTCTTTCTTTATCATTTGTAGGTCTTGGCAATCCTGAATTTTCGTAAAGTTCAATAATTTGTTCTGCTGTTGGCGTTATATCAAGTTTATAGTGTATTTTCATTTTTAATCGTAGTAAGATTTTTTTCAGCTTGCAGGTAACGTGTTGTGTATGATTTGTGCGACTTAGAATCCGCAGGATTTTCAGTTGTAGCAAATTAGATGATTAATTATACACTCTGTTGTAGCCAGTTTATATTTTTTCGTAATTGTCCATTGTTAATTCAGATTTCACATCTCCTGTGTGTTTTATGTTTTGAGGCTCAAAAAGCATCATCCAGACTTCTTCTTCTGCAATAGGTCTATGTTCAACACCTTTGGGAACAACTATCATTTCTCCTTCATTTACTTCCACCTTTCTATCCCTGAATTCCATTATCATTTTTCCTTTTAAGATATAGAAAAGTTCGTCTTCATCTTTATGATCATGCCAAACAAATTCTCCTTTAACTTTGGAAATTTTGACCTGTTGTCCATTTAGTTCGGCTATAACTTTTGGTTTCCACAAGTCATTTATTAACTCAAGTTTGTCTTTTATTTTTATTGATTCCATATTCTTTTTTTTTCAAATTGGCTAAGTCTGGTGCATGAAACGTAGCGTTTAAAAAGGTACTACTTTTTGGATTAAAATTTAGCTGGCTTTATAGACAAGAAAAACCTTTGTGAAATTCCAAAACAGCTATGTTTTATAAACATTGTTTCCAACAGTTACTCATTTAGCGTTCCTTAATTACCTTATTTCGGTTCAATACATATTCATTTACTTTCTGATGAAATGTTATACATTTCTTTAATGTTGAATATAAATAAGCTTATTTTTATTCCCCAAAGACTGTTTCCTATTAAATTCCCAATTTTCAATTGGTATTTCATCTATTACTGTGTGGGTTGTTTCAGGTTTTCTATTTAAAACACTAACTAGTAATTGCGTAGCTCCATCAATTAATAGTTTTTTATGTTCATTTGTTAAATTCGTGTTTGCAACTCTTATGTTAATGTAAGGCATGTTTATTGTTTGTTGTAATGAATAATTAAATATGGATGGCAAAACTGCCAGTTACTTGATTAGTACCAATAGGATTATAACCAATAGATAAAAAACCTTTTAATCTTTTATTTGAACTTAAAAAATATTTTCTCAATCCAATATTTCCGTAGTTTATTTTTTCTTTAATCATAGAGTATTCAGATTCTAATAGAAAACTAAATCCTCGATTAAAATTAATGAAAATGGATTTTGAAAATTGATAATTCGGTTCAAAAGTTATTGTAGAATTAATTCTTTTAGTATTTATGTCTAATACTAAAAAGGTTGTATTCTTTTCTATAAATCCGGCTATTTTGATAAATTTATAATTAAGTTTTAGATGATTTGCCCAAATACCATTATGATTAAAAAAGCCATATAAGATTTTAAGATTTGGACTTAATTCAAAATTGACTTTTGTTCCTATTCTTCCTCCAATTATTTTGGATTGTGCGTTCGTCTCTGTTTGACTTTTCCAAGTGGTTGGATTTGGTCTTAATTCTGTTGTTGGGGTTGACACTGCGCCAAAATGCCAATTAATGTTATCGGAAATATCATAAATAACTTCATAAGAAGTAAAGGCTTGCGCCTGTTCATCATTTTCATATTTTATAACTCCAAAAGAACGTAATTTCAGCCTTTTGCTTAATGAATATGTTAGCATTAAACCTGCCTGTAACGAAACATTATTTTCACGTTCAAAATCGGTTGTATTTACACTAGTATTTGAAACTAAACCTAAATATACTCTATCTAACTTTACATCATCAGACAATTTTATATCAGTAATTTGTGCATTACAATTTATAGAAATGAATAACGAGCTAATAACAAATATGCGATTAATCATTATTGAGAAAATATGAAAAACTACTCAATGGATTTTTAATCCCATTTTGAAGAAGTAGATACCGCATACTTTCCTGCACCTAATAAAAATATAACAATCGCTCCAAATAGATATAAGCCTGCTAGCTCAATTCCCCAACCACCAAATTGATTTAATGTAAAAATATCGGCAGTATGCGCCATTAAAATTGCCGTTAACATAAAAAAAGCTAGAACTAAACTTGCCAATCTTGCTTTAAAGCCTATGATTATTAATATCGGTGCAATTATTTCGCCTATAAAACCCAAGTATGCAATAAATTCTGGTACTCCCATACCATTTAGCAAACTTTTGATAAATGAGTAATTGGAATTCATGTTTGCAATTCCATGGAATAGAATAAGTATACCAATACTTAATCTTTGTAAAAGTAATCCTGTCTCTCTATTGTCAAGTTTTTCTAATTTGTTCATATCATTTAATTTTTTAAAATTTTGACACAAAAGTCAATAAATGATAAGATAGACCAAAGGACTATTGTCACTAAAAATTTGTGATAAATATCACGTTCTGAAGTAATTTGTATTACGAATATAATCGGCTTAAGGTTTCTCTGCTGACACCTAAATAGGACGCAATTAATTTTTTTGGTACTCTATGAAAAAGTTTTGGATATTGTTCTAGAAGCAATTCATACCGCTCTTTTGTAGAGTTTTTTAATAACGATAAAATTCTGTTTTGAAGGGCTATTCTACCAAATTTACTTTTCTTTGCCCAAAAACGTTCCATTTTGTGCATTTCCTTGGTAAGCTTTTCTCTGTTTTCAAATGTTATGTAAAGAAGTTCGCAATCTTCAATGCAATCTATATTGATTTTAGATTTTGATTGTTTTACGAAAGACTCATAGTCAGTTATCCACCAATTTTCCATTCCGAACTGTAAAATATGTTCTTTTCCACTCTCGTCAAAAAAATAGCTTTTTAGACAACCTTTCACTATCCAATATTCTTTATCGGCAATTTCACCATCTTGAAGCAAGTATTGATGTTTACGTTTATTTGTAGTTTCAAAATGGCTCAAGATGAATTCAAACTCTTCGTCTGTAAGTTTAATTATTTCTTCTATATGTTTTTTTAGAGGATGATGTGTCATTTCAATTTTTGCAACGGTTTGTGTATTGTTAGTTGCTATTTGACAACTAAAGTAACAAAAGTAAATCGAATCTTAGGTAAATCGGTTGATTTTCCGAGTAAGCAAGAACAAGTAATTAAAGCTAAAAAACTACTTCGACTAATTTTCAACCACATAATTACCCCAATCTGCAATAGATTGTATCAAAGGAATTAACGTTTTTCCAGAATCAGTCAAAGAGTATTCTACTTTTAAAGGCGGTTTAGACGTGTAAACCTTTCTTTTAATGATACCATCCTTTTCTAATGTTTTTAACTGTAGGCTTAAAGTTCTTTCTGTAACAGTTGGCATTTTTTTTCTTAACTCGTTGTACCGCAATTTTCCTTCTAACAAATGAAACAAGATTACTGTCTTCCATTTCCCTCCTATTATTCCCATTGTTAAACTTGTACAACACGGGTATTCTTTTCCTTTATATTTATACATAATTATACTATCCTTTTCGGCCGTTATTGCAAAGGTAAAATACTATACTTAGTTTTGCAACTATAAATAATATAGCAATTAAAATTAATATGAAAGAATTCGAAAAAAAAGTAGCTTTAGTAATTGGTGGTACAAGTGGTATTGGAAACGCAACTACAAATGCTTTATTGCAAAATGGAGCAATAGTACATATTGTAGGTAGAAATGTTGACAAAGTAGCCGACACTAATAATCTAATTAAGCACTCAGTAAATATCTCTAATACAGATGAAGTAGCATCATTGATTTCAATAATTGAATCATTAGATAACTTAGATTATTTAGTAAATGCGTCTGGTATTTTTGGTCCAAAACCATTTCTAGAACACACAGTTGATGATTACAATTCCTATTTAGACTTAAACAGAGGTTTCTTTTTCATCACTCAAAGTGTAGCAAAAAAAATGAAAAACACAAATGGAGGGTCTATCGTTAACGTAGGCTCCATGTGGGCAAAACAAGCGGTAAAAGCTACACCATCTTCTGCTTATTCCATGCAAAAAGCAGGTTTACATTCTTTGACTCAACACTTAGCTATGGAATTAGCAGATGATAATATCAGAGTTAATGCAGTATCTCCAGCAGTAGTAAACACACCTGTTTATCACGGAGTTTTCGGAGGAAAAGAAGAAGCAGAAAAGGCATTAGAAGGTTTTAATGAATTCCATCCAATTGGTAGAAATGGTGAGCCTACTGATATTTCCAACAGCATTCTGTTCCTACTTTCAGAAAAAGCATCTTGGGTTACTGGTGCGATTTGGGATACTGATGGAGGCGTAATGGCTGGGAGAAATTAAAAAAGTGTTTAATTTGAAATAAAACCCAGTTTCCAACAAATTATATAAAAAATAGCAATTCTAGTGCAAGCCATTTGGTTTGCGCTTTTTTATTATCTTACATCTATCGTGTTCGTGTATGGTTAGTTGTGTTAGCTAGGTCTAAGTTAATAATAGAAAACGAACCAGAGGAAAATTCGCAGGATTTTCCGAGTACACACACACTGCAGAACTAGCAATTAACTATACACGTAAGGCACAGTACTTTTTTATCCGTTTAGCAATATCTTTAACTATTACAAAATGTTCATTCTCGACTTTTTTTCTGTCTGATGTCCCTCCCAATATTATCATTTCCTTTTTGTCAAACCGTTGTCCAAGCCTGTCATCGATCATTACATTTCTCATACTTTCTGCTATTCCGATTTCATCCAAAAACTCATTTGGATGTCCTGTCGTACAAAGTGCAATTCCGTATAATATTGTTTTCATTTTTTGAATATTAGTTCTAGATTCATCATAACCATAAGCATATCCAACAGAATAGACTCTATCAAACCAACCCTTCAATTTGGCTGGGCAATCACTCCACCAAACTGGATAAACAAAAATCAAACAGTCTGATTGTTCTATTTTACGATGCTCTTCCTTTTCATCGTTTGGAATTGGTAAATACGAATTAACAAAACCTTCTCGATCATATTCTTCTTTGCTCATATCAGTTTGAAAATTCATCATATATAAATCTGAAACTTCGAATTTTAAATTTTCTTTTATGAGACTTGATTTTAATTGTTCAAGTATTTCATGAGTATAAGATTTTTGGCTCGGATGACAATAAACAATTTGAATTTTCATTATTGAGCTGTTCTATTTTAGTATTGCGTTTGTGTGGTTAAGCAACTAATTTAGCAAATACAAACCGAATATAAAATCCGTGAAGATTTTCGTAAGTAGGCTTGTACTAGTAATTAATTTTATACGTCGCTGTCTGTAGTCTTTTTTATTTTTGTCAATATTTGCGATAATACTAGAAACAAGAATGCTATTCCAAAGCCTAAAATTCCAATATTAATTCCTAATACAGTCTTTTCACTTCCATCTAAATATTTCATAGAGCCGCCATATCCATCTTTTAATAAAAATGCTAATAAAAACCCTCCCATAACTATGAGGCTTAATAAAGCGCTTAGTTGGACTTCTTTTTTATACCAAACTAACCACAAGCAGAATAGTCCAATACTTGAGTTGGTAATCAATTGCCAAACTTCATGGATTCGAGCATGAGGCGTCCAATCAGGATTCCAAACATGCGTTTCATTGATATCCAAAAAAGGAACAACAATGGCATATAGAATTACACTTAATGTTATTGCTAATTTTTTTATCATTACTATTTGTTCTTAGATTTATACAATTAATTTTATATGATGTATTTCACTTCAAGTATTCTCAAATTTGAGAAAATCTTTTAGTCAAGATAATTCCTATTAGATGTATTATTAATTTCACGCCTAAATTCTTCATAATATAATAAAACACTGCCTGGGTCCTCAATTTGTGGCCAATGTCCAATGTCTTGCCAAAGTAGCTTTACATTCGGGTTGGGAATCAGTTCTTTATATCGATTGGCCATATGAATACCAGAATTAGGATCGAACGGCCCATTCATAAAGCACATTGGGATCTTCGTGTTTTGCATGGCACTTATCCATCTTTCTTGATGGTTTAATTTATCAAAAACCAGCCTCCCTATCAAATAGGCGATTGACTTGCCGTCGTTATAATTTAAAATATCCCAGAATTGATTTATGAGTTTGTCCGTGGGTTGTGTATAGGGACCAAAAACTGATTGTATCGATTTTTTCAACTTCTTTTTAGTGAGAAGTTTACTCAACAACTTTCCAATAGGCTTTGGAGACTGAGAAAGCAACCGTTGTATCATTCTAGGTTTGTAACTATCCATAAACAAACCACCGTTCATAAATGCTACCGATTGTATTTTAAAGCAGTTCTGTGAAGCTAAGTCCCTAGCTAATAATTCTTGAACAATACTGACTCCTAAGTCATGTGACAGGATATGGGTATGTTTAATACCCCAAAACTCAATTAGAAAATTAACCATTTCACAATGTTCATGAAAGCTATAGTCATGATCTTTGGGTTTATCTGAAAATCCCATGCCCAAATAATCAAATGTAAAAACGGTGTAATCATTTACTAGATTTTCCCAAACAGATTTCCACTCGAAGGTATTGAAAGGATACCCGTGAAGTATTAAAAGGTTAGGGCCGCTTCCTTCCTTTATGTAAAATACTTGATGACCGTTTATTTCTAATGTTCGACCTTTGTTCTTCCATGCAACCACTTATTTGTCCATCCCTGTTTATTATGGTTAGGAATATCACAAAGTTACTTATTAGGTATGATAGAAATTTGTAAAAATCGGTCGTTTTCGTTATTTGACAGGCTTTTTGGAGTGTGGCTGGTATGCTTTTTTATTTCTTTATTAAAATGAGATCTGTCGTAATAATTTTGATTAGACAATAAATTTCCTTTTTTGATGTCTTTAAATGATGCCGAACATCGTAATATATTACAATAGCTTTTTAGTGAAAGCCCAAACATTTTTTTAAAATATCTGTTGATTTGCCTGCTAGACCAAAATAATTTATTGGTAAAATAACTCACACTCTCATTGCCCTTAGTTTGGTTCAATAACCTGAATAGATGAAGTTTTCGATCGTCTAGATTTTTTTCTTTATTAATTTCTTGACTTATTATTGAGCTTAACCTATCAATTGTTTCTGCGTTTTCGGAAAAGTCAAATGAATTTAGATTCCAGAAAGCATCGGTCAACTTTTTTTCAGAGTTTAATAAGGGAGCAACACTTTCGCGGAATACATATTCTACAGCTGGTAATTTGAATTGTATTCCGAAAAGTTGATGATTTGGAGGAATAACCACTTCAACCTCTTTTGTATATAGTCCAGTCAGCATGGTACTTTGGTATTTGTAATTATCAAAGCGAACGATAATATCAAAAAAACCGTCAGGTAAAATGGTGTAATTAAGATTTTTTGATGAATCGTTATCTAACCACCAGAAACATCTGACGTACTTTTTTAAAACTTCATTAGGTGCTTGTTGGTAGTAGTTCATGTTCTGTACTTTAAGTTTGTGCCAATTTATGAGACATACAACGTTAAGTGCAAGATGCATTAAAATGCATCTTACACGATGTTGTGCTTTCGTTTTTTATCTTTACGTAGAATGATCCAAATTAAAATTGAAAAAAACAAGGTCAATAGAGCAAAAAATTTCTCGAAATAGGTTTTAGCTAAAATATTTCCAATAGTATTCAATCCAAATACTACTAAGAAAACCCATAAAGCAGCATTCACTATTTTCATTGATATAAATCGTCCTAAATACTTTCCTTTGATTAATAGGATTGAAAATAGAAGTAGATTGATTATGATTGAAATGGTTTCAAAAACATACATCTCAGTATCATTTTTTAATCTTCCTCCCCAAGAAATTTCATAAGGAACTATTTTTAGCATAATACATAAATGAAAAAGTATTACCACTACTAATAGATAGAGCATAAGGTTAATTGCAGTTATTTTTTCCATTCTAATATGTCTTGAATAGGCATATGATCTCCAAAGTTTTTACCATAATAAGCTACATAAATTTTATTATCCTGATCAATAAGAAAATCAGCAGGTAGAATAGGTCTATCTTTAATAGATTTCATATTAAAATAACTACTAAACATGACTTTCAACATTTTCAAAGGGTTTATCATGGTTCTAAACATGCCAAAGTAAGATTCTTCTATACCATAATTCTTGTAAATTTCTTTTGTTGGGTCAACTATTATAGTAAAAGGTGCTTTCTGTTGTCCAGAATAAGTCGAAATTTCTTCTTTAGATGATGCAAAAATGGTGATTACTTTAATTCCCAGCCTTTTAAATTCAGGATACTTTTTTATTAATTGGTTTAATCTTAGGTTACAAAATGGACATGTTGCTCCTCTAAAGAAACTCAAAAGAATCTTATCATTTTGGTAATCTTTCAAATTTATTACTTTACCCAAATAATCTTCAGATGTAAAATCAGGTGCGCTGTCTGCTTTATTTAATTTTCCCATATAGCATTAAACGTAATAGAAGAAAATTACTTACACTAATTGTAAAAACTTACTAGTAGGTTTATTTCTTTTGTAGCGTTTTTATAATTAATAATCCAGCGTTCATTGTCTATTGAATCTTCTTTAAAGTATGCTATTCGTATATTAAATGTTTGCGAAAAATAGCTATTCAAGTACCACCTATAGCTTTTCTACTTTTCTATTTTAGTCGGATTATTTCTAAACACATACAAAAAGAGTATTGTAAAAATCATATATATTACTGTGAGCGAAATAATAATCTCTGAATGTGTTTGGATATTGAAAGCAACTTTAACTAATGCAATTGCCCCAACTCCAAAATGCATTAGATTTCCAATTGCGATTGGCTTATTATATATTCCTCCAATTAGCGTTCTTTTTGCCATCCAATTTAAAAGCCCAAAACCTAAATATAATGCACTCAATAAATTCAAAAAGAGTACTGTAATAGTATTTGATTCTATATTTAAATATTCCATTACTTCATTTGGCAAAAAAGAAAAAAGGATTCCAATTCCGGCTAAGAGTATGGCGCTTGAGGTCATTACTATTTTTGTGTTCATATTTGTAATTTTTAATGATTTAATTGGTCTTTCAAATCTTTTAATTGAGCTATCAATTTATTCAGTTGGGCTTGTTGTTTCTTTATGGTTTTTGGTCTAAAATAAAACGCATTTAGAGCGATCATAAAAAGCACTATCCCGTAAGTTACTATAGCCCAAGTCAAGGTCATTCTAACAGCATACTCATACATATAAAGACCAAGGCCTAAAGAAAGTAAAAAGAAGTAACCATTTAATAGCGTTGTTCGCTGAAAACGCTGTTTTTCTTTAAGTTTTAACAACTGTAGCAACTGATCTTTGGCGTTTACCTCATAATTCCTCTTGAATAGAAGCGAAGTTAAGGTGACTTGGAAGGCTAAGTATATTAGAATTGCTATAATAATAACGATAATTCCAATTTTTGTTGTCAAATACTCGGGTTGATAATAGAACCAAACAAAACTAATACCCATGCAAGATATGAGTAAAACAATATTGGCTACAATTAGCCTAAAGCGTATTTTTCTTTTAAACTTGTTGGCTTTTTTTATTAGTTCCTCTGGTGTTGGAGTTTCAATTATTTGCTTTTTCCAGTATTGCTTAAAGTTTATGTTATCTGCCATGTTGCTGGAATTTTTTGGTTAATTTTTCTTTAATTCGGTGAATTCTCACTCTGACATTACTTTCAGAAAGACCGACAATTTTTGCAATTTCTTTCTGTTTCAATTCCTCAAGTTCCAATGATATAATGATACGCTCAACTTCAGGAAGTTCTGAAATGCATCTATACAAAAATTCCACTTTAGGTTCATCGTTAACAAGAATTTCTTCAAATATTTCATTAGGTAATTCAGATTTTGGCATCTTATTATCTTTCCCAATTTGCCTTAAGCAAGAGTTTACTGAAATTCTAAATATCCAAGTACCTATAGAAGATTCATTCCTGAATTTCGGTAAATGTTGCCAAACTTTTATAAAGGTGTCTTGAGCAATATCCTTAGCAGTGTCAGGGTCGTTCATATAACCCATACATTGCCGATAAACTTTTGGCCAATACACCTTGTAAATTTCTTCAAAAGTCATTATAGTATCCAAGCTTTTAAATAGGCTATAAACTGATTTTGTTGATCAATAAATACATTGTGAGAACAATTATCTATATATTTAAAATTATTTTTAGATATTATTTTATTGAGTTTCATAACATGTTCTTTTGAATATAAACCATCTTCAGTACCGTAGAGTCCAAAAATTGGAACTTTATGTTTTAGAACATTTTTTAAGTTTTGTGTCAGATCTATTAAAGTATAATTTTCATTTTCCCAAAACCCTTTTGGTGCTTCCATGGTCATTTTAGCTTCCTTACTTTCGAATGAAGTATTTGATTTCAATTCTGTGTAAATGGCTAGAGCTTCTTCAGTTGGGGCTTTTGGCATATAAAAACCATTTTGCATGGCATGTCCAAAACTGTAAGAACTATATTCCAATGAATTTTTATCCATGGTCTCAAGCATTCCAATGTACCTTAAGTTGTTGTTGTCATTATTACTTTCGTAAATGCTTTTGGAAGTTTTTATAATGGTGCTCAAAGTTTCTTGTATAGATAATGGGGAGGCTATCAATACTAAAGATTTTGTTTTCTTTGGGTACTTCTCTGCATAAAGAGTCCCAACCACTCCTCCAAAACTATGCCCAATTAAGGTAGCATTTTTCAAGTTAAATTTTTTATAAATAGAGTCCAGATCATCAAACGTTTCTTGAAATGTAAATTTCGCATTTTCATCTAAGGATCGACCCTCACCACGTCTATCATACACTATTACAAAAAACCCATTTTCGCTAAGTTTTTTAACCGTTGTCACTTCAAAAGCTATTGAGTTGTATCCAGGACCGCCGTGTAGGTAAATTACTGGTTCATTATTTGAGTTACCAAATGCTTTTGAATAAATTGTTTGCGAATTAACAGCTATTGTAGCTAAGATAAAAACGAATATGGTGATAATTTTTTTCATTTTGTTTCCTTTATTTTTCATTTAGATACAATGAATGTTAAAATGTTACAAATTATTTTTTTAATTGTTGCCTAATGGTATGCATCTTGAAAAGTTGTGGTTTTGTGTTCGTTGATTTTTCTATTTGAGCATATAGCTTCCGAAAAACGTATATTTCAAAATTTTGCAAATCATAGTTATTTGTTTTTAGTTATTTCAGTCAGCCATTTATATAAAATTGGAACTATAAGTAGCGTTAATAATGTGGATGAAATCATTCCGCCAATTAAAGTCCATCCCAAAGGGGACCATAAAGAGGTTCCTGAAAATGTAAGGGGCATCAACCCTAAAATAGTCGTCAATGATGTGAGTACGATTGGGGTAAATCTTCTTTTTGCAGCAATCTCGATGGCTAATACTTTTTCATTTCCTTCTATAATAAGTTGGTTCGTATAGTCTACCAGTATTATGGAATTGTTGATAACGATGCCGATAAGGCTTATAAAGCCTACAAATGCAAAAAAGGAAAATGACCATCCCGATAGAAATAAGGCTATAAAAGAACCACTTATACCTAACGGAATCGCGGAAAAAATGATTAAGGGCTGTGTGATGGATTTGAATTGAAGTACTAACACCGCAAAGATTAAAATTAGCGATGTAATGAGCAGAATTCCTAAATCCCCAAAACTTTTACTTTGGGTCTCATACTCACCTCCTAAATAATAGCGGTAGTCTTTCGGCCATTTGTAGGCATCCAGTTTAGGTATGATGGCTTCGGTATACGCTTTCGTTTTATCAGGGTCTAGTACATTGGCTGTAATCGCTGCAGTACGTTCGGTATTAAAATGGTTGATTTTGGCGTAATCCTGCTCAAACGCTAGGGAAGTCAATTGATTAATTGGGATTTGCTCTCCGTTTTGGTTGGCAACATAGACCTTATCAAAATCGTCCAACGATGGTCTGTCCATAAATGGAAGTCGCAATACCAACGGATAGTCCTCACCATCGGCATCCATTTTAAGGTTGTCTATCTGTAATCCGTTTAGACTCGCCCTAATGGTCTGGTCGAGTTCCAAAAGCGATACATTGTACAATGAGGCCTTGTCGCGATTGATTATAATTTTAATATCGGTCTTAGCAATTGCCAAAGGATTGTCCACATCCAAAATCCCATCGGCACTTCTCAACATTTTTTCAACATCAGAGGAAATGCGCTTTAGCGTATCAAGTTCCTCACCAATCAATAATATTTCAATCGGTGCTTTGAATGGCGCACCGTTTTTCAGTTCCCGAAACGATATCCGCGCATCCGGATAACCAGAGAAAACCTTTCTCAATTGTTCTAAGGCAATGTAGAATCTTTCAGGTTCCCATTCCTCAAAATTGACCAGTACCTCACCGTGATAGGACTTGTAATTTTCGGGAACACGATTGTAATACACCTGCGGATTACCGTGACCGGCATTTACGGTATAATTGGCAATGTAATCGGTCGTATCCAGCACAGATTCTACAAATTTTAGAGTATTATCGGTATGGTCTATATTACTGGAATAGGGGTGGTCGACATCTATCAAAAGCATCGGTTTGTCAGCAGTTGGGAAAAAGCTTATTCCTATCCTGGGGAATAATGTTAATGACCCCAACAGTATCACAACACCCACCACAAGGATTATCCAGCCCTTTCTTAAAGAAAAGCGAAGTAATGGGACATATCGTTTTTCAATAAAACCATCCAATTTCTTAAGGACAATGGACGTCTTTTTCTCTTTTCGTTTTTCGAGTAATCGACTTGCCATAATCGGCGTAAAGGTCAGAGCAAGTATCAGGGAAACTACCAAAACATAGATAACCGTAATGGGCAAGCTTCTAAGAAATTCCCCAGGACCACTATTGAGCAAGGATAATGGGGCAAAGGCTAATACTGTAGTAAGTGTTGAGCTAATTATGGCATACCCTACTTCGCTAGTACCTTTCGCGGCAGCTTCCATTAGAGAAAAACCGTCTCTTTTAAAACGGACGATATTTTCAATTACCACGATACCATTATCCACCAATAAACCCAAGGCTACCACCAATGCAGCGATACTTATTTGTTGTAGGGCATAATCTGAAAAGTCCAGAAAAGTAATCGCTATCAAAATAGACAGCGGAATAACGGTTATAATAATCAAGGCAGGTCGCCAGCCTAAAAAAATCAAGATGATAATCCCGACTAGTATGATGCCTTGGAACAGATTGGAAATGAAATCATTGATACGTAATTTTACCGCAGGTGCCTGTTCAAAGGCGGTTTCCAATTGTATCGTGCTCGGCAATTGTTCCTTAAACAAAGAAGAAATGGTTTCAAGTTCTTCTGAAAGTTTAATAATATTCCCACCCTTTATCTGTGTTACCACAATATAGATGGCTTTTTTACCATTGAAGCGTCCTATCCACCGCATATCCTCATAATCGTAATTGATATCAGCAATATTTCGGAGGTAGACTATTTGACCGTTGTCCGAAGTAATTGCGGTATTGCGTAAATCTTCTAAAGACCCGTAGCTTCCCGTAGTCTTTAAATTAAAACTCAGATTACCGGATTTTATACTACCACCGGGAATGTTAACGTTGTTACTTTGCAATGTTGCTATCACTTGACGAAGCGGAATGCCCAGATTTGCCATTTTCTGAAAATCCAGACTGATACGAATTTCTTCTTGCGGACTTGCCTCGATTTCGATTTTCTTGATATATTTTGAAACTTCAAGATTTTGTTCCAAATCTTCAGCAAAATCATTAAGAAGTTTATAGGGAACGATTTCCGAAACCAGAGCGAATTGATGAACTACGATGCGGTCTTCCGCTTTATACTGTGATATGTCCAGTTCTGCAATACCATTGGGTAAATCACCTCTTATTTTGTTAATGGCATCAACGATATCGTTGTAGATATTGTCATAATCGATTCCGTATTCAGATTCAATTACAAGGATGGCGAGTCCATTCGCGATTTCAGTCCGTATTTCGGTAATATCGTCCACTTCCTTTACCACCTCTTCGATAGGGTCAACAATCAGTTTTTCCATATCTTCAGGGCTCGCCCCAGGATACACGATAACCGCTGTGTACTTTGGGACGGATAAAAAAGGGTCTTCCGACCGTGGCATACTATTGAACGTGCGTATGCCTATGAAAATCAAAAGGGCAATTGTCGTAAGTACAAAAAGATGGTTTTTAAGCGCTATTTCAGGTAACTTCATTGTGCGATATTTATAGAGTCATTTTTTGCTAAATACGGTGCGCCTTCAGTTATTACCTTTATCTGCTTCGGAAGTGCATCGGCAGCTACAGTGAAAAAGTCTTCCACAAAATTCAATACTTCTACTTCTAAATACTTTACCGTGCTATCGTCTTCCGTATAGAAAATCGAAGCCTTGTTCTGTTTTCCCTCAACAAGTGCGTTCATTGGAATCTTATAGGTTGATAGTGATAGTGATGGTTTGATACTAACAGCACCTATGAACCCGTTCTTCAGTTCTTGTCTATATTCATCAATTGTAAGTTCGACTTCAAAGAGTCCTGTTTTAGGATTTGCTGCCTGTGAAATTTCTGTTACGATGGCGTTATATTCCGCTTTAGCAAAAGCGTCAAAACGTATAGTTGCAGAATCCTTAAGGATAATCTTTACGATATCTTTATCGGCTATCCCTAAGCGTATGGTCTGGGAACCTCTTGTGCCAGCACTTCCTACTCTGTAAATGGGTTGACCAGGTGAGACCAGTTGACCAACATCTACATAACGTTGCAGAACCTTACCTTTTACGGGCGTATTTATGACTGAAAAACGCCTATTAAAACGAGCGATATCAAGATTGGAATTTGCAATTTCTTTAGCGGTCTTAGCATTTTGTTGCTGTTCTAACGTACCTACCGTGTCGCGATAGAGGTTTGTAGCACGTTCCAAATCACGAACCGATTTGTCATAGGCATTAGTGGCACCAACGACTTGCGCGTTTATTTCAGAGAGGTTAAGGCTGCCTAGCTGTTGGTTTCTGATGATGGATTCGCCTACGTTCACGTTTAAACTATTGACGATGCCTCCTATTTTAAATGATAACACCACCTCTTCTTTGGATAATAAGGTTCCCGTGGCGGTAACTGGTTCGATTTGTACCATACTCTGAAGTTTGACCGCACGTACGTTCTTTGCCGTCGATGTTACAGATTGGGTTTGGGTAACATATTCTTGTTTGCAGCTGATGGTGCTGAATAATGTTACGAATAGAATAATTGGATATGTATGTTTCATAATAGGTGTTAATTCATTTGAACGGCTCTGTTGAGATTGGCTTTTGCTATCTTGATATTAAATCGCGCGATAGATTCCATAAGCTGTGCAGTTGTCAACTGGGTACGGGCTTGGTTAAATTCTACCAAAAGCACTTGGCTCTGTTTGTACTTCGATTGGATAATCTTGAAATTTTCTTGGGAACTTTTGAGCTGTGCCACTTGTGCATCATAGATTTTCAGAGTTTCCTCGTATTCATACACCGCTGTTGAAACCTCTAACTGGATTCTTTTTTTGATATCACTAAAGTCCGCTTCGAGTTGCTGTTTTCCCAGTTTCGCCTTTCTTACTTGAGCATTATTTCTGCCACCTTGAAAAATAGACCAAGACAGATTGAAACTTATGAGGTAGTAACCCTGATTTTTATCGAACTCATACCCAAAACCTTGATACCCAAATTCCGCAGCTGTGGAAATATGCGGAATCAAGAATCCTCTACTACGCTTTATTTCATAGTCGCTCGCTTCAATACCGCTTTGTATCTGGTTTACTTCCGTACGATTTGAAAGTGCTTTTTCCTGCAATTTCACCATGGAATATATTTCGCGCTTAAAAACTAAAGGCTCATCAGTTATAATTGATGTTTCCAAGTCACGATTCAATAAAAAATTGAAGAAATTTCGGGACTTACTAATATTTTTTTCAGCGGTTGCAAGTTGGGCATCAACTTGGTATAGTTGTGCTTCGGCATTATAAAGTACGTCCTTGGTCTCAACGTCGTATTTTACAAACTTACCGTTTACCCGAACGAGCTCTTTGACGATAACACGTGTACTATCCAGAATAACTTTCTGTTCTAATAGTTTTAAATAATTGTAGTATGCTTTTCTAATTTCAAACCCTAACTGATTCTTATAAGCATCAGCTTTGGCTTCGTTAACTGATACCATGGATTTCTTGGCCTTGTATCCGTAGTAGATGTTAGTGTTCAGGATGGGTTGCACAACCCTAATCTTGGTCTCGTGAAAGTCGTTTGGCAATAGTTGCTCGTTGATGTTTTGTAAATTGGTAGGGAATTGGTTAGAATTTGTTAATTGGTTCAATGCAGAGTATGCAGGATTGAATAGGTCGCCGACTGGAAATCCGATAGCTCTGCCACCATCTGCTATAATGTAACTGGTATTGAAACTTACATCCGGAAGAAATCCGCTTTTTGAAATATTACTTTCTTCTTTCGCAATATCTGTATTCAGTCTTTCCTTTAGATATTGTTGGTTGGATGCTAGGCCAGTCTCCACATAATCTTCAAGTACCTGTTGTCCAGTCACGGAAGTCGATACTGATAGTATTAAAGTAACTATGGGAAATTTTAAATTCATTTAATTCTAATTTATAATATTAAAGACCGTACGGTCTTTTTTTAAGTAAATTTTTTTAAGTATTGGTTCTGATGTGTTTTTTCAATTGTTCCATATTGGAATTTAAAACGCTTTTGTCCTTAAATGATTTGGCTAAGGCTATGCTACCTTCAATGGTGGCGATGATGTAAAATGCCATTTCGGTTGCATTCAATTCTTGGTTGAACTCTTTATTTGATTGGCCTTCTACAATGATTTCCAAGATTAAATTCTTCCAATTTGAAAAAGCTTTTTTTACCACATCGTTCATTTTAGGATTTGTGTCATCCACCTCGATTGCGGTATTAAGAATAGGACAACCACCAGGAACGAACCGTTCTAAACTAACATTAAGGTAAAAGTTAGGGATAGCCAATAGCTTGTTGATAGCTGATTTTTCAGATTGTATATTCTTAACCAGTCCACGTTGTAATTTACCTAGGTTGTACTTAAAGGCCTCTAAAGAAAGTTCATCCTTATCCGTGAAAGTTCTGTATAGCGCACCTTTTGAATATCCAGCAGCTTCCAATATTTCAGATACAGCAGTACCGGCATATCCCTTCTTATTGAATAAGTCGGCACTAACTTCTATAAAATGCTGTCTAGTTCGCTCGCCTTTTTCTGTGTACATAATCATTGTTCTACAAGTCCAAAGATAACAAAATAAATCAAAAGAGACCGATGCGTCTTTTTTTTAGAAATCATTGTTTCATTTAGGCTCAAATATGCCTAAATTAAAGTGCAACTCAATTTAATATTAGTTTTAGCTTTTCCATATATTCGCTGACCTTTCTCTCGACTTCCTTAGCATAAATTTGAGTTGTGGCCAATTTTGTATAGCCTAATAATTTAGAGACAGTTTCTATTGGGACACCATTACTTACGGTAACGGTAGTGGCAAACGTATGTCTGGCCATATGAAAGGAAGATTCTTTTTGATGCCACATAAATCAGAAATTTCCTTTAAGAAGTTATTCAATTTCTGATTAGAAAGTTTGGGTAGAAGGCTATCAGTATCATAGGTTCTAATATGCTCTTTGTATTTATCTATCAAAATAGCAGCCTTTGACAATAAAGGAATTTTAAATGGCGTACCTGTCTTTATTCTATCTGCCATTATCCAAGGATGTACATCTATTCCTGTAACAATATTATCACTTGTCAATTCAATAATATCGCTGTGCGATATACCGGTGTAGCAGCTGAAAAGGAACAAATCCTTTACCACCACTAAACGCTCAATTGAAGATGATAAATCCTCAATACTTTTTAATTCTTCCTTAGTTAAGAAACCGCGCTCTTTTTGTTCAATCTTCATCTTAAAATTTATGAATGGGTCTTTGTCAATTCATTCCATTCGATAAGCTAAAGTAACCATTCTACGTAGCCTCTTAATATGTTTCATAGCTGCATTGTTCCCTATTTTAGGCTGACCGCTTTTTGGGACGTGAGAACGAAGAAAATTCTCAAAACCGATAACGAAACTATAATCAAGCTTTGCCAAAGGGATATCACTCACCTTGAATTCTTCAGAAAATAATTCTGTCATATAGCGTTGGCTAGTCTTGTTTTGGCCCATCGTGTTCTTATGCAGTTTGTGTTGTCTCTTTTCATTATGATAGTCAATAAGGTTTTGAAAAGAAAAGTGCCTTCTGTCTTCACCTAAATATCTAGCTTTTACCATTTGGGAAGTTAATGGCTTTTCTTCCTTTTTAAAATCTTCGTAAACTCGATAAACTTTTGATTGTACCTCGTTCAAATAAAGATTTAGAATACGTGATTCTTTATCTGTCCCATTTGCTCTCTGGATTTTTTCATCCCAAGTGGTAATATTAATTTTCTTTTTAAGGCTAATATTAACGCGCTTACCATTTAAGGTAATCTCGTAAGTAGATATTTACTTGATCTTTGATTACACGTTTACCGTATACCCAAAACAGTACTGAAAATGTTGTTGAAGTTCTCATAGTTGTCGTCTTTTAATGGTTAAACATTTTTGAGACGAAAGTCAAATCAACTATAATTATATAAGCAAGTTAGGTTATTCTGTCAACATATTAATAATAAAGAAGATATGTTGACGATTTGTGACCTATTTACAATGATTGATAGTTCAACTTGTTTTCGTCTGATGCAAAAGTATACATCCTTTGCCAGAACATAGCTCAATGAGTCATTCAATGGTTTTATGATGCCCTTGTTTGGTTCAATTTCTTTATCGATGATATGTATTGCTTCTTCTACTGAAATCATTTTAAAGAGTTTTCAAATTTTTTCGATAATATGTCACAACGGTCTTTCAATACACCCTTAATGATTTCAGGTCCCGTACCCCATTTGGGGACAGCATCAGTAGTTAATACATTGAGTTTAGAGGTGCATCCCCCTACAAATTGTACCTCAGTCCCAAACACTATTTTTGAAATCTTATGATGTCTGATGACATAAGAACACATAATGCAAGGTTCGTGCGTAGTGTACATAATCGAGTCTGAAAGGAAATCTACTTTTCCTTTTTGTATGGCATTGCGAATGGCATTAATTTCAGCGTGATTTGTAATGTCACTCGTTGATTTACCGCTTTCGATGCCTTCCCCAATAACTTCGTTCCGATAGACCAGAATCGCACCTACTGGTGGATTGCCATTGGACAAAGCCTTCTCTGCCAACACAAGACAGTATTCCATATAGTCGCTATGGGTTTTAATCGTCATCATCGGTAGTTCTATCAGTAATATTCAAGATTGCCCTAAACTCTTCTTCGGTATATCGAGGAATTATATGTTGCGGACAGTTCCAGTCAAATGCCTTTACGTTCAAAACAAAAAGGTGTTCTACAACAGCCTCGTAATCATCAGAAACCAAATCATTGAAAAGTTCATTATCGTTAGGCTTGATTATTTCTGCCTCGGCCCAGATTTTCAATCTGGTCCTTGAAGGGTAATCCATCAGGATTAAAGCAACTTTATTCGAATCGGTCAGGTTACCATAGCTTATATACTGCATATTGCCACGAAAATTCGCAAAGCTGATTTGGGTGGGAGAGAGCACTTTGAGAAATCCCTTCGGGCCACCTCGAAACTGTACGTAGGGCCATCCGTTTTCAGCAACACTTGACATATAGAACATATCGCGACTTTGAATAAAAGCTATCTCCCTCTGATGTAGTTGGACCATTTCCATTTGTTCCATTTGCAAATAATTGTTTCGGGAACCCCTGGCACGCTGCTCTTCTTTCACGCTCTCAGTAAATGCTATATCGGTAAAATTTTTAATCATCATTCTTAAATATTCAGGTTTATGTCTGAGGTAGGTCTGGCACAGCATATAAATATTTTGTCATCTGCCGATGGCATCATAAAGGGTTCGGGGTCATATAAAATAGTACCGCCCAGCAATTGCGATTCACAAGTCGAACACGTACCCATTCTGCAACTGCTGGGTGGTGCGAGTCCCTCTGATTCTGCCAAGTCGAGAATACTGCTCATATCAGAATTCCATAGGGTTTCTATCCCCGAACCAGAAAACAGTACGGTTATTTGACTTTCCGAATTGTCATTGCTTCTTTCGGTTCCCAGCTTTTTCCCTTGACCGAAAAATTCATATAAAATGTCCTCTTCAGGAACATTTAAATCGACCAAGTGGTCGTACATAGCGTTCATAAAGCCTGATGGCCCACAAAGGAAATAGTTGCTGTCCTGACTTACGGTTCTGCTTAATCCATCCTTGTCGATAAATCCTTCAAAGTCGTAATCCAATCCAGATTTTTCAGTTTTCAATGGCGTAGAATGATATATAGAAAGTTTAAGATTGGGGTTTGCTGTTTTAAGGTCATTGAGCCTTTTGATGAACGGTTGCACATTTTTATCAAGGCTTGAGTGGAGAAAATGTATTTCTCTGTCCCTCTGATTTGCAGAAACATATTCAAGCATACTTATCATTGGCGTTATGCCCACACCACCTGAAATTAGAACAATGGGAGAAGTGCTCTTAGTATTCAAATGAAAATCCCCCATCGGAGCGCTTACCTCTATTTCGTCACCCACTTGCAACACGTCGTGAAAGTATCTGGACATTTGCCCTTTCGTTTCTCTTTTTATCGTAAGCCTTAGATTATCTCCATTTGGTGCATCAGACAACGTATAATTTCGTGTAACCACTTCACCACTTCTGGTTTTTACCCGAACCGTAACGAACTGACCGGGTTGATAATCTTCAAGCTCGCACTCCTCTTTTGGTTTGAGGTAGAATGATTTAATGGTAGTACTTTCACGAATTATTTTATTTATGTAAAAATTGCTGAACATCTTTAAGGATTGAATGGGGAAAAACTATTGAATTCCCAATTGGTGTTATTGTGATTATGGGTAATTATCCAACTGGAAATTTTGAAAATCCAGTAGCGGCCAGTTCCGCCCGTCAATTCCATATCCTTTTCGCTGTTTTGGTCGAAAAGTATGGAAGCTTTGCCTGTTAGCTGTAGTGTTTTGTTCTCAACAAAGTCAATAAAAAGAAGACCTGCATTAGCATTTTGAACAAAATTGCCCAAGGTGTTATAAAGGCTGTTACCAGAATAATCAGGAATCTTTATAATATGTTCGTCAGGAATTTGAACAAAGCCCGGATTTCCGCCCCTGTGCGAAGCATCCATTAGACCGTGGCTACTTTGACTACCGACGAATAGTGTATCCGATGATGAAATCCAATCTTTCAATTGTTCAGACAGTATGCTGCCCATCTTTTGCTTAGAACCCAATGTTTCGGTGGCGGTCGGTGAAACTATTTTTCGTTGTTGAATATATTTTGGACAGTTAGGATATGCTTCCACAACGGTCAGTCTTATTTTATCATCGGTGATTGAAATATCACCATTGATTCGATATCTTCTCCGACTTGCCAACTCGATAAAAAGTGTTCCAACACTATTATTTTCGATTAGGTTCTTAAATAGAATATCAAGTTTGCTACTGGTAACTCTGTTTAGGTCAATCGATAATTTGTTGTGCTCCTCTACTTCGATGAAGCCATTATTTCCTGTAACTATTGAAATCCAAACATTCTGTTGTGAATCCACACTACTAATGATGACCATCGACTGGTTTTCGATAAATTTAATGGCACCCAGTACAATGGAATTATTGATTACTCGTCCATTTGCGTCGGCAATATTGACTTCTTCTGTCAATTCTTGAATTTTTCGTTCCCCTTCGTGGTACATAACTCTTTAATTTTCGTTAATAATAAAAAGTTCGCCCAGACCATCTTTATCTGGGCGAACCCTTACTTTAAAATGTTAGGATGTTATAGCCATCCTTCTGTAATTTTACCAGACTTGGCAAGCCAGTCGTTCCTGGTACTTGATTGTCAGTAATCAGGTCAAGTCCAGATGCGTCTGCACCAAATACGTCGGCACAGCCGCAGGAAATACCTGCAATTTTGTCCTCGACGGCTTGATACAATTTGTGTCCTGGATGGTCTTCTTTCTGAAGTTCCTCAGGCCATCTTGTGCCGGCACCTTGGAATTGGATTTGAACATCCTCGCCCGCAGTTTTGAAATCATAGGCGGCTGCCAATGCATTGAATACTCGGCCCAATGCTTCATCGGACCCTGCCTTTGGTTCTGAAAGAACCACAATCGCTGTTTTACTCATAATTATAGATTTAAAATTAAACTACAGCTACACCATTATGGTTGTAACTTTTTTCTTGACCATAACAATACTTTGATGTATCGTTTGGTTAATTTTTCAGTTATATCGTATGCAACGCTAACTCCTAAGAGTGGGGTTTACTGTATACTACTTTATATTATACTTATCCAAAAAGTTCAAGATGTAATTTGCAATCTCATCGCCTTTTTCTTCAATAGCGAAGTGCCCTGTATCCAGCAAATGGAATTCTAAATTCTTTAAGTCTTTTTTGTATGGGTGTGCTCCGTCCGAAGGGAATATGTAGTCATTTTTGCCCCAAACTATTAGCGTGGGCGGTTGATGTTCTCTAAAATATTTCTGCCATTTGGGATATAAGGGAACATTTGTTCTGTAGTCGTAGAACATCGCTAACTGAATCTCATTGTTCCCTTCTTTTAGAATATGTCTCTCATCGATTTGCCAATTATCTGGGCTAATTTTAGTAGAATCCTGCACGCCGTGGGTATATTGCCAAATCAATCCATCGTGTGAATGGAATCCTTCCAGCGCCTTTCCGTTTTCAAGAGTTTTGTTGTTCCAATATTTTTTTATAGGTATCCAAAAGTCTCGTAGCCCCTCCTCGTATGCATTACCATTCTGAATAATAAGAGACTCAACACGCTTAGGATATTTCGATGCTATTCGAAACCCAATTGGCGCGCCATAGTCCATAAGATATATGCTATATTTATCTACTTTTAATTCGTCAAGAAAATCTTCAACTATTTCGGCCATATTATCAAAGGTGTATTCGAAATCGTTGATTGACGGCTGTTCGCTTCTTCCATATCCAGGATAATCGGGTGCCAATACGTGGTATTTGTGCGACAAGTTCTTAATAAGATTTCGGAACATATGGGACGATGTTGGATAACCGTGCAATAATAAGATGGTAGGCTTGTCCCCAGTTCCCGCTTCTCTGTAGAAAACATCTACTCCATTAATGCTAATTGTCTTGTGATAAGTAGGTTCACTAATAATACTCTCAATTTGTTCCGCCGCTCTAGACTCATTATTACTAAATGATGTTGCTGTGGCGAACAGCCCAGCCAACAAGGCAAGGACTATAAAAGATTTCAAATTTTTAATTTTCATAATTCAAATTTTAGTTGTTTACCGAACGTACGGTAAAATTAGTAATCAAATTTTTTATTTATTAATATATATATTTTGAATTTCTTCTAGAGTATTCAAAAAATATTTGTTGGATTTCATTCCCTTGGAAACTATGAGACTGCCTTGAATTTTTATTAGTACTTCTTGACCAATTTTGTAAGCTTCATCTTTATCAAATTCAAAAGCGAGTGCAAGGTTTTTAAAGCCATCAATCCATTTACCCATACTATCATTAAGTTCGTCACCGAAAAGATTTAAACCAATTTGTGCAGAAACGGCTTTCATTAGACAAGCCTTATTCCCGTCTTCATATATATCTTTAATATTACTTAATACTAGGTTCAATCGTTCTTTCGGTAATAGTCCATTATCCGCTATAACCTGAAGAATACTTTTTTCAAGCCAGTCATCAATGAAAGATAGTAATGCCTGTCCAATTTCTTTCTTACCACCGGGAAACCTATGATAGAGGCTTGCTTTTTTTAAGCCAGCTGCATTAGATAAATCATTTAAACTCGTGCCATCATATCCCTTATCTCTAAGAACGGACATCATACTCATTAATAATTCTTTATCCTCTACTTTTTGTGGTCTCATAGTACAAATATAATAAAAAATAATTACCTACCAAACGTTCGGTAATTATTTATTGAATTAAGTCAATAAATTACTTAATGATTGCATATCCTCACTCATCTTTCTTTCAACAACTCTTGCATAAATTTGTGTGGTAGCAATTTTCGTATGACCTAGTAGCTTGGAAACAGTTTCTATGGGAACCCCATTTGACAAGGTCACAGTAGTCGCAAAAGTATGTCGCGCCATATGAAAAGTCAGGTTCTTTTTAATTCTACATAAATCTGCTATTTCCTTGAGGTAACTGTTTAGTTTCTGATTGGAAAGTCGAGGTGGAATAGCATCACTACCGTAAGTTCTCGGGTGTTCTTTATATTTATCTATTAATTTTTTGGCTTGAGCTAGTAATGGAATTTTAAAAGGTGTTCCTGTTTTGACTCTTTCAGCCATTATCCAAGGTTTGTCGTCCAAACCAATTACAATATTACAATCGGTCAATTCAACAATATCAACATACGAAATTCCGGTATAACAGCTGAAAATGAAAATATCTCTTACGATAATAAGTCGTTCTATTGATGATGTCATATCCTCAATACTTCTCAGTTCGTGAGCAGTCAAAAACTCACGTGCCTTTTTTTCGATTCTAATGGTATAATTATCAAACGGGTCTCTGACCAGCCATTCCATTCGATAAGCCAAAGTAATCATTCTTCTTAAACGTTTAATGTGCTTCATTGCCGTATTATGACCAATTTTTAGTTGACCAGATTTCGGCACAAAGCTTCTGAGGTAATTTTCAAATCCTACAACAAAGCTGTAGTCCATTTCAAGAAGTAAAATATCTGGCTTCTTGTATTCCTCTAGAATATAAGAGAGCATATACCGTTGGCTTGTTTTATATTGACCTATCGTGTTCTTATGCAATTTATGTTGCATTTTCTCATTATGATACTCAATAAGATTCTGGAATGAATGACTTTTTCTTGATTCGCCAAGAAATCTATCTTTTATAGATTGGGAAGTAGAGAGAATTTCATCTGATTTCATTTGCTCATAAATCCGATAGATTTTTGATTGAACATCATTCGGATAAAGGTTGAGCGCCTTTGAAACTTTACTGGAGCCATCTGCTCGTTGAGTCTTTGCATTCCAAGTAGTAGTATCCACTTTTCGCTTTAAACTAATATTGACCCGTTGGCCATTTAGGGTAAGGCGTATATAGATGTTTGTCTGGTTATTTACTGCACGTGAGGCGTATATCCAGAATTAGGATTGAAAATGTTGATGAAGTGCGCATAGTCGTCGTCTTTTAATGGTTAAACATCGTTGGACGAAAGTCAAATCAACTACATGCATATCAGTAAGTTAAGTTATTCTGTCAACATTTTTTTATAAAAAAAGATATGTTGACGATTTGTGACCTTTTAAAAGTAAATCATATCAATTTGTATGATTGCCTTAAAATTATAAAACCTTGTAAATCATACGATTTACAAGGTTTTGAGGGATTTTAATTTCCCAATAAGCGGTCTGGACGGGACTCGAATGAATTTATTTGGTTTCTTGCTTATTTTCCATTTACTACTCTTTTGACAATAATAGTTTTTCTATATCGTCATAACTGTTTAGTTGGTCATCAGGTAATATATTATCTATTAATTCAAGTATGGTTATAACTGCGGATTCGTTTGAACAAAAAGGTAATCTTGGAGGACATAAAATTCCATCGCCCTCTAAAGCTAAAATACTAACCCTTAAAAGGCAAGAAATGATATAGCGCAATTCGCCATTATTTTCAACCATAAAAGTAACCTCTTGTGATGATAGTTCCTCATCATCAATCTGATAGCACTTTCGTTTTCTAGGGCTTAAAAGCTTAACAGTAGCTTCCAGTTTTTCTTTGTCCGATCTAATGGTGTTATCCTTATTTTTCATCTTTATTATCTGCTGTCTCAAGAAGTTCTGCAATACGATCCATACAATGCATCTGATCGTGTGGTAAGAGTTCCAAAATCAAATTAATAACCTTTGTGACACTATGCTCTGCAATAGTGCTTCTATATGCAGGGGATGCGAACATCCCATTCCCATCTAAACAATAATAACACACTTTCAAAAGTTCAGAAATATAACTGGTGATATCCTCATTACTGGACACTTCAATACTGATGGTTTTTCGTGTTCGATTCCCATAAGGTTCTTTTTGCATTCCAGAGAAATTTTTAACCAGTTTTTTAATGGCTTTTATTTTTTTTGTTTTCTTTTTCATAATGGTCTGATTATTTTCTTTCTTTTTTTGATAGCATGAGTTCTCGCATTTTATCCAAATAAATAGCTTCCTCAAAGGGGATTAATTTCTTAGCGAATTCTAAAACAGTTTTTACATCGGATTCTATATTCTTTATATGTAGTGTTAAGTCTTGTTGTCCTTCCAAGGCTAGGATACTAACATTGAGCATGGATTTTAATGTGCTGAACAGTTCCACATAATCATAAACTCGAACATAATTCAAATAATAGCCATTGTGCTTACCTCCTATTGGGGTTAATAGCTTAAAATTTTCTTTACTTAATTCTTTAATCCTTTTAAGCTTTTTATAGTTTTTGTTGGAGTTCTTTTTTGTTTTTTTAATCGGACAGTTGGCTTCTGTTATGTTCGTGGCATTGTAATACACTTCGTTTTGAAACTTTAATAATTCTTGATTGAATAGTCTAATAACTTCTTTTATGAAAAGTGATACTCTAAGGTTTAGGGCTTGCATTTCTTGTTCTGTAATGGTATAATGATGGGTGTATCTCGACGACCCATATGCGTCATCCAACAGCTTTAATAAAGTTTTATCTGCTTCTGAGTGTTTTGAAAACACTCCTTTTAATGGGGTAATATAGCCTTCAACATAACTTTCATGATTGCTGATACTATGGCATATTTTCACGGATCCTGTTATAAAGCTTTCTAACATGCGATAGGTCAGTTCATAGGTTTGGTGAACCATAAACGCGGCTTGTGGATGGTCTTTTCGGTTTAGGTAAAATTTTACACCTTTTTTAAATGATTTAACTTTAGATATATCGCGTTTAAATCTGGTTTTTGCTTTTTCATAAACCTTTTCTAAATCCAAGGTTTTTAAAACCCATGGGGCATTCAAGCTTGTATCTTTATAAACTAAATATTTATCTAGGCAATGATTATGGAAATACAGGTTGCCCTGATGCAATTCTTGATTGACATATTGCAATGAGAAAAACGAATATTTATAATCTGGATAGTCCTCAAATATACTTGTGATAACGGGTTGTATTTGGGTCGCAATTCCTCTGGGTAACAGGCTTGTTATAATAGTCATTCTATACTTAAAAGGATTTCTTTCTGTGCCTTGGCTTAAATAAATGCGCTCTACATCTAACAAGGTATTGATTTTTAAAACTATGCCTTCAAGCTCCTTTGGGTCGTTTAGAATGCTTTGATTGTTGATTGTTGCTTCCATAATTTTAGCTTTTATATAAAGTAACGATTTGCACCTTGAGTACCGAACCACAGCAAGTTGTAATTTACTCGGCGCAACTTGTTTTTTACTTGTATATTTATGGGATTAATCACTATATTTGAAGTATGGAAACAGCCACAAAACCAAATCACATAGGACGGAAAATTAGTCGGATTCGTGAACTTAGAGGCATGAAGCAGGAAACCCTTGCAGACGCTTTAGGAATTAGCCAGCAGGCAGTCTCGAAAATTGAACAGTCCCCAGAGGTTGAAGATGATAAACTAGATAAAGTTGCTAAAGCTTTAAATGTGTCATCTGAAACTATTAGAAATTTTTCTGAAGAACTGGCAATAAACTATTTTAATAACTTTTACGATAATAGTTCTAGTCAAGGAAATAGTTTTAACCAAGGTTCATTTGCGACCTTCAACCCATTAGATAAAGTTGTTGAACTTTACGAACGCCTTTTGCAAGCTGAAAAAGATAAAATTGAGTATTTGGAAAAGCTAATGAAAGAAAAATAAAATTACTTGATACAAAAAAAATATACTATTGAAAAAGGGAATCATTTAAAAAACGATTCCCTTTTTACTTTTAAACTACTCTTAAAAGGTCTATAAACTTTGATACACATTATCTGAATCGTTTTTTGCCTTCAAAAACTGTTCTCTTAGTTTTTTCATATCATCACTAACTTTTCGCTCAATAACCTTAGCATAAACTTGGGTAGTTGATATTCTAGAATGTCCTAATAATTTTGAGACTGTTTCAATGGGCATACCATTACTTAATGTTACCGTGGTGGCAAAGGTGTGTCTAGCAATATGGAATGTTAAATTCTTTTTGATACCACATAAATCAGCTATTTCCTTTAGGTAAGCATTTAGTTTTTGGTTTGAAATTTTTGGAAATAAATTTTCTTGAATCTTTGACTTTCTAGTCCTTTTATACTTTTCTATAATTTCCAATGCCTGTGGAAGTATTGGGATTCTTATGAACTTGGTTGTTTTCTCTCGTTTATAGTAAATCCATAATTCGCCGTCAATTCCTATACTAATATTATCTTCCGTTAAATTAATGACATCTATATAACTTAAACTGGTATAGCAACTGAACACGAACAGGTCTTTGACCAATTGCAACCGCTCAATCGTAAATTGCTTCTCCTCTACTGCTTTCAGTTCCTGTAAACTTAAAAAACCTCGCTCTATTTTTATAAATTTGGCTTTGAAGTTTACAAAGGGGGCTTTGTCAATCCATCCCAGTTTAAATGCCAAGTTTATCAATTTTCTGAAACGCTCTATATGTTTCATCACCGTATTATTACCCATTGGTTTTTGATGCTCATCAGGAGTATGTCCTTTTAAATATTTTTCAAACTTAATTATGAAGTTATAATCAAGTTCTTGTAAATAGATATCAGTGGTCTTATAGGTTTTTAATAGAAATTTTGATACATACTTTTGGGTGGTATAGTAATTCTTTTGAGTGCCCCATTTTAATTTACCCTGCATATCTTCATTATGATACTTAATAATATCAATAACGGAATGATTCTGCTCATCTTCTCCTAAATACCTTGCTTTTATTGCTTGGGAGGTTATAAGCTTATGTTCTAGCTTTAATTCTTGATAACATTTAAAAATACCACTATTTACTTCTTCTAAATAGTTGTTAAGTATTCTAGCGTTTTGGTTAGTGCCTCGGGATCTTCCCTTATGCGCATCCCAATCGGATACGGAAACTTTTCGTTTTAAACTAATGGTTGCCCGTTTACCATTAACTGTGATTCTAACGTAAATGGAGGCTTGGTTGTTTTTTGCTCTGGAAAAATCTGCCCAGAACAAAATACTGAAAGTTGTTGTTGTTTTCATGATTTCGTCTTTTTGTTAATACTTAGTTTATTACCAGACGAAAGTCAAATCACTTTAAAGATACATTTATTCTACCAACTAATCATTGAATTTTAACAATTCGGTCAACACTTTGATCAAAATGGATTTGTTATCCGATTTGTTGCCTTTTTTAACAGTATTTTTTACATCCATATGATATTGTTAAAATGCGAAAAACCTGTAAATCATACGATTAACAGGTTTTTGATGTAGATTGATATACTATTTTGTCGGGGTGGCAGGATTCGAACCTGCGGCCTCCACGTCCCAAACGTGGCGCGATAACCGGGCTACGCTACACCCCGAATTAGTTATCCTTTTTTAAGGACTGCAAATATATAGTTTTCTTTTATAATTAAAATCATTTGAGCATTTCTTTTTTACTTTTTAAAAATATAAAGGGCTTTAAATTTTTTACAAAGAAATAATCTTAAATTTGTTAAGTTAAATATTAAATTTATAATTGTGCTTATAATAGGAATTGCTGGTGGTACTGGATGTGGTAAAACAACCGTTGTGAATCAGATATTAAATGAACTTCCAGAAGGCGAAGTTGGTATAATATCTCAAGACTCCTATTATAAAGACACCTCCCATTTAACTTATGATGAGCGTGTTAAAATAAATTTTGACCACCCACGATCTATTGATTTCGATTTATTAGCAACCCACTTAAAAGACTTAAAAAACAACAAAGCCATACACCAACCCATATATTCGTTCGTTAAACACAATAGAACCGGTGACACTATTATTACGAACCCTAGAAAGGTAATGATTGTTGAAGGTATTTTAATACTCACAAATCCTGAGTTAAGAGCAATGTTTGATATTAAAATTTTCGTGCATGCTGATAGTGATGAGCGTTTAATCAGACGCTTAAAACGGGATATTTCTGAACGCGGAAGGGACTTAAACGAAGTTTTGCAACGCTATAAAACAACATTAAAACCAATGCATAATCAGTTCATTGAACCTATGAAGGAATACGCAGATATTATCATTCCTAATAACAAGTACAATACTGTTGCTGTTGATATTGTTAGAACCATAATAACAGAAAAACTTTAATATGGGCATTCCTAATAATAAATACCTTAACCCCTTCAAAAATATATTTATACTTATTTTAGTGGTATTTGCTGTTTGGATGTTATTTTTTGATGCCAATTCTTGGCTTATTCATCATGAATTAAACACCGATATTAAAGATTTAGAAAACGAAAAAGACTATTATAGAAAAGAAATAGAAAAAGATAACAAAGCCTTAAAAGAATTGAGCACAGAAGAAGGTTTAGAGAAATTTGCTCGCGAAGCATATTATATGAAACGTGACAATGAAGACATTTACATTATTGAATATGAAGATAGTTTAAAAACAAAACAGAATGAATAAAGAGTTTTTCGGTGAATTTGATACTGTCTCTTCCAAACAGTGGAAGCAAAAAATACAGTTCGATTTAAAAGGCGCTGATTATAATGACACCCTTATTTGGAAAACTAACGAAGCTATAAATGTAAAGCCATTTTATCATGCCGATGATTTTGAAATACTTCCAAGTGTTTCAAATACACAAGCTACCCAATGGAACATCTGTCAGTCTATTTTTGTCGCTGATGTTAAAAAATCTAACCTAAAAGCTCTTGATGTTATTCAACGTGGAGCAGAAAGTATTCATTTTATTTTACCATCAGAAGACATTTCAATTGAAGACTTATTAAAAAACTTAGATTTAGATACCACTCCTCTTTATTTTGAATTGCAATTTCTTTCTGAAAAATTTGTTAAAAAGCTTTCTGCCATGACATCAAAAGCAGGCATACAGATTCAAACAGACATTATAGGGAATCTGACTAAAACTGGGAATTGGTTCAATAATTTAAACGATGACTTTAAAAAATTTGAATCTATTACGGAACACACATCACAGTTTTGTATTGATGTTTCTTTATATCAAAACGCTGGGGCAAACATGGTACAACAACTGGCGTATGCCTTAGCCCATGCCAATGAGTACTTAAATTACAGGGCTATTAAGAAAGAAGCAACACCATTTTTCAATATTGATTTTAAAGTTTCCGTTAGTACCAATTATTTTTTCGAAATAGCAAAACTTAGAGCTTTACGTACCCTTTGGCATACACTTGCCCTAGAATACAACACCAATACAACTTGCCATATTTTTGCCTTACCAACTAAACGCAATAAAACACTCTACGACTATAATACTAATATGTTACGTACGACTACGGAGTGTATGAGTGCTATTCTTGGTGGTGCAAATACAATATGCAATTTACCATATGATGCCATTTATCATAAAAGCAATGAGTTTGGGGAACGTATTGCCAGAAATCAATTATTAGTTTTAAAGCACGAAAGTTATTTTGATAAAGTTGACAACCCATCAGACGGGTCCTATTACATAGAAAATCTTACCCATCAACTAGCCGAAAAAGCTTTAAATGTATTTAAAGATATTGAAGCCAACGGTGGTTTTTTAAAACAGCTAAAAGACGGCACCATCCAACGCAAAATAAAAGAAAACGCGAATAAAGAACAGGAACAATTTAATGCGGGAGAGGACATTTTATTGGGGACAAACAAACACCCAAACACCCATGATAAAATGAAAAATGAATTGGAACTCTACCCCTTTGTAAAAACAAATCAAAGAAAAACACTAATAGAACCTATAATAGAAAAGCGGTTAGCAGAACTATTAGAACAAAAACGATTAGAAACCGAGTAATATTTAAATTTTAATACCAATGAGAACAGTATTTTTTAAACTTTTAATCATCACTTTAGCCTTTAGTATAGTCAGTTGTAAAAAAGAAAACACATTTACAGATTACAAATATGCAGATGGACCAGCAGTGATAACTTGTGAAGGCCTAAACTCAAAATTATACCAAGAAGCCCTTTACGCTTTTGAAAATGACATTTTAACTTATCATAAAAAAATAAATACCAGCACCACATTAGTTCAGGCATATTCCAGAGTAATGAGAGCCTCTATTTATGGACAATTAAAACTTGAAGAGATTATTTCTGCCCATACCGTAAAAGTTTTTAAAGCTTTAAAAAACGAAAACGATTTATGGGTTGAAGGTAATCCAAAAAGTCGTTTAAATTACAATAGTATTATAGTAAATTGCATCTCGAAAAATATTATGGACAAAGCTTTAAATACGACATTTAATGCACTAATATCAACGAACAGTATGAGTCCAAAATTATTTGGAAGCCCCTTAATGTCTAAGTTCACACGAACATCAAATGACAAATATTTAGCCACATATATCGCTTTAGATTTATTTTATGCCAAACTTTTTGACGTGGATTTATCTAAAATCAATTTCGATAAAAAAGAGCCTCTTGAAGATTTTGATGTGATTTTAAAAAAGCCTGAAGCCGATCCACACGCAGGTCATAACCATTAATCACGAATAGATTTGAGAAAGAACCTGCAACATATAAGTCTTAAAATGGAAACTGAAGATAAAAAACCACTGGTTAATAAGTGTTTTTTAACATCTGAAGGTATTACGGTTAAGTCAATGTATTCAAAAAATGATGTTGAAGATTTAGAACATCTCAATTTTGTTGCTGGAATATCTCCAAATTTACGTGGTCCATACAGCACCATGTATGTTAGAAGACCATGGACCATTCGACAGTATGCCGGATTTTCTACAGCAGAGGATAGCAATGCCTTTTATAGGCGTAACCTTAAGGCTGGACAAAAAGGACTATCCGTTGCTTTTGATTTAGCTACCCATCGCGGTTATGATTCCGACCATGAACGTGTTGTTGGCGATGTTGGTAAAGCAGGAGTCGCCATTGATTCGGTAGAAGATATGAAAATCCTCTTCAACCAAATCCCTTTAGATAAAATGTCGGTTTCAATGACCATGAACGGTGCCGTTTTGCCCATTATGGCCTTTTACATTGTTGCTGCCGAAGAACAAGGTGTTAAACCTGAAGCATTAGCAGGTACCATTCAAAATGATATTTTAAAGGAGTTTATGGTACGTAATACTTATATCTATCCGCCTACACCATCCATGAAAATCATTTCTGATATTTTTGAATATACGAGTAAAAACATGCCTAAATTCAATAGCATTAGTATATCAGGATACCACATGCAAGAAGCTGGTGCAACTTGTGATATTGAATTGGCTTACACCCTAGCAGATGGTTTAGAATATATTAGAAAAGGATTAGCAGCAGGCATGGACATAGACACCTTTGCGCCACGTCTTTCTTTCTTTTGGGCTATTGGCATGAACCATTTTATGGAAATTGCAAAAATGCGAGCTGCAAGAATGTTATGGGCTAAATTAGTAAAACAATTCAATCCTAAAAATGAAAAATCATTAGCATTACGTACCCATTGTCAAACATCAGGTTGGAGTTTAACTGAACAAGATCCATTTAACAATGTCGCAAGAACAACTATAGAAGCAGCTGCGGCAGCTTTTGGAGGCACACAAAGTTTACATACTAATGCTTTAGACGAGGCCATTGCTTTACCTACCGATTTCTCAGCACGAATAGCCAGAAATACACAAATATTTTTACAAGAAGAAACCAAGATTACAAAAACCGTTGACCCATGGGCTGGCAGTTATTATGTTGAAAGATTGACCCATGATATTACCCAAAAAGCATGGTCACTGATTGAAGAAGTTGAAGAACTTGGAGGAATGACAAAAGCCATTGAAGCTGGAATCCCTAAAATAAGAATTGAAGAAGCCGCAGCAAGGAAACAGGCTCGAATAGATTCAGGACAAGATATTATAGTTGGGGTCAATAAATATAAGCTTAAAGAAGAAGACCCTATTTCAACCCTTGAAGTCGATAACCAAACTGTTAGAAATTCTCAGATAGAGCGATTAAACACGATTAAATCAAAACGAAATTCAACAAAAGTTAAAGCGACTTTAGCAAAATTAACCGAAGCTGCAAAAATTTCCTTAAATTCGATTAACTCTAATGCTATTAACAAAATAAATTTAAAAGATTCTGACCTTCGTCAGAATATGAATTTACTAGCTTTAGCTGTTGAAGCTGCCCGCGAACGCGCCACTCTTGGAGAAATTAGTGATGCATTAGAAGTAGAATACGGGCGATACAAAGCACAAATAAAATCATTTTCAGGCGTGTATAGTAAAGAAATAAAAGACGATAAATCCTTTAAAAAGGCTCAAGAACTCGCTGATGTTTTTGCAGAACAAGATGGTAGACGTCCTCGTATTATGATTGCAAAAATGGGGCAAGATGGTCACGATCGTGGTGCTAAGGTCGTAGCTACAGGTTATGCTGATGTGGGTTTTGATGTTGATATTGGCCCCTTATTTCAAACGCCTCAAGAAGCCGCAAAGCAAGCTGTTGAAAATGATGTGCATATATTAGGTGTATCCTCATTGGCAGCAGGACATAAAACCTTAGTCCCTAAAGTAATTGATGCCCTAAAAGCATACGGGCGAGATGATATTATGGTTATTGTTGGCGGCGTGATTCCTAAACAAGATTATCAGTATTTATTTGATGCAGGTGCCGTAGCAGTTTTTGGCCCTGGGACAAAAATTAGCGAGGCCGCTATAAAAATTTTAGATATTTTGATTGATGACGAATAGACCCTCTAACCACCTTCAATCAAATGGATAACGCATCAATAATTGGTATAGTAAGCTTTGTAATAGTTGCGCTATTCTTACTTTTTTCTACATTCTTATTAACCGTAAAAACCACAAAAAAGCTTAGCAATCAGCTATTAGCCAGTTTTCTAATTATTACTGCTATAGATATTAGCGTATTTTTCTACCACAACTTTATCGAGCTTCCCCCCTATATAGAAATGTTAAGGATTCAAGTTTCTAGCTTTAAAGACCCTTTACTATTTCTATACATTCTCTCGGTTATCTATTCAGATTTTAAACTAAAAACAAAACATACAGTTCATTTACTACCGTGGCTAATAAATATTATAATTTTAATCCCTAATTTCTTTATTGCTTCTGAAAACATTCAAATTGAATTTCTATTAAGTTATACTGAAACTCAAGAATTCAAATGGATAAATGTATTAGGTAAGGTTATTGAAGTTGTTTATATCATTGCTGAAATATATTACCTCTTTAGATACCGGAAATTACTTTTGGAAAATTACACAAACAAAGAGGCTTTTTACAATTATTATTGGGTTAAGCAACTCATTATATTCATATTAATTGGCCAACTATTAACTTTTATAAAAGGCTTTATAAGAGACTCAGGAGATTTTGATTTAGAATTCGTTAATATTTTTAGAATCGTTTTATTGGCATTCGGATTATTCTTTAGTTTTTGGCTGGTGTTTAAAGCCCTTTTATCCCCTAAATTATTTAGAGGTATTGCAGTTAATCTTCAACTATCCAAAGAAATGACTACTGATGATGAAACAAAACACGGTAATCAAATTAAACTTATAAAAAATTATATGGACGAAGAAGAACCTTTTTTAAATCCTTCATTAACCGTAAAAAGTTTATCAGAACAAATAAATATACCCCATCGCGAATTGTCTGTTTTAATTAATCAGGAACTTGGCCAACATTTTTTTGATTTTGTTAATGGTTATCGCATTCAAAAAGCCATGGCCATTTTAAAAGACAACTCCAAAATTAAATTCACAATACTTGAAATATTATATGAAGTTGGTTTTAATTCTAAATCTTCATTTAATACTGCCTTTAAAAAACATACAGGACAAACACCTACCGCCTACCGCAAATCCCATTAAACATAAGGCTTCGTAAAAAGCCGAACGTTTAAACCGACAAAGTCGAACGCATTTTTGTTGTAAAAATGCGTTCGACTTTTAACAATCGGTCGTATAAGATTTCATTCCAGATGATATTTGTTTCAAATAAAATCGAATATCAATCTAAAAATGAAAACTATTATGAAACGTTTTACCCTTCTAATCTTCTTATTACTTCCCATTTTATTAATCTCGCAAGTTAGCATTAAAGGGAACGTTACGGATAAATCACAAGCTATAGCTTGGGCAAATGTGGTTTTAACAGATTCAAATGAACACATTGTTACTGGTGGTATTACTGATGATAACGGAAAGTTCAACCTGAAAACAGAATCCGGAACTTACAGATTAACGATTAGCTTTATAGGCTATACCGCTTTCGAAAAAGAAATAATCTTAAAAGGTGATTTGGATTTAGGCTCCATAGAATTAAAAGCAGATAACACCCTTGATGCAATCGTTATAACACATCAAAAGAAACTCATTGAACAAAAACCAGATCGCATCATTTTTAATGTTGAAAATAATATAAACACTATTGGTGGTGACGCTTTGGATGCATTACGTATAGCTCCAGGTTTAAGAATCCAAAACAACAGTATTAATCTGCTTGGCAAAGGCGAATCTAGAGTTATGATAAACGGACGTTTGTTACAACTTTCTGGAGAAGATTTAACGAGCTATTTAAATACCATATCAGCCAATGATATTAAAAAAATAGAAGTTATTACTTCGCCTCCAGCAAAATATGAAGCTGCAGGAAATGGTGGGCTTATTAATATTATTCTAAAAAAAGGGCAACTAAACTCTTGGAAAAACACGATATCCATAGCTAACAACATCAATACTTTTAATTTTTTAACCTTAAGAAATAGCTTGTTATACAATAAAGGCAGGTTAAGCCTTACCTTTAATGCAAATGGCACAAAAGGAAACTCAAGAAACATTGAAGATTTTCAAGTGTATTATCCAAATAGCATATGGGATATTAATATAAACTCTAAGGATAAGGAAGATCATCTGTCTACTCAACTACTATTAGATTATGATATTAGTAAACATACCACTATTGGTATTCAATATTTAGGAAATACAAAAACACCAAATCTAGTGGATGAAAGTATATCAAAAATTTTTAATCAGTCAAACCAATTAGATTCTTTGCTTATTAATAATGGGAATAATCATGTAAAAGTAAATAGCCATTCCATTAACTTACATACCTATACCAAATTGGATAGCTTAGGAAAAAGCGTCTCTTTAGATTTTGATTATTTCATATACAATTCTGATCAGAACAGAAATTTTATAACAAATAGTTTTTCCCCAAATAATGATCTACTGGGAATAAATGCAGCAGCAAATACTTTTTCAAATCAAAACATAGAAAATTTTAGTGCAAAAACCGATATAGAGCATCCCATAAAATTCATTAACCTTTCCTATGGCGCAAAAATTAGCACTATTAAAAACAGTAGTGATATTCAATTTTTCAATGCCATAACAGATTCTCTAGTTTTAGACACAAATATATCCAACACCTTTAAATATGAGGAAACCAACCAAGCTATTTATGTTAGTGGATTAAAAAAAATAAATGAAAAATGGGATGTACAACTAGGTTTAAGGTTTGAAAACACAAAAACTAAAGGCTATTCGGTAGAACTAAATGAAACTAACACGAATACCTACACAAAACTATTCCCTTCTTTTTATGCAAGTTATAAGAAAAATGAAAACAACAACTTTTCAATAAGTTACGGCAAACGTATTGAAAGACCTCGTTTTAGAGATTTAAACCCTTTTAGAGTTGTTATCAGCAGTAATACGTTTAGCATTGGGAACCCATTTTTAAGACCTTCATTTGTAGATAATTTTGAGTTTAAACACACGTATAAAAACAAATTTACAACCCATGCTTTTTTAAGTATTAGAAACGATGGGTCAAGTATTATTTTTACTTCGGATGTTGAAAATAGCACACAAATAGTAACACGGTCTAACTTTTTTAAACAATACATATATGGTTTTGGTGAAAGCTTTATTTTAAATAAAATTACTTGGTGGCAAAGTCAAAATAGCATGAATCTTATTGGCTCAAAAACTGAGTTTACAGAAAATATTGGAGCACAGCCACAAAATGGTATAATGTTTAGTGCCAACTCTAGCAATACAATAACTTTAAATAGCTCAACAAAATTGCAAATAGACGCGTCTTATGATTCGCCTTTTAAAGCTGGATTATTCAGCATGGGCAAAACTTATAGCATAGATTTAGGCATTAGTAAACAGTTTTTAAATAAAGACTTGCAAGTTGCTGTATTAGTAAAAGATATTTTCAATACATCAAGTCTAAATAACTTAGAATCTACCGTAAACGGCATAAAACAAACTTATGGACAAAATGATAACAATCGATTTATTAGACTTTCTGCTAAATACAGCTTTGGGAATAAAAAAATCAAAGAAAACAGAAGAAACTTTGGTAATGAAGAAGAAACGAGAAGAGCTAACTAAAAAGTATTTAATAGCAATCCATTTGTTTTCAGAACTTGTTAACAAGTTCCACTTTCATTCCACATAAATAATTGTATTTTTGCGGTTAATAAAACCAAATCAACTAATGGGTAAAATCATTGCAATTGCTAATCAAAAAGGCGGTGTTGGAAAAACCACAACCTCAATAAACTTAGCAGCTTCACTAGGCGTTCTAGAAAAAAAAGTGTTACTTATAGATGCTGACCCACAAGCAAATGCAACGTCTGGAATAGGAATCGATATAGAATCTGTAGAAATAGGAACATATCAACTTTTAGAGCATTCTAATACCGCTGAAGAAGCCATTATAAGTACCGAAACACCAAACCTAGACATTATTCCTGCCCATATCGACTTAGTAGCTATTGAAATAGAACTTGTTGATAAAGATGCCCGTGAATACATGTTAAAAAAGGCATTGACCGATATTAAAAACGATTACGATTATATTTTGATTGATTGCGCCCCATCATTAGGCCTATTAACCCTAAATGCTTTAACTGCTGCTGATGCCGTAATCATTCCAATTCAATGCGAGTATTTTGCTTTGGAAGGACTAGGAAAACTTTTAAACACCATAAAAAGTGTTCAAAAAATCCACAATCCAGAATTAGACATCGAAGGTTTATTACTAACCATGTATGATTCTAGATTAAGATTATCAAACCAAGTGGTTGAAGAAGTACAAAAACATTTCAATGATATGGTATTTCAAACCATTATCCAAAGAAATGTAAGACTCAGTGAAGCACCAAGTTATGGCGAAAGTATAATTAATTACGATGCTAGTAGTAAAGGTGCCAACAATTACTTAAGTTTGGCAAAAGAAATCATCAATAAAAACTCCTAAATTATGGCTAAGGCAACTAAAAAACAAGCTTTAGGTAGAGGTTTATCAGCACTATTAAAAGACCCTAGCAACGACATTCAATCGGTACAAGATAAAAATGCCGATAAAGTTATTGGAAATATTGTTGAATTAGATCTTGATTTTATTGAAGTTAACCCCTTTCAACCGCGTACCAATTTTAGCGAGGAATCACTTAGGGAATTAGCATCTTCCATAAAAGAGTTAGGCATTATTCAGCCTATAACCGTTAGAAAATTAGGATTAAACAAGTACCAACTCGTTTCTGGCGAACGTCGTTTTAGAGCCTCAAAATTTTTAGGCCTTGAAGCCATTCCTGCATACGTAAGAATTGCAAATGACCAGGAATCTTTAGAAATGGCATTAGTTGAAAACATTCAACGCCAAGACTTAGACCCTATTGAAATTGCCTTGTCATACCAGCGTTTAATTGACGAAATCAATTTAACGCAAGAGCAAATGAGCGAACGTGTTGGAAAAAAACGTTCCACAATTGCCAATTATTTGCGGTTGTTAAAACTAGATCCTATTATCCAAACTGGAATGCGAGATGGTTTTATTTCTATGGGGCATGGTCGCGCTTTAATAGCTATTGAAGACCAAACCATTCAATTGGATATTTACGAAAACATACTATCCGACAAATTATCGGTTAGAGAAACTGAAACTTTAGTTCGTAATTTCAATACTTCAGAAGACATTAAAATACCTTCAAAAACTGGAGTAAATGATGAAATGCCAAAATTTGTTAAAAAAGGCATAACTGCATTTTCAGAATACTTTGGACATAAAATTGACGTTAAAGTCTCTAAAAATGGGAAAGGAAAAATCACAATTCCTTTTCATTCAGAAGAAGACTTTAATCGTATTAAAAAATTAGTTCAAGGTGACTCTAAATAAATTTCTAATAGCAAGTATCCTCGCTTTTTTATGTTGCTTTTCTCTGATAGCTCAAGATAAGCGCAAAAAAAAACAGCAGCTTCCTAAGGAGGTACTTACTGATTCCATTGTTAAAACTAGAGAACCTATTAATCCACTTTCTCCAGCAAAAGCTGCTTTTTATTCAGCAGTTTTACCTGGGTTGGGACAAGCTTACAATAAAAAATATTGGAAAATCCCTATTGTATATGCAGCAATTGGAACTGGAATTTACTTTTATATCGATAACAATAAAGAATACAACAGATACAGAGACGCCTTTAAAAGTAGGTTAGCTGGTTTTACAAATGATGAATTTTATTTTGACTCTCAAGGCAATCAACTAACAACGCCTAGAATCTCTACAGAAAGGCTACAAGATGCCCAAGAATTTTTCAGAAGAAATAAAGAAATCTCACTTTTAGTAACACTTGGTTTATACGCTTTAAATATTATTGACGCTAATGTAGATGCGCATTTATTGCAATATAATGTAGATGAAAATTTATCTTTAGCTCCCAAGTATCAATTTAACGAATTGGACGCGTCAAGCAATATTGTATTAACTTTAAATTTTAAATTTTAACCCATAACGGGCATTTGCCAAATAATAAAACTTTAAATACATGAACATAGCATTACTTGGATACGGCAAAATGGGCAAAACTATTGAACAGATTGCCATTAAACGTGGACATAATGTTGTTTTGACTATTGACAAAGGTGATAGCAACTACGATATTACAAAAGCCGATGTTGCTATAGATTTTAGTATTCCAACAGTAGCCTTTAACAATATCTCGAATTGCATAAATAATAAGGTACCTGTTATTTCTGGCACCACAGGTTGGCTAGATAATTACGATAAGGCTGTTGCCCTTTGCAAAGAAAAAAAGGGTGCTTTTATTTATGCATCAAACTATAGTTTGGGTGTAAATATTTTTTTCGAGTTGAATAAAACACTTGCTAAAATGATGAGTACACTTAAACAGTACAATGTTTCGATGGAAGAAACACATCATACACAAAAGTTAGATGCGCCAAGTGGTACAGCTATTTCTTTAGCAAATGATATTATTTCGCAACATATAAATTATGATAACTGGAAATTAGATGGAAGTGGTGACACTATTATTCCAATAACTGCCAAACGTATTGAAGATGTTCCTGGTACACATACCGTAAATTATGAAAGCGAAGTAGACTCCATTACCATAGAGCATGTGGCACATACCAGACAGGGTTTTGCTTTGGGTGCTGTTATTGCTGCCGAATGGATTGCAGGAAAGACAGGAGTATTTACAATGAATGATGTGTTAAATATTGGTTAACACCCAATAAACATGTAACAATATAGTCTGATATTGCTACTAACAAAAAATTAAAAATTTTAAGATTATGACATTAATGCAATGGTTTATATTCATTTTGATTATTCAAGTCATTCATGGTTTAGGCACATGGAAGTTGTATATAAAAGCTGGTAGACAAGCTTGGGAAGCATTTATTCCCATTTATAATGCGGTCGTTTTAATGAAGATTACAAATAGACCATGGTGGTGGACTATCTTATTATTTTTACCTATTGTAAACCTTATCATGTTCCCTGTTATTTGGGTTGAAACTGCTAGGAGTTTTGGCAAAAACAAAACTTTAGATACCCTTCTAGCAGTCTTAACTTTAGGCTTTTATAATTTCTATTTAAATTATATTGAAGATGTTGTGTATATAAATGATAGAAGCGTGCATCCAAAATCTGGATCTGGCGAATGGACAAGTTCTATTTTATTTGCTATTGTTGCCGCCACTATTGTACATACCTACTTCATACAACCCTTTACCATCCCGTCGTCATCTTTAGAAAAATCTTTATTAGTAGGCGATTTTCTTTTTGTTAGCAAATTCCATTATGGTGCAAGAATTCCAATGACCAGCGTTGCTGCACCGATGGTTCATGATACCATACCAGTATTAGGAGCAAAATCTTATTTATTTGATGATGATTTCACTAAAAGAAAAACATCTTGGAAAAACAAATTACAACTCCCTTATTTAAGGTTTCCTAGTTTTGAGAAAATAGAAAGAAACGATATTGTTGTGTTTAACCAACCCGCGGATACACTTCTGGACATGAATGATTTTAGGCCCAATAGAAACTATTATAAACCAATCGACAAAAAAACCAACTTAGTAAAACGCTGTGTTGGTGTTGCTGGTGATTCTTTAGAAGTTCGTGACGGCTATGTTTATATAAATGGTAAGAAAAATGAGCTACCAGATAGAGCCCATTTGCAGTTTAGCTATCATGTGCAACCAAAAACGAATCAGTTCAATCCTAAATTTGTTAAAGACCGTTATGATATTACTGATGGTTTTGGAATAATAAACAGCCAAAACACCTATTATTTTTCAGCAATATCAGATGAAGCTAGAGATAAGTTTAAGAACCACCCTAATGTTGGAAGTATTTCGCGTAACGTAAAAGAAAAGGGCGTTAGAGATTCAAATATCTTCCCACATGACCCAGCTTATAATTGGAACGTAGATTTCTTCGGCCCACTATACATTCCAGAGGAAGGAAAAACTATAGACATCAATTTAGACGTATTACCACTATACAAACGTGTTATTACAGAATACGAAGGCAACACGCTAAAAGTAAAAGGCAATCAAATTTTAATTAATGGAGAAGTTACCAACACCTACACCTTTAAACAAAACTACTATTGGATGATGGGAGACAACCGTCATAACTCCATTGATGCTAGAGCCTGGGGCTTTGTCCCTTTTGACCATGTTGTTGGTAAACCTGTATTTATATGGATGAGTTGGGATGGTCTTAAAAACCCACGTTGGGAACGCTTCTTTACTACTGTTAGTGGTAATGGAAAAGCAACCTCTTTCTTTATTCCATTTTTAGTTTTATTATTTGGATGGATTGGGTTTAACAAATGGAGAGCTCGAAAGAAAAATAGCTGATTTGTTGAGTTGTTGTTTGCCATTTAGCAGTTTACAACTTAACAAATAAGCGTATCAACAAATGAACATCATACTACACCCTACATACTTCCCAAACATTGCGCATTTTGTAGCCATTGTAAATGCTGGTTATGTAATATTTGAGACAGATGATAATTTCTTAAAACAAACCTACAGAAACCGTACCTATATTTATGGAGCTAATGGAAAACTAGGCTTAAACATTCCTGTGATTCACTCGCAAAAGAATCGTCAAAAATATAGAGACGTTAAAATTTTTAATGAAGAAAACTGGCAGAGTCTTCATTGGAAATCATTACTCTCAGCATATAGAACATCACCTTTTTTTGAATATTATGAAGATGAACTACAGCCCTTATTCACAGAACAAGTAGATTATATTTTAGATTTTAATTTAAAGTGTTTTGAATTGGTGTGTGATTGTTTACAATTAGAGTTGAACACTTCGACAACTAAAACTTACCAAAAAATAGCTGAAGACAAAACAGATTTTAGACACTTAGTAAATGCTAAAAAAGAAGCTATATATGAATTTGAAACCTACACACAAGTTTTCAGCAGTAAGCACGGCTTTATCCCTAATTTAAGTATTTTAGATTTACTTTTTAATGAAGGCCCAAATGCTTTAAATTATTTAGAATCTCAAACTATATCGTAATTGTAATGCTACAAACTTTTGCTCATTATGGCTGTCATGTTTTATTACCACTTATTTTTGCTTTAGTATTTTTTAAATCGAATTGGAAATATGCATTTCTTATTATGATTGCTGGAATGTTAATTGATATAGATCACTTATTAGCAACTCCTATTTTCGATTCCAATAGATGTAGTATTGGTTTTCATCCTTTACACTCCAGTTTTGCAATTTTATTTTACATATTTCTATGTATCCCTAAAAAATCACGATTGGTTGGATTGGGTTTGTTAATTCATATTATTGCAGATGTGGTGGATTGCTCATTTATGTAAAGATTTATCACGCAAAGGCACTAGGATGCAAAGTTTAAAACGTCAAAAAAGCTTAAATTTTAAAGCTTTTCTAAACCTTCTATAAACTACAACTGTGACTGCGCCTAAAACTGCAACTGAGACTAAAAACCTAAAGTTACCATAATTGGATAATGATCTGAATAATGGGCGTTATACGCTTTAAACCCGTTTACAGCAAAGGTGTCATCAGCAAAAATAAAATCGATACGGACTGGTAAAAACTTAAAATCATAAGTACGTCCAAAACCATTACCAGCTTCTTTAAACGTATCGTTTAAACGGCCTTTAATATTTCTGTACACATAGGAAAAGGCTGTGTTATTAAAATCGCCACAAATCACCATTTTGTATGGGCATTCGTTCTTGTGCTTCAAGAATAATTCGGTTTGAAACTGTTGCATTTTAAAGGTTGCTCCTATTCTTTTAAAAAGTCTTTCGGAATTTTCTTTTTTGAGGTTTTCAACTTTAGTATCAATTCGTAAAGATTCTAAGTGAATATTATAAACTCTTATCGTATCTGTTCCTTTTACAACATCAGCAAAAATAGCATTGTTAGCGGTATCTGGAAATTCAATAGAACCTGAATTCACTATAGGAAATTGTGAAAAAATAGCTTGTCCATATTTTGTTTTTTTACCCGATAAATGTTCATATTTATACTTAAAAAAAGATAAATCGATGTTTTTATGCGGATGATATTCTTGTATACTTAAAACCTCTGGCCCCTCGGTTTTAATGAAATCAATAATTTTAGTTTCAATGCCCTTTTCAGGAATCCATTCATAAAGATTAAAAAGCCTTACATTGTAATTCATGACTTTAAAATTCTCAGGATTTTTAATCTTTTTTGAAGATGAAAACTTATACAGTGAGCCGAAAGAAATATACCCAATGACAAGTACAACAAGTGATAGCATAAATTGCTTTTTCAGCTTGATTAACCAATACAAAAAGAATAGGCAATTAATTAAAATTAAAAACGAAACACCTAAATTAATAACGGATAAAAAAGAAAATGTTTTGGGAGGTAAAAATGGTAGTGTAAATGAAAGCAGAAGCAATATAGCCACAATAACATTGATGAAATAAACAATTTTATTTATAAATCCCAAATTTCTCATGGCCCGCTACTTTCCTGCTTTAAATAAAAATTCTTTTTCTTCAGCGGTTAAACTATCATAACCACTTTTACTGATTTTATCTAAAATAACATCTATTTTCTTTTGATTGCTAAACTGATCAAATTCGCCTTTAGCATAACCACCAACTTTGCTTTTCTTTTTATGCACCGTTTTTAAAGGTCCTTTTTTAGAAGGTTTAAACATATTAACTATACTGTCCATAAATCGTTCAAAACCCTTACCTATATCTTGCCCTTTCAGCAATTGCTTTGCATAAGCATACCCCAATAAAGCACCACCTAAGTGTGCTAAATTCCCACCTGCATTAACTCCAAATAAACCTATAAGATCAATAACAACAATAGCAGCACCAATATACCAGAGCTTTAAATTAAAAGTAAAAAAACGCATGTCTTGATTGGGCATGTAAGCACAAAGAAAAATCAATAAAGCTCTTACCGCTGCCGAAGCACCTAACAATGTAGAACTTACCCCAAAAAAATCAGGAAACAAGCTATAGCCCAACATAAATAACAAACCTCCAGAAATGGCCCCAAGAAAATAGATATTCAATGCCATTTTTGGATTGAATAAATTTAAAAACATCCTCCCTAAAAAATATAACCATAGCATATTAAAAAAGAGATGTAAAAAATCGTAATGCAAAAAGGCATAACTTATAATTGACCAAGGTTTAAATATAAAATCAGAAAAATCACTTGGCAACTTAAACCACATTAAATAGGGCTTTAAAATAAATCCTAAAAGAAAAACCACAACATTAATGGCTATTATTTTTTCTAAAACATTAAGTCTATTCAGCTTGCCTTTTATGTCTTGATTGAGTGAACTCATTAATTCCAACGTTTTCTATTAAACTGTGTTTTTTTCCAATACCACATAATAAAAAAGCCTGTTACCGCTCCACCAACGTGAGCCATATACGCCGTATTACTTGGGCTAAAAAAGGATTGCCCTGTTAAACCAGAAATTAAATCTAAAATTATAATTCCTGGAATGAAATATTTTGCTTTTATAGGGATTGGTAGAAAAATCATCATCAACTTAGCTTCAGGGTTCATCATACCAAAAGCAGCCATAATTCCCATAATGCAACCAGATGCTCCTACCATAGAGGCATTATAGGCTGGATATATGTGTTTCAACATAGAAACTTGCGATTGAGTTACTCCAGCAATTGTTTCATTATTAGTAAGCATTTGTTTGATACTTTCTGACGATAGTCCGGACTCTAACAACATATTATAATTTGGAACATATTGAAAATAGTAAAACCCAACTTGTAATAGAACGGCACCTAAGCCAGCGGAAATATAAAGGAACAAAAACCGTTTTGAACCCAAAGTGTGTTCTACTGGTGTTCCAAACATCCATAATGCAAACATGTTAAAAAAAATGTGCATGGCACCACCATGCATAAACATGTGGGTGAAAATTTGCCATGGCTGAAAGGCATCGTTTTTTGGAAAATACATGGCAAACCATTCGTAAAACAAATTACCATTCCCAATAGCCAAAGTACCAATAAACATAATCGCATTAATGATTATTAAATGTTTAACGGTTTCTGAAATTCGCATCATATTCTAAATAAATTTTTTATCTAACTCATCAACACTCATGGTTATAAATGTTGTTCTGTTAGTAGGCGATACATTCGGTTCTTTACAAGCAAAAAGCTTATTTACTAAATGTTCTTGTTCGTCTTTCTGTAAAGACTGCCCAGTTTTTATAGCTAAACTTTTAGCCATAGATTTTGCCAATAAATCAGTAGCACTAAAATTACTATCGGGCACTTCATTTTCAACATCGCTTATCAACTGTTCTAAAATAATAGACACTTCGCTTTCTGGAACACTTACCGGCACACCTGTAATAGCAACAGAAGACTCTTCTTTAACGTCAGAAAACACAAAACCTGTATGTTCTAAATCATCTTTTAACTGATTAATAATTTCAATATCTTGTTTTGAAAAATGAAGCTGTAGCGGAAATAATAATTGTTGGCTTGCTGCTTTTTTAATAGTTATATTCTTGAGAAAATCTTCATACAAAATACGCTGGTGTGCTCGATGCTGATCGATAACCAACATACCCGACTTAATTGTATTAACAATATATTTATTATGAAGTTGATAGGTTGTATTTTTTTGTTCGACTTGATTATCATCAAAAATTGAAGCTGTACATTCTTCGCTTTCAAAATGTACTTCTTCAAAATCTTGCTCAGATGTGTTGCCTTTAGACTCTAAGCCCACATATAAACCTTCCCAATTTTCAGTAGCCTCTTTTTTATAAGAAACTGCTTTTGCACGAGAATGGGTTTCTTCTTGAAATGGGTTAAAACTTCTGTCTATTTCTACTTTAGGGGTATTAGAAGCATCACCTTTATAACTGTAAGGTGTATCTAGATTAGGATCACGTTCAAAATCAAGCACTGGTGCTATATTAAATTGCCCTAAACTATGTTTTACTGCCGAACGTAATAATGCATAAAGTGTATGTTCATCATCAAACTTTATTTCTGTTTTTGTTGGATGAATATTAATATCAATGGTTTGGGGATCGACTGTCAAGTTTAAAAAATAACTGGCGTGTGTACCATTTTTTAATAAGCCTTCAAAAGCCGACGCTATAGCATGATTTAAATAGGCACTTTTAATAAAGCGATTATTTACAAAAAAATACTGCTCGCCTCTCGTTTTTTTAGCAAATTCCGGTTTACCAACAAATCCTGAAACCTTAAGCACTTCAGTATCTTCTTCAACAGGCACCAATTTTTCATTGGTTTTATTTCCAAAAATATTTACAATACGTTGTCTATAATTACTAATAGGAAGATTGAATGATTCGCTTCCGTTATTATACATTGCAAAACTAATATTAGGATGCGCTAATGCTACCCGATGAAACTCATCAATAACATGGCGAAGCTCTACGGTATCTGATTTTAAAAAATTACGCCTTGCCGGTATATTAAAAAATAGGTTTTTTACAGACACAGAAGTTCCTGTAGGTGTTACAACCACTTCTTGCGAAGCTACCTTACTCCCTTCGATAACGATTACATGACCTATATCATCATGCTCTTGCTTGGTTTTCAATTCTACATGTGCTATAGCCGCTATACTTGCTAATGCTTCACCACGAAAGCCTTTGGTATGGAGCTGAAATAAATCTTCTGCATTTCTGATTTTTGATGTGGCATGACGTTCAAAACTTAATCGGGCATCGGTAGTACTCATGCCCTTGCCATTATCAATAACTTGTACTAGTATTTTGCCAGCGTCTTTTATAATAAGTTTTATAGTATCTGCTCCAGCATCAATAGCATTTTCAAGAAGCTCTTTTACAACAGATGCTGGACGTTGCACAACTTCTCCAGCAGCTATTTGATTGGCCACATGATCGGGTAAAAGCTGTATAATATCTGCCATATATTATTTAGAAAAGAATATAGATAAATCAAAATCGATAATGAACAAAAATATTAAAATAAGCACTGCAACAATAATTAAAACACGCTTATTCACTTGGTTGTCAGGATTGTTTTTAAAATCATCTAAGGCATCATTAAACTTTGTCTTAAGACCTTTATTGGCTCCAACTGTTTTTCTGTGCTCATCAAACTTATGCTTAATTTCAAACGGATTTCCTTGACCTTTATCATCGAAATAACGAGGTGTGTAACTAAATTTTTTGTTTTTACGCGTTTTTAAAAGTCCCATGATTTCTAATTTTTTGGTTACATGTATTTTTTTTCTAATACATACATACAAATCAATAATAATACCAAAATTAAAATTAAAGTCCGTATAGGCATGGCGCCAGGGCTTCCAGTTTTATTAACGTTTTTTCGTTGCCATTTAGAAACAAAATCCTTGGTATATGAATCATTATCTAAACTAGAATCTGTTTGACTTTCTTTAGAAAGCCGAGATTGGTAATTGAAGGTTTTATTTTTTCGTTGTTTAAACAAAATCTAGCACTGCTTATCTTTCAAAAATACTTAAAATTGCTCAGAAAATAAGGATTGAAATGCCAAAAAATATTAATAAAATTGATGGATGACTGTTGACAAAAGACTAAGACTAAGACTAAGACTAAGACTGAGACTGAGACTGAGACTAATTAACTATTTTTCCGTAGCTCTGCCATTTTAATGGCGGCAACTGCAGCTTCCGTACCCTTGTTACCATGTTTGCCACCGGAACGATCTATAGCTTGTTGCATGGTATTATCTGTAAGCACACAAAAAATTACTGGGGTTTCACGCATTACATTTAAGTCTTTTATCCCTTGAGTTACCCCATCACAAACAAAATCGAAATGCTTAGTTTCGCCTTGAATAACACTACCAATAGCAATAACTGCATTAACCATTTGCTCTTGCATTTTTTTGCAACCATAGATTAACTCAAAACTTCCAGGAACATCCCAACGCACTATATTATTTGGCAATACTCCATTTTCAATAAGCGTATCGTAAGCGCCTTGGTATAAGCCTTCGGTAACCGTATCATTCCATTCAGAAACAACAATCCCAAACCGAAATTTATTCGCGTTTGGGATTGTTGTTTTATCGTAATCGGATAAATTTTTATTTACCGTAGCCATAATGCAGCAATTTATTTATTTGCCAATACTTGTGCTTTTCCTATAAACACATCTACTTTAGTGGCTTCAGTAGAATTGGAATAATCGTTTTTTATTCTTTTAAAATAATCTAAAGCTTTATCTGCTTTTCCTAAATCTAATGCGATTGCTCCCGCTTTAAACAAATACATTGGTGTTGTGTATTCATTATCACGCATGTCTGCCGCTTGCTCATAATATCCTAAAGCATCTTCTGGTTGGTTTAATTGCACAAATGCATCACCTATATTCCCTTTAGCTAAAGGCGCTAATACTTCATCATCACTTTTAAAGTTCCCCAAATGCTCGACTGCATTTTTATAATCTTTTAATCTTAAATATGCTGTCCCAGCATAATAACTAGCTAAATTAGCAGATGGTGTTCCACTGTATTCTTCGATAATATCCAGCATACCAAACTTACCTTCACCACCATTTAAGGCTAAATTGTATAGTGAGTCTTTTGCTGTCCCGGTAACCGCTTCATCAAAGTATTTTTGTGCTTGAAACATATCGTTCATAGCAGCAATTTGTTTTGGTTTTGCTATATATTCTTTATACCCTAAAGAGCCTAAAACAACTAAAGCAACAACGCCTATGATAATGAAAATATATTTTTGATTCTTTTCAACAAATGCTTCTGTTTTCGAAGCTGTTTCATCAAGTGTATTAAAAACCTCTGCTGTTGTAGAACCTTCTTCTATATTCTGTTGCTTTTCTACTTTTGTTTTTGGTTTGTAACCTCTTTTATTATAAGTTGCCATCTGATTCTCTATATAATTTGGTTCAAAATAAAACGTTTGAACATATTTTATTAATGTGGCGCAAAAATATAATTTTTCTTCATAACTAAAAGGGTATTTATTTGATATTTTTCAATAATTTGCACTTCTTTTTAGGAGTTTAGCCTCTAAATGTACTTTAAGTTGCTATTTATATGATTTTAAAATCACTTTCTTTACTTAACTATAAAAATTTCGATAGTAAATCGTTCATTTTCAATGATAAGATAAATTGTATTGTCGGCAATAACGGTATTGGAAAAACAAATGTACTTGATGCTATTTATCATTTGTCATTTGGGAAAAGCTATTTTAATCCGGTAGCCACCCAAAACATTAAACACAATGAAGATTTTTTTGTAATTAATGGCGATTATAATAAAGATGATAAAACTGAAAAAATAGCCATCAGCTTAAAACGCGGTCAAAAAAAAGTGATAAAACGAAATACCAAAGCTTACGAAAAATTTAGTGAACATATTGGCTTTTTACCTTTAGTTATTATTTCGCCAGCTGATAGAGATTTGATTATTGAAGGCAGTACCACACGCCGAAAATTTATTGATAGTGTTATTTCGCAAAGCGACAAAAACTACCTAAGCCACTTAATAAATTACAATAAAATATTAGCACAACGTAATGCTTTGCTAAAATATTTTGCTTTAAACCACACGTTTAACAACGATACTTTAGAAGTTTACAATACTCAACTTACAGATTATGGAACCCAAATTTTTGAAAAGCGAGATGCTTTTCTAAAGATGTTTATCCCCATTTTTAAGTCACGTTACGAAGCTATTAGTAATGGTAATGAAACGGTAGATTTAGTCTACCATAGTCATTTATTTGAAGACCATCTTGATACCCTTTTAAAAACCACAATTAATAAAGATAAGGCTTTGCAATATACAAGTGTAGGAATTCATAAAGACGACTTACATTTTAATATTGAAGGACATCCTATCAAAAAATTTGGAAGCCAAGGGCAACAAAAATCGTTTTTAATTGCTTTAAAATTAGCGCAGTTCGATTTTATAAAAGAACAAAGTGGCGTAAATCCTATTTTGCTTCTTGATGATATATTTGATAAATTAGATGAACAGCGTGTCGCACAAATCATTAAATTGGTTGATGATGAAAATTTTGGGCAACTTTTTATTAGTGATACACATGCAGAACGCACTGAGCACGCTGTAAAACAAGTACACCAGTCTTATGAAGTTTTTAAATTGTAAAAAAACAAGACTAAAAACTAAAACCAACAACTATTAACTATATAACCAATGCCAAAACGCAACAACGAACATATCAGTATCTCGGACGCCTTAAAAGAGTTTGTAGAAACCAATAAACTAGAAAAAGGTTTAAATAAAGTTAATGTTGCTGATGCCTGGGCCAAGCTTATGGGTAATGGTGTTAATAATTATACGACATCAGTAAATTTGGAACGCGACACCTTGTATGTGCAATTAAATTCTAGCGTACTTAGGGAAGAACTAAGCTATGGTAAACAAAAAATAATTAATATGCTTAATGAAGAATTAGGAAAAGAAATCATTAAAAAACTGGTTCTAAGATAATTACCAATACTAATTTAATAGTTTTTTTTTAATAAAAATTACCAATCTATTGTTTTTTGTATTACCTTTGCCACTTAATTATTTTAATACAAATACAATGAGTAAAGGTACCGTAAAATTCTTCAATGATTCTAAAGGTTTTGGATTCATCACTGAAGATGACAACAACAAAGAACATTTCGTACACATTTCAGGACTTATCGATGAAATTCGTGAAGGTGATGCAGTTGAATTCGATCTACAAGAAGGTAGAAAAGGATTAAACGCCGTAAACGTAAAAGTAATCTAAGATATATACTTTAACAATTACAACTAAAAGCCTATCATTTATTTGATAGGTTTTTTTTGTGGCATAAACTTTGCTTTATACTATTTATAATAATTTAATATTTAAATACAATGAGTAAAGGAACAGTAAAATTCTTCAACGATTCTAAAGGATTTGGATTCATCACTGAAGAAGGTTCAAACACAGAACATTTTGTTCACATTTCTGGATTAATCGACGACATTCGTGAAGGCGACATCGTTGAATTTGATTTACAGGAAGGCAGAAAAGGTTTAAACGCCGTAAACGTAAAAGTAGTTTAGTTAAAACATACAGTACTTTTTTAAAACAAAAATCCCGCAACTTAGTTGCGGGATTTTTTATGGTTAAAACTCATTAGGCAACGCCTTCTGAGCATTATTTTCGACTAAAACATCTCTCTTCCTGAAAAATGAAAAGCACCTTCAATAGCTGCGTTATCATCACTATCACTTCCGTGTACCGCGTTTTCACCAATTGAAGCTGCATATAATTTACGGATAGTTCCTTCAGCTGCATCAGCAGGATTTGTAGCACCAATTAAAGTCCTAAAGTCTTCAACAGCATTGTCTTTTTCCAAAATAGCTGCAACTATAGGTCCACGAGTCATATATTCAACTAAATCTGTAAAAAACGGACGTTCGTTATGTATTGCATAAAATGCTTGAGCATCCGATGTTGTCATTTGTGTTAATTTCATAGCTACAATTTTAAACCCTGAAGCTGAAATTTTTTCTAATATTGCACCAATGTGTCCTTTTTCAACAGCATCTGGCTTAAGCATTGTAAATGTTCTATTTGTTGCCATTTTTATTATTTTATGTGCGTGCAAAAGTAATGTATTTCTAATTAAAACAAGACAATCAATTTTAAAAAAATTGTATCTTCGTCAACTATGAAAAAAGAAGACATAACTAGCATTAAACAATTATTATCTACTAAAAAAAAGATAGTTATTGTCCCTCATAAAAACCCAGATGGCGATGCTATTGGCTCAAGCCTTGGCTTATACCATTATCTTTTAAAAGGAAATCATCAAGTTCATGTTTTAGTACCTAATGACTATCCTGCGTTTTTAAAATGGATCCCTGGAAATGACACTATTTTAAAACACGACTCTCAAACCAAGGCGTGTAATACTTTAGTTAAAGATGCCGATGTTATTTTTACATTAGATTTTAACGCTTTTCATAGAACTGGTAATATGGAGACGGTTCTAACAGAAAGTAGCGCCTTAAAAATCATGATTGACCATCACCAAGCACCTGACGACTATGCAACTTACATGTTTAGTGATGTTAGTATGAGTTCTACCTGCGAAATGGTTTATCATTTTATAGATATGTTAGGAGACTCAAACTTAATTGATACCGATGTAGCCACTTGTTTATATGTAGGAATCATGACCGATACAGGCTCTTTCAGATTTCGTTCCACAACAAGCACCACACATCAAATTATAGCTAAGCTTATAGAAAAAGGTGCTGACAATACTGAAATTCATAATAACATATATGACACCAATAGTTATGAACGTTTACAACTTTTAGGTTGTGCATTAACCAATTTAAGAGCTCTTCCTGAATCTCGAGCAGCTTATATAACACTTTCACAAGCAGAACTTCAAAAGCATAACTACAAAAAAGGCGATACTGAAGGTATTGTAAACTATGCTTTATCACTGGATGGTATTGTGCTAGCTGCCATATTCATAGAGGATAAAAAAGAAGGCATTATTAAAATTTCATTACGTTCAAAAGGTGACTTTTCAGTTAATGAAATGTCTAGAGCTCATTTTCAAGGTGGCGGCCATACCAATGCCGCTGGAGGTAAAAGCTACCTATCGTTAAACAAAACTGTTGAAAAATTTATTAGTATATTGCCTAGTTATAATAAAGCCCTAAATAATGAATAAACTATTAATATTGGTATTCGTTTTAATAGTATTTAACTGCAAAACACCCGAAGCAAGGCAACCTGTTTCTGTAAAAACTGGCTCTTTTATTGATGCTTCTGTAGAACGTAATAAAAAACTAAATGCCAAAGAACAATTTGCCATAGAACAACTTATGAAGCAACAAAACAAAAACTATTTGGCTTCAGAAAGTGGGTTTTGGTATTATTATAACAATAAAATTGAAATAGACACGTTAAGCACACCTAAATTCGGGGATATTGTAAATTACAATTACAATGTTAAAAACCTTAATGGTAGTGTTATATATTCTACCGAAGTTATTAAAACACAGGTTTATGCTATGGATAAACAAGAATTATTCACGGGTTTGCGTGAAGGTTTAAAACTTATGAAAACCGGTGAGACCATAACCTTTTTATTTCCATCTCAAAAAGCATATGGCTATTATGGCGACGAAAACAAAATAGGACGTAATACACCCTTAATTTGTGAAGTCACCGTTAATTCAATTACCCAAAATCAAAAGAATTAGAAATGTATCTATTTAAAAACGCTACTAAAGTTTTATTACTTGTACTATTTATAAGTTTAGCATCTTGCAAGGCGCAATATCCAGACTTAGAAGATGGCATTTATGCCGAGTTTATAACCAATAAAGGTGTTATGCTTGCTAAACTGGCAGAAGACAAAGCGCCTATAACGGTTGCTAATTTTGTGTCGTTGGCTGAAGGAACCAATACTATGGTTGATAGTAAATATAAGGGCAAGAAATTTTATAATGGCACTATTTTCCATCGTGTTATAGATAACTTTATGATTCAAGGTGGCGACCCATTAGGCTCTGGGCAAGGCAACCCTGGTTACAAGTTTAGAGGTGAATTTCATCCAGATTTAAAACACGACAAGCCAGGTATTTTATCTATGGCCAATTCTGGACCAAATACCAATGGAAGTCAATTTTTTATCACAGAAATCCCAAAAGCACGTCTGGATAACGGCTATAATGTGTTTGGAGAATTGGTATTAGGATTAGATATTCAGGATTCTATTTCAAATGTAAAAACAAATTCAAAAAGCAAACCTATTGAAGATGTGGTTATAGAAGAATTAAACATTATTAGAAAAGGGAAATCAGCCAAATCGTTTGATGCGCCTGAAGTTTTTAATAACCATTTTGCAGAAGATGAACGACTTAAAAAAGAAAAAAAGGCTAAAGCTGAAGCTATTTTAAAAGCCACTAAAGACAAGTTTGAAACGCAACGCGAAAAAGCAACAACATTAGATTCTGGCTTAAAATATTTTATTTCTGAAAGCGGCACAGGTGAAAAACTATCTAATGAAGCACACGTATCAACGCATTATGCCGTGTATTTTGAAAGCGGAAAACTTTTAGAAACCAGTAAATTAGAAATCGCAGAAGCGTTAGATGCAGTTAATGAAAAACGTAAAGCCGCTAACAAATACGAACCAATAACCGCTGATATTGGTCCAGATGCGCGCATGATTCCTGGGTTTAAAGAAGGATTACAACAGCTTAGCGTAGGCGACAAAGCGACTTTATTTATTCCGTATCATTTAGCTTACGGAGAAGCTGGAACAAGAGGTATTCCAGGGAAATCCAATATTATTTTTGAAGTTGAAATTTTAGAGCTTCTTAAATAAACTTTAACACAAATAAAATCTTGAACGTTTATATTTACGTGGAAAAACAAAACCTATGCAACTATTAAAATTTGATTGGAACCCTATAACAGGAATTGATATTGTTGGAAATTTCAAACTCCATTTTTACAGCCTTATGTGGGTGATTGCATTTATATTAGGTTGGTATATCATGAAACGTATTTTCACTAAAGAAAAAGTATCGTTAGATTATTTAGACCCTCTTTTTATATACACAGTTTTAGCAACCATGCTCGGTGCTAGGCTAGGTCATGTTTTGTTTTACCAATCGGAATTAATATCAGAAGATTTTTTTAGCATCTTCCTCCCTTTCAAGTTTAAAGGTGGTTTTGAATTTACAGGTTTTCAAGGACTAGCCAGTCATGGTGCAGCCATTGGTATTATTATAGGTATGTATTTATATAGAAAAAAATACAACTATAAATCATTACTTTGGATTTTAGACCGTGTTGTTATAACCGTCGCTTCAGGAGCCGTTTTTATTAGAATTGGAAACTTTATCAATTCTGAAATTATTGGAAAAATAACGGACTCTAGTTTAGGGGTTCGTTTTATTCAAGACCAATATTACAAGAGGGAAATTATACAACGTACAGGCATTAAAGATGTTCAAGACGCTTATAATGCTGTAACCGATAATCCTCAATTTCAAAATTTATTAGACGCTGTCCCATACAGGCATCCTTCACAATTATACGAGTCGTTTTGTTATATTTTTGTGTTTTTAATCCTATTGTATTTCTATACTAAAACGGACAAAAAAAATCAGTCAGGATTCCTATTTGGTTTGTTTTTAATCCTACTTTGGACCATTCGATTCTTTGTTGAATTCACTAAAGAGCCACAAGGGGAAGAATACATCAATTGGTTTGAGCTTAACACCGGACAATGGTTAAGCATACCTTTTGTATTATTAGGCTTGTACTTTATGTTTGTTTACAAACCAAAAACTACAGTAAAATAGTATGTTAAAACGCTTTGCTTTATTTCTTTTTCTATCTGTCTTTTTAAGTCTTTCTGCATGTAAAAAAGACAAAAAAGTTATTCAGCAAACCGAGGTTAGTTTTAAAAAAGAAGCTGAACTTACTATTTTCAAATCTGCTGATTCTACTGAAGTAAAGTTAGATATCGAGATTGCTGATACCGATTTTGATATCCAAACAGGTTTAATGTATAGAAATTCCATGGAAACCAACCAAGGGATGCTTTTTATTTTTGATGATGAAAGGGAACGTTATTTCTATATGAAAAACACAAAAATTCCTTTAGACTTGATTTTTATTGATAGCAATAAAAAGATTGTTAGTTTTCAGAAAAACGCTAAACCTTTCAATGAATCATCATTACCATCAAATGCACCTGCGCAATATGTTTTAGAAATTAATGCGAGCTTGGTAGATACTTGGGGGCTTTCTGTTGGAGATTCTATTAGGTATTAATACATCCTTTTTCTCATTTCATTACGCGCAGAAACTGATTTTATAAAACCTTTTAAAACTTTAAGTTTTCTTGAAGCACATTTGATTTTGTAAGAAAAAATACCTAAATTCGTTTAACAATCGATAAAGTTCATTAAAACGGAACTTTATCTTAGCATTGTGCTTAATTAAAACGAACCTTTCCAAAAGATGATTGAAAGACTTGAAAATAATGATATTGAAGTATCTATAAGAATACGTACCGTTTTTCAATTATCATATAAGATAGAAGCAAAATTATTGAATGCTACTGATTTTCCTCCATTAAAAAGACCTCTTAAAAGTTATGTAAATAGTAACACAGAGTTTTTCGGATACTTAAAAGACAGAGAACTTGCTGGAATAATTGAAATAGAACATAACAATAGTTTTACAGATATTCATAGCTTGGTAGTTAATCCAACTTTTTTTAGACAAGGAATTGCGAAAAAGTTAATGGAATTCGTTTTTAATACATTTGATTCCAATCTTTTTATTGTAGAAACCGGACTGGAGAATGGGCCTGCTACTGAATTGTATAAAAAATTTGATTTCATAGAAGTTAAACAATGGAACACTGACCACGGAATTAGAAAAATAAAATTTGAACGAAGAATAAATAAAAAAACAAACTTAAGACGTGTATAAGTAATGGCTAGTTCTCGCCTACTTATGAAAATCCTCGCGGATTTTCTATTCGGTTTGTATTTGCTGATTTAGTTGCTGAAACACGCAACGGAATCATACACAAAACCTTTAAACGAAAGCTCAAAATATTTTAATTTTAATTTTAAAGTAATATCATACAGCGCTTTTATTGGTTAGACCATAACTAACAAGTATTTACTTTAAGGCTTAAGTCCTGAGTTCTCAATAGAGAGTGTCTTACAAAAGCCTAATTTGTGTCCTTATCTAAATTCAGGGCACTCAAAATTATAAAAAAAGCCTATCAACATAAAGTCGATAGGCTTCCTAAAAGAAAAAATTTTGAGTTAGTCTTACTTCTTCTTCTTTTCTTCTAATTTATTTACGGTATCATACATTACTGGTGTTGCAATAAACAACGATGAATATGTACCAACAATAACACCTACTATTAAAGCAAACATAAACCCTCTAATAGAATCACCTCCAAAAATAAAGATGGCCAATAATACCACTAATGTTGTTAATGATGTATTTAATGTTCTACTTAATGTACTGCTTAATGATGAGTTTACAACTTTATCGAACTTCCAAGAGGTATGCTCGTTAAAGAACTCACGAATTCTATCGAAAACAACCACTGTATCATTTAACGAGTAACCAATTACGGTTAATATTGCTGCTATAAATGCTTGGTTTATTTCCATATTAAATGGCATAAGCTTGTATGTTAAAGAGAACACGCCTAATACAATTAGCACATCATGGAATACCGCTGCAACGGCTCCTAATGAATATTGCCATTTCTTAAAACGAATCAAGATATATAAGAATACCACAATTAAAGATCCTAATACCGCCCAAACTGATGCTTGCTTAATATCATCAGCAATGGTTGGAGATACCTTATAGGATTCTAATAAACCAACTTGTTTATTTTCGTCGTTTAAATCTAAAAAAGCTTCATAAGACACACCTTCTAAATACGGCACAAGTCCATCATATAACGCTCTTCTAATTTCTTCATCTACTTCAGCACCTGTTTCATTTACTTTATATTTGGTAGTAATTTTTAATTGATTGGCATCGCCAAATGTTTTAGCATCTGCGCTACCAAAAATCTCTGGCTTAGACAATACATTTGTAATTTCAGAAGCACTAATATCTTGCGCAAAACGCACTTGATATGTTCTACCTCCAACAAAATCGACACCTTGATCTAAGCTGTTTGTAAATAAAGACCCTAAACTTAACAGAATAAAAGCACCAGAAATTATATAAGCCACTTTACGTTTCTTTAAGAACTCGATATTTATATTTCTGAAAAGATTTTTAGTAATTCCTGTAGAGAAGTCTAATTTACCGCCTCTGTTTGTATACCAGTCTATTAATAATCTAGTAATAAAAATAGCAGTAAATAAGGATGTTGCAATACCAATTAATAAAGTCGTTGCAAATCCTTTAATTGGCCCTGTACCAAATATGAATAAAATTAAAGCGGTTAAACCTGTTGTAATATTTGCATCTAAAATAGACGATAAGGCGTTACTAAATCCATCTTTTATAGCATCTACTTGGCCTTTTCCTTTAGCTAATTCTTCTCGAATACGCTCAAAAATAAGCACGTTTGCATCCACCGACATACCAATGGTTAATACTATACCTGCAATACCAGGTAACGTTAACACGGCTCCTAAACCTGACAAAATACCAAAGATCAATAATAGGTTTAATAGCATAGCAATATCTGCAAAGCCACCTACTTTTCCGTAGTAAAAAATCATCCATAGCAATACTAAAGCTAAAGCAATTAAGAATGACATGGTTCCACTTTCAATAGCTTCTTTACCTAATGATGGTCCAACAACTTCACTAGATATAATATCTGCTGAAGCTGGCAATTTACCAGCACGTAATACGTTTGCTAAATCGATAGCTTCATTTAAAGTAAAATCTCCAGAAATAGAAGAACTTCCTCCCGCAATAGGACCTGTTGTAACTCCAGGCGCAGAATACACAATGTTATCTAAAACAATAGCAATTTGACTTCCTTGCGAATACGCTTTACCAGTCATTTCTTCCCAAATCTTGGCGCCTTTTGCATTCATTTGCATGGATACTTCAGACTTTCCTGTTGGTCCAAATTGGTTACGGGCATCTGTTACTACCGCACCACTTAACTGTGGTACGTTTTCTCTATTACCAACTAACGCATATAGATCCACTAGTTCGCTATCCTTTTCTGGCTTACCAAAAACAAACTTTGCATAACGTTGTTCTGCAGAAAGTAAAGCTCTTACTTCTGGTTTGTTTAAATAGTCCAGTACGGTTTCTTTATCTTTAATTTCAAATCTTGCAATTACTGGCCCTCCAGGGTAACCTGGTCCTCGGAACAACTCAAAAATTGGATTTACTGTTGCAACTGCTGTAGAATCTGTTTCTGCATCACCTAATAAATCATCTATTTGAGAATCTTGAGCATCTTCTTCATCTTGAGGCTCTTCTTCTGTAGCTGTTTTTGCTTCAACAATATCTTTTAAAATGGTATTAGCTTGTGATAAAAACGTAGAAAACTGTTCGCCTTTATATGCATCCCAAAATTCTAATTGCGCTGTACTTTGTAATAATCCTGTAGCACGTTCTACATCTTTAACACCCGGTAATTCAACTAAAATACGACCAGATGTCCCTAAACGTTGTATGTTAGGCGATGTTACTCCAAACTCATCAATACGCTTACGCAATACTTCAAAAGCAGAAACAATAGACTCATCAATCTTGGTTTCGATAACTTCTTTAACATCTTCATCAGACATGCTTCCGTCAATCTCGCCGTCAAGGGCTTTAGTATAAAATATATCTGGCGATGCTAATTTTGTATCGCCTTTAATTGCATCAAACGCGACGAAGAAATCTTCTAGATATGTATTTTGACTGTTTTTTTGAAGTTCTGTAGCATCATCTAAAGCTTTATTAAATACAGGTTCATTTGTATTATTAGCTAATCCTTTTAAAATGTCTTTTACAGAGACTTGAAGAATAACGTTAATACCCCCTTTTAAATCTAAACCAAGATTCATGGCTTTTTGTTTCACTTCGTTATAAGTGAATTTTGCAACACCAATATTATAAACGGTATCGGTTGCTTTTTCTTGAAGATAGTTAGCTTCTTCTTGACTTCGTAGAGCACGATAATTATCTTCTGTTTCTGGAATTTTACTAATTGCTATTTCCTCAGCTTCTTTTTCAATTTGGCTTGATTTAAATGAGAAAGACAGTTGGTAAATACTTACTAGTCCAAATAATATGGCAAATAGTTTTACTAATCCTTTGTTTTGCATTGTTGTATTTTTTTGTAGTCAAATTATTTTATCCTGAAATTTCAGGCGAGCAAATATAAAATTTACCGTATGATTTGACAATTTTTATTTTTTGAATATGATTTTATAGGATTTTCATTAATCATGAAATCTATAATTAAAATGTAAAAAGTATTTTGGAATGTTTGAATAGCCTAGTTTTTTGTTGAAGTCACCATATTTTACATCAAAAAAAAGGCATACATACCTTTAGCAAATAGGTCCTGCTCTAACTTCGGGTATACTATGTAATGGGGCTGCTATTTGTAGCGTAATATTTCTACGGATTTTATAAGCAACCTGCACTAGATTATCTTCATAGCCATAACCTACATGATCTATAGCGTGATAATTGGGATCTAAAAACCGATCACTTTTTGGTTCAAACTCTAAGGTAAATGTACCATCTAAGTCCCAACCAGAATCTTGTCCCTTTTGTATTTCGTAAACATCAAGATTATAACCAATGCTCCCTTTTTTTTTGGGAAAATCTGATGATTCCTCGTCTTGTGTTTGAGACTTAATATGAAGCGTTAAACTATTTTCTTTTGAAAATATTCTTTTTATACTTGCAATACCAGCATCACTATAATACGTTATTTTTAATGTACCATTTTCCAGTGAAAGTACTTGGATGTTTTGGGCTCCTATACTTTGCAACTGACGCTTAACAAGAGTTACTGTATTTTCAGCATCTTTAGATGTTAAGTCAACATCTTCAAACTGCAATACAATTTCTTGATTAGGCTCCGATATTTTCTGCTGTAAAACAACACCAAATAAAGTAAGACTAAAAATTAAAATGCTAATGCTCCATCTTGCAATCATGCGCCAAATATAAAAAAATAAAGACTGTATTGCTACAGTCTTTATATAAATATCATTTTTAAGGTATTTAGCCCTATACGTCTAATAATCCATTAGTTTTTCTAACCCCTTCAGCACTGGTTTGCATATGTGCTTTTTCAGCGTCGCTTAAAGGAACATCAACTATTTTTTCAATACCATTTTTACCTAAAATAACAGGAACACCAATACAAATATCATTTAATCCATATTCACCTTCTAAGAAGGTAGAACATGGGAACATTTTCTTTTGGTCGCAGGCAATAGCCTGGACTAAACCACTAACAGCGGCTCCTGGAGCATACCATGCTGAAGTTCCTAAGAGTTTTGTAAGTGTTGCACCTCCAACTTTGGTGTCTGCTGCAACTTGCTCTAATCGGTCTTCACTTAAAAATTCAGAAGCTTTTATACTATTTCTAGTCGCATGACTTGTTAATGGCACCATACCAGTATCACTATGTCCGCCAATTACCATACCATCAATATCGCTAATAGGAGCTTCCATAGCTTCTGCTAATCTGTATTTAAAACGTGCTGAATCTAAAGCACCGCCCATACCAATAATTCTATGCTTAGGCAAATCAAGAGTTTTATGTGCTAAATAGGTCATCGTATCCATTGGATTACTAACAACAATAAGAACCATATTTGGGGAATGCTCAAGCAAACTTGAAGATACCGATTTTACAATTCCTGCATTTATACCTATTAATTCCTCACGGGTCATTCCTGGTTTACGAGGAATACCAGAAGTAATAACACAAATATCGCTGTTTGCTGTTTTGCTATAATCGTTTGTAATTCCAGTTATTTTAGTATCAAAACCATTTAATGATGCACATTGCATTAAATCCATGGCTTTTCCTTCTGCATAGCCTTCTTTGATATCTAACAATACAACTTCTGAGGCAAAATCTTTAATGGCAATGTATTCTGCGCAACTTGCACCTACTGCCCCTGCTCCTACTACGGTTACTTTCATTTTTTAATTATTTTTATTAGTATTTAATTTATTCTAATTCACTAGGCAAAATTCATTATAAAATCAAATAATTTATATGATTTATGTCATGAACTTTTATTAATTTTTATCAAAAAAATCATATAAATTAACTCCCGCTAAATTACAAATTAAAACACTGTAAATAAAAAAAGTACAAGACAAAATCCTGTACTTTTTTAAACAAAAATTAAATATAACTAACTAAAACTAAACAATTAATTCTTAAAAATATTTTATTATCTAAAACCAAAATGGATACCTAATGAAAAGGCATTAAATTCTGATAGATGATATTCTGCATTAAGTCTAAAAAAACCTAACTTTAATTTTGTTCCTAAGGTTCCTCTTAATGAGGACACTTCGCTTGATACTGAAAAAGGGTCGATGATTGGTTGAGCTGTTATTCCTCCATTTGTTACACGGTATGTTCCTAATAAATTAGATTCCGATTTACCTTTAATATACCCTAAACCACCATAAAAGTTAATTACTGGCAATTTAGTTGAAGCAATTAATTGTAACAACCAAGTATTTGTATCATTATCAATACGCTGGTTTTCGCCTTGTATTCCTGATGATTCTGTCAAATCATATTCGCCATTTAAGTGTGTATAAGCTACTAAACCAGAAATAGCAACTGGCAACAATTTATCTGCAGGCAACCACTTTGTAACTTCAAATTGCACACCTGCTCCATACATGCTTAAACTAACATCATCTGTATCAATTTTTGGTACAAAACGAGCTTTTAATTCTATGCCTTTTACAAGACCTAAAGCACCTTGTATAAAAGCTGTAGGCAGTAAATTAGCACTACTGTTACCAATACCGTTTGGCAGTTCTATGGTTTCTGTTAGATTTCCAAAAATGGGGTCTTCATACTCTATTTCTATAAAAATAGCGGGATCATTTTCTCCTAGAACAGATGAAACTGTTTTTGAAGGTGAATTATCTGGGAATGAAATATTATTATAATTGGCAGTGTTTAAATTAAATATTTTGTTTTCATTTTTAACAGATGAAGCATTAACGATAACTGAAATTTCAAAACCTCCTAATGGTTTAGCATCTGCAGTATTAAACCAATTGGCATTCATACTGTGCATTAAACCATTTGTACCAGGTGCTAAATAATCATTAGTAAATCGTTCTGCATCTTCTACACCAGCGGCAAGAAGTGCATCAATATCGTTCTGTGCTTTTAAAGTTATTGTTACTAAACAAAGCAACACTAGGATGGTTAACTTTTTCATTACTATAATAAATTTTGATTTTACAAATATAGGAAAAAATTACATTAAATAACATTTTATCGTAAAAAAATGCTTTTAAACGATATTTTTAAAGTGTTTTATAAAAAAAATGGCTTTAACAAATACATGCTAAAGCCATCAGAATTGGTTATAACTCTTTTATTTATGCATCAATATTCGCATAAATGGCATTCTTTTCAATAAAATCTCTACGTGGTGGCACTTCATCTCCCATTAGCATAGAGAAAATTCTATCCGCTTCTGTACCATTATCTATTTGAACTAAACGCATCGTTCTAAACTCAGGATTCATAGTAGTATCCCAAAGCTGTTCTGCATTCATTTCACCGAGACCTTTATAACGCTGTATTTTAGATCCATCTCCAAACTGAGCAACAATATCGTCACGTTCTTCATCAGACCAAGCATATTGTTTTTTAGCACCACGTTTTACTAAATACAATGGTGGCGTTGCAATATATATGTGTCCATTTTCAATCAACTCTTTCATATACCTAAAGAAAAACGTTAAAATTAACGTCGCAATGTGGCTACCATCAATATCGGCATCACACATTATTACTACTTTATGATAACGTAGCTTTGAAAGGTTTAAAGCTTTACTATCTTCCTCTGTTCCTATAGTAACACCTAATGCTGTAAAAATATTTTTAATTTCTTCGTTTTCAAAAACCTTGTGCGTCATGGCTTTTTCAACATTTAAGATTTTTCCACGAAGTGGCAAAATGGCTTGAAATGCCCTATCACGACCTTGTTTTGCAGTTCCACCCGCCGAATCTCCCTCAACAAGGAATACTTCACATTTTGCAGGGTCTTGTTCTGAACAGTCTGATAATTTCCCTGGTAATCCGCCAATACTCATTACCGTTTTACGTTGCACCATTTCACGAGCTTTTTGGGCTGCATGACGTGCCTGTGCCGCAAGAATTACTTTCTGAACTATGGTCTTTGCATCATCTGGATGTTCTTCTAAATAATCTGTCAACATTTCGGAAACAGCTTGACTTACTGAAGCAGACACTTCACGATTGCCCAACTTCGTTTTCGTTTGGCCCTCAAATTGTGGTTCTTGAACCTTTACTGAAATAATAGCTGTTAATCCTTCTCGGAAATCATCGCCTGCAATGTCAAACTTTAATTTATCTAACATTCCGGAATTATCTGCAAACTTTTTTAGGGTATGTGTTAATCCACGACGAAAACCTGATAAATGTGTTCCACCTTCATGCGTGTTAATGTTATTTACATAGGAATGTAGATTTTCAGCATAAGAGGTATTGTAAATCATAGCAACTTCAACCGGCACACCATTCTTTTCTCCTTCAAATGCAATAACATCCTTCATTAAAGGCTCGCGAGTTGCATCCAAATATTTTATAAATTCGCTTAATCCTTCTTTTGAATGAAATGTTTCGCCTTCAAATTCGCCGTCTTCTTTTTTATTCCTTTTATCAACTAAATGAACTGTAATTCCTTTATTTAAATAAGCCAATTCACGTAAACGACTTGCCAAAGTATCATAGCTATACTCTAAGGTTTGAGTAAAAATAGTAGGATCAGGTCTAAATGTAACCGTAGTCCCTCTTTTTTCCGTTTCACCTATTTGCTTTACAGGATACAAGGATTTACCACGTTCATATTCTTGTTCATAAACATTACCATTTCTATAAACCGTAGCTTTTAAGTGTGCAGATAATGCATTCACACAACTTACACCAACACCGTGCAATCCTCCAGAAACCTTATAAGAATCTTTATCGAATTTACCACCAGCACCAATTTTGGTCATTACTACCTCAAGTGCAGACACGCCTTCTTTCTTGTGTAAATCTACAGGAATACCACGACCATCATCTTCAGTAGTAATCGAATTATCCTCATTTATAATAACAGTAATATTGTTACAGTGCCCCGCTAAAGCCTCATCAATAGAGTTATCTACAACCTCATAAACTAAATGGTGCAAACCACGAGTACCAACATCTCCAATATACATTGACGGGCGCATACGTACGTGCTCCATTCCTTCTAAAGCTTGAATACTATCTGCTGAATAATTATGCTTATTAAATTCTTCTTTTGCTTCGCTCATATTCTATATTTTATCTTAATTTGAGTTTAGTTTTGTATCACAAAAAAAGATGCCGTAAAGCATCATTTTGAATACAAACAAATATACGAAATTCTATGCCCTTTAAAAAGCATTTTACAGCAACATTCAGATAATTATCAACATTTGTTAATTACTAAAAACCTTCTTAAACGACCTAAAAAGCACCTTAAAATCGATTATTCGATTTTTAATCAGGTTTTCAAAATAGAAAAACCACAACATGGCTTAAATCGCTTTTTTTAGATTCCATTTTAAAGACTATTACTTAAAAAAACCAAATAGTCTTCATTAAAAACACGATTTTGTTTCATTAATTTTTAAACATAAATAAGTGATTACCATAATTAACCTAAGAAAGTTTTAAATTAACTTTAGCTTTTTTAATAATTTGACAATATAGTATAGGATATTAGTAAAAATAGTGCATAGTCTATTTATTCTATATATATTTGGCCTCAATAAACCAGTTATGAAAAACAATAATAACAATAATAATTTCAATAATCCTAATTTTTAGGATAGGAAGGTTATTGTTTAAAAATATATGAAGCCTTCCAAATATGGAAGGCTTTTTTTAATCTAAAAATTGAGACATGAGTAAAATTATGACCGTCGATGTATTATCGAGTATTAAAGGCGCACAAGCTTCTGAGGCTGTGAGCAAGCTATTTGAAGTTATTAAGAATGCTAACACTACAAATACCAGTACTTTTAATAATAATCATAATAATGCAGTCTCTTTAAATGATTTGAGAGATGATATGGTTATTGATAGTTCTGCCACAGAAAAACAAATCATTATTGAAAACTTTCCGAAAGAAAAAAACGGATATTTAGTAGTTTCTAAAGTTATAGAAGAATAGTTATGGACTCTCAAATACATAAAATCCATCAACAATTGATGAATAAAGACATCACTTGTACTGCTCTGGTTCAAGAAAAATTAGAGGTATTAAAACAGAATACCCATAACACTGTTAATGCGCTATTAGATAATTTAGCCCTTGATTTAGCTGATAAAGTTGACACCAAAATTGCCAATGGCGAAACTATTGGTTTATTAGAAGGTATTCCATTTGGTATTAAAGATGTGTATATGGTTCAGGGCACTAAAACAACAGCAAGTTCAGATTTGCTTAAAAACTACAAATCGGCATACACGGCAACAGCAATTCAAAAATTATTGGATGCTGGCGCTATTCCTATAGTAAAAGAAAACTGTGATAGTTTTGGTCATGGTTCTTCAAGTGAAAACACCATTTTTGGTGCTGTTAAAAATGCTATAAATCCAGATTTAGTTGGCGGGGGTTCTAGTGGCGGTTCTGCCGTTAATGTGGCTAAGGATTATACTGTGTTTTCTATTGGTGGTGATACTGGTGGTTCTGTGCGTCAACCAGCAGGCTATAATAAGGTGTATGGCTTAAAACCCACTTATGGTCGTATATCACGCTTCGGTTTAATGGCTTACGCATCTTCAACAGATTGTGTTGGCCCTATTGCAAAGTCTATTGAAGATATCCGAATTGTTTTAAATGTGATGAGCGGAAAGGATGTTAAAGACCAAACCTCTTATGCTTCAGCGGAAATAACCCAAGACACTATTTCTACTTCTGAACAGATAAAAACGGTAGGCTACTTTAAAAATTTTATAGAAACTGATGCTATTGATGCCAATATAAAAACTGATTTCCTAAAAGCTATCGAAAAAATAAAAGCCAAAGGCATAGAAATAAAAGCTTTAGACTTCTTTGAATCTGAAACTTTAGTCTCTACCTATTACACGTTGGCTATGGCTGAAACAGCTTCTAACCTATCACGATTAGATGGCACTAATTACGGTAACCGTATTGAAGCTGATAATTTAAAAGAAACCTATGCAGTAACGCGTTCTGAAAATTTTTCGGAAGAAACAAAACGTAGGATTGTAGGTGGCAACCAAGTGTTATCACAAGGATTTTCAGATGAAATCTATTTAAAAGGATTAGCCTTAAGAGATAGTATTTCTGAAAACTTTGAACGTGATTTTGAAGCCGTAGACATCATCCTATCACCAGTAACACCAAACACACCTCCAAAAATAGGTGATAGCTTAAAAGACCCGCATGCCATGTATTTATCTGATGCGTATACGGTTGGTTTTAGCTTAGGACAACTACCAACCTTAACAGTACCGCAAGGCACCGAAACAGGTTTACAAATTACAGCCGCAAAACATAATGACGAACTCGTTTTGAAGTTTGCTAACTTCTTAAAAGACAAAATATAATGGATTTAGAACAATTAAACGAGCTACTAAAGCAACACGAATTAGAATTAGTCATCGGACTGGAAACCCACGTGCGATTAAATACCAAAACCAAGTTATTTTGTTCTTGCGCTAATGCTGGTGATATCGACACCCCAAACCACAATATTTGTTCGGTTTGTACTGGGCAAATGGGCGTTTTACCTGCCATTAACAAAGAGGCCATTAATAAAGCCATTTACTTTGGTAAAGCGGTAAAATCGACATTTGAAAACGATGTCATCTCATGGGATAGAAAACATTATGAGTATCCAGATAACCCAAAAAACATCCAGATTACACAATTTCATAATCCCGTGATTCCTGATGGGCAAGTATCTTGTTTCCGTAATGATGGGTCACAATTTACCGTAAACTTAACTCAAGTTCATATTGAAGAAGATGCTGCTAAATTGATGCATGAGAAAAAAACTTCGTTAGTCGATTTCAACAAAGCAGGCGTACCATTAATTGAAATTGTTACTGAACCTTGTATTCGTCATATTGAAGATGCTTCGACTTACGCACAATACATTCAGCGTATCGTTCAAAATTTAGAAATTTCAGAAGCTAACCTTGAAAAAGGCGAGTTTAAATCGGATGTTTCTGTTTCGCTCCGTAAAAAACAGGATTATAATTTAAATCCACGTACTGAAATAAAAAACTTGAATTCGTTTAAGTTTATGGTAGATGCCTTAAAAGAAGAAGTTGAAAAACAACTCAACTACTTTTTAGAACACAAAGAATTTAGACCAGACCAAACCACGGTTTTATGGGATGCCGAATTAAAGCAAACCAAAACCATGCGTAAAAAGGAATTCGAAGCAGATTATCGTTTTATTTCTGAACCGGATTTACCTTTTGTTAGCATAAAAAATGTGGTTGAATCTATTGATGTTGATTTAAGCACGCTACCGTTTGCTGTAGAGTCCATCTTAATTAAAGGTGGTGTTTTACCTCAAGATGCTAAATTTTTTACAGCCAACGCCTTACGTTCTGAAACTTTTGTTGCTATAAATAATGTCATTAAAGACGCAGCGTTTGTTGCAAAAACATTGGTAAATAATATCAGCGCAGATGATTATGGCGATATTCATAGTATAACCCATTTAATTGAAATTTTTCAATTGTTTAAAGATGAAAAAATCACATCCGTATTGGTACAAAATGCGATTACATCTTATTTAAAAGACCGTAGTTTTAACTACAACCAGTACTTTGAAGAAAACACCATTTCGAAAGCTCAAATTGAAGACGCTATAGCCAAAGTCATTTCAGATAACGAAGCTATTGCTAATGATATTCGCTCTGGCAACCAAGGAAAAGCAGGTATTCTGGTTGGAAAAGTCATTAGTATTATTGGAAAAGGTGCTTCAGGAAAAGTCATCCGTGAAGGGGTTTTAAAACAAATTCAGAGTTCAGAATCTGGAGTTCAGAGTCCTACTGCTGTAACCAAACAACCAACAACCAGTAACCAGCAGCAAACAACCAAAAAGGAAGAAGAAACACTACCAGAAATTCCTATCGTTATAAAAGACGAATATAGAACCCATGTGATTTCTGAAATTTCAGATGAAAACATCAACGAAAATGTTACACTTTCCGGATGGGTATCCAGTGTGCGCGACCATGGCGAATTAATTTTTATCGATTTACGAGATTCGAGTACGCAGGTCTTTCAAGTGCGTTTAAGCAGAGAATCATTTGCTAATTTAGATGAGCTAGTAAAACTAAAGCCCGAAACAGTCATTACCGTTTCTGGAGCTATTGTACAACGTAAAGAAGATGATTACAATGCCGCTTTAAGAACAGGTAAAATTGAATTAGAAGCTACTGAATTAGAAATTCTAAACCTTTCTAAAACCTTGCCTTTTGAAATAAAACGAGCGACTAAAACCAATGAAAATGTACGTTTTCAGTACAAATATTTAGACCACAGAAATAATGATGTCCGTCGTGTGATTGTTAACCGTCATAAAGTTATCAAACTGATACGTGATATTTTAGACGACCAAGATTTCCTTGAAATTGAAACCCCTATTTTAAGTGCTGGAACCGATGAAGGGGCTCGAGAGTTTATTGTACCCACAAGGAAACAAGCGGGGGCATTCTATACCTTACCACAAGCACCTCAGCAATTCAAACAAATGTTGATGGTAAGCGGCTACGAGAAGTATTTCCAGATTGCACGTTGTTTTAGGGATGAAGATTCTCGTGGCGACCGTCAACCAGAATTCACGCAACTAGATATTGAAATGGCCTATGCTAGCATGCAACAAATCATTGATTTAAATACGCAAATGTTCAATAGTGTTGTTCAGAAAATATACGGTAAAAAATGGATTTTACGTCCGTTTGAAGTTTTAACCTATAAACAAGCCATGGACAATTATGGTTGTGACCGACCAGATTTACGTTTCGGTTTAAAACTGCAAGACATTACCAATATTGTAAAAGACACTACTTTCCAAGTGTTTAGCAAACCTATTGATGAAGGTGGTATTGTAAAATGTATTAGAGTCTCTGCTCAAGAACAGGGCAACAAGCGTTTGTCTAAAGGACAGATTGAAAAGCTAACCGCTTTAGCGCAGGGTCACGGTTTAGGTGGTTTGGCCTATATTATTGTTAATGAAACCGATCTGCAATCGCCAATCATTAAATTTTTAGGCGAAGACATTGCTAGCAGAATTATTGAAGCTACCAATGCGCAAGTAGGCGATATTGTATTCTTTTCAGCTGCTGATTACGCCACAGCTAACAAAGCCTTAGATGCCGTTCGTCAAGAATTAGGTAATATGTTGCGTTTAATCAATCCTAAGGAACTAAGACCAGCATGGGTTATTGACTTCCCGATGTTTGAAAAAACAGATGAAGACAGGTGGACTTTTACGCATAATCCGTTCTCAATGCCAGCTATTTATGATATTGAAAAACACATGAATGGTAAAGAAGAAGAAATCGGAAACATCATCGCTCAACAATACGATTTAATATTGAATGGTTACGAAATTGGTGGCGGTTCTGTACGTGCTCATAAACCTGAAATTTTGGAAGCCACTTATAAAAATATGGGGTATAACAAAGACGAGATGATGAAGAGTGTTGGCACCATGTACAAAGCATTCCATTATGGTGCGCCACCACATGGCGGTATTGCTTGGGGCGTTGACCGCCTTATGATGATTTTAGAGAAAAAAGCATCTATTAGAGAAGTCATGGCATTCCCAAAAACGGGCACTAGTGAAGATTTATTATTTGGAGCACCTTCACAATTATCTGACAAAAAAGTTGAGGAAATGAATGTAAAGGTGATGAAGAAATAGCTTTCCTTAGTATTATCAATTAACATTAAAACTTCAGTTTATTCTGGAGTTTTTTTGTTTTATATGGTGTCATATAAACTTTAACATTCCATACTGACTTTTATAAAAACTTTAAGACAATTTCGGTTTACCTTTCAGCATATTTAAATAAATACTTATTATGAAAAAATTATCATGTATTACTACTGTTGCATTTGCATTTATCATGCTATTATCTGTTAATCTGAATGCCCAAAAATTTGCGAAAATGGACAAAAGCCCTATGGATGCCGCTGCATTTCCTACGAGCTATAAAGACGCTAACAAACTCATTAAAATAGTTTATAGCAGACCTCAATTAAAAGGAAGAGCAGTATCTACTTTGGCTAAAAATGGAGAAGTATGGAGAACTGGAGCTAATGAAGCTGCTGAGTTAACGCTTTACACCGACATGAAGTTAGGCAACACGACCATTAAAACCGGAACCTATACTTTTTATGTCATTCCGGGTGAAAAAGAATGGACAGCTATAATCAGTAAAGACCTGAATGTTTGGGGTTCTTACTTTTATAATAAAGAAAATGATGTAGCTAGATTATCTGTTCCTGTAAGTTCGGGAGATGCTTTAGAAACTTTTTCAATTGCTTTTGAAGAAGCTGACAATGGCGTACACATGCATTTAGGGTGGGGAACCGTTAGAGTTGCTGTTCCTTTTACAAAGTAAATTACACTTATTTTTGAATAAAAAAACGCCTTGATAGATCAAGGTGTTTTTTTATGGAATATTCAAATATTTATGGGTCTGCAAGGACACTTTCCATTTAGGGTTTTTCATAACATAATCTACAATTTCTGGCATCACCTTATCACGCTTGCTCCATTCTGGTTGTAAATATAAAATACAATCTTTATTCACCTTAGAAGCTTGTTCTTCAGCAAAGCGAAAATCATCTTTATTATAAATAATCATTTTTAATTCATCTGCTTTATCGTAAACTTCTTTAGTAGGCAACTTCATTTTTTTAGGCGATAAGCAAATCCAATCCCAAGTACCTGTTAACTTATATGCTCCAGAAGTTTCAATATGTGTTTGTAGACCTTCTGCTTTTAATTGGGTTGTTAAAGCTGTCATATCCCAAGTTAAAGGTTCTCCACCTGTTACAACAATGGTATCACTATAGGTTTTGGCGTTTTCTACAATCTTTTTAGTTGCTGTAGGCGGGTGCAAATTCGCATTCCAACTTTCTTTAACATCACACCAATGGCATCCCACATCGCAACCACCAATACGCACAAAATAGGCCGCAGTACCTTTATAAAAACCTTCGCCCTGTATTGTATAAAACTCCTCCATTAAAGGTAACATCTCACCTTTATTAACCAACATTAACACATCGTCATTCATCTAAAATAATTTAGGATGCAAATGTACATATATTTAAAGAAAAGAATAAAATACAGCTTTTTATTTTGTTTAATTTTTAATTAAAATTATTAAACATTTTGTTATGAAATTTCATTTTTATATATTCGCACAACCCTATTTTAAAGTAAATTGCTGCCTTCAATCTCTCACAAGAATGAAAAAAATAGCTTATCCTGTAATATTGCTACTATGCAGTTATTACGGTTTTTCTCAAGTTAGTATTGGTACTACTGCACCAGATGCTTCGTCTATTTTATATATTGAGTCTTCAAACAAAGGGTTTTTACTTCCTATAGTACGTTTAAATAATATTAGTGATGTTAGTACAATTAACACTATTGAATCATTTAATTCTCTCATAAAATGAAAAAAAAATCATGTCTTTTAATACTACTATTATTTAGTTATTGTAGCTTCTCTCAAGTTGGTATTGGCACAACAGATCCTGACCCATCGTCTATATTAGATATCGAATCGGATAGCCAGGGTATTCTTGTACCTCGCCTTACAACGATTCAAATTAATGCTATTGATGACCCAGCTACTGGTTTAATTGTTTACAATACGGATATGAATGAATTTCAGTTTAACTGTAGCGATCCAGCTATGCCAGACTGGAGCAAAATCTCACATACGAGTTCTGTTAAGTATAGCAATACCAATACAACGACTAATATAAACCCTACGAACTATACGAATATGCCTATTTTTGGGTCTTTAGATTGGAATGACGATACAACTTTATACAATCAATCTGGTAATACCATCACGGTAAACACTACGGGCAGATATAGAATTTCTGTTAACATTGCCTATACAGTTCCAGCAGTAGCAGGTAATAATTCCGAACAGCGTGTATCGGTCGAAGCACAATTAGCTATTAACGGAAGTCCAACTGGCGCTATTGGAAATACAGGCTATGTAAGACGTGCCAATGGACAAAATGAGGCGTCATTACATATTACCGAAGTTTTTAATATTACTGCAGGGCAGACCATAAGTGTGCAAACCATAAGAGGTGGAAATACCGCGCCTGCATATTTAAGAAGTGCTGGAACATCTAACATATACATTGAAAAAATTAAATAACCTTTTTCGATAAATCTTCATTTTTTTCTTCTTTATTTTTCCTGTATTTTTATGAAAAATATAAGGGATGAGTAATACAGAGACTTTTTTCAATTACATTACGGAAGGCAACAAAACAAAAGGTGACTATATCCCAATAGGCGCTGCCATGTTAGATGGCGAAACTGTTACTGGTGCACATGTAAAAATACCCTTAAAAACCATGAATCGTCATGGTTTAATTGCTGGAGCTACTGGTACTGGAAAAACAAAATCGTTACAAGTTTTAGCTGAAAATTTGAGCGACAAGGGCATTCCTGTATTACTTATGGATATTAAAGGCGATTTAAGTGGTTTGGCACAACCAAGTCCAGGACACCCAAAAATAGACGAACGCCATGAGAAAATCGGACTCCCTTTTGAAGCCAAACCTTTTCCTGTTGAAATCTTAACACTTTCCGAACAAAACGGTGTGAGACTGCGTGCTACGGTTAGTGAATTTGGCCCTGTACTACTATCGCGAATTTTAGATCTATCAGAAACACAATCTGGTGTTGTTGCTGTTATATTTCAATATTGCGACGATAATAAAATGCCCGTTTTAGATTTAAAAGATTTTAAAAAAATATTACAATACGCCACCCAAGAAGGGAAAGCAGAATTTACAGAAGCCTATGGTAGAATCTCAACTGCATCAACTGGAGCTATTTTGCGCAAAGTTATCGAGCTAGAGCAACAAGGTGCTGAGTTATTTTTTGGAGAAACTTCTTTTGATGTTGATGATTTATTGCGTGTAGATAATGATGGTCGAGGGTATATTAATATTCTTAGACTAACCGACATTCAAGATAGACCAAAATTATTTTCAACGTTCATGCTAAGTTTATTGGCTGAAATATATTCCACATTTCCAGAACAAGGCGATAGCGATAGACCTGAACTTATTATGTTTATTGATGAAGCCCATTTAATTTTCAATGAAGCCTCAAAAGCACTTTTAAATCAAATAGAAAGTATTGTAAAACTAATACGTAGTAAAGGGGTTGGTTTATATTTTGTAACACAAAACCCAACAGATGTTCCCGAAGCCGTTTTAGGACAACTTGGTTTAAAAATCCAACACGCTTTAAGAGCGTTTACAGCAAAAGATAGAAAGGCTATAAAATTAACCGCTCAAAACTATCCAGATTCTGAGTATTATGATACAACAGAGGTATTAACATCATTAGGGATTGGAGAGGCTTTAGTATCGGCCTTAGATGAAAAAGGTCGCCCTACTCCCCTAGCCGCAACCATGATGCGAGCACCCATGAGTAGGATGGATGTTTTAACTGATGTTGAATTAAACGCATTACTTTCGAGATCTAAAATGGTAAAAAAATACAATGAAACCATAGATAGAGAAAGCACTTACGAAATGCTCAATGAAAAAATAGAGCAAGCTGAAGCAGAAGAAGCCAAGGAAAAAGTAAGGAAAGAGAAAGAAGCACTTAAAAAAGCTGAGTCTAAAAAACGAACCTCTAGGTCTAGAGCAAAAAGCACTAGAATGAATCCGATTGTTAAAGTATTAACCAGTGCCACATTTATAAGAAGTGTCTTTGGTATTTTAACCAAAGTGATGAAAAAATAGCGGTAATCTGTATTTGCAAACCATAAACGTTAGAAACATCAGCTTTATCCTAGATAAAAACAATAAAACCCCATACCATTTATGTATAAATCATTTTTAAGCCTAATTACCATTATCTTTCTTCTTGCCAGTTGCAACAAAAAACAAAACCCTTTTGAAATAGGCAAGCAACATATCGGTTTACTAACAGATTCAACACAAGTTAAAGATTTAAAAAACATCTATGCAAACGATTCTATCGTTAAATTTATTAGCGGCGATGAGTTTACAGGAAATATTAATGCTATTGAAATTTTTGAAAAAGGCGGTAAAAAATTGTTAATCTTAACACCTAAGCAAGCATTAGATTCTACTTCTACAATTGGTAGTATAAGACTTCTTGATAAGCGTTATAAGACAGAAAAAAATATTTCAACTATAAGTACTTTTAAAGATATTCAAGAGCATTATAAAATATCAAGAATTAGCAATTTAATTAATTCCATTGTTATATCTCTTGATGGCATAAATGCTAGTTTTACAATAGACAAAAAAGAACTTCCAGCAAACTTAAGGTTTGATATGGATTTAAAATTTGAACCTACCCATATTCCAGATAACGCAAAAATTAAATATTTTTTTATAAACTGGATTAATTAAAAAAACTGAATGAACCCATTCTTATCAAAATTATTAGTTGATGTCGCTCGAAAAAAGCTTGAAAAAAAACAAGCTAACAATCAACCTATTAGCAAAAAGCAAATAGTACCTTTGGTAAGAAATTTTCAAGTTGAGCTATCGCATGCTATTAAAGAATACATTTTTATTATAATTGGTGTGTTTTCTGCAGGTTTTGGTTTAAAGGGCTTTTTATTACCAAACCACTTTATTGATGGTGGAGCAACTGGAATTTCACTGCTTTTAGAAAATATAACATCATTAAACCTTGGGCTTCTTTTAGTGGTCGTAAACCTTCCTTTTATTATTCTAGCTTCAAAAATAATAGGTAAAAAATTTGCTATTAAAAGTATTATAGCTATTACACTTTTGGCCTTTGTTGTTCATTTTGTAAACTACCCAACCATAACCGAAGACAAACTATTAATAGCAGTTTTTGGTGGGTTCTTTCTAGGATCAGGTATTGGTTTATCCATGAGAGGTGGAAGTGTTATAGACGGCACAGAGGTTTTAGCTATTTTTTTAAGTAGAAAATTTTCACTTACCATTGGTGACGTGTTATTCTTAATTAATATTTTAATATTTTCTGCTGGTGCTTATGTTTTATCCATTGAAACCTCTTTATATGCTATGCTCACCTATTTAGCAGCAGCCAGGACTGTTGATTTTGTAGTTGATGGTGTTGAAGAGTATGTTGGTGTAACGATCATATCCAACAAACATGAAGAATTACGTTTAATGTTAACTAAAAAACTCCGAAGAGCATGTACTATTTATGCCGGTAAAGGCGGTTATGGTTCAACAGGTTATAGTTATGACAAAGATATTATTTACACCGTTGTTACAAGACTAGAACTAGCAAAACTACAAACCGAAATTGATAAAATTGACGGAAAGGCCTTTGTGATTATGGGCGTAGTAAAAGATTTAAAAGGTGGCATGATTAAGAAAAAGCCATTAAAAGAAAATCATTAAGCATTTACAAAATTATGTCTCAAAAAAAATACATCATTCAAAACAACCCATTCATTGTACCAACAACAGATGGCAAGATTATAAAAGAACATTTCGGAAATGCAACCGACAGGAATTCTCAATTAAGCATTGCTCACATGAAAGCGCCAGCTGGTTGGAGTGAGCCTTTTCAAACTCCAAAATTTGATGAATTTACATTTATTATTAGCGGTAAAAAACAATTTATTATTGATGGAGAAACTGTTGTTTTAGAAGCAGGTCAATCTATAAAAATAGAAAAGAATACTAGAGTCCAATACTCCAATCCGTTTACCGAAGTCTGTGAATATATTGCTATATGCACCCCAGCATTTTCTATGAATTTAGTAAATAGAGAAGATTAAATGAGCGAATACCTTCCTAAAATTGCTGGCTCTACAATAAATTTTATAAGCCATTTTTCAATTCAATCTGCAACCAAACTCGCTGTTAAATTATTTTCAACACCCAAAAGAGAAAAACCAAGCCAAGAGGAAGTCAGTTACCTTAACACCTCAATCCAAGAAGACGTAACCTATAAAGATTTTTCATTAAAAACATATCATTGGAGTGGGAAAAAAGACACTATCTTATTAGCTCACGGCTGGGAAAGTAATGCCTATAGATGGAAAGATTTAATTAATCAACTTCAAGCATTAGATTATAACGTAATTGCTCTAGATGCACCAGCGCACGGTAATTCTGGGAGCAAAGTATTTAATGCTTTATTATATTCGGAATGCCTACATGTAATCATCAAAAAAAATCAGGCCAACATCATTATAGGTCACTCAATAGGTGGTACTTCATGTGCTATTTCTACAAAAAAATATAACCTGCCATCTGTTAATAAACTCATATTATTAGGTGCTCCATCTAGTTTAGTTAGACTTTTAGATAACTATATTGACATGATGAGTTACAACAAAAAGGTTTTCGAGGCGGTTAATCAATATTACTTAAACCGTTACAACCATTTATCAGAATATTTTGCTACAGAAAATTTGTTTAAAAACATCCCTTTACAAGGACTTATTATTCACGACAAAAAAGATAGAATCATCTCTTATAGAGATGCTTTAGAAATTTCGAAATACTACAAAGACGCTAAACTAATAAAAACAATTGGGCTAGGTCATGGTCTTAAATCAGATAAAGTTTACCAATATATTTTAGACTTTATAAACGTATAGATTTATCGTATTTTTACACCATGGAAATACAATTAAAACGCATCAATAAATTTTTAAGCGAAGTTGGTTATTGCTCACGTCGAGAAGCTGATAAACTTATAAACGCAGGTCGAGTAACAATAAATGGTAGTGTTCCAGAAATGGGGACTAAAATTGCGCCTAATGATGTAGTCCATGTAGATGGAAAAGAAATTACCAACACAAAAACCTCTTTTGTTTATTTAGCCTTTAACAAACCCGTTGGTATAGTTTGTACTACAGACACCTCTGTCGAAAAAGATAATATTATAGATTTTATTAATTACCCAAAACGTATTTTCCCTATTGGAAGGCTAGATAAACCAAGTGAAGGTTTAATTCTTTTAACTGATGATGGGGATATTGTAAACAAAATTCTTCGCGCCAGTAACAATCACGAGAAAGAGTATGTTGTTACGGTTGACAAACCTATTTCCCAAACGTTTGTTGAGCGTATGGCTGGTGGCATCTATTTAGAAGATTTAGGAAAGCACACAAAAAAGTGTAAAGTAAAAAAACTCGGAACTTATAAGTTCAAAATCATTTTAACTCAAGGACTAAATAGACAAATTAGACGCATGTGCGACTATTTAAATTACGAGGTACAAACACTAAAACGTGTTAGGATTATAAATATTAAATTGGATATGCCTGTTGGTCAATATCGTGAATTGACTAAAGAGGAGTTTAAGGAATTAAATACCCTTATTCGTGATTCTGCTAAAGAACACAAAGCTGTTACTGATAAAAGAAAAAAAGGGTAGTACTTTTAAAATATTTTATTGCTGATGTCTTTCCCTTGCCAATAATGTATTTTTAAGCAACATAGCAATAGTCATTGGGCCTACTCCTCCAGGCACTGGAGTTATATAGCTAGCCTTTTTACTTACACTTTCAAAGTGTACATCGCCTGCAAGCCTATAACCTGTTTTTTTTGTAGCATCTGGAACACGGGTAATTCCAACATCTATAATTACCACATCTTCTTTAACCATATCTCCAGTTAAAAATTCCGAAATTCCAATGGCGGCAACAATAATATCCGCATTTCGCGTAATGTCAGTTAAGTTTTTAGAACGGCTGTGAACTACGGTTACTGTAGCATCGCCAGCTTTTCGTTTTTGACTCATCAAAATACTCATAGGGCGACCAACTATATGGCTTCTTCCCATAACCACTACATTTTTACCTGAAGTCTCAACTTGATACCTTTCTAACAGTTCGAGTATTCCATAAGGTGTTGCTGGTAAAAAAGTTGGCAAATCCAAAGCCATTTTCCCAACATTTGTTGGATGAAAGCCATCGACATCTTTATCTGGATGCACGGCCATTAAAACCTTCTGCTCATCAATGTGCTCAGGCAATGGCAATTGAACGATAAATCCATCAATATCATTATTGGTATTTAAACCATGGATTTTTTCCAATAATTCCTCTTCAGAAGTATATTCAGGTAAATCAATTAAGGTGGATTTAAAACCAATACGTTGGCACGCTTTTACTTTGGCATTAACATAAGTCATACTAGCACCATCAGTTCCGACTAAAATAGCCGCTAAATGAGGCACTTTTTCGCCTTTGGTCACCATTGATTTTACATGTTCAGCGATTTCATCCTTAATGTCATTACTTACTTTCTTTCCGTCTAAAATTGTCATAATGGTTGTTGGTTGTTTGTAAAAACTACACTTTTAACTTTAACAAGGTTTAACGCATATTTTTCATCATCTGCATCATCTTTTTGCCACCACCGCCTTGCATCATCTTCATCATTTTACTCATTTGGTTAAATTGCTTTAAAAGCTGATTTACTTGTTGTACAGAAGTCCCTGACCCTTTTGCTACACGTTTTTTTCTACTTGCATTAATAATACCAGGGTTAGTACGTTCTTTTGGTGTCATGGAATGTATAATGGCTTCTATACCTTTAAAAGCATCATCATCTATATCAACATCTTTCATCATTTTACCCGCACCAGGAATCATACCCATAAGGTCTTTCATGTTCCCCATTTTCTTGATTTGCTGAATCTGTTTCAAGAAATCATCAAACCCAAATTGGTTTTTGGCTATTTTCTTTTGAAGCTTTCTAGCTTCTTCCTCATCAAACTGTTCTTGTGCACGTTCTACTAAAGACACCACATCACCCATACCAAGAATACGGTCGGCCATACGGGATGGATAAAAGACATCAATAGCTTCCATTTTTTCTCCTGTACCAATAAATTTAATAGGTTTATCGACTACAGATTTAATAGAAATAGCTGCTCCACCACGTGTGTCGCCATCTAATTTGGTTAAGATAACACCATCAAAATTCAAGATATCGTTAAATGCTTTTGCTGTATTAACGGCATCTTGACCCGTCATAGAATCCACAACAAACAAGGTTTCTTGAGGCTGTATGGCTTTATGAATATTTGATATTTCGGTCATCATAGCTTCATCTACTGCTAAACGACCAGCGGTATCTATAATGACAACATTAAACCCATTGGCTTTGGCATGTGCTATAGCTGCTTGCGAAATAGCAACTGGATCATTGTTCCCTCTATCACTAAAAACCTCAACACCTATTTGCTCTCCTACAACATGCAATTGGTCTATTGCTGCTGGACGATAAACATCACAGGCAACTAATAAAGGTTTTTTTGTTTTTTTGTTTTTTAGATAATTGGCTAGTTTACCAGAAAATGTTGTTTTACCTGAACCTTGTAAACCAGACATTAGAATAACACTTGGAGTTCCTGATAGATTAATACCTTCGGCATCACCACCCATAAGTTGGGTAAGCTCATCTTTAACAATTTTAACCATTAATTGTCCTGGCTGCAAAGTTGTTAATACATTTTGGCCTAATGCTTTTTCTTTAACTCTATTAGTAAACTCTTTTGCTATTCTAAAATTAACATCGGCATCTAACAATGCACGTCTAACTTCCTTTAAAGTTTCTGCTACATTAACTTCTGTAATACTTCCGTGGCCTTTAAGAACGTGTAAGGCTTTATCTAATTTATCGCTTAAATTATTAAACATAATTTTTATTGAAATTTTAAGAAATGCAAAGTTAATGATTTGAAGTATATTATAGAAGTGAGAAGGCACAAACTGAATAAAAAAAAGGCTATCAAATTTAATTTGACAGCCTTTATAAAGGAAACTTTACTTATTAATTAACCTAACCAACCGAAAAAGGAAAGTTTCTCTTTTAAGCAAACATATTATTCTATCTTTTCAAGGACTAATATGCGTTCTATTTCTCCATTAGCATTATAATCTTTTAATTCTACTCTATTTGGAGTTATTTCTTTGATTCGCCATCTGTGTCTCAATTCACTAAAAGGTTCATCTTGAGTTCCAAAATTTAACCCTAAGAATAATCCATCGTTTCTGTAAGCTAACCAAGAACCTATAAAATTGTTCCCGTCACCTTCTGCAAATAACCTTCCATTTTCATTGAACCCTATAACGTAGTTTATATAATTTTCAGTTTCATCAACATCTTGATCTATATATGATGCAACTTCCCATTCTCCGTTAGTTAACACATCACCAACATAATTTATATCCTCATCGCCATCTGGGCAATCTCGCATTAAAATCATTTGATTGTTTACGTTTTCTAATTTTATTAAACCTTCTTCTATGAACGTAATTAACCATTCTAGTTTTAAATCTGGACTTCCTTCTAAAGTGATTTGTAAAATGAAACCAATATTTCTAACACCAATCTCATAAGTGCCTTCTACTAATTCGCCATTTACTCTAATTTTCACAACATTGTCTCCATAGAACTTAAGTGGTGTACCGATATAATCTTTTTCATTATCTGCACCATCAACACTTAAACGTGCTACTCTCCATAAACATTCTTGTAAATAGTTTTCAATACGCTCTTTAGTAATATCTATAACAACATCACAGTTTTTCTTCATAATGATTCTGTTACCACCTTCTTCGTAAAGTTTAATTTTACCGTATTCAATATCATATACTACCCATTCTAAAGTAAAATCTGCTAACGTGTCAAATTCTAATTTTAAAAGTGCACCTCTATCTGTAACACGAGTACTCCAAGTACCAGTAAGTATATCACCATTTTTTGCACGCATAACCACAACATCTTCTTCTTTAAAGTTTAAGGCATATTCTTTATACGCTTCAGTGTTATCTTGATTATTTCTCTTAAACTCATGAACTACCCATGGACAAGTTTTTAAATACTCATCTAAACGTTCTTTTGTAAAATCGTCATCGCCATAATCATTATCATCATCTTCATCACAAGCATCTTTAGCTTCTCTAATAGTTCTTGCTAATTGCTCATTGTTATCAACTTCAACAGTTGTACCATCAGCATACTCAAGCGTTATTGGAAAATTAAGACTAGCAATAACTTCTTTATCTTTAATACGCTTTATAAAACGGTATAATTCTCTATCATTTTCAATAGTTATAACATCAATAAGTTGAAAATCTGTATTAAATAATGAAAAAGATATTGGGTATTTAAAATCGATACATTCAATATCATCATCCTCTTCATTCTCTCCTCTACACTCTTCAATTAATTCTTCTAAAGCATCACGGTTTTCAATAACTACTTCATCATGATTAGATAAAATAAGTGTAATCGGGAAAATGATATCTAAATTATCTTCATCATCTTCAAACTCATCAAAAATGGCTTCAATGACTTCAAAATCTTCTCTAGAATCAATTCTAATTTCAAGACCATTAACGATAACAGTTACTGGTAATTTAATAGACGTACAACTTGCGTTATCAATAATATTGTCAGCAGATCCGTCCATGGTAGATGCGGAGAACATTAAGCCTGTTAACTCAGATTCGGCAGTTAGGGCTTCACTTTCATCAGGTTGAGTAATTTCAGTGACCTCATCCTGACATGAAGTAAATAATAGGAGGGCAAAAAAAGGAATTAATAATACTGTTTTCATAGTAGTTTTCATGGTAAATGATTTTGGGTTAAACATAGCATTTTGATTATAAAACAGGATAACTTTAAAAACTCCTACCCTCCACAATCAAAAAAATCAAAAAAAATCAAAAACTAAATTCCAAAAAAACTATTTTAGTAGCATTAACTGTCAATAATAATGGGGAAACAATTACATGAAAATATTTGCGAAGAGCATATTTTCTCTTCCATATTTAACAAACATGCCAAAGATTTGCATAATTTTTTATACTATAAGTTTGGTGATTTATTAAACCCAAAAGATAAAGTACAGGACGCTTTTATTAAGTTATGGCAAAATTGCTCTAAAATTTCTCCAGACAAAGCTAAGAGTTTTGTATTTACTACTGCCAATAACTTAATGCTTAATGAAGCGGCTCACCAAAAGGTGGTTTTAAAACATCAACAAACCAAACCTAAATCATATACCAACGAGGATCCTGAGTTTTTAATGCAGGAAACCGAATATCATGACAAATTGCAAAAAGCATTATCTAATTTAACTGATGCGCAACGTGAAGCGTTTATGATGAATCGGGTTGAAGGCAAACGATTTAAAGAAATTGCCGAAATTTTAGGTATTTCGACAAAAGCTGTTGAAAAACGTATTTATGGGGCTTTGGAGAAGTTAAGGAAGGATATTAAGGAGTTGTAGTTGTTGGTTGTTGGTTGTTGGAAAATATACTTTTTGGAATTTAGTTTTTGATTTTTTTCAAAAGTGGGTAGGGAAAAATAAAAGATAACTGTTATATAGTTGTATAGAAATCATGAATAGAGAAAATTTAATATCGAAATGGTTAGATAACAATCTAAATGATCAGGAACTTGAAGCGTTTAAAAACCTTGAAGATTATGATGATTTAATAACGTTATCTGAAAGCGTACAGGCTTTTAAAGCAGATGATTACAATACCTCCAAGGAATTGGAAAATGTATTATCTAAACTTACTCCAATTGGTGTCGAAGACAAAAAGCAACACCCTAGGCATTGGTTAAAACCATTAATGCGCGTGGCTGCTATACTTGCCGTTTGTTTTAGTTTATATTATTACACAACTACTATAGATACGACTATTACTACTGAGTTTGCTCAGAAAACAACCATAGAATTACCAGATGCTTCTAGTGTTTCCCTTAACGCTAAATCGTTTTTGACTTTCAACAAAAAAGATTGGAAACAAGAACGCGAAGTAGAACTTAATGGCGAAGCCTTTTTTAAAGTTGCTAAAGGATCATCATTTAAAGTTATAACAAAATCAGGAACCGTAACGGTTTATGGTACTCAATTTAATGTAAAACAACGGGACAATTATTTTGAGGTTATTTGCTACGAAGGACTAGTTGGGGTAACGCACAACGCTCATGAAACAAAATTAAAACCTGGCGACAGTTTTTTAATTATTGATGGGAAAACAATTGCTAAAGAAAAAGAAAACCGCACAAATCCTTCGTGGTTAAATAACACGAGCACATTTAAAAGTTTGCCTTACAAAACTGTTATTGCTGAATTTGAAAGACAATATAATGTTGATATCACTTTAATAAATATAGATTCAGATCAGTTATTTACAGGTGGTTTTGCACACGATAATATAGATGTAGCCATAAAATCTATTACCTTACCTTTACATGTAACTTATAGTAAATCTAACCATACTATTATATTAAAGCGTGAGTAGAAAAGTTACACGTTCTATTTTTATACTATTGTTTTTTTTGAATATTGCGACCTTAAGTTCTCAAACTGTTCAAAAAGAAAAGCAACCGCTTATTGCTATCTTAAAACATCTATCGGAAAAATTTAATATTAGCTTTTCTTATGTTGATATCGCTATTGATAACAAAGCAAGCATCATTCCTGATGTAAGTTTATCTTTAGATGAGGCATTAGAATTCCTTAAAATGGAAACTCTATTAGACTTTCAGTTGTTGGACAATCGGTTTGTAGTTATTAAAATCCCTAAAAAAGACAAAACCAATCACAAAACGCAACATCTAGAAGAAGTTGTTGTTACCAATTATTTAACCACAGGTATTACCAAGTTAAATGATGGCTCAATTACTATTAAACCACAGACTTTTGGAATCTTACCGGGTTTAATTGAACCTGACATTCTACAAACCATCCAAGCCATTCCTGGTATTTTAAGTGCTGACGAAACTGTATCCAATATTAATGTTCGTGGTGGCACTCATGATCAAAACCTACTCCTTTGGGATGGCATTAAAATGTATCAATCTGGACATTTTTTTGGGCTTATTTCTGCTTTTAACCCTTATACCACTAAACGTGTTAATGTCTACAAAAATGGCACACGTGCTAAATATGGTGATGGTATTTCTAGCATTATAGATATGCGCCTGCCAGATCATATTGATCAAGAATTCGATGCCGGTTTAGGTTTTAACTTAATTAATACCGATGCGTATGCTAAAATCCCGCTATCAAAAAAAACAGAATTACAACTCTCCACACGCCGTTCTATAACAGATTTTATAAATACCTCAACGTTCGAACAGTATTCCAAACGTATATTTCAAGATTCAGATTTTGAAAAATCTAAAGATAACAGGAATTCTATTTCTCAAAATGAGACGTTTAATTTTTATGATATAACCGCTAAATTCTTATATAATATATCCAACAAAGACAAACTCCGATTTCATTTTTTGCACGTAGACAATAATTTAAAATACGATGAGCAATCTACCATTAATGATCGAAACGAATCCTTGAATAGTAAGTTATCACAACGTAATTCAGCCATAGGCCTAACTTATACTAGACATTGGAACAGTAGACTTTTAACAACTGCACAGTTTTATGTATCTAATTATGATTTAGATGCCACAAATTTTGATATTATTAATAACCAACGTTTAATTCAAGAAAATGAAGTTTATGATGGCTCTGCTAAATTAGATATTAACTATTCGGCAAATAGTCTATTTAAAATTAATGGTGGCTATCAATTTACCGAAGTCGGTATTAGTAATTTAGAAGATGTTAATAATCCTGAATTTAGAAGTTTTATAAGAGAGGTTCTAAGGACTCACTCTGTTTATGCTGAAACGGGGTTCTTATCAAATAATGCTAAAACAAGACTGACCTTAGGTGGACGATTAAATTACATGACCAAGTTTGATTTATTTTTAGCTGAACCCAGATTGAGTTTTAGCCAGCGGTTTTTAAATCATTTCAGGTTTGAAGTTTTAGGTGAACTTAAAAGCCAAACCACTTCTCAAATTATCGATTTACAAAACGATTTTTTAGGTATTGAAAAACGTCGTTGGGTACTTTCAAACTATGATAATATTCCAGTCATAAAAAGCAAACAGACATCCTTAGGCATTCACTATAACAAAAATAAATTACTGGTAAGTGCCGAAGCTTATATTAAAAAAGTTGATGGTATCACGACTAGAAGTCAAGGTTTCCAAAATCAATATCAATTTGTAAACAGTATTGGCAGCTATGAAATAAAAGGTGTTGATGTTTTACTAAACAAACAGTTTAGCAACATGGTTAGTAGTTGGATTTCGTATTCATATAATACTAACAATTACATATTTAGCGAACTGAATGATGGTGAAAAATTCCCTAACAATCTGGATATTAGGCATGCCATAGCTTTTGCAGGAACATATACAAATAAAAACATAAAACTAGCATTAGGTTTAAATTGGCATTCAGGAAAACCGACTACGGAACCGAGTATAAATGATAATCCAGATGATAATCCAGATGATAATCAAATAACATACTCAAGTCCTAACAGCAAATCATTGAAAGATTATTTACGTGCAGACTGTTCCGCTACTTATGGGTTTAATATTTCTGATGGCGCACGTGCTACCATTGGTGCTTCTGTTTGGAATGTGTTGAATAATAAAAACGTTATAAATACGTACTATACGTTAGATGCCGAAAATGAAGTCAATAAAATTGAGAATGAATCCCTTGGCATTACGCCTAATGTAAGTTTTCGAGTCCATTTTTAAAAAATTGAATGCTCTTGATTTTGTTATCTTTGTATTATGCTGTCTTTTAAAAGAAAACAACATATCATTTCTTATCTATTACTCCTTATTACGTTAATAACGTTTTCTGGATTTACTTATACGTCTTCTAATTTTGAAAAAACGCAAACCGAACTTGTTGTTTTTAGTCATGAGGATTACAACTCAAGTGTTGAGGCATTCCAATATTCAACTAAAGTTTTAAAATACATAAGCTATAACCCATATCTTATTTTTAATTTTAAGGGATTATTAAATCTGCACTATTTTAATTTTGTGGTAACTTTAAAACATCAAAAAAAAACTGTTTTACAGTTTTTAAATCACTTTAATTTAGAGCAAAATCTTATTGCTCAAACACATTCCATTCATTATCAAGGTGTCTTCATAGAGTAATGCACTTGCCTTTTTTAGCAAAAACCACGTAACACATTTAATCTTTATGCATCAATTTATATTGATGTTATATACTCTATATTATTATGAAGACATTACAAAAAGGATTCAGGCTTTTAGCTTTGATTCTTATGATAACCTTAGCATCCATTTTACCTGTACCTATTCCTTTTTACAGAAAGGATAATATACCAAAATTTAAAATTGAGCAAATTGATAAAAAACAAGAAGATAACAATAAAGAGAACATCAAAGTCATTTCTTGAAAATCGACTTTGCAAAAAAAATTCAGCCATCTTCGTTTAACAACCGATAACGTTCATTGAAATGGAACTATATCTTTGCATTAAACAAAACAGCAACCTACATCCGTTCAGGAACTTGAATCCCAAGCAACCCAAATCCATTTTTTATGGTATTGGCAACCGTATTGGAAAGTTGTACTCTAAATGTTTTTTCGTTGTCGTTATTAGCTCCTAAAATAGATACATTTTGATAAAAGGAATTAAATTCCTTTACCAAATCGTATGTATAATTAGCAATTAACGCTGGACTATGTTGGGCTGCTGCATTTTGAATGACTTCTGGAAAAAGCTCTAACTGCTTTAAAAGTTCTTTTTCCTTAGCATGAAGCGGCACATCTACTTTAGTTGATAAATCGAGATTTGCTTTTCTTAAAATAGCTTGAATTCGAGCATAAGTATATTGTATAAAAGGACCTGTATTACCTTGAAAATCTATAGATTCTTTTGGGTTAAATAAAATACGCTTTTTAGGATCAACCTTTAATATAAAATATTTTAAAGCCCCTAAACCTATACTTTTATAAAGTTCTTGTTTTTCTTCATCAGAATACCCATCAAGCTTACCTAATTCTTCCGAAATATCGCCAGCTGTTTTTGCCATATCGTCAATTAAATCATCGGCATCAACAACAGTACCTTCTCTACTTTTCATTTTTCCGCTAGGTAAATCTACCATACCGTAACTTAAATGAGATAGGTTTTCGGCCCATTCAAACCCTAATTTTTTTAGAATTAAAAACAGCACTTGAAAATGATAATCTTGCTCATTTCCAACGGTATAAACCATACCGCCTACATCTGGGAAATCTTTTAAACGCTGTATGGCCGTACCAATATCTTGGGTTATGTAAACCGCAGTACCATCAGCACGCTGCACGATTTTTTTGTCCAAGCCTTCGTTGGTTAAATCGCACCAAACCGAACCATCTGTTTCTTCTTCAAAAACACCTGATTTTAAGCCTTCGGCTACAAACTCTTTTCCTAATAAATAGGTCTTACTTTCATAGTATAAAGTATCAAAATTTACACCTAAATTTTTATAAGTTTCAGCAAAACCTTCATATACCCAACCATTCATTTTTTCCCATAATGCAACAACAGCTTCATCTCCGGCTTCCCATTTTAAGAGCATATCTTGGGCTTCTAATAATAATGGCGCGTTCTTTTTTGCATCTACTTCCGAACTTCCTTTAGAAACTAAATCTTGAATTTCCTTTTTATATTCTTGATCAAACTTCACATAATAGTTTCCAACTAACTTGTCGCCTTTTAAACCTGTAGTTTCTGGAGTTTCCTCATTTCCAAATTTTTTCCAAGCCAACATACTTTTACAGATATGTATGCCTCTATCATTTATAATTTGGGTTTTATAAACTCTTTTACCTGATGCTTTTAAAATTTCTGAAACACTATACCCTAAAAGATTATTCCTTACGTGCCCTAAATGCAGAGGCTTGTTTGTATTTGGAGAAGAATACTCAACCATAATGGCTTTTTCTTCTGCCTTTGGTGTAATGAAACCATAAGATTTATCATCTTTTATTCCATTAAAAAAATTAAGGTAATAAGAATCGCTTATTTCAACATTCAAAAAGCCTTTTACAACATTATACGCTTTAACATCTGCTACTTTTTCAACTAAAAATTCACCTATAGTTTCTCCGATTTGCAAAGGGTTACCTTTAATAAATCGCAGCATTGGAAAAATAACAATGGTAATATCTCCTGCAAATTCTTTTCTTGTAGCTTGAAATTCTACAGTTTCTAACACGACATTAAAACTTGATTTTACAGCTTGTTTTACGTAATTTGATAAAGCTTCTTGAAGATTCATTTTATTATATTATAAGCTCGCAAAGATAGTAAGTTTTTTATGTTTTCTTAAACTACTAAATATTTAATAAATATGTATCTGTTATCAAAATAGCACATTTTTAAAAATCTCTCTAAAAAAACGAAGCACTATGCATTTCATCGATAAAAGTGTTCTTTTTCTATGATTTCTGCCGTTCGTCTATTCGTCGATTTTTACACCAATTTGCCCTCTGTCCTTTCATCTAATTTATTGGTATTAAAACGCAGAAATTAGATTTTAATAAGGCTTTTTCCAACTTTTGCGTAGTAACGCTATTAACAATCCATTTATTTGGAAAAATTTGACACTAACAAATAATTACAGCTTAATAAAGCTATCTTACTTTCCCTCAAATTTAAGACCTTTAAATTGCTTTATTACGAGTCGTAATTTAAACGTTGTATGAGGAGACTAACTACTTTAATTCTATCTTTATCTATTACCATTGGTTTTTCACAAACTAATGATATAGATAGTCTTGCTTTAGAACTGGCTTTTCAAAATCAAGACTCAGTTAAAGTAGATACTTCACTAAAACTTATTAAGTCACTCTATGAGATTGAAGATTACGATAGAGCCATAAAGTATATTATTCAAAGCGAAAAACTTTCAAACAGTCTAAATTACGAAAAGGGTATTGCTGAAATCACGTATTATAAGGCCTTAATTTATGCTAAAAAAGATGATTACATTAATGCGGTTAGTGGTTACCAAAAGTCCAAAGCACTGTTTCATATTCTAAAAGACACCATTGCGGTTGCCAAGGTTAACAATAGTATTGGTTTAATAGAAATAAAACGAGGTAATTACGCTAAAGGCCTACAGTTTTCTTTAGCTGCTATTAAGGAGCTTGAAAAAAGACACCTTGTTAACGACCTTAATTTAGCCTATAGCAACTTGGCTAAAGCCTATTATAACATTAATGCTTATGATAAGGCTATTGAGTTTTATTTAAAAGCAACCGATGTTCAAGAAAAACTAAATGACACTAAGGGTTTAAACGAATCCAACAATAAATTAGCAGAACTTTACTCAGAAAAGAAGGAACATAGAAAAGCTATAGAGTTCTATGAAAAAGTTTTGGATAGCGATGAATCCAAGAATGATTCTATTCGTGGGCGCATATTACCAAAATTAGGTGGCGAATATTTAAAATTCAACGATTATGATAAAGCTACTAAATACTTAATACAGGGTTTTAATATAAATAGGCGTACTAATGACAAAGCAGGCTTATTAATTGCTTTAAATAATTTGGGCGATTTAAACTTACGTCAAAACCGTTTTAACACTGCCGAAAAACAACTTTTTGAGGCTGGCAGTATTGCTAAGGATATTGATAATAAAACTGAATTACTTAGGTATTATAAATTAATGAAAACTCTTGATTCTACAAAAAGAAGGTTCGACAGAGCTTTTGTATGGCAGAGAGAATATTACGATTTAAGTAATAGCCTCAAAAGAAAAGAGGTTAATTTAAATGCAAACACCTACGAACAACCTACAGAATTAGAGTTAAAAACCGATATTGATAATTCTACATCTTTAGCAGGTACTACTAATGAAAAACCTCAAATAACTTCTGATAGTGTTTCTAATAATGAAAAATTAGTCAAGTATAAATTAATTTTTTATGCCTTATTAGCCGCACTTATTATTGTTTCTACCTTTTTAGTATTAATTTATTTAAAACGTAATAACAATATTAAATACATGCAAGAGTTAGAAGAAAAGAATATTAAGATAGAATTACAAAACGAAGCCTTTTCAGAACAAACCAAACATCTTGAAAATGTAAATAATGTAAAAGATAAATTATTTTCTATTGTTTCTCATGATTTAAAAGATTCGCTTTCCTCAATTAATGGTTTTATAGATTTATTAAAAGATGGTTCGTTATCTAGAGAAGAGTTTGACAATTTAATTCCTGAGTTAAGTGAAAATGCTAATAACGCCTCGTTATTATTGTTTAATTTATTGAACTGGTCTAAGTCGCAAATGCAATCTTTAGAACCAAAGCCAAGCTTATTTGATATTCAAGAAGTTTTTGAAGACAAAATTAAACTTGTTGAACAGCGTATTGAAAACAAAGGTATTACTTTAGTTGACCATTCTTTGCGTGATTTTGCATATGCAGATAGAAGCATGTTTGAAATTGTTGTCCAAAATCTACTTGCAAACGCTTTGAAATTTTCAGAAAACGGCGATACTATTACCGTTTCTAACCACATTAGCAACGGAAGCTGTATTATTAGCATTGCAGATACCGGCGTAGGTATTTCTAAACAAAATATTGAAAAACTATTTAAAAACAACTCTTTTACCACCATGGGTACCGATAATGAAAAAGGTACTGGATTAGGTCTTTCTATATGTAAAGAATTAGTTGAACTTAATAATGGTAAAATTTGGGTAGAAAGTACACAAGGTGTGGGAACAACGTTTTATGTGCAATTACCAAAATCTAAATCTTCTTCTTAGAAAGTGTACTAGGCCAAATTAATTTTTAGGCAAAAACACCTCAGCCATCATACAACGAGCGCTTCCACCACCACAAGCTTCAATAGTATCTAATGAACTTGATAAGATTTTAGTATGTTTCTCTAAAGCTTTTATTTGACCTAATGTTAAGGTGTTATATGCCGCTTGACTCATTATTAAATAACGTGTATTATTAGCGCCTTTTACTTGTAGCATATTACCAGCAAAATTGTTGACTTGGGCTTCTGTAATATCTATTATTTCCTTTCCATTTTCTTTTAAATGCTTGATGACATTTTTACGTTCTTTTTTATCATCAATACTGCTTAAACAAATCACAGCAAACGTTTCCCCTATACACATCATAACATTAGTATGATAAATAGCTTTTCGCTCCCCATTAACGGTTTGATTGGATGTAAAAATTATTGGTGTAAATTCAAAATCTTCACAAAATTCTATGAATAAATCTTCATCAGCACGAGGAGATAACGCACAATAGGCTTTTCGGTTAACTCGATCTAAAATTATACTTCCCGTACCTTCAAGAAAAACATGGTCATCTTCAGCACTGGTATAATCGACAATATTATTGATTATAAAACCTTGGGCTTCTAATATATCTAAAATATCTTCTCGGCGTTCTAAACGTCTGTTCTCTGCAAACATAGGATACAGTCCCACATCTCCATTTTCATGAAATGACACCCAATTATTAGGAAAAATAGAGTCTGGTGTATCTGTTTCATACTTATCATCAACCACAATAACATCTACACCAATCTGTCTAAGTTTGTCAACATAAGCATCAAACTCTTTCTGCGCTTTGGTATTAATGGTTTCTGGCAACGTATCATCTAAATTTTTTTGATAATAGTTGTTTAGAGCCGTTTGCTCATTCATCCTAAAATTTACAGGACGAATCATTAATATGGTATTTGTGATTTGTTCCATTTCTATTTAATCTCTAATTAATGGCATTGTCGTACAACGTAGTAAACCTTCTTGTTTTCCAATTTCTGCATAAGGCACTTCTTCTACTGTAAAACCTTGTTCTCTTAACCAATTATTTAAACGTGTAAAGTTCTTTTCGGAAATAATAACCTCTTCAGAAATTGAAAAAATATTACTATTCATCTGATACATTTCATCTTTTGTTATTTCAAAAATGTTTTCTTTTCCAAAGAAATCTACCAACCATTGGTATTCGCTTTCAACTAAAAATCCGTTTTTATGTATAATGGCTTTACCTTGTCCTATGGGTTGAAAACAGCAATCTAAATGCAAAGCATTTTCTTTAGCATTAGTATTTGATTTTCTGAGTTCAAAAGACTTGACTATTTTATCTGGAAATAATTCCTGAATAGCAATTACAGCATCTATGTTAGTCCTTGCAGTTATTAACTCTGGATAATCTTCTCCTGTATACGTACCTATAAAAATGTAATCATTCCAAGGCATGACATCACCGCCTTCAACATGACATGCTTCTGGTAATATAATTCTGTTTTTTCGGTCTATTTTATTCCATATATGTCTTATGGCTTCTACTTCTTCTTCTCTATTGGGAAGAATATTTGCTCTTATAATTTTATCTTCAATAACAAAAGCTATATCTCTTGAGAATATTTGGTTACAATCTTTAATAACTTTTGGTCTAAAAACGGTAACATCATATTTTTCAAAAACTTTAGCAACGGCCTCCATTTCTATAATCATGTCTGCTTCTTTAGGGTAGTCTCCAGCTAAAACATGTTCAATACTTTTAGGGTCATAGCAGTCTTCAACTTTTGGAGTTGGCCCATTACTTTCTGCTGTACCTAAAATCACAGCACGCAATCTAGAAGTTTCATTTTGGATATTTAATTCTAACATATATAGAAAAAAGAGGTTTATTTAGCATAACAATCAATGGAGTCAAAACTAACAATAATTAAAGACTTTTTGAATTATTCTTAAAAATTTTGCTTTAAAAAAGAAAAGTTTCATGAAAAAATCATGAAACTCAACAATACTCTAAAATATTTTAAAACTTACCTTTTGTTAATAGGCACAAATTTTCTTTCTCTTTCACCAATATAAAGTTGTCTTGGTCGACCAATAGGCTCTTTACGTAATCGCATTTCTCGCCATTGCGAAATCCAACCAGGTAAACGACCTAAAGCAAACATGACTGTAAACATATCTGTTGGTATACCCATACCTCTATAAATAATTCCTGAGTAGAAATCTACATTGGGGTATAGTTTACGTTTCACAAAGTATTCATCGTTCAAGGCTTCTTGTTCAAGACTTTTTGCTATATCTAGAATAGGATCTTCTATTCCTAAATCTCCTAAAACCTCATCTGCGGCTACTTTAATGATTCTTGCTCTAGGATCAAAGTTTTTATACACACGATGTCCAAAACCCATTAAACGGAATGGATCTGATTTATCTTTGGCTTTAGCCATATATTTCTTAGTATCTCCTCCGTCTTCTTTGATAGCTTCTAACATTTCTAAAACGGCTTGGTTAGCACCACCATGTAGTGGACCCCAAAGTGCTGAAATTCCTGCTGAAAGCGAAGCAAATAATCCTGCATGCGATGAGCCTACAATTCTAACTGTTGAAGTAGAACAGTTCTGTTCATGATCGGCATGTAGAATTAAAAGTTTATCTAAAGCATTAACTAAAATTGGATTTTGTGAATACTCTTCATTTGGGCTTTTAAACATCATTTTTAAGATGTTTTCAACATAACCTAAATTTTTATCTCCATAGTCAAGTGGTAAACCACTTTTCTTACGCATAGTCCAAGCAACTAAAACGGGAAACTTACCTAAAATACGCACTACAGAATTGTACATTTCTTCTTCTGAATCTACATTAACAGATGTAGGGTTAAATGCTGTTAATGCACTTGTCAAAGAAGATAGGACACCCATTGGATGTGCGGCTTTTGGAAAAGCATCTAATATCTTTTTAACATCTTCGTCTACGATAGAGTTTTTCTTAATGTCTTCATGAAATTTATCAAGTTCTTCTTTAGTAGGAAGTTCTCCAAAAATCAAAAGAAAAGCCACTTCCAAGAAATCTGCTTTTTCTGCTAATTCCTCTATAGAATAACCACAATATCTCAAAATACCTTTTTCTCCATCTAAAAATGTAATAGCACTTTCGCAGGAACCTGTATTTTTATATCCTGGATCTAAGGTTATAAAGCCTCCAGTAGCGCCTCTAAGGTTTTTTATATCTATTGCAACTTCGTTTTCTGTTCCTTCAATTAAAGGTAATTCATGTTTTTTACCATCTATTTCTATGGTAGCTGTATTAGCCATATGCTCTAGTAAATTTATTAAGTTATGCGGAATGCTAAATTACGAAATATCCCTCTATTTTTAAAGATTATTATGAATGATTTAACCAATTGATATATTATTAAAATTGATCATAAAAAAAAGCGATTATTAAAAAAATAATCGCTTTTTATAAAATATTTGATTAAGGGTTACTTAATCTTAAATGCTTTCTCTTGTGGGAAGTAAGCAACTTCTCCAAGCTCTTCTTCAATACGTAATAATTGATTGTATTTTGCCATACGGTCACTACGTGAAGCCGAGCCTGTTTTAATTTGACCTGTGTTTAATGCTACTGCTAAATCTGCAATGGTATTATCTTCTGTTTCACCAGAACGGTGAGACATTACCGATGTATACCCAGCATTATGTGCCATATTTACGGCAGCAATAGTTTCTGTTAAGGTACCTATTTGGTTTACTTTTATAAGAATTGAATTTGCTATACCATTTTCAATACCTCTTGATAAACGCTCTACATTGGTTACAAATAAATCATCTCCAACTAATTGTACTTTATCACCTACTAATTCCGTTAAGTATTTCCAACCATCCCAGTCATTTTCATCCATACCATCTTCTATAGAAATAATTGGATATTTTTCAACAAGTTCTGCTAAATAATCGGCTTGTTCTTTACTAGACCTTACTTTACCTGAATCACCTTCAAATAATGTATAATCATATTTCCCATTTTCATAAAATTCAGCAGAAGCACAATCTAAAGCTATTTTTACTTCGTCACCAAATTTATAACCCGCATTTTCAACGGCTTTTGCTATAGTCTCTAAAGCATCTTCAGTACCTCCTTCTAAGTTTGGAGCAAAACCACCTTCATCACCTACAGCAGTGCTTAAGTTTCTGTCGTGTAATACCTTTTTAAGGTTATGGAAAATCTCTGTTCCCATTTGCATGGCATGTGTAAAGTTTTTTGCTTTTACAGGCATAACCATAAATTCTTGGAATGCAATTGGTGCATCACTATGAGAACCTCCATTGATGATATTCATCATTGGTAATGGTAAAGTGTTAGCAGAAACACCACCTACATATCTATATAATGGCATGTTTAATTCGTTAGCAGCAGCTTTTGCAACAGCTAAAGACACTCCTAAAATAGCATTAGCGCCTAATTTTGATTTATTTGGAGTACCATCTAAATCAATCATCATTTTATCGATTAAATTCTGTTCGAATACTGAAACTCCTAATAGCTCTTCTGCAATTATAGAGTTTACATTTTCAACAGCTTTTAAAACACCTTTTCCCATATAAGTATTTCCTCCATCACGCAACTCAACAGCTTCATGCTCTCCAGTTGATGCTCCTGATGGTACAGCAGCTCTACCTAATATATTATTTTCAGTTACTACATCTACTTCAACTGTTGGATTTCCTCTTGAATCTAGAATTTGTCTCGCGTGGACATTAATTATAATACTCATAATTTGTTTGTTTTTAAACTTTTAATTACTTCAAATTTACGGCTAAATCTTGTTTTTTTTGGGATGTTTTTTAAGAAATTCAAAAAATTACATCTATAACGTTTTAGTAAAATAAAACCTCAAAAATAGTCGATTACATTTGAGGTTTTAGTTGATTTTATTTCTTGATATTTTCAATAAACTGGTCGAAAAGGTATACTGAATCATGTGGTCCAGGACTAGCTTCTGGATGATATTGTACTGAAAAACAGTTTTTATTTTTCATAGCTAAACCTGCAACAGTATGGTCATTTAAATGCACATGTGTTACCTCTAACTCTAAATTCGCTTCTGCTTCTTCTCTATTTACGGCAAAACCATGATTTTGAGAAGTGATTTCACCTTTTCCTGTAACCATGTTTTTTACGGGGTGATTTATACCTCTGTGCCCATTATGCATTTTATAAGTTGAAACACCATTGGCAAGCGCAATAACTTGATGCCCTAAACAAATACCAAATAATGGCAAATCTCGCTTTATAATTTCTTTAGCAACTTCTTGAGCTTCAACTAAAGGTTCAGGATCTCCTGGTCCGTTTGATAAAAAATATCCGTCTGGTTTAAATGCTTCTAAGTCTTCAAATTTGGCATTATATGGAAACACTTTAATATATGCATCTCTGCTTGCTATATTACGCAGAATGTTCTTTTTAATACCTATATCTAAAGCTGCTACTTTATAAGTTGCATTTTCGTCCCCAAAATAATAAGGTTCTTTAGTTGACACTTGTGAAGCCAATTCTAAACCTTCCATATTTGGCACTTTAGCTAATTGTTGCTTTAAGCCTTCAATATTATCTACTTCTGTAGAAATAACAGCATTCATGGCCCCATGATCTCTAATATAGCTTACTAAAGCTCTAGTATCTACATCTGATATGGCTAACAAATCATTGTCTTGAAGAAAATCTTCTAACGAACCGTCGGCATCATCTCTAGAATATTCGTAGCTAAAGTTTTTAACGATAAGTCCAGCAATTTTGATTGAATCTGATTCTACTTCATCATTATTGACGCCATAGTTTCCAATATGCGCATTGGTTGCAACCATTAACTGACCATAATACGATGGGTCTGTAAAAATTTCTTGATAACCAGTCATTCCTGTGTTAAAACATACTTCTCCAAATGAAGTTCCTTGTTTATTACCAACTGCTTTACCGTAAAAAATAGTACCATCAGCTAGAAGTACGATGGCTTTTTGTCTTTTTTGATATTTCATATTTTTTTTGAAAAGTTTTACAAAATTGCATAAAAAAAAGGATAAACTAAAATAGTTTATCCTTTTTATATTAAATGCTTATTAACATTATTCTTCTTCGTTTGATGCTTTAGTTTCAACTGGAGTAGCTACAGCTGGTTTTGAACCGCCTCTTCTACTTCTTCTAGTTGTTTTCTTAGCTTTTTTCTCTGCATTATAGATTTCATTGTAATCTACAAGCTCAATCATAGCCATATCTGCATTATCTCCCAAACGATTTCCTAGTTTAATAATTCTAGTATAACCTCCAGGTCTGTCAGCTACTTTTGTGGCAACTTCTCTAAACAATTCAGTTACTGCATCTTTTTGTCTAAGACGAGACATTACAATACGTCTGTTGTGTGTTGTATCTTCTTTAGACTTAGTAATCATAGGTTCAACAAATTGCTTTAAAGCTTTTGCCTTAGCTACTGTAGTATTAATACGCTTATGTTCTATTAATGAACAAGCCATATTTGCCAGCATGGCTTTTCTGTGAGCGGTTTGTCTTCCTAAATGGTTTATTTTTTTTCCGTGTCTCATGACATTTGTTTTATCATCTTGCTACCAAACTCGTAATTCGAGGAGCAAAATATGATTAATTAATCTTTATCTAATTTATATTTACTTAAATCCATTCCAAAGTTTAAACCTTTAACATTTACAAGCTCTTCTAGTTCAGTTAAAGACTTCTTACCGAAGTTTCTGAATTTCATTAAATCATTTTTATTGAATGACACTAAGTCTCCTAAAGTATCAACTTCTGCAGCTTTTAAACAGTTAAGTGCACGTACAGATAAATCCATATCGATTAACTTTGTTTTAAGCAACTGACGCATGTGAAGTGATTCTTCATCATAAGTTTCAGTTTGTGCAATTTCATCAGCTTCTAAAGTGATACGCTCATCAGAGAATAACATGAAGTGGTGAATTAAGGTTTTTGCGCCTTCTGTTAAAGCATCTTGTGGTGTAATTGAACCGTCAGTAATGATTTCAAAAACTAATTTTTCATAATCTGTTTTTTGCTCAACACGATAGTTTTCAATACTATACTTAACATTTTTTATTGGTGTATAAATTGAATCTGTAAAGATAGTGCCTATTGGTGCTGAAGCTTTCTTATTTTCTTCTGCAGGCACATACCCTCTACCTTTTTCAATTGTAATTTCCATATTGAAATTTACTTTTGGATCTAAGTTACAGATTACTAATTCTGTATTTAAAACTTGGAATCCTGAAATAAATTTTTGAAAATCTCCAGCTGTGATTCTATCTTGACCAGAAATTGAAATTGAAATTGATTCGTTATCAATATCTTCAATTTGTCTTTTAAAACGAACTTGCTTTAAGTTTAAGATGATTTCTGTTACATCTTCAACCACACCTGCTATTGCGGAAAACTCGTGGTCTACACCTTCAATTCTAACCGATGTTATTGCAAATCCTTCTAAAGAAGATAATAAAACTCTCCTTAGCGCATTACCTACTGTTAGTCCGTAACCAGGTTCTAAAGGTCTGAATTCGAATTTACCTTCGAAATCAGTAGAATCAATCATGATTACTTTGTCGGGCTTTTGAAAATTAAATACTGCCATATGTTTCTTCGTTTTAATTGTTATTTAGTTGCGCGGTCTATAAGTTTGAAGAAGACTAATAAACCCTTTGGCTAAATACCAATATGATTAATTTATTATTTTGAGTATAATTCGACGATGAATTGTTCGTTTATGTTTTCTGGAATTTGAATTCTGGCAGGAACAGAAACATAAGTTCCTTGTTTCGTGTCATCATTCCATGTAATCCACTCATAAACATGACTTGAGTTAGAAAGTGATCTTTCTATAGCTTCTAGTGATTTTGATTTTTCTCTTACAGCAACAACATCTCCTGCTTTTAATGAATAAGAAGGAATATTTACTAATTCCCCATTTACAGTAATATGTCTGTGAGATACTAATTGTCTAGCACCACTTCTTGTAGGAGCAATTCCCATTCTGAAAACAACATTGTCTAATCTAGACTCGCAAAGTTGTAATAAAACTTCACCTGTAATACCTTGAGCAGCTCTAGCTTTTTTAAACAATCCTCTAAATTGTCTTTCTAAAATACCATAGGTATATTTAGCTTTCTGCTTTTCCATTAATTGGATTGCATATTCAGATTTTTTTCCACGACGTCTTGCGTTTCCGTGTTGCCCAGGAGGGTAATTTCTTTTTTCGAAAGACTTATCATCTCCGAATATAGCTTCGCCAAATTTACGAGCTATTTTAGTTTTAGGACCAGTATATCTTGCCATTTTAAATTTGTTTTGAGAGTGATTATGAATTAAGGTCTTAATCTTATCCTTCGATAATCGTTGATCTCTCGTTAATACTTGTTAATTATTTATTTTTTTTGGTCTGCAAATTTATGCAAAAAATTAATATCATCTGCTAAACAGATGATATTAATTTTATTTACGATTTTTTATTTCTGATATACGATTCAAAACAATTAAATATCGTAAACCTAAAATCATAATTCGTTAGACTCTTCTTCTTTTTGGTGGACGACATCCATTATGAGGTAATGGTGTAACATCAATAATTTCTGTTACTTCAATTCCTGCATTATGGATAGAACGTATAGCTGATTCTCTACCATTTCCAGGTCCTTTAACATAAACCTTTACTTTTTTTAATCCAGCTTCTGTTGCTACTCCTGCAGCATCTTCAGCAGCTAATTGAGCAGCATAAGGTGTGTTTTTCTTTGAACCTCTAAATCCCATTTTACCAGCAGATGACCATGAAATTACGTCTCCTTTTTTGTTGGTAAGTGAAATAATGATGTTGTTAAATGAAGCTGTTACGTGTGCTTCTCCAACTGCATCAACTATAACTTTCCGTTTTTTTGTGCTTGTCTTTGCCATATTTTCTAGTGCTTAGTATTAGTTGATAGTCGCTAGAATCCTAAACCGTGATTTCAAACAGATTCCTTCCAACGTCTAAAGACTAAAGACTAAATATTTCTAATTATTACTTAGTTGCCTTTTTCTTGTTAGCAACTGTCTTTCTTCTACCTTTTCTGGTTCTAGAGTTGTTCTTAGTACGTTGTCCTCTTAACGGAAGACCTGATCTATGACGAATACCTCTATAACATCCAATATCCATTAATCGCTTAATGTTCAATTGCGTTTCAGAACGTAATTCACCTTCGATAGTAAAAGACCCAACAGCTTCACGAATACCACTAATTTGGTCATCGGTCCAATCTTGAACTTTTGTACTTTCATCTACTTTAGCTACTGCTAAAATTTCTTTTGCTCTACTTCTACCTATTCCATAGATATAGGTTAAAGAAATAACTCCTCTTTTGTTTTTTGGTATGTCTACACCTGCAATTCTTGCCATAATTTACCCTTGTCTTTGTTTAAATCTAGGATTCTTTTTGTTTATCACGTAAAGTCTACCTTTTCTACGCACGATTTTACAATCTGCGCTTCTTTTTTTAACGGATGCTCTTACTTTCATCTTGTTAGTATCTATAAGTTATTCGAGCCTTTGTTAAATCATAAGGACTCATTTCTAATTTCACTTTATCTCCTGGTAATAATTTAATGTAATGCATACGCATCTTACCAGAGATATGTGCCGTCACAATGTGACCATTTTCTAATTCAACACGAAACATAGCATTTGATAATGCTTCTATTATCGTTCCATCTTGCTCTATTGCTGCTTGTTTTGCCATAGTATAATAATTAAGCTACTGCCTTTCTATTTTTACCAGTTTTCATCAAACCATCATAGTGTCTATTTAACAAATAAGAATTTATTTGTTGCATAGTATCAATTGCAACTCCAACCATAATTAATAATGAGGTGCCTCCGAAAAACAAAGCCCATCCTTGACCTACTCCCATAAGCTTAACAATAAATGCAGGGAACACAGCAATAAGTGCTAAAAAAATAGAACCTGGCAAGGTTATTTGAGACATTATTTTATCTAAGTACTCAGAGGTTTCAGAACCTGGTCGAATACCAGGAATAAAACCACCACTACGTTTTAAATCATCTGCCATTTTATTGGTAGGTACTGTAATTGCTGTATAAAAGTATGTAAATACTATAATTAACAGAGCAAAAGTTACATTGTACCAGAATCCAAAAATATCGGAATAGTTTGTTTGCATCCAAAGTCCCGCAGACGTTTCTTTTAAGAAAGAAGATCCTCCTATTAAACTAGGCACAAACATAATAGCTTGAGCAAATATAATTGGCATAACCCCTGAAGCATTAAGTTTTAATGGAATATATTGTCTTGAACCTGCCATAGCACTTTTTTCATAACCACCAGTAGCAGTTCTTCTTGCGTATTGTACAGCTATTTTTCTAACACCCATTACTAACATAATAGACGCTAAAATGATAACAAACCAGATAACAAACTCTATTAATACCATCATTAAACCACCATTTCCACCACCTTCTAATCTAGTCGCTGCATTTTGCAAAAATGCTTGTGGTAATGTAGCAATAATTCCAACCATAATTAATAATGAAATACCATTACCAATACCTTTATCTGTAATTTTCTCTCCTAACCACATGGCGAAAATACAACCTGTTACCAATATTGTAACTGAAGAGAAATAAAATAAAGGTCCTGTTCCTAACAAGAATGCCGTTGAAGGAATTCCTAATGCTGGCAAACTTGCTAAATACCCTGGCGCTTGTAATAAACAGATAGCGATGGTTAACCAACGTGTAATCTGATTGATTTTCTTTTGACCACTTGCTCCTTCTTTTTGCAATTTCTGCAAGTAAGGAATAGCAATACCCATTAACTGTACAACAATAGAAGCAGAAATGTAAGGCATAATACCAAGTGCGAAAACCGAAGCATTAGCAAAAGCACCACCTGTAAAAGCGTTAAGCAAACCCAACAAACCTCCGTCTGTTTTTTCTGCTAAACCTCCTAATTGGGCTGCATCAATACCAGGTAAAACCACTTGAGCACCGAAACGATAAACTAATAACAGACTCAAAGTAACAATGATTCTGTTTCTTAGTTCTTCTATTTTCCAAACATTTTTTATTGATTCTATAAATTTCATACTTATAAAACGTCTTATATTGTTACAGCTTCTCCTCCAGCAGCTTCAATAGCAGCTTTTGCTGAAGCAGTAAACTTATGAGCAGATACTTTTAATTTTGTTTTTAACTCGCCACGTCCCATAATTTTAACTAAATCATTTTTTCCAGCTAAACGGTTTGTGAATAATGTTTCAAAATCTACTGTATCTTTTATTTTCTTATCATCAACCAATTGTTGTAAGGTATCTAAATTGATTCCTTGATACTCTACGCGGTTAATGTTAGTAAAACCAAACTTAGGAACACGTCTTTGAAGTGGCATTTGACCACCTTCAAATCCTAGTTTCTTAGAATAACCAGAACGCGATTTAGCTCCTTTGTGACCACGAGTTGCCGTGCCACCTTTACCAGAACCTTGTCCTCTACCTATTCTTTTTCCTTGGTTTTTTACTGAACCTTCTGCAGGTTTTAAATTACTTAAATCCATTTTCAGTTTATATTTTTAAGCTTCCTCTACAGAAACTAAATGTGAAACTTTAGCAACCATACCAAGAATATTTGGTGTAGCCTCATGCTCTATTACTTGACCAATCTTTTTAAGACCTAGAGCTTCTAAAGTTCTTTTTTGTCTTTGCGTACGATTGATTGCGCTTTTAACTTTTTTTACTTTAATCTTTGCCATCTCTGTCTATATTAAGCGTTAAAAACTTGTTCAAGTGAAATACCTCTATCTCTAGCAATGGCGTTCGCATCTCTTAATTGTAATAAAGCATCAAAAGTTGCTTTTACGACATTATGAGGGTTTGAAGAGCCCTGAGATTTTGATAACACATCGTGTACCCCAACTGCTTCAAGTACTGTTCTTACAGCACCACCAGCAATTACACCTGTACCAGGAGCTGCAGGAATAATATTTACTCTGGCCCCACCGTATTTACCTTTCTGCTCATGTGGCAACGTTCCTTTTATAATAGGAATTCTAACAAGGTTTTTCTTAGCATCTTCAACAGCTTTTGCAATTGCACTAGCAACGTCTTTAGATTTTCCTAAACCTTGTCCTACAACACCAGCTTCATCACCAACCACAACGATTGCTGAAAAACCAAATGCTCTACCACCTTTAGTTACTTTTGTAACTCTTTGTACCCCAACTAAACGATCTTTTAGATCTAATCCACCTGGTTTTACTAATTCTGCACTTTTATATTTTTTAAACATAATTTCTTAGAATTTAAGTCCTGCTTCTCTAGCACCTTCAGCTAATGATTTTACTCTACCATGATATAAATACCCGCCTCTATCAAAAGAGATTGTTTCTATACCTGCTTTTAAAGCTTTTTCAGCAAGTGATTTACCTACTAACTTAGCTACTTCTGATTTAGTTGCTTTCGCAGTACTTACACCTTTATCTCTTGAAGATGCTGCACTGATAGTTTTACCAGTTACATCATCAACTATTTGAGCATAAATTTCTTTATTACTTCTATAAACAGCTAATCTAGGTCTTGTTTCTGTACCAGAAACAACCTTACGGATTCTGTTTTTTATTCTTAGTCTTCTTTCGTTCTTTGTCAATGCCATAACTTAATTATTAAGCTGATTTACCTGCTTTTCTTCTTATTTCTTCACCAACAAACTTGATTCCTTTTCCTTTGTAAGGCTCAGGTTTTCTAAATCCGCGGATCTTCGCAGCTACTTGACCAACAAGTTGTTTATCGAATGATGTTAGTTTAACTAATGGATTTTTTCCTTTTTCTGAAATTGTTTCCACTTTTACCTCTGGAGCAATATTCAAAATAATGTTATGAGAAAACCCTAAAGCTAGATCTAATTTTTGTCCTTGGTTTGATGCTCTATAACCTACACCAACCAATTCTAATTCTTTAGTCCATCCTTTAGATACACCTTCAATCATATTATTCATTAAAGATCTGTACAAACCATGTTTAGCTTTTTGATCTTTAGAATCTGAAGAACGTGTTACTAAAACATTTCCTTCTTCTACTTTAATTTCAACAGCGTCGAAACTTTGTGTTAACTCTCCTAATTTTCCTTTAACAGTTACAACGTTATCTTTAACATCTACTGTTACACCTTCTGGAATGGCTACTGGATTATTTCCTATTCTTGACATTTCTTTCTGGCTTTAAATTAGTATACGTAACATAAAACTTCGCCACCTACATTATCTCTTTTAGCTTGCTTGCCTGTCATAACACCGTGAGATGTTGAGACAATGGCAATACCAAGACCGTTAAGGATTCTAGGTAACTCATTAGCACCTGCATACTGACGTAAACCTGGTGTACTAATTCTTTGAAGTTTCTTAATTACTGATTCTTTTGTTTCTTTGTTATACTTAAGCGCTATTTTAATAGTGCCTTGTACAGACGAATCATCAAACTTGTAACTTAAAATATATCCTTGTTCGAATAATATTTTAGTGATGTCTTTTTTTAGATTAGATGCAGGAATCTCAACCACTCTATGGTTGGCTCGCACTGCGTTTCTAATTCTTGTCAAATAATCCGCAATTGGATCTGAGTACATAATGAATTGATTTTGTGGTTTTGGTTTTCAAATTATTTTGAACCTTAAACCCGATTATTTAAATAATATTACCAACTAGCTTTTCTTACTCCGGGGATAAGACCTTGATTGGCCATTTCTCTGAATGTTACACGAGAAATCCCAAAAGTACGCATGTAACCTTTTGGTCTTCCTGTTAATTTACATCTATTATGCATACGAATAGGAGATGCATTTTTTGGTAACTTTTGTAATGCTTCATAATCGCCAGCTTCTTTTAAAGCTTTACGTTTTTCGGCATACTTTGCTACTGTTTTAGCTCTTTTTACCTCACGGGCTTTCATTGATTCTTTAGCCATATCTTAGTTCTTTTGAAAAGGTAATCCTAATTCGGTTAATAATGATTTTGCTTCTTTATCAGTATCTGCGGTTGTTACAAATGTAATATCCATACCAGAAATTTTGTTCACTTTATCAATGTTTATTTCTGGGAATATAATTTGTTCAGTAACACCTAAATTATAGTTACCACGTCCGTCAAATCCTGTTGCTTTAATTCCGTTAAAATCTCTTACGCGTGGCAAGGCAGAAGTTACTAAACGATCTAAAAACTCATACATTTTTTCGCCACGTAAGGTTACTTTTGCCCCAATTGGCATACCTTTACGTAATTTAAAAGTTGCAACATCCTTTTTCGATAATGTAGCTATAGCTTTTTGTCCTGTTATAGTTGCTAACTCCTCAACTGCATAGTCGATAAGTTTTTTATCTGCTACTGCCGCACCAACACCTTTAGATACTACTATCTTGGTAAGTTTTGGTACTTGCATTACATTTTTATAACCAAATTCGTCTGTAAGAGCTGCAATTACTCTGCTTTTATACTCTTCTTTAAGTCTAGGTGAATATGCCATAACTATATTACTTCATTAGATTTTACTGAAAATCTTACTTTCTTATCGCCTTCTATTCTATAGCCAATTCTTGTTGTTTCTCCTTTTGAAGTTAACAACGATAAATTAGAAATATGAATAGCGGCTTCTTTTTCTACGATTCCGCCTTGAGGATTTTGTGCACTTGGCTTCGTGTGTTTCTTAACCATGTTTACACCCTCAACAATCGCCTTGTTCTTAGCTATTAATACCTTTTGTACTTTACCTTCAGATCCTTTATGGTCTCCAGCAATTACTTTTACAGTATCTCCAGTTTTTATTTTAAGCTTTGTCATCTTACATTAATGTATTAAAGCACTTCTGGTGCTAATGATACAATCTTCATGAATTGTTTATCACGAAGTTCTCTAGCAACAGGACCAAATACACGTGTTCCTCTCATTTCACCCGTTGGGTTTAATAAAACACATGCATTATCATCAAATCTTATATAAGATCCATCTGGTCTTCTTACTTCTTTCTTAGTACGAACAACAACTGCAGTTGAAACCGCTCCTTTTTTAATATTTCCATTAGGAGTTGCATCTTTAACAGAAACAACTATTTTGTCTCCCACAGAAGCATATCTTCTTTTAGTACCACCAAGAACACGGATAGTTAAAACTTCCTTTGCTCCAGTGTTGTCTGCTACTTTTAATCTTGATTCTTGCTGTACCATAATTATTTCGCTCTTTCTAAAATTTCAACTAATCTCCAACATTTAGATTTACTTAAAGGTCGTGTTTCCATGATTCTTACAGTATCTCCTTCGTTGCAGTCATTTTGTTCGTCGTGTGCTACGTACTTTTTCGTTTTTAAAACGAATTTTCCATACATAGGATGTTTTACTTTTTTCACTTCAGCAACCACAATTGATTTCTGCATTTTGTTACTTGTAACAACTCCTATACGTTCTTTTCTTAAATTTCTTGTTTCCATCTTTCAGCAGAATTATTGTAATTCTCTTTTAGTTAATTCAGTCGCAATTCTAGCTACGGTACGTCTTATTGTACGCAACTGGATTGGATTTTCTAAAGGAGATATTGCATGAGCTAATTTTAGATCTGAATAACTCTTTTTTGTTTCACCAAGTTTATCTTGTAACTCAGCTACAGATAATTCTTTAATTTCTGATTGTTTCATCATCTTAAATTATTATGCTTCGTAATCGCGAGCAATTAAAAACTTAGTTTTTACTGGTAGTTTTTGTGCTGCTAAGCGTAATGCTTCTTTAGCAACATCTAGAGGTACACCTCCAATTTCAAAAACCACTCTACCTGGTTTACACACAGCAACCCAGTACTCAACAGCACCCTTACCTTTACCCATACGTACTTCAAGAGGCTTTTTTGTAATAGGCTTGTCTGGAAATACTTTAATCCAAAGTTGACCTTCTCTTTTCATGTAACGTGTTGCGGCAATACGAGCTGCTTCAATTTGACGTGATGTCAAAAAAGTTGCATCTAACACTTTTATTCCAAAAGTACCGTTTGAAAGTTGATTTCCTCTTTGAGAAAGTCCTTTCATACGTCCTTTTTGCTGTTTACGAAATTTTGTTCTTTTAGGCTGTAACATTTTTCTTTACTTTATAAAAAATTACTTTCTACGACGAGGTCCTTTGTTTCCACCGCGTCCTCCGGCTCCACCTTTTCCTTGCTTTTTGGATAATCCAACAAGCGGAGAAAGTTCTCTTTTACCATATACTTCACCTTTCATGATCCATACTTTAACACCCAATCTACCATAAGTAGTGTGTGCCTCAACTAAAGCATAATCAATATCGGCTCTAAAAGTTGATAAAGGAATACGTCCTTCTTTGTAGTGTTCAGAACGTGCCATTTCTGCACCATTTAAACGTCCACTAATCTGGATTTTAATTCCTTCAGCATTCATACGCATTGTAGCGGCGATAGCCATCTTAATTGCACGTCTGTATGAAATTCTATTTTCAATTTGACGAGCGATGCTTGATCCTACTAAAAATGCATCAAGTTCAGGTCTTTTAATTTCAAAGATGTTAATCTGAACTTCCTTTCCAGTAATTTTCTTAAGTTCTTCTTTTAACTTGTCTACCTCTTGACCGCCTTTTCCGATAATGATACCTGGACGAGCCGTAGTGATAGTAACGGTTACAAGTTTTAAAGTTCTTTCGATTATTACTCTACTTACACTAGCTTTAGATAAACGCGCGTGAACGTATTTTCTAATCTTATCGTCTTCGGCAAGTTTATCACCATAATCGTTTCCTCCGTACCAGTTAGATTCCCATCCTCTGATAATTCCTAAGCGATTCCCGACTGGATTTGTCTTTTGTCCCATACTTATTAAGCTTGTGTGTTATTGTTAGCTCCAACTACGATTGTTACGTGGTTTGAACGTTTTCTAATTCTGTGTGCACGACCTTGAGGTGCTGGGCGCAATCTTTTTAACATAGATCCGCTATCAACTTTAATCTCTTTTACTACCAATTCAGCTTCTTCAATATTAGCTTCTTCGTTTTTAGATTGCCAGTTTGCAATTGCAGACAATAACAATTTCTCTAAACGACCAGATGCTTCTTTTTGGCTGAATTTTAAGATATTTAGTGCATGTTCTACTTTTTCGCCTCTTACTAAATCGGCTACTAAACGCATTTTTCTCGGTGATGTAGGACAGTTATTAAGTTTTGCAAAAGCAACATGTTTTTTTGCTTCCTTAATAGCGTCTGCCATTTGTTTTTTACGACTTCCCATAGCTTACTACTTTTTACCTTTATTTTTAGCACCTGCATGTCCACGAAATGAACGTGTCGGTGAAAATTCTCCTAACTTATGACCTACCATGTTTTCTGTAACATAAACTGGTACAAATTGACGGCCATTGTGTACTGCTATAGTTTGTCCAACAAAATCTGGAGTAATCATAGAGGCTCTAGACCACGTTTTAATTACCGTTTTTTTGTTTGATTCAACATTAACAGCTACTTTCTTTTCTAATTTATAATGAACGTAAGGTCCTTTTTTTAATGATCTTGCCATGTCTTATTTCTTTCTACGTTCTACAATATATTTATTACTTGCTTTAGTCTTAGAACGGGTTCTGTAACCTTTAGCTGGTATACCGTTTCTAGAACGTGGATGTCCTCCTGAAGATTTACCTTCACCACCACCCATTGGGTGATCGACTGGATTCATCACAACTGGTCTAGTACGTGGTCTTCTTCCTAACCATCTTGTTCTACCTGCTTTACCACCAACTAATAATTGGTGATCTGAGTTAGATACAACACCTATAGTAGCCATACAGTTAGCAAGAATTAATCTTGTTTCACCTGAAGGCAATTTAACCGTGGCAAACTTACCATCTCTTGCCATTAACTGAGCAAAAGCACCAGCACTACGCGCCATAACAGCACCTTGTCCTGGGCGTAACTCTAAACAAGAAATGATAGTTCCTAATGGAATTTCACTTAATGGCATAGCATTTCCAATTTCTGGAGCTACACCTGTTGCACCTGATACTACATTCTTCCCAACCTGAAGTCCATTTTGAGCAATAATGTATCTTTTTTCGCCATCTTGATAATTCAATAATGCGATAAAAGCAGTTCTGTTTGGATCGTATTGGATTGAAGTAACTTCACCTGGGATTCCAGCTTTGTCTCTTTTAAAATCGATAATACGATACTTTTTCTTATGACCTCCACCAATATAGCGCATAGTCATTTTTCCTCGATTGTTTCTACCACCAGACCTTTTGTTCGGAACGAGCAAGCTCTTTTCCGGCTTATCAGTAGTAATGGCATCGTAACCGTTTACTACTCTAAATCGCTGTCCTGGTGTGATTGGTTTTAATTTTCTTACTGACATTAGTCTTTAATTACATGTTACTGTATAAATCAATCATTTCACCTTCCGCCAGTTGTACAATTGCCTTTTTAACGGCATTTGTTTTACCATGTTGTATACCAGTTTTTGTAAACTTGGTGCTACGATCTGGACGGACATTTATAGTACGAACTTTTTCAACAGAAACACCATAAGCAGCTTCCACCGCTTTTTTGATTTCTACCTTGTTCGCCTTTGTATTCACTGCGAAAGTATAGCAGTTTCTTAACTCGCTAGCTGCTGTCGCTTTTTCTGTGATTATAGGTTTAATTAAGATATTCATTGTTTCTATTTACTTAAGTTTGTTTCAATTCCTTCTAAAGCGCCTTCTAAAAGCACGACTTGATTTGCATTCAAAATCTTATAAGTACTTAATTCTGATGAAGTTACAACTTCAGAGCCTTTTAAATTACGCGATGACAAATATACGTTATTATTTGAGCTACCCAACACAAAGAGTGTTTTTTTGTTTTCAAGCTCTAAAGCCTTTAAAACCGCTGTAAAGTTTTTCGTTTTTGGAGCATCAAAATTAAAGTCTTCTAAAACTGTAATTGACTTTTCTCCTGCTTTAATACTTAAGGCCGATTTACGTGCTAAACGCTTTAAGTTTTTATTAAGTTTGAAACTGTAATTTCTAGGTCTTGGCCCGAACATACGTCCTCCTCCTTTAAACACACCAGACTTAATACTACCTGCTCTTGCTGTACCTGTTCCTTTTTGCTTTTTAATCTTACGTGTACTTCCAGAAATCTCAGCTCTTTCTTTCGATTTATGAGTTCCTTGTCTTTGGTTTGCCAAATATTGTTTAACATCCAAATATACAGCGTGATTATTAGGTTCAATAGCAAACACATCTTTAGAAAGGTCTGCCTTTCTGCCTGTGTCTTTTCCGTTTATATCTAAAACTGCTACTTTCATTATTTCTGAATTGTTACATAAGCGTTTTTATGGCCAGGAACACATCCTTTAACCACAAGTAGATTCTTATCAGCAACTACTTTTAAAACTCTTAAATTTTGAACTTTAACTGTGTCTCCACCCATTCTTCCAGCCATTTTCATGCCTTTAAAGACTCTTGCAGGATAAGATGCAGCTCCAATAGATCCTGGCGCTCTTAAACGGTTATGCTGACCGTGAGTAGCTTGACCTACACCACCGAAACCATGACGTTTTACAACACCTTGAAATCCTTTTCCTTTAGATGTACCTGCTACATCAACAAATTCTCCTTCGTTGAAGTGTTCTACAGTGATAGCATCTCCTAATTTGTACTCCTCATCAAAACCTTTGAATTCAACAACTTTGCGTTTTACAGAAGTACCCGCTTTTTTAGCATGACCTAAGTCTGCTTTAGTAGCGCTTTTTTCTGTCGCGTCATCGAAACCAAGTTGAATAGCTTCATAGCCATCAACTTCTTCGGTTCTGACTTGGGTAACGATACATGGTCCAGCTTCGATAACTGTACAAGGAATATTCTTTCCGTTGTCATCAAAGATGCTGGTCATACCGATTTTTTTTCCAATTAACCCAGACATTTTAATTTTAGATTTACGATTGTTGATTTATAATTTCAGAACTATTCTGAATAAAAACCTTCAATCAATTATTAATTATTTACTTATTTAAAAAAATTCAGGGACAAAATACGTTTCGTCCCTGAAATGTATTTTTCCGTTTTTCCCGCGACCGCATCGGTGGGACATTTTATTCGAGTTAGGAGTTTTTAAGTTATGAGTAAATGCTCTAAACTATGAACTCCTCACTCTTAACTTACACCTTAATCTCTACCTCTACACCACTTGGTAACTCAAGCTTCATTAACGCATCAATTGTTTTTGATGACGACGAGTAGATATCAAGTAAACGCTTATAAGAGCTTAATTGAAATTGTTCTCTTGATTTCTTGTTTACGTGTGGAGAACGTAATACAGTGAAAATTTTCTTGTGTGTTGGTAATGGAATTGGTCCAGTTACTACAGCTCCAGTACTTTTTACTGTTTTCACAATCTTATCAGCAGACTTATCTACTAAGTTATGATCGTAAGACTTTAATTTTATTCTGATTTTTTGACTCATTTTCTTAACTTTTAAGATTGTTCTCCTTTAGCTGCTTTAATAACTTCTTCAGATATATTTGAAGGCGTTTGAGCATAGTGTGAGAATTCCATTGTTGATGTTGCACGACCTGAAGACAATGTTCTTAATGTGGTTACATATCCAAACATTTCAGATAATGGGACAGTAGCTTTTACCGTTTTTGCACCAGCTCTATCGCCCATATCACTTACTTGACCTCTTCTTCTATTTAAATCACCTACAATATCACCCATGTTTTCTTCTGGAGTAATAACTTCTAGCTTCATTATAGGCTCCATTATTACAGCTTTAGCAGCTTTTGCAACGTTTTTAAAACCTAATTTAGCTGCTAATTCGAAAGATAATTGATCAGAATCCACATCGTGGTAAGATCCATCTTTCAACGTAATTTTCATAGCATCTACTTCAAAACCTGCTAATGGCCCATTTACCATGGCTTGCTTAAATCCTTTTTCAATTGAAGGTATAAATTCTTTAGGAACATTACCACCTTTAATTATAGATTCAAACTGAAGTCCTACTTGACCTTCATCTGCAGGCTCAATAGTAAATACGATATCTGCGAATTTACCACGACCACCAGATTGCTTTTTATAAACTTCTCTATGGTCTGCTGAAGCCGTAATAGCTTCTTTATATTCAACTTGTGGCTGACCTTGGTTAACCTCAACTTTGAATTCACGTTTTAAACGATCAACAATTACATCTAAGTGAAGCTCACCCATTCCAGAAATAATGGTCTGTCCTGAAGCTTCATCTGAACGTACTGTAAATGTAGGATCTTCTTCAGCTAATTTAGCTAAGCCCATACCTAATTTATCAACATCTGCTTTAGTTTTAGGTTCAACCGCAATACCAATTACTGGGTCAGGGAAGTCCATAGATTCTAAAACAATAGGATGCTTTTCAGATGACAATGTATCCCCTGTTTTGATAGATTTAAATCCAACAGCAGCTCCAATATCTCCAGCTTCTATAAAATCAATTGCATTTTGCTTGTTTGCATGCATTTGGTAAATACGAGAAATACGTTCTTTTTTACCAGAACGGTTATTTAGCACGTAAGAACCTGCATCCAAACGACCAGAATACGCTCTAAAGAAAGCTAAACGCCCTACGAAAGGATCCGTAGCAATTTTAAAAGCTAAAGCAGCAAAAGGCTCCTTTACATCTGGTTTACGTAATTCTTCCTTTTCAGTATCAGGATTAACTCCTATAATACCTTCTTTATCTGTTGGAGAAGGTAAATAACGACATACAGCATCTAATAAAAACTGAACTCCTTTATTTTTAAAAGCAGAACCACAAATCATTGGAATGATAGCCATATCCATTACAGCAGCTCTAAGTGCAGCGTGCACTTCATCTTCTGTAATAGAATCTTCATCTTCCATGAATTTTTCTAAAAGATCCTCGTCGTAACCTGCTACTTCTTCAATAAGTAATGCACGATATTTACGAGCTTCTTCTTTTAATTCTTCTGGAATTTCAATAACATCAAAAGTTGCCCCTTGAGTTTCATCATGCCATACAATTGCTCTGTTTTTTACTAAATCTATAATGCCTTTAAAATCATCCTCGTCACCAATGTTTAAAACGATTGGCACCGCGTTAGATTTCAACATATCTTTTACTTGTTGACAAACACCTAAAAAGTCAGATCCTTGACGGTCCATTTTATTAACGAAACCAATTCTAGGCACTTTATAGTTATCGGCTAGTCTCCAGTTCGTTTCAGATTGAGGCTCAACACCATCAACTGCACTAAATAAAAATACTAAACCATCAAGTACACGTAATGAACGATTTACTTCAACTGTAAAATCTACGTGGCCCGGTGTGTCAATGATATTAAAGTGATATCCTTTAGTTTCAGAAGTTGGCTCCCCATTTTCAATTGGGAATTTCCACTCACAAGTAGTTGCAGCAGAAGTAATTGTGATACCTCTTTCTTGCTCTTGCTCCATCCAGTCCATTGTAGCAGCACCATCATGTACTTCTCCAATTTTATGTGAAACACCTGTATAATAAAGAATACGCTCTGTAGTAGTAGTTTTTCCTGCATCAATATGCGCAGCAATACCTATATTTCTAGTGAATTTTAAATTTCTTGCCATGTCGTATTAAAATCTAAAGTGAGAGAATGCTTTGTTTGCTTCTGCCATTTTGTGAGTATCAACTCTTTTCTTAACGGCTGCTCCTTCTTCTTTAGCTGCTGCTAAAATTTCTGAAGCTAAACGTAATGCCATAGATTTTTCGTTTCTCTTACGCGCATAGCTAATTAGCCATTTCATTGCTGTTGAAACTTTACGGTCTGGACGAATTTGCATTGGAATTTGGAATGTTGCTCCACCAACACGACGACTACGTACTTCTACGTGAGGCATCACATTTGATAATCCGTCTTTCCAGATTTCTAATGCTGTTTTTTCTTCGTCAGTTTTTTTTGAGTCTACAATGTCAATTGCATCATAGAATACTTTAAAAGCTACCGATTTTTTCCCATCCCACATCATCATGTTAACGAAACGAGTTACTAACTGGTCGTTAAAACGTGGATCCGGTAAAAGCGGTCTCTTTTTTGCTGCTCTTTTTCTCATGTCTTCTTCTTAAAGTTTTAATTACTTCTTAGGGCGTTTTGCACCATACTTAGATCTACGTTGCGTTCTACCTGAAACACCTGCTGTGTCTAAAGCACCACGTACGATGTGATATCTAACTCCTGGTAAATCTTTTACCCTTCCACCTCTAACCAATACTATCGAGTGCTCTTGTAGATTATGTCCTTCTCCACCGATGTATGCATTAACCTCGTTACCGTTTGTTAAACGAACCCTTGCTACCTTACGCATTGCTGAGTTTGGTTTTTTAGGAGTTGTTGTGTAAACACGAGTACACACACCACGTCTTTGCGGACAAGAATCTAAAGCAGCCGATTTACTCTTCTTGGTTATTTTGGCTCTTCCTTTTCTTACTAATTGCGAAATTGTTGGCATATATAATATATATAAATTTTATTATCCTCTTCTAAGAGGGGTGCAAATGTAGAAATTAAAATTCAAAATTCAAATCCTAATTCATTAATTTTTAAGAGTTTTCAAAAATTATATCTCCTCCTATATTATAAGCGTATATTTTCCGTTAGATTTACACTAAAATTAAGTTGACAGTTTCAGTAAACAGTCTCAAATAAAAAACTTTTGAAATTTTAATTTACAGCGTGCAAAATAAACATCCTTTACTCCTTATTATATGTATACTTTTTTCTTCGGGAGTATTTTGCCAAAGCTTGCAGCTAAAAATTGATGGTTACTCTGAATTTGAAACTCAAGTTATTGATTCTTTAAACTATTTAAAAAAACATACGGATTATGCTTCTATCAAATTTGAATTAGACTCACTTCAAAAGACCCTTTTTAAAATTGGATATATAGAAAATGAAATAAAAAATATTAAGCGATTAAATGACACATCTTTTTATTCTCAAATTCATTTAAAAAAGAAATTCAAAACCATATATATATACTACAATAAAAAAGATGTTGATGGCTCAGTTTTAAATGCTATTTCAGATAATGTTTCTGATGATTATTTTGAATTGGAATTCTCGAAAGCTGAAAACGCTTTAAATTATATTAATTCTAAAATTTCAGGAAATGGTTTACCATTTTCAAGACTATACTTATCGAACATTAAAATAAGAGATAAATCGAACTTAGAAGCACACTTAATAGTAGAATCTTCAGAGCAAAAAAGAATCATCAATGATATTATAATTAAGGGTTATGAAAAATTCCCTCGCTCTTACCTAAAACACTATTTAAAGATAAAGCCATCACAGCTTTTTGATTTAAATAAAATTCAAAACAAAACAGAACAACTTAATAGTTTAAGCTTTGCCAATGAGATAAAGTCTCCCGAAGTCTTATTTTCTAAAGATTCCACTACATTATTTCTATATCTTGAAAAAGCAAAAAGCAATTCTTTTGATGGCTTTCTAGGATTTGGCACTAATGAACAAACCAGTAAATTAGAGTTTGATGGGTATTTAAATTTAAACCTGACTAATAATTTGAATTTTGGAGAATCATTTAGACTCCTGTATAAAAGTGATGAAAATGATCAAAAAACTTTTGAAGTTGATGCTTCTTTACCCTATTTATTTAAATCTCCGATAGGTGTTGATCTACTTTTGCGTATTTTTAAAAGAGATTCCTCGTTCACAACAATTAACCAATCTGCTAAACTACACTATCAAATACATGCTAAACACAAAATATACGCGGGTATTGTTTCAACTGAATCAAATAATCTTTTAACAGAAAACGCAACACCTTCAATAACTGATTATAAAACACAATACTATACTCTTGCTTATCAATTTTTAAATTCACAATCCTATAATCTGCTTTTTCCTATTAGATCTAAATTTTACTTAGAAACAGGTTTTGGAAATAGAAAGAATTCTAATAATTTGGAAAAGCAATCTCAATTTTCCATCGATGCTTTCAAAATCTTCAACTTAAACCAAAAAAACAGCATCTATTTAAGATTAAACGGTTCCAATCTGATTTCAGACACTTATTTTGAAAATGAGTTGCTTAGATTTGGCGGCATTAACTCCATAAGAGGTTTTGAAGAAAATAGTCTGTTTTCAACATTATACGGACTAATTAATACCGAATATAGGTTTCAGCTTAACAACTCCATATATATACACACTATAATAGATGCTGCTTATTTTGAAAATAAAACATTAAATACCGAAGAAAAGCTATTTGGTTATGGGTTTGGATTTGGGATCCTAACTAAAGCAGGATTGTTTAGGTTTAACTATGCCAATGGAAAAACTGAGAATACCCAATTTAAACTCTCTAATTCCAAAATACATCTCAGTTTAACGGCAAATTTCTAGTCTTAAATTATCATTTTCTTAAAATTTTATCCTTTTTGTCAAATTTTAACCATTATTTATTGTTTTATTAACTTTATTTTATGATTTTTGGCATTGACTAATTCAAATAATTATAAAATGAAAACAAAGTTTAGTGGAATTCTAACGCTATTACTAGCGTTTGTTGTGCAACTAACGTTTGCACAAGAAAAGACAATTTCAGGTACAATATCAGATGGTTCTGGTTTACCCCTTCCTGGAGCAACTGTCTTAGTTAAAGGTACATCATCAGGTACATCTTCAGATTTTGATGGTAACTATTCAATAACAGCTAATCAAGGAGCAACACTTGTATTTAGTTTTGTTGGGTATACTACTCAAGAAATTGCAGTTGGTGCTTCAAGCACCATTAATGTGACTATGGAAGAAGATGCTGAAGCACTTGATGAGGTAATTGTTACAGCATTGGGAATTAAGCGTAAGCCTAAAGAGTTAGCTTATGCTACCACGGTTGTTGATCAAGCGGCTATTATACAAGCTGCACCAGTAGATCCAGTTACAGCCTTAGTAGGTAAAGCTTCTGGTCTTAACATTAACTTTAGTGATAATGGTGTAAAACCTAACTCAAGTATTAGATTAAGAGCTAGTACATCTTTAACTCAAAGTAACAACGCGTTAATTGTTATAGATGGTGTGCCACAAGCGAGTACTGCGCTTAGTGACATTAACCCAAATGATATTGAGTCTGTAAATATCCTTAAAGGTGCGTCTTCAGTAACACTATATGGTTCTGCTGGAGCAAATGGTGCTTTAATTGTTACTACAAAAAGAGGAAAAAACGATGGAAAACTTAGTATTTCTATAAATTCTGCTGTTACTTTTGAAGAATTAAAATTTTTCCCTGAAACACAATCTGAATTTGGTAGTGGTTCAAGTAATGTTTTTAATTATACGCCAGATGAAAATGAAAGTTGGGGACCACGATATGATGGCACAATTCGCCAAATCGGACCACTTTTAGTTGATGGTTCTTTTCAAACGGGTAAATATGCTCCTATTAGAAATGGTAGAGAAAATTTCTTCGAAACGGGTATAACCACTCAAAACTCGATATCTTTAAGTGGTGGTGATGATACTTCAACGTATTTCTTTTCAGCACAACGTGTTGATAAAACAGGTATTACACCTGGTGACAGATATAATAGAGACAACTTTAGATTTAACGCTACAAAAAAATATGGCAATTTAGAGACTGGTACATCGGTAGCTTTCTTTCAAGATTACGCAAATGTAGCTGGACCTAGTCCAACAGATGGTAGTTTTTATAGAATTTTACTAAACACACCTGCTCACATAGATTTACAGAAATACAGAAACTGGAGAACAGATCAATTCTCTACGCCAGATACTTATTTTAATGCATTCTTTAAGAATCCATACCAAATTGTAGATTCTAATAGAGATATCAACAAGACCAATAGATTACAAGCTATTGCCAACTTTAAATACACATTTAGTGATTGGGTATCTGCATCTTATTCTCTTGGTGGTACTTGGTTTAACAGAGAGACTACAAATACGCAAGAAGCTTTTGCATATGATACGAATCCAGCTATAGGATACTCAAGACCAAGTGACGAAGTTGCTGCGGTATTAAACGGTGTTGCTAGTAACTTTAGATTAAACTCAGATTTTTTAGTTAACATTGAAGGCCAATTATCGGATGACTTTAACTTAAGACTTATTTTAGGTACACACTTAGAAGAGTTTAGAAGTAACCAAATAAATATAGTAGGTAATAACTTATTTACGAATGAGCTTTATAATGTAAATGTTAGAACGGGACAGTTGGGCTCTAACACCACAAACTTTGCATCACCACAAACTAATAATAGAAAAAGATTATATTCTTATTTTGGTGATATGACTCTTGGTTATCAAGATTACTTGTTCTTAACAGGTTCTTGGAGACAAGATACATCGTCTACACTACCAGTAGCAAATAACACCTATTCATACTATAGTGGTGGTTTATCTTTTATTGCTACTGATGCCATTGAAGGTTTAAAAGGTGATGTTTTAAATTTCTTAAAACTTAATGTTAGTTACGCCAAAGTGGGTAACGATGCTGCTATAGGTTTAATAAATGAGAATTTCTTGGTTCCTACTGGTTTTCCTCTAGGAAATCCTGGATTAAGACAAACAACACGAGCAGTAGATCCTGGATTAAGTCCTGAGTTTTCTTATTCTACGGAAGCTGGATTTAGAGCAGAATTCTTTAAAAGCAGAATTACATTAGACGCCAATTACTATTCGGTTACTACCGAAGATCAAATTAATAGTATTGGAGCCTCAAGAGCTTCAGGAGCATCTTCATTTTTAACTAATATTGGAGAAATTGAAAATAAAGGTATAGAACTTGACTTAAACCTAGTGCCTATACAAACTGAAGATTTTAAATGGGAAGTAGGAGCTACTTTTACAAAAAATAATTCTGAAGTAATTGACTTAGGTGGACCAGAAAGAATTCAGATTGGTACTGGTTTCCAAAACACAGCTACCATATTTGCAAAAGTTGGTGATGCTTATCCTTCTTTATTTGCTCCCGGGTATCAAAGAGATCCTCAAGGCAGAATCATTGTTGAAGATAATGGTAACCCAGCACCTACTACAGAACTTGTTAATTTAGGTAGCACTGTACCAGATGTTATTATAGGTGCAACTACAAAATTCACATATAAAGGGCTTTCATTAAGAGCTGTTGCTGATTATAAAACAGGGCATGTATTCTACAGTACTGTAGTTGAAGCTTTAGAATTTGCAGGATTAACACTAAACAGTGTGTCTACAAACAGACAACCTTTTATATTCCCTAATTCAGTATACAATACTGGTACAGCTGAAAACCCTGTTTATGTTGAAAATACAGATAGGCCAACAACAGATGGGACTAGAAACTTCTGGCAAACATCATACAATGAGATCAAAGAAAACTATGTAGTGGATGCTTCTGCAATTAAAATTAGAGAAATTGCTTTAGATTACACACTACCTTCTAAATTTTTAGAAAGAACACCTTTTGACGCTGTTACTATTGGCTTTGTTGCTAATAACTTAATCATGTGGAGAGCTGCTGAAAATATCTATACGGATCCAGAATTTTCAATTAACTCTGGCGCTGGACAAAATATAGGTATTGGTGCAAGTAATAATTCAACGGTAACAAACGGAACAACAGGTATTGGATCCTCAGCGCAAGCGCCACCTTCAGGAACTTACGGGTTTAAACTTAATTTGAAATTTTAAAAAAACTTGAAAATGAAAAACATAAAAAATGTAATTCTACTTACGATATTGACATTGTCATTTTCGTGTAGCGACAATTATTTAGATGTTAATGGAAGTTCGGCAAGTCCTTCCTCTGCATCGCCTGCTCTACTACTCCCTGCGGCTCAAAAAAATTCTGCCGATATGTTATATAATGCAGATATCCTTAATGGATCAGGAGATTCTTTTAACTTAATTGGTAGTATTCATGCTGGTGTTATGGCAGATTCTGGTGACCGTGTATGGTACCAACCTGAACAACAGTACTTAATTATCAATACAACGTACCAAAGAATATGGAATAACACATATACACTTACTTTAAGCAATTATGTGTTTATTGAGAACTTTGAAGGTGAAGGTTTTGATAATTTTAAGGCTATAGCTAAAATAATGAAAGCATTCCATTTTGCTATGCTAGTGGATACTTATGGTGATGTTCCTTATACTGAAGCTTTTGCAAGAGGGTCGAATACTCAACCAGCTTACGATGATGATAAAGCTGTATATGACATTATCTATGATGAATTAAATGCTGCAATAAGTATGATTGATAATGCTCCTGATGGAACATTACCCGTATCAACTGATGCCATGTTTGGTGGCGATATGAGTGATTGGCAACAATTTGCTAACACATTAAAACTAAGAATGTTATTACGTCAAGTAAATACTGGTGAAGACTTATCTGCAAAATATAATGAAATAGTAAATAATGGTATAGGTTTTATAACTAGTACGGCTGCTATTGACCCTGGTTATGCAGATCAAACAAGTCAACAAAACCCGTTCTATACTGTTTTTGGTTTTGTTCCAGGTAGTACTACACCAGCTAGAAATAACGAAGCAACACGTGGAAATGAATTTTTCGTAGACTTTTTAAAGGATAATTTTGATGATAGACTTTCGAGACTTTTCTTGCCTGCAGATTCTGATAGTGAATTTAGAGGTATTCCTCAAAACGTTTATACAAATGAGTTTAGAACAAATGCAACATCTGCTTTAGGCCCTGGCCTTTTAATTGGTAGCACCCAACCTTTACAAGTTATGCTAGGATCAGAAGCATTATTTCTACAAGCAGAAGCTGTTCAACGTGGGTTAATTTCTGGAGATGCAGGTGCATTATATAGATCTGGAATAGCAGCTTCATTTGCAGAATTAGGAGTGCCAGATGCTGCTACAGCGGCGGCAGATTATGAATCTGGTGCATTTAGTAATAAGATTAATTGGGATTTAGCTGTAGGTGCTGGAAACGAAATTGAAGCTATTATTACTCAAAAATGGGTAGCAGGTGGTTTTATTTCTGGATTTGAAGTATGGATGGACCGTGTTAGAACTGGTTTCCCTTCAGGAATTCCTATTCCAGTAGATGCAAGATCTACAGTATTCCCATCAAATTTACTGTATCCTGAATCTGAATTAGCAACTAATCCAGATAATGTTCCTGATCAGCCTAATAATGCTGCTTTTGACAGACATACATTCTGGATGCAATAAATTAATAATTTTAAAAATATATAGATATGAAAAATATTATAAAATCCATTTCACTCTTATTAGTAGTGGGATTATCCGTTACATCATGTATCCTTGATGATGACAACTTAGCGGACACTTTTAGTGATGGGCCAAACTTTACGAGCTTTTCGAATTTAAATCAAACCGTAAGTGCTGTTGCAACTGGTAATATAGTAACAGCCATTGTTAATATGGAACTTCAAGGACCAAATATGGTTGGTTTTACTGAAGATGTAATGCTTAGCGTTGCAGTAGATGCGGCAAACACAACTGCCATAGAAGGTGTGCATTATACATTAAATGCAACATCCATTACGCTTACAGCAGATAATAATTATATTGGTTCTATTCCAATTAGTATAATAACAGCTGGTATAGTGCCTCCTCTTGACGAAGCACCAATTCTAACATTAGAATTCTCTAGTGCTAATGGAACAAATGTAATTACCAGTAGTAAATCTACTGAGTTAACAATTATTTATCAATGTTTTGCTGATATGGCTGGAACTTATTTAGTAACTAATTCATTAGGTTGTGGGATTAATAAAACAACAACTATTACAAAAAATGCTGATGGTTCATGGCGTTTTGGTACAGCTGATGGGTTCTTCCTTGATAGTTGTACAACAAATGCAGGGTTCCTTAACGGTGGAGACATTGTAGAACTTTGTGGTGATATTTTACCAACAGGTAATTTAGCTTATGGTAGTTTAGGTATTGGTACAATTACAGGAGGAACTTGGGATGCCGAAAATGGTATTGTAACTCTTAATAACATTAATACATGGACTGCTAATTTTCCAGCGGATTGGGTTTCGACTTATACAAGACAATAGTTTAACTTAAAAATATACAAAAATGAAAAAAATTAAATATATACTAAGCGCTATTGTATTGTCTACAGCCTTTTTTGGATGTGATGATGATTTAGCTGACACTATTGATGAAAGTGCAAAACCAAGAGTAACTTTCACTGTAAGTTCATCAAATGCTCCTGAGATAGATACTCCAGAAATTATTATTTCAATAAAGATGGACAAACCTATCAAAACAACAACAACGTTTGCTGCCACTCAAATTGGTGGTGATGCAGTATTACACGAAGACTATGAAGTTAGTGGAGGTGTAGTACCTGCTTATCAAACTGAAGGAGAAATCGTGATTTCTGTAAACAGTGATTTAGATGTTGAAGGTGACGAAACAGCTCAATTTGAAGTTGGTGCAGCTGCAATACCAGACCTTTATGAGGTTATTGGTACAGCTAATATTACCTTAACTATTGAAGACTATGAATTTTGTCTTTGGAATTTGGTAGCTAATGATTCGTATGGTGATGGTTGGAACGGTGGTTTCATATCTGTTGAATTTGATGGAACAACATCTACATATGCTGCTACTCATCCTACAGATACTTTTGATATTCCTATTACTAAAGGTTCAGATTATACAATCACTTATGTTTCTGGTGGTGGTACAGGTCAAGCTCCTGGATGGGAAGAGGAAAACTCATATGTATTAACAGCACCAGACGGCACTGTTTTTGCAGATGGATCTGGTCCTGAAATCCCTACAGCTGGTGTTATTACTAGCGGTACCAGTACATGTAATTAATATTTACATTAAAATATATAAAAGCCACCTTTTTTAATTAAAAAAGGTGGCTTTTTGTTTATTTTTAAAATTACTATGAAAAAAAATTACTTACTCATTATGTTTGTGCTTTGCATTTGCACGAATTTATATAGCCAAAATACAGTAGGAACCATATCAAATGTATCAGGTTCCTATAATGGATTTACTCTATTTACCCCAAATCCATCTACAGAAACCTACCTTATCAATAATTGTGGTGAAGTTGTACACCAATGGTCTAGTACTTTTACGCCTGGTAACGCCGTGTATGTACTAGAGAACGGAAACTTATTAAGAACAGGAAAAATAGACAATTCTTTTATAAGTATTGGGGGCATTGGTGGTAAAATAGAACTTTTTGATTGGGATAACACCTTATTATGGGAGTATACTTATTCATCAACAAATGTTTCCCAGCATCATGATATATACCCATTACCAAATGGCAATATACTAATGTTGGCTTTATCAATTATATCTGAAGCTGATGCTATTCAAGCAGGGAGAGACCCTTTTAAAATTGGTCAAAATCAACTTTATGGTGAACACATTCTTGAGTTAGAACCAATACTAGGTACTAATCAAGCTAATATTGTATGGGAATGGTATCTTAAAGATCATTTAATTCAGGATATTGATAATACAAAGGATAACTTTGGTGTAGTTGCTGATAATGAACAATTATTGGATATAAACTTTTTCAACAATGAAAATAGTCCTGGCGTAGCCAATTGGATTCATGCTAACTCTATTCAATACAATGCCACTTTAGATCAAATTGTATTAAGTTCCAGATTTTTAAGTGAAATATATATTATCGATCATTCAACTACCACAGCCGAAGCAGCATCGCATACAGGTGGCACATATGGCAAAGGAGGCGATTTTCTTTATAGATGGGGGAACCCAGAAGCTTATGGACATGGAGATGGTACCGATCAGAAATTATTCGGGCAACATTATCCACATTGGATAGCCGATGGCTTAACAGATGCCGGAAAAATCATAGTTTTTAATAATGGAGCTGAAAGAAGCTTGGATGGAGAAGGACTCCCTATAAATTATTCTTCAGTAGATATTATAACACCTCCTGAAACTTCTCCTGGAGTTTATACGTATGATGCTGTTAATGGTTATGGCCCAACCGATGTAGAATGGACGTATACAGACCCTATAGAAGCAACAAACTTTTATTCCTCTATTTTATCTAGTGGACAACGCTTACCTAATGGCAATACCCTTATTTGTAGTGGTGCGCAGGGTTATTTTTTTGAAATTGATTCTAACAAAAATATTGTATGGGAATATATTAACCCAGATACGTCTTTTGGAATCGTAACGCAAGGTGATACCCCGTCATCTAATTCTGTTTTTAGAGCATTAAAATATCCATTGGACTATCCGGCTTTTATAAGAAAAGATTTAACACCTAGAGGCCCTATTGAATTGATGTCAGATACAAGCAATTGTTCGGTTTTAAATACTATAGATTTTAAGCTTGCAGATTTAAAGATAGTACCTAATCCTGCTATAGATATTCTTAATATTAAAACAACTGAAACGATAAACAACATTGAGGTCTATAGTGTTATAGGAAAACTTGTGGCTACAGATCAAAATTCAAATCAAATTGACATCAGCCAATTGAAAAGTGGATTATATATTGTTAAAATTTATTCAGGAGAAGCCGTAACAAGTAGAAAAATCGTTAAGAAATAAAAATAATATATCAATTAGTGTAGAATTAAATATCTATACATTCCTATGCTGGATATATTAAACAATATCATCAAATTATAAATTACTATGAAACGTTTATACATAATATTTGCATTTTTAGGTGCTTTACATTCATATAGTCAAAATACTGTTGGTACGATTACAAATGAATTAGGAGTATATAACGGATACACCTTATTTACACCCAACCACTCTGGTGATACTTATTTAATCAATAATTGTGGAGAAATTATAAACCAATGGAATACTACAAATAGACCAGGTGTAGCTATTTATTTATTAGAAAATGGCAATCTATTAAGAACAGCAAAAATAGAGAATACGGACATAACCTTTGGGGGTGTTGGTGGCAAAATAGAATTATATGATTGGGACAATAACTTACTTTGGGAATATACATATTCCTCAAGTACTTTTTCTCAACATCATGATGTATTTCCTCTACCAAATGGCAATATTCTTATGCTGGTAGCTACTACAATGTCCCAAGCTGAAGCCATACAGGCTGGAAGGGACCCTTCTAAGCTAATCGAAGGCAAACTATATAATGAACAAATACTTGAATTAGAACCGGTAGGCTCCAATCAAGCCAACATTGTTTGGGAATGGAATATTAATGACCATTTAATTCAGGACTTCGATAACACCAAATCTAATTTTGGAGTCGTTGCTGACAGCCCTCAGTTGTTAAACATTAACTACTTAAGTAGTGGAAACCCTGGCCAAGCCAATTGGCTTCATGTAAATTCTATTCAGTATAATGCCAACTTAGACCAAATTATATTGAGTTCAAGGCATATGAATGAAGTATATATAATAGACCATTCTACTAGTACTCTAGAGGCCTCAGAACATTCTGGTGGCACATATGGTAAAGGTGGCGATTTTTTATACCGTTGGGGTAATCCAGAAGCTTACAATCATGGAAACAGTACAGATAAGCAATTATTCGGACAGCATTACCCTCATTGGATAGCTGATGGATTGACTGATGCGGGAAAAATAATAATATTTAACAATGGTTTTGAGCGTGGTGTTGCTGGAGATGAATTCTTTTCCTCTGTAGATATTATAGATCCTTTAGAATCTTCAGCAGGGTTTTATATTTATGACCCTATAAATGGCTATGGCCCTACAATGGCAGAATGGAGCTATACCAAGCCAATAAAAGAAGAATTTTATTCTCAAATTTTATCAAGTGCACAACGCTTACCTAATGGTAACACATTAATTTGTTCAGGTGCTTTTGGTCGTCTTTTCGAAATAGACTCAAGTAACAATATTGTTTGGGAATATATAAATCCAGACACCATAGCGTTTGGTGATCAACTCATTCAAACACAGGGCGAATTACCTTCAGCATTTGGTAGTATTTTTAGAGTATTAAAATATCCTTTAGATTATCCAGCTTTTAATGGCAGAGATTTAACACCACGGGATACTATAGAGAAAGGTGAAGATTTGAGTAATTGCGAAGTATTAAATACTAAGACATTTAAACTTGCAAATTTAAAAGTATTTCCTAACCCTACTAAAGATGTTATAACTATAGCAACAACAAACACTATCAATACCATTGAAATATATAGTACATTAGGCCAATTAATAACTACCAAATCCAATTCTAAAAAAATTAGTTTAAGCCATTTAACTAAAGGAATGTATATTATGAAAATTTACGCTGACCATGCTTCTATAACGCAAAAAATTATTAAAGACTAACACATATTTTCTTAATAAAGAACCATCTCTATTGAGGTGGTTTTTTTATACCTTTACCCTAATGGAAAATCAAACACAAATATTTGGTATTAGAGCTATTATTGAAGCCATTAATGCTGGTGAAACTATTGACAAAGTATTTCTACAAAAAGGGGAAAGAGGCGAACTTTTTAGTGAACTAGAATCTCTTTTAAGAAAAAAATCAATCAATTCTTCGTATGTACCAGTTGAAAAACTTAACCGGTTAACAAATAAGAACCATCAAGGCGCTGTGGCTCAAATATCGCCTATCGAGTTTCATGATATGGAAGCATTAGTTACAAATGTTATCGAATCTGGAAAAACACCTCTTTTTCTATTACTTGACCAATTAAGTGATGTTAGAAATTTTGGGGCTATTATTCGTACTGCAGAATGTACTGGGGTTAATGGTATTATTATCCAGAAAAAAGGTGGAGCACCTGTAAATGGTGATACTATTAAAACAAGTGCTGGTGCTGTTTTTAAAATTCCTATTTGTAAAGTAGACCATATTAAAGATGCCGTATTCTTTATGCAGGCTTCTGACATAAAAGTAATTGCCGCTACCGAGAAAACAGATCATACGCTATATGATGTTTCTTTTACTGAACCCTGTGCTATTATTATGGGTTCAGAAGGACGTGGAATAAACCCATCTACTTTAAAAGTTGTCGACGCTAAAGCTAAACTACCTTTACTGGGCGATATTGAATCTTTAAATGTTTCTGTAGCATGTGGTGCATTTTTATATGAAGTGGTAAGACAACGTCAATAATAAATCCCAAAAGACAAGTATAAAATTTCAATCTTAAAAAACAAATTTTTACTATTATCTAAATAGAAAAACTAGTCCTTATTCTCTTTATAAGTATAGTTTATTTTAGGTAGCTTCTCCTCTATTTCTAAATTTTCGATAAAGTTTCCATCTTCATCAAAATGTTTTAAGAATGGATCGTTATCCTCGTTATAATCATCTTGTTCCCAAACATATTTTTTAGGTTTTGCAATTTCTTTTCTAAAGAACAAAGCAAAGAATACACCTGTAATTAATCCAGCCATATGCCCTTCCCAAGAAATACCCTTTTCAATAGGCAATGTATACCAAATCATGCTCCCATAAAGAAAAACAACTAAAAGGGATAACGCAATAAGTCTATAATGTTTTGCAAAAACACCTTTAAAAAATGTAAAACTCACTAATACATAAATCAATCCACTAGCTCCAATATGGTACGATGGTCTACCAATGCACCATGTTAAAAACCCAGAAAACAGAATTCCAAATAATACCACTTTCCAAGCAATAGGTCTATAGAAATAAAACAACGCCATAGATAATACAAAAAAAGGAATGGTATTATGGTAAATATGCTGAATATCGCCATGAATAAATGGGCTTAACAAAACACCTCTTAACCCTTTTAGCGTTTGTGGATATATACCATACTTACTAAAATTAAAACCAAAACGCACTTCAAACCAAAACACTAACCAAATGGTTAATACAAAAAATACTGGATAAGCCACTACGCCCGTAGAAAATTTGAAATGGTCTTTATTGTTCATTGAATTAAAGATAGCAAATAGTTACCCAATTTTAAGTTTAATGCTAAATTGGCAGATATACCAGTGTAAAGCCCTGTTACCAGTAGGGATTAAACGACATACTTGAAACCCTTTTTGTTTTCTCTAAAAAAGCAAAAAAATTACTTAATTTTACAGTTATGAACGCGAATGAGCCATTAGCAGAACGTTTACGACCCAAAAATTTAGAGGACTATGTAAGCCAAACACACTTAGTAGGAAAACAAGGTGCTTTAACGCTACACATAAAACAAGGTTTAATCCCGTCAATGATTTTTTGGGGGCCTCCTGGAACTGGAAAAACAACACTTGCAAATATTATTGCCACAGAATCTGGCAGACCTTTTTATACCTTAAGTGCTATAAATTCTGGGGTTAAAGACATTCGTGATGTTATTAATAAAGCAAAACAAAGTGGTGGGTTATTTACGACTAAAAACCCTATTTTGTTTATTGATGAGATTCACAGGTTTAGTAAATCGCAACAAGACTCTTTATTACAAGCTGTTGAAAAGGGTTGGATTACGCTTATTGGCGCTACTACAGAAAATCCTAGTTTTGAAGTTATTTCTGCATTACTATCACGTTGTCAGGTTTATATTTTAAATGCTTTTAATAAAAACGATTTAGAAACGCTATTAAAACGAGCTATTGAAAAAGATGAATATATCTCTAAAAAAAATATAAAACTAAAAGAAACCAATGCTCTTTTGAGGTTATCTGGCGGAGATGCCAGAAAATTGCTTAATATTTTTGAACTCTTAGTAAACTCATATAACACAGATACTATAACTATTACAGATGAAGCTGTTTTAGAAAAAATTCAAAATAATACGGTGCGTTATGACAAAACAGGTGAACAGCATTATGATATTATTTCGGCCTTTATAAAGTCTATACGTGGTAGCGATCCTAACGGTGCTGTATATTGGTTGGCACGTATGATTGAAGGTGGTGAGGACGTAAAATTTATTGCGCGTCGTTTATTGATTTCGGCCAGCGAGGACATTGGAAATGCCAACCCAACAGCTTTGGTTATTGCCAATAACACTTTTCAAGCCGTATTAACGATTGGTCACCCTGAATCTAGAATTATTTTGAGCCAGTGTGCTACTTATTTAGCCTGCTCTCCTAAAAGTAATACCGCATATATTGCTATTGGTAAGGCTCAACAATTGGTTAAAGAAACTGGCGATTTAAGTGTTCCTTTAGAAATTAGAAACGCACCTACCAAACTCATGAAAGAACTTGGTTATGGTAGTAACTATAAGTATGCGCATAATTACGATGATAACTTTGCCAATCAAGAGTTTTTACCAGAAGAACTAAAAAACACAAAGCTTTATGATCCTGGGAACAATGCTAGAGAACATGCACATCGCGAATTTTTAAAACTGCGTTGGAAAGGTAAGTATGATTATTAGTATTATTTAAGTATTAAGCGACTAGCAGGTAACTTCACATTTCAAAAAAAACTTTAGAATTTAATATTTAAAACATCTTGTTTTAAAACATTATCTATATAGTATTCTAAAACCCAATCATCACCTTTTTTATATATTATAGCACTTTGGTCTTCAACCAAAAAGGTATTGTTTAATCCTGTGTTTTTTATTTTGTAAATTACTTTAGGAGAATTGTCGACCAACTGAAATCCATTATCGATTTCTTGCGCATAAAATATATTTGAAACACCTTTAATTACATCAGTTTTATTCACTTCCTTCTTTTCAACTGCTTTTGGTTGTGGTATTTCAACCTTTGGAGCTTCAACTAGAGCTAACTCTGCTTCTTTTTCTTGTTTTAAGTTTTTAATTTGTTGTTTTAATTGCTGAATTTCTTTTGATACTTCAATTGTTTCTGAAGTTTTTGATATTGCTACAGCAGTTACATTCTCACTAGGCTCATATTTATAGTTTAATACTTCTAGATGTTTAAAAGCAGCCCTTAAGGCTTTATTATAAGCTATTTTAAACTCTTTTTCTCTACTTTCCCCTACACCAGATGTATAAACCACCTGATCGTTACAATCTTTAAGTTCTACAGAAAGTTTTGTTTTAAACATCCCCGAATCTTTTATAACATCAGATTTTAATGCTAAACATCTATTTCTTATTAAGTCTTCGGGATAAACAGTTCCTTCCATTAAAGCTTCAAACCCATATTTATTAAATAAAAATTGAGATAATGAATTTAATTGATACTGATCCTTTTCCTTTAAAAAATCAAATCTATTAGGTACAATAACGTATTTATACTTATTTAAATTTGCTTGAGAAAATACCGATGTAGCTATAAAACAAGCTATTAATATTGGAAAAAAATTAGCCTTCATTTTTTTTTAAACATTATGATTAAACACTTTTTGTAAAGATACACTTTTGTAAAAAATTTTAACATAAAATAAGATGTGCCTATTTACAAATACTTTTTTAGTTGCATTAAATTATCAATTTGCTTTATGTTATTATCTAGAGTCATATTATTCAAATCAAAAAAAACAACATCCATTCCAATGTTTTTCGCTCCAAGTATATCGGCTTCATAACTATCCCCAATCATAATACTTTGGCTTACTTTAGTATTTGCCAATTCAAGCGCAAAATTAAAAATTTCAGGATTGGGTTTCTTAACACCAACCATTTCTGAATTGGTTACTGTTTTAAAATATTTAATAATTTTAGATTGCGTTAACTTTTTATGTTGTACTTCATCAAATCCATTGGTTATAATGTGCAAATTGTAGTTAACACTTAAATAGTCTAAGATTTCAAATGTGTTTTCAAATAAATGGTTAAATGTAGAAAGGTGCGTTATATAATCTTTTGATAGTTTATAAATTAACCACTCTTCGGCCTGAAAACCAACAGCCTCAAAAGCATCATTTAATCTTCCATAACGCAAGGCTTCTTTTTCTATTTTTTCTTCTCTATAAAGCTTCCAATATTTAAAATTTATAGGCACATAATGTAACAGAAAATCATCTATACTTAAACTAACATCATTTATTTTGAAAATTTTTTCAAAAGTCAACGCCGAGTTTTTATCAAAATCCCATAAGGTATGATCTAAATCAAAAAAAACATCTGTAATACCATTAAGCTTCATTTGCTGAATCTAAAATTATATTAAACAATTCCTTAAACCCCTTCCATCTATGACTATCGCTAAATGTATAATTATGAAATATTGGAACAAATTCCCCATTTACTTGTTTTATTTCGTAAATGATTTCATTTAAAAGCTTCTTTTTATCCAGTAAAGACTGGTTTTTTAATAATGCATAATCCATAACCTGATACGAGTTAATTTTTAAAGGCGTTTGCACTTCATAATCTAAATCATAAAATAAAAAAGGCGTGCAAGAACCTGCTCTAAATCCAGCCTGATTTACATAACCCATAGTATAATCTTCTTGAATTTCCAATGTTATCAAGTTCCTATATGATTCAGGCAAATTAAGTTTTGAAAAAGATTGCCTTGATGCTTTTAAATTGGTATTCAGGATATCTTCCATTCGTGATTTTTCTTTTTTTAAAATAGATTCATCTTCTATAGCTAAAAAAGATATTTTGAGACCAACGTTACAATAATCTGCTACATGTTTTATAAGAGATACAAATCTTTTTTTATTTGGATTAATACCCTTATCGTAAGTCGAATAATCTCCTATTAAAAAAAAGAAAAGAAATTTAAAATTGGATATTTTTTGTCTATTTATTAAATATTTAAAGGTGTCAAACGGATCATGTTTAAAACCAAGTAAAACAGCAAACCTATAATACAAACTTCTAAATCTAAGTCTTGAAAAATCTTTAATAACACCTCCTAAAGTCCGCATAATACCTTTTAATTTATAACTATATGCACTAGGCACATCAATAATAGGCTTTATACTATAGGTTTTTGTTGGAAATTTAAATTCTGGGAATTGTTTTTGTAAAGCAGCTTTAAATTTATAGGCCCAAATGTCCACAACGGGTTGATGTAAAAACCCTTCTTTGTAGGCTAAACTCTCCGTTGCGGTAAAGCGCCCAAACTCATCTTTTACATGAGGCAAATATTCCTCATAACGTGACAATAAATAAAAGGAAGCCGAAAAAATATCAAAAGGCATAGCGCTTTTATCTCCATTATAAAAAAAGCATTTTGTCCGCCCCCAATCATGTATATTAATATCGACATCACTCAAACCTTGCTCAAATAAAATATCATGACTTTTAATAAAAAACTCGTTTCCTAGTTGTTGTTTGGTGTACGACATTTTCATGCTGTCGTGTGCAATAAACACTTCTATTTTAGTAGTAAAACTTACTTTTACACCCAAAACTCTTGTGCAGATATGCTTGAAAACATATTTTAATCTAGGAGATATTTTATGGGTATAAACTAAAAGCATTTTTTGAAAAATTTCAATTTTAAAAAATTACAAATTCCATTGTTTTATTATTTAGGATTTTGGGATTTTATATTTGATTTTTTTTAGCACTTTCACAATAATGATTCATCTGCAAAACTAAAGTATGCTTTTTCTGTTATAATTAAGTGATCTAAAACCTTTATATCTAAATTTTGTGCTGCAACTTTTAATTTTTGGGTGATTTGTTTGTCAGCGTTACTTGGTTTTAAAGTTCCAGATGGATGGTTGTGTACCAAAATTAATCCTATGGCACCAACTTCTAGTGCCTTTTTAAGCACTAAACGAACATCTACTAATGTTCCTGTTATTCCGCCTTTACTTAATTGATTTTTTTGAATGACTTTATTAGAGTTATTTGTGTAAATAATCCAGAACTCCTCGTGTTGTAGTTCGCCAATAATAGGTTGCATGAGCTCAAAAACAGATATACTAGATGTTATTCTTTTCTTTTGCAGAGCTTCCTCACTTCGTCGTCGTCGTCCTAATTCTAAAGCTGCTATTATAGATATTGCTTTTGCCTCACCTATGCCTTTAAATTCAGTAAGTTGCATGATAGACAACTTACCTAACTCACTTAAATTATTATCGACATTGGATAGAATACGTTTGCACAAGGCTACAGCACTTTCATCTTTATTACCAGAACCTATTAATATGGCTATTAATTCTGCATCGCTTAAAGCAGACTTACCTTTATAGAGTAATTTTTCGCGTGGCTGATCGTCTTGACTCCAGTTTTTTATGGGTAATGAGGGTGATTTTTCTTGCATTGGTTAAAGATAAATATTCAATACTTTACAAACAATTAAATTATTTGTAAAGTATTTATCTTTTTTCAAACAACTAAATAACTTGCTCATTTAGAGTATTATTGGAGTAAGATTTCAATAATACATAAAGTTTTTCAGGGCTAAATGGTTTACCCATAAATCCATTCATCTTATAACGTTTTGCTTTTTCTTTAATATCAGTTTGAGCAAATGCGGTTAAGGCTATTATTGGAATATTTGATTTAGATATATCTGACATATTTCTAATAATTTTAGAGGTTTCATAACCATCTAAAATTGGCATTTGCAAATCCATTAAAACCAAATCAAAATCTAAATCAGAATCTTTTAAAAGCTCTAGAACCTCTTGACCATTTTCTGCTACTTTATAATTTACTTTCCATTTTAAAAAGAACCGTTTTAAAATAAGAACGTTCATTTTATTATCTTCTGCAATTAATACATTTATATTTAAAGGCTCATAATTTGGTTGCATTTTTATCATGTTCGGCTCGTATAGGTTAAGCCTATTACTTACCTTGTATGTAATAATAAAAGAAAAAGTTGCTCCATATCCTAATTGACTTTCAACCTTTAAATCACTTTTCTGCAGGTTTAATAATTTCTTGCTAATTGATAAACCAAGACCAGTACCTCCATATTTTATTGAAGTTTCGGAATTAGCTTGCATAAAACTTTCAAAAATAGAGTCTTGTCTACTTTTAGATATACCTATACCTGTATCTACAACCTTAAACTTAAGGCTTATTTTGTTTTTATTTATACCTAAATTTTTAACACTAAGCACAATACTTCCTTTTTCTGTAAATTTTAAAGAGTTACTTAGCAAGTTTTTTACTATTTGCGTGAGTTTTAATTTATCTCCAATAATGTTATCTGGAATATCATTTTCTTTTGTAACATTAAAAACGACTCCTTTCTTTTCTGCCCTTAATACAAAATGAGATTTTATATTTTCTAAAAAATAATTTAGGCTAAAATCTTTTTCTACAAGTTTTAATTTTCCAGATTTAATTTTATTAAAATCTAACAAGTCATTTATTAAACCTAATAAATGTTCTCCCGAGTATTTTAAGGCTTTGAGGTTTTCAACTTGTTCTGGCAAATAATCTTCCATTAACAGAATATTTGTTAATCCTGTAACAGCATTTAATGGTGTTCTAATTTCATGAGACATGGTTGATAAGAACTCATCTTTAGATTTACTTGCTTTTTGCAGCTGAATTTCTGTTTCTTTTAAATCTGTCACTTCTATAATTGTACCAATAAAACCAACTGGCAAACCATTATTATCTTTAATTAGTTTTGACTTTAACTCAAACCACATTGATTTATTATTCTTTTTGTGCTTAAAAATAAACTCAATACGTTTCTGCTTTTTAGAAAATAACTCGTGGAAATCCCTATCCCCTTCAATATTTTTACCAATTAAAAAATCCTTAAAATTTTTACCCAAAGTTTTTTCAATATTATACCCTGAATATTTTTCCCAAGCGTTGTTTAGGAACGTAAAATTCCCATCCATGTCGGTTTCAAAAATAACGCCTCCAATATTATCTACTAAATTTTTTAATTTTGTTTTAGTAGTATCTCGTTCGTTAATTAATTTTTGATTGGCAGCAAAAAGTTCTTTTGAACTTAGCTCCAGAATATTTTCTATATGAGAAATATCTTTATCAAAACTCTTATAAGCATCATTAATTGTACTTAAAAAATCTGCTAATTGAGGATTATCAAAATCATTTAAATTTGCTTTTCTTAGCTGTCGCCTTAAAAGCCTATGTAAATCATTATTTAACATTCTGAAAGTGTTGTTATTGTCATGGTTTGATTATGCAATTCGCAAGGCGAAAACTCACCAAATGGTGCAATTTCACCATAGGAATAAAACCCTGTAATACCTGGTTTACCCCCTATAACATCGCGTACCGCTTCCACTTCTTCTTCTACTAATTGTTTTAAAACCAATCTTCGGCCAACACAACTAATAAGAATTGCTAGTTCTGATGTTTCTTTTAAGTCTTTATTAGCTGAAATTGCTGAGTCTTCAGCACCACTAATTAATCTATCTATATTGGCTTTCATTAATCGAACATAGGAATCTTGGGGTATATTCCCTGCAAAAGTCAAACTTTGCTCTTCTTCATTTATTGCTAAAATTGTTCTTACTAAAGGTATTGCATTTTCACTATTCCTCATACTCAATGGAAAAAGCAATCCTGAGCTAGGTAAATCATTTGCATGTTCGCCTAAAAACGATTTATAAATTTCTAAAGCTGGCATTCCATCCAACTCATATAGTACATTTTTATCGGATTTTGTAACTAATCTTTCAATTCCAAAACTGTCCCAACCGCCTTTAGAGCTATATCCAACTTTTAAATCATTACCATAAAAACCAAGTCCAATTATTGTTTTATCAACTATTTGATCATCATTAATTACAAACGTTTTATTAAAATCTGCTCCATCTGCTGCCAATCCACCTGTAATACTCACATGAGGTAACTTTGATTTTAAACCAGAAACTAAATCGGCACCATTAACGTTTAATCCATCACTTAAAACAATAACATGCTTTAAACCATTTTTATCTAGACTATTAGCAATATTTTTGCCCGCTTTAAAGCTACAGTTCATATCCTTTATTTCAAAAGAAACTTTTTTTAAGGTTGTTTTTTCTAGCTGAATTGCTGTTAACGATACGGTTTTGTCTTTTACTGTTACATCAGATATCTCACCTGCAGTAGAGCATCCTATTATTGTAGATCCTGGATACTTTTTATTTAAAGCACCTAAAACTTCATGCTTTAAGTTAAACTCTGGAGATATAAATAGTAAGAATAAATTAGCTTCTATATGTATAGAATCTATAGTATTTGACCAATTATTTTCTGTAAGTGAAATTTGTTGAACTTTCATAGTTGGGGTAATTAGATGACGAATCTAAACATTTTATCGAACATTTACAACATTTTATCGGAAAAAAAACTAAATTATGTAAGAAAATAGAATAAAAAATAAGTTTTTAAATGATATTCTTTTATCGTAAATTTCAAATGTCATTACAATCATAAATTAAAAAATAAGAGTCTCCATTCTTGAATGGCATAAAAAACACACATTGAATTATCCACCAAAACATCATCAAGACAACAATATTGATCACATGATAGAAGTGATTAAAACGTATCCTTTGGCTACAGTAATCTCAACAAAAGATAATGCACCATTAATCACGCATTTACCTTTAATTTATAATGAAGCTGGGAAACTCATAGGGCATATTGATATTTACAATCCTCAGGCTGAACGTATGAAAGACGACCAAGACATTACCATTATTTTTTCTGGTCCGCAATGTTATATTTCCCCTAGTGTTTACGCTTCTAAGCAATTACCAACATGGAATTATATTAAAGTACATCTAAAAGGCACGGTTAAAGCTATTGAAAGTAAAGACGCTCTAAAGCAATCATTAATAACTATGACCGAGTTTTTGGAAGCGCCAGAACATAAATATATTTTAGCACCTGATAACAGAAGCATGAAGGCTTATTTAGATTATATAAAGATGTTTGAAATTACTATTAATAGTTGGGAAGGCAAGTTTAAACTCTCACAAGACAAAAAACCAAAGGATGTAGAACTTGCTAAAAATGAATTGATTCGGGCTAATAAATCAAGTGTTGAGGCCTTTTTAGCGAAAGTTTTTCAATCTTGACTTTCTTTGAATAAATATCGAAAATGCACGCAATTTTTTTATCTTTTGGTTTTTAAATTTTATATTTACTAAAAAACAATTTCTCTCTCTATTTAACATGAAAAAGAACACTATATATAGTCGTTATTTGTTTATCTTAATTTGTAGTTTATTCCTTCATTTAGACTTAAATGCACAACAATTTCGAAGAGTAGACATACAAGCTGGACTTGGTGAAATCTTCAATAATAATGGTGTTGCCGTTGCAGATTATGATTTAGATAATGATTTAGACATATTTATTGTTGGCGAAAAAACTTTTGATGAAAACAACCCTACTACCTGGAGCAGGTTATTAAAAAACAATAATAATGGAAGCTTTGAAGATGTAACTATTGAAGCCGGTTTTGCAGAAGGGTTTAATCATGATATTAATTTAGATAATGGGCTTGAGCTTGGAGATAAAATGGCAGTGTCTTGGGGAGATTACGACGATGACGGCTATCCAGACATCTTTTTAGCAAATGCTGGACAAAGTCAACTTTATCATAACAACGGCAATGGGACCTTTTCCGATGTAACTATTCTTTTAGGAATTAATACTTTCTGTGAAAACTGCTACTATTCCGGTGCTTTATGGTTTGACAATAATAATGATGGTTTTTTAGACTTATATCTTACTGATTATAAATCAACTACAGATAACAAACTTTTTCAAAATAATGGTAATGGGACTTTTACACTTATTTCAGATACAAATGTTGGAGGTCAATCTAATAGTCTATCTGCCATTCCTATTATTGCAAACGACGATGCTTACATAGATTTATATGTCGCAAATGATTTTGCTCAAAATAACTTTTTTTTAGTAAATCAAAATGGAACTGGTTTTACCGAAGCTGCTATAGAATTTGGCATTGAAGATCCTTTTTGCGGTATGGGCTTAGCTACATGCGATTTTGATAACAACGGCGTTTTTGAGTTATTAGTCACAAATATTGACACCAATGGTTTTTATGTTAAAAACGGTGAGAACACTTATGAAAATCTAGCCCAAGATTTAGGGATTTTCAATACGGGTTGGTCTTGGGGTATCAACTTTTCAGATTTTAATCATGATGGTTATGAAGATTTGTATATAGCCAATGGCATGATACAAAAAATCCCTAACAAGTATTTTAAAAATGTTCCAGGCCCAAATGGTAGGGCGTTTGAGGATACACTTCTAACGGATTCACCAATTGAAGAATCAAAAAGTAGGAGTACCATTTCATTTGATTATGATAATGATGGTGATTTAGATTTAATTGTTACAAATTTTTCTGGTAAACTTTATTTATACGAAAACACAAGTATCGATACTTTTTTTACTAACGAAACAAGTGGCAATTACATTAAGATAGAACTTGAAGGTACAGCTTCCAACACAAACGCTATAGGTACAAAAGTTGAACTATATCCTAATACGGGTCCCGATCAATTTAGATATCACCATGGATCTGCTTACCTTTCCCAATCCATTTTACCAGTTCACTTTGGGTTATCGACCGCCTCAGTAATAAACAGCATTGTTGTAACATGGCCTTTGGGCTCAAAAGAAACCTTCTTTGATGTGCCTGTTAATAATACCATTAAAATTACAGAAGGAAGTGGTTATTCAATAGTACCAGATAATACCGCTGTAAAAATAGAAGGCTGTACGGATACCAATTCATGCAACTATGACCCTAACGCCACTATAGACAATGGTTCTTGTCTTTTTTTAGAAGCAGGGTCAATAACTGGAAATACGACTACGAATACTTTAAGTGTTGAAAATTATACATATTCTTCAAATACAGAAGACCAATTTGAATGGACGGTTACAAACGGTGAAATTTTAGATGGTCAAGGTACAAATAGCATTAGCGTTAGATGGCATGTGGCTTCTCAAGGTCGTATTTCAATAATAAGCAGAAATGATATTTGTTCTACAGACGTTATTAGCTTAAATATAACTTTAACAAGTCCCGATGTAGAAGAAAATGATTATTCCGTAGCAAGACTATGGAATGAAGTTTTACTTGATGCTATTAGAAATGATTTTGCCAGACCAACAGTTCATGCTCGCAATTTATTTCATACCAGCATTGCCATGTATGATGCTTGGGCCATATATAATGATGACGCTCAAACTTATTTTATAGGAAAAGAAGTCCAAGGTTTTAGTAGTGAGTTAGATGAATTTATTTCACCTCAAGATACAATAGCTAGTATTAATGAAACCTTAAGTTATGCAGCTTATAGAATTTTAAAGCATCGTTTTAGCAAATCGCCAAATGCTCAGATAACTTCGGCTAATCTTGATGATTTGATGGCATTATTAGGCTATGATACTAATGAGACTTCGGTTGATTATTCCAATAGTAACCCTGCAGCTTTAGGTAATTACATTGCTGCCAAGATTATTGAATTTGGCTTTCAAGATGGCACAAATGAGTCTAATGCTTATGATAATGAATATTATGAACCCGTAAATGACCCTTTAGTTCCGGCAGTTAGTGGAAATGAAACCATTAGTGACCCAAACAGATGGCAACCGCTTTCTTTGGAAGTATTTATTGATCAAAGCGGAAATGTAATCAGAGAAACAACACCCGGTTTTTTAAGTCCAGAATGGGGAAATGCTTCGCCTTTTGCTTTAAATAATAATATGTTAACCAACTTTGAACGCGACTCAAATACCTATCGTGTTTTTCATGACCCCGGACAACCACCAACAATAGGAACAGGAGACGCGCAATCAAATGATATTTATAAATGGGGGTTTTCTTTAGTTTCCGTTTGGGGAGCACATTTATCCCCAGATGATGGTGTTTTATGGGACATCTCTCCAAAGTCTATAGGTAACATCCCGATTTCTTTATTTCCAAATGATTTTGCTGATTATGATGATTTTTATAATCTAATGGATGGTGGAGATATAGGCACTGGGCATTCATCAAACCCCATTACAAATGCGCCATACCAGCCGCAAATGGTCCCAAGAGGTGATTACGCTAGGGTTTTGGCTGAATTTTGGGCAGATGGCCCAGATTCCGAAACGCCTCCAGGTCATTGGTTTGTTCTATTAAATTATGTTAGCGATCACCCATTATTTGAAAAACGGATGAAAGGTGAAGGTGATATTTTAAACAATTTAGAATGGGATGTTAAATCATATTTTATGCTAGCAGGAGCTATGCATGATGCCGCCATATCGGCTTGGAGCATTAAAGGCTGGTATGACTATACCAGACCTATTTCTGCAATACGATACATGGCAGATAAAGGGCAGAGCACCGATAACACATTGGACAATTATCATGAAGATGGTATTCCTTTAATGGATGGTTTTATTGAAATAGTCAATGAATCTGATGACCTAGCTGGAACAAGTAATGAACACTTAGGCAAAATAAAACTCAACACTTGGCGAGGTCATGATTATATCAATGATGTAGAGACCGATGTTGCTGGAGTTGGTTGGATTTTAGCCGAAAATTGGTGGCCATATCAAAGACCTTCATTTGTAACACCACCATTTGCTGGATATGTTTCTGGACATTCAACCTATTCCAGAGCAGCAGCCGAAATTATGACCCTACTAACAGGAACTGAGTTTTTTCCTGGTGGCATGGGTGAGTTTATAGCGAAACAAAATGAGTTTCTTGTTTTTGAAGAAGGACCTAGCCAAGATATAACATTGCAATGGGCAACATATAGAGATGCTTCAGATCAATGTAGTTTATCTAGAATTTGGGGAGGTATTCACCCGCCAATGGACGACATTCCTGGACGAATAATTGGTGAGCAAATTGGTATTGATGCCTTTAATTTAGCTGAATCTTATTTTATCAAACCAACAACACCTAATGAAGTTAACCAAGAATCTGGCATGACTTTGTATCCTAACCCTTTAATTATATCAAATGAAATAACGATTACTAATACTTTTGGAAATGAAGAATTCATATTATTTGATTTATACGGGAATTTAATACCCGTAAGTCCAAATTATTTTGAGGAAAACAGCACCACAAAAATTGAAATAAATAACTTATCGACTGGCTTATACATTCTAAAATCAAATAAAAAATCATGGAAGGTTATTATCAGATAGTGGTTATTTGACTGAAACTTTATTAGCAGAGATTGCTTAAAACGATAAACAATTTATACAATCAATCCCTTAACCGCATCAAAATCCAATCCACCATAATTACCAGAACTCATGAGCAATAACGCTTTATCATCAAAGTTTTGAGAAAATAAAAATTCTATAAAATCGTCTGGATTGGTATAGATAATTAAGTCATCACGCTCAAAAGCATTAGCTATTTGATTATGGGTTACTTCTTCCAGCTTTTTAATTTCTACGGCATGTGGCGAATAGAATACCACAGCAACATCGGCTGCATCAAGTGCACCTTTATATTCTTTTAAAAATTCAGCATTTAAGCTACTGTAGGTATGTAACTCCAAACAGGCCACTAAAGTCCTGTTTTTATATTGTTCTTTAACGGCTTGTGTCGTGGCTTCAACTTTACTTGGCGAGTGTGCAAAATCTTTGTAAGCTACGCTGGTTTTACCTTCTGCAATCTTTTCCAGGCGTTTACTTGCACCTTTAAAAGTTGAAATAGCTTCATAGAAATCATCTTCATCAATTCCCATATGTTGGCAAATCCATTTTGCCCCAGCAAGGTTGTTCAAATTGTGTTTACCAAAAACTTCTATCGGTAAATCACCCTCAGATGTTACTAATAAGGTTTGCCCATTATCTATACTATAATCTGGAGTTTGGTATGCTAGTTTCCTAATCGTGTTTTCACTAGCTTCCACAACACGCTTAACCTCGGAATCCTCTTGATTGTAGTTGATACTTCCACCGCTAACAATAGAATCTACAAAAATGCTAAACTGCTCTACATAATTTTCATAGGTTGGAAACACGTTTATATGGTCCCAAGCTATACCGCTTAATAAAGCAATATTGGGTTTATATAAATGAAATTTTGGTCGCCTGTCTATCGGCGAGCTTAAATATTCATCACCTTCAAGAACTATAAAATCATTATTTTCAGTGAGTTTCACCATCACATCAAAGCCTTCTAACTGGGCACCTACCATGTAATCCACCTCTCTATCATGGTAATGCATCACATGCAAAATCATAGATGTTATGGTGGTTTTACCATGACTACCTCCAATAACTACTCGGGTTTTATGCTTGGACTGTTCGTACAAAAACTCAGGATAACTATAAATTTTCAAGCCTAACTCTTGAGCCTTTAGCAACTCAGGATTATCTTCTTTCGCATGCATTCCTAAAACAATAGCATCTAAATTTGATGTGATTTTTTCTGGATACCAACCAAAAGTTTCGGGCAATAAGCCTTTGGCTTCTAATCTGGATCTTGAAGGTTCAAAAATAGTATCATCACTTCCTGTTACATGATAGCCTTTATTATGCAATGCTAGAGCTAAATTGTGCATGGCTGCACCTCCAATAGCTATAAAATGTACGTTCATTTATGTTGTTTTGAAGATTTTCAAATATAGTTTTTTCGTTACGAATTCTCGAATGATTCTTCTTGAAATTGAATGTTTTTGAAAAGACTAAAAGTCATAACTACTAATTAACCTACATTGTGGATTGAAGAGGAAAGCTCGCCCACTTGCAATGTTGTAGATGAAGTGTGTAGTAATACCTAAATATTAGAGATTTAAAATCTCCTCCTTTTGTCTTCTAAATGGTTTTATTTTTGGAAGTTCGGCAATAGCCATATCAATATATCTTAAGGCTTCAGTTTTATTTCGTTTATGCATGTGAATTTGGGATAAACGATAATTTGCCCATGCTTTAGGAACACCATCTTCGGCAGAATAGTTTTTAAGATAGGTATGCAAACACGCTTCGCCTTTTTGGAGTTCTACATTGTACTCTGCTGCCACTTTACCTATTTGGTAATGCAGAGCGTTGCGCTTGTGCTTATCTTTAGCTTTTTCAATAGTACCTATGGCTTTTTGAGGTTCATTTTCGTTTTCATAAAGCTTTGTCAACTTATCAAAACAGGTTAATGATCCACCTTCTTTTATTGCCATTTTATAATATTTTTCAGCCAATTCAGGTTCGTCATCATATTCGTAAACATACCCTATTGCTAAATATCCATCAACCTTAGAGATGTTTTCTAACTCATACGCATACTTTAAAGATTTGCTTTTGCTTCCTCCAAGAATGCTTGGCAGTTGCATATATAGTTCCACCAAAGCCCAGCGCGTACCAATGTGATTTTCATCTAATTCTGCAGCCTTTAAAAACGATGATTTTAAATCGCCAATAAAACCTAAAGCCTTAAACTTGTTTTCCAAAGCTTTCATACCCAAAGCACCGCCATACTTGTAATGATAATTGGCATTGTTTTCGTTAGCTATCACTAGCTTTTCGTAAGTATCAATAGCATAATCCCACCTTTCTTGATATCCATAAGCATCACCTAACAACTCAATAGCTTGTTGATCATTAGGATTTGCTTCTAAAAATTTAACTAATAAATTCTCAGCTTTTTTAAATTGTTTTTTTTGAAAAAGTGATTCTACCCCATCAAGATTAGATTGACAGATTGCCATAATTGGAAATAAAAACAGGAGCAAAAATTTATTCATAGCAATTAAGTAGATAACGCAAAAATACTGTTTCTATTTTACTAATAAAAATCTTACCTTCCCTCAACCAAAAATACAATTCTCTCATTTGTGTTTTTTTTTGGTACAGCTTTTGAAAGTATTTTAAAAAACAGATTCAGAACTACTGAAATAAATTCAGCATATAATGAAACATAGACTATCCATACTAATGATTATACTTTTTGCAAATTTTTCTATTGCACAACAACCAAACTACGAATCGTTTTGGGAAAAAGTCAATCAATTTGAAACTAAAGGTTTGCCTAAATCTGCTTTAAACATTGTTGATGCTATTGAAAAGCAAGCCATAAAAGACAAAAACCATCCACAACTTATAAAAATCATGCTTTTTAAAAGCAAGTTTGCTTTAATTTTAGAGAAAGATGCCCAACTGAACATTATTAATGATTTTAAAAAGCAAATTGCGCTTAGTAACTTTCCAACTAAAAACATTTTAGAAAGCATCCTTGCTAATTTGTATTGGCAATACTTTAACCAAAACAGATGGCGATTTTACAACAGAACAAAAACTTCTAAAAAAATAGATGTTGAAGACTTTAGAACTTGGGACTTACAAACCCTTTTTAATGAGATTCATATACATTACCAAAACGCGTTGCAAAATGGGTTAATGCTCCAGCAGGAACCTCTAGAACGCTTTAGTGTTTTATTAAATGAACATAATGGTTCTAAAATTTACAGACCTACTCTATTTGATTTTTTAAACCATACAGCTTTAACATTTTACAAAACAAATGAAACCCATATTACCAACCCTGCTTATAAATTTAAAATTGATAATCCAAAGTTTTTAAGTCATGCAGAAACATTTTCAACCTTAAAAATAGAGTCTAGAGATTCAACGTCATTACAATTAAATGCTTTAAAAATCTATAAAGATTTAATTCGATTTCATTTAAAGGACAAATCACCATTTGCCCTAGCAGATGTAAATATAGAACGTCTAAAATTTGTAAAACAGCATGCCACTTTTAGTAACAAACAAACTATTTTATTAGATGCTTATAAAACCCAAAGCGACCAATTAAAAGCACATGAGGTTTCTAGTTTGTATGATTTTGAAATAGCATCCATATACAACCAACAAAGTCAAAAATATCAGCCTATGCCGGTAGCTGTCGAGACCAAAAATGAATACCGTTGGAGAGCGAAAGAAGCTATTGATATTTGTAATGCCGTTATTTCTAAATTCCAAAAAAGCAAAGGTGCCGAAAAATGTGCTCTCCTAAAATCTCAAATCGAACAACAAACCCTTCAAATTACTACCGAAGATTTTCTTCCTATTAAAAAGTATGCTCGCCTACTCGTACGCTATAAAAATCTGGATTCACTAAAATTCAATATATATAAGCTATCGGAGAGTCAGTTACAAAAGTTCAACAAAACCTATAGAAAAGATGAACAACTTGCCTTTATAAGTAACTTAAATGCTATAAAACAATGGAATAGCAAGCTAAGAAATGAGCAAGATTATCAAACGCACAGTACCGAAATTTTAATTCCCAAACTAAATAATGGTAGATATTTAATTGTTAGCACTTTAAAAAGCGACACAAATACTTTTGCTTTTGCCACTATACAAGTTACCAATATGGCTTTAGTGGAAACCGAAACACCTCAACATAAAATATTTCAAATTATTAATAGAAATAATGGTGCAGCAATCACAAATGCTAAAGTAGAATTATCCTATTATAAAAAGAATAGTGATAAAATATCAACAAAAAATTATACGACCAATAATTTAGGTGAGATTAAAATTGAAAAAAATAACAGTTGGTACAGAAATGTAAAACTGAAAGTAAAACACATAAACGATGTTGCTTATTTTGAAGATTTATACATTAACCAACAATACAAACAGCAGCAAGAAAAAATAAGCTATAAAGGGTTCTTATTTACAGACAGAAGCATATACAGGCCTGGGCAAACCATTTATTTTAAAGGTATTGCAATGCAAACTAAAAGAGGCAAATCTGAGGTTTTGCCTAATATGAAACTAAATGTAATGTTAAGAGACGTAAACCGTCAAGAAATCAAAATAATTGATTTTGTCACTAATGAATTTGGCTCATTTCAAGGTAAATTTATACTTCCAAATAATGGTTTAACTGGAAATTATAATTTAAATATTTCTTGCAAAAAAGTTTGGTTGGATGGCAATGCTAATATTTCGGTAGAAGAATACAAACGTCCAAAATTTGAAGCAAAATTCATACCCGTTGCAGAAACGTTTAAAATTAATGATTCCGTAACCGTTAAAGGAAAGGCTTTAGCTTATGCTGGGAGCAACATTACCGATGCCAAAGTAGTATATCGTGTACACCGCAAAGTGCAGTATCCAAGATGGTCTTTTTGGCACAGACCTTGGATAAATAGCGCCCCTCAAGAAATAACTCATGGCGAAACAATGACCAATGATAAAGGTGAATTTGAAATAACCTTTAAGGCCATTCCTGACAATAGCGTAGATAAAACAAATTCACCTATTTTTAATTATGAAATAATAGCCGATGTTACCGATTTAAATGGTGAAACCAGAAGTACAACTACTATTGTATATGTTGGCTATCATGCATTAATCGCTAACATGAGCATCGATGGCATTTTAGATAAAAGCAAAAAAACCCATGCTATAACTATTGACACCAAAAACTTAAATGGCGAATTTGTTCCTGCTAAAGGCACAATTAAAATTTACAAATTACAAACACCAAATTCGGTATTAAGACCGCGTCCTTGGTCTGCACCCGATTATCAAGATTTTTTTGAGGAAGATTTTAAAAATCTATTTCCACATGACATGTATAATAATGCGCAAAATCCAAATCATTGGAAAAAGGGCAAACTAGCATTTATAGCATCGTTTAACACAGCAAATACAACAAAACTCAATCTTGGTAAAATTAAAAAATGGCAATCCGGTCAATATCTAATCACTTTAGAAAGCAAAGATAAATTTGGTCAGTTGGTAAAAGACGAAATTAAAACAACGCTATATAGCAAGAATGATAAAACGGTTGCAGACAAACAACTATTTAACATAACAACCGATAAATCGTCGTACAACATTGGAGATACGGCCTATATAACAATGGGGTCGGCAGCTGTTAACTTAGCAGTTACAGTATCTGTAGAAAAAGATAAAAACATCATAAAAACAGAAATCATTACCTTAAACTCAAACAAGAAAACAATTAGCATTCCAGTTACGCAAAACGATTTAGGTGGACTGGTAATCCATTATAGTTTTGCTGCGTTTAATAGTTTTCAATCAGGTTCTCAGGTAATTAGTGTACCCTACCCTAAAACCAATTTAGAAATAGAAACGGTAACCTTTAGAGATAAATTACAACCAGGAACCGATGAAACTTGGCAATTTAAAATTAAAGGAGCTTACGGTGAAAAAGTAAGTGCCGAATTATTAGCAGGCATGTATGATGCTTCTTTAGACCAATTCAAAACACATCACTGGAATTTTAACCCAATACAAAACCCAACGTATTCCGCATTTAGCCATAACAAAGCAAATTCAAGTTTTGGAACACGTAATTTTAGAGTTTATAATACTAGATTACGAGTTAATTACCCACAACAATATTACGATCAGTTAAATTGGTTTGGGTTTCATTTTGGATATAGTAATATATATTTTTCAAAATCTTTTAGTAGCAGAGCTGATGGTGTCCAAATTGTTTCTGATGAAATGGAAGATGAAGAATCTATTCCTTTTATGAAATCAAGTGATAGCTCTAATCTCGAAGAAGTTATTATAACAGGCGCTGCCGTAGAAATGGATGATAAATCTAAAACTGAAATAAAGGAGGACATTTCAAATTTCGATAACATCCAAATCCGCAAAAACCTGCAAGAAACCGCATTTTTCTTTCCACAGTTAAAAACTGATGAAGCGGGAAATATTAGTTTCAGCTTTACAACACCAGAAGCTTTAACCCAATGGAAGCTCCAATTATTAGCACATACCAAAACTTTAGAAAACGCCACCAAAACCTTAACAACAGTAACTCAAAAAGAATTGATGGTCATACCAAATGTACCACGTTTTTTACGCGAAGGCGACAACATAACCATAAGTACTAAAATTGCAAATTTAACTGACAAAGCATTATCAGGAGAAGCTGTTTTATTATTGACAGATGCTATTTCTGGAAAAGATATCAATAGTAATCTTCACAATTCTCAAAACAATAAAACCTTTAGTGTTGATGCTAAAGGAAACACCCAAGTGTCATGGTATTTATCAATTCCAGATAACGTGCAGGCCGTGCAGTATAAAATCATTGCTAAAGCTAAAAATTATAGCGATGGCGAACAAAATGCACTACCTGTTTTAACAAACCGCATGTTGGTTACTGAAACCCTACCGATGTGGATTCGTTCTAACCAAACCAAAACATTCACTTTAGATAAGTTGAAAAGCAATATATCAACAACACTTAAAAATCATAAACTGACTTTGGAAATGACTTCCAATCCAGCGTGGTATGCTGTGCAAGCATTACCTTATTTAATAGAATATCCTTATGAATGTAATGAGCAAACATTTTCGCGCTATTATGGAAATGCTTTGGCGAGCCATATTACCAACTCTAATTCTAGAATTCAAGAGGTATTCAATCAATGGAGAAATACAGACGCCTTACTTTCTAACTTAGAAAAAAACCAAGACCTTAAATCTATCTTAATTCAAGAAACACCATGGGTACGTGATGCGCAAAGCGAAACGGAACAGAAAAAACGCATTGCCTTATTATTCAATTTAAATAAAATGAATAATGAATTGCATTCGGCAATATACAAGCTTAAATCTAACCAAATGCATTCTGGAGCCTGGGCTTGGTTTAATGGTGGACAAGAAAACAGGTACATCACACAACATATTATTACTGGTTTTGGACACCTTAAACAACTTAATGTCATTCAGAGCGATAGCGAAGAATCTATGATTCAAAAAGCTATCAAATACCTCGATATGCAATTTGTAAAAGAATATAACGATATTAGAAAATATGATGCTAAAGTAGATTTAAACAAAGATCATTTAAGCTATACGCAATTACATTATTTATACATGCGTAGTTTTTATCCAAACATTAAAAAGTCAAAAGAAGTTGAGACTATTATAACATACTATCAATCGCAAATTCAGAAATATTGGTTAAATCGCTCATTATATTCAAAAGGATTAATAGCTTTAGTCTCCCATAGAAATGATGATGCTAAAACAGCTTCCGCAATCTTAAAATCTTTAAAAGAAACAAGTATTACCTCAAAAGAATTGGGCATGTATTGGAAAGCAAATACCAATTCATGGTATTGGTATCAAGCACCAATTGAAACCCAAGCCCTTTTAATTGAGGCATTTTCTGAAATTGAGAATGATGTAGAAACCATAGACAATTTAAAAATATGGTTACTTAAAAACAAGCAAACAAACCGCTGGAAAACCACCAAAGCTACAACCGAAGCTGTATACGCTTTATTGCTTCAAGGTAGTGATTGGTTAAGTGTAACCGATATGGTTGATGTGATTATAGGTGATCAACAACTTGATTCTACAAAACTAAAAGATGTAAAAGTTGAAGCTGGAACTGGCTATTACAAAACATCGTGGACTTCATCAGAAATTAAACCAGAAATGGGAGAAATAAAAATTACCAAAAAAGGAAATGGTATAGCTTGGGGAAGTTTATACTGGCAGTATTTTGAAGATTTAGATAAAATCACTTCGGCCGAAACACCTCTAAAATTAAAGAAAAAACTATTCCTTAAAACCAATACAGATACTGGTGAGGAAATTTCAGAAATAACTTCAGAATCAAATTTAAAAGTAGGTGATTTAGTTCGGGTTCGCATAGAATTACGAAGCGATAGAAACATGGAGTTCATTCATATGAAAGATATGCGTGCTTCAGGTTTAGAACCTATAAATGTAATTTCAAAACACAAATGGCAAGATAGCTTAGGGTATTACGAAAGCACTAAAGATGCTAGCACCAACTTCTTTTTTGATTATTTACCTAAAGGTATCTACGTCTTTGAATATGATTTACGTGTAAATAATGCAGGCAATATGAGCAATGGTATTACCACAATACAAAGTATGTATGCCCCAGAATTTAGTAGCCATAGCAAAGGCACTAGAATTAGTATTGAATAAAAAAGCAGGTTAGTTAATCCACTGTGTTTCGACAAAGTTTTTGTAAGATTTATTTATAATTTACTATCTTTCAATTCACTAACTAATAAATATAGCATTATGAATTCAAAAGTTTTTATGATTCTAAGAATACTTCTTGGACTATTCGTTTTAGTTTTCGGACTTAACAAATTTTTACACTTTATTCCTATGGAAGAGATGTCTGCTGATGCTGGTGCTTATTTTGGAGCATTGGTAAACACCAAAACATTAACGCTAGTCGCTATTGTTGAAATTGTTGCGGGTCTAGCTTTAATATTCAACAAATTTGGAGCCTTATTAGCTTTAATTTTAATGAGTATTTCTGTAAACGCCGTATTATTTCATGCTACACTAGAACCAGGAAGTATTGCCGGAGCTTTAGTATTACTTGTTTTAAATGTTCTAGTCCTTTATGGTTATAAAGACAAGTATAAAGACTTGCTTAGCTAATTTATCTTAAACAAAAAGAGGTTTTAATAAGCCTCTTTTTTTATTTTCTTAACTTTGCATTGTTCTAACTTTAAAGAGACATGTATTACTGTTGCCCCAGAAGTGGTAATTACATAAAAAAGCTTTTCTTACTAACGTTTGTTTTTAGTATGGCTTCTTGTGCTTCAAAAAAACCCACAGTTAATAAAGACATTATTTTAAGTGAAAACCCCAAACTTCTATTTTTAAATTACACTATTACAAAAATAGCATCAGGAACAAAAAACATCAATTTTCATAGCAAAACAATTGCAGAGGGAAAACTCAAAAACTCTAACAATAAATATACAAAAACACCTTCTGTGGGGGACTTAAAATGTACCCAACTAAGTAATCGTTTATCAGAGCTTAGTACCATCTACATTAAAAACCCTTTAAATAAGGTTATTGAAATTCTTAATGATTCTCTTAGTTTCGAAAAACGAAAAATTGAACAAAACAGAGCAAACCTTTCTTTGAAACTACAATTACACCCCGACACAAAGTTTATAGAAATTAGCGAAATCGTTGATAGTTTAAATACGGTAAAACAACTCATAAAAACCAAACTAGAATAATATGAGGCACATTACACTTTTTGCAATTCTTTTTGCCAGTACCATTTTAAGCGCTCAAGTTTTTCCAGTTGAAACCATTAAAAACTCTGGAGAAAACGACAAGCGGATTAATCTGGTCATTCTTAGTGAAGGCTATCTATCTTCAGAATTAGATCAGTTTATGGTTGATGCAAATAGTTTTGTAGATAAAATGTTGCTACTATCACCTTTTACAGCATATGAAAATTATTTTAATATATACGCTATAAAAATACCGTCTAATGAAAGTGGTGCAGACCATCCTGCCACTGCTACTGATGTTGATGAATCTGGATTAACTCCTGACTTTGTAGACACTTATTTTAATGCGACTTATGACTCTTATGGAGCTCACAGAAGGTTGTTTTATGAAGTTGATGGTAATTACGCCAACAACACCGAATTAAAAATTAATGCTGTATTAGCTTCTAATTTTCCCGAATACGACCAAGCTATTATCATTGTGAATTCTAGCGATTATGGTGGTAGCGGCGGAGAATTCCCAATGGCTTACAATGGCTATTGGGGAGCAGATGTGACCATACATGAAATGGGGCATTCACTATTTGATTTATACGACGAATACTATCCAGGGGATACTTTTGCTGCCGAGGGTATTAATATGACTCAAGAATCTAACCCAAATGCAGTAAAATGGAAAAATTGGGTAGGAACAAACGATATTGATATCTACCAACATTTCGATTTTAGTGGTAACCCAAAAGACTGGTATAAGCCCAGACACCAAGAATGTTTAATGGAAGTATTGGGCAAACCTTTTTGTGCGGTATGTCAAGAAGGTATTATAGAAAAAATACATGATTTATTGTCGCCTATCGATTCTTATACACCAAATACCAATACCGTTAACAGTCCTACATTTCCTTTAAATTTTGAACTTAATTTAATTAAGCCCATACCGAATACTTTAGAAAGCGAATGGACACTCAATGCCGCTAATTTAGCCAATAATGTAGATGGTGTATCACTTTTAGAAACCGATTTGGTTGAAGGCACCAACACCTTAACCACGGTGGTGAATGATGCAACTGCATTACTTAAAGTGGACAACCATAATAGTTTTCATATATATACTGTTACGTGGACAATAAATTACTCAACCTTAGGTATTGAAGATATTGAAAGTGCTGTTAACAATTTCAATATTTCATTATACCCAAACCCTGCAAACACGTCTGTAAATTTAAAGTTTGAAAGCAACAACAACCAAAACCTAAAAGTTGATATTGTTAGTCTTGACGGTAAAAAAGTAAAAACACTATCTATTTCTAATTACGAAAACCAAAATATTGATATTAGTCATTTAAGCCCAGGGATTTACATTACAAATTTCTATACCAGCAATACATTAATTGCTAGTAAAAAACTGGTAAAAAACTAAGCTAATTTGCTGGCGGGTATGCCATTAGTACTTTTTCTACTATTGCAATTAAGCGCTCCTCTCGCTCTCCTGGTATTGCATTCGGGTTATAATTTGATTCACAAATAGCTTGCCAAAAGAGTTGTTTTTTGTTTTCATCTACAAAGTCTATGGTAATTTGACGGTTTATCTTAGATTGACCAATCGGTATGCCTATGGAAATACCACCACCAACGTTTCCTCCACCACCGCCTACGCCAACACCAACTGTCTGGCGTTGTGCTTCTTGATATTGCCTTGTTTTAATATCAATAAAAAAGTCTGGAGTATTAGACAGACTAAAACCTTTTGTTGTCATTTTAGCATCCAAAGCGTCTAAAAGTCTTTTTGTATCCAATTCGCTCAAACCTGTTTCCATATCATCGTAATAGTTATAGGTTTTGTATTGCTGGAAATTAGTTTGTTTATCGAAGTCGTAATTTACTCTGATTGGCGCGCAAGATACAATGAGCACTGCTAAGATGGCTATTTTTAAAAATCGCATGATTTAATTTTTTAATGGTATTCTGATTGTCATCAGAATGAATCAACTAATCAATTTAAAAAATTGAAGTTTCACTAAATTAAACAAAAATTATTCCAATGTTAGTTTTAGTTCGTTATAAAATCACAAATTGGGAATTTCTTGACTTTGTCAGAAAAATTATCTAATTTCGTTTAACAATCGATGAAGGTTATTCAAACGAGACTTTATCTTGACATTGTGTGTCATACTGAAAAACTGAATGGAATTAATAATCGTTTTTTTTTTATCATAATAGTTTTGGGTGTCGGAATTCCAATTGTAATTTCATATTTGATTTACAAGTGGATCAAGAAAAAAGGATTTGACAAAATATTAAGAATATTTGCTCTAACACCAATTTTAATCGTTGGATATTTTGTGTATGGAGCAATTTATCCTTCATCTAACTTTTATAAAACGGATTTTAACGAAGTTACGAATATGGAATTTCCAAATAGCGGAATAATAAAATATAAAACCGCCTCTTATCCTGACCATTTCGGAGATTATACCTCTTCATTTTTAGCTGTGTTTGAACAAGCGGACATAAAAAAAATCGAAAGTCAACTAAAAATAAGTGGATTTAAGGAAAAGTAAAATAAAATACACTCTAACGAACTCGAATATATTGAACAAAAAAAGGCAGAAAAAACTACTCAAAACAATACGTAATTCACACAATTGTAGGCAAGTATTATTCCATTGGGTTTTTAGATGATAAGGAGTCAGTAATAATAACAAGAGTGAGTTGGTAAAATTACTAACACGCAACATTTCTTATACATAATCATTAAACAAACACAAATTTATCTTTTGCTAACTTAGATAAATAATCAGAAAGATAAAAGAGAAGAAATGATATCACATAAATACAAATGTATCTTTATTCATATTCCTAAATGTGCAGGTACAAGTATTGAATCTGCATTAGGTCATCTTGAAAATTATAATGGACGTGGTGGACAAGACCATAGAACCATAAGAATGATAGAACAACCCTATTTGATTCCAAAAACATTTTCTTCTAAAGAAAATATTATGGAATTATTACGCAGAAATAAGCAACACCATTTTGATAAGACCTATAATTTTAGAAATAAATATAAGGTTACCAAACAACAATATAAATCATATTATAAATTTACTATTGTTCGAAATCCTTGGGCAAGAGCCTTTTCTTGGTACAATAATGTTATGAGAGATGAGATGCATATGAAAATTCATGGTATTGATAAAGATATCTCCTTTAAAGGTTTTTTATTAAAGTTTGCAGGAAAAGGAATGATAAGTCCTCAACTATATTGGCTTAAAAACTTTAATGGCAATATTCCATTAGATTTTATTGGGCACTTTGAAAATTTAGACGAAGATGTGCATAAAGTGTTCAAGGCATTAAACATGGAAGACACTACGCTACCTCACAAAGTAAAAAGCGAACAAAAAGATTTTAGAGATTACTATGATAAAGAAACTAATAATATCATTTTGAATACCTACAAAGAAGAAATAGACCTATTTGGCTATACATTTGAACGCTAATCATTCAACATCTTCCACAAAATATCTTTAAGCTCTGTAATACCTTGTTGTGCCACCGATGAAATAAATAGATACGGAATAGGAAGTTCATTATCCAACTCGACTTTCATTTCAGCTTTCAACTCATCATCAAGCATATCGCTTTTTGAAATAGCTATGATACGCTCTTTGTCAAGCATTTCTGGATTGTAGCGACGCAATTCATCTAACAGAATATCATATTGTTTTCTAATATCTTCAGCATCGGCTGGAATCAAAAACAATAAAATAGAATTACGCTCTATATGTCTTAAAAAGTAATGTCCGAGACCTTTTCCTTCGGCAGCGCCTTCTATAATTCCTGGAATATCGGCCATAACAAAAGTCTGAAAATCGCGATACTCAACTATACCCAAATTAGGCTTTAGCGTGGTAAATTCATAATCAGCAATTTTTGGTTTTGCTGATGTAACTACCGATAGCAATGTAGATTTTCCTGCATTCGGAAAACCAACTAACCCAACATCGGCAAGCACTTTTAATTCTAAGGTAATGTACTTTTCTTCTAAAGGAAGACCAGGTTGTGCATAACGCGGTGTTTGGTTGGTAGACGATTTAAAATGCCAATTCCCCAAGCCACCTTTTCCGCCTTCGGCAATAATTTGTTCCTCACCATGTTCGGTAATTTCTAAAATAATAGCGTTAGTTTCCGTATCTCGAACAACGGTTCCTAGTGGCACCTCTATATAAACATCTTCTCCATCAGCCCCAAAACTTCTACTTTTACTGCCGTGACCTCCATGACCTGCTCTAATATGCTTTTTAAATTTTAAATGCAGTAGTGTCCATAGGTTTGAATTCCCTCTTAAAATAACATGACCACCACGACCACCATCGCCACCATCTGGACCGCCTTTTGTAATATACTTTTCACGATGTAAATGCACAGATCCTTTACCCCCGTTTCCAGAGCTAACATACATTTTTACGTAGTCAACAAAATTTCCTTCAGTCATAAGTCAAGTTAAAAGTTAAGAGTTAAAAGTTAAAAGTTTTCACTCTTAACTTTTAATTTTTCCGCGGAAGCGAAAATATTTTAGAATATTAAAACTATAGCTTCAATTATAAAACTATAGTTTTATTTATGAGATTCCTTCTTTCGCAGGAATTTTAAAGACCGTCTATAACGGCACTTAAGCGTACCGTAATATCTTCAATACTACCAACACCATTAACTCCAAAATATTTGTTTTGTGCCGAATAGTAATCTTTTAGTATAGCCGTTTTACTGTAATATTCTGTTATTCTGTTTCGGATAATCGATTCGTCAGCATCATCAGCTCTTCCACTGGTTTTTCCGCGTTCAAGTAAACGTTGTACTAAAATTTCATCGTCTACTTCAAGAGCAATCATGGCATTTATTTGTGAATCTTTACTATCCATTAACTTGTCTAAAGCATCTGCTTGTGCATTTGTTCTAGGAAAGCCATCAAAAATAAACCCGTTAGCATCGGTGTTTTTTTCAACTTCAGCATTTAACATATCAATAGTTACTTGGTCTGGAACTAACTCGCCTTTATCCATATATGATTTAGCCAGCATTCCTAAAGCAGTTTCATTTTTAATGTTAAACCTAAAAACATCACCTGTAGAAATATGCACTAAATTATATTTCTCTTTTAAAAAGTTTGCTTGCGTTCCTTTTCCCGCTCCTGGAGGTCCAAATAATACTAAGTTTGTCATGTGTTGCGTTTCTTTTATTTGATATACTTCTGGCAAATTCCTCCCCAAACCATCATAATCTAAGCCGTAGCCCACAATAAATTTATTAGGAATTTCTATACCAACATAATGTAATTTAAAATCTTTTTTATAGGCTTCAGGTTTGTGAAATAGGGTAGCTATTTTTAACGATTTTACGTTTTCGTTTTTAAAAATCCTGTGTACCTCATGCAAGGTATTTCCAGTATCAATAATATCTTCTAAAATGATTACCGTACGCCCGGTTAAATCTTGAGTCAACCCAATTAACCTTTGGATATCTTCGGTAGATTTAACACCTTCATAAGATGCTAATTTTATAAATGTGACCTCGCAAGGGTTTGGATATTTCTTAACAAAATCACTCACTACCATAAATGAGCCATTCAAAATACCTATAAAAACTGGGATTTCATCCCCTACATCTTCAGCAATTTCAATAGCCAAACGCTGCATGGCTTCATCTATCTGCTTTGCAGAAATAAATGGTTTAAAATATTTGTCGTGTAGCTTTATCACGGGTTATAATTTTTAAAGTTGCAAAGATAATCAATAGATTAACGTCCCGATAGCTATCTGGACGATTTTTTGATTTACGATTTAAGAACTAATTTAAGATTTAAATGTATTTTTGCATATCTTAAAATCCGTTTCAGTAAAAAAACATGGCAAATTACTTTTCTTCAAAATTTAAACTCGGTATCCTTGGTGGTGGACAACTGGGCAAAATGTTGCTTTACAACACCAGAAAATTTGATATCTATACTTGCGTATTAGAAATAAGTAACGATGCGCCTTGTAAAATTGCCAGTGATGAGTTTCATTTGGGAGATTTAATGAATTATGATGCTGTTTACAATTTTGGAAAACAAGTCGATATACTTACCATTGAAATTGAAAATGTAAATGTTGATGCTCTGGAAACTCTCGAAAAAGAAGGTATCAAAGTGTATCCTAGTTCGAAAACATTACGTACTATTCAAAATAAAGCGAAACAAAAATTGTTTTATGTTGACAAAGGTTTACCAACAGCACCCTTTTCACGTTTTGCATATACCTCTGAAATTAAAGATGCCATAAATCACGGTGGTATAACATTGCCTTTTGTTTGGAAATGTGCACAATTTGGCTACGATGGCACAGGCGTGAAAATTGTAAAATCTATTACAGATTTAGAGGGACTTCCAAATGTAGAATGTATAACGGAAAATTTGGTTCCTTTTAAAAATGAATTAGCTGTTATAGTAGCTAGGAATCCATCTGGCGAAACCAAAACCTATCCTGTTGTAGAAATGGAGTTTCATCCTGAAGCCAACCAAGTGGAATATGTAATCTGCCCGGCTAGAATTAATGATACTATTGCAGAAAAAGCAAAAGATATAGCTTTAAGAACATCTAAAGCTTTTAATCACGTAGGTCTATTGGCTGTTGAAATGTTTCAAACACAAGACGATACCATTCTAATAAATGAAGTTGCCCCAAGACCTCATAACTCAGGTCACCAAACTATTGAAGCCAGTTATACTTCGCAATTTGAACAACACATTAGAGCCATTTTAGATTTACCTTTAGGAAGAACGGATAGCAAAGTTGGTGGTGTGATGGTAAATTTGGTTGGGGCTGAAGGACATACGGGTCATGTCGTTTATAAAAATATTGAAGCCATAATGAAAATGGATGGTGTAACACCACATATTTATGGTAAAAAGCAAACGAGACCGTTTCGTAAAATGGGGCATGTAACTATTGTGAATGAAGATTTAAACGAAGCCAGAAAAGTTGCCGAACAAGTAAAAAAGACGATTAAGGTCATAAGTGAATGAATCAAAAAAAATAAGTACCAAATTCCATCTTCTAAAGAGAATGATTGTTAGTTTTATTTGGTTATTGGAATTTTAAATTTGGAATTTTATGAATAAAGTAGGAATCATTATGGGAAGCAAAAGCGACCTGCCAGTTATGCAAGATGCTATAGACATCTTAAAAGGATTTGATATTCAAGTTGAAGTTGACATTGTTTCGGCTCACAGAACACCAGAAAAATTGTTTGATTATGGTAAAAACGCACATAAAAGAGGTTTTTCAGTTGTAATTGCTGGTGCTGGTGGTGCTGCACATTTACCAGGCATGATAGCTTCTTTGTCACCACTTCCAGTCATAGGCGTCCCTGTAAAAAGTAGTAACTCTATTGATGGTTGGGATTCTGTATTATCTATTTTACAGATGCCAGGAGGTGTCCCTGTAGCAACTGTTGCTCTAAATGGAGCAAAAAATGCTGGTATTTTAGCGGCACAAATTATCGGCTCTAACGACAAATGTGTGCTTGACAAAATAGTTACTTATAAAGAAGGCCTGAAAATTAAAGTAAACGAATCCGCTAAAGATTTACAGTAAAAATAAAAAAGCCCCGAAGAATATTCAGGGCTTTTAGCTATTAACAAATAATTCTTATGAGTTAGTCACTCTTAATATTATTTGCAGCAAAAATATAAAAACTTTACTATGCATGCATAGTAAAGTGAAATTTTAACATATTATTTAATAAAATGATAAAAAAATCATTAATTACTCCATTTAGCACGAAGTATAATACCGCTCCTTTCTCAAAAATTGAAAACAAAGATTTTCTTCCAACTTTTAAGCAAGCCATAGAAGAAGCAAAAACTGAGATTGATTCCATTACAGATAATCCTGATGAACCTACTTTTGAAAACACTATTGAATCATTAGATTTTTCTGGTGAACAATTAGATAGAATTTCAAGTATTTTCTTTAATTTAAATTCTGCTGAGACCAACGAAACAATACAGAAAATAGCCCAAGATATATCGCCTTTATTATCAGAATTCAGTAATGATATTACCTTAAATGAAGCCTTATTTAAACGTATAAAAACGGTTTACAATTCTAAAATTCAACTCGACTTAACAACAGAACAACAAACCCTTTTAGATAAAAAATATAAAAGCTTTTCAAGAAATGGCGCAAACTTATCTGAAGACAAAAAACTTAAACTTCGAGAAATTGATAAACAGTTAAGCCAGTTAAAATTAAAATTTGGTGAAAACGTATTAGCAGAAACCAACAAATTTGAAATGCTAATTACAGATGAAAATGATTTATCAGGTCTTCCCGATGGTGCAAAAGAAGCTGCAAAACAATTAGCGGAATCAAAAGATAAAAAAGGTTGGTTATTTACTTTGGATTACCCAAGCTATATACCATTTGTAACATACGCTGATAATAGAGAACTGCGAAAAAAAATAACATTAGCAGCAGGAAGTAAAGCCTTTAAAAATGATGATTTAGATAACCAAGACCATGTATTGCAAATTACTAAATTAAGGCATAAACGCGCCAATCTTTTAGGTTATAAAACACATGCCCATTTTGTTTTAGAAGAACGCATGGCTGAAACACCAGAAACTGTTCTAAAGTTTTCAAACGAATTGTTAGAAAAAGCCAAACCCGCAGCAGAACGTGAATTCAAAAACCTAGAAAATTTCGCTAAAACGCTAGACAGTATTGATAGACTAGAAAAATGGGATGGCTCCTATTATTCAGAAAAACTAAAGCAAAAATTGTTTAATTTGAATGATGAACTTTTAAAACCATATTTCAAATTAGAAAACGTTATTAATGGAGCCTTTACAGTAGCTAATAAATTATTCGATTTAAACTTTGAAGAGATTAATGATATTGATACCTATCATGAAGATGTTTTAACATACAAAGTCACAGATACTAATGGTGATTTGGTTTCGATATTCTATACAGACTTTTTTCCTAGATCAGGGAAGCGTAATGGTGCGTGGATGACTTCTTTTAAACCTCAGTACATAAAAGATGGAGAAAATAGCAGACCACACATTTCCATTGTTTGCAACTTTACTAAACCTACAAAAAGCAAACCATCACTATTAACATTTAACGAGGTAACGACTTTATTTCATGAATTTGGCCATGCGCTTCATGGCATGTTAGCCAATACCACCTACCCGAGTTTATCTGGCACAAGCGTGTATTGGGATTTTGTAGAGTTACCAAGTCAGATTTTAGAAAACTGGTGCTACGAAAAAGAAGCTTTAGAATTATTTGCAACACATTATGAAACTGACGAAGTAATTCCGATGGATTTAGTCAAAAAAATAAAAGAATCAGCTACATTTCATGAAGGTATGCAGACCTTACGCCAATTAAGTTTTGGGTTATTGGATATGAGCTGGCATGGACAAGATCCAACCAACATAAAAGATGTAAAAGCTTTTGAATCTGAAATTTTCAAAAACACAGTATTATATCCTGAAACCAAAGAAACTTGTATGAGTACGGCGTTTTCGCATATTTTCCAAGGCGGATATTCATCAGGTTATTACAGTTACAAATGGGCTGAAGTTTTAGATGCTGATGCTTTTGAGTATTTTAAAGAAGCTGGCATTTTCAACAAAACAGTTGCTAATAAATTTAAAGACCATGTATTATCTCAAGGTGGTACAGAAAACCCAATGACCCTTTATAAACGCTTTAGAGGTCATGAACCTAAACCTGAAGCTTTGTTGAAACGGGCGGGGTTATTGAAATAAACATGGAATATTTAAATTATTGTATACTAGATCATAAAGCCTAAACATATGATTTATTAAACTATATAAAATTCATTTTTTTAGCTTATTTTTGGAATTCAAAAAAATTATTGCTCAATAATGCCAAACCATCAAATTAATCCCAATAAGTGGATCGATTTATATTCAGATTATTTATTTAATTACACCATTTCGCGTGTAAGCGATAGAGAGATTGCACAAGATTTGGTTCAAGATACCTTTTTGGCTGGTTTAAAATCAATGAAAAACTTTAAAGGAGAAGCCAGCGAACGCACATGGCTAATTTCTATTTTAAAGCGAAAAATCATAGACCACTACCGAAAAATAAATTCAAAAAAAGGAAAAGCTGAAGTTAGAATAAACTACAATGACTCTGAAAGCGAAGGCGATTGGCTTGAAGAACGCGTTGCCGATCCTTTTGATAAGAATGCAGAGGATACCTTACAGAATAATGAACTTGCCGACGCCATACATAACTGCTTAGAGAAATTACCACAAAAACAGGCTGATGTTTTTAAAATGAAAACCATACTTGGCCATGAAACTGAAGTAATTTGTAATGAACTAAATATTACAGCGTCTAACCTTTGGGTAATCATTCATAGAGCACGTACAGCTATGGCAGATTGCCTAAAAGAAAATTGGTTTTAATTATGAGTACAAAAATAAAGGTTACAATGCCTTGCGATGAAGCAAATCATGTTTGTGATAAAACACAATATAAAGAAGCCTCTTTATGGGACATGATAAAACTCAATATACATTTAATTTATTGTAGAGCCTGTAGAAAATATACTAAAAACAATACCATTTTAACTAAAAAGATAAAGGACTCTAAAGTTGAATGTTTAGATAAAGACTGTAAAGAATCGATGAAAAAAGATTTTGATAAAGTTTTAAGCGAATATCAGTAATAAAATTAGCCATAAAATTGGCAATCCCTCTACCCATAACGAACTGTAGTAATGTCCTTGTTTGATTTTTGAAAATACCAAGAATAAAAGCGTAACTACTGCTACAGAACCTAACACAAGAATGTTTTCAAAATAAATATCGTCTTTAAAGCATTCTAAAAATAAAAATATAGCCAATAATAACACGCCTATCATTTTTGTTAACCTTACCCCTATATTTTGTGGAATTGTAGAAAGTTTTAAACTATCATATTGCAAATCCCTGATTTCAAATGGAAGCATCAAAACTAATATAAAAACATAGCGTTGTATACCCGTTATAATAACATTTATGTCTATTAAATGATTATTGTTTATCAATGGGATAAAAACAGTAACACCAGCCCAAACCAAAGCAATTAAATAGATTTTAAGTCCGCCAATACTTCTTAAATTATGCTGCTTATCTAAAAACAAACTTTTAGGCAAAAAAGGAATAGCATATAAAAAGGTAATAACTCCAAAACCTGCAATGTAAAATAAGGTAGTTTTATTTAATTGAAATGCATAATAACACATTAAAACAAAACTAATAAACGAAAATACTTGGATAGCCTTTAACCAATTTGCCAAGCTTCTATGATGAAATTTTGCAATTCCAAAATACTTCACAAAATTATAGCCCGTAATAGACGCATAAAACACAAAATATAAAATGCTTTCATTATACTCCAAACCGAATTCCAACAAAGTAATCCATGTTAATGAATACACAGCTAAAGCAACATGAATGCTACTGTTTATATAAAAATTTAAAAGCTGTTTTATAAACTTCATAAAACAAAAATAACCATACCAATTGTATTAGTGTTGATAACGTATTGGAATAGTTAAGAACTTTCCGTTTTACACAATAAAATGCATCAAATATTGCTTATTTTTGCGAATTATTTAATCAATTTTATTGTTAATGAACACAAACGCTTTTGCATTGCGTCATATTGGCCCTAGAGAAGACGATCAAAAACTCATGTTAAAAACTATTGGAGCTGATTCTTTAGACCAATTAATTTACGAGACTATACCGGATGATATTCGTTTAAAAAACGGTTTAAATTTAGATGACCCCATGACAGAACATGAATATTTACTTCATATTCATGAGTTGTCTAAAAAAAACAAAGCATATAAAACATACATAGGACTAGGATACCACCCAACTATTTTACCAGCAGTTATTCAGCGTAATATTTTAGAAAATCCAGGTTGGTATACAGCTTACACACCATATCAAGCCGAAATTGCTCAAGGAAGATTAGAAGCCCTTTTAAATTTTCAAACCATGGTTATAGACCTAACGGGTATGGAAATTGCAAATGCCTCCTTACTTGATGAAAGTACAGCTGCTGCCGAAGCTATGAGCTTATTATTTGCAGTTAGAGAGCGTGCTCAGAAAAAAGCAGGAATCAATAAATTTTTTGTTTCCGAAAATATCTTACCCCAAACCCTATCGTTGTTACAAACAAGAGCTACTCCTATAGGTATTGAGTTGGTTATTGGTAATGAAGAAACTTTCGACGTCTCTTCAGAATTTTTCGGAGCCATATTACAATACCCAGGAAAAGATGGTCAGATAACAGATATTAAAACGTTTATAGCAAAAGCAAACGAGGCACAAATTAAGGTTGCTGTTGCTGCAGATATCCTTAGTTTAATAAAGCTGGAAGCTCCTGGAAAATTTGGAGCAGATGTAGTTGTAGGCACCACACAACGTTTTGGAATCCCTATGGGTTATGGTGGTCCACATGCTGCATTTTTTGCCACAAAAAAAGCGTATAAACGCGATTTACCAGGTCGTATTATTGGAGTTACAAAAGATGCAAATGGTAACAGAGCATTACGCATGGCATTACAAACCCGTGAGCAACATATAAAACGAGATAAAGCCACTTCCAATATATGTACAGCACAGGTGCTTTTAGCTGTTATGGCTAGTATGTACGGTGTTTACCATGGCCCTAAAGGTTTAAAATTTATTGCCGATAAAGTCCACAACAAAACATCAAGTCTAGCTTTTACTTTAGGAAAATTAGGCTACAAACAAGTAAACACCTCTTATTTTGATACCATTCAAATTAAAACAAAAGCTAAAAAAATAAAGAAAATAGCAACTGAAAAAAAGGTGAATTTGTTTTATCCAGATTCTGAAACCGTAATAATTTCAATAAACGAAACTACTGCTATTCGAGATATTAATTATTTGATTTCTGTTTTTGCAGAAGCCGCTAAGAAAGAAACGATTGTTATCTCATCAATTGAAAAAGCAAATAATATTTCAGAAACTGTGCAGCGGCATTCAGAATTCTTAACAGAACCTGTGTTTAACACCTATCATTCTGAAACCGAATTAATGCGTTACATAAAATCTTTAGAACACAAAGATTTAGCATTAAACCATTCCATGATTTCTTTAGGGTCTTGTACCATGAAACTAAATGCAGCAGCTGAAATGCTGCCCTTAAGTTGGTTTAAATGGGGTAATATCCATCCTTTTGCACCTTTAAAACAAGCCAAAGGATATATAACTGTTTTAAAAGAATTGGAAGACCAATTAACTGAAATAACTGGATTTGCTGCCACATCTTTACAACCAAATTCTGGAGCCCAAGGCGAGTTTGCAGGATTGATGGTTATAAAAGCCTACCACGAATCCCGTGGTGACCATCATAGGAATATTTGTTTAATACCATCTTCAGCACATGGTACCAATCCAGCAAGTGCCGTTATGGCAGGCATGAAAGTGGTTGTTACAAAGTCTACTGCAGAAGGGAATATTGATGTAGATGATTTACGCGAAAAAGCAGAATTACATAAGGACAACCTAGCCGCATTAATGGTTACATACCCATCAACCCACGGTGTTTATGAATCTGCTATTAAAGAAATTACACAACATATCCATGATAATGGCGGACAAGTCTACATGGATGGTGCGAACATGAATGCACAAGTTGGATTAACCAATCCAGGAAATATTGGTGCAGATGTATGTCACCTAAACTTACACAAAACCTTTGCTATTCCTCACGGTGGTGGTGGCCCTGGCGTTGGCCCTATTTGCGTAGCAAAACAACTCGTGCCGTTTTTACCCGGAAACCCAATCATTAAAACTGGCGGGAAAAAGGCAATTACAGCAATTTCTGCAGCACCTTTTGGTTCTGCCTTAGCCTGTTTAATATCTTATGGTTATATAAAAATGCTAGGTGCTGAAGGTTTAACAGCATCTACCAAAATCGCTATTTTAAATGCAAATTATATAAAACACCGTTTACAGGGTAGTTTTGACACCTTATATTCTGGTGAACGCGGTAGAGCAGCTCATGAAATGATTGTAGATTGCAGACCATTTAAAGCAAATGGTATAGAAGTTACTGATATTGCGAAAAGATTGATGGACTATGGTTTTCATGCACCAACTGTATCTTTTCCAGTTGCAGGAACCTTAATGATTGAGCCTACAGAAAGTGAAAGTAAAGCTGAAATTGACAGGTTTTGCGATGCCATGATTTCCATTAAAAAAGAAATTGATAGTGTTACAAAAGAGGATAATAACAACGTTTTAAAGAATGCACCACATACTTTAAACATGATTACTACTGATGAATGGTATTTTCCATACACTCGTGAAGAAGCTGCTTTTCCATTAAACTACATAAGGGATAATAAGTTTTGGCCAAGTGTTAGACGTGTTGATGATGCTTATGGCGACAGAAACTTAATTTGTTCTTGCATACCTATTGAAGCCTATGTAGAAGCATAAATAGTACTTTGAACATCGTAAATTAAAACAAAAACAACAGATGCCTTTAATTGAAAGTATTTATATTGCTAAAAGCTTAATTAATTAAAGTCATTTTTGTTTATGAATATTAAAATTACTGGTACAGGAAGTTATATTCCAGCTAATATTGAAAAAAACGAAGACTTTCATAATCATGAGTTTTTAAACAGTGATGGTTCAGCTATAAATGCACCTAACGAAGTTATTGTTAAAAAATTTAAGGCCATTACTGGTATTGATGAACGTCGTTATGCAAAAAATCATTTAAACACCTCTGATATTGGTTCTTTTGCTGCTGAAAAAGCTATTGATAATGCTAAAATTAACCGTGAAGATTTAGATTATATTATTGTTGCTCATAATTACGGTGACATTAGACATGATAGTATTCAAAGTGATACCGTACCCAGTATAGCATCAAGAGTCAAACATCTGCTTAGGATTGAAAACCCAAAATGTGTAGCTTATGATTTACTTTTTGGTTGCCCTGGTTGGGTCGAAGGAGTTATACAAGCCAATGCATTTATAAAAGCAGGTATTGCAAAAAAATGTTTGGTCATTGGAGCAGAAACCTTGTCTCGTTTGCTTGACCCTTATGATAGAGATTCCATGATTTACAGTGATGGTGCTGGAGCAGTGATTTTAGAAGCCACAACTGATGAGGGCGGTATTATAACACATAACTCAGCAACTTTTGCGCTAGATGAAGCCCACTTTATATATTTTGGAGAAACTAATAACCAAGATTCTAAAGACGACCGCCGATACATAAAAATGTATGGACGAAAAATTTATGAATTTGCTCTAACCAATGTTCCTCTAGCCATGAAATCATGTCTAGACAAAAGTGGTATTTCTATAAATGAAGTTAAGAAAATACTCATTCATCAAGCCAACGAAAAAATGGACGAAGCTATCATAAAGCGTTTTTATGAGCTTTATGATATGGACATGCCAGAAGGCATCATGCCCATGACTATAGGTAAACTAGGTAATTCTAGTGTAGCAACTGTTCCAACTTTATATGATTCTATTTTAAACGGTTCTCTGGAAAATCAAGAAATCAATAAAGGCGATGTTATTATTTTTGCTAGCGTTGGTGCTGGTATGAATATTAATGCTATTGTTTATAAGCAGTAATATATCTAATGATTATTTGAGATTTCCGTTTTCACGGAAATAATAAAACAAAATTATTTAATGTACGAAAAAACGTTTCCAAATAAGCGCTTTAAGCATACCATTCAATTTTTACAAAAGCATATTCCTAGTTCTAAAACTATTTTAGATTTAGGTGTGGTAAATCCATTTACTAAAATCATGCAAGAACATGGTTATAGAGTAGAGAACACTAAAGGTGAAGATTTAGATTTAGACACATCATTTATTGAAAACTCTAAAGCAGATGTAATCACAGCCTTTGAAATTTTCGAACATTTACTCTCTCCTTTTACCATTCTTCAATCTATAAAATCAAATAAATTAGTAGCAAGTGTCCCTCTAAAACTATGGTTTTCTTCAGCTTACAGAAGTAAAACTGATATGTTAGATAGGCATTATCACGAATTTGAAGATTGGCAGTTTGATTGGCTATTAGAAAAAGCGGGATGGAAAATTATTGATAGACAAAAATGGACTAACCCAACAAAAAAAATTGGTATCCGACCAATTTTAAGATGGTTTACACCTAGATATTACATTGTTTATGCCGAAAGAGTTTAACTTTACGTTTTAAACTTAAATACGTTGAACTTCTACATCATTATTCCGGCTCATAACGAAACATCTTCCATTGGACTCACTTTAAGTTCTTTGGCAAATCAAACACTTTTACCAAAACGTGTCGTAGTAGTTAATGATAATTCCACAGACAACACACAAGATATTGTTGAAGGTTATGCCGAAAAACATTCATTTATAACCTTAATAAATTCAAAATCTTCAAATGAGCATTTACCAGGTTCAAAAATCATTAATGCATTTTATAAAGGCTACGAAACTTTAGACAATAATTATGATGTGATTTGTAAGTTTGATGCCGATTTAATTTTCCCTTATAATTACTTGGAACAATTAGCTGCTCATTTTAAAAGTAATGAAAAACTGGGTATAGCATCTGGGTTTTGTTACATTGAAAAAAACAAGACTTGGGCATTAGAAAGCCTAACACGAAAAGACCATATTCGAGGTGCTTTAAAAGCATACAAAAAAGAATGCTTTCTTGAAATTGGAAAACTAAAACCATCTATGGGATGGGACACCGTTGATGAATTACTCGCCAAATACTATGGCTGGGAGTTGTTAACTGACAAGTCTTTACACGTTAAACATTTAAAACCAACAGGTATTAGTTATAATAAAGCTTCTAAATACTTACAAGGAGAAGCCATGTATAAAATGCGCTATGGTTTTTTTATCACTCTTATTTCGGCATTAAAACTGGCTTATAAAAAACGAAGTTTTTTGTTGTTTAAAGATTATTTAGTGGGTTATTTTAAAGCAAAGAAAGAAAAAATCGAATTTCTAGTTTCTGAAGATGAAGGTGAGTTTATTAGAAATTTACGTTGGAAAGGCATCATGAATAAATTCCAAAAATGAAAGATCCCAAATTCCAAAATGCGGTAAATAATATTAAAATTCAGAATAACTCAAAATCATCAATTAAAACTCCAGCCTTTATAACTGCTTGATGCCTCTAATTTATTTTCGATAGTATCATCCAATTCCGGAAAAAAATCAATTCCTGTTAATGCTTCTATTTTATCTACAGAAACCACAAACTCATATAATGGCTTATTAGAATTTTGATGAGGGATTAAAAACGCAATCACTTTTGTTTTTCCAGTATTATTATCAATCAGGACTTTATAAAACTGATTGGGCACTGACACATCTTCATCACCAATGGCTTTCATACTCCCTTTTAAAACACCTCCTGTTACTACAAAAACACCATCGTATTTTCTTGCCCAATAACGCACTTTTTGCTCTAAGGTATTCCAAATACCAGAATTAAATTGATGCTCTTGTGGACTTATATTGCTAGTCAAAAATGTTTCATCATGAGCAGATTTACTATAGCGTCTGTCGCCTGCTGGACAAAGGTGTCCTCGATCATAACCCGATTTTTTATAATTACGCCAATGGGCTGCACCGGTTTTTACTGTCTTATCAATATCAAAATAAGGACGTTTATGATTGGTGCTTGATAGATGTGATATCTTTAATTCGTAAGCCACCCACTCGGCTTGTTCGTGCGTTTCATTATAAGATAATGAATAACCTTCATGATGTATAATTTGCCCTGTTGTACTTGTTGGCAAAAAATATTCATTAGTGTTTGTTTTAGCAACACGTCCTTTAGTGACAATTTCAGCTTTTTCTTCTTCGCTTAAAAAATGTTCATAAGCATAAACACCTAAAACAATAATTATAGCAATAACTGAATATAATGTACGTTTATTCATTCCTTAAAAACAAATTCTAAAGGCTCCCCAATGGCACCGTTAGGAAAACTAATTCCTAAAAGTGCAGACATGGTTGGTGCAATATCTGTTATATCAGTTTTATTATATGTTTGCCCGTGTTTGATGCCTTTACCAAAAAACAAAAGTGGCACATGGGTATCATAGCTTAATCCAGAATGATGGTCAGTACCTGTTCTGTTCCAAGGGGTGTCTTTAAATACAGATGGATTAAAAACAAACAAAATATCGCCTGATCGTTTTTGATTATGCCCATTGGCCAATAGTATTTCCAAATAACCACTACCTGATGGATTTACAAATTGATTTATTTCAGAAGTCACATAAACCTTATCTATTAATTTATACTGAAGTAATTGAAGTGCAATAGCTTCTTTTATCATTTTAAGGTCTATTTGGTTCTTATTAACTTTATCATGATCTAGAAATATTTGATTATTTATTCTACTTAGAACTAAATTCAACACTCCATATTTTTTAAAAAGAAACTCATTTAATTCCGTTTTCATCACTGAAAGATCAAAGAAGCCCGCTGGTATTTTTTTAGATTGCAAATATCCTGGTGTATAAGGAGCACCATGATCTGCCGTTAAAAAGACAGTATATTCGCCATGTCCAACTTTTTCATCTAAAGCATCAAAAATCCTTTTTAAATCTAAATCTAATCTCAAATAAGTATCTTGGGTTTCAATGGCATTAACACCAAAATTATGACCTACTTTATCTGTACTGGAAAAACTTAATGTAAGTACATCTGTAAAATCGTCCATTCCCAATTGCTCACCTTCAATAGCTGCTAAAGCAAAATCAGTTATTAAACTATTTCCATAAGGTGATTCGGCAATAATATTATAATTATCGTTTTCATCTTTCAACACCTCCAAATCATAAGGAAAGGTTGGTGTATCTTTCCCTTTAAATCCACCTTCAAACGCATTTAAATCTGGGCCACTTTCAGTATAAGAATCTATATTATATAAGGTGTTCCAAGGCTTAAAATAAGATTCTGCAATATCTGAATTATTAAAACTCTTAACCCATTTAGGTAAATTATTCATATAAAAAGAGCTCGAAATCCAATTTCCATTTCCCCCATGTTCATAATCCAACCAATAGGCACCGTTTGCTGTATGACCAGCTGGTAAAATAGCGCCACGATGCTTTAAAGAAATACCTATTGTTTTGCCTTTCATTTGAGTAAATAGTCTGTTTTCATCTGCAAATGTTGTAGTCAATAAGCGATGGGGTGATTTTTTTCCATCTTTACTGTCTGTGCCAATAGGGGCAACTGTATTATCTTCAACACAATTCACCTTACGTTTTATACCTTTATCAAACCAATCGTTTCCTATAATACCATGATACTTTGGTGTTGTTCCGGTAAAAATAGACGCATGACCAGGCCCCGTTTTAGTTGGGATATAATTAAAATGGGTGTTCCTGCAATTATAACCTTCATTAACCATCCGCTTAAATCCTCCTTCTCCATATTTAGAGTAAAATCGTGTTAAATAATCGTAACGCATTTGATCGATAACAATTCCAACGATCAACTTAGGCTTAGCTATGTTATTATTAGCTTGCTTTAGTTCATAAGAATTGTCCTGAGCTTTACAAGAAAAGGCAGAAATAACAACCAACACTATAATCAGTATATTTTTTATCATAATTTGATTTTATTGAGCCTTCAAAAATAAACATTTTAAAGCATCATAATTTGAATTTAAAGTTAAATTGGCATAACTTTTTTTTACTTTAGCGGGTATAAATTTGAATATGACTTACCTGCATAATATTGGTGCTTATTTTATGATGATTGCTGAAATGTTTCGCAAGCCCACTAAGTGGAGCGTAATGAAGCAACTCATCCTTAAAGATATTGATGACTTAGTTATTGGTTCTCTTGGTATTGTGGCTTTTATTGCTTTTTTTGTTGGTGGTGTTGTTACTATTCAAACGGCTTTAAATATAGACAATCCATTAATCCCTAAATACTTAGTAGGATTTGCTACAAGACAATCTATTGTTTTAGAGTTTGCACCAACATTTATATCGATAATCATGGCCGGTAAAGTAGGGTCTTTTATAACCTCTAGTATAGGTACCATGCGTGTTACCGAGCAAATTGATGCTTTAGAAGTGATGGGCATAAACTCATTAAACTACCTTGTTTTCCCTAAGTTTATTGCGCTCATGCTTTATCCTTTTGTTATTTCTATTGCTATGTTTTTAGGTATACTCGGTGGTATGGCTGCCTGTGTTTATGGCGGTTTTAGCTCGCTTGAAGATTATATAGTCGGTATTCAAACCGATTTTATACCATTTCATATTACTTATGCTTTTATAAAAACCTTTGTTTTTGCTTTTATTTTAGCAACCATTCCATCTTTTCATGGCTATTATATGAAAGGTGGCGCTCTTGAAGTTGGTAAAGCTAGTACTACTTCGTTTGTTTGGACCAGTGTTGTCATTATTCTTTTAAACTATTTATTAACCCAAATGTTATTAAGCTAATGATTGAAGTTAAAAATTTACACAAATCGTTTGGGGATGCTCATATTTTAAAGGGGATAAGTACAACTTTTGAAAAAGGAAAAACTAATCTTATTATTGGGCAAAGTGGATCTGGAAAAACAGTATTCTTGAAATGTTTATTGGGTTTATTTGATTATGAAGAGGGTAGTATTTCTTATGATGGACAAATATTTTCGCAATTACCAGAAGATGATAAACGAAATTTACGTGCTGAAATGGGTATGGTCTTTCAGGGTAGTGCTTTATTTGATTCTATGACAATTGCCGAAAATGTGATGTTCCCATTACAAATGTTTACAAAACAAAGTAAAAGTGAAATGCAGGATCGTGTAGATTTTGTTTTGAAACGTGTAAACCTTGAGGGTGCACATAAAAAAATGCCAAGTGAAGCCTCTGGTGGTATGCAAAAGCGTGTTGCTATAGCCCGCGCTATTGTAAACAATCCTAAATATCTATTTTGCGACGAACCAAATTCTGGCTTAGATCCCAAAACAGCCATTGTTATTGACAATTTAATTCAAGAAATTACAGATGAGTATCAAATAATTACTGTTATTAATTCTCATGATATGAACTCCGTTATGGAAATTGGTGAAAAAATCGTGTTTTTAAAAGATGGCTTAAAAGCTTGGGAAGGCTCTAAGGAAACCATTTTCAAAACCGATAACGAGGTGGTTACGGATTTTGTTTACTCTTCAAATCTATTTAAAAAAGTACGTAAAATGTACTTGGAAGAAAACAGTTAATTCATCCTTTTAACGACCAATGTATCTAAACCAAGTTTTAGCTTTAACCACTTTTCCAATTTTTCTTTATCCTTGATTTTAACATCTTCTTTAGCCAAAGAATCTACCCATTTTACAGAGAAAACGGAAATCGTATCCATTTTAGTGAAATTTGAATTTATAACATTGGCATAAGAAAACTGCTCAATTGTTTCATAATTAATCCTTACTTCTTTAATTAGCTCATCAAAAGCGATGTAATTCTTTTCAAGTTTTGATAGTTGACTAACTTTATTTTCCAAATAAGCTATTTTTTGAGTTTGAGATAACAGATCTAAAGAGTCTCGCGTTCGCAGTTCTTCCATATACTTAAAATTATCTAAGTTTTTGGATGTATTTTGATTGACTTTTAAATCTGAGTTAGTTAAAGAACTATACCCATTCATTCTTGATTTTAAAAGTTCAATGGTTGTTTCTGGTATTTCATCTAAACCAAATGTACTTATTTCAATTAATGATGTTCCTTTTCTTTTGTATTTATATGCCGCGTTCTTTTTTAGATATTCAAAATGAGGTAATGTTTTTAATTCATTTTCAACAAAACTTTTAGCGTCTCTATTAAAGTTACTCTCATTCAACACATTAATAAAGGTCCATACGGCTGGAACCATAACCACTATAGCCAACAATGATGCAAATCTGGCTATACGTTTCCTTTTTGCAGAATTAGCGTATTTAAGCATAGGGAATCGCAACACTTTTAGCACGATAAAAGTTGCCATAGCTATAAAAATAGTATTTATTGTAAACAGGTACATCGCCCCTAAAAAATATTCCCAATTACCTTTGGCCAACCCATAACCTGCTGTACACAATGGTGGCATTAAAGCTGTGGCAATAGCAACTCCAAAAATCACTGAGGCTATGGTACCTCGTTTAGTTCGTGCAATAATTAGAGCTAGTCCGCCAAAAAAAGCAATTAAAACATCTCGAATATCTGGTTGAACCCGACCCAAAAGCTCTGAAGTATCTTCACTTAAAGGAAACAACCAAAAAAATAAAAATGCTGTTAATAAACTTAAAACGATCATTGTTGCTAAGTTTATTAATGATTTTTTGAGTGTATCAATATCATTAATAGCAATAGACATCCCTATACCCAAAATAGGCCCCATTAATGGAGAAATTAACATGGCACCAATAACAACTGCAGTTGAGTTAGCATTTAAACCAACGGAGGCGACAAATATGGAGCAAATTAAAATCCATGCCGTAGCACCTTTAAAAGGTATATCGCCTTTAATGGCTTCAATTGTAGCGTCTCTATCGGTATCGTCTCGAAAATCTAGAAGTTCACTAAAAAAAACCTTTATGCTTTTAAACAATCCCTTGGCATCTTTTTGTACCGCTTTTTTAGATTGCTCTACAGTTTCTTCTTTTTTAGCGTCTTCCTCTGAAAAATTAAACTTGTTTTCTTCACTCATAACTTAAAAAAATCCAAAATTAAACACCTAACAGTATCTAGTTAACAGCTTTGAAACAAAAATCTATCCGTATTGTTCTCCAAATTTGTCTTTAACCTGTTGGAGTGTTTTCTTTATATCTTGTTCTTTTGACTTAGGAAAGATAAGCAAAACTTCTTCTTTATCAACAATAATATAATCTTGCAGACCATCAACAACAACAATTTTATCACTTTTGGTTCGAATCATGTTCCCAGATGCGTCTTCTGCAAGGGTTCTAGAATTAACTACAGCATTACCCGATTCATCCTTATCTAATTTATCGTATAAACTCCCCCAAGTCCCTAAATCGTTCCAATCGAATTCGGCTGCTATAACATGTACATTCGTGGACTTTTCCATAATAGCATAATCCACAGATATGTTTTCTGCTTTTGGATAATTCTCTCTGATAAAATCGTCTTCTAATTCCGTATTATACGATGATATTCCTGTTTTAAATAATTCAAACAATTCTGGTTGATTATTTTGAAACGCCTTAACCACACTTTTTACACTCCACATAAAAATACCCGCATTCCACAGGAAATTTCCTTGTGCAATGAATTCTTTGGCGGTGTCATAATCTGGTTTTTCTCTAAATTGATTTACTGTCTTAATGCTTGAAGAATTTGATTTATCAAATTCAATATAACCATATCCTGTATTTGGGAAAGCGGGTTGAATGCCTAATGTCATTAAGGCATCATTATCTGAACAAAAATTAAAAGCTTGTTGAACATTTTCTGTAAAAGTTTGTTCATCCTCAATCCAGTGGTCACTAGGTGCGACAATCATAACGGCATCTGGATTTTCTTTTTGGATTTTTAATGACGCATATAGAATACAGGGTGCTGTATTGCGCATGGCGGGTTCTAAAACGACCTGTCGTTTTGTGACTTCTGGTAATTGTTCGAAAACCAAATCGTTATAACGTTCGTTCGTTAAAATGAAAATATTTTCCTTTGGAATTAAATGTGCTAAACGATTGAAGGTTTTTTGTATTAGCGTATCACCAGTTCCTAGCATATCATGAAACTGCTTTGGGAAATCTTGAGTGCTTACCGGCCAAAATCTAGACCCTACTCCTCCTGCCATTAATATGGCGTAATTATTTTTATTCATTATATTACTTTTTATTATTTAAAAGATTCCATCTTTTGAAGGGATGGAATTATAACTCCAACAATTCCACTTCTGCATTTGGATTAAACAAATATAACCTTCCTGTTTTAAGCTCAACACATTCAAAACGTTTTACACGTTTTTTTCCCATTTCAAATACTTTCCCATTATATAGTTTAAAAGCATGCCCCAAAGGTACTTCGAAAACATAAGTCTTATTATTTGGTTCGTCAAATTGCTTTAAAGCCAAGGCCAAATGTATATCTGTATCGCTGGAAGCCTTAGGACTTTTAAAATGCTTTGCTAAAAGTGGCAATAGACTAACCGGAAATATTTTTGGATTTAAAAAGGGTAACATTAGATGCTGAAATGTTCTTTTCCACTCTATACCATGAGGCTTAATTAACTTTCCGTAAACTTTATAAGCTTCAAAATGTGCAATTTCATGAATTAAAGTGATTAAAAATCGATATGTGTTTAAATTTGAGTTTATAGTTATTTGATGCTTACCATTTGGCAAACGTCTATAATCACCATGACGTGTTTTACGTTCGCTTTTAATTTTAACCGTCAGATTATCATATTCTAAAAGTTTTAAAACTTGCGAAAGTCCATTTGCTGGAATATAATCTTGAAGGTGTTCATGCATTACTGCTAAAATAGTAGATTTATTGAAAAAACCCGCTTGACTTTATCAGAAAAAAAGGATAACTTCGTCTAGTTCCTAAAAAAACGAAGTTTCTCAAATATATTAGCTTAAATGAAAAAAATATTTTCTGGATTAATTATTATATCAATAGTTTTATTTTCCTGCAAGGACAAAAGAGAAAAAGATAAGGTTGATGACCAGAAAAAGGTCGAGAATGATATACCTAATACTCATGAAATTGAAAACCAATCTAACTTAGATTGGAAATTGGTTTGGTCTGATGAATTTAACTCGGATAGCATTAATTTAAACGATTGGAATTTTCAGGTGGAGAAAGCTGGACGCTTTAATGAGGAATGGCAACGCTATACGAATAGCAATAATAATGCTTATATAGAAAATAATTGTCTTGTTATCAGGGCTATCCATGAAAGTCACACTCACGGAATGGACCAATACACTTCTGCTAGATTACACACGGCTAATAAGCAATTTTGGAAATATGGAAAGATAGCTGCTAAAATAAAACTTCCAAAAGGCAAAGGTATTTGGCCTGCTTTTTGGATGTTAGGAACAAATATTAATGAAAATGGAGGTGACACGCCTTGGCCGCAATGTGGTGAAATTGATATTTTGGAACTATATGGATCTAAAGACGATGGTGTTATAGAAGCAAATGCACACTATGCTGATGCTAAAGATTCGCATGCTATGGCAGGTGCTGCTTCCTATAAATTAGAGAAAGGCAAGTTTGCCGATGCATTCCACATATTTGAATTGGAATGGAATGCTAGTAAAATTACATGGTTTGTTGATGGAAATCAATTTGCATCAATGTCAATTTCATCTGATGAACTATCTGAATTCCACAAGGATTTTTTTATTCTTCTAAATATTGCTGTAGGTGGTACGCATGCTGGTCGCCCAGATGCTAGCAGTCAGTTTCCTCAACACATGCATATTGATTGGGTAAGGGTTTACCAAAAAAAAGAATAAAAATTATATCATTCCTAAAAGCTCTCCCATGCTACCAAAAGTCTTGGTAGCCTCATGCTGTAACTCATTATTATAATCATGCTCGGCATAGCCAAAAACATCAAAACCACCTCTTTTTGCTGCTCTTACCCCTGTTATACTATCTTCAACAACTAAACATTCGCTGGGGTTATACCCCATAGTTTGGGCTGACCATAAAAATATATCGGGTTCTGGTTTCCATTTTTGAATGGTATAGCAACTAAAAATATTGTTCTTAAAATAAGGAAGCAACCCTGCAAGTTCTAAATTGAGTCGAATCTTATTTTCGGGACCACTTGAGGCGACGCAAAATGGAATTTTTAAATTATCCAACACCGGTTTAATACCGCTTATTGGTTTCATTTCTTTTTTAAAAGCTTCAAAACTTCGGGTACGGTATTCAGTTTCAAAAGTATCAGGCACATGGCCTTCTAATAATTTTGAAAGTTGATTTATACTATCCTTTAAAAAACCACCTTTATAGTGTTTTATAGCATAGTTTAAATCGATGTTTGCTCCTAATTCATTAGCCATATCTACAAACACCTTATTTCCTATGGCTTCACTATCGACTAAAACGCCATCGCAATCAAAAATTACACATTTGTATTTACTCATAAAACTTGCTTTTTATGAAAAATTAATTATTCCTGAATTACAAGAATTTTTGAAGTCTTATTCGTTCTTAAAACATAAACTCCTGAGGCCAAAAATGCAGGTAATTTTATGCGGGTTTGTTTGGTGTCTTCGTTATAGTTAATCTCGATTATATTTATTTCCCTTCCACTTATGTCAAAAACATTAAAGGAATCACCAAAGTCTGTATTTGTTATATATACCTCTTCACTTAATATTGGGTTTGGGTATATAATACTTGAAAATTCATTAGTAGAATTAGGTGTTTTTCCATGGAAATATGGCACTGCAAAATTAAAAGCATCTATACCAACTTTTTTACCAATTTTTCTTCCTGGAATATCATCTGCAGGCGGATGGATCCCTCCCCAAATTCTGGATAAACTACATTGGTCGGAGGCATCTCTATAGGTTGCCCATTGTAAAACAACATCTGTCGAAGGGCCTTCTTCAAATACTAAAAATTCATTTTTTCTGGCTACAAATTCGCCCATACCACCAGGAAAATAGGCGCTTCCTGTTAGTAGTGTTAACACTTCTGCTGCCGCTCTTGAATAGGTTGAATGCCCAGACACATATCCTGCAAACGGTGGAGTTACAAACGATGGTCGTTGATATGGCCACCAGTCTTCTGCCAATATCCAACCCACCCCAGCTTGGTCCGTTTCTACGTTACCTATGTAATCATGCCCTTTCCAAGAAAACACTTTTATTTTTCCTAAGTTTTGTGAATTAAATCCTATTAACGGATCATTTTCCTCTACGGTTTCAATATAACCATCAAATAATTTAATGCCTTCTGGGTGAAAATTAGATGCTGACGGATCGGAACTTTGTCCTTTATCTGCCATATAACGAATTGCGGATATTGGCCGGATATAATCATACCATCCTTTTATACTCCAAGCAGAAATTGCTGAATCATGCATAGCTCCACCTAAAATAAAATAGGACTTTACATCCCATTCAATTGGGGAAAGGGATTCGCCTTCGCCTTTAAATTTTTTAGTTGATAATGGATGATCACTTACATAATTAAGTAATGCAAACCAATGTCCTGGTGGAGTTTCGGAATCAGGACCGTCTGCCCAAAACTCTGCAAGTACTCTGGCATAGTCTCCTCTTGGAACCATTTGTTCTTCATAAGATGTGTTTGTTATTGGATTAACAGTTCTTCCTATACCAATATCCCCACCTTCTAAAAGATTATAGAACTGAGGATAGTCTTCAAAATTATCCGGAAAAGATTCAAAATCAATATTCCCAATAGATTTTGGTGAAATATCCCATAATACACCATCGTTAGAATCTAAATGTGAACCCCATACCGATACTAATGAAAATCCCCATTTATAGGCTTCGCTAGACATAGAATTATTGGTTGTATCTAAATATGGTGGTGCTGATGGGTCATTATATACCAAATAGTCATTCCCGTCTCGTTGATAACTGATTACATCTTGATTTGTTGATGAAAATGGCCATACGTTGCCCCATTCTGGGTTTAAAAAGTCTAGTACATCATCTTCAATAGGGTTACCACTTTGATCTATAAATGAGGTTAAGGCTAAAGGTTGCCACCTATTGGGGTCTTCCATAAAATCATTGCCAGAAAAATCTGGAGCTAAAGGATTATTTACGGGCTCGTAATAGGCATTATCATAATTAGATTGTTCTCTTGATCCATCATTTTTTCCATAATTAATAATTTCTTGGGCTATATAATTTCCTAATGCCGCTGCATTACCTGTCTCATAATCTATAGCAGTATAATTTATATCATATCCTAATTGGTTCATAATTAAATCGAAGCGTTCCTTTGACACTACATATCCAGGTGAGCTCGAAAAACGATAATTAAGCAATCTATAGGCCGCATAACTTATGGCTTTATTTATGGATATTTCTAGACTTTCTGCTGGGACAAAACCTAAAAGTTCACTACTAAAATCATGCAATGTATTACCAATTAAATAAGGTCTTGCTGTATCGTCATAAATAGCCCAAGCATCATAAAACGCTATACTTGTATGAAACAAATTTCTAGCATGAACGGTTGGACGTGCAAAATCGCGCCTAATGGCTTCTAAAAGAGCTTCATTCCAAAGTCTTGCAATTGATTTATCGAGTTCAATGTCATTTATGTTTAACGCAACTTCTAAACTAACTGGTATACTAGAGCAATTTGGAGTTATTTCTATAACTGAAATTACACCTACTGCATCTATGCCCCATTTTACTTTAACACTATTTGTGTCCTGACCTTCGAGTATTTCTCCTCCTGTTATACTCCAACGTGTTATTACACCTTCCGATATTGGGTAATTATATGTTTCTTCTTTTAAAAAACCAGAGGTTGTACTACCTGCAATAGCTTTTAATTCTAGATAAGTACAGGATCCGTCGTCTACATAGGCATTTGGGTTAAATGTACATGAAAATGGATCGGTGCATCCAGAAATTTTGACACTGGGTTGAATATTCAAAACCTCATAGCCCTGGCCTTCGATGGCTTTTATAGTGGTATTGGAATTTAAATTTTGATATGTTTCAATTAATCCAGAGGGCCATTTAATTACTAACTCTAATATATCAGTAGCGTCATTTAATCCAAAATGCACTGGTGTTAAACTCTGACCTAAAAACCCGATTCCTGTATAGTGCCTTTTTACTGTTCTATTTGTAGTCGTTAAGGTTAATTGTGTCCCGATAGCATCTCTATTAGACTGTGTGCCCTGTAACATAACTTTAAACCAGTTTAGACTACTGGTTTCATTGAAGTTTAGGGTTTTGTTTTCATAAAAATAAGAAGGTCTATCACTGTTAGTGACATAAATATCTATATCGCCGTCATTATCATAATCAAAATCTACAGCGCTTACACTAATGGTTAAATCTCGTAAATTTATATTTTCTGAAATCTCTTCAAAACCATCTTGACCTTCGACTAATAAATTTTTAAAATAGGCATTATATTCGGCACCGTTAGAAGAAAAATCAAAACCATTGACTACAAATAAATCATCATCACCATCTAGGTCAAAATCTGCAAATTTAGCATCCCAAGACCAATCAACGTCTCTTACATTTTTTTCTAAAGCTATATCTGTATAAGTATTGTCCCCATTATTCTTTAATAGAATATTTTCATTTATGTTGGTAACATAGAAATCAAAATAACCATCGCCATTATAATCTCCAATGGTTATAGCCATATCATCACCAGTATTTCCTAAACCATAGGATTCGGCGTCTTCAATAAATTGATTTCCAGCTTGATTGATTAATAGCGGATTAGGATTTTTTAAGTCGTCTGAAATATACAAGTCCATCCATCCATCATCATTAAAATCGTATGGAAATGCTGTAAATAGATTTTGCTTTTCTGCAACTGGTATTTTTTCTGAAACATTGGTAAACGTCCCATCTTTATTATTCTCATAAAGCCTAGCACTTTCGCATGGCCCCCAAGTTGTTATGTGCAGATCTAAAAACCCATCATTATTATAGTCAAACCAAGTGGTGCTGGGGTTAACACAATTATTAAATTCTTGAATCCCAGAACTTGTTGTTACATTCTGAAATGTGCCATCGCCATTATTTAGGAATAATTGTACTTTATTTGAAGTACTTAATAGCATGTCAGGAAAGCCATCGTTGTTAAAATCGCCCCATGAAGCACCAAATTTATCCCCATTTAAAGCACCCGTTGGCTGGGTTTCCTCAGCACCCAGAAGACCTATAAGCCCTGATACTTCTGTTACATCTGTAAATGTGCCATCGTTATTATTCCGAAAAAGTTTATTATGCGACTTTTCAACCCCTTCAATATCAACACTTTTTGCAACAACAAAAATATCTAAGTCATTATCGCCATCATAATCGGCAACTGATGCGCCATTGTTTTCTTCAACTGCTCCTAATCCTGAAACATTTTCTATACGATTAAAAGATTGTGCTATGGTTAAATTGTTAAAAGCTAAAACAGTTAGCAAACTACATAGTAAGCGCAGTAAACACCTTTTACTTTTCATTTATTTTTTTTTATAAAGATACTAATTTGAGTACTGTTAAATAGACTCGTTACAAATTCACTATTTACTATGGTGTAGAATTAGAAACTTGTAGCAGTTTCCCGTTATAATATGTATTCCCGTTGAGTGAAAAATCTAAAATATATTCTGCCATTTCTAAAGCTGTGATTGGTGCTTGGTAACCTGGAAAAGCTTCTTCTAGCATTTCGGTCTGAACGGCACCTAATGCTAATACATTAAATGAGGTTCCTAATTCTTTATATTCTTCGGCCCATAATTCTGTTAAAGTAATAACTGCTGCTTTACTTGAACTATAGGCTGCTAAACCCGGGAATTTCAAACTTCCTTGTACACCTCCCATAGAACTTATGGTTACCACATGACTATCTTTTTTCATAAAAGGCAAAACGGTTCGAGTTAATTCTGAAACACCAAATACATTGGTCTTATAAACAGTTTCAAAATCGTTTATTGTTGTTTCTGAAAATGGTTTATTTAACAAAGCGCCTGCATTATTTATTAAAATATCAACTTGTTGCCAGTTTTCTTTTATAAAATTTTCAACTTCTACATATGCATTTTCATGACTTAAATCAAAAGAAAAACACATCACATTTTCTAATTCTAAATTTTGGATTGGCTTATCATTGCGCGAAAGCGCTAAAACGTTATGCCCTGTTTTTGCAAATAATTGTACCAATTCAAAACCAATACCTCTACTTGTGCCTGTAATAATTACATTTCTACTCATTGTACATTTTAATTTCCTTAGTTTCAGTATTACTCATTTTTTCAATTGCTGGAATAACTTTAATAATCAAACTAGTCATGAACTCAAAATCCAGTTTGTCCACCTCATCATCAACATGATGATAATAATCAAAATTAGACATATCGCATGAAGAAATAGATTGACAAGGCACATTAAATTCTTGATAAAAAGGATAATTATCTGAGCGTTCAAACAAATTATATTTTATGGCTACTTCTGACTTTCCTATCAGGCCTGAGGCAGTATAACTATTTATTTTTTCTGCCATATTAGATAAATCAAAACCTGTAACAAATGCTTCATAGTTTCTATCTTTAAATGGAACGCCTACCATCTCAAAATTAACCATAGTGTACAGATTTAAGTTTTCCCCTTTTAATCGTTTTGATAAATGTTTTGACCCCAATAGCCCCTTTTCTTCTGCTGAAAACAAGGCAAACATTATACTTCTTTTATTGTCCTTTTTATTTGCAAGATATTTAGCAATTTCTAACACTGCACTGGTGCCTGCAGCATTATCATTAGCTCCGTTTGCTATAGTATCACTATTAAATTCTTTTGTAGTTCCAATATGATCATAATGTGCACCAAGGACAACAAACTCATTTTTTAACTTCTCATCGCTTCCTTCAATATAACCAACCACATTATAACCAATTATTTTTTCCATATTAAAAGTATCTCTATACGTCTCAAAATAAGGCTTTATATTATGCTTTTCAAAAAATTCCTCAATATAAACAGCAGCTTTTTCAATACCTTTTGTTCCTGTATTTCTTCCTTCTAAAGCATCAGAGGCTAAATACTCCAAATTCTTTTTAATACTTTCTTTGGTTATAATTTGTTTTACATTTTCTAAGGTATATGGGACTACAATAGACTTTACTTGTTCAACGGCCGTATCATTATTTATTTTTGAAGATTTACCTCCTGTGTTGTTTTTTGTGGCTGAGCAAGAAAACAATATTGCTAAAATTAAAAGCGCTTGTACTAATTTTTTCATTTTTTAATTGAATTGTAATGAAAGCTAAAGATAAAAAACTCAGAGCAACAAGTTTATTTTTTATAGTATTTATTCAATCATCTTCCAAAGAACCTACTTGCCTTGCATAACCCATTAAAAATCATTAATTTGTATAAAATTTAATGCCATGCCAATATATTTAGATCTTCACGAAATGCCAGATGGTGTTACAGCAGAGCATGTAGCAGAAATGCATCAAGCCGATTTACATGTTGAACATAAATATAATTGTCGTGGACTAACATATTGGTGTGACGAAAAAAGACAAACAGCATTTTGTTTGATAGAAGCTCCTAACAAAAAAGCTTTGGAAAATTTACATGCTGAAGCTCATGGCGATATACCTTTACGTATTATTGAGGTAGATGGCACCATAGTAGAATCCTTTTTAGGGAGAATTGAAGACCCTGAAAAATCAAAAAACACTAAACTTAATATCATAAACGATCCTGCTTTTAGGGTTTTAATGGTTATTGAAACTAGCAACTATTTAAATCGTTTAGAGGCTAACCAATTTACATTATTCACACAAAAATTCCATAATAATGTTTCTAAAACCTTAAAAAAGTTTAATGGACGGGTCGTTAAAAAAGACAACAATAGTTACTTAGTTTCTTTTAAATCTGTTACTGATGCCATTTTATGTGCTCTAAAAATTCAATTTCAATTTAAATACGTAACACCAAAATTTGACCCAGCCTCTCGTATATTAAATATTGCTTTAAGTTCAGGTATTCCAATAACTAATAAGGACAACATATTTGAAGACACCATTACACTTGCATCGCGCATGTGCGATATCGTTAAAGAACAATTAGTAATTACCAACGAGGTAAAGCTGCTATATGAAAGTGAAAACAGAAATGCTACTATAGACAACAAATTAATTAAGACCTTAAGACCTAATGAAGAAAAGTTTTTGACCCAACTCATTGATTTTATAGAACAAGTTTGGAGCAAACCAAACTTTAATGTAAATGATTTTAGTAAAGCTTTAGGGTTAAGTAAATCTCAACTTTATAGAAAACTAACAAACTTAACGGGACAATCTCCTAATAATTTTTTAAGAGAATTTAAACTCCATAAAGCTTTAAAACTTTTACATAATCAAAATGGAAATATTTCTGAAGTAGCATTTGAAACGGGTTTTAATAGTCCTGCCTACTTTTCAAAATGTTTTTATAATAAATACGGTATTCTCCCTTCTAAGTATATTCAGCAGCACATAGTCTAGCCCCTTTTTCCTTATTAAAAACACCTATGATTCAAAATTATCCTTTTTTGAATTAAATGTAGAGGTGTGCACATATTTGAATATTTAGTTTTGAATATAACTAAATTTAAATATTATGAAAGCAAAACTAATAGTAATCGTTATTCTAACCTTTGGAGTTTTATTTACAAACTGCAATAAAAAAGAATCACTGGCAAAATTGGATGAAGTAGGAATAAACATTTTAAAGGATGAATTCCCAGAATCTAAAGCAGAAATAAAGAAAGTACTCGATGATATCTTTAAATGTTTTCAAGACAACAATGCTGATAAATTAATTGCCCATCATGTGTATGGTCCGAAGTTTACAGAATTTAGAAATGATGCGCCTCGTTTCGGTTCAAAAGAGAATGAAGCCTATGAAAGGGGCTTTGTGGATGCTATTTCCGATTTTAATTATAATCTAGGAGATTTAAAAATTGATGTTTTTGATGATACAGCCATTGTTACTTTTGAGGCAGATTTCAGACCTACCATGGGCGATCAAGTTCCTCAAATTTGGGCCAATGTCACACTTGTATTTATAAAAATTGATAATACATGGAAAATTACACATGAACACTTTTCTCAATTTGAAAAGAAAAAAATATAATAGTTATAACAATAAACAAGCATAAACCAATTAACATGAAAAATCCAGTTAAAGATTTAGATCCCAAATTAATTGAAACACTTTCCTCAAAGTTAAGAGGTGACATTATATTACCCACAGATCATACCTATAATGAAACAAGAAAAGTATACAATGGCATGATAGACAAACATCCAGGCATGTTTGTTATGTGTGTAGATGTAGCCGATGTAATAGCTTCTGTCAATTTTGGTAGAGCAAACAATCTATTAATTGCCATAAGAGGTGGAGGGCATAATGGTGGCGGACTTGGAATTTGTAATGATGGACTTGTCATTGACTTGTCTGGAATTAAATTTGTTAGAGTAGACACATCTGATAATACCGTTAGGGTTGGTGGCGGAAACCTTTGGGGAGAAGTCGACCATGCTACACATCCTTTTGGGTTGGCTGTTCCAGCTGGAATTATTTCTACAACAGGTGTTGGAGGACTTACTCTTGGTGGCGGTGTTGGACATTTATCCCGTAAATATGGCTTAACTATTGATAACCTTTTAGAAGCGGATATGGTTTTAGCTAATGGTTCTTTTGTAACTGTTAACAAAGATCAAAACCAAGATTTATTTTGGGCAATACGCGGTGGTGGTGGAAATTTTGGAATAGTAACTTCTTTTAAATTTCAAGCACATCCTGTAAAGACGGTTATTGGAGGCCCTACGTTATGGCCTATTGAACGAACTCAAGAGGTTATGGCATGGTATCATAACTTTATTCACAATGCTCCAGATGAGCTTAATGGTTTTATTGCCACTATGATTATACCAGGAGCTCCATTTCCTGACTTCTTACATGGAAATCAATATTGTGGTATTGTATGGTGTTATACAGGGACTCAAGAAGATTTTGACAAATTAATAAAACCAGCTATGGATTTAGAACCAGTTTTTGCTCATGTAGAAGAAATGCCTTATCCATCCATACAAACATTATTTGATGGCTTAATGCCACATGGTTTACAATGGTATTGGCGCGCTGATTTCTTTAAAGATTTAGGCCCGGAAGCTACTGCGAAACATTTAAAATTTGGTTCTTGTATTCCAACACCGCTTTCTCAAATGCATTTATACCCTATAAGTGGTGCTGCAAGCAGAATTGGAGCAGAAGATACACCCTGGGCTTACCGCGATTCAAATTATGCTGGTGTTATTGTAGGTGTATCTCCTAATCCAAACGATGCTGATGAAATTACTAATTGGTGCAAAGATTACTGGAGTGCATTACACCCTTATTCTTCTGGTGGTGCTTATTCAAATTTTATGATGGACGAAGGTCAAGAACGGGTTCAAGCAAGCTATAGACAAAACTTTAAAAGATTAACTGAAATAAAGACCAAATATGATCCGAATAATTTATTTAGGGTCAACCAAAATATCAAACCAAGCAACTAAAACAAAAAACCTGTTTCATTAATTAGAAACAGGTTTTTTGTTTATAAATAAGATGTTTTATGAATACCTTTATACTAACATAGTTACAGGGTTTTCTATGTATCCTTTTAAGGTTTGAAGGAATTGAGCTCCTGTAGCGCCATCAACCGTTCTGTGGTCACATGCCAATGATAATTTCATAGTATGACCTACCACAATTTGTCCATTTTTAACTACTGGTTTTTCAACTATATTTCCAACAGAAAGTATGGCTGAATTTGGTTGATTGATAATTGATGTAAAGGTATCTATACCAAACATTCCCAAGTTAGACACTGTAAATGTGCTTCCTTGCATTTCGTCTGGTGTTAGCTTTTTGTTTCTTGCTTTTCCAGCTAGTTCTTTTACTTCTGCTCCAATTTGCGGTAAGGTTTGTTCGTTTGCAAATCTTACTACTGGCACAACTAATCCATCTGGAACTGCTACGGCTACCCCAATATGCACATGGTTGTTTAATCGCATTTTATCTGCAAACCATTGTGAGTTTACTTGTGGATGTTGTTTTAATGCCAAAGCACAGGCTTTAACAACAATATCGTTATAAGAAATCTTGGTATCTGGAATGGAATTGAATTGTGTACGGAATGCCATAGCATTTTCCATATCAAACTCAACACTTAGGTAATAATGTGGTGCTGAAAACTTAGAATTTGTTAATGCTTTTGCAATAGCTTTTCGCATTTGCGAGTTATCTACATCATCAAAATCTTCTTGTCCTGATGGCACAAACTTACCAACGGATGCGGCAGAAGCAGCAGGCTCATAGTTTTCTATATCGCGCTTAACTATACGTCCATTTTCTCCAGTGCCTTGTATTTTTGTTAAGTTTATCCCTTTTTCTTCAGCTAATTTTTTAGCTAATGGAGAAACGTATACCCGTCCATTTGCTGTTACTGGTGTTGGTGCTGGCGCACTCGTTTTTGCTGCCGATGTAACAGGGACGCTTTTAGGTGCTTCTTTTTTAGCTTCAACCTTTGGTGCTTCTTCTTTCTTTTCAGAGGGTGCTGCTATTGAAAAATTAGCTGCAACTCCAGAAACATCAGTTCCTGCTGGGCCAATTATAGCCAAAAGCGAATCTACTTTTGCAGATTCTCCTTCTTGTAATCCAATTTCCAATAAAGTTCCTGATTGGAATGATTCAAATTCCATAGTTGCTTTATCGGTTTCTATTTCTGCTAAAATATCGCCTTCTTCAACTGTATCGCCAACTTGTTTTAACCATGTTGCTACAGTTCCTTCTTCCATAGTATCACTTAAACGCGGCATGGTAACAACTATAACACCTTCTGGTAGTTCAGTTGTACTTACTGAGTTATTTGAAGCTTCACTTGACACTTCCTCGACAGTGCTCGAAGCGTCATCTGAAGTTGTATTTTCTTTTTCTTCTTTCACTTCTGCAGAAGCGGCACCGCCTCCAGTTAAAATTCCAGAAATATCTTCGCCTTCATCACCAATTATGGCTAAAAGCTCATCTACTTTTGTTGTTTCTCCTTCTTGAACACCTATATGAAGCAATGTTCCTTCGTTAAAAGATTCGAATTCCATGGTGGCTTTATCGGTTTCTATTTCTGCCAAAATATCACCTTCCTCAATCTTATCTCCTACTTTTTTTAACCAAGCCGCTACCGTACCTTCTTCCATGGTATCACTCAAACGCGGCATATTTACTACTATTGCCATAGGTTATATTTTGTGTTGTATAAATGGATAATCTTCTTGTTCGTAAACCATATCATAAAGTTGTTGCTTTTCTGGGTATGGCGATTCGTCTGCAAATTTTTCACATTCAGCTACATGTGCTTTTACACGTTTGTCAATGGTTTTTAAATCGTCTGCAGTTGCATACTTCTTTTCAAGAATAATATCTTTTACTTGTGTAATTGGGTCTATTTTCTTGTATTCTTCAACTTCATCTTTGGTTCTATAATGTTGTGCATCACTCATAGAATGTCCTCTGTAACGGTATGTTTTTAGTTCCAAAAATGTTGGTCCTTCGCCTCGTCGTCCTCTTTGGATAGCTTCATCAAAAGCTTCAGCAACTTTTATTGGATTCATTCCATCAACTGGCCCACATGGCATATCATATCCTAAGCCTAATTTCCATATTTCAGTATGGTTAGCAGTTCGTTCAACCGAAGTTCCCATAGCATATCCGTTATTTTCGCAAACAAAAACAACTGGCAAATTCCAAAGCATGGCTAAATTGAAGGCTTCATGAAGCGAACCTTGTCTTGCAGCCCCATCCCCAAAACAACAGATTGTTACGGCATCACTTCCATGATATTTATCGCCAAATGCAATACCTGCTCCTAAAGGAATTTGACCTCCTACTATCCCATGACCTCCGTAAAAACGAAATTCTTTAGAAAAAATATGCATTGAACCACCCATTCCTTGAGAGGTTCCTGTTACTTTTCCATATAACTCTGCCATAACACGTTTTGGATCTACACCCATACCTATTGGCTGGACGTGATTACGGTAAGCTGTAATCATTTTATCTTTAGTTAAGTCCATGGCATGTAAAGCCCCTGCTAATACAGCTTCTTGACCATTATATAAATGAAGAAACCCTCTTACTTTTTGTTGGATATATACGGCAGCTAGTTTGTCTTCAAACTTTCTCCAGAATAACATATCTTCGTACCATTTGAGGTAAACCTCTTTTGTGATTTTTTGCATCTACTCCTATTGTGTTTTTATTATGCGGAATACAAAAGTAATACATTGAGAGTTATTGCAAAAACGCAATGTTGCATAATGTTCAAAAAATATTAAAAAAATACTCTAAATGGAATAGATTAATAATTTTTCATAATGAGTCTGCAATAGTCTTATATCTGATAATTTGAATGTGGTGCTATAATACTGATTTATCAAATCCTAGTGGTAATAAATTTGAAAGTGAATTGGATTTAGCCACTTTTCCTGTTTCACCCATAAAATATATTTCAATTGGTGTTTCTTGTTTTATCTCATACTCTGCTATAGCCTGCCTACAGGCACCACATGGCGGAATGGGCTGTTCTGTTTTTTTTAGTTTTGAACCCGCTATTATTGCCATTCTTACAATTTTAGCGTTTGGGTATTGAGACCCTGCATAGTAAATAGCTGTTCGCTCTGCGCATAAGCCAGACGGATAGGATGCGTTTTCTTGGTTACTGCCTGTAATAATTTCATCGTTATCTAAAAGAATAGCTGCTCCTACATTAAAATTAGAATATGGTGCATACGCTTTTTCTCTTGCTTCGATAGCTTTTTGCATTAAAGAAAAGGCTTCTTTTGGAAGTTCTTCTAAATTTTCAAAAACATACAATGTAGATTCTATTTTTATTTCCTTCATAAGCAATTGTATTCAGTAAATTTATAAAACTATTCTAAACTAAAAAACTATTGCTAATAGCAATAGTTTTTTAATATTGTTTTATTAATTGCTCCTAGTATTCAACATATTCTCCTGCGCCTATATTAAACGTTAAGGAAAAACGTAAGGTGTTTTCTAAAGGGCTCTGCACTTTTGATGCAGAAAACAGGTATGATAAATCTATATTAACCACATTAGCCTTAAATCCAGCGCCTAGGGCTAAAAATTTTCTTGCACCTTTATCTTCACTTTCGTTAAAGTAACCTGCTCTAAACGCAAATGAGTCTTGATATACATACTCTGCACCTAATGCCCAAGTAAATTCTTTTAATTCTTCACTAAAACCATCTGGAGCATCTCCAAAGGATTGAAATATTCCTGATAGAAAGCTAACGTCTGGATCTTCACCTGCAACGATAATTCTTGGCTCACTACCATCATTAGCTTGATCGCCATCTCCATCAGCATCTACAAAACCGTAAACTGGTGGTGTTGGCACAAGTAATTTAGTAACCTCAGCAGTTACTGCTATTTTATTATAATCATCAAATATAAAATCGAAGCCTGCTCCTAAACGTAGGTTTGTGGGTTGGAAATTATCAAGTCCCCCATCATCATATTTAAACTTTGGTCCAATATTCTGTATGGCAAATCCAGCTCTCCAACGTCCGTTGAAATCATTATAAGCCTCTTCTTCGCTTTGATAATATCCTGAGATATCTACCCCAAAAGTACTGGCAGCCGATACATCTCCATCGACACCTTGTATTCGTAAATCTGATCTTAAATAACGCATTGCCACAGACATGGCAAATTGATCTGATAAACGTAATGCGTATGAAGCATCAAGAGAAAGCTCACTCGGTTTTTGTATTCTAGGTTCATCAAACTCATTATCAACAAACTCAATATCTCCTAAAGAAAAATATCTTAAACTTACAGCAAAGGCACTACGCTCATCTATACGATTGAAATACGATACATTTCCTAAAAAAATATCATTAACCAATTTACTAAGGTAAGGTGTATAACTTACAGCTATTCCTGATTTAGTTTCTGAAAACGCATATTTTGATGAGTTCCATTGTTGTGAAAAGGCATCTACAGAAGTCGCTACACCCATATCGCCCATACCAGCGGCACGAGCATCAGAGGCTATTAACAAAAATGGGACTCCTGTGGTAACAACCCTTCTGTCTTGATTAGGAAATGTAATGGTTTCCTGTGCATTAATTTTTAGTATAAACGCAAACGCTATTAATAGTAGTATTCTATTCTTCATGAATCGATTTTTATTTAGCAAATATAATTTTTTATTATAGTATAACAAGTTTCTCTATTTTTTCTACAGTCTTATTTAAAAGTGCTGAATGTGCTTTTAGTTTGTAAACATACACACCTTTACCTATTTTATCTCCAAAATCGTCTCTCCCATCCCAAACCATGTCTCTTGACAAGGAACTTGTTGTTTTAAATCCTCCTGAGGTTTGTCCATTTAATGTCCTTACTAATTTCCCAGAAACCGTGAATATCTGTATAGAAACGTCTAAAGGTTCCGAACTATTGTGATTAAACCAAAATTCTGTGTAATTTACAAATGGATTTGGGTAATTAAGCACATTATTTATAACTAAACTTTGGTCTTTATCAAATACAATAAACTGAATTTCAGATATTGACGAATTATTATACACATCCCAAGCTTTAAGGGTTAATGTATGTAGACCTGGTTCTAAATCTCTAAATGGAAAACTTACTGTTCCTTTGGTGTAATCATCAACTTCTGTTTGATAATAATCATTTAAAATTACTGGATTTGTTTCATCACCATCAATAATGGCTACAATATCATGTCCGATACCACTAGCGGTATTTATACCGTTTGCATCTTCTAATTTAGCTAATAAGGTAGGTGATTCATTGGTTATCCCTCCGGTTACAAAATTTTCATCATTCATAAATAGGGATACTATTGGACCTGTATTATCTTCTGCTGCATTTTCATTCAGTCCACCTATCCTAATGGTATTAACACTTGCTCCGGCTTTATCTTGTGACAATTCTTGATTTTTGGCATAGAAACTAACTTTACCAAACCCAACTGGTATACCAATATCTTTAGGAACTACAAAATCAACTTCAAATTGTCCGTTTTTTACTGATGACTGGCTCCTAAATATAACCTCTCCTAATGTTTTAAAATCTAATTTTACAAGCTCTCCGTTTAACTCTGTTTTATCGTTGGCTAATGTTTGTCTATCTATAGATTTGTCATATATGGTTGTTGAAAGTGTTCCGTTATAGGTATTTAATAAGTCCCCCGAAACATCTGTGATTTCGCCTGCCAACTTTACATAACTTAAAGCTTTTAAAGTGTCTGTAGCTTGACCAATAGGGACATCATTAATTTTTGTTAACTTAATATTTGGCCTAGCGAACGCCAATTTCATGGCGGGGTCTCCAATAAAAAATATTAAACGTCTCTGTTCTGCATTTGTAATTGTAGGATCGCCTTTTGCCAACCTCAACGCTTCTGCCATTGTTGGGTATTCATTATCGCCAAAAGTATCAGTATCGCTATACGAAAATAAATACTGGCCTAGTATGCTATTAAAATCTACTGCATCTTGCACAAAAATCTGTCGCGTTGTAGTAATCAAGCCAATGGCTCCTGCTTGCTTATTCCAATATGTAAATTCGCCAGCGGTTTCTCTAAATGGATTATCAAATCTAGTATACTCACAAGTAACCGTTACAAAACAATTAAGTTTACAAAAATTACGAAATCCATTCACATCTGGTTTTAATAGGATACGCTCCTGCGCCAAACCGTCTTCACCTCCATGACCAAAATAATTTACTACCAATGCACCATTATCTACAGCATTAACAATCTCGGTTGTTACTGCAGGATATCTATCTCCACCAGCTGAAGTTTCTTGCTGAAAAGCATCTGAATGAATTTTTACAACATTTATAAATGGTTTTTCTTGTGTTACTAAATTCCCAACATCATCTGTGGTTCCTTGTAGTAAACCTTCCCATTCTTGATCAACATCATCAGATATAACAACAAAGTTATTTCGCCAACTTCCAAAAGCTTCTTTAACATAGTATGATTCAACCTTATCCACCATTTCTTTAGCGCGTTGTGGCGTATCTGCTAGTATCCGACCTACTGCTATATCTAACTTATCGCTAGTAGCCATAGTACCTTCATTGCTATCCATCATGCCATAAAAATCATCAGAAACAATAGAATTGGCTAAACTAAAACTATTGTATGTATGCCATGAAGGGACTATATTGGTATTGTTTGGAACTCTATCTTTATAGTCAAACGATCCATCTCCAAATAAACACAAGTATCTTATTCTATTTTCTGGCTCACTTGCATTATCATAAACATATTTAACCATATTTCTAATGGCGCCTATATCTTGATTACCTGAACTAAACTCATTATATATTTCATCTAATCCTAGGACCTTAACATTTAAACCATATTGGGTTCTATTAATTTGCGCTAGTCGCTCGGCATGATTTATCATATTATTTGGAGTTACAATAATATAATCGATATCTTGAAATTGGCCTTGATTATTTTGAAATATAGTGCCTTTAATATTTTGATTATTTACAACTGTTTTTGAATCAAATTTAGGATTAAAATAATCTGATGGAGAAAGCGCCACATATGTTTTTAAACTTCCTAATGTAGCTGTAAAACTTAAATTTGCGTTTTGTTCTGCATTTATATAATTGGTAACATTATACCGATCTGTTACATCCCATACTTCTGAAAGTTGCGATGCATTTGCTATGTTATATTGACCAATTCCTGACACAGAGGCCACAGCATTATTTTTAAACTGAAATTGTTTATTATCAAAATTCAATGCACGCGTAGCTTCTATAGATATATAGTCTAAATATCCTATTGTGCTTGGGTTTCCTTGATTATCAAAATCAAGTTCTACAGTAATTTTTGATGTATTTACATTGATATTATTATTATTATATGATTCTCCACTTCCTAAAGTCGGGCTTCTTACGCCATTCAGTGATAATGACGCTACATTAGCATCGTTTACCTTAACATTCATTGAGCTACTTGATTGAGATGCTGCTGCTACAAGAACATTTAAATTTATAGGCTTGGTAGTTACTAAATCTGGAAAATCAAATTCAAATTTTTTATTACTATCCACATCAAATTTATCACCAAACCAACGTCTTCCTAAAGATATCAAATTATAAGTATCAACTTCATGATATTGATAATCTTGAAATGTATTGATTGTCATATCTATTGCCCCACTAGGTTGCGAAAATGGCTGAATCCGCTTTCCATTAGCCGAACCTACATGTATGTAATAATAGGTTTTATCTGTATAACAGTTTATGTTGGTTCTACTTTCCGCATTATAACCTTTTGGACCTTGTGCATAAAATAAAATGAAATCTTCGTTATTAAATACGCCATCTTCTTCACCAACAAATTTTATGGCATTTTCTGGAACGTCAAAAGGATAAGGAATAGCATTAGAATAAGGTATCATACTCCCACCATGACCATATAGCTTAATAGTCCTGGGATCTACATTATTTACGTTAACTCCAAGTCGTTGTAAAAAACTTTTAGATAGTTTAAAAACGCCTGTTGTATCTACATAAAACCGATACCATTCTCCGGAATTTAATACTGAATTAGAAACAACCCTTGAACCTCCAAAATTTTTACTTAAAGAAGATTGCCTACTTACAGTAACGCCATTTTTATAGTTTATTTGAAATGAAACTACTTTCTTATAACCGCCATTGACATCCTTTACAATGGGAGAAAGTTGAAAAAGCACATACCTTTTGTTTCTTGATACTGAATTTTTTAGGCTATACTCTAATGTATTAGGAATTTTATCGGCCTCTAAATCTTTTAAGTTTGCTTTGGATATGGTTTGATAAGATACATTGCTTAGGGTAATTGAGGGCTCGTTAACAGAGCTTTTTGTTTCCCATTGGTCAATAAATAATACACCGTCCTCAAAGTTATATGTAAAATGATCTTTATTAAAAGATGGCACTTCAACTGAGTAACTTCCACCAGAAAGTGTTTTGGATCCTTCCCAGATAACCGTATACTTTTTTTGTTGGGCTAAAACAACTGTCGAGACCATCAACAGTAAAAATAAAATTTTCTTTTTCATTACTAAAATAACGTCATTAACACGCTGTTATTATTAAAAAATAATAGCAATTTTAAAAACTGCATCAAAAATACAATAATAAATTATTAAAACATGCGTTAACATAACACAAAACAATGGTGAAAAACAAGCAAAACATCGTTGTAACGACTAAAAATCAAGATGAAATGCATCTTTTTTTGGTTAAAATGCAAAAAATTGCTTGTGTTATTAGGTTTAATTCTTATATTGCAGCACCAAAATATTATTAGCTTACTTAAAAGTATGGATATGAAAAAAGTAGTAGCATTCAAGGTTTTATTAGTTTTAGCACTAACCGTGGTATCAACTAGTTGTAAAAAATCTTCGAGTTCAAAAAACAGCTCTAGAGCTACTGGATGGAACGTCAACTCAAGAGAGGGTGGATTCCAGTACAGTACAGAGAATAAAGAACAAGAAACATCTCCTGGATTAGTTTTTATAGAAGGTGGTACATTTACCAAAGGTCGCGTTCAAGATGATGTGATGCATGATTGGAATAACAGTCCAAACCAACAACACGTTCAGTCTTTCTACATGGATGAAACTGAGGTAACCAATGTTATGTATATGGAATACTTAGATTGGATTAAGAGGGTTTATCCGCCATCTGATGAAAATTTTAGAGCTATTTACCATGGTGCTTTGCCAGACACTTTAGTTTGGAGAAACCGATTAGGTTTTAACGAAGTGATGACTGAAAACTATTTACGCCATCCTGCTTATGGAGAATATCCTGTAGTTGGTGTCAGTTGGATTCAAGCAGTAGAATTTGCTAATTGGCGTTCGGATCGTGTGAATGAGTTTAACTTAGAAAAAGCAGGTTACTTAAAGCGTGATGCAAAAATTATAGATGTAAGTGCCGATCAAACGTTTAATACCGATACTTATATTAATTCGCCTACGTTAACTTATGGAGGCAACGAAGAAATTATAAATCCTGATGGTCGAGGAAGAAGAAATGTACAGGTTGATGCCGATGGCAATGAAACTGGTCTTTATGCTACACGTTCTAGTGGAATTATTTCCCCAAAATACAGGCTACCAACTGAAACGGAGTGGGAATATGCTGCTCTAGGATTAAGTGAAATTAGAAGCTTTAATCTATATCGTGGACGTAAAAAATATCCTTGGGATGGCCAATACACTCGCTCTGGAAAACGTAAGATTCGTGGAGATCAATTGGCTAATTTTAAGCAAGGAAAAGGAGATTATGGTGGTATTGCAGGCTGGTCCGATGATGGAGCAGATATTACAAACGCTGTAAAATCATACGACCCTAACGACTTTGGTTTATATGATATGGCGGGTAATGTTGCCGAATGGGTTGCTGATGTTTACAGACCTATTATTGATGATGAATTTAACGATTTTAACTACTACCGTGGTAATGTATATACTAAAAATGCATTAAACGAAGATGGCACAGTAAAAATTGTAACTTCAGATGATATTGTTTATGATACATTATCAAACGGAAAAGTAGTTGCTAGAAATTTACCTGGCGAAATATTACAGGTTCCTGTTGATGAGAATGAAACATTTCAAAGAACCAATTTTGACAAAAGTAATGTTATAAACTTTAGAGATGGTGATAAACGTTCTTCTCGTTATTATGAAAGCTTTGGCGATGACGAAGATGATGTTGAAAACGAAAATTCCAACACCAGTAAAATGTATAACTCGCCAAAACCTAGAATTGCTAGAGATTCTTTAGGAAATATTATTAAAGAATACGATACATCAAATAACAGAACATCTTTAATTAATGATGAAGTTAGAGTTTACAAAGGTGGATCATGGAAAGATAGAGAGTACTGGTTAGACCCAGCACAAAGACGTTATTTCCCGCAAGATATGGCTACAGATTACATTGGTTTTAGATGCGCTATGTCTCGTGTAGGATCTAAAAGTAAAAACAAAAATAAATCTAAAAACTAATTTTAGTTTTAAAATAATAAATTAAAAGTCCTAGCATTTGTTAGGACTTTTTTTATACATTTATTTAATGAAAAGTATCTTAATACACAATATTAAGCTTATATTTAAAATCGTGACCCTATACCGAACTAGATTCGGTAAACGGTAATCTAAATAAAATCTGCATCATCTTTTGAAAATAGAACAAATACATCGTCTTTTCCTAGAAAGTCATTCGGCATGTACCGACACAAGAAAACTTCAAAAAAACGATATGTTTTTTGCTCTTAAAGGCGATAATTTTAATGGTAACACCTATACTGAAAATGCACTTAAAAATGGTGCCAATTATGCTATTGTAGATGATATTGAATTTAATACATCTTCCAAAACCATATTAGTAGATAATGTTCTTGAAACGCTACAAAAATTAGCCACATTCCATAGAGTTTATTTAAAGACACCTATTGTAGCGCTTACAGGTAGTAATGGTAAAACAACAACTAAAGAGCTTATTAATGCTGTACTATCACAAAAATTTAATACCACAGCTACTGTTGGAAATCTTAATAACCATATTGGTGTACCCTTAACACTACTTTCCATGACAAAAGATACCGAAATTGGTATTGTGGAAATGGGTGCTAATCATCAAAAAGAGATTGCGTTTTTATGTAGCCTAGCAAAACCAAATTATGGATATATTACAAACTTTGGAAAAGCCCATTTAGAAGGTTTTGGTGGTATAGAAGGCGTCATTAAAGGCAAAAGTGAAATGTATGATTTTTTGATTGCTCATGATAAAACTATTTTTGTTAATGCCAATGATACTATTCAGGTTGAAAAAACAAAACAGGCCAGTACGTTTACATTCGGTAATAAAATAAAGAACACTGATGTTCTAATTGATTTTCTAGAAGCAAAGCCTTTTGTTTTCTGTTCATATAATGACTTAGAAATTAAAAGCCAACTTATTGGCGATTATAACTTTAATAATATTGCAGTTGCTATAGCTATGGGCAATTATTTTAAAGTCGATGATTCTAAAATTAAAATTGCCATAGAAAGTTACCTTCCAACAAACAATCGTTCTCAAATTATACAAAAAGGTAGCAATAAAATTATTTTAGATGCCTATAACGCCAACCCAACGAGTATGCGTGCTGCATTATTAAATTTCGAAAAACAAGATGGATACAAAGTCGCTATTTTAGGTGATATGTTTGAACTTGGAAAAGACGCTAAAAAAGAACATCAAAACATTGCGGATTTAGCAATTTCGCTTAATATTAATAAGGTTATTTTTATTGGTAAAAATTTTTATCAATCAGAAGTGAATTCAAAAAAAACAAGTCAATTCAATACTTTTAATCATTTTAAAAAAGATTTTAAACTTTCCAATATAGAACACGCCTCTCTTTTAATAAAAGGCTCAAGAGGCATGGCTTTAGAACGGATTTTAGACTAATTTTACTAAAAATCAATTACTCCTCTTTTGCTAATTGACTTTTTAAATCATCAAGTAGTATTTCAATTTTATTAATAATCTGTTCGTTATTCAATATGGCTTTATAAGACTCTGAATTCTCCTTAACACTATCGTGTAAATCATCCACATCTCTTAACAGCCAATTAAGATCTGCATTTGGAAATTCTTGTATGATTTTTGTTAAAAACTCTATAGATATTTTTTTACCATTCATATATTGAGAAAGCTGAGAATAATTCATGTCAAACTTTTCAGCTAAATCACTTAACTTATCATACTTAGTCTTTACTAATTGTCTTAGCTTGTCCTCGAATTTCATAATTTAGAACCATTATAAATTTTATAAATAATTAAATTATTTTCATTTTATTTAATTATTTATATATATTTGTGTGTAATTTCACTCAAGCGCAAACCTAAGTTATGACAAATTTAAACAAATTATATACATTATATGATGTCTGCTTACAGAAAGAACAAGAAGTTTTGAAAGACCTCCTTACCAATCACCTTCCAAAGGAGTACACTTTAAAAGTCATAAAAAAACTGGCTGGTAATAATATTAGAACAGATTCACAAACCGTTCGAAACACTAAAGCAGGCATTGGCAAGAATATTATAGTCTTTAATGCCATAATAGAAGTTGCAAAAACATATAAAGATGCTTCTAATAAATTAAAAAGTAATCTACAAAACTAAATCTAACCATGTTCAAAAAAAAATATCGAAGAAAAATTGAAGAGGGTTTTAAAAACATCTTTAAAACTGAAATAGATAAAAACAATAAAAATCACAAACATTTAGGTTTTGATGATTTGGCAATAATAGTTAAAGAACCTATTGTTAAACATCAAATTATTCAGTTAGCAAAACTTTGTGAAGAAGTACCTTTTAACCTAACTCTTAAACCTTCTAAAAATGGAATATTAATTGAGTTTTGGAAAGCCATAAATATTTAGTTTAATATTTATAACAAAAAATAAAAACCCTAAGAGTTTTATTGCAATCATCGGGGGATTAATATCGTGATCTCTCTGGATTGCTAGTGTTGAGTTATCAAACCTAAGCTGCAAATTAAGCAGCTTAGGCGAGATACATGATTGTTATATAGTTAATAAAACCTTGTTGTTATGAGTACTATTATCTGTTATAGTGGATTATTCTTTTAAAAATTTGGTAGGTATTATCTTTCCATCAATTTCAGCGTTCATAATATAGAACCCTGAAGGGTAAGTTGACACATCTATTTGATTATTTGTCAACGCTTCCTTTTTAAACACGCCTTTTCTTTGCCCTAAAATATTATATATTTCAACTTTATTTATACCAATATTCGTTTTTAAATTAATAATGTTTTTAACAGGATTTGGAAATATTACAATTGAATAGATTGAATTTTCTTCATCAATACTTAAACCACCAAACATTGTACAATCCTCAGAATATGTTACAAATGTATCTTCATTCCAAGTAGCATACGAACCCGTTTCTGAATTAGCATTTGTTGCATTGTCAACATTTATACAAGTTAATGAACTATTATTTGTTGCATCAAAAATTGTTAGGATATCATTATTACCATTCTTAGCATTAAGGTTCGTTAATAAATTATTTGAACAATTTAATTCTTCCAAGGTTGTAATTTCGCTGATATCTAAATTTTCAAGAACGTTATTGCTTACATCTAAAACCGATAGCGATGAAAAACTAGTTCTAGCTACTGTTTTGAATTTTGCTTGTTTGTTTGTTACAATAACAGTATTGCTTTCAAACAACACACTTAAATCTGAAATATTATTTCCAGAAAGATTAATTTCTGTAGCACCAGTAAAAGCCTGAAGTCCTTGAATATTTATAATACCTTGACCACTTAAATCTAAAATACCTGTATAAGCAGTAGCCTCATTCAGAGTAATTTCACCATCGCCATTAGTATCTATTGCATTACCATAACTGGACAAAGCAGCAGCTACATTTGTATCAGACGTGTAAACAGTCCAAGTATCTCCACAATTTTCACTAAACGAAATACTTTCATCAATAAAACTGAAAGTTGTACTTAAGTAAGAGGCTGCATTTGCATCATCTACTTCAATACAGCTTAAAGTGGGTAAATTTAAAGCCTCCATATATACCACATTTGCATTATTCCCATTCTTAATGGACATATAAACTAATGGGTTATTTGATAAACCATAGACATTCAGTGCTGTATTTACATCTAAATTTAAACTTTGAATATTATTATCTGAAAACCAGATAGCTTCTAACAACAAATTGTTACTCACATCTAAACTCGATAGATTATTTAGAGCACAACCTAAAACTTTTAATGCTGTATTACTACTTAAATCTAAACTTGTAAATAGATTAGATTCGCACTCTAATTCTTCCAAAGCCAAGTTTTGGGAAACATCTAGGCTTTCTAATTGGTTTCTTTGGCAAAATAAAATTTCTAAATTGGCAAATGCCTCTATACCTTGCAGGCTACTAATATTACTGTCATTAACATTTAGATTGGTAACACCCTCTACTTTGCTTATTAAAGTTAAATTGTTTAGAACTCCATCACCCATACTTGAAGCATCTCCTATAGTTACTACATCTCCATTAGCGTTATGAGTTTCTAAATAATTTTCAAAATTGTTATCAGGTATATAAACTGCACCACAATCTTCGCTAAACACAATACTTTCATCAATAAAACTGAAAGTTGTACTTAAGTAAGAGGCAGCATTTGCATCATCTACTTCAATACAGCTTAAAGTGGGTAAATTTAAAGCCTCCATATATGCCACATTTGCATTATTCCCATTCTTAATGGACATATAAACTAATGGGTTATTTGATAAACCATAGACATTCAGTGCTGTATTTACATCTAAATTTAAACTTTGAATATTATTATCTGAAAACCAGATAGATTCTAACAACAAATTGTTACTCACATCTAAACTCGATAGATTATTTAGAGCACAACCTAAAACTTTTAATGCTGTATTACTACTTAAATCTAAACTTGTAAATAGATTAGATTCGCACTCTAATTCTTCCAAAGCCAAGTTTTGGGAAACATCTAGGCTTTCTAATTGGTTTCTTTGGCAAAATAAAATTTCTAAATTGGCAAATGCCTCTATACCTTGCAGGCTACTAATATTACTGTCATTAACATTTAGATTGGTAACACCCTCTACTTTGCTTATTAAAGTTAAATTGTTTAGAACTCCATCACCCATACTTGAAGCATCTCCTATAGTTACTACATCTCCATTAGCGTTATGAGTTTCTAAATAATTTTCAAAATTACTATCAGGTATTAAAACGGTACCGCAATCTTCACTAAACGTAATACTTTCATCAACAAAACCTGAAATTGTACTTAAATAAGAAGCAGCACTTGCATCATCAACTTGAATACAGGTTAAACTAGGCAAATTCTGAGCCTCTATATATGTCACATTTGCATTGTTTCCATTCTTAATGGACATATTAATTAATGGATTACTTGACAGTCCATAAACTTGAAGTGCGGTATTTGCATCCAAGTTTAAACTTTTAATATTATTTTCTGTAAACCAAATGGCCTCTAACATCAAATTGTTACTTACATCCAAACTTGTTAAATTATTATTGGCACAGCCTAAAACTTTTAATGCTGTATTGTTACTTACATCTAAAGTTGAAAATTGATTAGTTTCGCACTCCAATTCCACTAGTGCCAAATTTTGAGAAAGGTCTAAAGTCTTTAATTGGTTTCTTTGACAAAATAAAACTTCTAAATTGGTAAATGCCTCTATACCTTGCAGATTGGTAATGAAACTATCATTAACATTTAGATCAGTAACATTCTCTACTTTACTTATTAAAGTTAAATTGTTTATAAATCCATCGCCCATACTTGTTGCATCTCCTAATGCTACAACCTCTCCATTGGCATTATGGGTTTCTAAATAATCCTCAAAGAAACTATCGGGAATATGTACGACCTGATTACTAATTAATTTGAAGGTCCAAAATATGCCAGAACCAGCTTCAATAGTAAGTTTCATAACATTGTTGTTATCTGATAAAACTACATCATAGGTTATTGAGGAAGGCACAGTAACGTCGGGCAACTGTCCCTGATTATTAGCTAAAGGAAGTCCTAAATAAGCTCCTATACCATTAATTGTAATTGTGCCAGCTACATCATCATAGCTAAAAGTTGCAGATGTATTCCCATCATGTGGTGCCAAAGGCACTCCACATTGTTCACTAGTAACTTGCCAATCGTCTAACCAAGTTTCTGAGCCTAAATCATTATTAAATGAACCATCAGCATTAAAAACATAGGTATCATCAAAAAAACAAGCTCTCTCAATAAGTGTTTGATTGCTATTCAACCACCATAGGCTAGACCCTGGTTCTGGTCCTACTTTCAAGGATTCTTCCTCTGGAGCTATCCGCCATGTGCCTTCTAACTGAGCATTTAAAGGAAAAGCACAACACAGTATAATAAAAATAATAAAGTAATCTTTTTTCATAATTAGTATCGTATTAATTAATAGGATTGTGAAAATGTTTATAAAAACAGTTGCTTTTGATCTATTCAAAATAATTTAGCTAGGGTTATTTAAAAAAAAAGCGCCTACCTTTTTATAAGTTTTCTTATAATTAAGCAGGCACTAGATTCAATATAATTCTCCCTAAGAACTAGATTAATAGCACTGTAAATCTAATTATTAGACATAAGTTATACAATACCCATTTTTGGGTATATTTAAACACTTTATCATAATATTGAGCACTTTAAAAGAATTTGAGGTGTATTGATTTTATTTCTTGTTAAATCAAAGTCTCTTTTATTTCAAATTACAAACCTTAAATTAGGATTAAAAAAAACATATTCTATTTAAGTATTATTTTGGTAACTTACATGACATAAAACCTGTATATAACTAACCTAACTAGTAAACCATTTAATGAGATATTTCTATTTTTTGTTTTTTTTTCTTATTACAAATGGTTTAAATGCCCAAACAATAAAACCAGTAGACACGCTTAACAGCAACTATTTTGGACAAAAACAAGGCCTTTTACAACTTAACATAAAAGGCATGGCACTTGATGATTTGGGTTATTTATGGGTTGGTACTGAAGATGGTCTACATAAATTCAATGGTTATGAATTCAAAGCCTATTTACATAATCCTAATGATACTACCTCTATAAAAGATGACCATATAAGAAGTTTGCTTTTTACAAAGGACACCCTTTGGGCCGCTACTAATACCAATGGTATTACTAACTTTATTCCATCAAAAAACACATTTTCAAATCTTAGTTTAAATTCTAAAGACGTTAATACAAGTTATAAAGTTTTAAAACTTGGCAAACAACATTTACTTTTTTCCGTAAAAAATAATATCATCATTTATGATAGGCATACTAAAAAAACAAAACTTATTGAACTGCCTATATCAAAAAAAGAAAGCTATGTTACCGATGTTTATCAAAAAGAGGACAACACATATTGGCTTGCTACGACTGCTTCTGGAATATTAGAATTGAATATAAATTCATTTAAAATAAGTAGCACAACTATCTTAAATAATGAAAATATAAAATGTTTTTTTTATGATAACGAACATTTATACATAGGTACAAACAATGGCTTATTTTTATATGATTCTAAAAAGAAATCAATTACAAAAACCACACTAACTACTCCTATAAATTGTTTTTTTAAAATAAATAACAGCACCTTTTATATTGGCACCAATACTGGTTTATACCTATATGATAAAGCAGAATTTAGCATAACCTCTTTGGTCTTAAAAACAAATAAGCTAAATCAAATTATTGACATCAATGAAATTATTGGGGACAAAAAAGGAAATTTATGGTTTGGCACTGATGGTAGTGGGTTGTTTTACCATAATAGCTTTCAAAAAAAGTTTAACACGCTAAAAATAAAACTAAAAGAATATCCATCAATATCCAATATTAGTTCTTTTCGGTTTCTAAAAGGAAAGGATTCTACATTATGGATTGGCAGCAAATATGGTATTCTAAAATATAATCACAATACCAATGCTTTTAAATTATATCACAAAGCAGAGCCAGCATTAATATACACTATAGCTAAAGATCAAAACAACACGATCTGGACAGGTGGCTTTACATCTGGCTTACTAAAGTATGACGAAAAACGAGATGTCTTTAATAAAATATCCAATTCTAAAAACAATCTTCCAGACGAAGATGTTATTGAAATAATCCCTATCGATTCCAACACACTTTGGATATCCACTTGGTCTGGTGGCATGTATACGTTCAACATAAAAAAAGAAACATTTAAACCACTAACTTTTAACAAGCAAATCATTAATCGTGCAAGGATATCATTAAAAGATTCTAAAGGACATATTTGGCTAGGCACAGATGAAGGGGCTTACAAAGTATCTAAAGACCATAGCTTAACAAGATACCATGCTGAAGATATTGATAACAAAAAACTAAGCGGGAATAGAATATTTAGTATAATAGAAGACTTAAATGGTGATATATGGTTTGGAACAAATGTTGGACTAACAAAGTTAAATCTAGAAAACAACCAAACGACCATATACCGTAAACAAGAAGGCTTACCTAATGATTTTATTTATGGAATGCTAATATCCAATAATAATAATAATAATAATAATAATGTTTGGGTAAGTAGCAACTATGGTCTTTCCATGCTTAATACTAAAACCAATAGCTTTAAAAACTACACAACCAATGATGGTTTGCAAAATATTGAGTTTAATGGTAAAGCAGCTTATAAAGACCTAGATGGCAACTTCTATTTTGGTGGTATTAGCGGCATAAATATTTTTAAACCAGAGGATATCGTTGAAAATCCTCATGTTCCTAATACCTATATAGAATCTGTTGAGCTTTTTAATAAACCTATATTAAAAAATGAATTATTTAAAGACACACTTACTTTTAATAGTAATGAAAATGTCATAACATTTAATTTTGCATCGCTAAATTATCTAAATCCTGAAAAGTGTGATTACTCATATAAAATGGAAGGTTTTGATACAGATTGGAGACCTGCAACAAAAAACCGAAGAACAACATACACCAATTTAGATCCTGGCAATTATATTTTTAAAGTGAAAGCAAGTAACGATGTTGGCGTTTGGAATAATATTCCAGATACTTTGAGCATCATTATTATCCCGCCATGGTATCAAACTAATGCATTTAGGTTTTTTGCGGTTTTTTTAATTATTATAATCCCTTTTCTTTATAACATATACAAAACTAAAAAACTAAAAACCGACAAACTCAAGCTAGAGAAAATTATAAAGGAAAGAACCATTGAAATACGAGATAAAAACAAGGCGCTTAAAGATGCTTTTAATCAAGCAGAGAAGCAAAGTAACAACATACAATTCTTAATGCGAGAATTAACCCATCGTGTAAAAAATAATCTTCAAATTATTTCTAGCCTATTAAACATTCAAGCCAACAGTTTAAAAAATGAATCTGCTATTGATGCTATTAAAATGGCAAAAAACAGAATCTTAACAATTTCGCATTTAGAAGACAAAATCTCAATAAAGAAAGATAGCGTTGAATTAGATATATTTATAAAAAGCCTATGTGATAATGTCATAAAAGCATTATCTGATGATGAGCATTTAAAGTTTAAGATTAATTACGATTTAACAAAAACGGCTATTAAGAATTTAAATATTACCATGATAGGTCTTATTTTAAATGAACTCATAACCAATACAACCAAATATGCATTTGATGATTTTAAACCTGAAAATGAACTGAATATAACCAGTAGCATACATAAAAAGAAACTCCGTATCGTTATTTCAGACAACGGAAAAGGATATTCAAAAACAAAAGTTAAACATGATAAATCGTTAGGAATTGAGTTAGTTTCAGAAATGGTTGAACAATTAAACGGCACAATACGTATTAACTCGACAAATGGCACAAGAAATGTAATAGATATTCCACTATAAAAAAGTAAATTGATAAACCACTCTTAACACGCTCTCAATACATGCTAAAAATACTACTAATTGAAGATGAATTCATTATAGCAAAAGACATTAAAACTTTATTAAAAAAAAATAACTATGGATTAATTGATATTGCAAAAAACGATATTTCAGCAACAAAGCTTTTTTCTGAAAACGATTACGATTTAATTATTAGTGATATTAATTTAAACAGTGAAAAAGATGGCATAGAGATTATTTCCGAATTTAGTGAAATAAAAAGCGTGCCTGTAGTTTACTTAACAGCTTATTCCGATTTAGACATCATAAATCGAGCTGAGAAGACCATGCCTTTTGCATATATATTAAAACCTTATAATAACTATCAACTTCTTACTACAATTAATTTAGCACTACTAAATTTTAATAAGTATGATTCTTCAATTGAAGAAAACTCAGAAAACACTATTAAATTAAGCCTCTTAACAGCTAGAGAAAAAGAAATCCTTATTACTTTATCTACAGGAAAAACTAGTAAAGAAACCGCTAATGTGCTTAATATTTCCACTAATACGGTAGAGCAACACAAAAAAAATATAAAAAAGAAACTAGATTTTAAAACTATAGGAGAATTGATAAACTTCACAATGTCTTCCAAATTGTTTAAAATATCTTAATAAAAAAAACTTCCATTTCTGGAAGTTTTTTGCGAACCACATTAACCTAACTTCAAACCAAATATTTAATCTTTTAAAAATTTAATTGAAACACTATAGTAAAATACAAATTTGAATGCAATAAAGTGTTTATTAAAGTAAAATCTATTTTTTAACCAGAAGAACTGTTTGAACTTTATGAACAGACATTAATTTCAAAATATAGACTCCTGAAGCATACTTTGCCAAATCAATTTTCATTTGAGTATTTTTAACTATTCTTTTTTCAGAAGACACAACATTTCCTGAAAAATTCATAATTTTAAGATTAACCTCTTTATCAAGAAAGGAAGGTGGAAATTCAATTGTGAATATTCCCTCTGATGGATTGGGGTAAACAGACACTTTTACTAAACTACTACCCTCAATTTCTTCATCATCAATCGACAAAGTATTCAACTGATTTTCAAGTGTTAAGACATCAATTGCAGCTTTAAAATCTAAATCTGAAAGTATTAAATTTGATATTGTATTATCTTGAACCTGCTCTATCGCCATTGCAATAGCTGCTGTATTTATATCAAATCGTTCCCAATTGGGTGCCCATTTTTCATTTAAACCATCAGGCAATACCTTCATTCTCACATTATCTGGAAAACCTAGTAATGGATGAAAGTAACCTGTTTTTGCATACTCTCTTAATGCAGTCAAGGAAGCATCTGGTAAAAAAGGATATGCTAAAACAGCGCCGTAAGGCGCTGGTGAAATATGAATTACTTCACCTGCATTTGCTGTACCATGAGCCTCAGACCCCTGGTGAGAGATATAGGTGTTATACGACGCAAAACCATTTACATCCACATTTGATAGTGTTCCACATGCTGTTAGCCCAATTAAGGGAAGTCCTATAACATCTAAAGATGTTTTTGCATCAAATTCATATGCTTTTGTACTATTGGCAATAAAAGGATCTATAGTCCCCGTCCAAAGCTGTAACCAATTATAAGTAAATCCAGAACCAAACCAACTCGGGTAAAAACCGTTTTTTTCTATCCTAATAATCTTATCTAAAATAGAAGCCTCTAATTTACCGCTTGCAATCGCTTCAGCATATATCAATTCTGTTTCCTCAGAAAATGCATCTCCCCATTCTCCATCTATAGGGTTTCCTGATGTATCCAATGCTTTTGGTATTCTACCACTTCCTGTTAGTATTTGATCCCATTGCGGTTTATCTAAAAGCCCATCAGCAATAGCAACAAGTGAAGCATCATCACTATATTTTTGTTTTACAACTCTTATTCCTGCGGCACACATGGCCCAGTCAATTATACTTATGTTTTGCCATATTGGAAAGCCATTATTATCCATCCAATGTTGAGGAAACCCTAAAACACCACTCACCCCATTATTTACATTAAGTGCATTCAACCAATTGAGTATAGAACTTATTTTTGTTTTTGCTTCAGCAGGAGATAACATGCCTTCTTTTTCAGCTAATACAAATGCAGCCATTGCCATGCCTAATCCAGAAAGCTGAACGTGGTCTTCCCTACTTGAAATTTCTTGTACGATGCCTCTGTCTTCATCTAACTGGATATAATGCCATATAAAATATCGAAGTGCTGATTCTTTCAACCATTGCAATACATCCTCATCTGCTGTAGGGATTGAAAATGGTGTTACGGTATCATCTAACAAATAAATATCATCTAACAAAAGATCTGAGGTAAAAACATTATTTTCATCTAACAATTGATTGTCTAAATTTACAGTATATTTAATCTGGCGCATATTTACTGCTGCAAATGGAAGTATGTAACTTGACCATTCCGTACCAACAGCAATGGTTTGAGTATGTATTACTATGTCGGTATCATCTCTAACCTCAACATCTAATGATATAGGCCCTCCAACTGATTTTGCTTTAAAACGAATCCCGTTTAAATCACTTAGCTCTGTAGGCAATTCTAATCGGGTTGCTGAATCTAATCCTGAAAATGTAGAAACCACAAGAGAAACTTCTTTATTTGATGTACCTTCATTTGATGATGAAATAGAAATTTCGTCAAAATAACAGGTCTCTGCCACTCCAGATGTAGGCGCTATCCAAAACCAAGTAATTATTTTCCCCGCATGTGCTGACAAATCAATCTGAGCGTCTTCCCATTGCCCTCCACTATATGCCCCATTAAAAGACACATTACCACTTGTAGAACCCTCAAAATAGAGTTGTACTTGATAATTTCCAGCACCATTAGGGTTGTAAAATTTAATATTAAGAATACTTGAATCCGTAACTAAAGCACTCATTGTTCCACTAAGTCCCTTCCATGAACTAGTTGGGTTATTTTCAATGGCATGAGAAGATGTATTTAAAACATCATTAAGCGGGTTTGACACGATACTTGCCCAAGAATTACTTGCAAAATCTAAACTAACACCTGTTGCAGCTTCATCTGTAAATACTTCTAATCCACTGGCCGTTTCAAAATTATTAAAATCTATCCGAAGTGCTTGTTCCCATTCCGTTCTATCCATTGACAAATTAGCATCATATGAGTTTGTTTCTAACTCATATCTAGACATCATTTCTGTAAACCCTAACCTGGCTTGGTCATTGGTTAAAAGTGGAATTCCTATTTCTAAGTTATCAAAAGAGTGGTTTTGTGTAATCGCGTCTTCTGAAATAGGTTCAGATAAGCTTCCATCTACATACAAATTATCAATATATGATTGCGTAATCTGACCAGTACTTGGGTATATTATAAACCAACTCAACGTTTTTCCTATATGTTCAGATAAATCAATAACATGGCTTGCCCATTCCGAAGCATCATAGTTTCCTGTAAAGAAAAATTTATCAGGACTCCCATCAAATGAAAATTGAATTTGATAAATTCCTGACTGAGCAGGATTCAAAAATTGAATGTGAAAAATTCTAGTATTATCAGTTATTTCAACAGAACAATTACCAGTTATCCCTTGCCAAGAAGCACTAGAATTATTAGAAATTACGGTTGCTGAAGAATTTGTTTCATTACTCAACGGATTCGTAACAAGAGAGCTCCATGAATTTTGTCCAACATCAAAAGTTCCTGACTGTGCTGCATCGTCAAATAGTATAACTTGTGCATTCAGATTAAATATACAACAAGCAAAAAGACTAACAATTAAATGTAAATTTTTCATAATTTTATTTTTTTTATAAATCAGGTTTGACTCAATAATATCAGCTAGAAAAGCTTCATTTTCTTCTAGTGTTTTTATCTCTCATAAGTAATCACCCTATAAACACCGGGTGTTATTATTTTTTGTTTTGTTGCTGGTGAATACGCATCAGGCTCGCCTTCTTTTTTGGTTTCTTTAATAATGTCTTCAGTTGTTTCAAAAGTCCTTCCGAATACTCTTAATCTTGAATGATGATACGTTTCATCACCATTCATCAAACGTGTTGCTACCCATTTTTTGTTTTCATAGCGTCCTTCATAGACTTGACCGATGTAACCAACCGTGTCCTTCTTTTCTGAAGAAAAGAAAACAGTAAGGTTCATTCCTATTACAATAAACTCATGTTTAGATTCTTGTATAATGATGCCAAAAGAAGGTTGATTGGGTTTCTCATACACAACTTTTAATTTGTAGTTACCTAAATAAACATCGTTGTATTCTTCATTACCTTCTTGTAAAACGGCTTTCATTTTACCTGTACCTTGGTATTTCTTTATTAAATGCTCAACTTCATGTAACACTTCATATGATTTGGTAAACACAAAATTATCTGCTGCATCTTCAATTCCAAAGGGCGAAAAACATATAGCATCATGCTGACCAAAAGCATAATAGGCCCGACCTACTTTAGCACTCGATTCTGGTACTAAAAGCGGATTATCATCTCTGTGGTACATGGCCACTATTTTTTTGAAGTTTGTCAAATAGATATCTGGTGATTGAATATCAATATCTGGTGCTGCAGCTTTCCAAATGTCCATCACTCTAGAAACGGGTCCTCCGTTTGGGTATACGCCTGGTAAATCTTCTGGCTTTTGTACTATCCAAGCATTGACCATCATAGGTAAATTGTATTTTTCTCTACCTGACTTTGCTACAAAGTTTATATACGTTGCGTATTGCCAAGTTGTAAAAAAGGCTCTGGACTCTGGTGTATCTCCAAACACCTCTTTCCAAGTCCCTTTGGTTTTAAAATTTGATGCTACCCAAGCATCTCTTAGGTAAGGCTTTAAATGGCTTTTGTTTTTCTTTAAATATGCCATCAATTGATTAGGAACAGCTTGTTCATATAATTCTAAGGATATAGGATTATAGTCAATTTGTTGAAACATCCCTACTTCATTTTGAGGCTGCATTAAAATAACGGTTTGGTCTTTGTCATATGATTTTATATGCGCCATTAATTGTCCAAATGCTTTAGCATCTGCTTGTTTTGTTGCCTCACAAAACGGCGATAAGGTTTCTATTTCTTTGCCTGCTTTAGTTTTTACTCTAAAAAAACGTTTGGTATCTTTTTTTACCCAAAGTGGGGCATAACTTGATTCTCCATTTTTCCAACTGGCAAACCATAATAGACATACTTTTAAATCATTCTTTTTCGCATTATCTATAATCGCATCTACCAAGCTATAATCATAAACACCTTCTTCTGGTTCAAATTGTTCCCAAGCTAGGGTTACAAATACAGAATTAAGATTCATAGCTTTTAACTTTGGAAATAACGGCTCCATATATTCTATAGTAGACGCTGATGAGTTATGCACTTCGCCTGCTATCATTAAAAATGGTTTATTATCAACCATTAATTGGGTTGCAGTTCCATTTTTATTAAGATGTGGTATATTGTTTTGAGCGTTAACTTTACTTAAGGTTAAAATCAAAACCGAAAATAATAAGATTGATACTTGCTTCATTTTAATTATTTTAAATTAGTGTAATTTATTATAGTATTCTAATCCTGCTTTTTCAAAAGACACTTTATATTCTGGCGCTTTTTTTGACAACTCCCATAACATCCCTGAACGGTAATTTTCTATAGACAAGACATTAATAGGTTGAAAAAAAGCATCTGGTTTATTGGCTATTTTTCGATTATTTGTATTAACACTCATTACAAAACCATATTCATTATAAATACCTTCGTTTTTAAACTCATTATAAAGGGTACGCAAACACGTTATGGATTCTTTTGGCGCAAAAGGAATGGCACTAATTACTGAAGCTATGGAAATGGTTCCTTCGTCTACATCGTTTTCTGCTGGTAACCCTGTGACCATCCATTTTTCTGAAATTGGAGAATAGGTGTCATAAAAACCCCAAACATCTCCATATAAATAATTGTTTCCCGGATTGAGTTGTGCGTATTTAATTTGTGCTTTAATAACATTTTGAGTCCCTTCAAAGTAGTCCATATTATTGGCATTACAGATAGAGTCTCTATAGCCTTTTAAATCAAACCATATATGTGATTGTACCAAATAGCCTAATTTTGCTGTGGGATAATCTTTTAATTTTAAAACCTCCGGATTATTTACTTGAATACCTGTAAACTGTTTTGACGTTTTATAGTTATATTCTTTAGTGGAAAAATATCGATATCCATATTGTTGATCAATAAATAGCTTTGAAACATAATTATTGTAAGCGTCCTTGTTATGCTTCCAATGCTTAGAACTAAGCACCAATAATTGGATAAAAAAGGTTTCATCCATTTCACCAATAAGCTCTTTTCCATCAAACAATTCACCATCTTCTCCATTTTTAAACCATGTAAAACATTTACGGTCTTCTTTGTATGCAAAATTCCAATCTATACGATTACAAATATCATCACATAACTTTCTTATTTTATTTTCAGTAGGATTTTTTTTGTCAAAAAACTGTCTAACAATAAACTGTATGGATGTCGCAAAGAATGCTGTGCCAACTACGTCATAGGGTTGACCAAAATTGCCATATATTCTCCCTTTTATTTTTTCTCCTGATATTCTCCCAAAAGAGCGCGGAAAAATACCACGTACTGTTTTAGCATTTTGGTATTCTTTTAAATATTGTAATACGTCTTCTGCGCCTTTTTCTCTTGAAACCCACTTATTTTTAATGGCAACACAATAAAGATTAATGCGGTATCCATCATTTTCAACAACAGCAATTGAGTCCTTATTTAATAAGCAATTTTTAGTGTAATCATACTGTATACGTTCTAAAAACTGATCATCTGACAATCTATTTAACTGCTTAATATTTATGTTTAGGTATGCTTTATTTTCTAAAAAATCATGATTAAACAATGTACCTGTTTCTTTTAAAAACTCCTGATTCTTACAACATACAATAAAGCATATTACCGAAGAAAGTGTTACGGTAATTAATTTCATATTAACATTATATAGTTTCATTGTTATGGCTTAAAGCTATTTTTATAGAGGTTAATTTGACGTTAGCGTATTTGTCTAGTTAAGGAATGTTGAGAATCAAAAGAAAAGCTCATTATTCTTAATGAGCTTTTCTTAAACTAAAACTAAGGATTACTGAAAGAACAATTTTTTAATACTTGCTGTGTTTTCATTTTCTATTTGTAAAATGTACACGCCACTTTTACTAATTGATTTTTCAGATATTTTGCCATTAATCCTTTCATTTAAAATTAACCTGCCCATTAAATCAAAAACCCTCAAAGAAGTATTGATTTGATCCTTTGTAAAATTAACTCGACCTGTTTTATCGAAAAATACGGTCTCAGAAAATATTTCAACAGAATTTGTGCTCAATGTTGAAGATTCACTAAAATAAATATTATCAACATAAGCTACCGATGAACTACCTCCAGCTGGCATTAAGATGACTTTATTTATTTGATTACCCACATGAGACGTTAGATCTATACTATACTCTACCCAGCCTGTAAGTGAACCAGATTCGTAAGTAACATTGTCTCCCCATTGCCAAGCACCTGGATTACTAGTATACTCAAATTGTATCTGACCTGGTCCTGCTCCATTAGGGTTGTAAACAGAAAAATAAAGCTTATCTCCAGCAACTGGTGTATAAGTAGGGAAAAATTGCAACTTTTGCCAAGAACCGGCATCACCATTATTAGCACAGGTTGCACTTGAATTCACAGCATCAGAAACTGGATTTGAAACTTCCGAACCATTGCCGTCAAAAAATATACCTGAAGCTACTGCATCATTATATACTATTGGTGATTCAGGAACAGGAATCACAGATACAGTACCAAAATAAATGTTATCGACATAAGCGGCTGATGCACTAGCTCCAGCTGGCATTACAATAACTTTATTTATTTCATTACCTGCATGAGAAGTAAGATCTATAGTATATTCTACCCACCCAGTAAGTGAATCAGATCCATATTCAAGATTGCCACCCCATTGCCAAGCACCTGGGTTACTAGTATACTCAAATTGTACCTGACCTGGTCCTGCACCATTAGGATTATAAACAGAAATAAAGAGTAAATCTCCAGCAACTGGGGTATAAGTAGGGAAGAACTGCATTTTTTGCCAAGAACCAGCATTACCAGAATTAGCACAAGTTGTACTTGAATTTATAGCATCAGAAACTGGATTTGAAACTTCCGAACCATTGCCATCAAAAAATATACCTGAATCTGTTACATCATCATATACATAGGTTTGGGCTTTTGCGTTAAAGCTAAATAAAAGCAATAAAGCTATTGCCGCTGTAATTAATGCGTTTCTAAATGTAGTTTTTGTTTTCATAATTAATTAATTTAAAGATTAGTAATTAGGAAAGGCAATCAAAAGTTTAAGTTTAAATTAACCACCTATTCTCCTTTTTAAAATTTTCTTTAGCCTAACACATAAAGCATCGGGGCTAAAATGAATGTATAGTATATTGTTTTTTATTTATCATATATACCACAAAACCTATTTTATTTTACTGATTTACAGTATATTACAAAATATTTGTTGTTTTATTTTAAAAAATAAACCCCTTGTCATTTAATGGATACCCATTATGATTATTATAATTTTACCTTATTAAAAGGCTTGTTTTTAAAAGTTATTGATTATTTAAAATCCTGAGAATTCTGCATTATTAATTGATTTTTTTAATTTTTATATAATTATTTATACTCAACCTTAAAACGTTAGTTAAGAATATGGCTTTACGGCAACACAGACCGAGGACCAAAATAAATATTGTCAACATAAACTATTGATGAACTATTACCAGCTGGTATAAAAATAATTTTGTTTATCTCATTACCTAGATGGCTTGACATATCTAGACTATATTCTACCCAGCTAGTAAGCGCATCGACATCATATTCTAAATTACCACCCCATTGCCAAACTCCAGGATCACTTGTATACTCAAATTGTATTTGACCTGGACCAACATTATCAGGATTATTTATAGAAAAGAAAATCTTATCTTCATTCACAGGAGTATATATTGGGAAAAATTGTATTTGACTCCAAGTCGAGGGACCCGATGCTGCGCATTTTTCACTATTATTAATACAATCTGAATTGGGATTAGCTACTTCAGAACCGTCTCCAAAAAAGATACTTGAAGCTATTTCTTCATCATATACTGCTAATGATGGTTCAGGTGATGGAATCACAGATTCCTTACCAAAATAAATATTATCTGCATAGATTATTGATGAACTGCTCCCTGCAGGCATGAAAATAATCTTGTTTATCTCATTATCTAAATGGCTTGACATGTCCAGACTATACTCGACCCAGCCAGTAACCGCATCGATGTTATATTCTAAATTACCACCCCATTGCCAAACTCCAGGATCACTTGTATATTCAAATTGTATTTGACCTGGACCAACATTATCAGGATTATATATAGAAAAGAAAATCTTGTCGCAACTTTCAGGAATATAGGTAGGGAAATATTGTATTTGACTCCAATTTGATGGACCTGAGGCAACACAATTTTCACTATTGTTAACGCTATCTGGATTAGGGTTAGCCAATTCAGAACCATCCGCTAAAAAAAGCCCCGAAGATATTGTTTCATTGTACACATAAGTTTGGTCTCCAATAACAACCACATCAGTAATGACCTCTACAAGAATCTCTTTAGTTTCTGTGATACCATCCGAAAATGTATTCTCAATTGTACAAGTAACAAATCCCAGATCAGAAAAACTAACTTCAACTTCTTGTTCTGAAGAAGTTGATGGTATTCCTCCAGGAAACGTCCATAACCTTGAAACTACTCCGGTAGAGTAATCTGTAAAAACAGCAGATTCTTCTATATTAACCTGTTCACTACTCACATCGGAATCAAAGACAATTTCATCAGGGTAAGTATGTGTTTCTTCACACCCCAATAAAACTGTCAATACAAGGGTTATTGTTAAAATTTTTGTTTTCATTTTTATATTTTTTGTTTTCATTTTTGAAAATGATTGGATTGTTTTTCTAAATTCAAAGCAATAGCAAGTTCAAGTGAGCTAAAGTTATTAGTACTACTATCTACAATTCACATCTGCCTAATAATCAGGGTTTTGTTCAAGGTTACTTTTTTGAATCTCTTCTATAGGGATTGGCCATAAATAATGGTTTTGAGGAAAACTTCTATTACCTATCCCATCTTCGAAATAAAAATATCTATAGGACTTTGAAGCATCCAACGGGTTTCTAATTATTTCGACTCCTACAATATCTTTAGCAAAATCAACTTCGGCATCCAGCCATCTTCGTGCATCGTACCATCTATTACTCTCGAATGCGAGTTCAATTTTTCTTTCATGTTTAATTTTTCGTAATAAATCTCCTGAGGCATCAATTGGTGGCATATTTACGTCCTGTCTACTTCTAACCTTATTAACATATTCTACAGCTACAGGGAGATTATTTAAATGATATTGTGCTTCAGCATAGGTTAGATAAAATTCAGCTAATCTCATATATATCCATGGTTGATTACTCCCTGTACCAGAATCTAATGACCAGCTTTCGTCTAATGACTTTCTGATACCATATCCTAAACGGCTACCATTCCACCAAAAATCCACATCTGTATTCCTACTATCTTTACCACCATCCCAAAACTCAAGTTCTCTTCCTTTAAATTGGTTACCATCATGTAAGACAGAATATCCTAGTCTAGGGTCTCTGTTGGCATAAGGTTGATTTGGATTATAATCAAAAGCTTCTGGATTAATAATTGGGGTCAAGTTGCTTGAGTTACCTGAATAACCTAATACAGGAATCACTCCCGAAAAAGTCATCTCATATTGGTCTATAAATTCTTGCCTTGGATTTTCACTTATCCAACCACCATCACCATTCGGAAAACGCCATTCATCAATGCTATGCCCACCTCTATAATGGAAATAGAAATCAGATACTTCATCGACAAGCTCAAACCCAAACTGATTAATAAACTGCTTGAAGAATATAACTTCAGGATTCATAGCACTTAAAAACAATCCCTGATAGTCTGCAGATAAATTATACTGACCTAAATCAAATAATTCTTCGCATGCGTCTGAAACATGTTGCCATTTTGTTTGATCATTAGTTTCATTAAAAAGTGGACTTGCATTAAATAGCAAAGCTCTTATTTTTAAACCCATAGCAGCTCCTTTGGTAATTCTTCCAAATTCCAATTCTACGGCTTCATCTTTATTTGACAAACCCTCAATTGCCATGTTCAATTCTTCAACAATGAATTGTACACATTCTTCAAATGAAGATCTTTGAATATCAAAACTAGAGCCTAACTCAAATGTGCTTTTTACCAATGGAACACCTCCATATCTAGCAATAAGTTCTGTATAAAAGTAAGCTCTCAGAAATCTTATTTCGGCTGTAAGTTGTTTTATCCGGTCTTCAGTTCCTTCTTCTGAAAAGTTTGAAATATTCTCTAGAAAAATATTATTATTTCTAATTGCTCTATATGCATCCAACCAAAACCCATTAAAATAATACATATTTAAAGATCCAGATGTAAGACCGCCTTGGGTATACTTGTCTAAAAATCTTGCTTCATGCATATGGTAACTTTCATCAGTAATACCTGTCATGCGCAAACCCCCTGCCCATTGAGGAAAACCGTGAGGTAATTCATTATATCTATCGTTCACATAAAGCTCTATCAAATTTAAATCTTGCCATACGTCTGCTTCAGAAACAGCATCTTGTGGTTTTAAATCTAAAAAATCATCATTGCAACCAGAAATAGAGAATACAGTTATAGTTACAATTAGTATTTGTGTTATCTTTTTCATTTAGTCTATATTAAAATGTTACATTGAGTCCAGTAGTCAATAACCTTTGCTGAGGATAAAACCATCCTGTTGAGGAATTACTTTCAGGGTCATTTATTTTAACGTTATCGTCTATAATTAAAAGATTATGTCCGGTAACAAAAAGTCTTAAACTTTGTAAGCCAAGTTTACCTAAAATGTCTTTATTAAATGAATATGATAATTCAACATTTTTTAATCTTAAAAAAGCATTATTTCTTACCCAAACAGTAGACACTTCTCTAAAACTACTACTTGCGGTATCAAAAGCAGCAGGATAAATCGCATTAGGTGTTCTTGATTCAGATCGCCATCTATCTTCATAGAAAGCAGCTTGTTGATTTATATCGAAAGGTCTATAGATTGTTTGAGCCTGTCCTTGCCCTTGAAATAATGTACTTAAAGCAAATCCATTCCATTCTAAGCCCATAGTAATCCCATAAGTTATTTTTGGAGTAGGTGAGTTTTCTAAAATTATTTGATCTTGTTCATTTAATACACCATCTCCATTCTGGTCAACAATTCTAACATCTCCTATTTGAGCATCAGGAAAACTAACAGAATTATCAACTTCTTCTTGGTTTTGATAAATGCCATCGGCTTCATATAGCAAAATAAAATCTACTGGTCTACCTGTCCTACGCTGCCATACAGGCACATTAGGTGGTTCATCTATAAAATCAACTTCACTCTTAGCAAAAGTAAACTGCCCCCCTATAGAGTAGTTAACATTGTTTATTTGGTTTCTATGAGTAAACTGAGCTTCAATTCCTCTATTCGTTACTCTACCAATATTTTCATCAGGCAATGTTAATCCAGAATATACCGGTATAGATGCATTTCTTGGGGCTAAAATGTCTGAACGCTTTTCATAAAAGGCATCTATACTTCCTTCTAACAATCCTTTTTTCAACCTAATATCAAGTCCTAAATTAATTTTTTCAGAAGTTTCCCATGTTATATTTGGATTAGGGGTTGTATTAGGAGTTAATCCGTTTGTTCTTAAAGGGTTCTCACCAAACACATAGGAATTTCCAATGTTATATATTTGAAGGTACTGAAAATTATCAACCCTATCATTTCCCAATAAGCCCCAAGAACCTCTTAATTTTAATTCTTTTACCAGGTCACTTTTAAAGAAATTCTCCTTTGAAATTCTCCAACCAAGAGATAGGGCAGGAAAAAAACCGAAACGTTTTTCTTTTGGAAAATTTGCTGAACCATCATATCTCATAGTTATATCTATAAGATATTTTTCATCGTATCCATAATTAATTCTACCAAAGTAATTTTGCCTAGCTGATTGATAACCTCTTCCATCAATTTGTTGGTTGTCATCGGAACCACTAAATAAAAACGGAATCTCTTCTGATATTAAATTTTGACGTTGTGCACTAAAAAACTCACCTTCTTGTTCGTATTGTTCATAGGCTGCAAATGTGCTTATAGTATGTTTATCAAAAGTTCTGTCGTATCCAATTTTAAAATGAAATGTTTTATTGAGTTCTTCACTATACTGTTGAAACAAAGAAATGTTTCCTGTTTGAAACTTTAAATTGATAAATTCTCCTGTACTTTCATCAAATTCATATTGATCAAAGGGTTTCGACAAGTCTTTTCTGGTTGTTGTATAAAAATCTATCGCAGCATAGCCATGAGCATATAGTCCTTCAGTAATAAAGGGTAAATCCCAACGTAAGGCAAATCTAGAATCAAATTTTTTAGTTTTAGTTTCCTTACTTCCACTGTCACCGTTAACCAAACTTATTGGGTTACCTGTAGATGTTTTTCTAATAAGTCCATTTTCGAAATAAGGAAACTCATAAGGTGCCTGTACAAATATTTGTCTTATTAAACCATCTGTATCTAAGGTTGGACTATTATTATCTCCTATACGGCCAGCCAAATCAAATTCTAATTTTAAGTTTTCAGATAACTGCGTATCAATATTGGAGCGTATATTGTATTGCTTGTACCCATAAGCATCACCTTTGTATATGGCATCCTGATCAAGATACTGAGCAGATAGATGAAACTGTGTTTTGTCTCCACCTCCACTAACACTCAAAGAATGTTGCAGCTGTGGCACCCATTTATCAGTTACAACGTCCCACCAATCTGTATCTCCCCAAACTGAACTGTCAATTGAGCCATCTCTGTATTGCCTAATGATATCCTGAAACTCATTAGGCCTTCCATTTCTTGTGTTAACCTCATCAATCCATGTTAAATATTGTTGTGCGTTCATTAGAAAAGGGCGTCTTGTGGGTTGAGCAACCGAATAGTTTTGATTATAATTAAATCTGGTTTTTCCTTTTTTTCCACGTTTTGTCGTAACCAGTATTACACCATTAGCAGCTTGTGCACCATATATAGCTGCTGAGGCATCTTTAAGTACAGAAATACTTTCAATATCTTCTGGATTAAGTCTTTCAAAACTTCCTCTATTTGGAATTCCATCAATTACATATAAGGGATCTGTATTTCCTGTTGTACCAATACCTCTTATTCGTATACTAACGTTATCTCTTCCTGGCTCACCTCCTCTAGAATTAATGACAAGCCCTGGAATTCTTCCAATGAGGTTATTTGCTAAATTTGCAGTTTTAGATTCTTGTATTTCTTCAGTTTTAATAACCGCTACTGCCCCGGTTACAGTCACTTTTTTCTGAGCTCCATAACCTATTACAACAATTTCATCAAGTGTAGCTGCATCTTCTTTCAATTGAATATTTACTGTAGTTTGACCGCTTATTGAAACCTCTTTAGTTTGATACCCTAAATAAGATATAACTAGAATTGTTCTTTGGTTCTCTATTTTTAGAGAAAAATTTCCATCAAAATCTGACTGCGTACCATTACTCGTTCCTTTTTCAATTATGTTAGCTCCTGGTAATGGCTCTAAATTTTCATCAGTTACAATACCTGATATTTGAACCCCTTGGTTGTCTTTATCTTTTGGATTTCCTTTAATACCTTTTTTCTCTACTATTACTATAGTGTTATTGTCAGATAATTTAAAATTTAGCTTATTACTATAAAGACTCTTCCTAAGTAAATCTGCAATTTTAATCTCTCCCTTTTTTAATTGAACTTTTGGCGTATTTAAAAACAAATCTTGCGGGTACAAAAAACGATACTTTGTTTGTTGCTGAATAATATTAAAAACCTCATCAACCGACACCTCTTTATCAGCCTCTATCATTACTTTTTCCTGTGAAAAAGAGTTTTCTGGAGAAAGACTAAACACAACTGTACATAACAAGAATATAAACGTTTTCATAATTGTTAATAGTATTTGTTTTCTAGTAGGAGAACAAATCTCAATTAATTTAATTTTCATAAATTTACTTTGTATTAATTAGACTTTAGTTTAGTTATTACCTTCTAGAGGGACGAAGTTGATGCACCGCTAAATGTTTAACTTCGATCCCTTTATTGTTTTTATTTGACTACTACTTTTCTATTTTTCAATTCATATTCTTTTATCACACCAAAACTTTTAATAATTTCAAGAATATCTTCTATACTTTGATCTTTTCCTAACACACCATTAAACCCTGCTTTTTTTAGTTCTGGATTTTCAAAACTTACATCTATATCGTACCATCTAGATAACACCTTCATGATATCTTCCAAAGATTTTTTACGGAAACTAAAAACCCCTTCCTTCCATGAGATTTCATTATAAACATTTACGGATGCCACAGAAATCTGATTTTCTTCTATATTTAAATTAGATTGTTGACTAGGGTTTAAATATTGTTTCTTGTTATTATATCCAATTGAGACTTTACCTTCCACTAAGGTTGTATAAATATTAACTTCATCTTTATAAGCTTTAATATTAAACTCTGTACCTAATACTTCAACCTCTTGGGACCTGTTAACGACTTTAAATTTTGCGCCATTATGTTCTGAGCTCGGAGATACATCAAAATATGCTTCACCATACACCAATTCTACTTGTCGTAGCTCACCTTCAATAAAGTATGTTGGATATTTTAACTGCGAATCTGAATTTAACCAAACCTGTGTTCCATCTGAAAGTTTAACATAGAATTGCCCGCCTCTTGGTATGGTTAAAAAGTTATAAGCTGATTTAGTTTTTTGTGTATTAGCTTCGTAAATTATTTCTTCACCGTTGCTATTAGCATTTTGCGTTTTGAAAAAAGCCCCTTTTTCTAAAACTACCTGAGACCCATCTTCAAGTGTAAGTGTAGCTTTATCTGTTCCTGGTTCAATAATATTTACATTAACTATAGTAGGTTCATTAGGTTCAAGCTTATTTGTTTTTTTCCAAAAAAATGTAATTGTTAAAAACAGAATTACTGAGGCCGCTACAACATACTTATATATCGGTTGCCTTTTCAATTGAAACACTAAAGACTTTTCTTTTCTTATAGTTTTCAATAAATTTTCAACAACTACTTTGGCCTCTGGATCATTCATGCTATAGTTTATTACGTATTGCGTTTGAACAAAATCTTTAAAGACTTTCTTATTAGAAGGGTCTTCAATCCATTTAGAAAGTACATCTAAATCAGTTACTGTTGCCGAATTGGTTAAATATTTTATTATTAATTTTTCTATTTTTTTAGCCATTTTTATATGCAATCTTTATTATATATAACAAAACAAAAATCCAACACCCTTGCTTTTTTAATATTTTTTATAGCTTTCTATTATTATTTTATGATATTTACAGTCTGAATAATAAGAATTTCTAGTTTTTCATTATGTCTTTTTCATACATTGATAATACCGACCTTGTTGAACACCTAAAAAAAGGTAATGAAAGCGCTTATACCTATTTGGTAAACTCAAACTATAGACTTCTTTTTAATTATGCATTGAGCTTAACCAACGATACTGCCATGGCTCAAGACATTGTTCAAGAGGTATTTTTATATGTTTGGAAAAACAGAAAAAACCTTAACAAAAATCTATCCCTAAAAAACTATTTATATAAAATTACTTATAATAAATTCATTAATCAGTATCATAAAAAAAGAGCCGTTTCAACACTTGAACGCGCTTATATAGAAGCTCTTAATGAAACAATAGATGACGACAACAAAGAGCTATTGGAACGTAAAGCATCTATTATAGAAGAGGGCATCACCAACTTACCAAATAAATGTAGAGAAACTTTTTTGCTAAGTAAAAAAGAAGGCTTAACCAATATTGAGATTGCTGAATATTTGAACATTTCAATCAAAACTGTTGAAGGTCATATTACAAAAGCTTTTTCTATTTTACGCAAAACAGCAAAAGATAAAATAAATAATGTTTTGTTTTTGATATTTGGACACACGAATAGAATAAAATCAAATTAATACCTCTTTTAAATGTACATTATGACATCTCCTATATCTCAGATTCCACATTAAAAACAGACGGTCTGAAATATTATGACCGCCTGCTTTTGCTATTAACCACCTATCTATTCTACTACCAGTTTCATAATTTTTTGCAACTCTAATCCTTTAACTCCTATAAGGTATAGCCCACTACTTTTACAAACGGACCTGATGTTGTTTGTTAATTGTACTTCGTTTATCCCTTCATTTAAATTCAACTTCTTATCTAAAACAACCTCTCCTAATAAATTAACAATCATAACTTGATAACTGCCAGATTTATTAACTGAAAACCATAAATTAAGTTCATCTGATACCGGATTAGGGTATAATTTTACAGCACTATTAACTAAGGCATTATCATTCTCTGTTGTTTCTAAGTCCTCCTTTTTAGGTTTTATAGATTTACCACTATCAGAACAAACTTCATCTGCAAAATTATTGAGCATTTCAAAAACAGATTCACTAGCATTGTAATCACCTAAGTACAAACTACTAATCGTTTCATCATTTAGCTGATCAATGGCCAAAGCCATAGGCCCTATATTCAATTCAATCTGTTTCCAGCTAGGTATAGGTGCAAGCCCCTTAAGGTTTGTTAACTGAACATTATCTGGTAAGCCCAAGTATTGGTTATAAAAGCCTAAATTAACATATTCACGAAGGGCTTCAACGGCATTGTTTTTGGTAAATGGTAAAGCCAAGGCTGCTCCATAGGGTGCAGGAGCCACCTGAATAACCTCTTCATCGTCATCTGTAAGATGTTTATTAGATCCCTGATTACTTACATAGCGGTTATGGTCAATCCAACCATCATCATAGATCTCATTAACACAACTTACTGCAGTAAAGCCCATATATGGTTTACCAAATAGTGTCATAGCTGTATTATAATCATGTGTATAAGCCTTTATGCTATTATCATTGTAAATCGATTTTCCATTAAAAGCATCATCATCATCATTACCGGCCCACAATTGATACCAATTGTAGGTAAAACCAGCTCCAAACCAACTTGGGAAAAAGCAGTCCTTTTTTGTTCGTTCTATAAATTGTAAGTCGTCCTCAAAAACATAATCAGATACATTACTTCCCTCTTCATAAAACTCATACATGGCGGCCAAGGCTTCTCCATAAACCAGTTCGGTTTCCTCGGAGAAGGCTAGTCCCCAAAAATTACCGTTATTTGGGTCTCCAGTTTTAGGATCGCAATCCATACTCAATCTATAATCAGTAATATGGTGCTTTGTTGGGTCAGAGTAACTAAAAACCATAAACTTTCCCCACTTGGTATCACCAAGTAATGCATCAACATTATTTTTTATAGTTGTATTTACTGTTTTATATTTTTGGCGAGCCACGCGTAATGCTGCTGTACAAATAGCCCAGTCAATGGTACTCACCTCACCATAACCTTCACCAAAAACAGAACCGCCGTTATAATCTTTATTCAAGTAGTGCCATGGTACTCCATGCCATCCATCTTCTCCGTCATTAGGATTTAGGTTGGCCAACCATGTGGTCATTTTCTGTACTCTATCTTGAGCAACGAAATCTGTAATCATACCTTTTTCTGCTGCCAAAATGGTGGCCGCGATACCAAAGCCAATACCACTGGGTGTTACTTTATCAACATCTGTAGCAGATTCTAATACAACAGCTCCTATATTACCTTTAACATTTACTTCTCTGTAGTTCCAAAGAAAATAGCGAATAGCTGTTCGTTGTAACCAATCTAAAAATTCCTCATCGTCGGTCTCAGCGGTAACACCATTTCTATCACTATCATAATCCGCTAATGTCCAGGCGGTGCTGCTACCGTTTTCCAGATAAACATCATCCAAATAGAACTCTGCTGTAGCCCCCGGGCTTAATTTTATTTGAATTACAAAATATTTGAGATCATCATAAGTGTAGCCTTCTGCAGGTTTAAAAATACGTGTTTGCCAATTATCATCATCATCATTTGGAGGCGAAATTTTGGTGCTTGGTATATTAATATCATCCTTATTCTTGGCCAAATATTTAATAACTGGTGATTCTTTATAAATACGATTAAGTCTTATACCTGTTATGGTTGAACTAATTTCATTAGGGATATTTTCTCCATCATTTAAGGTTCCATAAAGACTAATTTTTATATTTATAACTTCATTTCCTCCCGGATTATTATTTTTCGCAAGGATTTTTAAATACCTGTCAAACCCATTATGGACTATATTACTGGATACGTGCACATTATTATTATGACTTATTAGGTACTCGGTATTGAACTCGGTGGTGCCGTATTCAGCCGAATCAAATGTTAATATGGGTATGCCTGAAAGCCGATTTACATTTGTATCCAAATATTCAATAGTTTGAGCATCTATATATATATCCTCAGGGTATACCGAATTGTCGAAACCATATTTATCACTTTGATACCCCGGATTTTTGTTGTACAAAACAATTTTTTCGTGGTCAGCTTTATTAAATAGTACCATACGTCCGTTTTTAAGGTCATGGTACATCTTTATTTTGTTTTTTATATCGTCTGTTAAATGACTGTTCATTTCATTTTCTTCGGGAGTTGAAGCATAAGATCCATACCCTGCAGAACTTACAAGATAATCGGATGCATTGGTTACATTTTCTATATCTACATAAGCATTCCCCGAAAACACCCCTTTGCCGTTATTAAAGAAATCATGGAGATCCATAGAGGTTTTAATCCATCTGTTAAACTTATCGCCATGTGTTGGCGTGGGAGCAATCCAAGGATGCCAGCGTAAAAATCCAAGCTCTGACTGTGTTTCTTCCGTAGATATAAATAATTTATTCATTAATGTGTAATAAGCTACACTGGTATTATCATTTTCAACACTGTCTTTGTCTATATCTTCCTTTGGAAAATAGTTGCTCGATGTATGTCGTAACCAACTGTTTCCCCAGTTTGTTGGCCAATGATCTTCTGGTATAAATGCATTTATAAAATTGTTTACAAATTCTGGATTGTCAATAAAGGTTTCTACACCTTCATTATCTACTGTATACCATGCATATTGATCATTAAAATCGTTTTGATCCCCAAAACGGTGTTGATAATTGGTTGCACGAGGCCCAGAGCCATAAGCATATTCACTTAAAATATAGTCTACATCTGCTACCAAAAAATTATCTAAATCATCTTCACCAATATTAAAAGTTTCCAAGATGGCTTTTTCATCAGGATCAAGTTTTCTAATTTTAAAGCTCCCACGCTTTATATGCTCATTAAACTTTGTGGCATCATTAGCATTAGCTGGCAAATCGGTTACCTTTATCTTAAGTGTAGCTGGACTAACTGTTTCAAGATTAAAAAAATCAGTAAAATTAGCCCTTAGTTCGTAATCACCTATATCATCAAATTGGTATTCGTAATGTCTTGTAGTTTGTTCTTCTATAAATGCTATGTTACCATTTTCTATTTTATACAGTTTATATGTTAGGTTCTTTGCAATGGTATCAACTGGCATACGCCTTGCCAATTCGCGCCAACTTAAATAGGGATCTTGCCCAATATCCCAAAAGGATTCCATTTTACGCCCTGCATCCATACACGAAAACTTTGCTTTTTCGCCTTGCCGTAATACATATTCTCTTATATATGGTTTTATATAAGCCGAGCCGTATTGTTCGGTAAAACCACGACCTGTATCTTGATTCCTACGCAATTCATTTTGTGTTTCTAAGGGCCGTTCGCCCTGTCCCTCGTTTAATTCAACCAAATCGTCCACAAATTTATCATAACCAAAAGCAGAATAACAATTTGGATTAAAAGTAGAATACCATGATTTGTCTTCACAAGGGGCTACTATCCCTGTAGGTAATAATGATTCATCGCTATAAGGATATGGATTACCCCCTGGAATAGTTAGTGAAGTTACAGGGTCCATAATCATAGGCGCTCTACCTGCTATGGGGACTTCGCCATAACCCGCATCATAATACGCCACAAAAAATGAGGCTCCTGAATACACCTTAAAAGTAGCAGACAAGGTTTTATTTACACTATTATACTCGAGTGGTTCATATCCTTCGCCTCCACCAAATTTAAAGGATTTGGTTACAATGGGAGTTCCTTTACCATCCTGACCTTCTAATAATTTGATGATATAATTAAATTTATCTTCATCTTTTACTCCTGTTAATATATAGGTAGATTCATTACCAAAACCTAAAGGGTATTGTGTTCCTTTTAAAGAGCCATAAAATCCACTATCCGTATCCTGTGGACTTGTTGTTTCCAGTCTAAATGATATGGTTTGGTCTCCAGCTGAAATTGTTACCTCTCCTGGGTGTGTATTATTTCCTTCACTGTTTTTCGCATTAAACCACATGCCGTTTTCATAAGCTAATGGCATGGTATCATCCGGAGCTCTGGATACGGGCATTTCTAGTCCATCGCTCACAGTAAAAAAAGTGTTGTAGTCTTCAATTTCATAACCATTATAATAATAATCTTCATCGTATGTTTCCGGGGCCTTTACCTTTTGATAAGCGGTAACTAGATCATTCAGTATAACGCCTCTTGACGGGTAGCCCCTACTGTCCCATTCTATTGGATAGGTATTACCCCAATCATCTGTTTCACTTGGCCACATGTGTTGCCAATTATCTTTTTTATTATTGTCTGTGAACGTTTTTATACTTGTAATGCCTTCTCCAGACCAATCTTCATTTTTGCTGTTTTTTTCTTTAGAACCTATATAGAGATATTCATCATTATCAAATGCCGACAAATAAGAGGCACTCCCTGAATAATTAAAATCGTTATTATTTTGTTCCCAATAGTTGAGCATCTCTTTTGCCCACCCTATGGATTGGCTCTCCCGCTGTATCCAAGTATTACTCCCTTTTTGAAACGTCTTTGTTTTAGGGTAATAGACATCTTGTTTATATACTGTTTTAGTTGGATCTGTTCGTCGTTGTGCTATCCAGCTCCATTTATATTGAGGTTCGTCTTCGTCTAAAAAGTCATTTGATTTAGACTGGAAATTGTCTGGGTAACTATTAATCATCCGGTAATGTGTTTGGGCTATAAAGGGATCCCAAGGCTCTACTTGATTAGGCTCATAATCGGGTGTGCACATAAACCTACGCTGCGCCATGGCCGCACTCAGCCATATTTTGGGTAAGCCCTTAAAAATGGGACGTTTCCCTCTATCCGCAATGGAAAACACCACGCTGTCTCCAATTTTGGCTGAAATTTTATCTGCCAGGCCGTAAATGCCATCTTCATTATCGCCTCCATCAGAGCTAAAAGCATATTCTTCTATTGAAGCATCCTTTTTAAACACCTTGACATTAAGCCTTAGGCTATTTTTTTCCAGAAGCTCTTTGGGAGTAAAGGTGCCTACACCCGGAATCTTTACTTCTTTAAAAGTGGCATTTCTCACATTAAATTCAATAATTACAGGGTATTCCGGAATATGGGTTTGCATACCTTCACCGCCCACATTCTTAATATAAGCCACGCCGGTATTTTTACCCCTTCTGAAAATATCTGAAGTATGGTTTTCGATTGCCAATAACCCTAGATATCCTGTTATCCAATCTGTGTAGACATAGTCTTCACTTTCCCCCGTACTGTAAACCCCATAGATTAAATTTCCCTTGTTACCGGGTTGGGCTTCATCCCAGTGAAATACCTGCACGCTCACCCCATTTGTTAGATTATTCTCTATAGGGTCCATCCTCAAGGGAGTGTAAGGAATTACAGAATAGATTCTCACTCTAGCCTTAATTCCCCCGTAATATTCTTCCAGATATTTTGGATTATCCCACCAATAATCTGACCAGTAGTAATTGATAGTACGCCAGTCAAAAATGTAATTTGGGTCGGTGGTAGTATTTGTATACAGGTCTCCAGAAACTTCTAGGGATCCATCATCGTGCCAGGTTACCGTTTGCCCAAGGACGAAGGTAAACCAAAGCAGGCAATAGCTGGTAAACATTATTTTTTTGTTGTATATATATAATCTTGATTTCATGATAATAGTTTTTATTTTCTCTTAAATCAATCCTGCTTATGGCTATATTTTTCCACTGCATGCTTTATTAGTGCTAGTTCTTTCTCTAAAGCTTCATACCGATTTATTTGTTCTTCAAGACGTTCTATTTGCTTATGTTGCGCTATGGCATATAATGTAAGTTCTTCTACTTTTCCGAGAAGCTTACGATCCATGTCTGCTAAAGACCAGCCTTTTTCTGCTACCTCGGTTTTGGATGGGATGCCTTCTAAATGGCCATGTTGCTTAATAAACGCTTCAACACCTTTTAACGGGGTTAGTGCATACCCGTTCTCAAAGACATAATCTGCCCATTGATTGGTCGTGGCAATAACAATATCTTCGGTCACGATGCCCTCTTCTACCCATACCGCAAAATCAGGGTAATAAGAGGCTGCAATATCACTATTGGTAAGTGTAGAGCCATCTTCACCTCCAAAGACCACAGTACCATCTATATTGCTATCTATGGTATTGGTATTGGCGCCATCGCCAGTTAATATAACACCTTTCGCCCTAGTATTACCGTTTACATCTAGTTTTTCAGTTGGGTTATTAGTACCGATACCTACCTTACCATCGCCCCGAAAATACATATCTACTACTGGATTCATTCCTGCTCCTAAACTAATATCTGAAGTTTGATCTACACGGCCTATCTCAAAATCCTGGTTCTTTGCTCTCCAAATACCTGCTTCTCTATGTCTATATTTCATAAAACCAACTCGTTTTAAATTACCTGCATCTACTATTAGCCCAGAGTTTTCATTATTAATATAAATATTCCCGTTCACATCCAGCTTTTCTGACGGGTTTGTGGTGCCTACTCCTAAGTCACCGTTTGGTGTTAATGTCATTCTCACTTCCCCTCCACCTGAATGAGTAATAAAAGCGACTTCTTGACCAGTTTCTGATCCTATATATAATTTTTCCCCATAAGAATGAATTCCACCCCAATAACCCCCAAAATCCCCAACCTTCAACCAATCTGTTCTTATATTCCCGTTCACATCCAGCTTTTCTGACGGGCTTATGGTGCCTACTCCTAAGTAACCATTATTAAGTACCATTTGCGCAGTACCACCTGAACCTGGATCAAGAATCGCATCACTATGCACTCCGCCCTTGTACCAAGCAAAATGAGTATTTGTTCTAAAATATTGAGTAGCGTTTTGTATACCTATGCCATAAGCATTACCCCATAAGTTAATCATCTGTCTTGTAGTAGTTGAAAAATCCAATCTACCTGTCAGTAATAGGCTAGGTGCATTAAATTGGATTCTATTAATTTGGCTTCCAACGGTAAAGTCCACTTGCCTATTCCCATTTTTATTGACATCCAAATGTAATTTTCTATCAGACTGATCGTTATTGAATTTGTATGAATTGTTATTCCATGTTTGTTGCCCAATTGCCCAATTAGACATAAAAAAGCCAAGTGCCACTAAAAAATATTTTATGTTCTTGATCTCACTAATGCTATTGTGTACTTTAATCATTGCTTTCATATTGTTTGGATTTAATTGTTAGTAATTGTTTTTGGTTGTTTTTGCATTTTAAGAATAGATAGTTTTGACAGCATTTACTGGTTTGTTGTAACCCCATCACTAGTATACATAAGTATTTAGATCAGGTGGTGGTTAATCAAATGACACCACTACTGAAGCGCCACTTCTCTAATCGCTTAGTTAAATGGCACTCGTATGGGTTTAAAGAGTTTTTTTCTACAAGGTTCTTGAGCAGTATTTCAAATTTATGTATGAAAATCCCGGTATATCTTATGTCATTAAGGTTGGCTTTATGAGCCAAATTTGTAAATAGCTGCTGTTTAAAAATTAAGACATCTCGTTTTGTATTATAAACAGCTTCTTTACCCTGTAAGTTTTCCTTTAAAGTATCAAGAATAAACGGAGCCTCTTGTATTTCTAGTAACTGCGAAATGAAGTCGTCCATTATAACTCCTAAATAGGTTGTAGGAGCCGTTTCTTTAGTTATAGCAGCCATTAGAACGAGTCCAATCAGTGCTACAAACCATAATTGCTTTATTTTTCTCATAAATGTTAATGTCTATATTGGTTTTAGTTAGTGGTTTAATACGCTTTAAATTATAATCATAAAAATTCTAGATAATCACTATAAATTGTTGGGTAATAGTAAACGATTTAATTCTTAATTACTTTGATAAAAGTATAAATTAAAATAACTCATTACGGACCCGTACCGTCTCGATTCATATATCAAAACTTGAAAGATGTAAGAAATACACTTATACTATGTTGCGCTTAGACTAGCTGTATTTCATGAATAAAATGAAGACTATGAGTCTGTAAACACCAGCTATATAGGTAGTAAGAAACATTACTTTTTTACTTTAAAGAATTGCTAAAAAATGTAAGATTACTAGTGTGTATTGTTTATGATAATAGTTTTATATATGTCACTATTTAAAAAATAAGCTCGTAGCATTTTTATTACTAACTGAATTGTACGGATTCACATATCAAAACATTAAAATGGTTCTTTATTTTAATTATTTTGTTTAGGTGGTTTCATTCAACTTAAAACTTAATACATATGGCATTAATCCCCTAAACCTCCCTATGTTAGTGCTGAAATAATCATTTCAAAAGATAGTTTGATTCATGAATAAACCTATAGGCTTAAGAAAAATAATAATTATTTAGAAGAAAAAACCAAACAATAGCGTAAGTATATATAATTATATTTAGGTTTGTATTAGCTACAGACCATTTTTGATATCCTTAAAGTTTAACTACTTTTAATCCTAAAGAAGCGTTTATGCAAAATTTAGCTGCCATAATTATTTACAATGCCATTGTCCTTATAACATTTTCCATCTTTTTAATTTTAAATAAGAAGCGTTATAATATCCCAGCAAACAAATTTCTAGGGATGGTAATTATTTCAATATCGTTAGTAATACTAGAGTTTGGCATATCAGAATATCGTCTTTTTCCTTCTATCTATATGTTAGGGTCTGTAATAGGTTTTATTGGATTTCCATTGCTTTATTTTTATGTACACACCTATTTAAGAAATAAATATCAATATAATAGGATACATATTTGGCATTTAACACTATTTATTATTCAACTAATTTTGTGGTATATCTTTATTTTTAAATTGGAGCCTTCTGAAAAAGAAAACTTTATGGCTTCAGGACGACTTCATTCTGGGTTTTATATGCTCCAAAGAAACATCGCTGTATTTTTAATGATTATAGTATATACTTTTTTTATGATTAAAGACATAAGAAATTATCATATACACGCTTTAGAGGAATACTCCTATTTAAATAGAAATACCAAAAGATGGTTTTACTTTTTTATTTCTTCCTTATGCATACTTCCCTTTTCTTTAACAGTTGTGATCATGATGATTAACAAAAATGAGATTGTTTTTATCTCCATAATATTCATTGTTATAGCTTTTGTTATTATGCTTACTGTGCTTCTTAGACCAGAAATTTATAGGGGTCTAGGTGTCATTGCTCCTATACAACTATCTAAAAGGAAAGCAAAATCTCAAGCTCTTAGCGATATTCATAAAAGAGATCTTTTTAAAAAGCTAGAACAGCATATTGTTGCTAAAAGCCCCTATTTAAACCCAAAATTAACCTTGAGAGACTTGGCTGAAGCATTAAAAACAAATGCAAATTACTTATCGCAATCCATCAATGGGATATCTGAAAAGTCTTTTTTTGATTATATAAATAAATATCGTGTTGAGCATGCTAAACTATTGCTAAGCCAGCCTAAACTTATTACAAACTATACTATTGAGTCTATAGCATATGAATCTGGGTTTAACTCAAAATCGTCCTTTTATGTTGCTTTTAATAAGTTCTGTGGGATGCGTCCTTCTGAGTATTTAAAGACCATTCATTCTTCTTCATGATTTCGGATAACAACATGAATTCTTAACACATCATTGTTCTATGCCTTTGTGCACTGTTTATAATCGTTAGATAAGCAATAATAGAGCTTAAAGGCATTTCTGGCTAGGAGTTTCATTTACACAATGATAACATTTTGTAAAAAAAATATCTTAAAAAGTAAGGGTTTTATGTTTGTGTTTTGTTATATATATATAAACTCAAAAGCCTAATATTAAATAAAACCACAACATCATGTATATGAATTTTCAAAGTCTAGTGGTCTTAGATGCATTTTTACTTATTGAAATTATTGCTATTATTTCTTCTGTATTAATGATATTGGTTGCATATTTCACATCGAGAAAACTTCTTAAAGATTCTCGTCAAACCTCTTTATTGCCTTCATCTTCCTATTTTAAACGCAATCATTCATATTCGAATTCCTTTTCTTTTAAGAAGAAGAAAAAGTTATTTCAGAAATTAACGACTTATGTTGAAGATCAACAGGTATTTTTGAATTCCAATATTTGTCTTAAAGAACTTTCGGATGCTCTAGGCACCAATTCCAAATATTTATCACTAGCCATCAATAGTGTCTCTAAAAAAACATTTATTGATTTTATTAACCATTACAGAATTGAACATGCAAAACACCAACTTATTAATATTTACGATTTGAATTACACTATTGAAGCTATTGCAAAAGGTTCGGGTTTTAAAAGCATGTCTGCGTTTTATAATGCTTTTAAAAAAAATTGTGGTATGACTCCTAGTAATTACTTAAAAAAGCATCTAAAAACATAACAAAGTAAGTTTTTTATCATAGTATTTTTATTGAAATTGTTGAATAAGTAAAATATAAATAGCCATTGCAATGCTATTGATATAATTGTTACCTGCAAGCTAAAAACAATGACTATGAAAAAAATATTTTTGGGGATGTTTGTTTTAGGGTTTTATCTCAATTGTCTTGGACAAACCAAATCTAAAACTTATGAATATCTGAATGAAAAACTGGAGATGTATAAACTGGATGACATTCAGGCCAATTATATCTTTATGTTTCAGGAAATGAAATTGAAAATAAAAAAGTTATAATTTTTTTGAAATTTTGCACAACCTTTAAACTTTGCTCAACAGCATACTTTCTGAACCCGAAAGACTCAGGAGTTACAATTAAAGACAAAACTGAAACCAAATGGCTTGAAATTTTTTTCAGACCAAATTCAGTTAATACTCAGCAAATTGATTTAAGTACAAAAAAAAAGATATAAGGGCGAGCCGACATCACGGATTACTATAATTCTGGATAAGAACACTCCTCATAATGAAATCGGAAATTTCTATACAGAGAATAATAATTCATGATAAAAATAGAATCCAAAAACTTAATATAATGGGACATGAATCTATAATTTATGGGCATATTTGTGCAATTGGAAACCAGCCTCCTCATGGAGAAAAGCTTTATAAACTAAATGAAAAAATAATTGATAATTTAACTAAAAAAGATGACTATCCTTGGATTACAAAATGGATGTTTAGTACTATACCTTATGACACCCAACACATTTATCGGAACCAAATTATACATTTTGGTGCTTCATATAAACAATTAGAATCTGACTGGAACGAGTGGCTTGAAAAGTTTGAATCCATATTAAAACAATTATATTGGTTTAGTGTAACTCTCCATTTAGAGACTGAATTAGTAGGAGATCATAAATTTGAGTGGATTGCAGATTTTGACAAATTTGAAAATAATAATCCTAAACCAACATCTGAATGGAAATTTGATGGTGGTCCAAGAGAATTTAAATATTTATAAAGTAAAACAAAAAGAAAAAAGCAGATAACATCAGCTAAAAAATCATGTCCAGCCTGACGGACTGGTCACGCTTTTTAGCTTAGAGCGTTGTGTGCTATGAAGAAAAACAAAACCAAGAAACACCTGAAGAAATTGAATTGGATAATTAGAAATACGAGCAAATTAAAATTTCATACAAATTTGAATGTTCTTTTAGAGCCAATAAAAAATGATATTCAAAAATTCAAATGGTTGATTTCTGATTTAGAGATAAATACTTCTGAAATGGGGAAATTACCAATCAACCACGAAAAAGATTGGTTTTTAATATCAGCAGAAGAAATATTACCATTTGCAGAAGGCGTTGCTGAAATTTGGAAAGACGGAAACTTACAAGTTGAAGAATCAGAAATTGAAATAATTGCATGGGATAGTGTATTAACAATTGTTAAATTCAAAGAAGAAAAGCTCTCAAATAAGTTTAAAGACTACTTTGAAGAAGCAATCGAATTAGAAAAATATAAATTCAAAAATAGGTATATTTAATACAATTGAACATAGCGACAAACCACTTCTTGAAAGTTTAATTAAAAGTCGGATAGATCTAAATATAACTGATGAATTTGTACAAACTCCATTACATCTGGCTATTGATACAGCATTTGAAGAAGCAATTTATGTCTTCGATACTGAGAATAAATTTATTCAACCAAGAATGGATATAATCAGAATTTTACTAAAAAATGGTGCAAATCACTTGAAGGAAGATAATAGATAGAACAGTCCAATTGAATGGGCTGAAGAACGAAGAAATGAAAAATTCTTGAAAGATTTAAAAGAACTAATAAGAAAGAACACAAGCATAGCAGCTGTCAATTGCCCTAAACGGACCAACTGCAGCTATGCAAATCGCTATACTCCAACAAAAAATAAAGTTTCTGAATACAGAATGTAAGTGTAGAATTCCATAACAAATTGTTCAAAATAATAAATCCTGATAAATTTATCAGGATTTATTATGATTTGGGCGACAAGGGATTATATATCCCTTAACGAAACTGCTACTGCAAATACAATTCCGTTGTGCTATAGCACAACTTAAAATTTTTGTTTTTAGAAATCATTCTGAGTAAACTCAATATTTTCCAAAAACAAAAATTCCGATTTGAAAAATCAAATCGGAATTGTCCTTGATGTGGGCGACAAGGGATTCGAACCCCTGACCCCTTGGGTGTAAACCAAGTGCTCTGAACCAACTGAGCTAGTCGCCCTCTAAATTGGACTGCAAATATAACCTAGTTTTTAATATTGCAAAAACTTTTTCAATAAAAATTTAAATTATTTCAGCTACTACAAATGTACTCCCTCCAATGAATATTAAATCATTTGTATTTGCATTATTTATGGCTGATTTATAGGCTTCATTTACTGACCTGTAAGCTTCTCCTTCAAAATTATGTTGAATAAACTTTTCTTTCAATTTCAAAGCTTCTAAGCCTCTTGGAATATTAGGTTTACAAAAGTAATATGTGGCTTGCTTTGGCATTAAATCTACAAGAACATCTAAATCTTTATCATTTACAACACCAAAAACAATATGCAACGCTTTATAAGTTTCATTGGAAAGTTGATTAATGACGTAGGTCAGACCCTCCTTGTTATGACCTGTATCGCAAACTATTTTAGGATTTATATTCAAAACTTGCCAACGCCCTAATAAACCTGTATTTTTCACAACGTTCAACAACCCTTGTTTTATGTTTTTCTCTGATATTTTATAGCCTTTTTGCTGAAGCTCTTTAACCGTCTGAATAGCTGTTTTAATATTTTTAGTTTGATAACTTCCTTGTAAATCAGATGTATAATTTATTTCAGTTATTTCTTTATCTGCAAAAACCAACTTAGACTTATTTGTTTTTGCTAAGGCTTTAAAAACTGGTACTGTTTCTTTTTGAGTTTCGCCAATAACCACCGGAATATTTGGTTTGATTATACCACCTTTTTCAAAAGCAATAGCTTTTAAAGTATGACCTAAAAACTGTGTATGATCTAATCCTATATTAGTAATTACTGAAACTTCTGGAGTAATAATATTTGTTGAATCTAATCGCCCGCCTAAGCCAACCTCAACCACAGCTATATCTATATTTTGTTTTGAAAAATATTCAAATGCCATGCCTACTGTCATCTCAAAAAAGGATAATTGGTTGGCTTCAAAAAAAGCTTTATTTCGTTTTATAAAACCAATAACAAATTGTTTACTAACTTCTTTTCCGTTGATTTTAATACGCTCTCTAAAGTCTTTTAAATGTGGCGATGTATATAAACCTACTTTATATCCCGTTTCCTGAAGAATCGATGCTAGCATATGACTCGTAGATCCTTTTCCATTTGTTCCAGCAACATGAATGGATTTAAAATGATGATGCGGGTTTTTTAAATGTTTTATAAGTAAACAGGTATTACTTAAATCGACTTTGTAAGCAGAATTACCTTGCCTTTGATACATTGGGAGTTGAGAAAACATCCAATTGAGCGTATCTTGATACGTCATTATGTTATTGACTTAATTTGAAATTAACACTAACAAAACCTATTTGGCGAGATGGCGCCTTAGGGTCTGATGGCCATTTATGAGACATGGCTATTTTCTTTGCTGGCTCTGATAAACACCCCGCTGTATTTGTTGTACCTCTTTGACCTGGTTCTGCTGAAATAACATTCCCGCTTTGATTTACAATAATCTTAACGATAACCATTCCTGACTCATTACAGTCTTGTTTCAGCCTTTTAAAAGAAGCTTTTCCTCTACCATTCAAGCCATAACCTACACCTCCACTACCTGTGCCTTGTCCACCAAAATAGCTTGGCGCATATGGGTTTCCATCTAATTGCCCTTTGTCACCCGACCTATTATCGTTGCCTTCACTACCAGTTTCGCTACCTTCAGATTTGCTTACACCGCCTATTAAAGCATCTAGTTTTTTCTTTTTTTCTTCTTGTTCGCGTTTTTCTTTAGCTATTCTATCGGCTTCTGCTTTTGCTTTGGCTTCTGCTATGGCTTTTGCTTTCGCTTCAGCCTCTTTTTCTTTTTTAATAGCTATAGACTCTAAATCTTCCTGCGTTAAGACTTCCTCTTTAGTTTCAGAAGCTTTTATGGGTTCAGATTTTGAAACATCTGGTTGTGGTGGTTCTTCAATCTTTCTAGGCTCTGACTTTACTGGATTTAAAGGCTGTACACGGCCTTTTCCAAAATCTGAATTACCAAAATTTACAGCAACGCCATACTCTTCTGGTGGATCCATATAAGTAGTACCAACCACGAATAACAACAACAATAAGATTACAGCTATTAAGGCTGTTAATTTTGCTGAATTCTTTTCATGTTTGGTTTTAAAGTACTTCATTAATCCTATTTAGGCTTTACTGCTAAAATAACCTTGAACTTATTTCTATTAGCTATATCCATGACCTTTACAACATTTTCAACGGGTACAGATTTTTCGGCTCTTAAAACAATAGTTGGTTTTTCTTGTGAAGCCAACGCTGCTAATAGTTCGTTTTCCAAAACACTTACACCTACTCGTTTTTGGTCTATATAATAAGTCAAATCTTTTTTAATACTAACCGCTACCGATTTTTTATTTTCTGTTTTCCCACTTGCTTTTGGTAATAGGATATCAATAGCATTGGTGGTAACCAATGTAGAAGCAATCATAAAAAAGATAAGGAGTAGAAATACAATATCTGTCATGGACGACATATTGAATTCTGGTGTAACCTTATTTCTTCCTCTGAAGTTCATAATTAAGTAGGTTCGTTTAAATGATCTAAAAACTCTAATGAATTGGCTTCCATTTGATACACAACTTTATCTGTTTTAACAACTAAGTGATTGTACGCCATATAAGCCACAATACCAACTATTAAACCAGCTACGGTTGTTGTCATTGCTGTATATAGGCCTCCAGCTAAAACGTCCATTTCTATAGTACCACCTGCATTAGCTAGTTCAAATATGGCTAAAATCATTCCTATTACTGTACCTAGAAATCCGATCATTGGAGCTGCTCCAGAAATGGTTGCAAGAATACTCACGTTTTTTTCTAATCCGTAAATCTCTAAACGTCCAGCATTTTCAATAGCCGTATTAATATCTGCTAGCGGTTTTCCTATTCTGGAAATCCCTTTACCTATCAACCTTGATACTGGGGAATTAACCTGAGCACAAAGCATTTGTGCCGAATCAATTTTACCATGACTAACATGGTCTTTAATTTGATTCATAAAATTAGCATCTACTTGCGATGCCGCTTTTATTGCAAATATGCGTTCAAAATAAATATAAATGGCCCCTACTAACAATAAAAACAGAACCGCTATAATAACTTGACCCGCTGCACCTCCACTACTTATTAATTCTATTATTGAAATTGTTTTTTCAACAGATTCACCATCGGTAAGTACTTCTGTACCATCCTGAGTGTTTTGTATTAATATATTAAGCATATAATATTAAATTTATTGCAACTGTATAACGCCTGTTTTTCTATTAAAGTATAGTACTAATCAATTTGCATGCCGCATATTTATTTTATTTCCTAAAACCAAGTTCTAGTAAACATAAATGCTACTGCACCTACTAAGAAACCAACTAAAGCCAACCAAGCTATCTTTTTTAAATACCAAAAGAAATCAATTTTTTCCATTCCCATAGCAACAACACCTGCTGCAGAACCAATAATTAACATACTACCACCTGTTCCGGCAGAATACGCTATAAAATGCCAAAGTTCATTGTCTATAGGCTCATGGAACATCCCTAAACTAGCTGCTACTAAAGGTACATTATCAATAACTGCAGAGCCTACACCTAACAATAATACAACTAAATCTGAGACACCTTCATGAGAACCTTGATGTAGTTCTGTTCCTAACATAGGCATAGTGTCTTGAAGCGAACCTGCAAAATTAAATAAGATACCTAAAGATTCTAATGCCGCAACCGCCATTAAAATTCCTAAGAAAAACAAAATACTTGGCAGCTCTATTTTAGATAATGAATAATGTACTGGACTATGCATGGCATGAGCATCACTTTCTTCCGAACCATGTTCGGTCATACTAAACTTTGAGCTACTATAAATTTCAGCAAAAATAGCTACAACACCTAAAGACAACATCATACCAACATAAGGTGGCAAATGGGTTATCACCTTAAATATTGGAACAAACACAATAGCTCCTAATCCTAAGTAAAGCATTGTGCTACCAAATTTCGATTTACTTTTTTCTTGAACATCTTCAACATCTAAATCACCTTGAAATGCAGGTAAAAACGATGCGATAAATGTTGGTACTGCCATACATAAAAATGAAGGCAACAGTAAATAACCCATTAAATGTCCAGTAGTTACTTTTTTGCCAATCCAAAGCATAGTCGTCGTTACATCACCTATCGGAGACCAAGCACCACCGGCATTTGCAGCTATAATAATTAAACCCGCATACCATATACGTACATTTCTATCTTTTACTATTTTCTGAAGTATGGATACAAGTACAATAGTGGCAGTAAGATTATCAATTATAGCCGATAAAATAAATGCCAATATGGCGAATATCCATAATATTTTACTTTTCTTTTTTGTTTTGATAAACCCTTTAATCGTTGCAAATCCATCAAAATAATCAATAATTTCAACAATAGTCATAGCCCCTAAAAGGAACACTAAAATTTCTGAAGTTTTACCTAAATGATGCAATAATGTTTCTTCCATTAAATGCATCTTTTCTTCGGAAGCTAAACTTCCAAAACCTTCCATTAGTGAATGGTTTGCTGAATCAAACCATTGTGGGAAGGTTTCAATACCTAGTGCTATTAATGCCCAACAGATAGCCATCATGACCAGTGCGGGTATTAATTTATCAATTTTTATACTATGTTCTAAAGTAATGGCCAAATAGCCCATTACAAACACTAAGATAATTGCTGCTTCCATAAGTTTTATTAGTTAGATTAGTTGATTTAGTGCAATTTCGAATGCGGTAGCACTAATTCCCGTTTTTGATTTATTTTTATTGTAAACTTTTTCTATAGCTTCTCTAATTCTATCTGATGTATCGTTAAAAATAGCTTCGTCGGTCATTTGGACTTTACGTTCCATAAAATACGCAAAAACTCTTGCCATTCCACAATTTGAAATAAAATCTGGTATTAGGCTTACACGATAATCGGTATGTTCCATAATAGGTCCAAAGAAAATCTCTTTATCTGCAAAAGGCACATTAGCGCCACAAGATATAACTTCTAAGCCACTATCTATCATTTCATCTATTTGATGAATAGTAATTAAACGTGATGCTGCACAGGGCGCAAAAATTTCCGTTTCTAACGACCATATTTTTTTATTTATTTCTTCAAAGGGAATTAAATTATCGGCCTCTAATGTGTTTCCAGTTTTTGCTAAGAATAATGCGGTTATCTCATCAAAAGTAAAACCATCTTCATTAATCAATCCACCTGCAATATCAATAATACCAACCACTTTAGCACCCATCTGCGATAAGTAAAACGCTGCAGCTCCGCCTACATTACCAAATCCTTGTACGATAGCTCGTTTTCCTTTAACGGAACCACCATAAGTATTATAATACTGTTTTACAGCTTCGGCAACACCAAAACCTGTAATCATATCTGCAACGGTATACTTTTTTGAAACACTAGGTGTGTACTTTGGGTTTTCAATAACCTTAATAACGCCATGTCGTAATTGACCAATTCTATTTATTTTATCAGCTTCTGTTGGCTTAAAATGACCGTTAAAAACACCTTCTTGTGGATGCCAAACACCACTCGCTTCGGTAATGGGAATTACCTCATGTATTTCATCTACATTCATATCACCACCAGTGCCATAATAACTTTTAAGCAATGGAGAAACGGCCGCATACCAACGTTCTAATACACCTTTTTTTCGAGAATCTTTAGGGTCAAAATTAATTCCAGATTTAGCGCCGCCAATGGCAGGACCAGAGACTGTAAATTTAATCTCCATGGTTTTTGCTAAAGATAAAACTTCATTCATATCAAGTCCTTTACGCATTCTCGTTCCTCCCCCTGCAGCACCGCCACGTAATGAGTTTATAACAACCCAACCTTCTGCCTCTGATTCAGAATCTTTCCAATTAAAAACAATTTCGGGTTCTTTGTTTTCGTATTTTTTTAATAATTCTTTCATTTATTCTTTTAAATTGATTCATATGTAACTTTTACTTAAACTTTCCGGAGTTAGATTTAGGTATAGCTATAACTGATTCATAAAAAAGAAATTAAATTATTAATATAACAAATATAAAAAACTATAAATCCTTTAAGATTAATTTTTCAATATTTTTAAGGAAGAAATATTCTACCCGAACTGTGGTCTTTTGAAGCTCCCGTAACACTTTTCAGACAGTTAACCTCGTTACGTAATTTCAACACACCTAAAAACCCAAAAATTAGTGCTTCTTTAAACTCAACAATAGCATCTAAGGGAATTACAATGGTATGTTTTGAATGTGTTTTTAGTTTATTTACAAGAAACTTATTATAAACACCTCCGCCTGTAATTAAAACTGTAGCCTTACTTTTTTTATTAATTTCTGAAGCAATTTGAATGGCAATATGCTCAACAAAAGTTGTTAAAATATCTTTTATTTCTAATTGAAACCCATCAATTAAAGGGAAAATATTTCTGTTAACCCATTCTAAACCCAATGATTTAGGATACTTTTTTTGATAAAAACCTAAGGCATTTAGCTCCTGTAACAATTCATTATTTAAATTCCCTTTTGAAGCCATACGTCCACCGTCATCATAATCAAAACCCAATTTTTTTATATAATGATTTAACACAATGTTTACTGGACAAACATCATAGGCAATTCGGCTATTCTTTTCTTCTGTAGAAATATTAGCAAACCCGCCTAAATTCAAACAAAAATCGTATTGTGGAAACAATAATTTATCGCCTATCGGAACAAGAGGCGCTCCTTGCCCCCCGAGTTCAACATCTTGAACTCTAAAATCGCAAACCACTTTTCTTTTTAGCAAACTTGACATTTCTTGCAGATTCCCTATTTGATAGGTTAACTTATGTTCTGGTTGGTGTAATGCTGTGTGCCCATGAGAACAAATAGCATCAATACGCTGAATGTTATTTTTTTGAATAAAATTATTAATGATATTAGATAAGTAAATGGAGTATTTTTCATCTATTTGAACTAATTCTTCAGAAGAAGACAGAATTAAATCTTTAAGAATTTGACGCCATTGGTAGTTATATTCAATAGTTTCAGCTACAATAATTTCAAAATGCCACACTTTCTTAAACAAAAACGTAGCGTATACCAAATCTATACCATCTAAAGATGTTCCGGACATGACCCCAATAACACTGTACTTCGATTTTGCCATAAAAAGTAAAAATAACAATCTTAAGCAAATAAATAAAAGAAAAGTATGAGCAAAATTAAGACTTAATTTTTAAGAATTCACACTAAAAAGCTATATTTGTAAATATTTTTTATTAAAACAACATTTTAATTACGAATTATGAATTTCAGCCTTTCAGAAGAACATATTATGATACGAGATGCAGCTCGTGATTTTGCTCAAACCGAATTACTTCCGGGTGTTATTGAACGTGATAACAAACAGGAATTTCCCCAAGAACTTGTAAAAAAAATGGGGGATTTAGGTTTTTTAGGTATTATGGTAGACCCCAAATACGGCGGAAGTGGCATGGATGCAGTTTCTTATGTTCTTATCATGGAAGAGTTATCAAAAATTGATGCTTCGGCATCTGTAATTGTTTCTGTAAACAATTCTCTGGTTTGCTATGGACTAGAAGCTTATGGAAATGAAGACCAAAAACAAAAGTATTTAACCAAATTGGCTACTGGCGAATTTATTGGTGCCTTTTGCCTAAGTGAACCTGAGGCTGGCAGTGATGCAACATCGCAAAGAACAACCGCTATTGATAAAGGTGATCATTATATTATTAACGGTACAAAAAACTGGATTACTAGCGGTGGACGTGCCGATGTCTATATTGTTATTGCACAAACAGACAGAGATAAAGGTTCGCATGGCATCAACGCTTTTATTGTCGAAAAAGGCACAAAAGGGTTTGATATTGGACCTAAAGAAGACAAGCTCGGAATTCGTGGAAGCGATACGCATACCCTTCAATTCAATGATGTAAAAGTTCCTAAAGAAAATAGAATTGGCGTTAACGGTTCTGGATTTAGATTTGCCATGAAAACACTATCGGGTGGTCGTATTGGCATTGCATCACAAGCTTTGGGCATAGCTTCTGGAGCTTATGAGTTGGCTTTAAAATATTCTAAAGAACGTAAAGCTTTCGGCACCGAAATTTGCAACCATCAAGCTATTGCTTTTAAATTAGCAGATATGTACACAGACATTGAAGCTGCCAGAATGCTGGTTATGAAAGCTGCTTGGGATAAAGATCAAGGCAATAACTACGACAAATCCAGTGCCATGGCAAAATTATACGCCAGTAAGGTAGCCATGGAACATACTGTTGAAGCCGTTCAAATACATGGTGGTAATGGTTTTGTTAAAGAATATCATGTGGAACGCCTTATGCGTGATGCTAAAATCACACAGATATACGAAGGCACTTCAGAAATACAAAAAATAGTGATTTCTAGAAGTTTGATTAAGGAATAATATAATTTTTACTATAAAGGATTATTATATTTTTAAAAAATCGCCAAATAATATTTTAAAATATTATTTGGCGATTTTTGTTAAGTTATCTTAAATCTATCGACTTAACAAATTAGATTTCTATCTTTAGAAAAAAATAATTTTATGCAAAAAACATATTATGATCCAGCTGATTTAAGAAAGTTTGGAAAAATAAGTGAATGGAACCAAGAATTAGGCGATAAATTTTTCGAGTACTACGGAAAAGTTTTTGAAGAAGGCGCCCTTACCGCAAGAGAAAAATCTTTAATTGCTTTAGCTGTCGCGCATACAGAACAATGCCCTTATTGTATTGATGCTTACACTAAAGATGGTTTGCAACGAGGTGTTACTAAAGAAGAGATGATGGAAGCCATACATGTTGGAGCAGCTATAAAAAGTGGTGCAACTTTGGTACATGGTGTACAAATGATGAATAAAGTAAATAAATTAGAGATGTAAAACGTTTTACGAATTTAGATTTTAGAGCTATTCGTAAATCGAAAATTTGTATTTCTTAAATAAATTTATGGCCACAAAGTCCCTACATAAACGCGAAAGCGATTTAGCAAATAGCAACAGACAATTAGAAATTTTATCGAACGGTATTTTTCAAAATGGAGAATTGCCAACCTTTAAAAATAAAATCTCCGAAACCAATCAATTTCCACTTAAAGCAAAAAAACTTGAAATCTTACAAATTAATGTGGGCTATATGTGTAATCAAGTTTGTGAACATTGCCATGTAGATGCCGGTCCTGACCGAAAGGAAATCATGACGAGAGATACCATGCAACAATGTTTAGAAGTCATTAAAAACTCAGGTGCCCACACATTAGACTTAACAGGCGGCGCTCCGGAAATGAACCCTGACTTTAGATGGTTTGTAGAAGAAGCTGCTAAAGTAGGTATCAAAGATTTTATAGTGCGCTCAAACTTAACCATCATTAGAGCCAATAAAAAATATTACGACTTACCAGAATTTTTTAAAAAGCATAATGTGCATGTGGTGAGCTCTATGCCACATTGGACCCGTGGAAAAACAGATAAACAACGTGGTGATGGTGTTTTTGATAAATCGATAAAAGCCTTACAAGAATTAAATGCTGTGGGTTACGGTATGCCCGATAGCAGTTTACGTTTAGATTTAGTTTATAATCCATCGGGAGCCTTTTTGCCTGGCGACCAAGCGTCCATGGAAAAAGATTTCAAAAAAGCTTTAAAAGAAGATTTTGATATTCAGTTTCATAACCTATTTGCCATTACAAATTTACCTATTTCAAGATTCTTAGATTATTTAATTGCTTCAGAAAATTACGAAGATTATATGTATGCGCTTGTTGAAGCTTATAACCCTGCTGCTGTAAAAAATGTAATGTGTACCAATACCTTATCCATAAGCTGGGATGGTTATTTATTTGACTGCGATTTTAATCAAATGCTAGAATTACCTGTAAATAGTAAAGTCAAGCATATTTCAGAATACAACGAAGCATTATTAGAAGGACGAAACATTGTCATTTCACAGCATTGTTATGGTTGTACTGCTGGCGCAGGAAGTAGCTGCCAAGGTGTTGTTGCATAATTCCTTTGTAAACAGGGATTTTTGAGTAAAAAGAAAGAATGAAATTTTCATTTTCGTGGAATGTTTATATGAATAACGAAACTGCCATATTAATATTTGCCAATTCAGCAGAATTTGATGCTGTTCAAAAACCGTTTCAATCTTCTGAGTTATTGTTTGAGGCGCTTAACACTAAAACCTTAAAAATTGTAGAGCAAACAGGCCTACCCTACTTTTTATCTTCGGAAAAAAACCAAATAGGTGCAACATTTGGCGAACGATTTACCAATGCCATACAATGGGTTTACAATAAAGGGTTTAAAAATGTGATCACTATTGGAAATGACACTCCACATTTACAAAGCAAACATATTTTAAAAGCCGTTTACCAATTACAGCAAAATGATATTGTTTTAGGGCCATCAAAGGATGGTGGATTTTATTTAATGGGATTAAAGCAATCCTACTTCAATATTGAAACTTTTCTAAAATTCCCTTGGCAAACATCCAGATTATATCGGAGTATTTCAAGATTAGTGATATCACAAGATATTAATTTATCGTACTTAGAATTACTTTCAGATATTGATCAGCTTTCAGATATTAATATCGTTATTGATAGTTTCCGAAATATTTCAAATCATATAAAGCAAGTTCTACATCGTTTTATTTCAGTAGAAAAAAATGTTATTTGCACTTCACCGTCTCTTATTACTATTTCAATTCAAGATTCGCATTTCAACAAAGGGTCACCTGTCACTTTTTAAAATTTCAAACACTTACGCTTTAAAATAGCATTTCTTTAATCAAATAAAGAAATGAAAACCATTATTAATAAAGATTTTCGGGTTTTTGTACCCAATATAAAACACAAGTAAACTATGAGTTATTTAGAAACAACACACGATGTATATAAAGAAGCGGCCTTAACACCAGATGTAGGTCTATGCTGTACAACAAATCCGATTTGGGAATTACCAGGGTTAAAAATTCCTAAAATAATGCAAGAAATGAATTATGGCTGTGGAAGCACCGTACATGCAAGAGATTTATCCAATAACCCAAAAATGCTATATGTTGGTGTTGGAGGCGGTATGGAACTATTGCAATTTTCTTATTTCAATCGTCAAAAAGGCGGTGTTATTGGTGTGGATGTTGTTGATGAAATGCTTGAAGCTTCTAGACAAAACTTTAAAATTGCTGAAGAACAAAACAGTTGGTTTAAAAGTGAATTTGTAGATCTTAAAAAAGGTGATGCTATGCATCTTCCTGTTGAAGATAACAGTATAGATGTAGCAGCACAAAATTGTTTGTTTAATATTTTTAAGGCTGACGATTTAAAGAAAGCCATTAAAGAAATGTATCGTGTTTTAAAACCACATGGCCGCTTGGTTATGAGCGACCCAACTTGCGAACAGCCCATGAATAATGAATTGCGAAACGATGAGCGTTTAAGAGCATTATGTTTGAGCGGTAGCCTTCCTATAGCTGAGTACATAAAAGCCTTAACCGATGCTGGTTTTGGTACTATTGAAATTAGGGCGCGTAAACCTTACCGAGTTTTGGACCCTAAAAATTATCCAACGGATGAATTAATCTATATAGAGTCTATTGAAGTTGCTGCCATTAAAGACCCAATGCCTGATGACGGCCCTTGTATTTTTACCGGAAAAGCGGCCATTTATTATGGAGACGCCGATTATTTTGATGATAAAGCAGGTCATGTTTTATTAAAAAATCAGCCGTTAGCCATCTGTGATAAGACTGCAGCAGCACTTCAAAGTTTAGGCAGAGATGACATCTATTTTAGTGAATCTACGTTTCATTATGATGGTGGCGGTTGCTGTTAGGGGTCACGTTCAAGTTTTAATATGTCAAAAAATGAAAAAACTATTAATTTTCACTTGTGCTTTTATTTCACTTTCAATTCAGGCACAAAAATCTATTGATAAGCTATTAAAAAAACACAATAACAATAATGTGCCTTATATAACAGTTCAAGAATTAGCAATACCCAAAAACGATGTGTTTATTTTAGATTCAAGAGAACTAAAAGAATACCAAACCAGCCACTTAAAAAATGCTATTCATGTGGGTTATGATTATTTTAAAATAGATAGTATTCAAAAAAAAATACCCAATAAAGGCTCAAAAATAGTAGTATATTGCTCAGTAGGAATTCGTTCGGAAACGATTGCCAACAAGCTAAAAAAAGTAGGATACACGAATGTTGAAAATTTATTTGGTGGTATTTTTGAATGGAAAAACAACAATTTTTCCGTTTACAATTCCAAAGAAATAGAAACAGATAGTATTCATACGTTTTCTAAAGAATGGAGCAAATGGTTAAAAAAAGGTATAAAAGTATATGAATAAAGAACTTGTTATTGTTTTTGTAAAAAACATAAAGCTAGGAAAAGTAAAAACTCGGCTTGCAAAAACCATAGGAAACCAAGGCGCATTTGATGTTTATAGTGAATTGGTCCAGGTTACTGAAAAAGCTACAAGTAATCTAACTGCAAATAAACGTATTTACTTTTCTGATGCCATAGTTAATACAAAATGGCAAAACGACTATAAAACAGTACAAAAAGGCATAGACTTAGGTGAGCGTATGAAAAACGCTTTCAAAAAAGGGTTTGAAGATGGCTATGAACGTATTGTTTTAATTGGTTCAGATTTACCGGACATAACTGCAGACCATATTGACTTAGGCTTAAAAAAACTAAAAAAGAATGAAGCCGTTTTTGGCCCTGCTGAAGATGGTGGTTATTATTTAATTGGTCTTTCAAAAATGCATGAGTTCATTTTTAATAACAAGCCTTGGAGTGAAACGAGTTTGTTAGAAAAAACCATAAATGAGTTACAGGAAAACAAAATAACATTTACTACCTTAAAAACTTTAAACGACATAGACACTTTTGAAGATTTAGTAACTTCAGAATTTTATAAATCTAATATAAAACTGCAAGAAAAAATCAAACAATTACATGATTAAACATATAGAAGAAACTGTTTCCTATTTACAAAATAAAGGTTTTGAAACTCCTGAAATAGGAATTATACTTGGTACAGGATTAGGGCAACTTATCAATGAAATTGATGTCATAAAAGAAGTTAGTTACAACCACATTCCCAATTTCCCAACGGCAACTGTTGAATTTCACAAAGGCAAACTCATTTATGGTTTACTGGCTGGGAAAAAAGTAGTGGTTATGCAAGGTCGATTCCATTTATATGAAGGTTACACGCTCCAAGATGTAACTTACCCTGTACGCATTATGGAAAAGTTAGGAATTAAAACCTTACTCGTTTCCAATGCAGCTGGTGCTATAAATTTAAACTTCAAAAAAGGCGAGCTTATGCTCATTGATGACCATATAAATCTTCAAGGCAGTTCACCATTAGCTTTTAAAGGTGTAGAGCTTTTAGGAGAACGTTTTACAGATATGAGCGCTCCATATAATTCTGAAATAAATTCAACATTCAAAAAAATCGCAAAGGCAAACAATATCATATTGCATGAAGGTGTTTATGCTAGTGTTGTTGGGCCGCAATTAGAAACTCGAGCCGAATACCGTATGCTCAAAACAATAGGCGCAGATGCCGTTGGTATGAGTACCGTACCGGAAATTATTGTCGCAAATCATTTAAGTTTAAAAGTAGCTGCAATATCTGTTTTAACTGATGAATGCGACCCTGACAACTTAAAACCAGTAGATATTGCAGATATTATAGCTAGTGCTGTAAAAGCAGAACCCGATATGATTGTTTTATTTAAACAGTTAATTGCGAGCTTATAAGTTTTAGGATTTTCAGTATATTTTTACTGGTATAATGTATAACTTAAATAAAAGATAGTACGACTATTGTAAACACAATTAAAACTTGGAAAAATATTTAGAGATCATAAAAAACTCCTATTCTGGATATTGGAATTATCTTAAAAACGAGGTTCTTTTCCAAAACCATTGGGATAATTATTTTTATGGTTTAATTGTAATTTCCCTTGCTGTTTGGATACTTGAGGTCCTATTTCCGTGGCGAAAAAACCAATCCATTTTTAGAAAAGATTTTTGGCTGGATACGTTTTATATGTTCTTCAATTTCTTCTTGCTTAACCTTATTATTTTAATAGCGTTATCAAACACAGCAGCACAGTTTTTCAATGACATACTTGAATCCATTGGGCTGTCCTTAACTAGCTTTCAAATTTTTGATGTCGATGATTTACCAAAATGGCTTGGGCTGTTTGTATTTTTTATCGTTTCAGATTTTGTTCAATGGAACACCCATAGATTATTGCATCGCGTTCCTTTTCTTTGGAACTTCCACAAAGTACACCATTCTGTAAAAGAAATGGGGTTTGCAGCCCATTTGCGCTATCATTGGATGGAGCCTGTAATATACAAGTCATTACTATATATCCCAATAGCTATTATAGGAAATTACAATGCTAAAGATGTAGCTATTGTTTATTTTTTCACCATTGCCATCGGTCATTTAAACCATGCCAATCTAGGTTGGGACTATGGCATTTTAAAATACATTTTTAATAATCCAAAGATGCATATTTGGCATCATGCCAAAGCATTACCAAGTCATGTAAGGTTTGGTGTTAATTATGGACTAACGTTAAGCTTTTGGGATTATATTTTTAAAACAAATTATATCCCGCATAGTGGAAGAGATATTGAACTTGGCTTTACTGATGATGAATCTTTTCCTAAAGATTTTATAACCCAAGAACTGTATCCAACATTTTCAAGAAAACGAAAATCTAGCAAATAGAAATTTAAGCTATAAATGAAACACCTACAATTACTTGTACTCCTTATTTTAACAGTATCTTGTTCTGGCACTAAACATATTACCCAAACAGCTCCAAAAGAAACTTCTAAAGGTAAAACTAATGATTCTGTAATTATACAAACTAAAACGGTTAAGGATAATCCTGAAATTATAACTGCAGAAAACAATAAGCCAGAAGTCCAAGTACCTTCTATTGCCTCTGAAACTGTAGAAACAGAAGCATTTAACCATATTTTATGGCATGAATTACTTCAAAAACACGTATCAAATAAAGGCCATGTAAATTACAAAGCATTCAAAGCGAATAGGAACGACTTACAAAAATACATCTTATTGTTAAGCGAAAACTTACCAAATAAAATCTGGTCAAAAGAAGACAAGCTAGCGTATTGGATAAATGCTTATAATGCTATGACCGTAGATTTAATCACACGCCATTACCCCATAAAAAGCATCAAGGATATTAAAAAACCTTGGGATCAACGCTTTTGGAAATTAGGTAACAAATGGTATAATTTAAATGAAATTGAACACGATATTTTACGACAAATGGATGAACCTCGTATTCATTTCGCTATTGTTTGCGCCTCTTTTTCTTGTCCTAAACTGCAAAACGAAGCCTTTACAGCTTCAAATATCGAAACACAACTTACTCATGCCACTAAAGGTTTTTTAAGTGATTCTGAAAGAAACTCTATTTCTGAAAATAGTTTAGAATTGTCCAAAATATTTCAATGGTTTGCCAAAGATTTTATACAAGAAGGCTCTTTAATCGACTTTTTAAATCAGTATTCAGATATAAAAATTTCAGATAGCGCAAAAAAGCGTTTCAGAGACTATAATTGGGATTTGAATGAGTAACACCATCAAATCTTTTAGGCCCCAATACATTATGAAACATCAAATATCAATCATAATTCCTATTTTAAATGAAGAAGCCTATATTGGTAAATTGCTCGAGCATTTACTAGCAAATGCTTCATCAAAAAATGTATCTGAAATTATTGTTGTTGATGGTGGCAGCAAAGATGAAAGCCAAGATATTGTTCAAGCATTTGTTAATTTTAATAGTAAAATGCGTAAAGAAGCGTATCATTATATAGACCATACGTTTTTAGATTTTAAACCCGCACCTAAGCAAACACTTAAAACTCAAATAAAACTTATAAACTCAAAAAAAGGGCGGGCTAAACAAATGAATTTAGCTGAAAAAGCCAGCAATGGCAATATCCTATATTTTCTGCACACGGATTCTTTACCGCCTAAAAATTTTGACCAATATATTATAAACGAAGTTAAAAAAGGAAATACAGCTGGTTGTTTTAGAATGCAATTTAACAGTACCCATTGGTGGTTGCGCTTAGCAAGCTGGCTCACCAAATTCAGTTGGCGTGCTTGCAGAGGCGGGGATCAAAGTCAGTTTATAACCAGAAAATTATTTAACGATATTGGTGGTTATGATGAACGCTATACGATTTATGAAGACAACATTTTAATAAATGAATTATTCGCTAGAAAACAATTTGTAGTCATCAATAAAAAAATCCATACGTCAGCTAGATTATATAAAAAACATGGTATTTGGAAATTACAATACCATTATTGGATAATCTATATAAAAAGATGGTTTGGGGCTGATGCCGATGAACTTTATAGCTATTATAAAAAGAAGATTTCTTAGCAGATTAATCCTTATTCCTACCCTTTTCATTTGGATATAAAACAGGCAAATTATCACTTTGAAACACTTGCTTTGTATTTACATCTAGACCTGACAATCTTCCTTTAAACGCCGCACCAGTATCAATATTCCAAACGTTTACAGCATGCATGGGTACATCAGAATTAAAATTGGTGGTTGGTGTATGCCCGATATAAATTTCTTTATAATGCTTTAATCTATTTGGGTATATTGCTGAATCTTTCTCAATACGTTTATCCATAGTTAAAGCCATTTCCCAAAGTGTTCTATCAAAATAAAATGTGGTTTCAAAAACCTCTTTATTGACACCGTGCATTGATGTAAATCCTGCATGAAGAAACAATCGATTTTCATCATCTAAATAATACAAAGGCATATTTTCAAGACATTCTAAATGTCGCTTTTTATCGGCTTCAGAAAACCCCTCATAACTTTCTATGGTTTCCTTTCCACCATGCATATACCATGTTGGATTTACATCACCGCTCTTTAGCCATGCTTCACACCAAACATCATGATTTCCTTTAATAAAAACACAATGAATGTTTTCTGAAAGTTCAATTAAAAACTGAATAACTTGAGCAGATTCACTCCAACCATCCACATAATCGCCTACAAAAATCAAGGTATCTTCATCTTTTACTTCCATTTTATTTAATAGCTGGATTAATGCTTTTAAACCGCCATGTATATCACCTATTGCTAAAGTTCTCATATCAAAAATTTTGACAAAACTAACAGATTCATTTTAAGATTAATATACATAACACATTAAATTTAGATTAAAAGATTTTTGTTTTTAGCATTTTTCACTATTAGAGCAACTAGATATAAGCAGACTTTAAGTATATTTAGTTGAAATTTTATTTTAAGCCACTAAAAACCATCACATTGAAAATCAAAAAAGTACTTATCGCTAATCGAGGTGAAATTGCTATTAGAATATTTAGAGCTTGCACAGAGATTAACGTAAAAACCGTTGGTGTTTATACTTTTGAAGACCGCTACTCATTACACAGATACAAAGCAGATGAATCTTATCAAATAGGTGAAGACCATGAGCCTTTAAAACCTTATTTGAATATTAATGCCATTATAAAAGTAGCTATTGAAAATGGTGTGAATGCTATTCATCCAGGCTATGGATTCTTATCCGAAAATGCCAATTTTGCTCAAGCATGTGAAGATAATGGCATTATTTTTATTGGTCCAAAAGTGTCCGTTTTAAAAGCTTTAGGCGATAAAATTACTGCTAAACAAGTGGCTATGGCTAATACTATCCCTATTATTAGAAGTAACGAAAAACCTCTAAAAACTATTGATGTAGCTATTGACGAAGCTAAAAAAATCGGGTATCCCATTATGCTTAAAGCTGCTTCTGGTGGTGGTGGCAGAGGCATGCGCGTTATTAGAAAAGAAGACGAGTTAAAGAAAGCTTTTAATGAGAGTAAACGCGAGGCATTAAATGCCTTTGGTGATGATACGGTATTTCTTGAAAAGTTTGTAGAAAACCCAAAACATATAGAAATTCAAATTGTTGCCGATAGCTATGGTAATACTGTTCATTTATTTGAAAGGGACTGTTCTGTACAAAGGCGCTACCAAAAAGTAATTGAATTTGCACCGTCTTTTGGCTTAAAAGAAGATACAAAACAAGCTTTATATGATTATGCTATTAAAATATGTAAAGCTGTAAATTATAATAATATTGGTACGGTTGAATTTTTAGTGGATGATGATAATTCTATCTATTTCATCGAGGTAAACCCGAGAGTTCAAGTGGAACATACCGTTACCGAAGTTATTACTAATATAGATTTAATAAAAGCCCAATTGTTTATTGCTGGTGGCTACAAACTTTCAGATGAACAGATTAAAATTGGCAGTCAAGATTCTATAAAAATAAACGGTTATGCACTACAATGTAGAATAACAACAGAAGATCCTCAGAATGATTTTAAACCCGATTACGGAACGGTTTCAGCTTACAGAAGTGCTTCTGGTTTTGGAATTCGTTTAGATGCTGGTAGTATATATCAAGGAGCAAAAATTTCACCATTTTTTGATTCCATGTTAGTAAAAGTAACGGCTAATAGCCGAACACTTGATGGTGCCAGCAGAAAAATACGCCGAGCATTAGCAGAATTTAGAATTCGAGGTGTGAAAACTAATATGCGTTTTCTTGATAATATTTTGCAGCATGACACTTTTAGACAAGGTAAAGCAACTGTTAATTTCATTAAAGCTAATCCCAGTTTATTCGTTTTTAAAGCTCCTAGAAATCGAGCTACAAAGCTGATTACTTATTTAGGTGATGTTATTGTAAACGGGAATCCTGACGTAAAAAAGGTAGACCCTTCCAAAACATTTGTTTTGCCTAAAGTACCAAAGTTTGATGCCAATGCTGAATATGAGGAGGGCACTAAAGATTTACTGACTAAATTAGGTCCAGAAAAATTTTCGCAATGGCTAATCAATGAAAAAAAAGTTCATTTTACAGATACCACCATGCGCGATGCTCACCAAAGTTTATTAGCAACACGCATGCGTACTTACGATATGCTAAAAGTAGCTGAAGGCTATGCAAAAAACCATCCTGATATTTTCAGCATGGAAGTTTGGGGCGGCGCCACCTTTGATGTTTGCTTACGCTTCCTTCAAGAAAACCCATGGGAAAGATTAAGATTGTTGCGTAAAGCCATGCCCAATCTACTCTTACAAATGCTTATAAGAGGCTCAAATGGTGTGGGCTACAAAGCGTATTCAGACAATGTAATTGGTGAGTTTGTTGAACAGTCTTGGGAAAACGGCGTTGATATCTTTAGGATTTTCGATTCACTTAACTGGATGAAATCTTTAGGTCCATGTATTGAACATGTGCGTACACGAACTGGAGGTTTAGCAGAAGGCTCTATATGTTACACTAATGATATTTTAAATCCTGAAAACACAAAATACAATTTAAAATATTACATAAACCTTGCAAAAGAAATTGAAGGTGCTGGCGCTCATATTTTAGGCGTAAAAGACATGGCTGGTTTACTAAAACCCTATGCCGCTTATGAACTTATTTCGGCATTAAAATCTGAATTAAACATTCCAATACATTTACATACCCATGACACCTCATCCATCCAATCGGCAACTTACATAAAAGCTATTGAAGCTGGTGTTGATGTGGTCGATGTAGCACTTGGTGGATTATCCGGATTGACTTCGCAACCTAATTTTAACTCGGTTGTAGAAATGTTAAAATTTCAAGATAGGGCCAGTACAATTAATATTGATTCCTTAAATGACTATTCAAATTACTGGGAAGCTGTTCGCGAATATTATTATCCTTTTGAATCTGGTTTAAAAGCAGGTTCTGGCGAGGTCTTTAAGCATGAAATTCCTGGAGGACAGTATTCCAATTTAAAACCACAAGCGCAAGCCTTAGGATTGGAAGACCGTTTTCATGAAATCACAAAAATGTACGGCGAGGTAAATACACTTTTTGGAGATATTGTTAAAGTAACCCCAAGCTCTAAAGTGGTTGGAGATATGGCACAATATTTAGTAAGTAACAACTTAAGCATACAAGATGTTATTGAGCACGGAGAAACCATTTCTTTCCCGCAATCTGTAATGGACCTGTTTAAAGGGGAATTAGGACAACCTGTTGGTGGTTTCCCTAAAAAGCTTCAAAAGCTGGTTTTAAAGGATCAGAAACCATATACGGATCGACCAAATGCACATATGCAGCCCATAGACATTGATAAAGAATATGACGCTTTTAAAAAAATCTTTGAGCACGATTTAAGTAGAAAAATAGATTATACGGACTTTCTGTCTTATCAGCTCTATCCTAAAGTATTTACCGATGCTTTTAACCTGCATTTAAAGTATGATAACCTCATGAATTTGCCGACCAAGAATTTCTTTTATGGTATGGAAATAGGTGAAGAGATTATAATAAACTTAGACAAAGGAAAAACACTTCTTGTAACATTAGATTCCATTGGTAAAGCCAATAGAGATGGTATGGTTACCGTATATTTTAAAGTAAATGGGCAAGGAAGAAGTGTGGAAATCAAGGATACGTCTATTAAAATTGATAAGGTTGAAAATGTAAAGGCTGATAAAGCGCATGATAATCAAATAGGTGCGCCTTTACAAGGCATGCTATCTACCATTTTAGTGAAACGAGGCGATAAAGTGGTTAAAAACCAACCTTTATTTATTATTGAAGCTATGAAAATGGAAACAACCATTACAGCAAATACAGATGCTACAGTCAAGAAAATTGTATTAAAAACCGGAGGCATGGTAAACTCAGAAGATTTAATTATAATATTGGAATAGGACTATTTTAAAAATATTGTCCAATTCCAAATACAAAACCATTGGTTGTGTCTTTTGTGACTCCATAGCCATAATCGATTCTAAAAATGGCATTGTATATTTTTTTATGTATAAAGCGAAGTCCTAAGCCTGGATGTATTTTAACGTTATCCATTTTCCCGAAATCGCTAAAATCGCCTCCTGGATTTCGCCAAGTACCCGCATCTACAAAGGCATTACCTTGTAAAGCAAACCATCCTTTTTCATAAAGTGTATGTCTGTATTCTGTATTCAAAACAACCACACCAGTGCCCCTATCTATGGTATTACCTACCCCACGAACATTTAAATTATTATCGACTGAAAAAGGTGCGAATGGTGTATTATCATTTGTAGACAAACCTAAGCGCAATCTATTTGCCCAATTCCCTTTATCGCCCACACGCTTAAACAGAAAAAAATCGTTCCACCCTATAAAAAAACTAGGCAACATAGCATCTGTAGATGTTACATACTGAAAATTAAATTGACTTCTAAACCCTGAAATATACTGATAATAATAGTCTAAGTTATTATATTCATAAATCCCTTTTAATAACCATTTATGAACATTTAATTCTTGTGGAACGTTTGGGTTTGTAGCACCGAATTTATATTCATAATCTTCAACAAAATAATTCAAACCTAATTCAAGTCTATTTTTAAAATTAAACTCATACAAACCTAAGACCTCAAACGATTTATTATTATACTTATAATCTGATGAAGTATTATCAAAAAAAACAGGTTCTTGTGTAGTTAAATCTTGATGGTTAACGGCAAGCCCAAATTTTTTGGAAAACAAATAAGGGGCTCTAAAATTCAGCGCATAACTGCTATAAATATCTTTTTGGTAAAAACCACCAAACGTTATATTTCTTCCTAACAGGTTAAACTCATAAAGTCCTAAACGGTATGCAAATTCATCATCGTTAGTGGTATAAATATTTGCGGATGGAATGAGCGTAAAATTTTCTTCTACATTATAAAACACATTATATTGATTCCCTTCTGAGTGAAACACTTGATAATATACATGCGATACCGATGGCAAACGTTTTAAGCGTATAATATCTTGTTCGATAACTGTTGAATCCAAAACACTTCCTGAAGCAATGGTAGAGATACTTTTTATAAAGGACGCTTTTATTTTTTTATTTCCTTGAATTTTCAAATCATGTACGGTATACTCTTGAGCACAAATACTTGAGACCATAAAACTAAACAATACAAGAAAGGGTACTAACTTTTTCATTCGGAAATAAATAGTTTTTGAATCACCCAATTTACCCAATTATCTTTACTTACATCCATTAATGTAAAATTATAATTTTCGTTCAAAATCAAGTTTGGAGGAGCCTCAGTAGTTATATTTAATACAACGTTATTGGTGTTGTAATATTGAAATTGATTTTCAAAAGTATAGGTTCCTGACAATAGATTATTATTTTCATCTGAAACGACTTGAAAGTATATCGCATTATCGCCAACGGGATTGTCTATCCATACAAAATTTGGCATTCCAGGTGCTTGTTGATTAATTGCAACCTCATCATTCCAAACAGTAGGTTTATAGAATTGTTTGGTCCGAATTGGGTTTGATATTTTAATTTCGCCATCTAACTTAAAAGTGATAATAATCCACTTCTCATTAGCACTACTTTGCGTAAACATTCCTAAATATCCATTAAAAAAAGGGGTGCTATTCTGTAAAACCCTTGTGTAATTTAAAAAAATGTTACTATCAACTTGGTCATTATTTGTTTCGTAATATCGAATGTCTGTTGCACCTTCTTCTAGATAATAAAAAGTCAGGATATCTCCAGAATTTTTATCACTAGCAGCACAAGCAATAACAGCACCTGTTTCAAAAGTGTTTCCTTCTATATAAGTTGCTAAAGTTTGTAACATATCATCGTTGTCTTCCGAACAAGACATGAGGACAAAAAAATACATAATGATGTATCTTATCTTTTTCATTTCAAACGATATTGCTTTCTTACTAAAGCTTCTACGGGTTTGTTTTGTGGTGTAAATCTGGAATTGTTTTCACCTCCTACGTTTTCATGATTATGAAACCATTTCCAAATAAAACCACCAGCAAACCAATCCTCTTTCCAAAACGTTTCAAATAAGGCTTGGGTTGTATTGGTTTGGGCCTCCATGTTTATTTGATTCATGCTTCTATCACTTTTCCAAGGTTCTTTTCCGGAGTAATCAACACTTCTATAACCATACTCTGTAAATAAAATAGGTTTATCATGCTTTTCCGAGATTGAATTAACGACTTGTTTATGAGCCTTCCATGCTTCTAAACATTCTTGAACTGTTGGTGTTTTACTATGGCTTACTGGAAAATAAGCATCTACGCCTATAAAATCTAGTTTATCCCAAAAGGGTGTTCTTTTAAACTCATCCCAATTTGCGGCATAGGTTAGTTTGCCTTTGTAGCTAACTTTTATATTTTTTATTAATGTAAACCAATATGCTGGTCTGTTATCTATAAATTTCTCCAATTCTGTTCCAATACAAAATATATCTACTTTTAAATCTTGAGCTAATTGAGCATATTCCAAAATAAATTTTGAATATGAATCTTCAAAGGTTTTCCAATCGGCTTCATTTTGCATGTCTATAAATCCTGTAAACTCACCACGCCAAACCCAAATTTGTGGTTTTAGCATAATTTTAATACCCTTTTTTTTAAGCTCTTGAATATATTGTTTTGCACCAGCTTTGGTTTCTCCAAACCATTGTCTAGTTGTATTAAAAACCAGTTCTGGGGCATCTAAATTTTTCACAAACCCAAAAGGCATAACTGCAGCATAATTAGCATTAACACTCACTACGGGATTGGTATGACTCTCATTAACCACCTCATTGGAAGCGACAAAACTCACGCCATTAATCTTATTGGTTTGCGTACTACAAGACTGAATACTTAGAGTTAATATAACAATGAGGAGCTTAAACTTTTTCATAACATATTTTAAACTCCTAATTTACTATTATTCATTAAAATAACGCTCTTAAACCTAAGCTAAAGGTTTGTCCTAATCCTTGAAAATTGTTTCCTCTTACAATCTTATTAAAAGACGCTTCCACATTTAACACATCGGTTAACTGGTATTTACCTCCAAAACCAAATGCTGTAGAGTTTTGTGCAAAGTCATTTCCTAAATCAAGTAAAAAAGCCTGTTGCGTATTTATAAATACTGTAGATTTTGTTGACGGGAAATAACTTAAAAAAACACTTAAAGGGAGCCCTAAGCTGTTATTAGCAAATCGCTCGCTTGTATTTTCATCTGCACTAGCATCTGATCCTTTTTCGCCAAAATTAAATTTAAAATCAGCCTCTGTAAACAACTGCCATTTATTAGCTCCAAAAGTTTTATCATAGAAAAATTTAGTCTCCCAAGCATAGCTTCTTAAATCTAAATACGAGAATATATTATCACTTTGGTTTGAGTCTACTTCATCTTTAAAAATTGGAATATAAAATGAACTTGTAAATGAAAAATTACTAATATTTTTAAATGGTTGCACTCTAATAGAAGGCGCTAAAGTTGTTAAACCAGACCTTCTATCATTACCATTATCTTCAAAACTAAAAACATCAAAAACAGATTGTCCGCCTAATGTGTTAGAACGTATTTGAAAAATTAAACCAACATTTACTCTAGCATTATCACTTACACCTGTAAAAATTTCGGTAGTATTGGTGAAAAAGTTTTGTCTTGCTATTTTTTGAGATTCACTTCTTGAATTTGTCTGTTCTGTTTGTGTATAAATACTATTAAAAAACTTAATATCCCATTGGCCTTTCTTTAATAGTTTTGAAGGTGTGTAGGTTTGTATAACACTTCCTTGGTTTTCTTCTAAATCTTCCTGAGAATACCCAGAATATGATATTATTGTTAGTACTAATATTGCGATTATTTTTTTCATTATTCCTATTTTGATTTGTTATTATTCGTTTTTGGTTATTATTGCTTGTTAACTTTCCAATCATAAGGAAAGTAGCTTAATTTGTATTTACCTTCTAATTTTTCGGTTCTGTAGGTGTTTATAAAATCAATTTCTTTTGTGCCGTTCATGGTAAAATCTTCTTTATACCATTCCATGATTTGTGAAACTTGAACACGTTTCTTTTTAGTATTCACTCTTAAAAAAGAACCGTTTAAGGCTATTTTTGTTTGTGTTTCTAATTGCGCGTTTAATGTTTTAGGCAAGTAAGCTTTATTTATTAATGGCGGACACCCTATAGCTCCACAAACCAATACAAAATGAAAACGTGCGTCTTTAAACTGCCCTCTTAATAATTTATGTTCAATATCATTTAAGGTTATTTGTTTACCTGCTAAACTATATGTCGTTTTATCAAAAAAACCAGCATTATCTAGCGGCGAATTTGTTGGATAATTATCAACAATTCCTCTTATAACCGATAAATTATAAGCATTAATCCAAAAAGCTTGGTAAACATCAGCATCGTCCTTTGAAACTAAAATACCTTTAGCTATCTTTAAAATACTTGTAAGTTCATCTTGATTGCCATGGATTTTTGAGTAAGCTACAAGTCCGTTAGATACATTGGCTTTAAAAAAAGCATCGGCTTTGTTGAAAAAGGTAGTCACATCTTGCGAAAAACCTTCAACAGCTACTAAAGCCATAAGTCCTATGATCAATTGTTTTTTCATGTTTTTATATTTATTATTTATGCTTTTTTATAATCTTTACAGACATGTTTTATATTTTATACTTTGCAAAGTAACTGCTCTTATGTCGCACTAAATGTTAAGTAACTTACACAACTAAAAAAAGATTTTTGCCGTCTGTTGGAATTCAAAATCCTTACATAACCTATTCAATTTAAACCCATTCTAAATTACCTGCTTGAATATAAGTTATTATCTTTAGCTTCGACAGACTTCAACATAACAACCAAAATATGTAATATACCTGATATGTGTCTTAACCATAAAAAAGCATACAAACGAATTGCATATAATCTTAAAAGACAAATAACCTTTAACAGATGAAAGAACATATTGTTATTATAGGAAACGGAATTTCTGGTGTTACTGCCGCTAGGCACATTAGAAAGCTTTCTGATAAAAAAATTACTATCGTTTCAGCTGAAACCGATTATTTTTTCTCGCGTACAGCACTTATGTATATATATATGGGTCATATGAAATTTGAACATACGCAACCTTATGAAGATTGGTTTTGGAAGAAAAACAGAATTAATCTTAAAAAAGGCTATGTAAAAACGATAGACGATAAAACAAAAACACTTCATTTTGCTGAAGGTGATACTTTAGAATATGATAAATTAATTATCGCAACAGGAAGTAAACCCAACAAATTTGGTTGGCCAGGACAAGATTTAGAAGGCGTTATGGGTATGTACCATAAGCAAGATTTAGAAAACCTTGAAAAGCATGCACCTAATAATAAAGCATGTAAACGTGCCGTAATTGTTGGTGGTGGCTTAATAGGTATTGAACTTGCTGAAATGCTAAATTCGAGACAAATTCCTGTAACATTTTTGGTTAGGGAAAATAGTTTTTGGAATGGTGTTTTACCAGAAGGTGAAAGCGAAATGATTAACAGACATATAAAAAACCATCATATAGATTTACGTCTTGGTACGAATTTAAAAGAAATTGTTTCTGATGAAAATGGTAAAGTAAAATCCATAATTATTCAGGAAACAGGCGAAGAAATTGCTTGCAATGTGGTTGGACTGACCGCTGGGGTGTCGCCTAATATTGATTTTATAAAAGATTCTGACCTTGAAACAGGTAGAGGTGTAAAAGTAAATAGGTTTTTAGAAACCAATATTCCTGACATATATGCTATTGGCGATTGCGCTGAACAACATGAAGGTATAAATGGCCGCAGACCTATTGAAGCCGTTTGGTATACTGGACGTATGATGGGTGAAACTGTAGCACAAACCATTTGCGGAAACAGAATTCAATACAAACCCGGACATTGGTTTAACTCCGCTAAATTTTTAGATATAGAATATCAAACCTATGGATGGGTATTTGCAAAACCAAAAGAAAACGAAACACATTTCCATTGGAAACATGAAGACGACACGAAATGCATTACAGTATGCTATGATAAAAACACAAATGAATTTTTAGGTATTAATACTTTTGGAATTAGAATGCGCCATGAAACATTCGACACTTGGCTTACTAAAAAACAGGATGTTGATTTTGTAATGAATCATTTATCTGAAGCAAATTTTGACCCAGAATTCTATAGCCATTATGAAGCCGAAATACTTTCAGCTTATAACAAACAACTAAAAATCGCATAATCCATGAGCAATAAAATAAGCCATAGTATGTCATTGGCAAAACCAGATGCCGTAGACATTTCAAACAAACAAAAAATAGCATTAGCAATTGGTGTTATTGGATTATTCATCCTAACATTGGCCCTTTTCAATACCAATTTTCCAAATAAAGGATTGTTCCTTACACTTGCCTTAGGATTAATATCTGTTGGAATAATTGTCTACTCTAGAGATGCTTACTTAACAAAACTAGAAGGTATAAAAAATGATGGTGTTTGGTTTAAATCCATTTCATCACGAGGTGTTTGGGGTTGGATAGTTGGCGTTATACTAACCACATTTTATATTGTGCTTTATTTTTATCCAAAGTATTTAGGCTTAGGAAGCAATGGCGCAGAAAACACAGGTTTAATTCGTTTATTTGACCCTTTAAGTCAGTTATTAAGTGGTAGAAATGCTAGCCAATGGTTTGTTTACGGAACGCTTTACACCGTTGCTATTTTAGCTTTTGGATATAAATTCATACTCAAATACAGACACAACCGCTACCAACAAGTACGTACCGTTTCAGTCATGTTTTTTCAATTGGGTTTTGCCTTTTTGATTCCTGAATTTATGTATGTTATGAATAGTGACTTGCCTTACTACGATTTAAAATCTATGTGGCCACTCAACTATTATATTTTTGATGAATGGTCCGTAAAGGCCTTTCTTTCTAACGGAAATATTGGCTTAGGCTTAATTCTTTTTGGGATTATCACAATTTTCGTGATTTCTCCAATTCTAACCTATAAGTATGGAAAACGTTGGTATTGTTCTTGGGTATGTGGTTGTGGTGGATTAGCAGAAACTGCAGGAGATTCTTTTAGACAATTATCATCTAAAAAAATGTCTGCTTGGAAATTAGAGCGTTGGCTAATCCATACCGTTTTAGTATTCTCTGTAGTTATGACAACAGCCATGATATACACGTATTTAGGTTATGATAAAAATGATTTTTGGCTAACCAGAGGTGTTTTTATAGCTTTAGTTATCGGTTTCTTAACTTTAATTTTTGCAGGCGTTATGTTCTTTAAAGGTAAAGAACTTGGTAAAGATGCCAAATTTGGCGCTATTGGTTTCTTTGTGGTTATCGCCCTATTATTAATCATGCATTTTACAGGAACTACACAACATGTTTTTTATGTTAAAGGTGGTGCGTTAAGATCTGCTTATGGTATTTATATTGGTTCTATTTTTTCAGGGGTTATCGGCACTGGGTTTTATCCTATTCTAGGAAGTCGTTCTTGGTGTAGGTTTGGATGCCCTATGGCGGCTATTCTAGGGTTTCAACAACGTTTGTTTTCAAAATTTAGGATTACGACCAATGGCGGGCAATGTATTTCTTGTGGGAATTGCTCCAACAGTTGCGAAATGGGGATTGATGTTCGACACTATGCTCAAAAAGGCGAAAATATTGTGCGTTCCAGTTGTGTTGGCTGTGGCATTTGCTCTGCAGTTTGCCCAAGAGGTGTTTTAAAGTTAGAAAACGACAGTATGCAAGGACGTATCAACCCAACAGAAATTTTATTAGGAAACGATGTTGACTTAATGGATTTGGTGAACAAAAAATAGTCTTCGACACTATATTAAATGAACAAACTCATCGTGCTACTACTATTTTCAACAGCAGTTTTTGCTCAAAAAACCTATCAAAGAAATTATGATGGAAATCAAAACATCATATCCCAGGGTTGGATCGAAAATAATCAAAAAATTAAATTTTGGAAATTCTATTACAACAACGGAACACTTAAAAAAGAAGGGCATTTTTTAGCCAATAAGGAAACTAAATACTGGAAGTTTTACACGATTAATGGGCATCTAGAAAAAGAAGGGCATTTTCAAAATGGCAAAAAAAATAATTGGTGGTTATTTTATGACGATATGGAAAAAGTAAATCATAAATGCCAACTAAAAAACAATATAAAAAACGGGTATTGTCTTATATACAACAATGAAAAACTAGTTTCAGCTTCAAAATATAAAGCAGGTAAAAAATTAAAAGAATGGAGTACCTTTGCATCCTTTAAAAGAGAAAATAAACTCAGCGACCTTAAATGACCAAAATAAAAGTCATCATTCCAGCTTTTAACGAAGCAGATTCTATAACACATGTTATAAGTGATATTCCAAAAACTGTTGACGAGATTATTGTAGTAAGCAATAATTCCACTGATGATACGGAAATCAACGCTAAAAAAGCTGGAGCCACCGTTCTAACAGAAATAAATAAAGGTTATGGTTATGCCTGTTTAAAAGGTATGCAACACATTGCAAGCCAAACGGAAAAACCAGATATAGTTGTATTTCTTGATGGCGATTACAGCGATTACCCAGAAGAATTGACAAAAATAGTAACCCCAATACTTAATGATAACATAGATTTTGTAATTGGTGCTCGTGTTAAACGACTTAGAGAACAGGGGTCTATGACATTTCCACAAGTTTTTGGTAATTGGCTGGCAACGAACTTAATGAAACTTTTTTTTAGAGCTAAGTTTACTGACCTTGGCCCTTTTAGAGCCATTAAATACCAAAAGCTATTAGCCCTTAATATGGAAGACAAAACCTATGGTTGGACCGTAGAAATGCAGTTAAAAGTACTAAAACAAAAATTGACATATATCGAAATACCAGTAAATTACAGAAATAGAATTGGAGTTTCAAAAGTGTCTGGTACAATAAAAGGTGCTATATTTGCAGGCGTAAAAATATTAGGTTGGATTTTTAAATACAGTCTCAAAAAATGATTTTAGAAACTACAGTTATTGTAATCTATACCATAGCACTATTGCTTATATTCCTATATGCATTAGCGCAACTTAATTTATTATTCAATTACTTATCTTCCAAACGTATAAAAGACGATTGTTCTAAATTCGATTTAACAAACCCAGACGAAATCCCATATATTACCATACAACTTCCTGTTTACAATGAAATGTATGTTATGGAGCGTCTGTTAGATAATATTGCACTTATAGATTACCCTAAAGACAAATTAGAAATTCAGGTATTAGATGATTCTACTGATGAAACTATAGCAACAACATTCAAACAAATAGAACGCTTAAAAACCACTGGGTTAGACATTAAACACATTACCAGAACTGACCGTTCTGGGTTTAAAGCTGGCGCGCTTAAGGAAGGCCTTAAGGTTGCCAAAGGCGATATTATTGCTATTTTCGATTCTGATTTTCTACCTAAAAAAGACTGGTTAAAGCGTACCGTACCCTATTTTAAAGATGAAAACATTGGTGTAGTTCAAACTCGTTGGGGACATATTAACAGAAATTTTTCTATACTCACAAAAATTCAGGCTTTTGCACTCGATGCTCACTTTACTTTAGAACAAGTTGGCAGAAACAGTAAAGGACATTTTATAAACTTTAATGGTACTGCTGGACTTTGGCGCAAGGCTTGTATTATAGACGCAGGGAATTGGGAAGGCGATACCCTAACCGAAGACCTTGACCTAAGTTACCGTGCTCAGTTAAAAAACTGGAAGTTTAAATATTTAGAACATGTAGAAACCCCTGCTGAACTCCCAATCGTTATCAGTGCGGCCCGTTCGCAACAATTTAGATGGAATAAAGGTGGTGCAGAAAACTTCCAAAAAATGCTTGGGCGTGTTTTTAAAAGCAAAAATATTTCAGCAAAAACTAAAGTACACGGTTTACTGCATTTATTAAACAGTACCATGTTTTTAAACGTCCTAATTGTAGGTGTTTTAAGCATTCCTATGCTATATATAAAAAATGAATACGCACATTTAAGACCATACTTTTATGTGATGAGTTTCTTTGTGTTAAGCACCGTTATCTTTTTTGTGTGTTATTGGTTTATGTACAAAAATATTTATGGTGGTGGCTTTAAAAACTTTATAAATTACATAGGTATGTTTTTTGTGTTTTTCTCAATAGCCATGGGCTTTTCATTACATAATTCCATTGCCGTTCTAGAAGGACATTTGGGCAAAAAATCTGAATTTGTACGGACACCAAAATTCAATATCAAAAAGTATAAAGACAATTGGAAAAATAACAAGTACATGAAAAAGACTGTGTCAGTACACGTTATTTTTGAAGGGTTACTTATGCTCTATTTCGGTTTTGGTATGTACAGCGCCTTTATTGTAGGTAACCAAGGTGGTGATTTTGGGCTCTTTCCATTTCATCTTATGTTATTTGTAGGTTTTGGTTATGTGTTTTTTAAGTCTTTGGCGTCAAAGGTTTAGATTAGAAACATAAGTTTCCTTCTGTGTTTACAAGTTCAAACATCCATTCAATCTCTAACTCGGAAAGCAATTTTCTATGATGATATGATATCGTTTTAATGTTTTATATCAATAGCAAAATGAATATGTTATTTTTCTTTTAGAAGTAAATAACTCCCATTTATCAAGACAAACAAATAATATTATATTTACCATATGCTTTTAAACCCCACTTTTTTAAGACTAAATAGAATACCTCTGATTTTAGTATTAAGCAGTGTGTTGTTTTACGCATCATTTGCTTACGATTTAATGCGTACAGATTATGTGAAATTAATAGGGTTATATGTGGTGCTATTCTTTTTATTTTATAAACTATTACAGGTTTTAAAGCATAATATCAAAGTCTTAACCTATTTGGCGTTTGGATTTAGAGTCATTTTCATATTGGCCATACCCAACTTATCACAAGATTTCTATCGTTTTATTTGGGATGGACGCATGATTTTAGAAGGTATAAACCCTTATTTGTTTACTGTGGAGTCTTTTATAAGCCAAGGGGAGTTTCCTGTAGCTCAAGCTCAAGAATTACGAACTGGTATGGGTGACTTAAACGCCAGTCATTTTACTAATTATCCGCCCATAAATCAACTCTGTTTTACAATTGCTGCCCTTTTTGCTGGTAAAAGTATTTTGGGGTCTGCAATTGTAATGCGCTTACTCATTATTGCTGCCGATTTTGGAACTTTGTATTTTGGCAAAAAACTGTTAGAAAAGCTTAATATCCCTGTTCATCATATATTCTGGTATATTTTAAATCCATTTATTATTATTGAATTGACTGGTAACCTCCATTTTGAAGGTGTCATGATTTTCTTTTTGGTTTGGAGTTTGTATTTACTACATGTTGGTAAATGGCAATTTGCTGCAGTGGTTTTAGCCTTATCTATTTCGGTTAAATTGATTCCTTTAATATTTTTGCCGTTGTTTTTTCAATGGTTTATGAAACGTAATGACAAAAAAAAAGAGGTTTCGACTGCGCTCAACCTGACGAGATTGATTGGATTCTATATTCTTGTAGGCATAACCACACTCCTACTTTTTGCGCCTTTTTATTCCGCTGAATTTATAAATAACTATTCTCAAACGGTAGCACTATGGTTTCAAAATTTCGAGTTTAATGGTAGTATTTATTACATAGCCAGAGAAATAGGCTATACTTTTAGAGGCTACAATGAAATTGCCATTATTGGAAAAACAACACCTATTATTGTTGTTTTGTTTATTCTTATTATTACCTTTTTTAGGAAAAACAAAACTACGGTAGAACTTATTACTGCTATGTTATTGGCATTATCTTTTTACTATTTTACCACCACTACCGTACATCCTTGGTATGTGGCTACGCTTTTAATATTATCGGTGTTTACAAGATATAAATTCCCATTAGTGTGGAGCTTTGTTATTATACTTAGTTATTTAGCTTATATGCATATTGACAATGCCGATAAATCTGAAAAACTATGGGTGATTGCTTTAGAGTATGTTATTGTTTATAGCGTATTTTTGTTCGAAATTTTTAAAAAAAATAAAACTATTATAAATTGATTTTTCAAAATTCACTTAACCTTTCAAAGCGTTTAATATAAAAGTAGATTAAAATATATTTTTAATGCTTTGAGAAGTTATATAAAAAAGGCTTCCAAAGAGGAAGCCTGCATCATATACGCATAGGAATCTTTACTAATAGGCGGTTTCCATTTTTTCTAAACTAGTAATGGTATCAACTAAATTATCATCAGTCGAGCTGGCATTCCTATTAAAGATGACTTTAAATTTAGTTCCTACCAAAGCTTCAGAATTTAAATCGAAGGTTTTTAACACCCCGTCATCTACTTTTTGAAACGTTAATGTCTGCTCATTTCCTTTTCTATCTTTAACTACAAAATTATACCCTGAATCTGAATGTCCAGAATATGTAGCGTAAACTATTAATCCGTCTTGGATTAATGACTCGCTAATAGGCGCATTTGAAATTGTTGGTGTTTTAAAACTTGTGAATGTTAATAATGAGACCATTAAAGTACTTAACACAATTAAATTTTTTACTTTCATTTTTACAATATTTTAAATTTAATTAAAAACCATTTTGGAAATTCAGCTAACAAAATTCCAAATTAATTATAGAGTACGTTTTGATATATGTCCTTATCCGATAGCTTATTGAACACGGACATTTATAAAAACAAAAATGATGCCGTTTAAGCCTCTATAGGTTTTAAACTTTCTATTCTATAATAAACATCGTCACCATCTGCATCTTCAACAAATGTTAATCTAAATTCTTGATCGATTAGATCTTCATTGTTTTTTAAATCGTATTGTTTTAAAACACGTGGATGTACATCTTCAAACACTAATTCTTCTCCATTTTCAAACCAAAAGGTATAATACCCCTCTTTGTAAGACTTAAAAACAGCTATTCTCATAATTACAAATATATTATTAATTATTATCAATTAAATCTGGATCCTGTATGGCTTCGGGATCATCTTCAGCAAAATCCTCATAATCATCTTCATCATAATTTGCCATAGTCGTAACAAGTTTTGTACTCACTTTTACTAAATATTTAGTATCATGAGTGGTTACCTCTATAGCTTCAATAATTTCATTATGTTGATTTTTGAAAGATATTATTTGGCTTTCTCCATAGCCATCTGGATACCTTTCAACTAATAAAGCTAATATTTCTGGGGTTAACTTTTTAAAGTCTACAATAACACGTTTTAAATTATCCTTCTTGTTTCTCATGCTTAGGTTTTCTTTTTAAAATTTGGTGACTTGAGCAGGATTTAGCACCCAAAAGGTACGTAAAAAAATAAAAAATGTAAAAACAATATACTTAATATTCAAATTATATCTTGAAGCCTTAAAGATATAATTTGTAGATTAACTATGTGTTAAGCGTGTAAAAAATAAACTTTATTTATTTAGAAAAGCATGTTTCTTAGATGCTGAAAAGTGCTCAGCAATCTATTAGAGTTTAAATATTAAACTAGTTGATCTATGAATTAATTAACCTTTTTCTTATTGTAAACTTATTCTGGAATATAATGGTTTTCTTGATTGAATTATTAATCCCTAAAGCATCTTTAAAGTATTTAACTCTTGTTCTGTTAAATGTTTCCAACTGCCACGTGGTATATCCTTTTTGGTAAGGTGACCAATAGCTACGCAATCTAAACTGACAATATCATACTTTAAATAATCAAAAATAGTTCGGATTAAGGTATTTCCTGTATTCTTAATTTTAAGTCCTATTTCTCTTTTTGAAGCGCCGTCTATATAACTAATTTCTTCAACACTTATAAGTTTGTCGTGTACCTTAAAACCAGCTTGAACCTTTTTTAAATCTTCAAGCTTTAAATTTTTATCTAACTCGATATGAAATAGACGTGCTACACCATTTTTAGAGTTCGTAAATTTAGCTGTAATGGCATCATCATTTGTAAACAATAATAAGCCTTTTGAGTTTCTACCTAAGCGCCCAATGGGTTTTACACGAGACGGTGTTGCATTGGCTACTAAATCCATAACCGTTCTGCCTTTTCCTTCGCTAGTTGTTGTAGCAAACCCTTTAGGCTTGTTAAGCAACACATAAGCCTTTTTCTCTGGGTTTATACGTGCGCCATCATAACGAACTTCATCGCCCAATTTAACTTTAAAGCCCATTTCTGTAATTACTTTTCCGTTTACAGAAACCAATCCTGTAGCGATATATACATCGGCTTCACGACGGGAACACATCCCTGAGTTGGCCACATATTTATTTAATCTGATTTCATCAGGATTCCCAGGTTTTTTAGGTGTTGGGTTATTCTTTTTTACAGGTGTATTTACTCTTGCATAACTCTTAGGACGTATGTTTCCACTTCCTCGTCCTGACGGCTTTCCTTTTCCTTTACTCCCTTGATGTCTGTTCATGACTTGTAATTTTGTGCAAAGATATACTTAAAATTATGATTCTTGATTTAAGATTGTTGTTTTGTTGCTTCTGTATCAAGTATTACTTGTGGATATTCATTTTTGAACTAATAAACAAACCAACCCTTGTAATGAATCCTAATTATTTAAATACGATTTAAAACAACACCAACATTAATTAAAACAATACAAGAAACACCAGCAACAATCATGAATTTCAAAATATTATGAAGTATCAAATAGTGGGTTTTTGTTTTGGATTTCCAAAGTATTAATAAGAACATAAGTAATAAAATGATACTGAGGTAAAAATATAAATACATGTAACCTATTTCAAAACGATATAAAAGTAAATAGGTTGGAATCAGTGTTAGAAAAGATAATACGGTAAGCATGATTTTAGATGCTTTTTCACCATAAATAATTGGAATGGTTTTATAACCTTGAGTCAAATCACCTTTTATGTTCTCTAAATCTTTTGTCAACTCTCTCATAGCTATCATTAAAAACAAGAAAACTGCATGTACAAAAATGACTGTTTCAAAATTTTTATAATACATAAAAATGGCAAAAAATGGTGTAATGGTTAACACAGCCGATACTAAATTGCCAATAAAAGGCAATTTTTTTAGTTTATGCGAATAAAACCATATCCCGAAAATGTAAACTGAAAAGAAAATCACCGCTTTAAAAGACACGTAACTTGCCATAACAACGGCCATGAAATTCAGTACAAAATAGAATGATAGCTTTGTATTTTGACTCACCAATTTATCTAATCTGGATTTTATAGGTCTGTTTATTAAATCTTTTTCGGAATCATAAAAATTATTAATGATATACCCGCCTGCAATAGTGGCTGCCGATGCCAGAACCAACATAAACAAATTAAGGTCTAATACAACTTGTTTTAAAGGTTTATTGTGCGCCATAATATAAATTGACGCTAAGTATTGTGCAATAACTATAATGAGGATGTTGTAGCCTCTAACCACAGAAAACATGCTGAAAAACTTAAGTAGAATGTGCTTTTGTTTTCTAGATAGCATGACATATAAATTTTGATGAAACCACTCCTGCAGCTATCAGGGTTGTATGGCAATAATAGAAATTTAGAAGTTGTAAACGACTTCTAACTTATAATCTGCAAGGGATTGTTTTGCTTTATCAATATCTTCAGTAAATCCAAGAATATAACCACCGCCACCTGAGCCACATAATTTCAAGTAATATTCATTGGTTTCAATACCTTTTTTCCAAAGCTCATGAAATTGTTGAGGAATCATAGGTTTAAAATGGTTTAAAACCACTTTTGAAAGGCGTTTTGTGTTTCTAAATAAAGACTTAACATCGCCCTTTAAAAAATCGTCTACACAGGCATCTGTATGCTTGATAAATTGATTTTTAAGCATGCTTCGAAAACCTTCTTGTTTCATGTTTTCCATAAACAAGCTTACCATTGGTGCTGTTTCGCCAATAATACCACTATCTAATAAAAATACTGCATTTTTCCCTTCGCTTTTTTGAGATGGGATACCTGTAGCTTCAATATTATCTTTAGAGTTTATGAGTATTGGAATGCTTAAATAACTATTTAAGGGATCTAAACCAGAAGACTTCCCATGAAAAAAAGATTCCATTTCAGAAAAGACAGCCTTTAATCTTAAAAGTTTATCGCGTGTTAAATTCTCTAAAACGGTTATTTTATCTTTTGCATACTTATCATATATAGCGGCTACTAGTGCTCCGCTACTACCAACACCATAACCTTGAGGGATAGACGAATCAAAATACATTCCTGATTGTATATGATTCTTTAAAGATGTTATATCAAAAGTGACTAATGTATCATCAATATTTTGTAGATATTCTGCAAAACGCTTCAAGCTTTGATTAGACGCTATAGCATCATCCGAAGGGTTTTCATCTGTCTTTAATGCTCCATTATAGAAGTTATATGGAATAGACAAGCCTTTAGAATCTTTAATGATTCCATACTCTCCAAAGAGTAGAATTTTTGAATAAAAGAGCGGTCCTTTCATAAACAATTTTTGATTTGGTTTAGCAAAATTACAACAGTTTAGCGCCAAAACCAATTTTATCGTTAATATACTCACCTTTTTGGCAAAACGCAACTAATTCAGTATTAATGAATTTCGTAATGAAATCTACTTCATTTTCAGGATATAAAACATGTACATTGGCTCCAGCATCTAAAGTAAAACACACTTTTGAGCCTGTTGTTTTTCTAAACTCCCAAATTTTATTTATAATTTCTAGTGTATTGGGTTTCATTAAAATGAAATATGGCAGGCTTGTCATCATCATGGCATGAAGTGTTAATGCTTCACTTTCTACTAGTGCAATAAACTTGTCTAAATCACCTTCTTTTAAAATACTAGTTATATCTGAGAGGTTTTTATGGGCTTGCTTAAAACGCTCTTGTGCAAATGGGTGTCCATACATTAAATTATGGCCTATGGTACTACTCACTTGCTTTTCACCCTTATCAACCAACAAAATGGTATCATAATAATTTTTGAAATTATCGTGAACCTCATAGGGGTATTTTACGCCATATAAATCTGAGCTTCCTTCAATATCTTCATGTTTTCCCCAAACTACCAAATCGCCTTCAAGGCTTCGGCATGCACTTCCTGAACCTAATCGTGCTAAAAACGAAGCTTTTTTGGTAAAATATACTTCAGAAACGGCTTGACTTAAAGTCTTTTCTAAACTCATTAAACACAAGGCTAACGCACTCATTCCTGATGCTGAAGATGCAATTCCTGAACTATGCGGAAAGGTATTTGAGGTTTCTATTTTAAAATGATAGTCTTTTAAAAAAGGTAAATAGTTTTCAACTCGATTAAAGAACGTCTCTATTTTTGGTTTAAAATCGGCTTTCTTTTCACCATCCAAAAACACTTCAAAAGAAAAATCGTTTGAATCTTCTTTTTTGAAAAAACTTAATGTCGTCGTTGTTTTACAATGATCAAGGGTAAAACTAATTGATGGGTTTTCTGGAATTTGATTTTGCCTTTTGCCCCAGTATTTAACTAATGCAATATTACTTGGTGAGGACCATGTAAAGCTACCGCTTTGTATCGTTTTTGAATTATTGAGATAACTATCGGAACTAGGAATAAAATCTTCTGCTGTCATATATCATATTTCAGTTGACAAAGATAACAACTTTAGCATAGTTTTATAGTTCCTTGCCGTTGCTGTTGTTTTCAATTTTCGTTCAAAAAAATTATTATTGTATTTGGCTTTTCCATAACCTGTTAAACAGTAAGAGTATATACAATTATTTGTTATAACAAACTGCTCATTTGGATATAACATTTTTGAAGCTTCTTCAACTAGGCTTTTATCAGGAATTGTATATGGGAACGTGAAATAACTATTCATTTTTTCCTCTTCCGGAAATGGACAATCATCAAAAATTTGCTGTAATTCTTTTGGTGTTTTAACTAGTATGGGAACTTCAAAACCAAAATAGTTTTTAATGGCTTCATGAATCTTTAATTCTAGCTTTTGAATATCTTTCTCTAAAGATTGAAAAACAACATTACCACTTTGAATGTATGTCAACACATGTTCCAATCCTGATTTAGAGAGCAATTCACGTAATTCAACCATTGGTATTTTCTTTTGCCCGCTTACGTTTACACCTCTTAAAAGTGCGATGTATGTTTTCATTTATTTTGAAATTGATTTTGCCACTATATAAGCCCCAGTCCAAGCATTTTGAAAATTAAAACCTCCTGTAACGGCATCAATATTTAAAACTTCTCCAGCAAAATATAAGTTTTCACAGCGTTTGCTTTCAAATGTTTTAAAATTAATTTCTTTAAGATTAACCCCTCCTGCGGTTACAAATTCTTCTTTAAATGTACTTTTTCCATCTACATTAAAAACGGCTCTTGTCAGTTGATTTGCCAAATCTTCTAATTGTAATTTATTTAAATCGGCCCAACGTGTTTCAACATTCATATTTGATGCCAATACCAATTTGTGCCATAAACGCTTTGGCAAATCAAATTGCGTAGATTTATATATTGTTTTTTTTGCTAAATCTTGCTTTAATGTCTTTAAAACATCTAAACAATCTTTAACTGTTTGCTTTATAAAATTAACTTCTATTTGAAATTTATAATGGCGTTTGGCTAACTCTAACGCTCCAAAAGCAGAGAGCTTTAATATGGATGGAGCGCTCATGCCCCAATGGGTTATAAGCAATGGCCCTTCGCTCCACAAATCTGTACCCAAAACGTTTACTTCAACATCTAAAGCTACAACACCAGGAATATCCTGTATACGCTCATCTTTTATATTAAATGTAAAAAGTGATGGAACTGGTTGTAAAATGGTATGCCCTAAATCTTGTAAAAGATTCCAAATTTTAGGATTGCTTCCTGTTGCAACTACTATTTTTTTAGATACAAACTCGCCATCCGGTGTTTCAATATGAAATAACTCCGACGCTTTTTTAATTGATTTTACTGGATGATTATACAATACTTCTACATGATGTTTTTCTGCTTCATTCAAAAAACAATCAATAATAGTTTGTGATGAATTAGAAACTGGAAACATTCTACCATCTTCCTCAATCTTTAACGCTACGCCTCGTTTTTCAAACCATTCTATAGTATCGCCCGTCATAAATTGATGAAAAGGCCCTAATAATTCTTTTTCGCCACGTGGATAATTTTGTACTAATTCCTGTGGTACAAACTCGGCATGGGTTACATTACAACGTCCACCGCCAGACACTTTAACTTTAGCCAATCCTTCTTTAGCACGTTCTAAAATGGTTACTTTTAGTTCTGGATTTTGTTCAGCTATATTTATGGCTGCAAAAAAGCCTGCCGCCCCACCACCAATTATAATAACATCTTTTTGCATTATAGCCTATCGGGGAAATCAGAAATTATACCATCTACACCATAAGATTTTATGCGCTCTATGGGATTTAAATTGTTTACCGTATATGTAAATACTTTATAGTCTTCTTTTAAAGTATCAACTATTTCTTGGGTTAACATGGTGTAATTTGGATGTATTGCCACCGCTTTTATGGTTTTAGCGAAATTAACAGCCTCATGTATATTTGTATCGGTAAGTACAGCTAAAGGGATTTTATCGTTAATTTTATAAACTGTTTCCAACAAATCCTTTTGAAAACTTGAAACAAGAATGTTGTTATATTCCCAACCTTTTTTTTCTACATAAAAGGCTATTAATCTACTGGCCTCTTTTGCGGTATCTTGTCCTTTTAACTCAATATTTAAAAGGCACTTGTTATTTACAAATGCCAAAACTTCCGCTAAGGTAGGGATTTGGCAATAGCCTTTAACTACAACTTGTTTTAATTGTTTAAGCGTGTGTTTTGAAACCTCGCCAGAACCATTTGTCATTCTATCTAAAGTAAAGTCATGAAAGACTACCAACTGCCCAGAAGCACACCGATGTACATCAATCTCAATACCGTCCACACCTAAATCTAATGCCTTTCTTATAGATTCTAAGGTGTTTTCTGCTAAATGCCCTTTAGCTCCTCTGTGTCCTATTTTTAAAATATTATTACTCATTTTTTATATTTTTTGGTCGCATTAAGCCTTCTTGGGCGACTGATGCTATTAATTTCCCATCTCTTGTAAAAATGTTTCCTCTTGCAAATCCTCTGGCACCAGACGTATTAGGTGATTCTATAGAAAACAATAACCAATCGCTAAAATCAAAATCTCTAAAATACCACATAGAATGGTCCAAACTTGCTGTTTGTGTATTTCCCCAATGGGCTACACTTGCATGTGGATTAAGTGCTGAAACTAAAATATTATAATCTGAAACATAGGTTAAGATTTGTTGTTTTGTTGCTAAATCTAAATCGCCTACATCACCTTTTAATTTAAACCACACATCATAAAAAGGTGGTAAGTCTTTCTTTTCAGCAGGGCTTACAAACGTAGTTGGTTTAAACTCAATGGGGCGTTCTATTTCAAAAAAGGCTTTAAGGCTTTTTGGTAAAAAATCGCCATATTGTTTAAGTATGTCTGTCCAACTTAATAATGTTTCTGGTTGGTTTAAACCAGATTTCATGACTATTTGATGATTATATCCTATTTCTGGTTTATGAAATGATGCCGATAATATAAATATGGTTTTATTCTTTTGATGCGCCGTAACTCTTCGTACGGAAAAACTACCACCATCTCTAACCAAATTCACATTATATGTAATTGGCCATTTCAAATCTCCTGCCTCTAAAAAATAGGAGTGCATAGAATGCAATACCCTTTTATTGGTAATGGTTCTGCTTGCTGCATTTATAGCTTGAGCCAAAACTTGGCCTCCAAAAACAACTGGGCTACCAACAGTTTCACTAACACCATTAAATTCAGTATCGTCTATTTGCGTTAAAACTAAAAGGTCTAATAAGTCATTAGCTGTAGTCATAGATATTTTAAATGTGCTTTATTCATTAATACGCTCTTATACCAAAAATATCTTGTAAATTTAACATTATAAATCTTGATTGCCTAAATGAATAAATTACTTATTTCTTTTTTTTTAATGGTTTCGAGCTGTGATACTGGGAACCTGACTGTTATAATTGATCTTCCTAAAACTTTAAATGAGGTTTCTGGAACCGAAACCATAAATAACTCCAATTTAATTTGGATGTTGAATGATAGTGGTAATAAAGCCAGAATTTATGGTTTAAACAAAAAAGGTGAAATCAAAAAAGAAATCAAAATTAATGCAAAAAATAAGGATTGGGAAGATTTAGCATCCGATGAAAATGGCAATTTATACATTGGCGACTTTGGAAACAACCTGAATAAAAGAAAAAACTTAGCCATTTTAAAAGTAAATCATGATGCCCTGAATAGTTCCGACAAAATTGATATTGAACGTATTTCATTTCATTATCCAGACCAAAACAAATTTCCTCCAAAAAAGAAAAGCATGTATTTTGATTGCGAAGCTTTTTTCCACTTCAACGATAGTTTATACTTATTTACTAAAAGTCGTGTTAAAAATGATTTTGGAAAAACAAATTTGTATAAGATACCTGCTAAGCAAGGCCATTTTGTTGCTGAATTTATTAGTTCGTTTAGCGCTTGCAATGATTTATTGTGTTGGATAACTTCCGCAGACATTAGTTCTGATGGAAAGCAAGTAGCACTCCTTTCCCAAAAATCTGTTATGGTTTTTTCAAATTTTACTTCTGATGATTTTTTTAATGGTACAGTTGAGCAATATGATTTTTCTTTTGAATCACAAAAAGAAGGGGTGTGTTTTAAAGACGCCCAAACCTTATATATTACTGATGAAAAAGCACATGGTAATGGCGGCAATTTGTATGCTTTTACATTAGAATAATATCATAATTAAGACCCTAAAAAAAGTTTAGGGTTTTGGAGGTTAAAACCCAAAACCTACTTTGAAAGCAAAACGTAAACCATCATCACTATTAAATGCTGATACATTTAAGGTTAATATATCGGCCGCATTTGCAAAAACACCTCCTCCTACTGATGTATTCCAAGCGTTTGAGTTGTAGGCTAAATTATTATTTAAAACCAATTCATCATCAATCCAAATACGTCCGTAATCAAACCCTGCATAAACACCTATGTGTAAAGGCAGTAGTCCGGTTTTAACTTTACGAAGATTTAAACGTAAATCGGTACTTTGATAAAATGAATTTTTACCTGAAAAGCGTTCATTCCTATAACCACGCAGGCCATTATTAGCACCTAGGTTTGCTGCTTGGTAAAACTCAAAATCATCACCAAATATAAAATGTGCTTTGGCATTTGTGGCAAAAACCAATTGTCCGCTAGATACCAACTTGTAATCAAACCCTAGCTCTGGAATAAAATAGGTAAAGCCTTTTGATTCGTTTACATTAGACTTATATCCTAATTGCAACCTTGTTTGCATACCTAGAGTAGGAAATGCTTCATTATCTTTATTCTTATAACTATACATCGCTTCTGCTCCAACAAATTCTTTTTGGTTTTCTAAGCCATTTGCTACATAAAATGTATTTATAAAGCGATTATTGGTTTCTTCAACCTCAATAGACTCATAGCTTAAACCTAATTTAAAATGCGCGCCTAACTCACCTCTCCAGTTTATAGATGGTGCAAATTTTAATGTGCTCAATTTTACACGGTTATAGTCTAAATCTCTATCTATGCCATCATCTTCATCAGCTTCTTCATTAGGTGTGCTATTTCCAAATCCAAAGAAATTAACGGCATAGTTTGGACTTGTATACTTAGCATTTAAGGCCAAATTCCATGTTCCTACCACGTTAGCAAACTCGCCGTTATATTCAAAATCGAATCCGCTTGTAGCAAAATAATAGGCGCCTGAAATAGTGTGTTGGGAGCTAAACGGATTACGTTCAAATCCATAATTGGTTAGGGTATTTAAAAACCCTAGTTTAAACCCATCGTCTGGATTTGCGCCTAATAAAGGTATAAATTGGTTGGCACTATTTTTAGGTTTGGCATAATCATAAATATTGGTTTCATAATTATCCGTTAAGTTTTTGCGACCTTTTTTGGTAGTAAATTCATTTTTCTTAGACTTGTAATCATAGATCTTTACTTTCTTGCCATTTTCAATGGTATAGGTATCATTATTTTGCCCTCCTACTAATCTTAATTTAATAAGGTTATCGCCTTCTCCTGTAACTTTAAACACATCTTCGTCATCTAATCCATACATCCAAATTTCTTTAGTATCATGGCTATTGTATGTTTTTTGATGGATAAGTGTCCCTTTTTTTCCGTTTTTTATTCGGTATACGGTTAGTTTTGTATTTCCATTGGGCATACGTTCAATTTCAAACAAATCGTCTTTATCGGTACCTTTAACCAATGGCGTTCTGTTTAACGCTTTGTAATACCTGTTTGCTATGTCCGGAAGGTTTTTAAGTCGTGCTTTAAGCACACGTTTTATCTCTGCAATCGTTTCGCCTTGAACTTCTTTTGGAAAGGCTTTAAATGCATTATCTATAACTGTATCCGTGAGGTTTTTTTGAATAAACGCCACCTGTGCTTCCCACTGTTTTTTTGTGGTTTCGTTTAGCAACATCATATCTAATGAAAATGGACTAAAATTAAACCCTTTTACATTTCTAATATCGTCATTAAAACCTTCCATTAATTTTAACGGTGGTATAATTCGGGTTGCTAAATTCATTAAAGCACCATCGCCCATATTTGAAAAGGCTTGATCTCTATCTCTCGGAATTGGTCTATAAACAACCTTATCAGATTCTTTAAACTCAGCCCAACGCCATTGGTCTACATGCCTATCCCAATCGCCAATGGCCATATCGAATAATCGTGCTCTCAAAAACATCTCATCATCAACTACATATTTTTCGTCTTTACGAAGCTTTTTCATTAAATCATCGGTACTTTCAATTTTGTTTGAATTTCCAAAGCTTTTAAGATTTCCATGACCATCGGATACATGCTCTTCTATCATATATAATTCATCACCAAAATCTGTATTAAAAGCTGCTAAAGTTTTTTGCTTTGGCACAAAATACAATACTGGGTTGGTGTGGTATAAATTAACGGCATCGGATAAACCTCCTGTTACAAATGGTGCATATGGATGTGATCCTGTATAGAAATCCTGTAATAATTTTTCAGTAGTTGTACCGTCAAATTGCCCTTCTATATATTGGTCTTTAAAAGCCATTGCTTGTAAATACACGGTTGCACTTTTTCTAATGGCGCGCATTACATAACGCTTTCCGCTTTTATCCATCAATTGAAGTGATTTTGATTGGTGTCCACCTCCTTTTCTTGTTGGTGTTAATCCACCAAACAAGGTATCTAAACTAACTGTGGGAGCGTTTACTTTTGTTCCATAATATGACCGGTAACGTTCGCCCCAAACATATTTATAAAAGCCGCTTTTTGTGATTTCTTCTTCAGAATACACTGCTGCTGTTTTTTGATCTGGAAACACATCCTTATCATGGGATGTATTTTCTTTTTTGTCTTCTGAAAACACTTTGGTTTGAAAAATAACCTTATGGTCTTTTGCTGAATAAAACCGGACAGCGGATGCCCCATCTGTGAACACATCCAATCTAGCAAAACCAGAATTGCTTGATGAAAATATACCGCTAACATTACGTGTTGCTGTTGACTTTGACCCAGACCCACTAACAATTTGCGGTAAATTATCTTGAACTAAATACTGTAAGCTATGTTCGTGTCCTGAAACAAAAAGAGCTTTATCATTTTCTTGAGCTATGGTTACAACTCGTTTTTTAAAGGTATTATACTTTTGGTTTTGCAAATCGGCTGGCGATACGCCACTCGTTTTTCTTAAAATATTTTTTAAGGTTCCCAAAACTGGAATGGGTTTTAAGTGTGAACTAAGATCATATTGCCCGCCATGTGGCCCATTGGTAAACATAGGATGATGCATAGCAATAATAGTGGTTTTACCGCGTGCTTTTTTTATTAAGCCTTCCAGTTCTTCAAAAAACTTAGATCGTGTTTTAATTTCGCAATCATCATTTATGGTTGGGTGTTTATCCCAATTTGTGATATACCATTCTGAATCAATAACGATCATAACAATATCATCAGAGATCTCCACCTTTTCAATAGGGCATCCATTTTCTGGTAGGAATGTATTTTTCCCAAGTTTATCTTCTATATATTTTTCTTGGCGTTTTAACCCTTTCAACCCATCGCTATACCAATCATGGTTTCCTGGAATAAAAATAGCGTCGCCTTTAAAATCTTTTACGGCATCGGTTTGAACCTTTAATTGGTGTTCGGCCAAAGCTCGACTTTCATCATTTTTTTGGGGCATCCCTTTTGGGTAAATATTATCGCCCAAAAAAACAGCCGTACTATGTTTTGGTGCTTTGTTTAATTCTAATTTAAAAGCCTGTAATGCTTCTGAAGTCGAACCCATTGGAGAATTCCCCCCATCGCCAATTAAATAAAATGAATGCGCAATATCCTTATCCGGAAACGTGCTGTTTGCATTTTCTTCTTTATACTGAGTCTTATATGTTGCACAAGCGTTAAATATTAAAAGGGTGATTACTGAATATAGTATCTTGGTCGATTTCTTCATTCTATAGTTTTTTTACGGCCTAAATTAATTAATATGCAATGATTTTCCATGCTTTGCAGCATTCTATTATTAACTATACTAATCTATACAACATTCTTTGCATTTATAAGTATTTTATTTAAATCTGTCTTTTTTTTAAAGTAATCATTACAGTTTTGATTATTCTTAATTATGCCTCTAACAAAAGTCTTAAATTATAATAAGGCTAAAGATATGAATTTACTACATTTATAGAGCATTCATTGGATAAAGCAATTTTCAAAATTCCTTTTTTAAGATGTTCTAATATAAAAGCGATTATTTACAAAAAGTAGGTCATCCATAATTCTTTCAATAAAGTTTAGCTGGTTTTAAGAAAAAATAAATAGAATGCATGGACTAAATAATTCTGAAATGCTAATAGTAATTTTGTAAATTGCGTAGCATATAAAATTTAGGTATTTAATACATGGTTACTTTAAAACAATTAGCAAAAGAATTAAACGTCTCGATATCAACAGTTTCTAAAGCTTTAAACAATAGTGAGGAAATTGGAGAAGAAACCGTTAGGCGTGTTAAGGAACTTGCAGAATTGTATAACTACAAGCCTAACAAGGTCGCTTTAAGCTTAAAAAACAACAAAACAAAAACCATAGGCGTTATAATTCCTAATATTCTTAATCGCTTTTTAGCAAAAGTCCTTTTTGGTATTGAAAGGGAAGCAACTAAACATGGTTATAATATTATTACTTGTATATCCAACGAATCTTTAGAAAAAGAAAAAGAGGGTTTACAGCTACTAGCAAATGGCAGTGTGGATGGATTTATTTTATCGGTTGCTGAAGAAACACAGATGAATAACGAAATTGAACATTTTAAAAAAACAATAAGCCAAGGCTTACCAATAGTTATGTTTGATAGGGTTGCTCATGATGTGTTATGCGATAAAGTCATTGTTGACGATTTTGATGCCACCTATAATGCAACCAAAAGCTTAATAGAAGAAGGCCGAAAACAAATTGCTTTTATTAGTAATATAAATGATATTAGTGTTGGTAAATTAAGAGAGCGTGGTTATAATAAAGCTATTTTAGAAACAACTAACCTAGAACCTTTAGTCTTAAAGGTTAAGAAAAAGGATGACCATCCTAAAAGGATTAAATCTTTTTTTAAGAAAACTAAAGGTATCGATGGTGTAATTGCTGCCGATAGTTCCTCTGGAATCATAGCCATTAATGTAGCTGTTGGTTTTGGTTTAAAGGTTCCAAAAGATATATCTGTAATAGGTTTTTCCAGTAAATCAGAGTCAAACCATACCATGCCTAAGCTTACCACCATACGCCAACATGCTAAAGTTATTGGCGCCCATGCTGCCCAACTGCTGATAAATAGAATGCAGAATACTTTAGAAGATGAAGACGTAAAGACTAAAATAGTTAAAACCAGCTTGGTGAAAAACAAATCAACCCTTTGATTTTTTCAACTCCTATTTTGTGACTATTTTGCACTTAATCGATAAAAATGAACACTTCATCGAATATATTATAAAACCTATTGCCGTTTAACATACATTAGCAGTCCTTAAACGAGCGAACAAGTATTTCCCTAAGTTCATTTAAGAACCTTAATCCATTTTGACTTTATCAAGTCATATTCCCTCAAAAAAATATTTTTATAAAATCGCTCTACATAATTGTATGTATTCGGTTTAAAGTTAATTATCCATTTTCCCTCAACCGAGATTTTGTTTTCAAAGTCTTAGTTAACAGTTTTATTTAAAAAAAACAGAGAAAATAGTATAACCTTAAAATCGAATATTATGAAAGCCCTAAAAATTACCTTAATCTTAGTCTTATTTCTTGGATCATTAACATCTTGTACTAAACAAGATTTAAATGAGGATGATGTATTACTTAATCCTGATATTGTGGCTCCTATTACTGGAGGACAAGTTGGAGATTAATTTTGTCTAAAAAATGATTATAAGAGCCCTTTGTATTAATACAAAGGGCTTTTTAATTTACTTAAATGAAAAATTATAAATACATTTGAAAAAATCGTTTTTTTTGAAGTACATATTCACTTATATAATTTGTTTTTTGTGTTTTAGCTATTCTTATACTCAAGAAAATTCAAGTATGTATAAAATAGATTCAATTCGAAGAAATGTTTTGAATTTAAAAACTCCTGATTCGCTTTCAAAGGCTAATGCTAATTATAATATTGGAGAACTATATAGAAAGACAACCTCCTTAACCGATAGTGCATACTATTATTACTATCAAGCAGAAAGAATTTATAAATCTTTAAAAAACAACTATGGGGTTGCATCTACTCTTTATGGAATTGCTGAAATACAAAGAAATGAAAAAGATTATACAGCAAGTGAAGTTAATTCAATTGAAGCAATTCAATTACTTGAATTATTAGAGCAAACTTATAAAGTTAAAGAAAGAAAATCATTTATATATAATACTCTTGGGATAGTATTTAATGAATTAGAACAGTTTGATGAATCTATAAAATATCATAAGAAATCTCTAGAATTAAAAAGAAACTTAAAAGGGATAGATAAGTCTAAAATAGATAACTCTATAAATAATATAGGGTTTGTTTATAAAAATTTAAAAGAATATGAATTAGCACTTAATTATTATAATGAAATCTTACTTAACGAAAACCTAATTAATGAACGTCCTGATTTTTATGCCTTGGTACTTGATAATTATGCGCACACCTTGTATTTGTCTAATGAATTTGACCAATTACCGAACCTATACTTTAAAGCTTTAAAGATTACTGACAGCGTCAATCCTAAAGGATATAATTCAATTATAATAAATCAACATTTAGCTGAATATTATAATGACAAAGGCGATAAAGATTCAGCCAAATATTATGCCTATAAAGCCAAAGAAATTTCAATGAATTATCATAATGATGATTTATTAAAATCCTTATTGTTGCTTTCAGAAATTGAAGAAGGTCATATGGCTGCAAAGCATTTAAAAGGTTATGTAAAACTTAATGACAGCTTACAAAAAAATGAACGAGCTATACGGAATAAATTTGCCAGAATCCGTTTTGAAACCAAACAAATAGAACAAGAAAATATAAAAATATCTAAAGAGCGTATGTGGCTTTTTATTATTTCAGTCGTGGTGGTTATAGCTTCTTTTTTAATCTATTTGATTATAATGCAACGTAATAAAAACAAAGAATTACGATTTATACAACAACAACAAGAAACTAACGAGGAGATTTACAACCTCATGTTATCTCAAAATGAAAGTATTGAAGAAGCCAGAACCCAAGAGAAAAAACGTATTTCTGAAGAGTTACATGATGGCGTTTTAGGACGTTTGTTTGGAACCCGATTAAGCTTGGACAGCCTTAATATGTCAACTTCCGCAGATGCTGTAAAAAGCAGAGGTGAGTATCTAGTTGAATTAAAAACCATTGAAGATGATATTAGAAAAGTATCGCATGAATTAAATACCGATTTTGTTTCAGGCTCTGGATTTATAGATATTATAAAAACACTGGTTGAAACACAAACATTAGCCTACAGTCTAAAATATGATTTTAAACATGATGATGCTATAAACTGGGACAGTGTATCTAATAAAAAGAAAATCCATATTTATAGAATGATTCAAGAATCGCTTCATAATATATATAAGCATGCTAACGCAACCCAAGTAAATATTAGTTTTAAACTGAAAAATAGCGTAATTTGCTTAACCATGACCGATGATGGCTCTGGATTTGATGTTAACAAAGCCAAGTCCGGTATTGGTTTAAAAAACATGTATTCAAGAATTAAAGAAATAAACGGAACTATAGATATAAAGTCTAAAAAAGATGTAGGAACAACAGTAACCATAGAAGCGCCAATACCCTAACGCCATATGAATGAAAAAATAAAAATACTCATGATTGATGACCACCCAATGATTATTGAGGGTTATCAAAACACATTGCTTTTTACAAAAAAAGACACTCAAGAATTAGAAATAGATATTGCAAACAATTGCGATGAAGCCTTAGTATATATGAATAAGTCTATTCAAATAGCTAGGCCCTACGATGTCTTGTTTGTAGATATTAGTTTACCACCATCAACAGATGGCCTAATGAGTTCTGGTGAAGATTTAGCAGAATATGCTCGTAAAAATTTACCAGGTGCCAAGATTATTATTTTAACCATGTTTAATGAATCCTTTAGAATTCATAATATTATTAAAACCATAAACCCTGAAGGCTTTTTAATTAAAAGTGATTTAACATCTAGTGAATTAGCCAGTGCATTTCAAAAAGTACTTAATAGTCCCCCATTTTATAGCGGCACCGTTAACAACCATATAAGAAAAGCCATAACAAGCGATATTGTTATTGATGATAAGAACAGGAAAATACTCCATCTGTTATCTCAAGGTGTAAAAACTAAAAATCTAGCATCACATTTAGATATCTCTTTAAGTGCTATAGAAAAACGAAAAAAACAGCTTAGAGAAATCTTTGAAGTCGATGACGGCCAGGATGAAACACTACTAAATAAAGCCAGAAAAGAAGGCTTTGTCTAGCATACAAAAAATAATAGCTTCCATGACAAATTGATTTTTTTTAAAGAAAGTTCACTTTTTTTATCGTGAAAACTACTACTATAGCTCAATAGTACCATTAACCCATAAAATAGTTACGGGTTTCCCGCAGTTTAAAGACGAACATTATAACTATATTTGAACATCAACACTTCAAAAAATTAATTAATCCCTCAATTTTTTTGTTGATAATAGCAATTTACAAAACCCTGTGGAGGTGAGAGACCCACAGGGTTTCTTCTTTTTAAACTGAAAAATTTTCTCAATATCCTAAGGAATTTCTGTTTAGATAGTCATGCTCACGTAACTACTGAGCAAAGCAGAAGTTTAAAATAATGCAACTCTATAATCCCATAGTGTTCCAATAAAAAGCCCTAAATAAATTACTGCAACCACAAACTTTATAAACGTTGAAGCCAAGAAACCTATAAACGACCCAAATGCCGCTTTAGTAGCCGCTTTAGTATCGTTTTTATTTAAAAGCTCTCCAATTAATGCTCCAACAAAAGGACCAATAATGATACCTCCAGGAATAGGTGCAACTAATCCGACTATAAGACCAATTGTGGTGCCTATCATCCCATATTTAGTCCCTCCAAAGCGTTTTGTGCCTATAGCTGGAATAATATAATCTAGCACCCATATAAATAGAGCAATGAGTAATGTTATAATTAGAAATGATTTGTCCATAGGTATAGCATCTGTAAAATGAACAATTAAAAGCCCAACCCAACTTGTAAGCGGTCCGGGCAAAATAGGTAAAAAGCTACCAATAATGCCTAAAAGCATCATTAGAACGGCTATGATGATTAAAATAATATCCATAAATGCATTTGAGTTATATACTAGTTTAGACTAAAAATCATGCCAAATGTTACAAATAGATAGACCGTTACAATTAAAATTTTAGAATAAAATTGTACTTTTCGGTTTCAGTTTTAATCCATGAGATATTTTTCTTTTTTTCTGTTTTTTTTAATGCTCACATCATGCGAGTATTTTAATGTAAAAAAAACATCTTCTGAAGCTATATTAAAAGAAGAGTTACAAACTTTTAATTGGAATGACGTAGATGTGTATCCCAGTTTTTCATTATGTGATTATTCCATTACTAAACAAGAAAGACAAGTTTGTTTTCAGCACACCTTAACAACTCATATTAATGATTATTTGCAAAAGGAAATTATTGTTGTTTCTCAGGATATTAATGACACCCTAATGCTAGAATTTAAAGTTTCTAAAACTGGCACACTATCTTTATTAAAATCAAAAATCGATTCGCTTACCATAAATGAAATTCCAAATATTCAGAACTTACTTAATAAAAGCTTAGACTCATTGCCTAAAATATATCCAGCTTTAAAACGCGGACAACAAGTCACTACAGCATTTAATTTACCAATAATAATTCATGTGGATTAAAAGCGGATAGCCAGCTTTCTCATTAATCGTAAAACTTCAACATACAACCAAACAAGCGTTACTAAAAGCCCCCAAGTCGCAAGCCATTCCTTATATTTTGGCGCTTTGTTTTTATAGCGTTCAATATAGTCAAAGTCAAGAAGCAAGGATAGCGAAGCAAAAATAGTTGCTAGAACATTAAATATGATAGCTGGCCATGATGTACCCCAAATAAAAACTTTAATGCCAAAAAAGCCTAAAATCCATGATATTATATAAATCATAAAAATACTAGCTGCTGCAGTTATAATAACACTTCGTATTTTTTTTGTAACAACAATAACTCGCGTTTGATATAACAAAAGCATCACTACAAATGTTACACATGTAATGCCTATGGCTTGATATGGGAAATTCGGAAACCTATCATGTGCATAAGCAGAAATACTTCCTAAGAAGAACCCTTTAGCTATAGCGTAAAGCGGCACTAAAATATGAGCCCAATGCTTGCGAACAGAAATAACAACACTAATAACAATAGCCGATAGCATACCACCTATGGAGTACCATTTAATATTTGCGCCATTACTATGTAATTTCCAAATACCAATTGAAATAATTATGATAATGGCAATAGATAACATCGATTTTATAAAAACACCTGAAACCGTCATGGTTTTAATATTGGTGTTTCCGCCACCAAAAAAATAATTGGTAAAGGCTGGGTTTGATGTCTTTTTTAATATGTTCATGGAACGTAAATCTAATAAAAATAGTTGGATGTTATTTTTCAAAATTCCGCCCTTTCCATTTATAACTGCTGAAAACAGAAATAAAAGCGACATAAATACTAAAAAAAGGATAGATAATAAACCCGAAAGCAAATGTTCTAAGAACATTTGCTTGATTAAAAAATACTGCTGTTTTATAAATCAAATAAAAATCGATATTAAACTTGATAATCAAAATATAAAACCAAATCTTAAAATTAAAAACGCCAAAAAGCGCTAACACTAACGTTGCAATGATTAACCCATTCATCATTAAAACAACAAGTCCTGTAAATTTGCCAAACATATTATTATAGGCACTTGTTTTTGCCGCCCAACGAACACGCTGCGATATCAACTCATGCCAAAAAGGCTGAGAGCGTGTTACTACAATAGCCTCCTTGCATTTTAAATAATGAATTTGTTTTGGATATGCCTTTACTATTTTTTCTAGTAGAAAAACATCATCCCCACTCGCCATATCCGTATTCCCTTCAAACCCATTTAATTCAATAAACACCTGCTTATTGTAAGCAAAATTAGCACCATTACATAAAAATGGGGTTTTAATACCAAAACCGCCAATAGTAGCACCCTGCAAACTAAGCATATCCAGTAATTGAAACTGGTTTAAAAATGTATTTTCATAAAAGTAAGTAACCGGTGCAGCAATGGAAACGGTGTTACTGTTTTGAATGTATGTATCAAAACTATCAAGCCAATATTTTGGTAAAATACAATCTGCATCAGTCGTTATTATCCATTCATATTTTGCAATACTTATTGCGGTAGTAATTGCATCTTTTTTAGGAGCGTTTGTTTTCCTTTTATTTGAAATTAACTGAAACTGGATGTCGTTTCGACCCGCGTTCATAAATTCCATAATCAATTCAACAGAAGTATCTTCCGAGGCATCGTCAACAAAAATAATTTCAAAAAGCTGTTTTGGGTATTTTAATGCTGCAATGGACGTTAATAGTTTAGGTAAATTTTTAGCTTCATTTCTAAAAGGAATAACGATTGAAAACTTAGTTTTAGCAGGAATATCATGGCGTTTAAAACGCTTTATTTTATCGAAGCCATAAACAAAACTACCTATTAAAAGTAGATATGTACTGGTTAAGAGAATGCTAATCAAAATCATATTTGGTCGTCATTTTGGGGGAAGTTAAAGTTAAGCACATAATAACTTCCAAATACACTCGGCAATACAAAATTAAATAGCCACATAAGGGTAATGATGCTCAGAACGGTAAGTTCACTAACCTGAATAAATGAAAACAAATAAACAGCAACACTTCCTTTAATAACAACATCAAAAATAAAAACAGAAGGCACTACAGATACTATTAAATACATAGATGCAATAATTACCATGGCATTAAAATAAGTTATATTTACTTCAAAAAGATGCAATAAAAAATAAAACTGAAAAGAAAAAACAGCGTAGCGCACCAAAGAAAACAGGAACCCTAAAACTAGTTGGTTTTTGGGGTAGTCAGCAATAAAATATTTTATTTTAACCAAAGAAAACCCTTTAATGGAAAATGTATTTTTTATCATTCCAAAACCTATTAAAATAAAGGCCATTAGTAGTATAACCAAAAATCTGGCAAGCTTATAATAATTAACATCAGGGTTATATTCCAATATAAAAAAGTAAAAACCAAGACCACCCAAAATAGTCGTAACACTCATTTGCAACACATTGCTTAGTAAATTAATAAGCATAATGCGTTTTCTCAGGTTTATAGTATAATAAATTGCTTTTGCTCCATATTCTCCAATTCTGTTAGGTGTAAATAAAGAAGCAGTTAATGCTCCTAAACTTTGTTCGAGTGCATTTTTAAAACGGATTGTTTTAACAAAACTCACTAAGTTTTTCCATTTTAAAATTTCAAAAAACCAATTAAAAATGCTTAAAAACACTAAAAAAGAGACGTTTTTTAATGAAAAAATGTGCTTTTTTGTCAAAAAATCAATAAAATCAGAAAAACTTAACACACTATTACTTGCTATTTTATGGTATATAAAATAAAATGCACCCCCTACTATACTTAATTTAATAAGCACAAAAAAGAATTGTTTAGTTTTGTATGGTAGGTTGTACATAATCCCTGCAAATTAAATCAATATTACTGAATGAGCTCAAATTTTAAATTGAATAAGATATCATGGCTGACTTTAGTATTGGTTTTTTATTGCTTTTCAGGAATTTCACAAGGTGACACGAGTTCCATAAAAGCACAGTTTGCATTAGGTATAAACAGTCCGTCTTCGGGTGGATTTATAACTGGATTTGAAGCCAATTCTATTAATTTTCCTAGTATTAATTTAGGCGTACAATACATGTTTAAACCTCAGTTGGGAGGGAAACTGGATTTTGGATTTAACAGGTTTTCAAACGTGAACAATACACCAGAGTTTAAAGTGAATTATTCGCGTATAAATGCACAATTGGTTTACAACGCCTCTCAGATTATTAGTTTTTCAAATAAAATAGGAACATTTGTCCATGCCGGACCGGGGTTTTCAATGATAAAACCTTTAGGGAATTATAGCCAAAATAAAACGGCGTTTTTAAATGCTATGGCAGGTATCGAAATTCATTATGGTATTTCGGATAAGCTTTCCATATATATGGACACCTCTTATATTTTAGGTTTTGCAAAAGACTTTAATCCCATATCAGACGGTTTTGGGTCGTTTAATGGAAACCTATTAACCATAACTATTGGCGCATCTATATCGCTTAGTGGTTGTTATTATTGTGAGCAAAATGACTAAAGAAAGAATTATATTAGGGATTGACCCTGGAACAACTATTATGGGTTTTGGACTCATAAAAATCGTTGGAAAGAACATGCAATTTATGCAACTTAATGAGTTGGATTTAAAAAAGTACAGCGACCATTACTTAAAACTAAAACTCATTTTTGAACGCACCATAGAATTGATTGACACCCACAACCCAGATGAAATTGCTATTGAAGCGCCTTTTTTTGGTAAAAACGTACAAAGTATGCTTAAGTTGGGTAGAGCCCAAGGTGTGGCTATGGCCGCTGGATTAAGTAGAGAAATCCCTATTACAGAATATTTGCCTAAAAAAATAAAAATGGCGATTACTGGTAATGGTAATGCCAGTAAAGAACAAGTGGCTAAAATGCTGCAAAGTTTATTAGAATTAAAATCACTTCCAAAAAATTTAGATGCTACCGATGGTTTAGCAGCTGCAGTTTGTCATTTTTACAACTCCGGAAAAATTAATGTAGGTAAAAGCTATTCGGGATGGGATGCGTTTGTCAAACAGAATCAAGATAAAATAGGTTGATTTATATGATAATCATTTTTTTGACGCTCTTTTGTTTTAAACTATATCAAACCAAGTTTATACATTAGGAAGAATACATATATTTGGTTTTTTATAGTGTTAGTTTTTAGCTATTTTGGTTACGCACTTTATCTAGCGTTTAGAAGGCGATTAGTTGTAAAAATAAAATTCAATCCTAATTTTAAAAAAGAGCAAAGCTTACATTTTGCATGAAAAGTTTATGTTGTAAAATATCTATCGAATTTCTAATTGACTGTAAACTATTACTAAATACTGAATACTAATGGCAGGCATCTATATCCACATACCATTCTGTAAACAAGCCTGTTTTTACTGCGACTTTCATTTTTCAACTTCATTAAAAAAGAAAGAAGAATTGATTGTAGCTTTAGTTAAAGAACTAGAATTACGAAAAGTAGAACTCAAAAATCAAACCATTGAAACCATTTATTTTGGAGGAGGAACGCCTAGTCTATTGACGATTGATGAATTACGATTGTTGATTGATACCGTTTATAAAAATTATAGTGTTGCCAAAAGCCCAGAAATCACGCTAGAAGCCAATCCAGACGACTTACTGTCCGTTCGAGCACAATCGAGAACTATTTTTGAAAATTATCTTAAAACTGGAATAAACCGCTTGAGCATAGGCATTCAATCCTTTTTTGAAGACGATTTAAAACGTATGAATCGAGCCCATAATGCTACTGAAGCTAAAACGTGTTTGTCAGTGGCGAGCAAGCATTTCAGCAATATTACAATCGACCTCATTTATGGCATTCCTAATATGAGTCTAGAAAAATGGAATGAAAATTTAAATATGGCTTTTAGTTTTGGCGTTAATCATATATCTAGTTATGCCTTAACCGTTGAACCTAAAACAGCTTTAGACACCTTTATTAAAAAGGGAACATATCCTCCAATAGATGAACATTTAGCCTTGCAACATTTCAATCATTTAATTGAAAAAACACAACAACAAGGTTTTGTGCATTATGAAATTTCAAATTTTGGTAAGCCAAATTATTTTTCAAAGCATAACACGAGTTATTGGTATGGAAAACCTTATATAGGTATTGGGCCTTCGGCACATTCCTTTAATGGTGACTTACGAAGTTGGAATGTGTCTAATAATATAAAGTACATTAAAACCATTCAAAAAAATGAATTGCCTTCAGAATCAGAAATACTCTCAAGAACTGATAAATTCAACGAATATTTAATGACAGGTTTACGAACCATTTGGGGTATTTCCCTTAAAAGAATAGAAGATGATTTTGGAAAAACGTATAAAAAATACCTTTTAAAGCAATCAGAAAAATACATTAACGAACATTTATTGTATATTGATGAAGACAAACTTTTAACCACAAAAAAAGGAAAATTTCTATGCGATGGTATCGCTTCAGACCTATTTAAAATTGATTTATCTTGATAACAACAGTTCAATACAACTCCAGAAAACTTCAAATAGATTTAACAAAACCCATAGATATCTCTATACCAATTCGTGCGTCAAAAAATAACGTAAATGCATGGTATATAGATGAACCCAAAATAGAACCTGTAAAGGATGGCGAATGGACAGCCAGTGTAAAAAATGGAGCCTGTGTGAATTTCAATAATATACACTTTAATCCACATGCTCATGGTACACATACAGAATGTGCAGGACATATTACCGAAAAAGTACACTCTATAAATCAAAACTTAAAACAGTTTTTCTTTCTTGCCGAGGTTATAACAGTAGCTCCAGAACGGTTAAATGGGGATTCTGTAATTTCTAAAAAACAAATACAATTTATATTAGGAAATAAAAAGCGTGATGCCGTAGTTATAAGAACACTTCCTAATACCAGAAAAGAAAAATGGTCTAAACAATATTCGCACACCAATCCACCATATTTACTAGAAGATGCTGCAGTTTATTTAAGAGAAAAAGGTGTAAAACATTTATTGATAGATTTACCAAGCGTAGATAAAGAAAAAGATGAATGTCAGCTTTTGGCTCACCATGCCTTCTGGAATACTAAAGAAAAATTACGTTTAGATGCGACCATTACGGAGTTTATTTATGTATCGAACAAAATAGAAGATGGTATGTATTTTTTAAATTTGCAAATCGCTCCTTTTGAAAATGATGCCACACCAAGCAAACCCATTTTATATAAAATAATAACATAGCATGGAAGCCTTTTTAGGAATCATAATCGGCGTTTTAGCGACCCTAGGCATCGTTACTTATATTAAATCTTTAAGAAAAAAGCAATTGGTAAACACCCAATCTAGTATACTTCTAGACAAGATTAAAAAAGTATGTAAATTTATTACTGTTGAAGGTGATTTTGCAGAAATATATCACTATGAAGATGTTAAAGAACGCTTTTTAAAGCTCGTTTCCAGTAAAAAGAAAGCCCTTGTTGTAATAAATGCAAAGGCGCATATTGGGTATGATTTATCTAAGATCCTATTGAAAGCTGATACTCATAAAAAGAAGATTTTACTGGAACATTTTCCGCAACCCGAAATACTATCTATTGAAACCAATTTGAATTATTATGATAAATCTGAGGGCCTGTTCAATAAATTTGAAGCGGCAGATTTAACCGGTTTGCATAACGAAGCTAAATTACATATTCAGGATAAAATTCCAGAAAGCGGATTGATTCAAATTGCTCAAAAAGAAGCTTTAGAAACCATTTTACTTATTGAAACCATTGTTGAAACTATTGGCTGGTCACTCGATTATTCAGCTTTAAAAATTGAAGATAAAACGGTGGAACTTTTAAAATGAACATAGAACAAATTCGCGCATACTGTTTAAGTAAAAAGGGCACTACTGAAGATTTTCCTTTTGATCAAGATACTTTAGTATTTAAAGTTCTTGGAAAAATGTTTGTACTAGCTTCATTAAAATGGTGGGAACGCGGAGAAGCCGCAATAAATCTAAAAGCAGACCCAGAATATTCTGAAGAGCTTCGTGCTGAATACCATAGTATCCGTCCTGGATATCATATGAGTAAAAAACATTGGAATACCCTCTATATTCATGAAGGCGAATTACAACCGCAGTACATAAAAGCTTTAATAGACCATTCATATGATATGGTTGTTAAAGGCATGCCTAAAAAGCTAAAAGAAACTTTATTGTAATTAAGATGGCTAAATAATCTAATAATCAGATTTTTTTATTGTACATTTATCTTCTCCTTATTTCCTAATTGTATTAATAGCATAATCAAATAGCCCGAAATCTTAAAGTAGTATTCAATTTAACCAATATATTAACTTTAATTTTTTACAGATTATGAAAACAATCAACCAATTTTTTACTGCAATAGTTTTAGCTCTATTGTTATTTACTCCCACAATCATTTCAGCTCAAGATGACGCTCCTAAACCAGCACAATTTATTACCGTAACCACCAATCATTGGAATATGGACAAGGAGGATTTTAAAATGAGCGAGTGGAAAGCCGCTCAAAAAGAGTACCATGAAAAAGTAACCATGAAGAATGAATATATCATGGCATCTTCCATGTACATGCATAATATGACAGCTGATAACTCAGAGTTTCTTGCAGTGCAAGCTTTTGCTAATTGGGAAGATATAAACAAGTTTGCAAAAAGAAGTTCAGAATTAGAAAAAGAAGCTTGGCCAGATGAAGCTGAAAGAAAAGCATTCTTAAATAATCTAAATTCATATTTCTCTAACGAGCATTCCGATGAAATTTATGCACCTCTATCTGGCATGAAATTTATGCCTGAAAAACCAACAAAAGATATGATATGCTATATTAGAAGAAGCCATTTTGCTTTTCCTGAAAATGGATCAAATGAGGAGTTTGATAAATTAAGAATGAAAGGCAATGCCGCTATTATTCAAAAAAATGAGCACATAAAAGCATACTATCCTAATGTTCATGCTTGGGGCTCAGATAAAACAGAGTATGTAGAAGCCTTTTTTATTGATTCCGTGGCTGATCTAGACAAAATGTTTGATAGAAGTGATGAATTAATGGCAGAAGCATTCCCTGACACTGAAGAAAGCAGAGCAGAAGGAAAAGCTTGGAGAAGTTATTTTACTGGTGTTCATGGCGATTATCTGTACACATTTATTCACGATCTTTCCAAATAAAAATATTAGTATTTAGTTTAAAAAGGGCACTTTTAGTGTCCTTTTTTTATTTAAAAAAGATAGTGTATAAATCAAAACTTGGAACGCCTATTATTTAACTGTATTATTGTAATAATAAAATCTAGAAAATGAGTTTAGAAAGTGTATTATTTAAGCGCGCTAATAACATATGCGAACTGTGTACAAACGATGAGTTTTTACAAATACATACTTTGGCGCCACAAAAAGAGGTCTCTTTAAAAACGTCTTTAGTCACCTGTAAAACCTGTGTTGACCAAATAGAAGATCCAGAAATTACGGATGCAAATCATTGGCGCTGTTTAAATGACAGTATGTGGAGTGAACATGATGCTGTAAAAGTAGCCGCTTGGAGAATGCTTTCGCGTTTAAGAAACGAAGGCTGGCCACAAGATTTACTGGATATGATGTATATAGAAGATACTGCTTTAGAGTTTGCCAAAGCGACAGACGAAGGAGAAGCAGATCCTGAAAAATTAATTCACAGAGATGTAAATGGTGTTGTTCTGCAAGCAGGTGATTCTGTAGTACTAATTAAAGACTTAAAAGTAAAAGGTTCTAGTATGGTTGCCAAGCAAGGTACTGCTGTTCGGAATATTCGTTTAGATCATGAAAACGAACAATATATTGAAGGTAAAGTTGGCCCGACACAAATTGTAATCATTACAGAATATGTAAAGAAATTATAATGAACTCATCTTAAGTTTTAGTGTTTAACCAAAACTAAACGTAAACCTTATGCTAGATAATAAGACCAACATGGGAAACTGTAACAAAACACTCCCTTTTAATTCTCAGGACGCTATGATTTGTACTTTTGAGTGTACTTTTTGTAAAGATTGTGTGTAAACTGTTTTAAAACATATTTGTCCTAACTGCGGTGGTGGTTTTGAAAAACGCCCCATACGCCCAGAGCATTTGTTAGCTAAATATTCCGTTTCAAAAAAGGTTGTTTATAAGCCTGTAAATCCACAATAGGAGCCTTAAACATCAATCAAAATTTTTAATATCTAAGCGCATATTAACCATATGTTTTTTAAAACCTACTTTTTCATATGCTTTAATAGCGGATAAGTTATCTTCATAAACATCTAATCGTATTTCATATACTTGCCTTGCTTTGCACCATTTAAGTAACGCATTAACAATATCTTTATTTAATTGCTTTCCTCTGTGGTGTTTGTCAACAAACATAAAACCCAAATAGCCTTGTTGCTTATGTTTTAAGTAATGTCTATCTCCCTTTATCTTTGCATATCCAGAGGCTACAATAGTACCATTAATTTCGGCAACATAAACTTCAGAGTTTTTGTTTTCAATTAAATCAGAAATATCGTAATAATTAATAGCTCCATCTTGTATTGTAATATCAAAAGGACGTTCTGAAGCAATAACACCTTGTTCAAATTCTAACAAAATATCAATATCGTTTAAGTTTGCTTTCCTTATAATAGTAGTCATAGTTTACGAAGACGTATCAGCAATAATCTTCCACTTATCATTAATCTTCTTGAAAACAAGCATAAAAAACCCATCGGCATTACCAACCTCACGTTTTATATGATACTCACCTAAAACAAAATATGAACCTTCACATATATTAGAAATATCATTTATTTTAAAACTTAGCTTTCCCGTATGATTTTCAGTAGGATATGCTTTTTGATAACGTTCTAAAGTATTATCCCAACCATAGGTTACACCATTGCTACCATAAAATTTAAGCGAATCGCTTTTCCAGTAACCTTCCATGAATTCTTCTAAGTTATTATTAGACCAAGCCATTCGTTGTTTTTTTAAAACTTTATTGATGGCTTTAACATCTGCTTCTACATTGGTTTGAGAATAGCTATTAAAAAAGCATACCATACAAAGTAATACAATTAGTTTTTTCATGTGTTAGTATTTATAGTTTTATAATTATAGTTCTACTATATAGTAATCAAAAAGCAAAACCTATACCATTTTTTAGTTTAGTAAACGTAAAAGTAACAAAATCTTGTATTAAAAAAGGTCGCTCATCGATGAAATTGACATCAACTATTTTTTCATCTAAAGTTAAAATCTGTTGGTCGAAAAAATGATATGATAACCATTTTACTTTTTTACTTTTATCTAGTAATCAATTGATTGCTCTCCCTCAAGTTTATCATTTAACCAATTAAAAACACTTATCATGGATTTAAAAATCACTAATTGTAATAACTTTTTTAAAATTGTAGGTATTCTGAATAAAAATAGCCTAAATGTATTTCAAAATGAATTTAACAACATTTTTGAAAGAGTTAATAATCTTACTATAAGCATTCAAGATATTCAAAGTATGGATAGACATGGTGTTGATGCCATTGCTAAACTTCATCAAGAAGCTTTAAATAAAAATAAAAAATTATCTATTATTGGATTTGGTTGTAAAGATTTATACGACCATTTTAAAACCAGTACAGCGGCTTAATTTTTAAATAATTCTATTATCACAAAACCTTTTTTTGTTTTTCATAAAAGGCATCTGCCTGCAATTGCATAAGTTCCCTCGCTTTTTTGCGTTTGTAGGTGTATAATTCACTCTCATTTTCTATATCAGCATATATCCGGTCATTAATAGCATAATCTGTTTTTAATAGGGCTTCTTGCTGATTTTTATTTTGAAGCACATTTGTTTTTACGGCCGTTTCTTGGTCATCTAACTTAAAATCATAAGCCCCTTTTGGTGATAACAACTTTGCAAAAATTGGCGAAGTTTCAATAGCTAGAAATAAAAGGAATATAAAAAACGAAGGTAACCAAGGTAATTTGCCCAAAGCATTAATACGAGCCATTAAACCATCAAAATTATTAATAATGGGTTGGGTATTTACTATTTGAGTTTCATAATCGCCTTTAAGTTGTGCTATCTGGGTTTCATGAATTGCTATTTTAGCTTTGTTTTCGGCTTTTAACTGCTGCAATTCTGCTAATAAAGCATCATGTTTTTCTCGTTTTTCTTTATAAACTGGTCCTTTTCCTAAAAGCTTAGTTCCCGCAGTGCCCTCGGCTTCAGCAATGTATGTGTCATAAAGTTGGTTAACCTCAGCTTCTTTAGTATCTATTTGTTGTTGGAAAGCTATAATATCATTATTTAAACCTTCTATATCTGGCGTAAATTGTTCTGCAATTTGATTTTTATTAGCTAGTGTTAATTCATTTTTTTGTTCTAATAAGACTTGGTTGATTTCTTTTTCAAAAATCTTCAGTTCCAGAGGTTTTGAAATAACAACAGCAATAATTATAGCTAACATAATTCGTGGTGAAGCTTGAATCAATTCATCTATAACATGGCCCGTTTTTTTAATGGTGGATACAATATAACGGTCTAAATTAAAGATGAGCAATCCCCATATAAGGCCAAATAAAATGGCTGTATAAAGATTATCAAAAACTTTATAAAGGGCATAACTGGCGGCAATAAAAGCCATAACAGCGGTAAAGAAAACAGTGGCTCCTATACCTGCATATTTATTTTGTTCTCCAATTGAACAGTTTTCTAGAATATCTGTATCTGCGCCTGAGCAGATTATAAAAAAACGCTTTAACATAATATGATTGATTTTGATTGATTCTTTATCTGTACTGAGGACAGATTGTATATTAGAACGTCAAAGTTGGTAATTTGTTACAAAAAAGCATAAAAAAAGCCTCGAATGACGAGACTTTTAAATTGTAAAAAAGGGGTTGGTTATTTAATTATAATCTTTTTTGTTACGGTACTTAATTCAGTTTTAACTTTAAATACGTACAACCCACTAGTTAGTTTTAAATCTATTCTTTCTGAAGTAATAGTGCCTTCTTTTACTGTTTTACCAGTCATATTATAAATTGTATATGGAAAATTTAGCACCTCTTTTGATACTTGAATATAGTCTGAAGTTGGATTTGGAAATACAGATACAATACTCGCTACATTAGCTTTAGTGGATAGTGTTGCTGGATTAAAACTAAAAAGCTCATTACCATTAGCTCCAGTTCCAGAAAATATCAATTTACTATCACGGATTATAAGTTCATCAACATCTGTTGGGTCTTCTCCGGAACCAAATAGGGACGCTACTGACACTGTTCCTCCATTTGTTCCATCAGTCATCCATAATTTTACACCTGTTCCGTCGTTAGCCGAAAAATAGACCAGTCCATTTAACGACATGAAATTGCTAGGTGATGAGTCTCCTGATACATTGATATCTTTTAACATTGATGTTGTTGTACCGTCATATTTCCATAACTCTTCTCCATCTGTTCCATTGGTTGCACTAAAATATAAATTTGTACCGTCTGAAAATAAATTTTTAACAGCACCATTTCCTCCAGAATTCATATCAGAAACTAATACGGTTCCAATAACAGTTCCATCAGATTTCCATAATTGATAACCATTGGCATCTTCACTTGCAAAAAACATGTCACCTTGATGAACTTCAAAATAATCAGGATCTCCAGATCCAGAAGGATTGGTAAAACCAACTTGGAACGTTCCAATAGCTGTGCCATCAGAAACCCACAATTCATCATCACTTCCTGAAGAGTCTGCTTCAAAAAATAACTTATTACCCAATAATTCTATATTTTCTCGGTCTGAGGAAACTAACATTCCAGCATCGCCCCCAGGTCTAATATCTAAAATTTCAGTAGAATTTCCAGTACCATTAAAAAAGGACAGCTCATTTCCGTTACCATCATTTACTCTCATGTAAACACCCGTAGCTGTAACATGCGGATAGGAGTGTGATGCAAACCCTCCAGAATTATTAGTTGTAAATTTAACAGGTGTTTCGCCATTTAAAGCCCATATTTGAAGACTAGGACCATCTAATACCGTAAAATACAGTTCACCATTAAAAACAAATAAATGATTTGGACTACTCGGCCCACTGGTATTTATATCTGCTATTAGATAAGTATTTCCACTTGTTCCGTCTGTTACCCATAATTCTGTTTTATTAGCATCATCAGAAGCTCTGAAATAGATTTTGTTGTTGAATTCTATAAAATATCTTGGGTTTGAATTTGAAGACCCAGCTGTATTTATATCAATAAGAGTTGCATTAGAACCATCATAAACATATAACTCATTACCATCGGTACCATTATCGGCTTGAAAAAACAACCTACTGGAAGCATCTACGAAGAAATCACTCGGAGAGGAATCCTCAACTCCTGAATTAATATCGACAAGTTCGGTAATTTGGCCCATGGCTAAAAAAGGGATTAAAGTCAATAAAAGTAGTAATCGATTTTTCATAATGGTTAGCTTAAAAAATTATACAATAGAACAAGTTAACTAAATTCGAGAAATTAAGCCCCGAAAATCGGGGCTTTTCTATTAGGTTATTGCAAAAAACATTATTTAATAATAATCTTTTTTGTTATGGTACTTAACTCAGTTTTAACTTTAAATAAGTATAAGCCACTTCCTAGGTTTAAATTTACTTTTTCAGAGTTAATTACACCTTCTTTTATAGTTTTTCCAGTAACATCATGAATACTATATTTTGCATTTATTAGTTGCTTAGATACCATAATATGGTCATTTGCTGGATTAGGAAAAACTTTTACTAGTTCTGCCTTATTGTCGTTGATTGAAAGCGTTGCTGGATTAAAACTATATAGTTCATTACCTGTTGTACCATTATCTCCTTCAAAATAAAGTACATCATTTAAAACAGTAATTTCATCAACATCCTTTATAGAAGAATCTAATTGCGCAATAGTAGTCCCGTCTGTTCTAAATAAATGCCCGTCTGTATCATTAGCATCTTCACCTCTGTAATATAAAAACCCATCATATACTGCATAATCTGAAGGGTCATGATTTGTGTTAGTTCCTGTTAAGTTACTTAAATTTGTTAGTGTGTCTCCAGTTGGATCATATTTCCACAATTGATCACCACTACCTGTGTCTCCTTCAAAGTATACATCGCCATTCCATGCAAATAAATTATTGACACCACTAGCCCCAGAAGCCATAGAAACTGCAATTGTACCTACACCAGTTCCGTCAGTTTTCCATAATTGACCTGTTGCCTCAAAATATAATTCACTTCCAACAATTGTAAAATTACTAATTCCAGAGTTTGCATCATCTCCAGTTATATCTTTAACTAAGGTATATGTATCAGTAGCTGGGTCATACTCATAAAGCTCTCTACCAATAGTTGGGTCATCGGTAGCAGTAAACCCATATCCTAGTATTTTATTGTTAAAAAATGTAAATGCTCCACCGGCAAACTGAACATCTTCTGCTCCTACATTAGCTACTTTAGTTTGTGTAGTACCATCAAACGTATATAAGGCATTACTATCTACTGTATTTATATAATAAATTAGGCCACTTACATCTAATGCATTAAATATAAAATCTCCTCCGGTAGCACTTGTATTAGGTTCTGTTCCATCTGAGCTAAATAATACATTACCAGACCCGGAATTAGCAGAGAAATATAAGGTGCCACCCAACTCAAAAAAGTTGCCAGGTGAAGAAGAACCTGATCCTGTTCTTAAATCTTTTACAAAGGCAGTACCTACTTCAGTTCCGTCAGTAACCCATAGCTCTCTTCCTAAATCCATACCCCCTGGAGTGTTTGATCCACTAGAATCATCTGCGCCGAAATATATTTTACCGTTATAAACGGTCAAATTATTTGGTGATGAACTAGATGATCCGCTATCATTAATTTCTTTAACAATAGTAACTTGAGCATTCATTGTTAAGGCTAATGTCATCGCTAAGCATGTAAGTAATCGTGTTTTCATAATTTTGGTTTTAAAATGTTATTAATTTATTTTGGTAATTCTGGTAATAATATCCGTCTGGTAGGTGTACTTAATGTTTCCATAAATGCTATTAAAGCATTTAATTCTGTTTTATCTAGATGTAATTTTCTAGAAAAGGGTGATGGTTTTGGTATTAAAGAATCTCTTGCTGTACCAAGATATTTTTTTTGTATTACTGCTGGGTTTCCTAGATTATAAAACTCTACAATATCCAGTAGGCTAGGAAAATGTCCATTATGCATCCATGGCCCTGTTCTTGATACTTCTCGAATGGTAGGCGTTCTAAACTTGCCAATATCATCTATATTTTTTGTGACATTATATCTGCCAAAATCCTCATTTTTAGTTCCAAACAACGTTTGACCATCATTATGAAATTTATTGTCGCTAAAATAGGGTGTGTTATGGCAATTAATACATTGCGCTTTGGTTCTAAATAAATGCAACCCTAACACTTCTTCATCAGTGAATTTATCGGATTTGCCACTAATAAATTTATCAAATTTACTTTTTGGACTTTTTATGGTACGCTCAAAAGTAGCTATGGCATATTGTATGCGTTTTAAAGATACGGAATCATTTCCAAATGCACCTTCAAATAGCGGTTTATACCCTTCTATTTCAGAAATTTTATCCACAGCTATATTTAACTGCTCATTCATTTCTAATGGATCTCCAATAGGAAACCTAGCTTGATCTTCTAAACTTGAAGCACGACCATCCCAAAATAATGTGTGTGCATAGCCTGAGTTTAGTATGGTCATAGAATTACGGCCTCCTGTTTGCCTATCATGCCCAAAACTACGTGTGGTATTATCTGTCCAAGCAAGTTCTGGATTATGGCAGGAGGCACAAGCTATTTGTCCGCTTACCGAAAGTCTAGGATCGAAGAACAAGGTTTTCCCTAATGCTACTTTTTCCTTGGAGTATGTATTGTCTTTTGGAAAGGTTATTTCTGGCAATACACCTATATCTATAAATGTTCTTTTGTCTATTAAAGAATCTAAAGTTGGTTTGGGCCATGCTGTGGCATCACCGCTAGAATAAAGTACTCTGAGATTTTCAATGTTTGTATAGGTTTCTTCTTTACTTTCTTTACATGACAAAAAGAGAAGTACTACTAATATGAATATGTTGTATTTAATCTTCATAAGCTTATAAGTCGGTTTCAGTAACGCACGTGTTTGTAGTTAATGGATCTGGCTCGGTGTAAGAATTGTTGTTATACAACCTATATTCAGAAGTAATGGTTCCCCCAAAAAGAGCATCGTTTGTTAGTTTTAATTCCATGGTAATTTCAAATAAACCAGGGCTTATTTCTTGATAGGTTCCTGCGCCGGCAATGGCAATATTATAACTGTTATCATTGGAGCCAGTAATTTTCAGGAACTGTGGTATTATAAGCACAGTGCCATTGGTTGTACTCGTTCCGTTTTCAGGAAAAAATTCTATTGCTGGAAAGACATCAAATCCTGGGGAATTTGCAAAGGATGTAGATTCGTTGGTAAAATAGCGTTTTAAATTAAATGAATTTGTTGTGGTGGTAGATCGTGTACTCCTAAACCCTACTTGAAAGGCATGATGATAAATATCATCTGTTGTATCCTCCGTTCCCAAGTCATCATAAAGTATGGCATTTGGATTATCGGCATCTACTACAACTGGATACGAAAAGGCAAAAAAGAATTGCCAAACACAAATACCATCATTATTGAAATCATTCCAATGTTCTCCATAAGTTCTATGGAATGAATCGGCAAGGTTATAAAAATTGGTAGCAGGATTGGCATTAATGTCTCTTTCTATTTTAATGGGTTTTACGATTTGTAATATGTTATTGCCAGTCGCACTGTAATTCTCGGTATCTATTAAAGTAATAATGGATTGGTAAAGAATTTCATCATTTTGAATGTTTTCATTTAAAGTTAAGGCATATGCTATCGAAGTACGATTGTCATTAACGCCTATTCTTGTAATTGTATAATCAAACCCATTGAGGAATTCAAAAATAGCATTGTCATCAATTTCTTCTGGAATGACTCCAAAAGGAAAATTAACATTAAATTCAACAACCTCACCCTGCTCTCCTGAAACCTCAATCCTATTTTCTTCAAATGTATATTCTAGAAAATCAAGTTCAACAAAATCAACAGTCAATTCGTTATTTGGCTCTAAACTATTTTGAATGCCAATGTTTATTGATGGATCGCTAACATTAGTAAGCTTTAATTTAAGTTTCTGGGTTTGTGTAATATCATAGTCACTGTTAACATTAACATAAATAGTATCCACTAATTTTTCTGGTGTAAAATTGAGTGTTTCTTGAGGCGATATCTCTAAACCTATGTCTCCAGTTATATTGGTTTCAAAAGTAGCTGTTGTATTTTTAACCAATTTTGAAGATGACATTACCACAGGAATTTTTAATGTCCTTAAATTACTTTTTTCATAATTTGAAATGGCTACAAAACGACCATCTACTTCGGGGAATTCTAAAACATTATTATTGGAGTCTACGACAAGAAAAAAGCGAATAAATGGCTCGCCATTTGCACTAAATAGTTTGTTATCATCATTATTGCTACAAGACAATATTATTAGCAAACCTAAAAGGGTAAATAATTTAATAGCCTTCATTTTGTTCTATTTTTTCGTTTAAATCTGTACTGCTTGCTGGTATTGGCAGAACAAAAAAGTTTGACGGATAACTAAGGTTACAAGTATTTGCTATACAATCTAAATTTCTAGTGACATCTTTTTTATAGCGTGCAATATCAAATAACAGATGCCCTTCAAAGGCAAGCTCTCTTCTACGTTCTAAAAAGATATTTTCTAAAATATCTGACGTATTATCCAATGGCAATAAATTAGAGCGTTCCCTTATAGTGTTTAAATCGGTTAATGCATCAGCAGGCCTTGTTAGCATAAAATTAGCTTCAGATCTAATTAAATATATTTCTGAAAGTCGTATTAAAGTTGTACCCGCATCACCTTGAAATTTTTTGGTGAAATAATATGGTAAATCTGATTCAAATCCATTTATAATGGTCGGTAAGTTTATTTCTAAAAACATATTGGATCTAATGTCGTCATCACTATAAAGATTTAATAAATCGTTTGATGCCACATAGTCTGCATAATTATCACTCGAATTATATATAAAATGCGATGAAATACTTGAAGACACATCACCTTCCGATGTTCTTGGAGCGGAAAACTCTAAAATAATTTCATTAATGGGTTCTTCATCAAATTCCCATTCTAAAATATAGTTGTCTTTTGATGTTAAAGAAATTCCAGAGGTCATTATTACCGCATTAGAAAAATCGAAGGCTTGTTCCCAATCATTCATTTGCAAAGCAATTCTAGCATATAAGGCTTGTGTAGTAATGCTATTGAAATAAGAATAATTTGGTCCAGAAAGCACTTGAGAATTTGTATATAAGCTTAAGGCAGCATCTAAATCTGTTTTTATAAGGTTATAAGTTTCATTTAAATTAGTCCTTGATGGAAAATCTACTCCAGCAATTAAAGGGACTGTATTATAAACCACTCCCAAATGAGCACCATCTGTTGTAAAGCCATACTGTTGCGCATAATGAATTGCGACTTGGTAGTGTGCAAAAGCTCTAATGGTTAAGAGTTCTGCTTGCAGTTGGTTTTTTTCATCTGAATTTAGAAACGTATAGTCTTCAAACCGTTCTAAAATAATATTTGCTTGGTTTATAATATCATATAAATCTTGATAATATCCAGCATAATCCGATTCTGCTTCTTGATCTGAAAACTCATAACTGTTTTCAATAACATCAGGAATATCTATTAGATTATCGTTTGATCCTGGTGTAAATGTGATATTCCCCCCTTGTACGTCTGCATAAACAATTTCTCTTGAAGACAATAAAGCTTCGATGTCTCTGTAAACCCCATTAAGAGCTTGAAAAACACCTTCTTTTGTGCTTAATTGTTCATTAATTGAAATTTGTACATCGGGTTCTTGAACTAAAAAATCGCTACAAGAAAACAAACAGATACTTGTAAATATGATGATGTATAATTGTTCTTTTTTCATAGCTTAAAATGTAGTTTTAATACCTAAAGTAAATGTTCGCATTTCAGGATAACTATTTCTAAATTCGGCCACTCCATTTTTTCCTTTTGGGCTTTTGTCTTTAAACCAATAATGTAGGTTTGATCCATTTAGGATAAAACTTAAAGATCTTAACGGCAGATTATATTTTTTAACTGGCATATTGTAACTCAGACTAACTGACTTAAGTTTTATATGCGAACTATCAAAAATAGATTTTGTAGTATTAGAAATAAGTCTATTGTTGTTTACAATTACTGGGTGGATGGCATCATCACCTGGATTAAACCAAGCATCTTCAATAACGTTTACACTAATATTTCTATTTGTAATAACCCTATACTGATCAAAGAGTTCTCGGTCTACTAAAAAATCAGCACCATAGGTGTAAGACATAATAATGTTTAAATTAAAGTCTTTATAAGTAATGCTATTTCTAAGACCTCCAAAAAATTCGGGTTGTGAGTCTCCAATTGGCTTCCAATTTGAAGAATCAAATTCACTATCTACAGTAGCACTATCATATATTTGGCCATCAACATTAATTAATTCACGTCCTGTTGCTGGGTCTATTCCAACAAACTCATAACCCCAAATGGCGGAAGTAGGAAAACCTATAGTTTGAGATCTTCCTCTTTCTGCAGCAGAAAAGTCTGAACCTAAACCAGTAAGCGAGGTTACTTTGTTCTTTATTTTAGTGAAATTAAAATTAGTACTCCAGGAAAAATCATCATTTTTAAACCATTGTGAGCTTAAACTAAACTCAATTCCTTGATTATACATTTCTGCTCCATTAATTTGTGCAGAACTAAACCCTGTTTCTACGATAACATTTCTTGATACAATTTGATCGATTATAACATCTTTAAAGAAATCTGTTGTGAATTTAAATTTGTTTAGAAAGTTAAAATCAATACCGACATTAAATTTCTTATTGGTTTCCCAGCCTAAGTTTGGGTTTGGGGCAGAAGTTAGGTTAGCATAATTTTCTGAACCATTATACCCATTTTCTCTAACAGTATACAACCCTAAAGCACGATAAGAACCAATTCTAGAATTTCCGGTAGTACCATAACTTGCTCTAAGACTTAAAAAGTCTACAAATTCGCTAGTTTCTAAAAAAGACTCATTACTAATATTCCAGCTTGCTCCTATACCTCCATTAAACGCGGTATCGTTATCAGTTCCAAAAGCCGAACTTTGGTCAATTCTAAAGTTTACCAATAAAAAATACTTTTTATCGAAATTGTAATTCAATTGCGAAAAAAATGATCGTCCTGTGGTTTCAGAACTGTCGCTTTCATAATCTTGTTTTTCAGCTATTTCAACTGGTTGAGGCGTAGTAAAATCATCAAATCCATTTCCACGAGCATAAGCGAACTCTACTTTTTCTTGGCGTGTTTCTAAACCAATAAGGGCATCAAATGAATGATTTTTATTAAATACGGTATCATAATATAATGAGGCATTCCAATTCCAACGTTGTGTGTCTCTATCTCTTAAAAAGCGTCTGCCAAAAGTTCCATCATTAAATTGTCCAGAACCATTTAAACCCGAAAAGAATTTGTCTTCATCCTTTTTGGAAAAATCCATTCCAAAAAGTGTTGAGAATCTTAGGTTTTCTAAAATATGGTATTCTAAATTAAGGCTTCCTAAAACAGCAAAAGTTTTAGATTCCGATATATTTTGAGATGCAACTGCCAATGGGTTCCCAAAAGTATTAAACGGTGTGAAACCTCCATTTTCATCATAAGGCGCAATATTTGGAGGTAACGCAAAGGAATACAATTTATTGGGATCATTTTTTTCTGCCAGAGAAGGCGAAACACGTAAACTGGCTTTGAACTTATCGTTTCTAAAATCTAAAGAAAGGGATGAATTTAATCTTTCATAGGTATTTTCTTTTTGAGCTTCGTCTGTAGATTGATATCCAATATTAAAGCGATACCCCCAATTACCAGCACCACCAGAGGCACCAAAATTATACCTATTAAAGCGTCCCGTTTCATTTAATAAATCAAACCAATCGGTATTAACACCATTCCAAGGTTGTACACTGCTTAACTCCCCATTATTAATTCTATATTCATTTATCACTGCTTGATATTGTTCTCCGTTTAAGTATTTAAGACCATTAAAAGATGTTGTTACACCAGATGTAATTGAAGCGGTATAGCGTAAGCTCCCTTTTTTTCCCGATTTTGTAGTTATTATAATGACTCCATTTGCCGCATCGGCACCATATAAACCAACTGCTGCGGCATCTTTTAAAACATTGAAACTTTCAATATCTTCTACACCTACACGTGCTAGCGGATTCAACAAGTTTTCTTCTAAATTACCTTCACCACCATCAAAGAAAGCGTTACCGTCCAATCCTGTTTCTTCTGATAAAATAATACCATCAACAATAATTAAAGGTTGTGTAGAAGTGCCTATCCCTGTTAAAGGAGTTAACGAGCCTTGACCTCTAATGTTTATTGACGCAGGTTCTCCTAATTGTGGATTGGTTTCTATTAAAACACCTGCTATTTGCCCTTCTAACAATTCATCAAAGGTTGATACGGCTTGCTCTATTGCAATATCTTTTGGGTTTACTGTTGTTATACTACCAACAACTTCTTCTTTAAGTTTTTTGGTTCCATAGGATGAGGTTATAACGACTTCTTCTAAACTGGATACGTCTTCTTCTAAAAAGATATTAAAATTAGATTTAGAACCTACAGGAATTTCTATTGTTTTATGCCCTAAATAGGATATTACCAAAATTTTATCTTGTAACGTTTGCCCTTTTAATGCGTATACAAACTTACCATCTAAGTTAGTAATAACGCCTTTGGCCGTACCTTTTACCAAAACGGTGGCTCCTGGAAGCGGAAAATTATCGACTTTGCTTAAAACGGTGCCTGTAATGACCCGTTCTTGTATTTGAAGGGATGTATTGCTACTAATACCTCTTGGTGTTAGTAGAATTTGGTTGTCCTTTATTATATAAGAAACATCAGTGTCATTAAGAAGGTCTCCTAATACTTTTTCTAATGAACTATCTTTAATATTGATACTGTACTTTTTGTTGGCATCAATTTTTGCGGTATTAAATATAACTCTATATGAAGATTGTTGCTCTATAGACTTTATAATTGTAGCTAAGGATTGGTTATTAAAATTTAAGCTAATGGTTTCGGTTTGTGCATAGCTCAATAAACTAAATAAAATAACACTTAGTGTTAGTACAGTTGTTTTAATTTTTAATTGAATATTTAACTTCATATAATGAAAATGTTATTCTAACTGAGGCTTTTTTTGTTTAATTTCTTTTGTTTTGTTCCTTTTAATAAATACAATACTGATCCTAAAAAAGGGACTAGTAACACTACAAAAAACCAAAAAACTTTAGTTTTTTGGCTAAATGCACTTTTTATGATATCGACCAAGCAATACATATAAAGCCCTATTGACACAAGTATTAATAATTGCCAAACAAAAAGCTTATAAGAAAAATCTGTAAATAATTCATCCATAATAGTTATTACTATTTTTTACCATTTGCTTAAGCTATTTGCTAGACGCATTTATTCTAACCATATTTTCCTGCCTTGTATATTCAAAAGGTGTATCAATTTGTAATAATTCCAATATATTATCTATATCAAATTCTCTTATATTAATAGTTCCTGTGAATTTTTGATCTGCTAAGAACCCGTCATTATTAATAATTTTAACATTGTATGATCGTTCTAACGTTTTTGTTATTTTAGCAAATGATGCATCCCTAAAGACAATTTCACCTTTTGTCCAAGCTGTATACATGTTAACATCAACGTTCTCAATATCAAATATTTTGGTTACTTGATTCCAGGTTGCTTTATAGTTTGGGGCTAGTAAGGTATTTGCTTCTTTATTTGATCTTTCATAAATACTAACCAAACCTTCAACAAGTACAGTTTCCGTAAATTTATTATCTGGATAGGCATTTATGTTAAACTTGGTTCCTAAAACCTCTACAGCTACTTGGTTAGAATATACTAAAAAAGGACGTGTTTTATCTTTAGCGACTTCAAAAAAAGCTTCTCCTGTTAAATACACTTCCCTATTACTATCATTCGCAAACTGATTTGGGTATTTAAAAATGGTTCCAGAATTTAGATGAACTATACTGCCATCAGAGAGTGTAACTTTTAAATTTTTCCCATTAGGAATTTTCAGTGTATGGTATTCTGTAGGTGTTTTTGTTCTATTGGGCTTGTAAACAATTTCATTGCTTTCCTGTTCTACTATAATAGCACCTTCTATATTTAAAAGTTTCTTTTCTTCATCCAAATCAATATAACTAACAGTTCCATTGTCTGATTCTAAAACTATATGATCCGTAGTAATTGTATTTTTAGAAGATTTACTTATGTTTAAAACGCTTCCTAACCCAATTAAAACGAGTATAACGGCAGCGTATCGCCAATATTTATAGCGCTTTTTATTTTGCGATATTTCTTTACTAATCTTTTTCCAAGCGGCACGTTTAGATTCGTCATCTTTTGATGTAAAAGCCCAAGATTTTTTTAGATCAAAAAAGGTTGTTTTATTAGTTTCAGAAGCTTCAATCCATTCAAAAATTGTAGCAATTTCTTCTTCTGATGCTTGGTTATCTAAGTATTTATATATCAATTCAAAAATCATAGTATCAGTTGGGTTTACTTAACTTTTAAGGTTTGCGTATTATAGTTTTTGTTCAATAAAGTTAATAAAACACTTATTATTATAATATTCTTAACAATGTATTGCCCAAGTAGCGTAAATGAAAAAGGGGAATCGCTAAACGTTAGTTCTGGGAAAAGAATTAATGGCGTAAATGTGAATAGCATATGAATTAAAGCTAATCGTATTGCTAGTCGGCTATACTTATTAATGATAAGCAGTATTCCAAGACCCGTTTCCCAAATTGCGAGTAGAATTATAGCTATATAAGATGGAATAAAACCAAATGATAATACATTAATAGTACGTTTAGCTATATCTTCGGCTGGGCTTAAATCGGGGAAAAACTTTAATAGACCAAACCAAAGATATACAATACCTATACAAATAGCTGTTAAGTTACTGAATTTTAAATTTTTAAATACTGAAACTTTAGGGTTTGTCATATTTGGTGTATTCTTGACTTAAAGGTGTTTTTTTTTGTTGCTTTTAAATAAGTACACCTAAAAACAAGAATACCCTATAAAAAAAATAATTATTGTAGAAACATATGTATTAAAACCAGAGGTAAATAAGGAGATAAATTCGTTTTTAAAATCTTTAGAGCTTTGGTCATGTGTGCTTCTACGGTTTTTAAACTTATGTTTAATTCTTCGGCTATTTCATAATTTCTTTTGTTCTCAAAGCGTTTTTTTATAAAAATAGCTCTTGTTTTCTCTGGAAGGTTTTCGATAGATTTTGATATAAGTTCTTCTAATTCTATTAATGCTAAGGAATCAAATTTTATAGATTTTAATATTTGATAATCTAATTCACGCTCCTTTTCATTTAGTGTTTTGCTTTTATATCGATCTTTTACTTTTTTGTGCCGTATGACATTTAAACATTTTGATTTTGCAAATGTGTAAAGAAAAGATTCTATACCCTCAACTTTATTTATGGTTTCTTTTTTAATCCATAGGTTTAAAAAAGCTTCTTGTGTTATTCCTTTTGCTTCTGGTTTATCATAAATGAATTGTATACAAAACCCTAAAATATTGTCGTGGTATTTATTAAAAAAATATTCAAAAGCTTTTTCATTACCCTTTTTGAAGTTTGTAAAATGCAATAGTTCAGCTTTGCTTTTATTAATCATTAGAGAAATACAAAAGAGAGTCTCTTGCTAAAGAGGATTCATAGGGGGTTAAATAATGTGATAAAAATACAATATTAAAAAATAAATCAAATTCTAAAATTGAATTTGATTTATTTTTAACACTAAAATCTATTGAGACAAGGCTGTGAAATATTTATAAAACAACGGAATGGTTTCAATACCTTTCAAGTAGTTCCATATTCCGAAATGCTCGTTTGGTGAATGAATGGCATCACTATCCAATCCAAAACCCATTAAAATGGTTTTACTTTTTAATTCTTGTTCAAAAAGCGATACGATTGGAATACTACCACCGCTTCGTTGTGGTATTGGTGTTTTTCCAAAAGTATCTTGATAGGCTTTACTTGCGGCTTTGTAACCCAAACTATCTATAGGTGTTACATAACCTTGTCCACCATGATGTGGCAAAACTTTAACTTTAACAGCCTCGGGAGCTATACTCTCAAAATGATCTTTAAAAAGTTTGGTAATATTTTCCCAATCTTGGTTTGGCACTAACCGCATGGATATTTTAGCATAAGCTTTACTAGCTATAACGGTTTTTGCACCTTCGCCTGTGTAACCTCCCCAAATACCATTAACATCTAAGGTTGGTCTTATAGAATTTCTCTCATTGGTTAAATACCCCTTTTCTCCGTAAACAGCTCCGATATCTAAAGCTTTTTTGTAGTGTTCTAAACTGAAAGGTGCTTTTGCCATTTCTGCACGTTCTTCTTTTGATAGTTCTTCAACGTTATCATAAAACCCAGGAATAGTTATATGATTGTTTTCATCATGAAGTGAGGCAATCATTTTTGTTAAAATATTAATAGGGTTAGCCACAGCCCCACCGTACAAACCCGAGTGCAAATCGCGGTTTGGCCCGGTAACCTCAACTTCTACATAACTTAATCCGCGTAATCCTGTGGTTATTGATGGTACATCATTTGCAATCATACCCGTATCGGAAATAAGAATAACATCATTCTTTAACTTCTCTTGATTATTTTTCACAAAGGTTGCCAAATTTGCACTTCCTACTTCTTCTTCACCCTCAATCATAAATTTGACATTACAGGGCAACTGGTTTGTAGACGTCATAAATTCCATAGCCTTAACGTGCATATACATTTGCCCTTTATCATCGCAAGCGCCTCGTGCATAAATAGCGCCTTCTGGGTGTTTATCTGTTTTCTTAATTACAGGCTCAAATGGTGGTGAATCCCATAAATCTATAGGGTCTGGCGGTTGCACATCATAATGTCCGTAAACTAAAACCGTAGGTAGGGTTTTGTCAATTATTTTTTCACCATAAACTATAGGGTAGCCATCCGTTTTGCAAATTTCTACAGCATCACAACCTGCTTTTTCCAAGCTCGTTTTTATAGCTTTTGCTGTTTTTAAAACATCAGGGCTATATGCCGAATCGGCACTTATAGATGGGATTTTAAGGAGTTCTATTAACTCATTTAAAAATCGGTTTTTATGTTCTAAAATATAGGATTGAATATTATTCATAAACGTTTTTTAAGGATGTATTCAAAAGTATAAAAAAGAATGTTTTTTGATACTATAAACTTTGCAATTTAAAAATCTTGTTTATATTTGCAGTCCTTCAGCGGGCGTGGTGGAATTGGTAGACACGCTAGACTTAGGATCTAGTGCCGCGAGGTGTGGGAGTTCGAGTCTCCCCGCCCGCACTGTAAAGGAAAAGCTGACTTAGAAATAAGTTGGCTTTTTTATTTTGATAACATTTCGATAAAGAAGATGTTAACACCTGTTATTAAATTATTTTATCATTTAGTAACCCCTAACAACTTAAAGATTATATATTTGCAAAATATGTGTTTTTGAAAGAAATTTTGCCTTTCAAACCATGTGTTTTAAGCCATTAAATATTAAAATCATAATTAAAAAAATGAACAAAGACATTAATTTACAAGCAGCAGATAATATCAGAGCATTAGCTGTGGCTATGGTAGAAAAAGCAAAATCAGGTCATCCCGGTGGCCCAATGGGAGGTGCAGACTTTATGCACATTCTATATTCAGAATTTTTTAATTATGACCCGTCAGATATGACCTGGGCATTTAGAGACCGTTTCTTTATGGATGCTGGTCATTTATCGACCTTAATGTACGCGCAATATTATCTTTTAGGAAACTATGCTAAAGACGATATTGCCAATTTCAGACAATGGGGATCTATTACACCAGGCCACCCGGAAGTCGATGTTGCTAGAGGTATAGAAAACACATCAGGACCATTAGGGCAAGGACATACTATGGGTGTTGGAGCAGCCATTGCTGCTAAATTTTTACAAGCGCGATTTGGCGATTGGATGAACCATAAAGTTTATGGATTTATTTCCGATGGTGGTATACAAGAAGAAATCTCACAAGGCGCCGGTCGTATTGCAGGGCATTTAGGCTTAAGTAATTTTATCATGTTCTTTGATTCTAACGATATTCAATTATCAACCTCTACTGATGAAGTAACTAGTGAAGATACCGCAGCAAAATATGAAGCCTGGGGATGGAAGGTCGTGACTATAGATGGTCACAATCATGATGAAATCAGACAAGCATTAACCGATGCCAATAACGAAACAGAAAAACCAACGCTAATTATTGGAAAAACAATCATGGGTAAAGGTTGTGTAACGGCAGACGGCAGCATGTTTGAAGGCTATTGCGAATTGCACGGTCAGCCCATAGGCGCAACAGGAGCAGATTACGAAAAGACCTTATTGAACCTGGGGGCTAGCATAGAACACCCATTTGATATTTATGACGACGTAAGTGCTTTTTATAAAAGCCTAATTGCAGAAAAGACAGTAAAAGCAGCTGAAAAGAAAGCCGTAATCAATACTTGGAGAAAAGCCAATGAAGCCTTAGCTAATAAATTGGATTTCTTCTTATCCGGACAACTTCCAGAACTGGATTTTGAATCCGTAGAACATAAAGCGGGGTTAGCAACACGTGTAGCATCATCAAATGTATTAGGGTATTTAGCGGAACATGTTGAGAACATGATTGTGTCTTCAGCCGATTTATCTAATAGTGATAAAACAGATGGTTTCTTAAAGAAATCATCTGCCTTACAAAAAGGGGACTTTAGCGGATCGTTTTTACAAGCCGGTGTTGCAGAATTAACCATGGCATGTATTGCAAACGGTATTGCTTTACATGGTGGATGTATTCCTGTTGTAGCCACATTCTTTGTGTTTTCAGATTATATGAAACCCGCTATTCGATTAAGTGGCATTCAAGAGTTAGGTGTAAAATATGTTTGGACACATGATGCCTTTAGAGTCGGTGAAGATGGACCAACACACCAACCTATTGAACAAGAAGCCCAAATTCGTTTATTGGAAAAGCTTAAAAACCACAGTGGCAAGAATAGTTTCTTAGCCATGCGTCCTGCAGATTCAGCCGAAACAAGTGTCGCATGGAAAATGGCTTTAGAGAATACCAATACACCATCAGGATTAATCCTATCCAGACAAGGTATTAAAGATGTTCCAGCTCAAGGCAACTCAAGATATCAGGAGGCATTAGCAGCAGAAAAAGGAGGTTATTTAGTAAAAGAAATAGAAAATCCAGATGTGGTTTTAATTGCAAATGGTTCTGAAGTTTCAACCTTAATAGAAGCCGCTCAAATTCTTGAACAAAAAGAAGGCTTAAAAGTCAATATCGCATCCATAATATCAGAAGGCGTATTCAGATTACAGTCTAAAGAGTACCAAGAGAGTATCATTCCAAAAAACAAACCATTATATGGTTTAACAGCAGGATTGCCCGTTAATTTAGAAGGTCTTGTTGGCGAGAACGGAAACGTTTTTGGCGTAGATCATTTTGGTTACTCTGCACCAGCGAGTGTACTAGATGAAAAATTTGGTTTCACCGGAGAGCAAGTCAGTCAGAATATAATGGAATATTTAAATGCTAACGTTTTAATAAAATAGAATATGAAATTTTTTATAGATACAGCAAATCTTGATGATATAGCAGAAGCTCAAGCTTTAGGCGTTTTAGATGGTGTAACGACAAATCCCTCATTAATGGCCAAAGAAGGCATTACTGGCGAAGCTAATATTATTGGTCACTACAAGAGTATTTGCGATTTAGTTGAAGGCGACGTTAGTGCCGAGGTCATCTCAACAGATTTTGAAGGCATGGTTAAAGAAGGGGAAGCATTGGCTGCTTTAAACCCCCAAATCGTTGTAAAATTACCACTTATTGCCGATGGTATAAAAGCCTGTAAATATTTTTCAGATAAAGGTATAAAAACCAATGTTACATTAGTATTTTCTGCCGGACAAGCCCTTTTAGCAGCTAAAGCAGGAGCCACCTATGTATCGCCATTTATTGGACGTTTGGACGATATCTCTACAGATGGTTTAAACTTAATAGCTGAAATTAGACAGATTTATGACAACTACGGTTTTAAAACTCAAATTTTAGCAGCATCCGTACGTCACACCATGCACATTATCGATTGCGCCAAACTAGGAAGTGACGTCATGACAGGGCCATTATCTGCAATAAAAGGCTTATTAAAGCACCCATTAACCGATATTGGTTTAGCTAAGTTTTTAGCTGATTACAAAAAAGGGAATAGCTAATATTCAGTATTAGCGACATATACAGCTTTGCGCCTTAGCAACTTGGGCGAGGAAAAGAAAAAAGCTTCCTGTTTTCTATTATTAATTTTGGAATTAGGAAGCTTTTAATTATTATGAATTAGTCACTCTTCAATTTATACTAATTTTCTGATGCAAATTTCCCATAAATTAAACTTGCTAAAATACCCATGATTACAAAATGCACAATGTAAATAACAGCATTTATAATTGTTCCAGGAAGGTCCAATAAATTGGCTGTAGAATGGTCTATCAAACCACTACCTAAGCCTATTAGTACACCAAGCCAAATACCAAATTGAGCCCCATGAGAAACCCCATGAGTGCCTCTAGCCCATTTGGAATACATGGTTGAAAAAGCAAACCCAACAATCAAACAACCCAAGGCAAGAATAGCCATATCAGGCATATCTTTCATAAGACCATCTGTAATAGCATGATCTTTTAAAATAGGATCTCCTATCATTCCCCAAAGTATCCAACCGCCAAAAAATCCCCATAAAGCCGTAACAAAAGCAGAAATTAAATTTGTTTTTGAAAACATAATAATACGTTTTAGTTAATGAATATTTCTTTAAAGGTATTTAAAATTATGAAATTCATAAATTTATGGTTAAAAAATTACGAACAATTTAATTACAAATACGTTAATAACTCTTAAAACAACACGTTTTATAAGGATTTTGAAAGGTGAAAAAATACAAAATTTAACATAAAAACTTGTAACATTTTTAGTGTTATGAAGTCTATTTAATAACGACTAACACAATAATTTGTAACTTTGCATCATATAAAATCTAATATCATGGATATTAATGATAATATAGAATCACCTTTAGAACTAAAAGTTAGTTTTAATAAGCTACTGAATCTTTATGAGACTTTGGCTACTAGTGATGATGAGTTTGTTGCTGCCAAAGCCAATAGAATTCTAAAAACGGCTAAAGCTTTTCCGGAATTACGAGAAGGGTTTAGTGATATGTCGATATTAGAAGAAAGAAAAAAAGAAATTAGTGTTATTCTTCAAGATTCATTCAGTCCAGTACTGACCAAGAATGAAATTAAAACAGCTTCCGTTCCTTTTCATGATTTAATTTTTAATTCGTCAGAACGTTTTAAAAATATCATCAAAACTGCAGGTAATGATTTTGAGCTTAACATAAAAAATATGCCAAAAGATGATAAGTACATTATTGCATGTACGATCATTTTAAATTTCTGCTATGGTTATAATTTAAACTTTAAAAGACCTTTTTATTACGAAATACCAGATGCTAATGGCATATTGCATTTTTATAAGATCTTATATAATGCAGATTTTACAGAAATAATCCCAACAGATAACGCACCAAAGATCACTAAAGAAGATTATGATCAATTATTAGATAATTTTGAAAATATAGACTTGTGGAAAGAAAAATTCCCTCCAAACAGTTACATCTTTAAAGGCTTTGTAATATCTAATATTTTTGATGTTACAGATGATCAATCCATCTCTAATATTAAATCGAGTTTAATTGGAGAAGATAAGCGTAAAGATGAAAATTTCATGGAAGGTTTTTATGAAATTTTCAGATCACTTCTGGGAATAAACGATATTAAAGTTGGCTTTTCAATTTATAATAAAGAAGAAGATACTTTTGAACGTGTATATGGCGTCGGGATGAATAGCTTTCTTATAAACAATTCTGAAAGCGCCAAATGTGGCGATTCCTTATGCAAATGGTCCTATAATAGATTGTTAAAAAACAACAAATACTTTACGGTTTCAGATGTAGACAGTATGCTTGACAAAGCTAAAGGACGTGCACCACATATAACAAACCTACATAAACAAGGTATAAAAAGCGCCATTTTTGCGCCTATTGCTAATGATAAGGGGTTAATGGGCATACTAGAAATCGTTTCAAATAAACCTCAAGTATTAAACAGTATAAACGCCAATAAACTCATAGATGTTATGCCGTTTATAGTATCAGCAGTAGAGCAATCCAAAAATGATGAAGAAAATTTAATAGAAGCTATTATACAAAAAGAATGCACCTCTATCCATCCAAGTGTCCATTGGCGATTTGAAAAAGAAGCTAAAAACTTTATTAAATCGGAACTAAATGGTGAGCGGGCTACGTTTAGTAAAATAGCGTTTGAAAATATTTATCCACTTTATGGACAAATAGATATCAAAGGTTCTTCCGAAGCTAGAAATAATGCAACCCGATTGGATTTAACACTTCAGTTAAATGCTGTTAAAAGTATTTTTGAAAAAGTTTCAAAAATTGAATATTTACCCATATACGAGCAGTTTATTTATCAAATTAACGATTATCTAGAAGGGTTAAATACACACTTTCAAGTAGATAGCGAACAGCAAATTTCAGAATTTTTTAAAGACGAGGTTGAACCCGTTTTAAAGCATATTTATACTATAGATAATGTAAAAGGTGATATTGATGCTTATTTTGATAGTATTGATGAAAAGGTGGATGTACTTTATAACCATAGAAAAGATTACGACAACACCATTGCCCTGATCAATAAAGAAATGGCAGCACTTTTAGATAAAAAACAAGTAGAAGCCCAACAGATGTACCCGCATTATTTTGAACGTTTTAAAACTGATGGTGTTGAGCATAATATGTATATAGGTGAATCCATTACCAAAGAAGATTCGTTCAACCCTATATATCTTTATAATTTAAGATTATGGCAATTGCAGGTGATGTGCGAAATGGAAAACACTTACTACCAAATGCAATCTGGATTCCCTGTAGCTTTAGATGTGGCATCAATGATTTTAGTGTTCAATCAACCATTATCCATAAGTTTCAGAATGGATGAAAAACAATTTGATGTAGACGGCACTTACAATGCCAGATATGAAATTGTAAAAAAGCGAGTTGATAAAGCCTTTATAAAAGGGACAAACACCCGAGTTACTGATAAAGGGAAAATAACAATTGTCTATTCTCAAAAACAAGACGAGCGCGAATATTTAAGATATATTAAGTTTTTACAGTCTAAAAATTATCTGGACACAGATGTAGAGATTGTTGAATTACAAGATTTACAAGCTGTAACAGGCTTAAAAGCCATACGGGTAAGTGTGTTATATCATAAAAACGAAGAAGATAAAGCATTTTACACCTACAATGATTTAATGAAGGAAATTAAAGCTTAATTAATTCCTCCAAAGTATTTAAAGGCAATTGCAAAAGCAGCAACACTGATAATAATACCTACCATAAAAACGCTATAAGTAAGACGAAGGATTTTATATTTTTTATCTAAAACCAATCCTAAAAAATATAAATCCTTTTTCATAGAAGAATACAAGTAATCTCGGTCTTGCATCATTTCGCCCATAGCCCATTCAAAATCGTTAAGACTCATTTTATGAAAATTTCCAAAGAACAATAGGTTCACTTTTTTATTGGCCACATCATCTTTTGTAAACTTCCCACTGGTAATATTTGGCCTAGTTGCCAATATTGAAAGTATGATGGAAACCACGGTAAACAAAACGAAAATAATAGTTGGGACAATAAGATACGCATTAGAAGCATTATCCAGTTTAGAAACTAGATTAGATAAAACCAAAGACACAATAATAGCATTAACCGACAGTAATATATTGGCTTTAGTATCTGCAATATTACTAAGGTGCATGTGGTTTTTTAAAGTCACCCTAAACATGGTTTCAATACCACGTTCTGGTAACTCCACCTTTTCTTTTTTAAAGCTTAAGGCCTCTTTTCTCTGCTTAATCTTTTTGTTTTCGGCATCTAGCTTTTTTTTGGCTTTCAATAATTCCGAAATGTTTTTACCTTTTCTTTTATCCCAATTTGCAGAGGCTTCATTCGTATAAAAGCGATGCTTCGTTGATAAAAAATTTATGTTTTCATCCAGCCATTCGGATTCCGTTAAGGTTTTATTGAAGTTTAGTTCCCATTCTTTTCTGAGTAATTCAGAGGTTTCAAGATAACTTTTACTACCAATATGGGCACAATCGGCATCCCGTATTATTTTTTCTAAATAGTTTTTAGGAACATAATCCATTTTAGTAGCCAAAATCAAATCGCAAACAGCAGCAATAGCTTCCTCTGGACAATTCTGTGAGTTAAGAAAATCCTTGGCAATAGACACACTCTCGTCTTCATGGTTTTTAATGCTTACCGTATATCCCGTATCATGTAACCACGATGCTAGTGTAAGGATATGTTTTTCAGAATCGTTCAAGCCAGCTTCTTCTCCCAACCAATTTGCTTTTTCAACAACACGCTGTGTGTGCGTTAAATTATGATATAAAAAAGAAGTATCTAACTTTTCGTTTAATAAGGTCGTGGTAAACTTTTCGACTTCAACAATAAGCTTGTCCATAAAACAGTGTCATTTATTTAGTAAAAATACTAAACTTTATTTAACATAAAACTATAGGCATTAAAACGTAAATATTTGTCGTAAATTACATGAATACTTTCAATTGTTTATTAAGACATCAAGACCTGTAAGTTTTTAATAAACGTTTCGACCAATTTTGAGTTGAAAGCATATTATAAATTAATTAAAAAAAGAAAGGAACCCATATTATGCTAACTTGGAAAGAAGTTATCAACTTTTCCGTAAAAGGAAACCCAACTCCAGACAAACGTGTCGACAAAACTGAAACGGAATGGCAGGCACAATTAACTCCAGAGCAATTTAGAATTACAAGACAAAAAGGTACAGAACGCCCACATAGCGGAGCACTTTGTAGTATTTATGATGAAGGCCAATACAATTGCATATGCTGCAATACGCCTTTATTTGATTCTACTATTAAATTCAGTTCCGGTACAGGTTGGCCAAGTTTTACACAACCTATTAAAGATAACGCTATTAAGTACGAAAGAGACACAGCCTTTGGTATGGTCCGTGTAGAGGTCATGTGTAATACCTGCGATGCCCATTTAGGTCATGTTTTTCCGGATGGCCCAGAACCTAGCGGATTACGGTATTGCATTAATTCAGAATCCATGCAATTAGAAACAAAGTAAACAATTATTAATTTATAAACACCTTCCCTATTTTTTAAAGGGAAGGTGAGTTTAATTCTTATGAGAATTAAAGGCAGAAGGGCAAATACATGAACGATAAAAACATACAAGTAGCCACATTTGGTGGTGGCTGTTTTTGGTGTACAGAAGCAGTATTTCAAGAAGTAAAAGGTGTAGCAAACGTAGTTTCTGGATATTCTGGAGGGCATGTTCCAGGACATCCAACCTATAGGGAAATATGCTCTGGTTTAACCGGGCACGCCGAAGTGGTGCAAATAACTTTTGATACGAATGTGATTTCTTATGAAGATATTTTAGTCATTTTTATGACAACCCATGACCCAACAACCTTGAATAGACAAGGTGCCGATAAAGGCACCCAATACCGTTCGGTTATTTATTATCATGATGATGCTCAAAAAGAGATTGCTGAACTTGTGGTTAAAGAAGTGGCCCCATATTATGAAAACACTATAGTGACCGAAATAAGCCCTTTAGATGTTTTTTACGAAGCCGAAAAGGAACATCAAGATTATTATAGAAATAATCAAACCCAGGGCTATTGTAGTTTTGTAATAACACCAAAGTTAGCCAAACTCAGAAAACTTCATGCGGATAAATTGAATTAGAATTAATGAAAATTAAATTTAAAGAAAGGGATAATTATATGTCTAATGCATTAGAGCACCCCAATATATTTAAGGCTCCAGAATTTGAGGTTCATCATTGGATTGATGCCAATGGATACAAAATTGAGCCTATAAAACTATCCCATTTTAAAGGACAGTTTAAAGTGGTGTATTGTTTCCAAAGTTGGTGTTCAGGTTGCCACAGTAAAGGTTTACCGGATTTAAAAAAAATGGCTGAGGCTTTAAAAAGCAATAATAATATAGTGTTTTTGGCTGTGCAAACCGTTTTTGAAGGTCATGACTCAAATACTTATGAAAAGATGGTTGAAACCCAAAAGGAATACGATTTAAAAATACCTTTTGGGCATGATGCTGGTCATGACGGACAATCCATTTCTAATATCATGACTAACTACCAAACAGGTGGTACACCTTGGTTTTTGTTTATTGATAAACATGATAATGTGGTGTTTTCAGATTTTCATTTAAATCCAGATGCGGCTATTGAACTGTTAAAAACCATGTGAGTTTTGAAAATAGACATAAAACTTTACGGTGCCAAAAGATGCCATAAAACACAATACTACAAAACGTATTTAGACGATTTGAATTTGGAGTATGTGTTTCTTGATGTTGAATTGGATCATGAGCATGCTAAAGCATTAAGACACCTTTACGAAAACAGTAAACTTAATTTCCCAACGATTACCATCGGAGAAAAGAAATTAAGGAATCCGTCGGATAACGATTTAAAAAAATGGATTGAAAAATTAGTATGAAACTTCCATACCTGTATAGTTAATAAAAATAAGAATGGTTAAATGGAAGCTACATGTGACTATTGAAAAAAATAAACATGAACACATGAAACTAAATATAAAAGACAAATTCAATAACGAATTACCAGCAGATCCCATTTTAGAAAATAGAAGAAGACAAGTTTCTAAAGCATGCTTTTCTTTTGTTAGCCCTAAAAGCACATCAAATCCAGAGCTATTACATGTATCTCCTGAAATGCTTAACAATTTAGCCTTAAATGAAGCCGATAGCAAAAGTGAAACGTTTTTAAAGACCTTTACAGGAAACCGTATATTACCAAACACAAAACCCTATGCCATGTGTTATGGTGGTCATCAGTTTGGAAATTGGGCCGGACAATTAGGCGATGGTCGAGCGATTAATTTATTTGAAGTTGAGCACCATTCAAAACGTTGGACCTTACAGTTAAAAGGTGCTGGAGAAACACCATATTCGCGAACAGCCGATGGCTTGGCGGTATTGCGTTCGTCAATCCGTGAGTATTTATGTAGCGAAGCCATGTATCATTTAGGTGTGCCAACAACACGCGCTTTATCCTTAGCCTTAACTGGCGATCAAGTATTACGGGATGTTATGTATAATGGCAATGCGGCTTATGAAAAAGGGGCTGTAGTAACACGTGTATCTCCAAGTTTTTTAAGATTTGGGAGTTACCAGATTTTCGCAGCCAAACAAGATGATACAACGTTAAAAACCCTAGTTGATTATACCATAAAAGAACATTTTCCCGATTTAGGACCAGCGAGAACTCCAGACACCTACCTCGAATTTTTTAAGATGGTATCTCAACGCACCTTAGATATGATTATACATTGGCAACGTGTTGGTTTTGTGCACGGTGTGATGAACACTGATAACATGTCTATCCTGGGTTTAACCATAGATTATGGGCCTTATGGCTGGCTAGAAGATTTTGATTTTGGCTGGACTCCAAACACGACCGACAGCCAACACAAGCGTTACCGTTATGGCAACCAGCCCAATATAGGCTTATGGAATTTAATGCAATTGGCCAATGCCTTATACCCATTAATTAAAGATATTCCGGCTTTAGAAGGTGTTTTAGAAGCTTATAAAACCAATTTTGATATCGCGTCATTACAGATGATGCGTTCAAAATTAGGTATGCAAACAGAAATTGCTGAAGATAAAGTGCTCATTCAAGATTTAGAGGAAAATTTGCATCTTACAGAAACCGATATGACCATATTCTTTAGAAATTTAAGTGATTTCAAAAAAGACACCCCTTCAAATGGATTAAAAGTGGTAAATGATGCATTTTATAAGGCAGCTGAAGTTTCGGGTGTAATCATACAAAAATGGGAAACATGGTTTGAACGCTATTCTGTACGCTTAAAACAAGAGTCTATTTCAGATGAAGAAAGAAAAGAAAAAATGAATGCCGTCAATCCCAAATACGTATTGCGCAATTATATGGCACAATTGGCTATTGATGCGGCTAATGATAGTAATTATAAGCTAATAGATGAATTGTTTCAATTATTAAAACAGCCGTATAGCGAGCAGCCCGAGCATCAAAAGTGGTTTGCTAAACGTCCGGATTGGGCACGACATAAAGTAGGATGTTCCATGTTATCATGCAGTTCATAAATGAATGGGTTACAAAAAATAGCATTGGGAGGTGGATGCCATTGGTGTACAGAAGCCGTGTTTCAATCTTTAATGGGTGTTACCAAAGTAGAACAAGGTTATGTGGCTTCAACCAATGAGAATAGCACATTTTCTGAAGCTGTAATTGTTCATTATAATTCCAAAGATATATCGCTTAAAACGTTGATTGAAGTTCATTTGCACACCCATAAAAGTATGAGTAAGCATAGCATGCGAGACAAGTACCGTTCTGCAATTTACACCTTTTCAGACATCCAAAAAAGGGAAGCCGAAGAGCTTATAGAAACATTTCAAAAAGTGTTTAATCATAAATTGATTACTAGTGTATTGCCTTTTAAAACTTTTAGAGCATCCAGACAAGACATCACGAATTACTATTATAAAAACCCGAAGAAACCCTTTTGTGAAAGCTTTATAAATCCAAAGCTTAAAATACTATTAGACCAATTCTCAATATACACCGATCAAAATAAATTAAAACATATACAACATGCCAAGTACCAAACTGAATATTCAAAATAATAAGGGACACAAATTACAAGCGTATTTAGAGTTGCCTGCAAACCAGAAACCAAACCACTACGCCATATTTGCACATTGCTTTACATGCAATAGTTCCCTGTCTGCTGTTAAAAACATCAGTAGGTCACTTACCAATCATGGGTTTGGTGTTGTACGTTTTGATTTTACAGGCTTAGGAAGAAGTGAAGGCGAATTTTCAGAAAGCTACTTTTCTGCAAATGTTGATGATTTGTTGGCAGTTAGCGATTATTTAAAAACCCATTACAAAGCACCTAGCTTATTGGTAGGACACTCATTGGGCGGTGCCGCTGTAATTGTTGCCGCTTCAAAATTAGAAAACATAAAAGCCGTTGCAACTGTTGGTGCTCCAGCCACAGTAACACATGTTAAGCACTTGTTTTCGCATGGTATAGATGAGATAAAAGAAAAAGGAGAGGTAGAGGTCAATATTGGCGGAAGACCTTTTAAAATCAATGAAGCCTTTGTGGATGATTTTGGTAAAATTGATTTACCAGAAATCACTAAAAATTTACGTAAACCCTTGTTGATTATGCATGCCCCTTTTGATAATGTGGTTGGTATTGAAAATGCCCATAAATTGTATCATGACGCCCATCACCCTAAAAGTTTTGTGAGTTTGGATGATGCTGACCATTTATTGTCAAACTCAAAAGACAGCGTTTATGTTGGTCATATGATTGGCACTTGGGCACTGCGTTATTTCCCAGAAATGACAAATAGTATGCTGGACACTAAAGGCGAACAATTAGTTGGTCATCTTAATCTCATAGAAGACAACTTTACAACAAATATCCAGACAAAAAAACACACTATGATTGCCGATGAGCCAATATCTGTAGGTGGCGATGATTTTGGGCCTTCGCCCTACGATTATTTAAGTGCGGGGTTAGCAGCTTGTACCGTTATGACATTAAAACTTTATGCCGAACGAAAAAAATGGGATTTACAAGATGTCTTTGTCTATATTACCTATTCCAAAAAACACAGTGATGATTTAATGTTGGATATAGAACAATCTAAACGAATTGATCATTTGCAAAAACGATTGAAGTTTATTGGTGATTTAGATGAAAAACAAAAACAACGTTTAAAAGACATTGCATCCAAATGTCCTGTGCATAAAACATTGCAAAGTGATGTTATTATTGAAACCGAACTCATAAAATAAACACCATGACTATAATAGATAATTTAAAGACCTATTTTAAAAGAAAATCAGAACACAAAGAAACTGGAAACGCACCTGAAGGCATATGTCCAAATTGTTGGGGAAGACAAGAATGGGAGGGGGAACACTATACATTTATGAAAGGTGAAAATGGAAATCCAAGTACAGCAACCTACAATACCTTTATACAAGATGTTGCTAGAAAATTAGATAAGATAAGCATACATAATAGTACATATACTTGCGAAACCTGTCAAGCAAAATACAACAACAAGCATTAATATGGCATCAACAAAAATAGGTTTAGGTTTAGCAGCTCTAGGCAGACCAGAATACATAAATATAAGAGATAACAAGTCTATAGATAAATCTGTAGACGCTTTTAAAAACAATGCGTTTTTGGTTTTGGATGAAGCATATACTTTAGGAGTTCGGTACTTTGATACAGCACCATCCTATGGCAAAGGCGAAGCATTTCTGGAGGCATGGCATGTTAAAAATAATTATCCAGATGTTGTTTTAGGCACAAAATGGGGCTATACTTATGTGGCCAATTGGAAACTGGGTTTTAGTGGTAAACATGAAATTAAAGAACATGCTCTAGGCAAATTGCAAGAGCAATGGCAGGTTTCTAAACGCATGCTTCCAAAATTAAAATACTACCAGGTTCATTCTGCCACTTTTGAAAGTGGCATTTTAGAAAATAACCCTGTACTCAATCAGCTTTCCGATATAAAAAAAGAAACTGGGCTTAACATTGGAATTACAACAAGTGGGGCCAATCAAAAAGCGGTTATTGAAGCGGCTTTAAACCTTCAAATTAATGGAGAAGCCCTTTTTGATAGTTTTCAAGTAACCTATAATATATTTGAGCAATCTACTTTTTCAATATTAAAAAACACCCTTCAACAAGGTAAAAATGTCATCATTAAAGAGGCATTAGCCAACGGACGTGTTTTTCCAAATGAAAAATTTCAGCATTATCAGGCCTCTTACAAAAAAATGCAACACTTATCTGAAAAATATCAAGTAGGAATAGATGCTATTGCTCTGCGTTTTGTAATAGATAGTTTAAATCCAACGTATGTATTAAGTGGTGCCTCAAACACAAAACAACTTCAAGAAAATTTAAAAGCGTTACATTTTGTATTTACAGAACAAGAACTCGAAGCGCTCAAGGCTGTGAATGTTAAAACTGAAGCGTATTGGAAGGAACGTAGCCTGTTACATTGGAATTAAATGTATGGCATTTCTAATCCAATAGTTTTACAAAACAAAAAAGAGCCACAATTTCTCGTAAGCCCCTTTTATTGATTAATAGCACTTATAGGACACAGGGGTTATTGAAAAGTCACATTTTTTTAATTTTGCTATGTTTTAGACAATGTTTAAAACAAAAAAGCATCCCGATTTTCGGTAAAGAAAAAAGGAAAGCTTCTCATTGGAAATGCTGAATAAAATTCAACATAACTACGTCATGCACAAGGCATGAACAACACAACATTTTACAATTACTAAAAAAAGCCCTAATTTCTCAGAGCTTTCTTTTTGCAATTTTTTGCGGTCTGGACGGGACTCGAACCCGCGACCTTCGCCGTGACAGGGCGACATTCTAACCAACTGAACTACCAGACCGTTGCATTATTGCGGTTGCAAATATACACGCCTTTTTTTATATCTCAAATGTTTTCTCCTCTTTTTTATAGAAATTTTTAAAAAAGATTTGCCATTAAATAGTCATCCTCGTAGACGCAGGAATCTCAAGCAAACTTTTGGCGTTCTATCATATAGGTAGTGAGGATGTTATTAAAATTTTTATTAATATCAGCCTCCACATATTTTATTTTGTACTGGGCGCATTTTAGACGTAATGCTGTAAAATAATCATCTACAGCTTTACTATAATTGTCTTTTATGGAATCTGCATACAGATTTATATATTCACCCGTTTCAACATCAATAAAACGTTTTGGTTTGTTATCAAAATCAAACTGCAATTCCTTTTCTTTATCGAATACATGAAATAAAATCACTTCGTGTTTATTATATTTTAGGTGCCTTAATGCTTCAAATAATTTTACGTCATCTTCTGAGGTTTGAAACATGTCCGTAAACAAAAAAATCATAGAGCGTTTATGAACTTTTTCAGCTATTTCATGCAAATACTTATACGTTTCTGTTTGTTTATTTAAGGACTTCGATACGACCGCACTACTTAAATGATTCAATAACATTTGATGATGGCGCTCACTCCCTTTTTCAGGCGCATAATAATCATACGCATCACTGTAAATACTTAAACCAACAGCATCACGCTGCTTTTTTAAAATATGCATTAAAGAGGCTGCTGCTAGTGCCGAAAACCCTATTTTATTTAAACTGTCAATAGAAAACGAATCTAACTTCGGGTAATGCATTGAACTACTGTTGTCTAAAATAATATGACAGCGCAAATTCGTTTCATCATCATAACGCTTGGTGTAGAGTTTATCTGTTTTAGCAAACAATTTCCAATCTATATGACGTGTACTTTCGCCTTGATTATAAATTTTATGTTCCGCAAATTCAGCAGAAAATCCATGAAACGGGCTCTTATGCATTCCAGCAATAAAACCCTCTACCACTTGTTTGGCAAGTAGTTCTAGATTTTTAAACCCTTCTGCTTTATTTAATTCGCTTCGTAAATTCAATTATATCATTTTATCAACAATCCCATAAGCCACAGACTCCTCTGCGCCCATCCAATGGTCACGATTAAAATCTTTCATGACTTTATCAAACTTTTGCCCACAGTTTTTAGCTAAAATTTTTGCGCTTAACTCTTTTGTTAGCAAGATTTCTTTAGCCGTAATTTCAATATCACTAGCCTGACCACGAGCTCCGCCACTTGGCTGATGAATCATAACACGGGCATGTGGCTGAATAAAACGTTTACCTTTAGTTCCTGCAGATAATATAATTGAGCCCATTGATGCTGCAAAACCAGTACAAATAGTAGACACATTGCTTTTTAAAGATTTCATGCAATCATAAATTGCAAAACCAGACGTTACATAACCGCCAGGACTATTAATATATAAATGAATATCCTTGGTTTCCAAAGCATCTAAATACATTAACCTATCAATAACATGCTTTGCAGAATCATCATCTACTTGTCCCCACAAAAACACTTTGCGTTGTTCTATCAATTTACTATCAATAATATCCTGCACTTTTATTGTATCACTCATAAGTTTTAATTTTAGTCTAAAATAAAAAAAGGTTCACCATTCCGGCAAACCTTTTCTACTTTCTTTTTTTCTTATCTATTACAAAAGCCCATCAATAGCATCTGTGTAAGCATTTTTAGGTGCTACACCAACTTGACGTCCAACAACCTCACCGTTCTGAAAAACCAAAACCGTAGGGATGTTACGCACACCATATTTGGCAGCAAACTCTTGGTTAGCATCAACATCAACCTTACCTACAACGGCTTTACCATCATATTCATCACTAATTTGCTCTATAATTGGTCCAACCATTCTACATGGTCCACACCAAGCTGCCCAAAAATCCACCAATACAGGCTTCTCACTTTTTAAAACCGTTTCTTCAAACGTTGCATCTGTTATCTCTAATGCCATAATATTTATATTTTAATATGTTCTTAATTCGTTTTAATAACACAAATTTAGTCAAAAAAAACTCGAAAGCTTACATAGCAACAATTTGTTTTCCCTATAATGGCATCAGTTCGTTTTATTTTAATCTTTTGGGCGCAACCACAAGGGTCGGGCTATCCGTTACAAGTCCTCGCACCTCTCCCGATAGCTATCGGGATCGGGCTGTGGGCTTTCCGCTTCTATCCCTTGCGCAAGTGTAAAACTTTCAAGAAAATTCCAACTAAGCAACTAAAAAGTTGCATATTAAAATCATTTGTTTTATATTAGCAACCACATAGTTGCATAATAATCAAATAACAGAATAATTATGACAGATTCAATTAAAAAAGAAGTGCTATTTAATCACGGCATAGACAAAGTATGGAATGCCATATCAAAAGCCGAAGAAATCTCAACTTGGTTTATTCCAGCCAATTTTAAAGCAGAAAAAGGATATAAATACACCTTTACTTCGCCTCCAAACGATAAAGGTTGTACTGTTATTTGTGGTGAAGTGCAACATGCTAATCCATACGTATTAATATACACCTGGATAGTTGCAGATACAAAAACAGAAACTACTGTAAAATGGGAGTTAACATCTACCGAAAATGGCACGAAACTAAACTTGGAACATTCAGGCATTTCAAATTATAAAGGTGAAACCGCCATAGCCATGTTTGAAAGCTTTAATGGTGGATGGGATAATTGTATTTCTGGTTTAACAAATTATTTAAAAAATTTAGTTAATGCAGGATAAAATAACCAAACTTTTTAAAGCTATTGCAGACCCAACAAGGCGTGACATTTTTCACGCTTTGGTTATTGCAACCTCAGCCTTATCGATCACACAAATATCAAACCAGTTTGAAATGACCAGACAGGGGGTCACCAAACATATTAAAACGCTAGAAGATGCTGGTTTAGTCCATATCGAATCGCAAGGTCGTGAGCGTTATTGTAATGCCAATCCAAAACAACTTAAAGACGTTAATAAATGGGTTCAATTCTATGCGCAATTTTGGAATGATAAATTGGATCGTTTAGGGGATTACTTGGATGGTAAAGTTTAATAAATTACACCGAGGTAAGCTTACGATGTATTAAAATTCCAAAAAATTAGCAAAACTCTTATTGTTATGAGTTTTGCTAATTTTCAGATAATATCTTGCATTTGATTTATTTATCTGGCAGATTCTTGCGCTTTTTTCTAATGAAAAAGTTAAGAATAATATTAACTTAAAATTTATTACCATGCACCAGGCAACCCAGATTTATCAATTTCTGTAGAATGATTTAATTCTAAAAAACTATTAGTTACTTGAATATTGCTTCCACCACTTATTCTAAAAAGGAGAGCATTGGCACCAACTAATTTTCTAAAATATTGTTCCGTTACTTCGCGAAATTGTTCATAATTCAGATTCTTTTTCAACTCTTCAGGCACTTCAACTTCAATTGGGTCTTTTTCAAATGAAAAATCTTTACCTCCAAATGGTTGCCTTAAAACCGACTCATAACTAACGCCATCTATTGTAAAATATACAATTGAAATCATATGTTCATTGTTGCTTCCAAATACTTGAGAATTTATTCTAGCACTGCAATAATTAATTCTAATTTTATTCATTTTATTTTTTTATTCCTTTTAATTCAACTTAAACTTAATATCCTGTGCTTCTAACTCATTCAACAACTCTTGACAAACTTTAACCTTTTGTCTTCTACTAGACATGTTCAGTTTTATCTTTTCCTTCATATCATAAACTAAAAAATTCAATGCTTGATTTCCAGGATGCATATGCAGTAAATCTTTTAAATTAATAATTTTCTGTTCGTCCAAGTCTTTAATATCTACTTGAATGGATAACTTTTTAGCATAATTCTCCATGACATCATGTAGCAACTGAAAACTATTAAACTGTAACCTAGGGTCACTACGTTTTCCTGTATCTTTATTTATCCAACCTTCGCGTACAAAGCTTTTCACAAATACAAAATTGTTTTTCATCAAAAAATGTCTGAACTTTAAATACTCTTCGCCAAAAATTCTAAACTCAAAACTATCGGTATAATCTTCAATGGTAAATAAGGCCCAGCCTTTACCTTGTTTGCTTACGCGATGTTGCACATCGGTAACCACACCTCCAAACACTAATTCGCGATTTACATAAGGTTCTAAATTATTAAACATCCCAACTGTTGCATTACAAAAGGTTTTCATTTCGGTTTTAAAATCATCCAACGGATGCCCAGAAATATAAACCCCAACAACTTCACGCTCTTTACTCAGTTTTTCCATGGTGCCCCACTCTTCACATGGTGGCACTTCAGGTTCGGCTATTTGAACATCGCTTGATTCTCCAAACAAACTAACTTGTGCGGAGTTTTCATTTTCTTGGTGTTTATGTGCATATTTAATGGCTTTTTCCAAAAAGGTAATACCATCACCATCATCATGAAAATACTGTGCGCGATGGGTATGGCCCAAACCATCAAAACCTCCAGCTAAAGCTAAATTTTCAAAGGCTTTTTTGTTTGCTGCACGTAAATCGATACGCTTCGCAAAATCGAAAATAGATTTATAATGACCGTCTTTTTTTCTATTTTCAACAATGGTCATTACAGCACCGTGCCCAACACCTTTTATAGCACCCATACCAAAACGTACTGCGTAGTCTTTATTTACTGAAAACTTATAAAACGATTCATTGACATCGGGACCAAGAACGTCTAATTTCATGCGTTTACATTCTTCCATGAAGAAGGTTACTTGCTTAATATCGTTCATATTATTGGACAGTACCGCCGCCATATATTCCGCAGGATAATGTGCTTTCAGATACGCTGTTTGGTAAGCAATCCAGGCATAACAGGTTGAGTGCGATTTGTTAAAGGCGTAACTTGCAAAGGCTTCCCAGTCTTTCCAAACTTTTTCTAGAATTTTAGCATCGTGTCCTTTTTCACTGGCTTGTTCAATAAATTTAGGTTTCATTTTATCGAGAACCGCAATTTGCTTTTTTCCCATGGCTTTACGTAATACATCGGCTTCACCTTTGGTAAACCCGGCAAGGCTTTGAGACAATAACATAACCTGTTCTTGATAGACCGTAATACCATAAGTTTCCTTAAGGTATTCTTCCATGGCGGGTAAATCGTACTCTATATCTTCATCGCCATGCTTTCTACGCACAAAACTTGGAATGTATTCCATAGGTCCTGGACGATACAAAGCATTCATGGCAATTAAATCTTCAAAAACGGTGGGTTTTAAATCGCGAAGGTGTTTTTGCATTCCGGGAGATTCGTATTGGAATACACCAACCGTTTCACCACGTTGAAATAACGCATAGGTCTCTTCATCATCTAAAGGGAAATTCTCAGGGTCAAGCAAAATACCATGTTTTGCTTTTACAATTTTAACGGTGTCTTTAATTAAAGTCAGCGTTTTTAACCCTAAAAAATCCATTTTAAGCAACCCCGCATCTTCCACCACCGAGTTATCAAACTGAGTGACATACAAATCGGAATCTTTGGCTACCGATACGGGGACGAATTTGGTAATATCATCTGGTGTAATAATCACACCACAGGCATGAATTCCGGTATTTCTAACCGATCCTTCTAGCGTTCTGGCTAGATTAACCGTTTCGGCTTGTAAATCACTTCCATCTGCTATATTTAAAAGCTCGTTGACCTTTTCTAAATCTTCTGCTCTAAACTTTTTACCTAATGCCTTCTCATCCAAGCCAAAAATCTTTCCGAGTTTAGACATGGTCGGAATCAATTTTGCAATTCTATCGGCATCAAATAACGGTAAATCTAATACACGAGCCGTATCTCGTATAGACGACTTGGCGGCCATGGTGCCGTAAGTAATAATTTGTGCGACTTGATTGCTTCCGTACTTTTCGATAACGTAGTCCATAACGCGACTTCGACCTTCATCATCAAAATCAATATCAATATCTGGCATACTAATACGGTCCGGATTTAAAAAACGCTCAAAAAGCAAATCATACTTAAGCGGGTCTATATTGGTAATCCACAAACAATATGCTGCTACGGAACCCGCTGCAGAGCCTCGCCCTGGACCTACCGAAACATCCATATTTCGGGCTTCGCGAATAAAATCTTCTACAATTAAAAAATATCCTGGGTAGCCTGTATTTTCAATAACGCTTAACTCAAAATCGAGGCGCTCTATAACGTCTTCAGATAGTGTTTCGCCATAACGTTTTTTAGCCCCTTCATACACCAAATGTTTTAAATAGGCATTTTCTCCACGCTTACCGCCATCTACTAAATCTTCATCATGTTTAAATTTATCTGGAATATCAAACGCAGGTAATAATACATCTCGCGCTAATTGATACCCTTCCACTTTATCAACCACCTCTTGCACATTTGAAATAGCTTCGGGCACATCTTTAAACAGTTGCTTCATCGCCTCTGATGACTTAAAATAGTACTCCTGATTTGGTAATCCGTATCGATAACCACGACCACGACCAATGGGTGTGGCTTGTTTTTCACCATCTTTTACACACAATAGAATATCATGTGCATTAGCATCATCTTTGGCTTTGTAATAGGTATTATTGGAAGCGACTAACTTAACATTATGTTTTCTTGCCAGCGAAATTAAAGTTGGGTTAACACGATTTTCATCTTCTTGGTTATGGCGCATCAACTCGACATACAAATCATCGCCAAACTCCGCTTTCCACCAAAGTAATGCTTCTTCCGCTTGATTCTCACCAACATTCAGGATTTTACTGGGCACTTCGCCATATAAATTCCCCGTAAGTACAATTAAATCTTCTTTATAGTCTTGAATAAGCTTTTTATCAATTCGCGGTAAGTAATAAAACCCATTTACAAAGGCATGTGATGATAGTTTAGCCAGATTATGATAACCATTTTTATTCTTAGCCAGCAATACGATTTGGTAACCATTATCTTTTCTAGATTTATCCAAGTGATTTTCGCAAACAAAAAACTCACAACCTATAATAGGTTTTATTTCTTTTACGGTAACGGTTTCACCTGTTTCTTCAGCAGCTTTTATCTTAGCGTTTACGACACTATTGTGTTTATTTACGGCATTTACAAAATGGAATGCCCCCATCATATTGGCATGGTCCGTAATGGCAACAGCTGGCATGTGATTTTCGGCTGCAGCAGATACAATATCAGCAACGCCCATAGTTGATTGTAATACTGAAAATTGCGAATGGTTATGTAAATGCACAAAATCGACACCGGCTAAATCTGAAACATTTTGTTCAATGTCTTCAGATGATAAATCACTAGATTCGCTTTTTTTGATCCGCTCAAGAATTTTTGCACTTTCCCGTTTAAGGTTAATGTGCTTTAAACCTATAAGCTGAATTGCACTCGGATTTTCCTCTTTAAAATTCTGAAAATACTCAGCCTGTACATCTAATTGTTCCTTCGTGTATTCACCTAAACGTAATAATTCAAAAAAGCAGCGTGTGGTTGCCTCAACATCGGCAGTCGCATTATGTGCCTCTGCAAAACCTACGTTAAATAAATGTTCGTGCAACTCGGACAGTGTTGGTAATTTAAACTTTCCGTAACGTCCACCTGGAATTTGACATAAATTGGCTGTGTGCTCGGTACAGGTATCTAAAACAGGAAGTTCTTGTAGTGGATTTTCAACATGGCCACGTACAAATTCGGCTCCCATAATGTTTAAATCAAACTTTACGTTTTGCCCGACTACAAATTTAGTTTTACCTAGTGCTACATTAAATTTTTCTAAAACCTCTGCTAATGGAACGCCTTGTTCTTGCGCTAATTCAGTTGAAATACCATGAATTTTTTCAGCATCATACGGAATATTAAAACCCTCTGGCTGTACCAAATAATCTTGATGCTCGATACAGTTTCCCATATCGTCATGCAACTGCCATGCAATTTGAATACATCTTGGCCAGTTATCCGTATCGGTAATAGGTGCATCCCAACGTTTTGGCAATCCTGTAGTTTCGGTATCGAAAATTAAGTACATTTTTCTGTTTATTCGTTGATTTGTGTATTTGTTCAGTCGGAAATAACGAGCTTATAAAAATACATAGAATTGATAGATTTTTAAAGTGAAGTTATAAACAGTTGTAAACAAAAACAAAAACATTTTCTATCGAAGTTCTTTGAAATTATTCTATTTTTAAGAACTGAAAAACATTCACCTTTATGAAACTTAAACTATATACTCTATTATTAACATTAAGTATTTTAAATTGCACTGCTCAAGACACCACACTTTATGTTGGAACCTATACTGGTGGGGATAGTGAAGGTATATATAAGCTAACATTTAATACAGAAACAGGAGCGTTAACAAACAAGGAATTGGTTGCTAAGGCAGAAAACCCTTCTTATCTTAGCTATTCTCCAGACAAAAAACATATTTATGCTGTAGTTGAACATGAAAAAGGGATGGTTTCTTCATTTAAGATTACCGATAATAAGCACCTGACTTTATTAAGTAAAGTCAGTACCCATGGGGCACACCCTTGTCATGTGGCTATAAACAAATCAGGAAACAAAGCTATTGTTTCAAATTATACAGGCGGAAATGCCTCAATACATACGATAGCAAATGACGGGACTTTAACAGAAGCTTTTCAGGTTTTAGAACATAATGTTGATAGCATAGTGTCCCATGTACATTCAGCAGAATTTTATAAAAATCAATTATACGTTTCTGATTTAGGGAAGAACGCTGTTTATAACTACCAATTAGAAAATGACAAATTTAAACTCATAGATTCATCAATTGTTGACTTAGCAAATCATGCAGGCCCAAGGCATTTTGCTTTAACTAATAACGGCAAATTTATTTATATTATTAATGAATATAGCAGTTCTATTACTGTAGGACAGAAAACTGAAAAAGGGTTTACTAAAATTGACGAAGACTCCACTTTAGAAGCCGACTACAATGGAAAAAACTCATGTGCCGACATTCACTTATCCAAAGATGAGCGTTTTTTATACGCCTCAAACCGGGGGGAAAATACGATAGCTGTTTTTAAAAGAGAAACTAATAGTGGTACCATAAACAAAATACAAACTATATCTGTTCATGGTAATTGGCCCAGAAATTTCACTTTAGACCCAACTGGACAATTTTTACTTGTAGCCAATAGATGGAGTCATAATATTTCTGTTTTTAGTGTTAATGCTTCCACAGGACTATTAAAATTTATGCATGACACTAAAATTTCTGAGCCCGTTTGCTTATTGTTCTAAAAATCAATTTTATAGCTAAAAAAATCTACACAAATAAAGTGCTGTAATATTAAAAAATAATAATATCTTTGCGCCCTCATTAATAACCGAGGTCGAGAACCTCAAATAATTAATTATTATGCCAGTAAAGATTAGATTACAAAGACACGGTAAAAAAGGAAAACCTTTCTATTGGATCGTTGCAGCAGATGCACGTTCAAAAAGAGACGGTAAATACTTAGAAAAATTAGGTATCTACAACCCAAACACAAACCCAGCAACAGTAGAGTTAAACGTTGATGGTACAGTAACATGGTTACAGAATGGTGCGCAACCAACTGATACTGCTAAAAACTTATTATCTTACAAAGGCGCTTTACTAAAAAATCATCTTGTAGGTGGTGTTAGAAAAGGGGCTTTAACTGAAGAGCAAGCAGAAGCTAAATTTGCAGCTTGGTTAGAAGAAAAAGAAAGTAAAGTTCAGGCTAAAGCAGATGGTTTATCAGAAGCTGAAGCTAAAGCTAAAGCAGATGCATTAGCAGCTGAAAAAGCTGTTAACGAAGCAAGAATTGCTGCGGCAGCTCCTGCTCCTGTTGAAGAAGAAGTAGTTGAAGAAACTGCTCCTGACGCAGAAGCTTCAAACGAAGAAGAATAAAAATTATTTTTTTTATACTTTTAAACTCCGATAGAAATATCGGAGTTTTTTATTTAATCAAACTTTTAGGAGTTTGATTAAATAATTCCCATGAAGATAGGAATCTCATGAATTTTTAAATAGATTCTTGCTAAAATTGATGTTGAGTGATAGTCAAAAAATGGTAATAACGAAAATTAGATTATAAAGATTTCCGCCTTCGCGGAAATGAAAAAAATTAGCTTTCTATGAAAAAAGAAGATTGTTTTTACTTAGGAAAAATTGTTAAAAAATACAGTTTTAAAGGCGAGGTTTTAGCTAAATTGGATACCGACCAACCTGAACTTTACGAACATTTAGATGCTATTTTTTTAGAGCTTAGAAATAACCTTGTGCCGTTTTTTGTTGAACGTTCGCAATTACACAAATCTGAATTACTCCGTATAAAATTTGAAGATGTTGATGCTGAAGCCGATGCTGATGCTATTATGAAAAGTGGTTTATACTTACCTCTAGATGTATTACCAAAATTAGAAGGTAACAAATTTTACTTTCATGAAGTAATTGGCTTTACGATAACAGACAAAAATTTTGGAAATGTCGGTACTATTAAAGCTATAAATGACTCAACTGCTCAATCCCTTTTTGAAATAGACAGAAATGGCATTGAAATTCTTATCCCAATGAATGATGAGTTTATTGTTAAAGTAGACAGAACCAACAAAACCATTCTTGTTGAAACGCCTGAAGGTTTAATTGATTTATATCTTTAACCAAATTAATTACAATTCTACCCCATACTACTTAAGCTAAATTTAGGCTTTCGCTAATCTTAAGATTGTTTAAACTATTTTCAATAGTGTTACGCTGTTTTATTAGTAATTGAAGGGTGTTTTCTGGAAATTTCATTTTATCAATAATCTCATGGTATTTTTTAATACTCCAAGACTTAATATTACAAACTTCATCTAAAAGTGCATATTCATCCTTAATAGTTGCTATATAGGTTAGATTGTTCGACCAAAGATCAACAGATATATGTTTTTTATGTTCTGGATATTTAGGCTCGCCTCCTTCTTGAAGGATTTCTGCACCTAAAAACCTACAGAATTCATTGCGTTCAAAAGCCATTGCTCTAAAGAAATTTTTTAAAGCCTCATCTTCAACTTGATTTAAGGCATCTAAATAAATTTTTTCAGCATCACTATTAATAGCTAAAAGTTCGTTTAACTTTAGGATAATTTGATTTGGTTTTTTCATCGTTTTTGGGGTTTAAATAATAGCACATATTTAATTATTTTGTAGGCTAAGGTTGCTAATATATGTATTTTATCGATATAATATGCATTTTGTCTGAATTATTTTAATATTTTTTATTAAACGTTTAAGATTCAAACTATAATTTAGAACTATATTTGCCTACTTTAAAATCCATATTCGTAATATGTCCAAAAAGCCCTTTATATTTAAAAATTTCAAGATTAACCAAGATCAATGCGCTATGAAAATTGGAACAGATAGTGTATTACTAGGTGCTTGGGTTTCATTAAAAAGCAATCCATATTCTATTCTAGATATCGGGGCAGGAACTGGTATTTTATCATTGATGATGGCACAACGAAGCTCTTTAATACCTATAGAGATTGAGGTGATTGATGCTATTGAAATTGATGATACCGCCTACGAACAATGTGTAGACAACTTTGAACAATCACTTTGGGGCGATAGATTATTTTGTTACCACACTTCTTTAGAAACGTTTGCCGATGAAATTGAGGATCAATATGATTTAATTATTTGTAATCCACCTTTCTATGCTGAAGACTATAAAACGGATAATACGCAACGCGATTTAGCACGTTTTCAAGACGCTATGCCATTTGAACATTTACTTAAAAGTGTCTCCATATTACTTTCTGAACGTGGTACATTTTCAGTGGTTATTCCTTTTAAAGAGGAAATCAACTTTATAACATTAGCTGCTAAATTCAATCTTTACCCTAATGAAATTTTGCATGTAAAAGGCAACCCAACATCTGAAATAAAAAGAAGCTTGATTGAATTTTCTTTCGGAAAACCTAACCATTCGAAATTTCCAAGGGCTATAAGAACAAACACCTTAATTATTGAAACCAAAAGGCATCAATACACTCAGGATTATATAAATTTAACCAAAGAGTTTTATTTAAAAATGTAGTTATTCTCTTTTATTCCATTGCATTAAAATATAAAATGGCATTCCGGACATTAATAATAGAAACCCGTAAAATACAGTTTCTGAACCTGTACCATAAATAGCCCAAATAGAAAACGCTATACCTAACCCGCCTAAAACTAATGTTTTTACCCAGTTATTTGCATGAAGCTTTTTCTCTATAATGACTAAAATATAAGCAGCAGATGTAAACAAATACGGCATTAGAGCCACAAATACAACAATCTCTACAATAATTTGAAACTGATCCACCAATCCTTCAGTAAAATTCATAAGCATAACTAAAGAAGATAACACACTTCCAATAACTAAACTTATTACAGGTGCTCCCTTTTTATTTTCCTTTTTAAAAATCCTTGGGAACAAATTATCTTTAGCTGTTGCCATTGGTAACTGCCCAGTGACTAAAACCCACCCGTTTAAAACACCTAAACCAGAAATTATAACACCAACAGCAACAAAATACCCTCCAAAATCACCAGCTATTAACTGAGCAGCTTCAGCAAATGGAGCTGCAGAGTTTTGCAATACATCCATGGGTAATATACCAAACAAAACTACGGTACTTAATATATAAACTATAGTCGTTAAGATTGTGCCTATCATAGTTGCCCTAGGAACTGTTACCTCTGGGTTCTCTACATTACTTGCTGGAATAGTAGCGCATTCAATTCCTAAAAAAGCATATAAAGTTAAAGCCGCCACTACTGGAATTGTAGCAAAATTACTTTCACCGGTTAAGTTGAAAGCTGGAAAATTTTCAAATCTAAAGAAAAACAACCCTACTATAATTACAAATGCTAAAGGCAATAGTTTTAGTACTGTTGTTACAACTTGAACTCTACCAGATTCCTTTACGCCTCTTGAATTTATCCAAGTAAAAAGCCATATTAACAACAACCCAATACTAACTTGGTAGAGCGAATGGGTTTCTAAGACTGGATAAAAGAAACTTAAAGCGCCAACAATGGCTATGGCAATTCCTCCATTACCAACCCAACATGACACCCAATATCCCCAGGCCATTAAAAATCCAATAAAATCACCAAATCCTGCTCTAGAATAGGTATATGGCCCACCACTTTTACTAACAATTATTTTACTAAAATTACTAAATATTTTAGCAAGTATTATAGCTCCAATGGCTGTAAACACCCATCCTAAAAGACTAATAGTTCCATACTTAGCTAAAGCAGCTGGAAGCACAAAAATACCGACACCTATCATATTTCCAACAACTAATGACGTTGTTGTTAGTAATCCAATTTTTTGTGACTTTTCATTCTTTTGATTCATTTGGTTGGTTTAAAAAGCAGTAAATTTTAAAATGAGTAAATTAGGGACGAAAAGCGAATGTACAATTAAATTAGTTATGACAAAGACATACATTATTGATTCAGATATTAGAAAAGCAGAAACACTTCCAGCTTTTTTTTATAAAGATCCAAGTACTTTTGAAGCTTTAAAAGACCATGTATTTCTTAAATCCTGGCAATTTATAGGTGATGAAAACCTATTAAGTAAAACTCAATCCGTGTATCCTTTTACATTATTAGACAACTACATTTCAGAACCTTTATTATTATCCAAAGATGATAATCAAAAAATAAATTGTTTATCTAATGTTTGTACGCATCGTGGAAACTTAGTAGTCTTAAAACCTGGGAAACTAAAAAAACTAACTTGTGGTTATCATGGTAGAAAATTTAACCTTAAGGGCGAATTCGAATTTATGCCAGAGTTTAAGGAAGTTACTAACTTTCCTAAACCATGTGACAACTTACATGAATTCCCTTTAGTAAAATGGGGAAGTTTATTATTTGTTGGATTAAAACCATTGTTTAATTTTCAACAAGTCATTGATAAAATGAATGAGCGTATTGGGTTCCTTCCTATTGATAAATTTATACCATCAGAAACTTTAAATAAAGATTTTATTGTTAATGCGCATTGGGCTTTATATTGCGATAATTATTTAGAAGGATTCCATGTCCCTTTTGTACATAACGATTTAGATGCTGTTTTGGATTATGGTAGCTACAAAACAGAAACCTACCAATATTGTAACCTTCAAATTGGATATTCAGATGAATCTACCAATACTTTTGATTTACCAAAAGATCATATAGATTATGGCAAACATGTTGCAGCCTACTATTACTGGGTATTTCCCAACATGATGTTTAATTTTTATCCGTGGGGATTATCTCTTAATATTATTCAGCCAATAACACTTAATAAAACTAAAGTCTCATTTATATCGTATGTTCTTGATGCATCTAAGTTAGAACAAGGTGCAGGCAGTGGTTTGGAAAAGGTAGAAAAAGAAGATGAGGCCATTGTAGAAAATGTTCAAAAAGGGGTTAATTCGTCATTCTATAAATCTGGTCGATATTCTCCAACAAGAGAACAAGGTGTTCATCACTTTCATAGTTTGCTTGCTCAGTTTCTAAATCTATAAATTTCTCCTTTAAAATGCTGAATGATTCAGTTGCTTTAGTTAAATTTGACCCACCAAAGTATTGAATTGTTAAAAAAACACTGTTTTTATTAATAATTCTATTCTAAAAAACATCAAAAACTAGTCTTTATGAAACCAGACCTATTTGAAGCTCCAGATTATTACAACTTAGATGAGCTACTTACCGACGAACATAAATTAGTAAGAGATGCAGCCCGCGAATGGGTAAAACGCGATGTCTCTCCTATTATTGAGGAGTATGCTCAAAAAGCAGAATTTCCAAAACAAATTATTAGTGGTTTAGCAGAAATTGGCGCTTTTGGACCTTACATTCCTATGGAATATGGCGGTGCTGGATTAGATCAAATTAGCTATGGTCTAATTATGCAAGAAATTGAACGTGGTGATTCTGGTGTGCGCTCTACAGCATCTGTACAATCGTCATTAGTCATGTACCCTATTTGGAAATATGGCAATGAAGAACAACGTCAAAAATACTTGCCTAAATTAGCAAGTGGTGAGTGGATTGGATGTTTTGGTTTAACCGAGCCTGATCATGGTAGCAATCCAGGGGGTATGGTCACTCACTTTAAAGATAAAGGTGATCACTATTTACTAAATGGCGCTAAAATGTGGATATCTAATGCTCCTTTTGCACAAGTAGCTGTCGTGTGGGCTAAAGATGAAAGTGGACGTATACATGGCCTTATTGTTGAGCGTGGCATGGAAGGGTTTTCTACACCAGAAACACACAATAAATGGTCGCTACGAGCCTCAGCAACTGGCGAACTTATTTTTGACAATGTAAAAGTACCCAAAGAAAACCTCTTACCTAACAAATCTGGCTTAGGCGCTCCATTAGGTTGCTTAGATTCTGCTCGTTATGGTATTGCTTGGGGCGCTATTGGCGCTGCTATGGATTGTTATGATACCGCTTTACGTTATAGCAAAGAACGTATTCAGTTTGGGAAACCTATTGGCCAATTTCAATTACAACAGAAAAAACTTGCTGAAATGATTACCGAAATTACCAAAGCACAGCTTCTAACATGGCGTTTAGGTGTTTTACGTAATGATGGCAAAGCCACCTCAGCACAAATATCAATGGCTAAACGTAACAATGTGGATATAGCCATTAATATTGCCCGAGAAGCTCGACAAATGTTAGGCGGCATGGGTATAACTGGAGAGTATAGCATTATGCGACATTCCATGAACTTAGAGAGTGTTATTACTTATGAAGGGACTCATGATATTCATTTACTAATAACTGGTCTGGATATTACTGGGTTAAATGCATTTAAATAAAGTATTTGTATCTTTATTTAAAAAATGAAAAAGAATATTTTTATATGTCTTATATTTTCTTTTGTTCTGATGTCTTGTTCTAACAATGATGAAACAATCACTATTCAAAATGAAGATTTAGAAGCGGAGAACCAAGAAGAAGAAGAAGAAGAAGAAGAAGAAGAAGAAGAAGAAGAAGCCAATAGCACAACTTTTAATTTATTATCTCTTGGCGACAGTTACACTATTGGACAAAATGTTTGTGAAACATGCAGATTTCCTGAACAATTAAAAGATAGTATCATTAACAATTTTGAATCTGATATAAGTATCGATTTAAAAGTAATTGCCAGAACAGGTTGGACGACAACAAACTTAATCGATGCTATTATAGCAGAAAATTTGTCGAATACCTATGATTTAGCAACGCTTTTAGTTGGTGTAAATAATCAGTTTCAAAATATCTCTTTTTCAGTTTATCAAACTGAATTTCCGAACCTTGTAAATACAGCTATCACTAAAGCAAAAGGAGATAAAAATAACCTAATCGTTATTTCTATACCAGATTATGCTTTTACCCCCTTTGGAAATGGAAATTCAAATATCTCTATGGATATAGCCAAATACAACGCCTTTGCCGAAAACTATTGCGCTAATAATGATATTGTATTTGTAAATATAACAGACATTACCAGAATGGGATTAGACAATCCAGATTTAGTAGCTTCGGATGGTTTACACCCTTCCGAATTGGCCTATACCAAATTTGTTGAACGCTTACTTGCATTTGCTATTGAAAAACTAAAGGACTAAAAATTTAACTAAAATGATACAAGCTTTAGTATAATTTCGCATCTAATTATATATTTGCCAAAAACTTAGCTTTTGCATAAACTTATAACAATATTTTTTGTTTTCTTGTACATGGTAGCCATGCTAAGACCCGTACAACCTTATGTTGAATATGTCCTTAATCAAGATTATATTGCTGAGTTTTTATGTGTCAATAAAGACAAACCTAAGCTGCAATGTAATGGTAAATGTTATTTAGTTAAGGAATTAAAAAAGCAACAAGAAAACGAACCTAATTCTTTACGGGTTTCACTAGAAAACTATCCTATTGGATTTGTGAATATTTTCAAAATAAATCCATTTCAATCGTTTATAGCCTTTAAAAAAGGGGCTGTCTTTTCATATCAAAAATTATATCATTTCGATTATAATTATAGTGCCTTTCAACCACCAGATTTCGTGTAATACTTCTATTTATTTTTTTAATTTCTTCGGAACATTTCCGTTTAGAAACACAATTTATTTTACATTATTTTAAAATTATACAATGAAATATTTACTCATTGCAATACTATGTGTTGCATCTACAATAACTTTTGCTCAAGATAAAGAAAAAACAAATTTTTGGACCTCTGGTAGGCCAGACGGTCATGCGCCTATTTCTGTAATGGCAGACCATGTACACCATAAAGGTGAATTTATGTTCTCTTACCGATACATGACTATGGATATGAGAACACTTAGACAAGGCACCGATGATGCTACAACAGTTAATGGACACGCTAACTACATGGTCGCTCCTCTTGATATGACCATGAATATGCATATGCTAGGTATTATGTATGCACCATCCAGCAAAATAACAGTAATGGTTATGGCTAATTATTTGGAAAACGACATGAATTTACAAATGCGCAATGGCAATGTATTTTCTACCAATACAAATGGCTTAGGCGATGTTTCTGTTAATGCATTATACAGCATTTTTAATAAAAATAGAAAAGCATTGCATGCTCAAGTTGGTGTTTCTATTCCAACAGGTAGCATTGAAGAAAAAAATGTACTCCCTGTCTCTATGGGCAATGAAGTACAATTACCTTACCCTATGCAATTAGGAACGGGGTCTTTTGGTGCTAATTTAGGGCTGACTTATCTAGGGCAGTGCAACAAATTTTCTTGGGGTCATCAATTAACGGGAATGCTAAATATAAATGATAACGATCAAGATTATAAATTTGGAAACCGCTATAAATTTAATAACTGGATTGCCGCTAAAGCGGGAAATAATTTAAGTGTTTCCGTAAGATTAGAAGGTGTGCTTATTGATAAAATCGATGGAGCAAGTACTTTGTTAAACCCTATGATGGTGACTACTGCCGATACAGCAAACTCAGGTGGTACATATCTTAATTCTGGTTTTGGTTTAAACTATTTAATTTTAAATGGCGGATTAAAGGGGTTGCGTTTTGCAACTGAAATCACAACACCGCTTTATCAAGATTTAAACGGTATTCAATTAAAACAGAATTATAATTTAACTTTTGGATTGCAGTACGCTTTTCATTAACAGCTCTTTTGTTCTAAAACTTAAAAGAGACGATCTAAAAAGTGATTAGCTTTGTCATTCATAGCAAAGCAAAGAATCTTGTCAAATTAATAATCAATGTGTTAAATTATTAAGAGATTCTTCATTTCATTCAGAATGACACTTTTTAGACCGTCTCTTTTTGTTTACATTTACTATATGTTTTCATCCAAGAAAAGGTTAGATAACGCCTATGCAACTGCAAAAATCATCGATTTTGATGATGATAGCAAGTTTATACTCTTTAGCGATTGCCACCGAGGCGATAATAGTTTTGCTGATGATTTTGCCAATAACCGAAATATTTATTTTCATGCCTTAAAGCATTATTACATTGAAGGTTTTCAGTATTGCGAATTAGGGGATGGCGACGAACTTTGGGAAAACTTGTCTTTTAAATCTTTATTGAATGCACATAAAAATGTGTATATGCTTATGAAACAATTTCATAATGCTAATAGACTACACATGATTTGGGGAAACCACGATATGGTTTACCGAAATCCTGATTATGTAAAAAAGCATTTATCTACGTACTTTGATGCTAAAACAGGTGCAAATGTTGAACTTTTTAGTAATATTACTTACCATGAAGGTATTGTTTTAAAACACTGCGCAACAGGACAAGAGGTGTTTTTAACGCATGGGCATCAAGCTGATTGGTGGAATTTTTTATTTTGGAAATGGAGTCGATTTATGGTTCGCGTTCTATGGAAGCCTCTAAATGTTATGGGCATTGCTGATCCTACAAGCCCTGCAAAAAATTATAAAGAACTCATTAAAGTTGAACGCAGAACCAAAAAATGGATTACCGAAAATAAGAATTTAATAACCGTTGTTGGACATACCCACAGACCACGTTTTCCTGAACCTGGAGATATTGCTTTTTTTAATGACGGTAGTTGTGTCCACCCTAGAAGTATTACGGGGATTGAAATTGAAAACGGTCAAATATCATTAATTAAATGGCAAATTGCCACCAAAGAAGATGGGACTTTACAAATTGTAAGGGTTTTACTTGAAGGTCCCAAAAAGTTAGTAAATTACAAAACTGAATGATTCAAAAAAGATATGAAGGCTTTTTAAATACGCCATGTTTATGGAAAAGTAATGTTATTTTTAATCTGCCTCAATTTAAAATCACTTCAAAATCTAATACAATAGAGATTGTTTTAGATGAAAAACTACGTTTAGGTAAATATGTTGAACGTTTGGTGTCTTTTGAACTACAACAACAAAAAGATATTTCTATTTTATCTGAAAATATTCAAATTCAAAATGACAAGATTACTTTAGGCGAATTGGATTGTCTGCTTCTGAGGAACAACAAACCGATTCATTTAGAGGTTATTTATAAATTTTACCTATATGACGCCTCTGTTGGTAAAACTGAAATCGATCATTTTATTGGTCCAAACAGAAAGGATTCTTTAAAAGAAAAACTTACTAAACTAACAGAAAAACAGTTGCCTCTGCTCTACACTGATGCTTGTAAATCCTATTTAAATGAGTTCCATTTAAATTCTGAAGATATTTCGCAACACGTATATTTTAAAGCACAATTGTTTGTGCCTTATCATCATCGAGATATCCAACTTAAAACTTTAAACACAGATTGTATTGTTGGGTTTTACATCAATCTAAATGAGCTAGACCAATTCAAAGATTGTAAATTTTACATTCCAAATAAAAAAGACTGGTTAATCCTTCCACACACTAATGTAAGTTGGTTAAACTTTAAGGCATTTAAAGTGCTTACGGAAAATTATTTTGAACAGCAATTTTCTGCTTTATGTTGGATAAAGTTTAATAACGGTGAACTAAAGAAAATGTTTTTGGTTTGGTGGTAAATGCATTAACTCTCTGGCGCTAACTCGACTTCAAGACCTTCCATTTCTGGCGTTATTTGTATTTGACAACCTAAACGGCTATTATCCTTTACATCAAAAGCTTCTGACAACATAGCTTCTTCATCATCACTCATTTCTGGCAATTCTGTTTCACTATTAACATAACACTGGCAAGAGGCACACATAGCCATACCACCACAAACACCTATAGTACCTTCTGGAGCAAGCTCATAAGACCTTACAACTTCCATAAGGTTCATAGCCATATCTGTTGGTGCTACAATTTCATGCGTTACACCATCTCTATCTGTTATTTTTATATTGATGTCTTCCATTACTTGATTTTTATACTTTTATTAAAAGCATGTCATAATTCGTGCCACAAATTTAAGGTTTGTGTCTTTATTTTAATACAATTTATTAGCTAATTTGAAAGGATAGGAAAAAAATAAGGAATCTTCAAAATTTTACAATTTTTAGATTCCCTTTTTCATTGTTATGATATTTTAATTGACACTTTTATAGTTGACTTTTAACTACGCATCAATATTAATAACTTGTTCTATTTGAGGTGCATACTTTTTTATAGTCATTTCCACACCAGATTTTAGTGTCATTTGATTAACACTGCAACCTACGCAAGCCCCTTGCAATTGAACTTTTACAAGATTATCGTTTTCAATAGACAATAATGAAATATCACCACCATCACTTTGCAGAAACGGACGGATTTCATCTAGCGCTTTTTCAACATTTAATTTAATTTCTTCTGAAGTCATCTATTATTTTTTTACTGCTGCGCAACCTGCCATCGTTGTAATTTTAATCGCTTCGGTTGGCGGCAAATCATCATTTCGTCTTACCACTTCTTGAACTACATTTTGGGTTAATTTCTCAAAAGCCTGTTCTAAAGGTGTTGCTGTTTGTAATGCAGCTGGCCGCCCAACATCGCCAGCCTCTCTTATACTTTGCACTAATGGAATTTCACCTAAAAATGGCACTTCTAAATCTTCAGCTAGATTTTTTGCACCTCCTTTTCCAAAGATAAAATATTTATTATCAGGTAGCTCAGCAGGAGTAAAATACGCCATATTTTCTATAATTCCTAAAACGGGAACATTTATACTTTCTTGCTGAAACATAGCAACGCCCTTTTTAGCATCTGCCAAAGCTATATTTTGAGGTGTGCTTACCACAACAGCCCCAGTAATAGGCAAAGATTGCATAATACTTAGATGAATATCGCCAGTTCCTGGAGGTAAATCTATAAGTAAAAAATCTATCTCTCCCCAATGTGCATCAAAAATCATTTGATTTAATGCTTTGGCTGCCATAGGTCCTCGCCAAACCACAGCTTGATTGGGTTGTGTAAAAAACCCAATGGATAATATTTTAACTCCATAATTTTCTATCGGTTTCATTTTAGATTTCCCGTCAATGTTAACCGCTAAAGGTTTTTCAGCTTCAACATCAAACATAATGGGAATTGATGGCCCGTAAATATCAGCATCTAAAACACCCACTTTAAAGCCCATTTTAGCTAAAGTTACTGCTAAGTTTGCCGTAACTGTAGATTTACCTACGCCGCCTTTACCTGATGCTACTGCTACTATATTTTTAATACCCGGAATTGGATTCCCTTTTATAACATTTGCTTTGGGTTTAGCTGGTGCTTCTACTTTAACATTAACCGTAATTTTAGCTTTTTCGTAAACCTGCTCATGAATGGTTTTTAGAATATCAACTTCTGTACGCTTTTTGGCTTGTAAGCTTGGGTTTTTAATTGTGATATCGACTATAACCTCATCACCAAAAGTCATGACGTTTTTTATAGCACCGCTTTCTACCATATTTTGCCCTTCACCAGGAACGGTTATATTTTCGAGTGCTTTTAATATATCTTGTTTATTTAATTTCATATTCTATTTGATATCTGTTTCAAAAGACCTCGATATAAAATCGAGATTAGTTCAATTATCATGATTTAACTCAGTGCGTTTTTAAACCATAGTTTTCACTAATTAAGAATCATTCTAAAGGCAAATATAGACAATAAAGATTGAAGACAGAAGCGCGTTGTTAGAAGTTTTGTTTATATAGTTATTATGATTTGTTATTGAATTTTGGATTAGTAATTAAATCTAAAAACGGCATAGTTTGTGTGATATGTTAGTCTTTCAATTTTCATTCACGAAACCATGAAGCACTTCTTTCTTTTTTTCTTAGTCGTAATTATATTTAACTCGGAAAGCTATAGTCAAAGTAAAATCGATAAGGCCGAAGATAGTTTAAAAGAAAGCAAAAAAAGCAAAAGCCGTTCTTATAAATCTAGATATAATAATAGTGGTAGTAATGATGATTCTAAAAATAATTTTTTAACTGAAGTTATTGGAGAGTTTTTTGTTAAAGCTTTTCTATATTCAGCGTATTCTGTAGCTATAGAAAGTCCATTTGAAATGAAACACAGAGGGAGTCATGCTGTTTTAACTAAACACCCTTATAAAAGTGGCAATACGGGTAATTATACTTATGAATGGAATGCGGATAGCGAAGTGTTTACAACATCGATTTCTAATCGACTTATATTTGAAACTAATAGATTATACGGCAATCATTTAAATATAAACACGAGGTTTCTTCAAAGAGTTGGTCTCGAAATAGATTATTTACAGTTATGGGAAGTAAACCCGAATTTTGGGAATAACGCATTAGCCATTTATACGGCTTTAGTTAAATATCATCGTGTAAGAACCGAACGTTTTAATGCGTGGTGGGGATTAGGCGCTTCTTACATTGACGGAAATGTTGATGAGCTGGGTTTTACTTATGGGTTAGGGGTTGAACTGTTTTTTGTTAAACCTTTTAGTTTGGAATCTAACTTCAATCAAACGCTCATTAATAGTAATTCTATTAACAAGTTTAATGCACTTTTAAATTATCATAGAAAACAGTATAAGTTTTCTGGGGGCTATGAGCATTTAAAAATTGGTGATATTGGGTTTTCAACCTTTAGTTTGGGTGTTGGTGTTGTTTTTTAGTGGTTAAGTAATATGTGATTATTTGTGAATTTTTGAATAATTAGGACATATTTACAATGCTTTTGATGGGTCCCAAAATACAGATTCAAAATCCTGAATTTGATTTTCAACAACCTTAACACCTTCATTTTCTAAAAGTTGCTGCATAAGGTTAGTACCATCAAAATGATGTTTTCCTGTAAGCAACCCTTTTCTGTTAACCACTCGGTGCGCTGGCACATCTTTACCTCCTGACCCATTCATAGCATAACCCACCATACGTGAACTTCTAGCGGCTCCTAAATATTTTGCTATGGCACCATAACTTGTAACTCGGCCGTAAGGAATGAGTTTTGCGACTTTGTAAACTTTATCAAAAAAATTAAGAGTTTCTGGTTTCATGTGATAGTGTTTATTATTTCTTAAATGACACATGTAACATACATATTATTTGAATCAATAAAATACTACTTTACCTTATGGCTGTTTCATTATTAAAACTCGCGAATTATATTAATTAAAGTTACAATAGATATAATACCAGTTATTCCACCAATAATGCGATTCATGTTTTTTTGGGAGGTAAATGCTTTACTTTTTATTTTATCAAAAAAGAAAATATACATGTAGAGCATGACAAAGGTTCCTGTTGCTGCTCCAAATATATAGGACATAATACTTATTTGTTCAAACGACATCCAACCGTACGATGCCAAAGTAATTGTCATATATGCTTGGTAAGGAATAGGAAATACATTAATTGCAGACATAAGTACGCCTTGAAAAAACCGACTATGCTTACTCTTTATTTTTGGCTCTATTTGCTGTTTTGGTTTTGATTTAGCAATGAATAAAAAATAGATTGTAATTAAAATAAAAATAACTAAAGCTACACGACGAAGCACATCAATAACCTCTGGGTGCATACTTAAATAACGCGCAAAAATAGCTGCTGCATATGTTTGTACTAAAACAACAACGCAAACGCCTATTGAAAACATAATACCTCTTACGTGGCCTTCTTTTAAACTTATTTTAGCAGCTGTCATATTTAATAATCCTGGCGGAACAACCCCAATAAGTGCTAAAAACAATCCTAAAATAAAGACTATGGTAATATCCACTATTATTTAATTTTGAACCTAATATACGTAATTGGTTTGTTTTGTTCTAGATATTGGGACTCATAAAAAGTTTGAATACTGGTAACTTCATCGGGGCTACCTTCTTGTTTATAAACATTATGGTTAGCGTAAAGGACTTCATGTCCTGCACCATGAAGTAAGCCAAGGGTGTACCCATGCATAAATTCACTATCGGTTTTTAAGTTTACAACACCTTCTGGTTTTAAAATGAGCTTGTAGCGTTTTAAAAACTCTGCATTGGTCATACGATGCTTGGTACGTTTATATTTTATTTGTGGGTCTGGAAAAGTTATCCAGATTTCATCTACCTCATTTTCGGCAAAGGCATGATCTATTAACTCTATTTGGGTACGAAGAAATGCCACATTTGGAATACCTTCCTCAACAGCTGTTTTTGCCCCTCGCCAAAAACGGGCACCTTTTATATCTATTCCTATAAAATTTTTATTGGGGTATTTTTCTGCTAAAGCAACGGAATACTCACCTTTGCCACAACCTAATTCTAACACCAACGGGTTCTCATTTTTAAAAACTTGTGTTCTCCAATGCCCCTTTAAATTGAAATTTGAATTAACCAATTCATCCCTAGTGGGTTGAAATACATTTGCAAAGGTTTCGTTTTCTTTGAATCTTCTGAGTTTGTTTTTGCTTCCCAAAGTTTATTAACTATTTCTTGTTATTACTTTAATTTTGGTAAAATTAAGGAAATATACTCGAGACTTAATATCCTTATCTTTGAATTTTAATAAAAACCCATCAACGGAATTGAGGCTCTTCGACTGCGATCATGACAAATCCATAGCCAAAGCTCGATCCTTAGCACATAGATAATTACTTAAATGAAAAAAAGAATTTTAGTCGCACCACTAAATTGGGGTCTTGGACATGCTACTAGATGCATACCTATTATCAATGCCTTAATAGACGAAGGCTTTGTTCCTATTATTGCTAGCGACGGCGCAGCTTTAACATTGCTGCGAAAAGAATTTCCTAATCTTTCAACTATTGAATTACCTTCTTATAATATAACTTATGCTAAAAACGGAAAGCTTTTTAAATTAAAGCTTCTAAAAGATTCGCCTAAATTTTTAAAGGCGCTTAAAGCTGAAAAAAAAGCTATTTCTTCTATTCTAAAGCATAATGATATTGCGGGTATTATTTCGGATAACCGATTGGGAGTACGTAATAAAAAAGTGCCTTCCGTTTTCATTACGCACCAGTTAAATGTTTTAAGTGGCAATACTACTTGGTTAAGTACTAAGATACATCAAAAAATCATTAAAAAATTTAATGCATGTTGGATTCCTGATGTTGAAAGTGATGTCAATCTAAGCGGAAAATTAGGTCATGTTGAATCTTTTGAAATTCCTACCAAGTATATTGGTCCGTTAAGCCGATTTACTAAAACTGATTCTGAGATTAAAAATAATTTAATGATTTTAATTTCGGGCCCTGAACCGCAACGCACCTTCTTAGAAGACACCCTTTTACGAGAATTAAAAGACTATACAGGAAAAGTGGTTTTTGTAAAAGGTATCATGGAAAAAGAGCAAACTATAGAAGTTCATGGGCATATAACTATTTATAATTTTATGACATCTGGTTTATTAGAAAAAACAATAAACGAAAGTGCTGTAGTAATATCTCGATCGGGTTATACGACTATTATGGACTTAGCTAAACTTAACAAAAAAGCATTTTTTATACCTACTCCTGGACAATTTGAACAAGAATATTTAGCTAAACAATTGTCTGAAATGAGTTTAGTTCCAAGTTGTGCCCAAAATAATTTCAGAATAAAAAAATTAGATGAAATTCCAGCTTATAAAGGGTTAAAATCGTTTGATTTTAAAGTAGACTATACCGATTTATTCAGCCTTTTCTAAGGTAAATGAAAACTCACTACCTACATTATATTCACTTTCCACATATATTCTTTCATCATGTGCTTCAATAATATGCTTCACTATAGATAAGCCCAAACCTGAACCACCTTCTTTTCTTGAGCCACTTTTATCTACTCTATAAAAACGCTCAAATAAACGCGGTAAGTGCCTTTTCATAATACCTTCGCCATTATCGGTTACGCGTACAATAACTTTATTCTTTATTAAGTTTTCCACACTAACTTCGGTCGTACCTTTTTCGTTTCCGTATTTTATAGAATTTACTATTAAATTTGCTAGCACTTGTTGTATCCGCTCTTTATCGGCTCTAACCAATATTGGGCTATTATAGTCCGTATCAAATGTTAGTGTTATTCTTTTTTTAGCCGCTTTCATTTCTAACATATCAAATACATTTTCCACCAATTCTACGATGTCAAATACGTCTATGTTCAATCTTAGATCTCCAACTTCCAACTTGGTTATCATATCCAAATCTTTAATGATATAGCCGAGTCTTTCTATACCTTTACTCGCTCTTTGCAAATACTTTTCCCTAATATTTTTATCATCCATAGCACCGTCTAACAGGGTTAATATATAACCTTGAACGGTAAACAATGGTGTTTTTAGTTCATGTGACACATTACCCAAAAACTCTTTTCTATATTCCTCTCTAACTTTAAGGGTTTCAATTTCAATTTTTTTATCTCGCGCAAATTTATCTATTTCCTGAGTCAATGTGCGCATATCTGTAGTAATCGATCCTTTTCTTATACTTGCCGATTCTAAAAGTGTTAAATCATCATAAATCTTTTTAACACGTTTGTATATAAAACGTTCTACACTAAATTGAACAATAAGAAATGAAAATACAAATACACTAACCGAAAAACCTAATATGAGAAACCATTTAGGCACATAGAAATAATATAAAAAAACACTCATTAAGAGCGTTATATATACAGTAACATATAGCGATGTTTTAATCGCAAATCGATATGATTTTTTAAATTTTGCTTGCATTAATCTACAAACTTGTAGCCAACTCCTTTTATGGTTTTAAAGCTTTTATCTCCTAATTTTTCGCGTAATTTACGAATATGAACATCTATTGTTCTACCGCCCACAACGACTTCGTTACCCCAAACCGTATCAAGAATTTCATCTCTTTTAAAAACTTTTCCTGGTTTAGACGCTAGTAAAGATAACAATTCAAATTCTTTTCTAGGCAAAACAAGTTCTTTACCTTTTGAAATAATCTTGTATTCGTCCCTATTTATTACCAAACTTCCAACTTTTAGAGTATCGGCAATATCTTCCTCTTTAAAACGTCTTAACAAAGCTTTTACTTTGCTTACTAATACTTTTGGCTTTATGGGTTTCGTTATATAATCATCCGCTCCAGCATCAAAACCTGCAACTTGGGAATAGTCTTCGCCTCTTGCTGTTAAAAAAGTAACTATTGTGTTTTTTAAATCTGGGTTTTTTCTAATAATTTCACAAGCCTCAATACCATCCATTTCGGGCATCATAACATCCAAAATAATTAAATGCGGTAGTTCCTTTTTTGCTTTATTAACACCTTCTTGTCCATTTTCAGCAGTAATTACCTGATAGCCTTCACTTGATAGATTATATCCAACTATTTCTAAAATATCTGGCTCATCATCAACTAATAATATTTTGATATCCTTCTTTTTCATTCTTGATGTACTTGTTTATTGAAGTAAAGATAAAACTTATAACATAATTTTATTGAAATTCTAAGATTAATAACGTTAAGGTAACAATTGGCAAACGGGAATTTAATATTTCGACCAATTACTATAATCCTTAACACTTTTTTGGCATCACTTTTGTAGCAATTTATTACCTTTACTTAACTGAATGTAGCGTATGAAAAGAAACTACTTTTTATCTTTATTTATAACTTTAGCATTTTTTACAACCCAATATGGTATAGCTCAAAATGTTGCTAACAGTAAGTCTATACAACAAACTATAGAAGGGCTATCTATATATCCAAACCCTGTTAATAGTTTAAAAACCTATATATACATTACTTCAAAACTTAACTCAAACAAGTACGTTGAATTTTATAATGTATTGGGAAAACAAATATTCACAACTCGTTTAACTGGTAAAGAATTAAATATTTCAAACTTGGACAAAGGGGTGTATATTTTAAAGATTACAGAAAATAACGTTAGCGAAACACGAAAATTAGTAATAAAGTAAATAAATTGTTATTTTTTAGTAAATAATTCTACAAATAATCTATTTAGTTAAATTTTTTTCAAAAAAATTCATAAATTAGTTTCTTAATTAATTAATCAACTTTTTTATGAAAAAACTTTACATTTTACTTTTTACTTTTTTAATTTCATGCCTCTCTTTTGGGCAAGAAATAGTTTGGATAGAAGAATTTGAATCTGATGGAAATGGCACAAGGTACACAACAACACCTGCAGAATTTAATGATGGGGCTACAGATTTTTTTACTAGAACAGATGGTTCAGATATAGCATCGTCATATACTATTACTAGTAGTGAAGCTGGAGGGTTTTATTTTGCCGCTATGGATACTGATGCTGAACCTCCAAATGCTGATGTTTGTACTTTAGAATTTGATGATATTGATATTGCAGGTTTTACCAACATGACACTTGTTCTAGACATCGCTGAAGATGACGATGGGACTAATGAAGACTGGGATAATGACTCAAGTTTTGTAGTTGAAATTGATTATGATAATTCCGGTAGTTTTATTGAATTACTGCGCATAGAAGCAAAAGCATTAAGGCCTGATGGCTCTTCAAATGATTTTAATAAAGCTCCAGCAGTAGATACCAACGCTGATGGTTTTGGTGATGGAACCGAAATTACTTCAGATTGGACCGAATTTGATTTACCCATAGGGACAGGAACCGTGGCTGATATAAGAATTACATTCAATAATTTAAATGATGGTGACGAAGATATTGCACTAGATTTTATTGGTATAGCTGAAGACTTAGACTTATTTCCAGAAATAAATGTAACTTCTCCTGCAGATTTTTCCGAATTCCCAGTTGGAACAAACAGTGTTGACATTACATGGACGACTGAAAACCAGCAAGCTGGGGATAGAATAGATGTTGTTGTAAACGGAAATGTTAATTCGGATGTAACTAGTCCATTTACAGTTGATACTTCTGGTGGTGGCGATTTTGATTGTCAAGTTCGTCTAATGAACGGAACTGATGAATTAGATAGTAATGGTGTATTCTTTTCAATATTGACAACTTCTACTTGTTTTGATTTAAGTGGTGGAGGTTCAGAACTATTTGAAATGGTAACAGTACAAACTAATACTGATTTAGATGAGTGGACGGAATCCTCTGGAACTTATTCTATGAATGGTTTTTGCGGTGGTGGTTGTGAAGAAACAGTTAATACTTGGTTAGTTTTTGGCCCTCTTGACTTAAGCTCTGCTTCTGATTTAATATTAGCTTTTGATGCTACTGAAAGTTTTGGAACTACTGATTTAGATATTCAATACGCAACAGATTACACGACATGTCCTTCATTAGCTACTTGGAACTCGATTGATATAATTGTTAATGCTGGTTCATACGAAGTAGATATATTTGCTGAAACAGGTGCAATATCTAATGTTTTTATAGGTATTCAATATCTAGATGATGGTGTTGATGGTTATTCAGATTGGGATTTATCAAACGTAGCCTTAGAAGCAGTAGGAAATTGTGCTATATTAGGTTCTAGACCAACTTCTAACTGTCCACCTCTTTCTGTAGAAGATAACCTTATTGATGGTTTTGAGATGTACCCTAACCCAACAAATTTAGGGTATATAAACATTTCAAGCAGAAGCAATTCTAAAATGGATGTCTCTGTTTATAGTATTTTAGGAAAACGTATTATTGGCAAAACCATAACTAATAATAAACTGGATGTTTCTAATTTAAATACTGGTGTTTATATTATGAAAGTAGAACAAGACAATGCATTTGTAACTAAAAAATTAGTTATTCAATAAATTACTTATACTATTATATTTAAAGCGTTGCTAGTAGCAACGCTTTTTTATTTTCTATACTTTTGTTTTTTTATAAAAGCATGATTGATACCAACGCCATTTTCAATATTAAAAATCAAACTGAATTTGAAGATTTAGCACTACAAGTTTTCAAGTTTCAATTTGAAAACAACAGTGTGTATCGGTCTTTTTGCGATTTACTATACAAACATCCCAGCGATGTAAAAACCATACAGGACATCCCTTTTTTACCCATTCAGTTCTTTAAAACACGAACTATTTTAAGTTCTAAATCGTCTGTTGAAACAACTTTTACCAGTTCTGGAACTACTGGAAGCACAACTAGCAAACATCATGTCACAGATTTAGGCGTTTATATTCAAAGCTTTACAAAAGGGTTTGAACAGTTTTATGGCAATATTGAAGATTATGTAGTTTTAGGGTTGCTTCCTTCTTATTTAGAACGCGAAGGTTCATCCTTAATTTATATGGTAGACACTATGATTAAAGCATCTAAACATGCTGAAAGTGGTTTTTATTTAAATAATATTTCTGAATTGAAGGACACTTTAATTAAAGCTGATGCTGAAGAAAAAAAAGTATTGTTAATTGGGGTCTCTTTTGCCTTATTGGATTTAATTGAAACGTATACATTTAACCTAAAACATACCATAATCATGGAAACTGGTGGTATGAAAGGTAGAAGGAAAGAATTGATTAGAACCCAACTTCACAACATATTGAAAGACGGGTTTGGCGTTGAAAATATTCATAGTGAATATGGCATGACCGAACTTTTAAGTCAAGGATATTCCAAAGGACAAGGTGTTTTTAACTGCCCGCCATGGATGAAAGTTTTAACCCGCAATACTGAAGATGCTCTTAGTATTCAAAATTATAATAAAACTGGAGGAATTAATGTTATTGATTTAGCCAATATTAATTCTTGTGCATTTATAGCTACTCAAGATTTGGGACGTGTAAATAAGGATGGGTCATTTGAAGTGATTGGGCGTTTTGATAATTCTGATATTCGCGGGTGTAACCTTATGGTGTTTTAAACTGTAAGGTCTTGATACATTTTAGACTTATTGTTAAACAAAAATTAGCACATGAAAAGTCTTATATTATTATTTACGCTTATCGTTTCATCAACTTATGCTCAAACCTTGGATTATAATACAAAAAAAGGGTTTGCTATAAATGGGTATGATCTTGTTGCTTATTTTAATGGTGAAGCTATTGAAGGAGACAAAGCATTTATTGCCAAATTTGATAGTATAAATTATAAATTTTCTTCTGAAGAAAACCTTAGTCTATTTAACAAAAACCCTAAAAAATACATCCCTCAGTATGGCGGTTATTGTGCGTATGCGTTAGCCATAAAAAATACTAAAGTATCTGTTAATCCAAAAACGTTTCAAATTAAAGATGGTAAACTTTATTTGTTTTATAATGCTTGGGGAACTAATACATTAGAATTATGGAATGAGCAAGACGCACTTAGTCTTCAAAAAAAAGCAGATAATAACTGGGAAGCGATTAAATTTAAAAAATAATGTATTCTTTATGTAAGATATTTTAAAGACTAACGACAAAATGTAAAACTAAGAAAAAGAAAAGTTTAGTTTTTAGTTGGTTGGTTAAATGTATAAAGCCTGAGCTCTCACTCAGGCTTTATTATTTTCTATACTATTTGCAATACAAAGTAATTCTTTTTACCACGTTGTAACAAGACAAATTTATTATTAATTAAGTCTTTAGAAGTAATCTTATAATCATCTTTTACTTTCTCCTTATTTACAGAAATTGAATTTTCTTTTAAAGCACGTCTAGCCTCGCCGTTAGATTTCAAAAAGCCACCTTTTTCTGCTAATGCTCCAATGATATCCAATCCGTTTTCAATTTCAGATTTTGCTATTTGGGTTTGTGGTACACCATCAAAAACATCTAAAAAGGTTTGCTCATTAAGTTGCTTTAAATCATCACTGGTAGATTTTCCAAAAAGAATATGACTTGCTTTTATGGCATTATCTAAATCTTCTTTAGAGTGTACCATAGCTGTAATTTCCTCGGCTAAACGTTTTTGCAACAATCTTAAATGTGGTGCTTCTTGGTGTTCCTTAATTAAGGCATTTATGTCGCTTTCCTTTAAAAAAGTAAAAATCTTAATATATTTTTCAGCATCAGCATCGCTAGAATTCAACCAATATTGATAGAATTTGTAAGGGGATGTCCTGTTAGCATCTAACCACACGTTACCCCCTTCGGATTTTCCGAATTTTGAACCATCAGATTTTGTGATTAACGGACAGGTTATGGCATACCCTTTACCTCCAGCTATTCTTCTGATTAATTCTGTTCCTGTAGTAATATTACCCCATTGGTCGCTCCCTCCCATTTGTATAGAACAATGGCTTGCTTTATATAAATGAAGAAAATCATAACCTTGTACAAGTTGATAGGTAAATTCTGTAAAACTCATCCCTTCAGAAGCATCTGATGAAATTCTATTTTTAACAGAATCTTTTGCCATCATATAGTTTACGGTAATATGTTTACCAACATCGCGAATAAACTCAAGAAACGAAAAGTCTTTCATCCAATCATAATTATTCACTAAAACCGCTGCATTTTCAGCATCACTTTCAAAATCTAAAAAATGTGCTAATTGTCCTTTTATGGCATCTTGATTATGGCGTAATGTTTTTTCATCTAATAAATTACGCTCATTAGATTTTCCTGAAGGATCCCCAATCATACCTGTTGCTCCACCAACTAAAGCCACTGGTTTATGCCCACAACGTTGGTAATGGGCCAATAGCATAATTGGCACCAAATTACCAATATGTAAAGAATCTGCCGTAGGATCAAACCCTACATAAGCACTGCGCATGCTTTCCATTAAATGTTCTTCTGCTCCTGGCATCACGGTATGTATCATTCCCCGCCATGTTAATTCTTCAACAAAATTCTTTATCATTCTTCTTATATTTTACAAAACTATGGCAAATATAAAAATACGTGTATAATTAGGCATGTATTATATGTAATTCTTTGGGTTAAAAAGACAAAAGACCGATGACTAATAATGGATAAAAATGCAGAAACAAACTAATCTTTTAGCACAAAGTCGTGAGTACGTAAAGTTTTAACCAAATACTGCGCTTGGGGCTGAAAACTAATTTTTTCTCTTTAGTTATTTTAAATAATCATTACTTTCGTTACATGATTTTAGTAACAGGAGGAACAGGTTTAGTAGGAGCACATTTGCTTTACAAACTTATTAATAGTGATGAAAAAGTAAGGGCTATTTACAGAAGCGAACATAAACTTAGCAACGTTAAGAGTGTGTTTTCTTGCTATACTGATGATTATGAATCTCTTTTTAATACTGTAGAATGGGTTCAGGTCGATATTTTAGATATCCCAGGACTTTCTGAAGCTTTTAAAGGTGTTAGTCATGTTTACCATTGTGCGGCTTTTGTATCATTTGAACCTGACAAGTATCAACTTTTAAGACAAACAAATATAGAGGGCACCGCTAATATTGTAAACTTATGTATATCTAATGCTATTGAAAAAATTTGTTATGTAAGCTCCATTGCTACATTAGGTCATGAATCAAACAATAAACCTATTACTGAGCACACCATTTGGAACCCTGAAGATGACAATAATGTTTATGCTATAACAAAGTATGGCGCCGAAATGGAAGTTTGGCGTGCAACCCAAGAAGGTCTAGATGCTGTAATTGTAAATCCTGGTGTGATTTTGGGTGCTGGTATTTGGCGCTATGGCTCAGGAAGTTTATTTACAAAAGCACATAAAGGATTAAAGCATTATACCTCTGGAACAGTTGCTCTTGTAACTGTTAATGATGTTGTTTCCATTATGATAGCACTTATGAATAGTCCTATTACCAATGAAAGGTTTGTATTGGTAGCAGAAAATTGGAAGTATAAAGATTTTTTACAGACTTTAGCAAAATCTGTTAATACCAAGGTTCCTAAACGCTTAGCAACTGCTAGGCTTTTGAATATAGCTTGGAAACTAGATTGGTTAAAACACAAACTAACTGGTAAAAGACGCCAATTGACTAAACATATAGCAAAGTCGTTAGATTCTGAGACAGATTATGATAGTAATAAAATAAAAACAGCTTTAAACTATAAATTTAAAGCTATTGATAAAGCTATTTTTTCTATTGGAAGTCTTTATCTGAAACAGGTTTAATCAGACTATTTTTTTGTTTTGATTTCTTTTTTAAAACCCCTTTTAAAGAATCTTCAATTTCAATTAAAACTATGGAATCTTTCTTGGTTTCTGTTGAAAGTAATTTTAGTGAGTCTTCTTCTCGTTTTGTTTGTTCTTTCCATTCTTTAGCTTCTAAATCCTTAAACTTAACTTTAAGTGCTTCTAAACTATCTCCAACCTTTTCATAGATTTCTTGATATTTTTTTATATGGAACGCATAATAATTATTACTTAAAGCAAACTGCAAACTATCAATATTGTGCTTTGTAAATACATAAGTATTTAAATCAACACCACTATCCCTCATTATTTTTTTATTGGCAGAACTTGCAGACGCTATTAGTTTAGAGTCAATTAATATATCTACCATTTTTTCCTTTGAAATTAAATTTTTAGGTTTTTTTGGTCCTTTCGCTCCATTACAGGCTGAAAGCATTACCATAAAACCTAAACAAATTATGAGGTGTTTTATAATCATCTGTTAAAAGTTAATCGCTTGGCAGATTTTACATTGCTAAACTTAGCATTTTGATACACCAAGTCACCATTTAAAAATGTATGGGTAACTCTGGATTTAAAAGTAGCACCTTCAAAAGGTGACCATCCACATTTATATAAAATATTATCTTTTGTTACGGTCCAAGGGTTATTTAAATCTACTAAAACCAAATCGGCAAAATAGCCTTCTTTGATAAACCCTCGTCTTGACACTTGAAATAAAATAGCGGGATTATGGCACATTTTTTCTACCACTTTCTCTAAAGATATTTTTCCTTTATGGTACATTTCCAACATAGCCGGCAAAGCGTGTTGCACCAACGGCCCTCCAGAAGGCGCACTGGTATAAACATTTTCTTTTTCTTCTTTAGTATGCGGTGCATGGTCTGTTGCAATAACATCTATTCTATCATCTAAAAGGGCTTTCCACAACTGGTCTCTATCGGCTTTGGTTTTCACTGCTGGGTTCCATTTTATAAAGGTTCCTTTTTTATCATAGTCTTCATCGGAAAACCACAAATGATGGATGCAAACTTCAGCAGTAATTTTTTTATCTTTTAAAGGTATTTTATTGGTAAACAAATTTGTTTCCTTTCCTGTTGACAAATGGAAGACATGTAATCTTGCTCCTGTTTTTTTTGCTAATTCAATGGCTTTTGAAGACGACAAATAACACGCTTCTTCACTTCTTATAATTGGATGATATTTAATAGGGATATCATCTCCAAATTTATCAAAATGTTTTTTATAGTTCTTTTTTATAGTGCCTTCATCTTCACAATGCACCGAAATAAGCATATTGGTGCTTTTAAAAATATTTTCTAAAACCTTTGGGTCGTCTACCAACATATTACCTGTTGATGAGCCTAAAAACAATTTTAAGCCTGCAACTTGGTTAACATCCAGTTTTAAAATTTCTTCTAAATTATCATTTGTTCCACCAAACATAAAAGAATAATTAGCTGAAGATGTTTTAGCTGCAATTTCAAATTTTTCTTCTAGCTTTTCTATTGTGGTGGTTTGCGGATTGGTATTTGGCATTTCAATAAACGATGTTATTCCACCAGCAATAGCCGCTTTAGATTCGGTTTCAATATTTGCCTTATGTGTTAATCCAGGTTCTCTAAAATGTACTTGATCGTCTATAGCTCCTGGCAAAATGTATTTGCCTTCGGCATCAAAAACCAACACATCAGCAGATTTTGCACTTATGGACGCTCCTATTTGTTTTATATATTCGCCTTCAATTAATATATCGCTGCTAAAAACAGTTCCTTCATTTACTATTTTTGCATTTTTTATAAGTGTTGTCTTCTTCATTTACCGTTCTACTTTTTAAATAAACTCTTCAGCTTCATTGAAATAACTCCAAAAATAGCTTCAGAAATAATTCCTGTATTTAATTTAGATTCTCCTCGTGTTCTATCCGTAAATATAACTGGAACTTCTATAATTTTAAACTTTTTTAAATAGGCCTTAAACTTCATTTCTATTTGAAAGGCATAACCTATAAATTTAACAGCATTTAAATCTATGGATTCTAGCACTTTCTTTTTATAACATACAAATCCGGCAGTGGTATCATGAATTTTCATCCCTGTAATTAAACGCACGTATTTTGATGCGCCATAAGACATGAGCACCCGAGCCATTGGCCAATTAACCACATTAACCCCTGTTTTATATCTAGAGCCTATGGCCATATCTGCCCCATCAATATGACATGCATTGTAAAGTTTAATCAAATCTTTTGGGTTATGCGAAAAATCGGCGTCCATTTCAAAAATATAACTGTATTTTTTTTCTATGCTCCATTTAAATCCATGAATATATGCTGTTCCTAAACCCGATTTTTCTTTTCGGATTTCTAAAAATAATCGATTTGGGAAATCGTCTTGAAGTTCTTTTACTTTTAATGCCGTTAAATCTGGTGAGTTATCATCTACAACAAGAATATGAATGGTATCAGATTCAGAAAACACGGCTCTAATAATAGCTTCAATGTTTTCTATTTCGTTATATGTTGGAATAATTACAACCGTTTCCTGCATATTGCCTTTAAATAAACCTTCAATTAGTTTTTAGCAAATGTACATTAATAAGTGTTTATTTATTTTAAATATTTCTTAATAATACACCACTATATTAAAAATTATAATAATTTTATCCCATGCTTCGTAATATTATTTCAAACGAATTATTTACTGTTTTAATTGTCATAGGCTTAGTCATTGTAGCTATTGCCAAATTAACAGACCCTAAGCGTTTTGATGATTTTATAATTGTTTTAGGAAACACTAAATACCTTAAGATTTATTCTAAAGACCAAAAATTTTTCGATAAGTTTGATGGTTTGCTATTTAGTAATTTAATCCTTTCTTTATCTGTATTCTGTTTTATTATTTATCAATACTTAACGGAATCTAATCAAGTTTCAATTAACACCATGTTTAAGTTAGCCTTTGGAATTGGTGTTTTCATACTTATAAAAGTACTTATTGAACGTTTAATTGGAAGTCTTTTTGAAATTGATAGTCTCATAGACCAATACCTCTTTCAGAAAATAAGCTACAAAAACTTTTTAGGAATTTTACTACTGCCAATAAACGCTTTATTACTGTTTAGTTTTCAGCCAACATTGCCTATAATCTACCTCATGATTATTTTATTGTTAATTGTAAATATAATTGGCCTAATTAGTTCATTTAAAACACATCAAAGTTTAATAAAAACCAACTTGTTTTATTTTATTTTGTATCTTTGCGCTCTTGAAATCGCACCCTATGTCATTTTGTATAAGGTGTTTGTTACCAAATAACGAAAAATACTACTTGCGCTTATGAAAGTGAAAACCATTTTAGTATCTCAGCCAGAACCTAAAATAGAGAACTCGCCTTACTTCGATTTACAGGAGAAACAACGCGTAAAAATAGATTTTAGACCTTTTATTCATGTAGAAGGTGTATCTGCTAAAGAGATTAGACATCAAAAAATTGATTTAAATAATTATACAGCTATTATTTTAACCAGTAGAAATGCGGTAGACCATTTTTTTAGAATTGCAGAAGAAATGCGTTTTAAAGTTCCAGACTCTATGAAATATTTTTGTCAGTCTGAAGCTGTTGCCTACTATCTTCAAAAATATGTGGTGTATAGAAAGCGTAAAATCTATGTTGGAAAACGTACGTTTGCGGAACTTTCGCCATTAATAAAGAAATATAAGGACGAAAAATTCCTGTTACCCAATACAGATAAAGTAAAGTCTGCAGTTCCTAATACTTTAAACGCTTTAGGTGTAGATTGGAAACAGGCTACATTTTATAAAACTGTAGTTAGCGATTTATCGGATTTAGCTAATGTATACTATGATGTATTAGTGTTTTTTAGCCCTTCTGGGATAGAATCATTATTTAAAAACTTTCCAGATTTTAAGCAAAACGAAACACGCATTGCTGTTTTTGGAAATACAACTATTAAAGCTGTTGAGGAAAAAGGCTTACGTGTAGATATTGCTGCTCCAACTCCTGAAACACCATCAATGACTATGGCGTTGCAAAAATATATTGAAAAGGCCAATAAAGGAAAATAAGTTTTTTGAAATAAAATTAAAAAGGGATGATTTTAAAATCATCCCTTTTTTTGTTTTTAAAACGCATAACGCTGAGGACCGCCACGTCTAATTTCTTCACTACAATGGTCTTCAAACTTTTTAAAGTTTTCACGAAATGCATTGGTTAATTTAAAGGCCATGGTATAATAAGCTTCATCATCATTCCATGTTGCTCTAGGACTTAAAACGCTAGTTGGGACGCCAGGGCATGTTCTAGGTTGTGCCACTCCAAAAACCGAATGTATATGGTAGTCATCATAATTATACAATCCTAAATGACCATCTAAAACTGCATTAATCATGGCGCGAGTATATTTTAATTTCATTCTAGTACCAACACCGTAAGGACCGCCTGTCCAACCCGTATTTATCAACCAAACATTAACACCAGCCTCAGTCATCTTTTTACTTAGCATTTCAGCATATTTAGAAGGGTGTAATGGCATAAACGGCGCTCCAAAACATGCCGAAAACGATGGTTGTGGTTCTTTTACTCCTGCTTCAGTCCCTGCCACTTTAGCGGTATAACCAGAAATAAAATGGTAGGCTGCTTGACTTGGAGTTAACTTAGATATTGGAGGTATTACTCCAAAAGCATCGGCTGTTAAAAAGAATATGTTTTTTGGGTTTTTCCCCATAGATGGGACTTGTATATTTTCAATATGATGAATTGGATAACTAACACGTGTATTTTGGGTAATAGATATATCTTCAAAATCTACATGACCAGATGCATCTAAAATCACATTTTCAAGAATAGCGCCTTTTTTAATGGCATCAAATATTTCAGGTTCATTGTCTCTTGATAAATTTATCACTTTGGCATAACAACCTCCTTCAAAATTAAAAATGGTATTTTCTTTGGTCCAACCATGTTCATCATCACCAATTAAACTTCTGTTTGGATCTGTAGAAAGTGTTGTTTTGCCAGTACCTGAAAGACCAAAAAACACAGCGGTATCACCTTCTTTTCCAACATTGGCACTACAGTGCATGGGTAAAGTGTCCTTAAATACTGGAAGGATGAAGTTTAAAGCGGAAAAAATCCCTTTTTTAATTTCACCTGTATAACCAGTACCTCCAATCAACGCTATTTTTTTTGTGAAATTTAAAATGGCAAAATTATGCTGACGCGTACCATCTGCATCTGGAATAGCCATAAAACCTGGCGCATTAACAACGGTCCATTCTGGAGAAAAACTTTCCAGTTCTTCATCTGTAGGACGTAAAAACATATTATAGGCAAACTGATTACTCCAAGGATATTCATTAATAACGCGAATACTCAGTTTGTAATCATCATCTGCGCAGGCATAACTATCTCTAACAAAAATTTCTTTGTCTGATAAATAATCGACAACCTTGTTATAGAGTTTATCAAATTGATCAACTTCAAAAGGAATATTGATATTACCCCACCATATTTTATCTTTGGTAATGGCATCTTTAACTATAAATCTATCCTTAGGAGAACGGCCTGTAAACTCACCTGTATTAACAGCCAGAGCACCAGAAGAAGCTTCAATGCCCAATCCTTTTTCAATGGAAATATCATGTAATGCCTCTGGTGATAATTGATAATTAACTTTGGCATTTTTTATGCCATACCGCTCTAACGAAATCGTTTTCGTAACCTGACTATAGTTTTCCATAATTTGATATAAAATTATTTATAATGCAAAATAAAGACAATTATTTCAAGTATCCTTAATTTAATTTCCTTTTTTAGATGAAATATTCAAAAAATCGACAAACATAAAACTCCATGCCAATATAAACGATAAACCGCCAATTGGTGTTACAAAACCAATCGACTTGAAATCGAAAGTTGTTAAGGTATTTGTTGCCAATCCGTAAATAGAGCCGGAAAAAAACAATACACCTAATATCACTAAGTAATACATCACTTTTTTTGTTTTTGGTTGAATTAAAGATGTTGTGCCAAGAAACAGCAATAAAATAGCATGGTACATTTGGTAACGAACACCGGTTTCAAAAGCCTGTTGGTTCTCTAGCGTAATCAGTTGTTTTAAGCCATGTGCCCCAAAAGCACCTAAAATGATACTTACTATCCCTAAGATCGATGCTGTAATTAAAATCTTTTTAGTCATATTTTTTAAATTATTCGTAACAAATACTTTTAATATTTATTAATTTCGTAAAATCAAATGCTATTTAGCACTTTGAAAGTATAAAACAAAATTACTCAACAAAACCCAATATGCGAAAGATTTTAATCATTGGTTCTGGAAAATCAGCATCTTACCTTCTTAAATACTTGTTAGATAAATCTATAACAGAAAGTCTATTTATTACTGTTGCCGATTTAAATATTGAAAATGCACAAAGATTAATTGGTAACCATCAGAACGCAAAAGCCATGACTTTGGATGTTTTTGATGACCATTCTCGTGTTGAAGCCATTAAAAGTGCAGATATAGTCGTGTCGATGCTTCCTGCCCGTTTTCACATAGAAGTCGCAAAAAATTGTATTTCATTAAAAAAGCACATGGTTACTGCATCGTACGTCAGTCCAGAAATGCAAGCCTTAGATGAAGACGCTAAAGCAAATGGACTCATACTCATGAATGAAATTGGGGTAGATCCAGGCATAGACCACATGAGTGCTATGCAAGTTTTAGATCGCATAAGAGATCAAGGTGGCACTATTATTTTATTTGAATCCTTTACAGGAGGTTTGGTTGCTCCCGAAAGCGACAATAACTTATGGAACTATAAGTTTACTTGGAACCCCAGAAATGTTGTTGTTGCTGGTCAAGGTAGTGCTGCCAAATTTTTACAAGAAGGGGCCTATAAATACATCCCTTATAACCGTTTATTTAGGCGCACTGAGTTTTTGGACATTGATGGTTTTGGACATTTTGAAGCCTATGCCAATCGAGATTCTTTAAAGTATCAAAGTGTTTATGGTTTAGATAATATTAAAACACTATACCGAGGTACCATGCGTCGTGTAGGTTTCAGTAGAGCTTGGAATATATTTGTAATCTTGGGCATGACCGACGACAGCTATACCATAGATGATAGCGAAAACATGAGTTATCGCGATTTTGTTAATGCTTTTTTACCTTACAGTCCTTCAGATTCTGTAGAATTGAAGTTAAGACATGCTCTAAAAATTGATCAAGATGACATTGTTTGGGACAAGCTTGTTGAACTCGATATTTTTAATGGAAAAAAACGTGTTGAACTCAAAAAAGCAACACCTGCACAAATTCTTCAAAAAATATTGATGGACAGCTGGACACTTACTAAAGATGACAAAGACATGATTGTCATGTACCACAAATTTGGTTACGAAAAAGATGGAAAACAGTACCAGATAGATGCGAATATGGTTGTGCTTGGCGATGACCACACCTATACAGCTATGGCAAAAACAGTAGGATTACCAGTTGCTATAGCTACACTTGCCATATTAAATGGAAAAATAAAAACTCCTGGTGTACAAATTCCTATTACGAAAGAAGTGTATCAACCTATTTTACAAGAACTCGAAACCTTTGGTATTATTTTCAACGAAAAAGAAGTGCCTTATTTAGGCTATAATCCTTTAAATAATTAGTTTTTGGGCGCCAGTTGGCGGGTAAGTTTAGTTTCAATTTAAAAGCAAATGATTATTTTTATGTTTTAGATTAAAACATAGATAATGAAACTAAACCAGAAAACCATAACCATAGACGGCATCGATAAAAAAATACTACGGGCCTTAACAACCGATGCCAGAACACCCATTTTAGAAATTGCTCGTAATGTTGGTATTTCTGGAGCAGCCATACATCAACGTTTACGTAAACTTGAAAAATCTAAACTCATTTCTGGCTCTCAATTTATTATAAACCCTAAAGTTTTAGGGTATTCTACAATGGCTTTTGTTGGCATATACCTTGATAAAGCAGCAAACACTGATGATGTTATTCGAGCCTTAAAAAAACTCCCTGAAGTTTTAGAATGCCATTACACTACGGGAGTTTATAGTGTTTTTATTAAACTTCTTAGTAAAGATAATGTACATTTAATGCATTTACTAAGTCATAATATTCAAACTATTTCAGGAGTTTTAAGAACTGAATCTCTTATTTCTTTAGAACAACAAATTAATAGACAAATTAAAATTTAGTTGAAATACAAAACCCAAGCAAAGATATAGTTGCTTGGGTTTTTCTTTATGAAATTCCTGCTTCTACAGGAATTGGTTACATCTTCATCAACCAAGAACGCACATCTACTTCTTGCTTAATCATATTACGCAAGTCTTCTATTTTAACACGTTGTTGTTCCATAGAATCTCTATGGCGTATAGTAACGGTATTATCTTCTTTAGTGTCATGATCTACGGTAATACAAAATGGTGTCCCATTAGCATCTTGTCTTCTATAACGTCTACCAACAGCATCCTTTTCGTCATAAATCACATTAAAATCCCATTTCAATTCCTCCACAATTTGTTTTGCTATTTCTGGCAATCCATCTTTTTTAACCAATGGTAAAATAGCTGCTTTTACTGGTGCTAAAACACTTGGTAATTTTAAAACTGTTCTTGTTGTTCCATTTTCAAGAGCTTCTTCTTGTAAAGCATTAGAGAATACAGCTAAAAACATGCGATCTAAACCAATAGATGTTTCTAAAACATACGGCACATAACTTTTATTTTCTTCGTGGTCAAAATATTGTAATTTCTTTCCAGAAAATTCTTCATGTGCTTTTAAATCAAAATCGGTTCTTGAATGTATACCTTCTAATTCCTTAAAGCCAAATGGAAATTTAAATTCAATATCAGCAGCTGCATCAGCATAATGAGCTAATTTTTCGTGGTCATGAAAACGATAATTTTCTGCACCCATTCCTAAGGATAAATGCCATTTCATTCTAGTTTCCTTCCAATGTTTATACCATTTGCCTTGTGTTCCTGGCTTTATAAAAAATTGCATTTCCATTTGCTCAAACTCTCGCATTCTAAAAATAAACTGTCTAGCAACAATTTCATTTCTAAAGGCTTTTCCTGTTTGAGCAATACCAAACGGAATCTTCATACGTCCCGTTTTTTGTACATTCAAAAAATTAACAAAAATACCTTGGGCTGTTTCTGGGCGTAAATATAAATCCATTGCAGATTCGGCAGAAGCCCCCAACTTAGTACCAAACATAAGGTTAAACTGCTTAACATCGGTCCAGTTTTTACTTCCTGTTAGTGGGTCAGCAATTTCTAATTCTTCAATAAGCGCTTTTACATCGGCTAAATCTTCATTTTCAAGAGATTTTCCCATTCTGGCAAGAATGGTATTTATCTTTTCTTGATAGCCAACAACACGTCCGTTTGTAGATAAAAATTCTTCTTTATTAAAGGCATCACCAAAACGTTTTGCCGCTTTTTTTACTTCTTTTTCAATTTTGGTTTCAATTTTAGCACAATAATCTTCAATTAAAACATCGGCTCTATAGCGCTTTTTTGAGTCTTTATTATCAATTAAAGGATCGTTAAACGCATCTACGTGCCCTGAGGCTTTCCATGTGGTTGGGTGCATAAAAATTGCAGCATCAATCCCTACAATATTTTCATTCATTTGCACCATGGCTTTCCACCAATAGTCGCGTATGTTTTTCTTTAATTCTGCACCGTTTTGCGCGTAGTCATAAACTGCGCTTAAACCATCATATATTTCGCTGCTCTGGAATACATATCCGTATTCCTTTGCATGCGATATTACCTTCTTAAATTTATCGTCTTGATTTGCCATAGGTGCAAAAATAAAAAACCGCGAGAAACAATGGCTGTTGTTTCTTAAAAAAAACACTGAGTAAGTATTTATTTTCTAAGCACTAAAATTGTATTCATATAAAATCATTATTTTTTATTTAGAGACTACTGTTTTTCGAAAAAAAGCAATATACAATTTGGACTATTTAATAGTATATTTATAGAAACTTTTAATCCGTATTTAAAAACTAAATTTCAAACACAAACGACACAATAGATTTGCAACCAGCTAAAATCAGAATAATGAAATATTTAATTTACCAAAAACGTTCTTTTTTGTTTTTTTTTCTTTTTACCTTATTTTATATCTGTAATGCACAGAGTAAAAAGATATCCAACACTAAGATAACCAATTCTGAAATCCGTCTTACTAGTGAAGGTTATCGTATTTTTGTGAATGAAGAGCCTTTTTACATTAAAGGCGCTGGTGCTATAGATAAAAGTAAGATTGGAACTTTAGCCAAGCATGGCGCCAATGCCTTGAGAACTTGGAGTACTTATTATGGTATGGAGTTCTTAGACCAAGCTCAAGAACTTGGTTTGAAGGTGATGATAGGAATTTGGGTTGGTTTAGAACGTAACGGATTCGATTATAATGATGAAGAGGCTGTACGAGAGCAATTAGAAAATATTCGCAAACGCGTAATAGAATTGAAGAATCATCCAGCATTGATGATATGGGGGATTGGAAATGAACTGAACCACCATTCGGAAAACCCAAAAGTTTGGGATGCAGTAAATGATATATCTGAAATGATTCATGAATTAGATCCACATCATTTAACTACCACATCTTTAGCAGGAATCAACAAAAAGTATGTTGATTTGATTGGCAATAGAGCTCCTGATTTAGATTTCTTGAGTGTTCAGTTATACGCACCAATTGATATACTTCCAGAGCTTATCACAAAGTCTAATTACAAGGGACCCTTATTGGTTACGGAATGGGGAGCTACCGGTTATTGGGAAGTGGATAAAACGGAATGGGGAGCACCATTGGAGAACAATAGCTCTGTTAAAGCAGATTTATATCTCAGTCGATATCAAAACTCAATTGTATCCCAATCCCAACAAGTGATGGGTTCTTTTGCATTCCTTTGGGGTCAAAAGCAAGAACGGACACCAACATGGTTTGGGATGTATATGCCAGATGGAAATGAGACTGAATCGGTTGATGTCATGCATTATGCCTGGAATGGAGAATGGCCTAAAAACCGTACTCCTAGATTACATGATTTTACTTTGGAAGGACAGAGAGCTATCAACAATATTAAACTAAAAGCGGGCGATACTTACAATGCCCAAGTTGAAGCAACCGACCCCGACAACGATAAATTGATTTTTCGTTGGGAAATTATGAGAGAAAGCGAGTCACAGAAAACAGGAGGAGATGCGGAATATATTCCAGAAACTATTAGTGGTTTATTCCCCGAGCAAACAGACAGTTCGACTTCGTTCTTGGCCCCCTCTAAACCAGGTGCTTACCGCTTATTTATATATGTAGAAGATGATTATCTTCATACTGCTCATGCCAACATACCATTTTACGTAGAGGATTAGTTTTTTAAAATTTCGTACAAATTTTGGATTGCAATGAATTAAAATAAGTAATATTATATGCATATTTTAACTTAAACCCTCAGATTATTTATTTTTACTAAATGTACAAGAACTTCATATAATGATTTATGCTTAAATCAATCAAAAACCTATTCTTCCCAAAAGTATGTCATGCCTGCCATAATTTACTAAATGACAATGAGGATACTATTTGTATGGACTGTAGACATGATTTACCGGTAACCAATTTTCATTTTGATGATACGGATTCTATAGCAAAAGCACTTTATGGACGTGCTAAAATTGAAAACGGTACCGCACTTTTTAGGTTTGAAAAAAAAGGGAACGTACAACAACTTATTCATAATCTTAAATATAGAGGTCATGAAAATATAGGGTTTCTTTTAGGAAATTGGCTAGGTGGTGAGTTAAAGTCTGTTGAAAAATACAACACCATTGATATAGTTATTCCTGTTCCGCTTCATAAAAAGAAACTAAAAACTAGAGGTTATAACCAAGTTGCTCTGTTTGGGCAACAAATAGCCAAAGCCATACATGCCGATTATATAGACGATGTACTTTTAAAGGTAACAAACACGAAATCGCAATCCAAAAAAGGTCGTATAGCACGATGGGTTAACAGCGAAGAATTATTTACCATTCAAAACACATCATCCATTGAAAACAAACACATTCTTTTGGTAGACGATATTATTACAACTGGCGCTACTTTAGAAGCTTGTATTTCTGTTTTAAATGAAGCCAAACATATAAAAATTAGTATTGCAACTATGGCAATAGCTTAAATAGATTATCGTTATATCTCTAAAATCATGTACTTTTGATAAAAATTTAAAATTAGTCAATGAACAAGACCCTTTCAAATTTTATTTTATCAGCTGTTATAGGTCTAATTTTTATTAATTGTGCTAACCGAGGCACCCCAGATGGTGGACCAAAAGACGTTACCCCTCCTAGTATTATTAAGTCTGAGCCCGAGAATTATTCCACAAATTTTACTGGAAGCGAAATCAAGGTTTATTTTGATGAGTATATAAAGATTAGGGACATACAGAAGCAGCTTATCATTTCACCACCTATGAAAACGCAACCAGACATTAAACCACTTGGGGGCGCTAGTAAGTATATTACCATTAAAATTAACGACACGCTCCAACCTAATACAACCTACGCCTTTAATTTTGGGAATAGTATTACTGATAATAATGAATCTAATCCTTATCCTTATTACCGATATGTCCTTTCTACAGGAGATTATATAGATTCGCTCAGCGTTAATGGTAATATTGTTGATGCCCTTAAAAAACAACCTGAAACCTTTGTGAATGTTGCACTTTATGAAGTTGACTCAACATTTACTGATTCTATTATTTATAAAGAAACTCCTAAATACATTACCAATACTTTGGATAGTTTAACAACTTTTTCCATTGAAAATCTTAAGGCTGGAACTTATATGTTAATGGCATTAAAGGACGGTAATGGCGATAATAAATTTCAACAGAAAACAGACCAAATTGCATTTTATAAAAGCTTTATTGAAGTGCCTACAGATTCAAGCTATACGCTTAGATTATTTTCTGAAAATCTTAATTTTAAAGCCACTAGACCTCGATTATTATCTGGTGAAAAAATAGCCTTTGGTTATGAAGGAAGTTATGAAAATATGGCTATTAAAATGCTATCTGAAATACCTTCTGAATTTGAATATCGTATTACTAAAGATTCAAAAACCGATAGTCTTAATTACTGGTACAAACCAAGATTAGAAGTTGATTCTTTGATTTTTAAAGTTTCAAAAAATGACTTTGAAAAAGATTTTACTGTTAGAATTAGTGAACAAAAAAGAGATTCGATTTTAATCGAAACATCGCCATCTGGCACTATAGATTACGACGAAACTTTTAATATTTCCAGCAATACGCCTTTGGTGCGTTTTGATGATTCAAAAATTTCTTTAATGGATAAAGATTCTACTGTAGTCGATTTTACTTCAAGTTTTGATACCATTACAAATACGTATGCTTTAAACTTTAAAAAAACAGAAGAGAATAAATATAATATCCAAATACTGCCTGAAGCTTTTGTTGATTTTTTTGATGACACAAATGACACATTGAATTATTCAATTAACACCAGAAAGGCGTCTGATTTTGGTTATGCAAGGTTTACTTTAGTTAATGCAAAATATCCACTTATTGTTCAATTAACCGACAATAAGGGTGAGGTAAAAGCCGAAGAATCCATTTCTGAAGAAGGCTTTCTGGATTTTTTAAACTTAATTCCTGCTATCTATTCTATTAGAATTATTCATGATGCTAATGGTAACAAAAAATACGATACGGGTAATTACTTAAAAAAGATACAGCCAGAAAAAGTAAGCCATTTTCAAAATATTGAAATTAGAGCAGATTGGGGCATTCAAGAAACACTTCAGTTTAAGTAATAGTAAACGAATCTCTATCGTTCAAAAATTTAAGTTTATTTCTGTAAGCTTCAATATGTCTTTTTTCTAAAGTAACGGTTTGGATTTGTTCTTTTTCAGATTCAAAAGAAGTAATGGTATTTCCTAACACATCATACACAGCTGAATGACCAGAATACACACTATTTACACCATCGACACCCACTCGATTTACACCAATACAATAGCACATGTTTTCAATAGCACGTGCTTTTAACAACAAATCCCAGGCAGAAACCCTAGGTTTTGGCCAGTTGGCAACATATATTAAAATATCATAATCTTCTGTATTTCTAGCCCAAACAGGAAAGCGTAAATCATAGCAAATTAATGGACATATTTTCCAACCTTTATATTCCAGAATAATTTTTTCTGTTCCTGCTGTATAGATTTTATCTTCTCCAACCAAAGTAAATGTGTGTCGTTTGTCATAAAACATGATATGCCCTGATGGTTCAACAAACAAGAGTCTATTATAAAAGCTTTTATCTTCTAAAACAACAAGACTACCTACAATAGCACTATTCTTTTTCGAGGCTAAATCTTGCATCCAAGTAACGGTTTCTCCTTGCATGGTTTCAGCAACCAAACTGGCATTCATAGTAAAACCTGTAGTAAACATTTCAGGAAGGATAACAAGGTCTACATCGTCATTAATATTTTCAATTTTTTTAGTGAAATTAGCGCGATTCTGTTTTGGGTCTTCCCAAACTAAATCGGATTGAATCAATGCTATGTTTAGTTTACTATCCATAATTAAATTCGGTTTAAAATATCTGCTGCTCTTTTTAAGGTATCGTCAGTTTTTGCAAAACAAAAGCGCAAGACATGATTATCTAAATTGTTTTCATTAAAAACTGATAATGGAATGGATGCAATCCCTAATTTTTTGGTTAATCGTTTTGCAAAATCAACATCATATTCTTCAGTGATTTTTGAATAGTCCAGCACTTGAAAATACGTCCCTTTTGATGGTTTAAAAGTAAATCTAGAATCTTTTATAAGGTTTAAAAACAAGTCGCGTTTTCTTTGATAAAATGCAGGCAATTCCAAATAATGCTTCGGCTCTTGCATATAATCTGCAATGCCTTTTTGGGTTGGATGGTGCACACAAAACACACTAAACTGATGCACTTGCCTAAATAAGTCCATAAGAGCTTTGGGCGCACAGCAGTACCCTATCCGCCATCCGGTATTATGAAAGGTTTTACAAAAGGACGCCACAACAAAACTTCTTAATTTTAAGTCTAAAAACAAGCAGGCACTTTGGTGTTTTTCGCCATCATAAACCATATGTTCATATACCTCATCACTTAAAACAATGATATCTGTATTTCTAGTTATTTCTTGTAATTGCAACATATCTTCTTTTGAAAATATAGTGCCTGATGGATTATGGGGCGTATTGATAATAATCATTTTAGTTTGACTATTAATCTTTTGCTTTACCGCATGCCAGTCTACACTAAAATTCGGAGCTTGAAGCTGAACGGGAATGACTTTACCTCCATTGAGCCTTATGCTTGGTTCGTAACTATCATAAGCGGGTTTAAATATAATAACCTCATCATTTTCTTTTATAAATGTTGAAATTATTGTTGATATGGCTTGAGTTGCTCCAGCAGTAATTGTAATTTCATGTTCTGGGTTATAAACAGCGTTATACAAGGCATTCATCTTTTTGGCAATGGCTGTTCTTAATTCTAAATTGCCAGCCATAGGTGCATACTGATTATAGCCAGAATTCATGGCGCTACTAACCAAGTCAATCAATTTCTGGTCACTACCAAAATCTGGAAAACCCTGGGACAAATTAATGGCATTGTATTTTTTAGCCAATCCACTCATAATAGAAAAAATAGTGGTTCCTACATTTGGAAGTTTAGAGATGTGCTGCATAAAAGTAAAGATACTGACTTCTTTTTTAAAAGTCTAAACGCCTAATCTACTTAATAATTCCTGTTTAAACGTTCTACCGATAGGAATTTTATTAGCCTTTACAAAAAGTGTATTCCCTGAAATTTTATCTACAAACTTACTGTTTATAATAAAAGATTTATGCACTTGAATAAACTGACTTTCGGGAAGCTTTGCATTCCAATTTTTTAAAGCATCTATGTATGATAGTTTTTGGGTTTCTGTAACTACGGTTATATAATTTCTGTCCGATTCAATGTAAAGGATGCTATTTAAAACAATTTTATGCAGTGTTTTATCCACGTTTAAAAAAAGTGTTTCTTCATTATCTTCAGAAGTTATCTCTGGAACGCTCAGCCTTTCTTTTGCCTTATTTACAGCCTTCAAAAATCTATCAAATGAAAATGGTTTAACCAGATAATCCACAATGGTATCGAGTTCAAAACTGCTTACTGCATAATCAGGATAAGCGGTTGTCATGATTATTTCTGGTGGGTTTTTAATGGTTTTTATAAAATCTAATCCGGACATATCCGGTAAATTTATATCTAAAAAAACAATATTGGCTGATGTTGTATTTAAAAATGAATTTGCTTCAATAGCCGCTTTAAATGTTCCAAGCAATTTTAAACCAGGGATTTTTGCAATAAAACTTTTCAGAATTTTTTGCGCTGGAATTTCATCTTCTATGATAACACAGGTCATTGTAAATTTAGTTTTAGAGACACCGTAAAGGTATTTGTATTGCTTATATTAAAATCGTAATCATCTTTATAAATAAGTTCCAGTCTTTTTTCAAGGTTTTGCAATCCAATTTTTAATTCGGTTGTGGTAACTTTTTGAGTATCAAAATCATTTTCACATGTAAAATTCAAAATACCATTTTCAACTTTAATGTTTACAACAATGTCGCTATTTAACGTGCTATGTTTAAAGGCATTTTCTATAATGGTTATTAACAATAAAGGTGCTATTTGATACACTAATGAATCCACACTTTTCTTATAAATAATTTGCTTTGCGCCTTCCGTTCTTATAGTTTGGAATTTTATATAATTATCTATAAAATGAATTTCCTTTTCTAAAGAAATGGTTTTCTCATTACTTTCATATAACACGTGTTTTAAATTATCTGAAAGCATTAAAATAAGCTCTGGGGTTTCATTAGGTTTTTCTAGTGAATAGGAATAAATCGTGTTTAAATTATTGAACAGAACATGTGGGTTTATTTGCGATTTTAAAAACTTCAGTTCCATTTCTATATGCTCTTTTTTTATGGTTTCTACTTCTTCTTGCTTATCAATAAACCGATATAATATCCAGATAAATGAAAAGAAAATAAGTGGCACCAAACTTTGCCATAAATAATCGCTTAAACACTTAATTATGGTACATCCGCATTGTGCAAAGGCGTAACAGTACAATTGGGTTGCCAAAAACGAAATGGCAGCAAACACAAAAACATATAGCACATATAACTTCTTTTTTACAAAAAAGGGCAGCAAAAAAAAATTATTTAAATATACGATAGCAACTAGAAGCGATACATACTGTAAAAATGGATTTTCTGTCCAATAAAAATCTGAAAATAAGAACAGGGATACAAACGTAAACAGCATCCAAAAAAGGATATGTACTAAAACTTGCGAAATATGTTTATTGATAATGGTCATTTCAATTTTAAAAATACTTAGAAAAGCTAAAACCATCAAAGAATATGTATGAAAGTCAGGTTTCTAGTTACCAACGTATCAATTAAGAAATCAAAAATCAAAGTACTTTGTGGCCATATTACAAATTTTACTAAATTGCTAAACATACTGTAGAAATAGGCAATGGCGCATTTAACATATCCAAGTTTCAGAATAAGATAAGGCATCTATAAAAAAGTAAATCTACTCTATACGATTTCCATTTTTTTCAATAAAAAAGAGGCATTCATATTTTGGCAAATACCTACTTTTAAAGTATAATCAAAATGAAGTTCGTCATTTATAATTTCGGCATCAAAATAATAATTTTTCACATCCTCTAATTCGTTCTCAATTTCACATAAACTTAAATCGTGCGTTGCAATAATCCCTGTGGCATTTGAAGCCACTAGTTTTTCAACAAACTTTCTAGATCCAATGGCTTTATCGGTACTGTTAGTACCTTTTAAAATTTCATCTAAAACAATAAAATAAGGTTCTTTTTGAATGGCCTCAACAATGTATTTTAGTCTTGTTAATTCTGAAAAGAAATAGGAACTATCATCGGCTAAAGAATCCGATGTTCGCATACTGGTAATTAGTTTTACGGGCGAATACTGACTAGATTTTGCACAAACGGGCAAGCCCACATTTGCCATAACGATATGCAAAGACACTGTTCTTAAAAAGGTACTTTTTCCAGCCATATTGGCTCCGGTTACTATAAAAAACTGCTCATTTTCAATAGTTAAATGACTATCAACTCGCTTTTCTTTATTTAGTAACGGATGGCCTAAATCTGCTGCTTTTATAACCGGACCATTATTTACTATTTCTGGAAAAACAAACTCAGGATGATTATACGCATAGTTCCCTAATGAATTATAGGCATCAAAAAAGGACACTACTTCAAACCAATCGGATACTTTGTTTGTATATTGTTCAATCCATTGCTGTATTTGATAACTGTTTTTTATATCTGTTAGAAAATAGCCGTTACCAAAAATGGCTCCTATAATATTATTCCGATTATCTAAAGCGTCTAAAGGCTTTGAAAATACTTTAAAAATTTCAGAAGCTTTTTTATCTCCTAATTGAATCTGTTTTTGTTTTTTCTGTAATAATTCAGAAGAAAAAGATTCATTTTCAATCAAATCCAATAATGACGAGTATTGCCGAAAGGTGCTTCTAACTTTATCTGCGTTTGATGCCAGTATATTTACTTTTTTGAGATATCGTCCTGTAATAACTAAACCTAAAAATAACCAATAGCCTATCAAAACTTGATGTGTTACAACACCTAAAACTATAAGTACAAATAAGGCAACGGACACTAAACTAATGACATGAGGCAGCCATGACATGGCTTTTGGCAAAAACGATTTGTGGTTTTGTAACCACTCTATAATTTGTTTTGCAGGTGTTTCAACATCAACTAAAGTAGATGTAGCTGAATAATACTGTCGCCATTGTGGCTTAGAGCTTAATTCTTTTATAGCTTGTTGCCTAGATTCAATATGATCTATATGATTTGCTTTTAAAGCATTGGCTAATTCTTGAGTCCCTTCTTTTATAGTGGTTCTATTGATGAATTGAAAAAATGATCCGCGCCCGAATAAATCAATATCCAAACTGTAAAAATGGTTTGAATCCTGAAATTCGAGTCCTTCATCTCTTTTATGAAAATAACCGGATGCTATTTTAATTTCGTCTTCATTAATATCAACCAGGGCTTTATTGAAATCTCGTTGTCTTTTAACATCGGTATGTTTTGATAGCAAATAAATGAATATTATAACGCCAAAAACACCTACGGACAAAGCTGTTTGCCATTGTTGAAAAAAGAAATAAATGCCAAAACCTGTTGCTAAAAAGATTAATAAACGTAATGTGCTAAGCACAGTCATTTGTTTATATAGCTTTTTAGTTTCAGATTTATATTTAATTAAATGATTTTTATAGTATTCTAGTGGATGTTTCATTTTAACTTTTAATTAGGTCCCTTTCTGATATTTATCTGAATTTACGGGACATACAATTTTAATTTAAAGCGATTATCAAAAGGGCTATGTTTCTATAGTCATAATACCTTTATTAATAATAAAATTAACATTTTAAGTAGTTGTACTGAAATCTAATAATATTGAAAAACACAAAACACCATAGTGTTAAATTGGGCTTTTTTTAAAGAAGTGTAATTTTTTTTCATGCTGCAAAGTTTAATTGATTTGTTGTTTTTAATGCTTTCAAGCTAAAGTTAAGTTATCAATAATAACTTAGCTCTTGGTCATTTTTCGTTATATTGAACAGTATGTTCGTTTAACGTAAATTTTCCTTTAAAAATTAATTTTACAAAGAAATTTAATCCGATTTTTTTACAGATAATCGTACACTTAATTATATAAAAATCATAAAAAAACCGAAAAAACGCTTAAAAAACGAATTTCGGTTTTAGTCTTTTATAGAGTTTCTTCTTAGTCTCTACCTCCAAATACTTGAAGCCCCCAATATACCAAAGAGGCTAAAGCTCCTATAGCTGCAACTAAATATGTTCTAGCTGCCCATTTAAGGGCATCTTCTGAACCTCCATATTCTTCTTGAGAGACCATATTTTTATTTTTTAACCAAACTAGTGCCCGATTACTGGCATCATATTCTACTGGTAAAGTGATAAAGCTAAACAAGGTTGCAAAACCCATCATAACTAAACCTGCAACGGCTACCCAATAACCAAACCCAAGACCTGCTGCAGCACCTAACATTAATCCGCCAATGACTACCCATTGAGACATCCCTGAGGTTACACTAACTACTGGTACTAAAGCAGAGCGCATTTTTAGCCATTCGTATGCTTGAGCATGCTGTACGGCATGACCACATTCATGTGCTGCAACTGCTGCCGCTGCAGCGTTACGTTGATTATACACAGCTTCACTTAAATTAACCGTTTTGTTTTTTGGGTTATAATGATCTGTTAATCGACCTGGTGTTGAAATAACTTCAACATCCCTAATGCCATGGTCTGCCAACATTTTTTCGGCAATTTCCGCACCACTCATACCATTACGCAATTGTACTTTAGAGTATTTTTCGAACTTACGTTTAAGTGTACTGCTGACTAACCAACTTACAAGCGCTATGGCTCCTATTAATATATAATATCCTAACATGGTTTCATTTTTTATTTATGTAATAAAGATAACAATAATTGCACCAATCTTTAAGTATGAAACTTTGTCAGTTAAAATACCGTTAAACCGTTTCTAGCTCAAAATTAAAAGCCTCAGCAATTTCTTTATAAACAATCTTACCTTTTACAACATTTAAGCCTTTTTCCAATGTCTTATTACTTTCGCATGCTTTTTCCCAACCTTCATTTGCTAATTTAATAACATAAGGTAAAGTTACGTTAGTCAACGCTACTGTAGATGTATAAGGTACTGCTCCTGGCATATTCGCTACACAATAGTGTACCACATCATCTATTATATAAGTTGGGGTTTCGTGCGTGGTTGCTTTTGTAGTTTCAAAACATCCACCTTGATCGACTGCCACATCTACAATTACAGTTCCTGGTGTCATTTCTTTAAGCATATCTTTAGTAATTAGCTTAGGGGCTTTTGCGCCTTTTATTAAAACACCTCCAATAATTAAATCAGATTCTTTAATTCGTTTTCTAATATTGTATTCGCTCGAAAACTCTGTTACCACATGATTTGGCATGACATCATTTACATAGCGCAACTGTTTCATGTTTATATCCATTATAGTAACGTGCGCTCCTAATCCTGCAGCCATTTTAGCCGCTTGAATTCCTACAACCCCAGCTCCTAAGACCAAAACTTTTCCGGGTGGGACTCCAGGAACTCCACCTAATAAAACACCACGTCCTTTAATCGGTTTTTCTAAATATTTAGCACCTTGTTGTATAGACATTCTACCAGCAACCTCAGACATAGGGATTAACAATGGTAGCGATCCATCAGCATCTTCAACCGTTTCATAAGCAATACAAATAGCATTACTTTTTATCATAGCTTTAGTTAATTCTTCGCTAGAGGCAAAGTGAAAATAGGTGAAAATAACTTGATTTGGTTTGATTAATTGATATTCCTCTTGTATCGGTTCTTTCACCTTTACAATCATATCGCTAGATGCGTAAACGTCTTCAATGGAATTTAAAATAATAGCACCTACTTCCTGATAGTCTTCATCAAAAAAGCCACTGCCAAAACCAGCACTTGATTGTATATAAACGGTATGATTTCTTTTTGTGAGCTCAAAAACTCCAGCAGGAGTCATTCCTACTCTGTTTTCGTTATTCTTAATTTCTTTTGGAACACCAATTTTCATAGATTAAATTTTAGGTTAATTTGTTTGTACAAATTACAACGAAAAACGCAAAAATTACTTCATATAGGTAAGACCAAGATATTTTTATGAATTTAAAAAAAATGAAAATGATATTTTACCAAATTGAAAATCTGGACCAAAAAACACCCCTTGAAATTATCAATTTAATTATTTCTTAGTGTATTTTATTTTAAAATATACTAAGAAAAATGAAGACACTACCGTAATACTATTAGCAAAAATCATGGATGGGCTATTTTTAAGAAATCCATAAACCAACCACCCTACAATACCTATAAAAAAAAGAAGTAACATGGGTAAAGACAAAGCAGTAACATCCTTTGTTTTCCAAGTTTTATAAACTTGAGGTAGAAATGCAGCTGTTGTTAAAAATGCTGCTGTAAAACCTATAAGTTCTATATAATCCATATGTTTACTATTGAAAAAATGCTATTATCTAGACTTGCAATCTTTTAGCTAGTACCTTACCTTACGTTTTATATTGTTATCCATTATGCAATGTCTCAATCGTTCCTTATTTGGACATGACAACAAGATTTAACAGTCAGATACTTTAGCCTACAATATTTACAATTTTACCAGGAACAACAATCACCTTTTTAGGCGTTCTACCCGCTAATTGTTCTTGTGTTTTTTCGTTTTCTAAAACAGCCTTTTCAATAGCATCTTTGCTCATATCCAATGGCAATTCCATCGTAAATCGCATTTTACCATTAAATGAGATTGGATAATTCTTGCTGCTTTCTACCAAATGACTGGCATCAAATTCTGGAAATGGCGCTGTTGAAATAGACGCGTTATGTCCTAACTGACTCCATAATTCCTCAGCAATATGTGGAGCATATGGCGAAATTAAAACCAATAAAGGTTCTAAAATATCTTTGCTTGTACATTTTTGTGCCGTTAACTCATTAACCGAAATCATAAACGTAGATACTGATGTATTAAACGAAAAATTTTCAATATCGTCTTGAACCTTTTTAATAGTTTTATGTAGTGTTTTTAAATTGTCTTTTGTTGGCGTAGCATCGGTAACTTTTAGTCCGTTATTATCTACATACAACTTCCAAAGTTTTTTAAGGAACGAATGTACACCTGTAATACCAGCCGTATTCCATGGTTTGTATTGCTCTAATGGCCCTAAAAACATTTCGTATAAACGTAGACTGTCTGCTCCATAATCTGAAACAATATCATCTGGATTAACGACATTGTATTTGGATTTAGACATTTTTTCGACATCGCGACCTACTTTGTAAGCACCATCTTCTAAAATGAATTCGGCATCTTTAAATTCAGGTCTCCAATTTTTAAAAGCCTCTATATCTAATTCATCTGATGAATTAACAAACGAAACATCTGCGTGAATTTCTTGTACTTTTTTATCTAGAACTAATCCTTTAGATAAAAATTTATTCTCTCCTTCAACTCTATAAACAAAAGCACTAGTACCCAAAATCATGCCTTGGTTAATCAGTTTTTTAGCATATTCATCAACGGGGACAACACCTTTATCAAACAAAAATTTTTGCCAAAAACGCGAATATAATAAATGTCCAGTGGCATGTTCGCTACCGCCTATGTATAAATCGACATCTTGCCAATAGTCCATAGCTTCTTTTGAAGCTATCTCGTTTTGGTTTTCTGGATCCATATAACGGTTAAAATAGAAGGAACTTCCTGCCCAACCTGGCATGGTATTCAATTCTAAAGGATGAATCGTTTCATTATCGATCAAGTCGTTTGAAACCAAGTCATTCTTTTCAGTATCCCAAGCCCAAACTGTAGCATTTCCTAATGGTGGTTCGCCAGTTTCGGTTGGTAAATATTTTTCTACTTCTGGAAGCTTTATTGGTAAATGTTTGGCATCTATCATTTGTGGCATGCCATTTACATAATAAACAGGAAAAGGCTCTCCCCAATAACGCTGACGTGAAAATACGGCATCTCGTAATCTATAATTGGTTTTACCTTCGCCTTGTCCCATTTGTTCCAACGCGTAAATGGCGCGTTTGGTGGCTTTTTTATAAGTCATACCGTTAAGGAAATCACTATTAGCTATAACGGTTTTTTCTTTATCTGAAAAGGCTTCTTCTGAAATATCAACACCTTCAAAAATATTAGGAATTGGTATATCAAAATGCTTAGCAAATGCATAATCACGTTCATCGCCACATGGTACCGACATAACGGCTCCTGTTCCGTAACCTGCCAGAACATAATCGCCAATCCAAATTGGGATTAATTTTTTAGTAAATGGGTGTATAGCATAAGCTCCTGTAAATACACCGGATATGGTTTTTACATCGGCCATTCTATCGCGTTCGCTACGCTTAGCGGTTGCCAGTACATAGGCGTCTACATCTTCTTTCTGTTCTGGGGTTGTAATCTGAGAAACCAATTCGTGTTCTGGTGCTAATGTCATAAAACTGACACCAAAAATAGTATCTGGTCTGGTGGTAAAAACCTCAAATTCTGGCGCTTCTTTCACCTCATTTGAAACTACTTTAAATTTCACCTGTGCACCAACAGATTTTCCAATCCAGTTACGTTGACTTTCTTTTAATGAATCTGTCCAATCAATAGTTTCTAATCCCTGAAGCAAGCGCTCTGCATATGCTGAAATACGCATACTCCATTGCGTCATCTTCTTTCTAATTACGGGATGTCCTCCGCGTTCAGACACGCCATTAACAATTTCATCATTTGCTAAAACTGTTCCTAAAGCTGGACACCAGTTTACTTCGGTTTCAGCCAAATAGGTTAATCTATATTGCAACAATATGCTTTGTTGTGCTTCTGAAGACATGGCATTCCATTCTTCTGCTGTAAAAATATCACCAACATTCTGACATTCGGCATTAATATTAATATTGCCTTCTTCTTTAAACAACTCCACCAAATCTTTAATATCATATGCCTTTTCATGGTTTTTACAATACCACGAATTAAACAATTGAATAAAAATCCACTGCGTCCATTTATAATAATTGGGATCTGACGTACGAACTTCTCGAGACCAATCAAATGAAAACCCAATCTGATCTAATTGACGACGGTAGGTTTTTATATTTTCTGCAGTGGTAATGGCTGGGTGCTGACCAGTTTGAATAGCATACTGTTCTGCTGGTAATCCAAAACTATCATAACCTTGCGGATGCAATACATTAAATCCTTGATGACGTTTATAACGTGCATAAATATCCGATGCAATGTAACCTAAGGGATGACCCACATGTAAACCCGCACCGCTTGGATAAGGAAACATATCCAAAACATAATATTTTGGTTTTTCGCTGTTATTTATCGCTTTAAAGGTTTGGTTTTCTGCCCAATACTTTTGCCATTTGGCTTCTATGTCGTTGAAATTGTATTTCATTTCTATTTCTAAACTGTTAACGTCATTACGTGCGTTTACTAAGTATAATTAAAGTATGGCAATTTTTAATAATTGAAACTAAAAATTGAATAAATCCACATACCTCGTTTGGAATGACGAATTTCAAGCGGCAAATTTACGTTTTTAAAAATCAACTTAAAAGCCTTTACTTTTATTAAATACTCGTGCTATTTTGAATTAAAATGATATAATAGATTTACTTTTGGTTTTATTTTGAAAACAACGATTTGATTAAACACATTTACAAAGCACATTTAGCATTATTAGGAGCTAATCTTATTTATGGTGCAAACTACATTATTGCAAAAGGTATTATGCCCGAAAAAATTAATCCGAATGCTTTTGTTTTTATTCGTTTAGCTTGCTGTGTCCTGCTTTTTTGGGGTATTAAATTTTTATTTGTTAAAGAAAGTGTTGAACGAAAAGATATATTAAGATTAGCACTTTGTGGTTTGCTTGGGGCTGCCGCTAATATGCTGTTTTTTTTCCATGGTATTAATTTAACATCGCCCGTTGATGCTTCAATAATTATGACCGTCACACCAGTTCTGGTCCTTGTTTTTAGTTTTTTCATCTTAAAAGAACGTATTACCAAAAAGAAGCTAATTGGTATAACCATTGCCGGAATTGGCGCCATATTCCTTATTCTGTATGGAAATAAAGCAGCTGGAACCAGTTCGCTTCTTGGTAATTTGTTTGTGTTTTTAAACGCTACTTGTTATGGGTTTTACCTTGTTATTGTAAAAACCTTAATGAAAAAATACAATGCCATAACTGTTATTAGTTGGATGTTTTTATTTGGGTTATTATTTATTTCTCCTTTTACCCTAAATGATTTTGCTAGTACAAATTTCGAAACCTTTACAATAAACACTTATCTGGTTATTGGCTACGTTGTTCTGTTTACAACCTTTTTTGCTTATTTATTTAATATTTATGCACTTAATTATGTATCGCCATCGGTAACGAGCAGCTATATTTATTTACAACCTGTAATTAGTTTTTTAATGGTAAGTATCTATGCTTATGTTTTAATGAAAGATGAATATGCTCAAGACATTAATCTTATAAAGATATTAAGTTGTTTAATGGTTGTTATTGGCGTATATATTATTAGTAAGCCATCAAAGAAATTATCTTAAACACAACAATGTTGATATGTTTTAGTTTAAATAAATACAGATTGCTTTTACTTTATTATTTTTACAGCATTAATCCATAATTTCATGAGTTCATCATTTGAAAAACACCAGAAACGCAGACTTATTTCATCCTACTTCTCGGTAGTTTTAAGTATTGCTTTAGTGCTGTTTTTATTAGGGTTATTGGGCATGTTGATTTTAAACGCAAAAAAAGTTTCTGACCATTTTAAGGAACAAGTGGTTGTAACTATTTACTTAAAAGACAATGCTAAAGACGTTGAGACCAAACAACTTGAAAAAAGTTTAGCTATGGCTGATTATGTAAAATCTACCGAATATGTTTCGAAAGAACAGGCCGCTGAATTTATGAAAGTTGAAAATGGCGAGGATTTCATGGATTTTGTGGGCTATAATCCACTGCAAAACTCGATTGATGTCCATTTAAAAGCTGATTTTGTGACTTCAGAGCATCTTGAAAAAATTTCTGCCGAAGCCTTAAATAAAAACTTTGTTGAAGAAGTAACTTATGATAATGATTTGGTTAATTTGATGAATGATAATGTTAAGAAAATCAGTTTTTGGGTATTGGTCATTAGTGCCATTTTTACTTTAATTGCGGTTTTACTTATTAATAGTTCTATACGATTAGCTGTTTATTCTAAACGATTTACCATAAAAACTATGCAAATGGTTGGTGCTACAAAACAGTTTATTAGACGCCCTTTTGTTTGGAAAAGTGTTCGTTTAGGTATGGTTGGTGCTTTTTTGGCACTTATTGGTATGGCCATTGTATTGTATTATCTTAATAAAACTTTTACGGAATTAGAATTACTAAGCAACCCTATTTTAATGGTACTATTATTTGTTTTTGTTTTTACTTTAGGTATTATTATTACTTGGATAAGCACACATTTTGCTACACAACGTTTCTTGAATTTAAAGACTGACGATTTATATTATTAGTTGTTAGAAACTTGAATTAAAAAACCATTAACACAATAGTTTTAAATAAATCACTTAATTTGCACTTAATTATACTGCAACATTTGATTATGGGAGAAAAAAAGCGAAAAGAAGCATTAAAACCAGTTTTTATATTTGGAAAGAAAAACTATAAATTTATGTTTATCGGTTTAGCATGTATTGCATTAGGTTTTATTTTAATGTCTGGTGGTGGTAGTGATGACCCAAATGTTTTTAACCCTGAAATTTTTAGTTTCCGTCGTATTCGCTTGGCACCAATGCTAGTACTTATTGGTTTTGGTTTTGAGATTTATGCTATTCTTTTAAATCCTGATAAAAAATAATTCTAAATTAAAACTTCGTTTTATTTTTAAATTACTCAATTTTAATACTTTTGCGCCATGGAAATTATAGACGCAATTATTTTAGGTATTATCCAAGGACTTACCGAATTTTTACCTGTATCATCAAGTGGTCATTTAGAACTAGGAAAAGCCATTCTTGGCGATAACTCTATACCTGAAGAAAGCTTATTGTTTACTGTAGTACTTCATTTCGCTACAGCTTTAAGTACCATTGTTGTTTTTAGAAAAGATATTTTTGACCTTATTAAAGGGGCCTTAAAATTTAAATGGAATGATGATTTACAATTCATTTCTAAAATTGCTATTTCCATGATTCCTGCAGCTTTTATTGGTTATACTTTTGAATCTGAATTTGCAGAATTATTTGGAAACAATATAAAACTTGTTGGTTTTATGCTTATTATCACAGCACTATTACTTTTTCTAGCTGATAAGGCAAAAAGTACTGAAAAAAAGGTGTCATTTACTAATGCTATAGTAATAGGTTTTGCTCAAGCCATAGCTATGCTTCCTGGAATTTCACGTTCTGGCGCAACAATTTCAACGTCTGTGTTATTAGGGAATGATAAAACCAAAGCAGCTCGTTTTTCATTTTTAATGGTTGTACCATTAATCTTTGGAAAGATTGCTAAAGATATTTTAAGTGGTGATTTAACTTATGATAGTGGCAATTTCACAGCATTATCCATTGGCTTTGTAGCAGCTTTTATAGCTGGATTATTTGCTTGCACATGGATGATCGCCTTAGTAAAGAAAAGTAAACTGACCTACTTTGCTATTTACTGTGTTATTGTTGGCTTGATTGCTATTGGATTTGCTTTTTTCAACAATTAATATGTGCACTAAAGACGATTTTCTTTCTGGTCAAGTACTATTAATTGATAAACCGCTTAATTGGACCTCTTTTCAGGTCGTTAATAAATTGCGTTGGGAAATCCGTCAAGCTTTCAATATTAAAAAAATAAAAGTGGGGCATGCGGGCACCTTAGACCCTCTTGCTACTGGACTATTAGTTATTTGCACAGGAAAAATGACCAAGCAAATTGACACTTTTCAGGGTCAGATAAAAGAATACACTGGTACAATAGTTTTAGGAAGTACAACACCGTCCTTTGATTTAGAAACTGAAATCAATGAAACTTTTCCTATCGGGCATATCACTGAAGATTTAATATATAAAACTACCGAACAATTTATTGGTGAAATTCAGCAATTTCCACCTATTTTTTCAGCTTTAAAAAAAGATGGAAAACGCTTATACGAATATGCTAGAGCTGGTGAAAATGTGAAAATTAAATCAAGAACTGTTAGTATTCAAGAATTTAAAATCACTAAGATTAATACCTCGTCTAAGCTGAGTACGGGCTCAATATATATAGATTTCAGAGTCGTTTGCAGCAAAGGCACTTACATTCGTTCTTTGGCTAACGATTTTGGAAAAGCCTTAAAATCTGGCGCATATTTGTCTGCTTTACGAAGAACTAAAATTGGAGATTTTGATGTTAAAAAGGCCTCTTCCATTGAAGACTTTATTAAAAGCTTAGATTCAAAATAAGCAAAAAAATCTTTAGTTTATTAAAACTTATGCAGCATTTCTGTTTTATAGAATGTATGTTGTTTAAACCTTTTATGTTCTTTTTACGTATCTTTATTAAACCTTAACTCTTAGTTATAGCGATTTGAACCTAACAAATCAACATAAAGCCCTACTGATAACACTTCTAATTTCTGGAACGGTAATCCTGTCTATTTTTAATTTAAGCTTGAAAAAACAGAGCGAACTTATATCTGAAAGTTACTATGAAATTGAACCGGAAAAAGTGCTTACCGAAGAAGAAATCAAAATTCTTGATGCCTTAGATAAGCTTAATAGTTCTAAAGCGGAAACTAATAAAGCTTTTAACGAAGCTCAAGAAAACAAACACTTTGCTCAAGCTTTTAAAACTATAGCGCCTCCTGAAGATTATGTGCCAAAATTAAGCAATACCCCCCAAAACATAAACACAGCCCATAAAGTTTATGAGGTTCCTGAAAACTCTAAGTTAGATGAAGATGCACTTTCAAAATTTAGTAAAGTAAACCATTTACTTAAACAGCAGCAATCTGAGGGAAATAATTCTAAAAGTTCCATCAGATTTTCATTAGCTAACAGAACAAAAATTTACATTCCTATTCCTGTTTACCTTTGTGAAGTTAATGGTAAAATAGTAGTAAACATAACAGTCAATTCTAATGGCAATGTTGTTGACACATATATAAACACCTCTTCAACATCAAGCAACGAATGTTTAATTGAACATGCTATTGAGTATGCTAAACAGGCACAGTTTAGTTCTGATGCCGCAAAAGAAAATCAATTGGGCTCTATTACGTTCTATTTTATTGGCAAAGAATAGGCTGTAATTGGCAAAGTTTTTCAGTAATATCTTCAATCACATTTTGTCCTTTATCTTTATTATACCAATGCTGTAAATCTTCTTTAAACTCAGGAGTAAGCTTACCATGTTTTCCTTTAAATCTATTTACATAGCTTGTTGCTTCACTTGGTCTAGGTCCGTAAGTATCTATAACTGATTTAGTTTCATTATCAATCATAATAACTTTAGCTATAGCTCTGCCTCCATTAGTTAAAAACATATCCATAAGCTCAAGGTTATCATCACGAAGCACAATTTTAATATCAATGTTTGGATTTAATTCTGCTATTTTATTAAGAACAGGTATAACATGTGCCGCATCGCCACACCAACTTTCAGTAATAATTAACCAGGTTGCTTTTTGGTTAAATTCTGATATTTTTTGTTGGGCAATTTCGGGTATTATTATGGTTTTATCCCAACGTTTCATCCGTCTGTCATTGAGTTTAGTGTAATTGGCTAAAGCTTCTGTTTTTTCCAATCCTGAATTAGAATTTTCTTCTGCTAATTGTTTCACTAAATTACGATAAGCATCATAAGACATGCTGTTCTCTAAACTAGATTGTATAATGGGGTTCATAAAACTGTTTTAAAAATTGATAAAAGCAAAATTAGTATCTTGCTGTGCTATTAATAATGACTTTTGTCATATTTTAATCCTATACCTTACAATCCACAATTGGTTATTAATTATTAATTTTAGTTTCAAAAAAATATATAGATGGAAAAACATAGGTGTGCTTGGTGTAAAGGCGATGTGCTATATGAAGCCTATCACGATAACGAATGGGGTGTTCCTGTTTATGATGATGCTACCCTTTTTGAATTTTTAATTTTAGAAACCTTTCAAGCGGGTTTAAGTTGGATAACCGTATTACGAAAACGTGAGAATTTCAGAACTGCTTTTGATAATTTTGACTATAAAAAAATAGCGCGTTATAATCAAGATAAAATTGATGCCTTACTCTTAGATGCTGGTATTATTAGAAATAAACTTAAAGTGAATGCTACCGTTAACAATGCACAAGCTTTTATGAAAATTCAAGAGGAATTTGGTAGTTTCAGTAAGTACATTTGGGGATTTGTTGACAATAAGCCAATTAAAAACAGGTTTGAAAGTTTAAGCGATATTCCTGCTAACACGCCTTTAAGTGATGTTATTAGTAAAGATCTAAAAAAACGAGGGTTTAAGTTTGTAGGCACCACTGTAGTTTATGCGCATATGCAAGCTACGGGCATGGTAAATGATCATGTAAAACATTGCTTTAGATATGAAGCCGTTTAGTTTTCTACTTTTTATATGGTGTTGTTCGTGCTGTTTTTCTCAAACCAAAAACGAAAAGGAAGAACGCATATCGCTTTCTGAGTTTCCTGAAGTTACACAAAATTATTTTAATTCTATTTCCCATAAACTTCAGTCTTTAAAGTTTTTCAAAGAAACTGACGGGAGAAAACAAAGTTTCGAAGCTAAATTTAAGTTTAAAAAGCTACATTATAGTGTAGAATTTGATACTCAAGGAAAACTGGAGGATATTGAAATTCTTATCAAGAAGAAATACATTTCTAAAAATGGGCCTAAACAAATTTTTGAGTATTTCAATTCTAATTTCAAAAAAACTAGAATCATAAAAATCCAAAAGCAGTTTATAAATAAGACTCATAAAACAGATGAGGAATTTATTAAATATATTGTTGATAATCCAGATGAAAAAAACACCCATTTTGAAATTATAGCAGAAATAAAAACCAAAAAAAAACATGAACTAAGGGAATTTACGTTTAACCGAAATGGGGAATTTATAAATTCCAGATTAGTAACCTTTTCTTCTTACGAACATGCATTATACTAAAAACCTAATATGTGCTGTTCTGCTCTTTGTTTGTTTTAAAAACGGTGCTCAAAACAATTTTGAAACTTTAGGCGAATCTGCTTTTGCAGTAAACCACAAGGTGTCAAAAAATTACAGCTTAAATTTTGCGTTAAAAAACCGTTATTGCTTATATAAAACTGTTGATTTTACTTTTGAGCAACGCCAAATAGATATTGTGCACTTTTCGACTTTTAAACTAAATTATAATCATGATTTAAGTGTTGGATTACAATATCGTAATAGAGATCTTTTCAATAATAGTTCAAATGAGCTAAGAATAACCGAACAATTCAACTATAAAAAACAAAAAATTGGGATTAGGTACGGCCATCGTTTTAGAGCTGAACAACGGATTTTAAATACCAAGACTATTTTTAGACAGCGTTATAGATTTGCTATAGATTTTCCTTTAAATGGAGAAAAACTCAATATAGGAGAATCCTATTTAGTAAATACCGTTGAAGGTTTATTAAGTGTAAGCAAAAAGGATAGACCTGAAGCCGATATAAGAATCTCATCCCAAATAGGATGGCAAGTTACAGAAGTTTTAAAACTTCAAACAGGTCTTGAGCATCGTTTTGAAGCCTTTAACTTAAAAACGAAAAATAATTTATTTATTTTAACTACTGCTGTTTTGAAAATTTAGGTTCGGAAGTTTAGTATTATAAATACTCCATAAAAGTGTTCCTAGAAATGTCTTCAGCACCCAAACTTTCTAAATGGTTAGTATAGACCTGACAATCTATAAGCTTATAATTAGTATTCTGAATAAATGTTATAAATCCAACTTTACTAGCATTACTTTCCTTAGTAAACATACTTTCGCCACAAAACACATTATTGCCTAAATCAATACCATAAAGACCACCTACTAAAACATCACCACACCATACCTCAACAGATTTAGCATAGCCCATCTCGTATAGTTTTACATAAGCCGCTATCATACTATTTGTAATCCATGTATCGGTCTGTCCGTTTCGTTTTATTTTTGAACATTCTGTAATAACTGATTTAAAGTCTTTGTTAATGGTTACGGTATAATCTTTATTTCTCATAACCTGTTTCATACTCTTTGAAACTTTTAACTTTTCTGGAAATAAGACAAAACGCGGATCTGGCGACCACCATATAATAGGGGCATCGGATTCAAACCAAGGGAAAATACCCGACTTATAGGCAAGTAACAAACGCTTAACTGATAAATCGCCACCAATAGCTAATACCCCTTCTAATGAGGCTTCATTTACGTTAGGGAACCAAATATTTTCGTTTAGGTATTGCATATAGGTAAATATAAAAAACCTCAACGTTTGAATAAACACTGAGGTTAATTTTATTAAACCTTGAAACAAGTTCAGGGTAACGATTATTTCCTTTTGAGAATTTAAAAAGGTAAATCGTCGTGATCTTCTTCTTTTAAATCGCCAGCTGGCTCAAAAGCATCTGCTGGTGGTACTGGTGGCATGTTTGCTTCTGGGGTTTCAGCTTGTAATGCCTCAATTCTCCAACCTTGAATAGAGTTGAAATATTTGGTTTCTCCTTGTGGATTAACCCATTCTCTACCACGTAAATTAATGTTGATTTTTACTTGCTGCCCTACTTGGTAGCTATTCAATAAATCTGTTTTATCTTGAACAAATTCCACCATAATATGTTGTGGGTATTGCTCTTCTGTTGTTACTACAATTTCTCTTTTTCTAAACCCATTACTTCCAAAAGTTTGAGTTTCTCCAACCATTTTAATTCTTCCTTGAACTTCCATTTATTTTACTTATTTAATCTATATTAATTTATACTACTTTTATTGACTTCTCTCTGCAAAGCATAGAGAACTGTTTTTCAACTTAATAATATTTTCCAAGCACTTTCTACATCTCCAAAACTTAAATAATTTCGAGCTAGTTTATGCTTTTCTCTATGTGTAGCTGTTTTTATATTAGGGTAACGTTCTCCAACCTCCTCAACAAAATTTTTAATACTTTCTTCAGATGGTAAATGTTCTATATTTCCCAACATTCCTAAATCGTTTCCTGTTAGCACCATACTGTTTTTTATATGGTCTGGAAAACTATCAACTCCAATACCTAAGGTTGTTAATGGTTTTGGTATTTCAAAAAAACCCTTTTTAGCACGGCTATAATAACTTCCTCCTGCTCGAGCAACCAAATCTAATTTCTTTTGATCTATAGCTTCGTTTTCATCAAGAACTTCGTCATCTATATGCAGTCTAACAACTTCGCAAATAATTAAATTCCCTGCGCCACCTTCGGTCCCCAGTTTAATAATATCATTCACTTTGCACTCAAACTGTACTGGTGCTTCGGCCACGCGAAATGGTTTTACAACATCTGATTTTAACATGGTTAATCCCGATTTTTCAAACTCATTAACGTTTTCAGGATATTCCGTACTGCTTAATGACATTTGATGTACCATATCATAATTCACTACATTAATAACCACCTCCTTTGTTGCTTCAGCATTTTTTAACGTATGCTTAACTGTATTATCCCTAACACGTCTTGCAGGCGAAAAAATCATAATGGGCGGATTGGCACTAAACACATTAAAAAAACTAAATGGCGATAAATTAGAATTTCCATGAGCATCAATCGTACTAGCAAAAGCAATTGGCCTTGGTGCAACAGCACTCAATAAATAACCATGTAATTTACTGGTTGATAATGTTTTTGGATCTATTGACGGCATTAATTTTTTTAATTTCAACAAATGTAACTAAACTATAACTCATCTAAAAACCGATTTACTAACAACTTGCGCAATAATATTAACAGATTTGCATTATATTACAAATCAAATTTAATTGTTAATGATTTTCACTAAACATAGCAATGCATTCCGTTGGATAATTATTATAGCATCTTTCGCTATTGTTTCACTTATTTTATGGAAAACCTACGAATTCTTCCAGCATTTTAAAGACGAGGAACGCACCAAAATGGAAAATTGGTCGTTGGCTCAAAATGAATTTATTAATTCTGATAATACCGCTAATCTAGGGCTTACTTTACAAATATTAAATAGTAACAAAACAACGCCCATGCTTGTTATTAATGAAGATGGAAGCTTGGGTAGTCATAATAATGTTGATGACACAAAAATTAAAGATTCACTTTATGTTAAAAAATTAATTTTAAAGTTTAAAGAAGAAAACAAACCCATACCTGTAAAACTAGGGAATATCATTGTAAGCACTATTTACTATGGTAACTCACCATTATTAAACAAATTAAAGTATTATCCTTTGGCATTATTGCTCATTGTTTTCCTCTTTGGTGCCGTTATCTTCTTTTTTTATAGTAGTAACAAAAATGCAACTCAAAATAAACTATGGTCTGGCATGGCTAAGGAAACTGCACACCAAATTGGTACACCTTTATCCTCTTTAATTGGTTGGACTGAACTATTAAAAACCGAAAACGTAAATCCAGATTATATTGTTGAAATTGAAAAGGATGTTGAGCGTTTAAAAACCATTACTGAACGTTTTAGTAAAATAGGATCATTGCCAACTTTAAAGGAAACTGATATTATTAAAGAAACCATTGAGTCTTATGATTATTTAAAAGCCAGATCATCTAAACTTATAGATTTTGAGCTTATAATCCCTGAAGGTGAAATTCCCGTAAACCTTAATAAGCAGCTTTATAGTTGGGTTATTGAAAATTTAGTAAAAAATGCTATTGATGCTATGAAAGGCAGGGGTAAACTCAGTGTTGAAATATCCCAACTTGAAAATAATGTAAAAGTGAGTATTAGCGATACTGGAAAAGGCATTTCCAAAAAGAATTTTAATAAAATTTTTGAGCCTGGTTTTACAACAAAAAAACGAGGTTGGGGCTTAGGGTTATCGCTCACCAAACGGATTATTGAAGATTTTCATAATGGTAAAATAAAGGTTTTAGAATCTGAAAAAGAAAAAGGTAGCACGATACAGATAAATTTAAAACGCGCACATTAGTCATGTCTGAAAAACTAATTGACATAAAAGAAGTCACTCTTAAAAATAACTGTCCTGAATGCTATAACACTAATGGTTTGCGATTGATGTTTAAACAAAAAATAGTAGAAACTAAATTTTACAAATCGATTACTTCTGAAATTAATCATGAAATTACATGCAAAACCTGTAACTCTATTATTTACCCTGTACAATGGACAGATGATATTGATCGCGTTTTTGAATATCAGAAAAGGGCTTTTGTACCTAAAAAATCATCAACTTTTCTAAAAAAAGCATCTTGGGTTGTTATTATAGGATTTTTACTTTTAATTGCAACACTTCTGTTTGCAGTATTTTATATAAAATTATAACTTAGACTTAATAGCTTCTGCTAATTCTTGAAAAGCTTCTGAAGATAATTTTACTTTTTGGATAAATCTGGCATCTTCCATAGATTGCAATGGAATTAAATGAACATGTGCATGTGGCACTTCCAATCCAATAACACTTACACCAATGCGCTTACAGGGCACTGCTTTTTTCAAGGCCAATGCTACTTCTCTTGAAAAGGACATTAATCCATTATAAGTGACTTCATCTAAATCAAAAATTTTATCAATTTCTTTTTTAGGTATACAAAGTGTATGCCCTTTAGCATTTGGATTAACATCAAGAAACGCTAAAAAATCTTCCGTTTCTGCTATTTTATAGCAGGGAAGCTCTCCGTTTACTATTTTAGTAAAAATTGAAGCCATAATTTTATATTTAAAAGATTTCCATTTTTACGGAAATGAAAAAACCTGTTTTTATCTAGAAATTTCAATAATATCAAATTTCATAATACCATTTGGCACTTGAATTTCTGCCACATCACCAACGGACTTACCTAATAACCCTTTACCAATTGGAGAGTTTACCGATATTTTTCCTGAAGCTAAATCTGCTTCGCCATCGGCAACTAATGTATAATTCATTTCTATACCATTAGTTTGGTTTTTTATCTTCACTTTAGATAAAACCAACACTTTAGAATTATCTAATTGCGATTCATCAATAACACGAGCACCAGCTAAGGCATCTTCTAATTTAGAAATTCGCATTTCTAACATCCCTTGCGCTTCTTTTGCGGCATCATATTCTGCATTTTCACTTAAATCGCCTTTATCTCTTGCTTCGGCAATAGCTTTAGATGCTTTTACACGCTCTACATCTTTTAGTTGCTTCAGTTCGTCTCTTAATTTTTTTAGCCCTTCAGGTGTATAGTATGATACTTTACTCATAACTTCATCGTTTTACTTAAATAAAAGATGCTGAAAACTCACCTCAACAAAGTTGGTGTTAGAGTTCAGCAAATAAAAAAATCCCGCTTACACGAGATTGTATAACAAATATACAAAATATTTAAGTCAATTTACTTTTTGTTGTACATTGCATTTTAATTTTTATAAAATTTATGAAATCTATTTTTTCCATTATATGCTTCTTTTTTTTAATGTCTTGTAGCAGTAATTCTGTTGATGATAGAAATTGTAGATTCTTACTTGATATTAGTGTTAATGAAACTATAAATCTCAATTTTCCAGAGTTCAGTCAGCTAAAATCTATAAATGTTCCTGTTCACATACCTCTCATAGGTGGCAAGGATGGTATTATTGTAAACAACACAGGATCGCGCTATGTTGCCTTTGATGCTACTGACCCAAACCATATACCTACTGACTGTTCTTTTTTAAGTATCAATGGTATTATTGCTAAATGCAATTGTGAAGATGGAAATGAATACAGTTTATTGGATGGGATACCTGTAGGAAATACGGGTACAACATGTGCCTTAAGAGGCTATATTGCTCAAAGAAATGGAGATGACCTTTCTATTTTTAACTAAAAAAGCGTGACCGATATAATACCAACCACGCTTACACTTCGCAATCCCTAATTTATTGCTTAAAACTTTAATGTAGCTCCTAATAAAAAGTTTGTTGTAGCTTGGGGATAAAACCCTGAAAAATAACCTGTTGTAGTTCCTGTTGGACTTGTTGTATCATCAAAATCAAAAGACCCAAAATACCCATTAGAAACATATTTTTTATTAAATATATTATTTACTAAACCAGACAAAACTATAGCTTTAAACAGTTTATTAGTTTTGATTTCATAATTAATATTAAAATCATTCACAAAATAACTACTTAATTTAGAACTTTCGTTATCAATATTTCCCATATACTGCTCTCCAACATATTTACTTAAAATTGATAGCTGAATGTTTTCTACAGGAAAGAAATTAAGAGCATTACCAATAACTAATTCTGGTGAAAATGATATATTAGTATTGCCTAAATCTACCAATTCACCATTAATGGTCGTATTGAAGTTTTTATTTTTATTAGTACTTAAAGCCACATTAGTAGATGTACTAAATGCTTTGCAGAACTGAATGTTAGCATCAACTTCCAAACCTAACCTAAAACTTTTACCACTTGTTGCTCTTATAGGGCTCCCAACATCATCTAACTCCCCTGTTAGCACCAACTGATTTTCGTAAAACATATAGTATAAATTTGTGTTTACACTCACTTTTTCTCTATTGTAGCGCCAACCTAATTCAATATCATTAAGTGTTTCGTTTTCAGTTACTCCTGCTTCAAAATCATCACGATTTGGCTCTCTATTTGCTCTTCCATAAGAGCCATAAAAACTGTTAAAGTCATTATTTTTAAACGTTAATCCTACTTTTGGGTTGAAAAAGCTAAAATCTGCATCTGTAACAAACACATCTCTATCTGAATTTAACCCATTTGTTTTATAACTTACAAATCGTCCTTGTAAATCTATATATCCTGTAAACTTTTCAGATAGTTTAAATGTAGCTTTAGAAAAAATACTGAAATCGTTTTTAGTGGCATCGCCTTCATAATAACGATCTCTAATATTGCCATTCTCAGAAAACTGTTTTGCCCAAATCACTTCTCCAAAATGATCACCATCATAAGAGCTATAGGATAAACCTGAAATAATTTCCAAAGTATTCTTTTTATAAGTTAGGTTGGCATTCAAAACATAAAAATTATTGTCTAACCATCGCCTTCTAATTACATCAGTAATTGGCACATCAACAGGGTTTCCATCTTCATCTTCATCTACTCTAATATCTGTAGGTAATACGATACCGTTATATAGACTTATATCATCAATATCATCTTCAAATTGCTCAAAATACCCCTTTCCTTTGGTATAGTTTAATCCAAGATTCATAGACCAATTATTATCAAAACGCTCATTCCAATGTAATTGATAGTGGTCTTGCCAATAATTATCGGTTTCGTTTTCATAAGTGTATGGGTTTTGGCGACGGTTTTCTTGTAATTGATCCGCTGTTAAACCAAACCAAGATTGATAGGTTTGTTCTGTGTTTCCAAAAGTCAAAGCTTTAATTAAGGTATTATCATCTTTATAGACACCTTGTATAAAATACGAGCGTAAATCTGTAAAAGCACGATCAACATAACCATCAGAATTTATTTTTGAAAACCGTCCAGAAATTTCAAAATGGTCATTAAGCAATCCTGTACTTAATTTTACAGTGTGTTTTCTAGTTCCAAAACTTCCAAAACTATTAGATATTTCACCTGAAGCATCTTCAGAAAAGGCATCAGTTAGTAAGTTTAAGCTAGCACCAAATGCACCCGAACCATTAGTAGACGTTCCTACACCGCGTTGTAATTGCAAGCTTTCTGTTGATGATGCAAAATCCCCTAAATTCACCCAAAATGTACCTTGACTTTCTGGATCGTTATAGGGAATTCCGTTAATGGTTACATTTACACGTGTGGCATCCGTTCCACGAACTCTAATCCCTGTATAACCAATACCCGCACCGGCATCACTTGTAGTAACTACCGAGGGCAAAAAATTTAAAAGCACAGGAATATCCTGTCCTAAATTACGCTTAGCCAATTCTTCCTTGGAAACGTTAGAGTGTGTAATTGGAGAGTCTCCGTCTACACGTACTGCTTTTACTAAAACTTCATCTAGATTTTCTGTTTTAGTTGAATCTTGTTGGACTTGATTTTGTTGTGCACTGGCACTGACTGATAACACCAAGAGTGTTAAAAAAAGAAAAATGTTTTTCATTACGATTATGTTTATAATCGAATAAAAAGAGGTAATTATTCTTTATTGTTATTAATTGGTTTTAATTAATGATTACACTGAAACACGTTCAGTAAAACATTATAAATTCCTTAGCAGCATTACCCGCTCAGGTTCAATGGGTATGATCTCAGCTGTAGAAATTTTAGATTTTAGATTTATGATTTTAGATTTATGCTTTTTTATCATTAATCGTCAATCAAACATCCTGAATCGTCAATCCGTTAGCACCCCTTTTTTGAGAACGCTACAAATATATACTAGATTTATGAATTTTGATTTACGATTTACGATTTTTTTGCACTGCTTAATTCTTCTTTTATAAAGTCGAAAAGCTTAATCTGGAACTTTTTAATAACATCTTATTTTTAGTCGATGTCTGGCCTTCTTCTATTTGCCTTTTTATCAGATATATTCCGTTTGTTCTTCAATCGTTTTCTAATAACTGCTTTTGGAATTTTAGTCGGAATTCTTCTTTTAGGAATAATTAAGGATGTGGTTATTAATACTAAAAACCGTTTTATAACAAGCTCTTTGTTTTTATGCTGACTGCGACTCTCATCACATTGTAGTATGAGAAGATTGTCTTTGGTTAACCGATGTTGAAGTTTACTTTTAAGCCGTTCTTTTTGCTCTTCATTAAGTGCAAATGATTCTGATAGATTAAAATTCAGCTCAATTTTTGATGATACTTTATTTACATGTTGACCACCACTACCAGAACTCCTTATGGCTTTAAAATTTAACTCCTTTATTAGTGCTTCTTCATTAAACATAATTAAGCTTGATGCTCAGGTTTTAACAGATCGTTTACGTTTTTAACGGGATTAAAAGTCTTTAGCGGGACTTCAACAAAAATAGAGTTCCAATAAGCCATGCTACCATTCCATAATCCAGGAAGTTCTAAGGCTTTTATATCAACACCGTTTTGTGTCTTCATGGTTATAAAAGCCGCTTCTGGGTCTACAAAATCCTTAAGATCGAATTTTTGGCCTTTATAATTTCTAACTCCGCAAACTAAATCTGTTGGATTAAAATGAGTGGCTTTGTATACTATACCTTGTTGATTTTTTCTTCTAAAATCAATTTGAGCAAATTCTACTATTTGTAATGATATATTACCGTTTTTATCTTTAACCCAAAACGGGCCACCTCCTGGTTCACCTTGATTTTTAACCATGCCGCATACACGGATAGGTTTATTTAACTTTTCTCTTAAATACGTTGTTTTTTCTTGAGGTGTAAATCCATCGAAATCACCATTGACAGACACATTTAATCTATAACGCAAAAATAAAGCCATGACTTTGAAATCTGTTTCAGTTAAATTAGCCTCATCCAATTTATGTAAATAAGAAAATGTTTTTTGTTGAATCTCTAGTAATACGCCTGCCAATAACTTCTTGTAATTAGAAACCTCAATATTTTTATCCAAAACAACGATATTGTCTATGTTTTTGATAAAGATTATATCGTTATTTAATTCGTTTAAATTTTCTAAAAGCGCTCCATGGCCAGCTGGTCTAAACAGAATAGAATCATCTTCATTTCTGTATATATCCCCTTTTGGGGTTAAGGCTATCGTTTCTGTAGCTTCTTTTTGATATGAAAACGTAATATCAAATTTTGTTTTGGTTTGCTGCTCTAACTCTTCTTTTATTTTAGCAAGTTCTTCATTAAAATAATTGTGATGTTTTTCTGAAACCGTAAAATGAAGCTTGGCATTATTATTTGATGATGCATACAACGTCGATTCAAACAAATGTTCCTGAAAAGCAGTGATTGCTGTGTCTTCATATTTATGAAATGGCAATAAACCTTTTGGCAGAAAACTATAGTTAAGTCCTTTTTCATCTAGCATTGTTTTTACAAATTCAAGATTCTTTTCGCCTTCTGACAAGTTCTCATAGTCTGGATTTACTAGCTTGGCTTTTGATATAACAGCATTGTAAAACGGAAATACTTTTAGGCTACCAAAAAAAAGTGTTATTAATCTATCATTATGTTTTTCAGCATAATCTTCAATGCTTTCTTTTGAAGGTTTAAAGTGTTGTAAAAACTGAAATAAAAATTTAAACATTCTTGTAGCTGCACCAGAAGCTGGCACAAATTTTACAATAGATAAGGCTTCTTGATTTTCTTCATATAATTCAATAAAATCTTGAATTTCCTGTTCTTCATAAGATTCAATCCCTCTTCCTACTGTTGCAGCAGAAACCAAATGTGAATAAGACATCCCATTTTTTAAACGTAAAACCTGAGCATTAACCTGCTCAATGGTTATGTCTTTACTTTCTATGTGCTGAATATCATTATCTGAAAACATTACTCTTTCTCTTTTAATAATCTATCTATATGTTTAATTGCAGTTTCAAGTCGCTCTTTTTTATTGCCTTTAAGCAATACGTAAGGTCTTTTGTTTTTTATTAATTCATTTTGAAAAGCTTCAAACATGGCTTCTCTATCCTCTGGCTTATCCCGTAAATCATCCGCTTCCCAAGGTGTGTCAATATAAGTTAAAAAATATAAATTGTAAGTGTTCTCTAATGCATATTTTTCAAGAAGAGGATCACAGCTTCCTAAATAATAGGCTTCTGAATACACTTTAGTTTCTAGTAAATCGGTATCGCATATTAAAACTGAATCTGTTTTTTTAGCCAACTTATTTTCTAATTTTATTTGCCCTTTTGCAATAGGCAATAAATCGTCGGGTTCGCATGTTTTTCGTTCGTTATTCCATTTCTTTTGTAGATACTCTCGTGCATATTCTGGCACCCAAACCGAATTATAATGACGTGCTAATTGACGTGATAAGGTTGTTTTTCCTGTTGACTCTGGACCAAATAAAACTACTTTTACACAGTTTGATGGTTTTTGCTTATATTTTTCTTCCATGCTAAATAACCAAAAATGGCAATAAATGTAAATCCTAGATATTGTAAACTTGTAAATGTAAAGCCCTTATAAAAATATAAAGGCACTGAAATGATATCTCCAACTATCCAAAAAATCCAATTTTCTAATTTTCGTCGAGCCATTAACCACATGCCTACAAAAAATATGGCTGTTGTAACCGTATCAATATACGCTACCCAGTTTGTCCATTTACCAAAGGTTTTATAAACTATATAAACAAACAATAGGGTTACTAAAAATATAGCTACGCTTACTTTTTTTTCGTTTAATGTTGTTTTAGAAATAGGCGTGACATGTGTTTCGTCCACTTTCCTAGTCCAAATATACCAGCCATAAACGCTCATTATAAAATAATAAGCATTTATCATCATATCTCCCAACAATTCCCATTTTAATAACAAATACACAAAAATTACGGTGCTGATCATTCCTGTTGGGAACACCCATATTTTATTTTGTTTTGAATACCATACGGAAAGAAACCCAAAAACAACTGCTACAATTTCAAGAACAATATCGACAGTTTCATATTCTGAATATTGCCCGAAAAAAAAATCAAAAATGGGGCTCATAATCGTGTCTATCGGATTTTACAATTTTTATATATAATAAGCCTCTTTCTATCAGTTCAAAAGCCTCTTTTATTTCGGTAGTAAGCACATGCATAACATTGTCATAGTCGCCATAAACCTGGGTGCTTAATGGGTTTTCCAAGACCTTTAAATTTGATGCTCTTAACTTTTTAATAAAATGAATGATGGCTGGTTCAAAATCATCATGCAAAGGTGTTAACGTTAATTCTACGGATATTTTCATGTTTTTTAGATAGTAGAAAAAGAACGAAGAAAAGAGAGATGACTTATCCTTATTCTATTTTTATTTTTATTTTAAATTGTCAAAAAACGATTCATCATCTTCAAAAGCCGTTCCAATAACTACTAAATCAGCTCCTGAATTGAATGCGTTTTCTAATTGGTTTTTATTTCTAATCCCACCTCCTACGATTAATGGTATTTGTAATTCTTTTTTAACTTGACTTATGAGTGTGTTTGTTAAGGGTGCTTTAGCACCGCTTCCTGCTTCCAAATATATTAGTTTCATACCTAACAGTTGGCCTGCAATTGAAGTATCTACTATATTTTCAATATCGTTTCTAGATATAGGTTTGGTTTCTGTTACGTTTTCTACTGCTGTAATTTTTCCGCTTTCAATTAAAATATACCCTGTAGGTATGATTTCTAAATTTGTGTTTTTTAGTTTTGAAACTGCTTCAACATGCTTACCAATTAAATACGTTGGATTTCTTCCAGAAATTAGTGATAAAAACAACAAGGCGTCTGCATGCTCAGTAATTTGTGTTACATCACCAGGAAATAGAACAACGGGTAAAGCAGTGTGCTTTTTAATTTCTAAAACCAATCTATCTGTAGCATCGTCATCAACAGTGCTTCCGCCAACAAAAACGTATGTTGCTATGGATTGGTTAACTTTTTCAATAAAACGCTTAGTATTTTTAACTGAAAATTTATCGGGATCTATTAAAACCGCTAATAGTTTTTTACCTTTTAAAATAGAACTTTGTATGTTTTTATAAATGGTTTTCATTTAAACTATGGCATAGGCACATGTAAAACCTTCAAACTCTAAAAAGTGAATGTTATATCGATATTTTTTGCTTTTATAATCAATCCAAGCTACTGTTTCAGTATCGTTAATTGTAAACGGGATGACCAAACAATGTTGTTTAAAACTCAATCCTGGCATACTGAACAGCTTATACAAAGACTCTTTTACACACCAAATGGCTGTTAACTCTTTTATATAATCCGCTCCATCTTTATTTAAATAATCCTGTTCATAATCAATAAATTTATGAGCTATAATAGTTATTTTATCTCGCTGTTTTTCAATATCTATACCTACTGTTAAATCGCTAACTATAACGGCTGAAAAATTAAAAGAATGTGTTATCGATATATGTTTTCCATCTTTTAAATGTGGTTTTCCGTTATCATCATAAAACAAATCAGCATCAACATACCCAAATTCTTGCAATAAGTGGCGAACACTTAAAAAACCACGCTGGTGCAATTCACTTTTCATGCCTAAAACACGATTTAAAGCTGCTGGTTTCAAGTCCACTTTCATCATTAAATGTTCATAAGACTCGGTAATCTTCCAGATTTTAACAGTAGTTTGTGAATTTGGAGTAATGGTTTTATATAAAGGCATTTAATATTCTAAAAGTTAATGGTTATCTTTGCACCGCCTAAGGCGGATTAAATTATTTGGTTAGCGAATTTAACCAAATTAAGGACCATTCGCAATCAAGTTTTAGGTTTTTAAACAAAAGAAAAAAAGACTATGAGTACAAAAACAATTCCTTACGTAGCTAACAAAGTAAAAGATATCGCTCTTGCAGATTGGGGACGAAAAGAAATAGACTTAGCCGAAGCTGAAATGCCTGGTTTAATGAGTCTTCGTGAAGAATACAAAAATGAACAACCTCTAAAAGGCGCACGTATTGCTGGCTGCTTACACATGACCATTCAAACGGCGGTTTTAATTGAAACTTTACAAGCTTTAGGTGCTGAAGTAACTTGGAGTTCTTGTAACATTTTCTCAACGCAAGACCAAGCTGCAGCTGCTATTGCAGCCGTTGGAACTGCTGTTTACGCATGGAAAGACATGACTGAAGAAGAATTTGATTGGTGTATTGAGCAAACCTTATTTTTTGGTAAAGACAGACAACCACTAAACATGATTCTTGATGATGGTGGCGATTTAACCAATATGGTTTTAGATAAATACCCTGAATTAGCCGCTGGAATTAATGGCTTATCTGAAGAAACGACCACTGGAGTTCACAGACTTTACGAGCGCGTAAAAAACGGAACCTTACCAATGCCTGCTATTAACGTAAACGATTCTGTTACTAAATCGAAATTCGATAATAAATACGGTTGTAAAGAATCTGCTGTTGATGCCATTCGTCGTGCAACTGATATTATGTTGGCCGGAAAGCGTGTAACTGTTTGTGGTTATGGTGATGTTGGTAAAGGTACTGCTGCCTCTTTTAAAGGTGCTGGAAGTATTGTAACGGTTACTGAAATTGATCCTATTTGCGCATTACAAGCTGCTATGGACGGTTTTGAAGTTAAAAAATTAGAAACTGTTATAGGCAATACCGATATTGTTATTACGACTACAGGAAATAAAGATATTGTTCAAGCACGTCATTTTGAAGCTTTAAAAGACAAAGCTATTGTTTGTAATATTGGACATTTTGATAACGAAATTGATATGGCTTGGTTAAACGAAAACCATGGTCATACCAAAAACACGATCAAGCCTCAAGTGGATAAATATACTGTTAACGGAAAAGATATTATCATACTTGCCGAAGGACGTTTAGTAAACTTAGGTTGTGCTACAGGACACCCTAGTTTTGTAATGAGTAACTCGTTTACAAACCAAACTTTAGCGCAAATTGAACTTTGGAATAATGCCGATGCTTATAAAAACGATGTATACATGTTACCAAAAGCATTAGATGAAAAAGTAGCAAAATTACATTTAGAAAAAATTGGCGTTGAACTTACTGAACTTCGTGAAGAGCAAGCTAGTTATATTGGTGTGACTGTTGATGGTCCATATAAACCAGAACATTACAGATACTAAGAGTTTTAGAGATAGCAGAAAATTCAAAAAAATAAATTTCAAGTCCCAAGCAGTAATGTTTGGGATTTTTTTTGTTTTAAACTGAAAGTGGTCTTATACCACAAAAAAGCGTTATGGGCTAAGGGTGCGCGCTACCGTGTTAATAACAAAAAACTTCCTGGCAAACCCGATATTTCTATTCAAAAATACAAGTTATCTATTTTTATTGATGGTAAATTCTGGCATGTTTGTAATTGGAAAAAAAGAACTCAAGACATGTATTAATGATGTGATGTATATTTTTTACTGGAGAAAATCCTTAAATAAAAAACTAATCCACCATATCCTCCTCAAAATACCACCAAAGGCTAGAGTCAATGGATTGCTTCATTTTATTAATATCTATATTTTCTTTTAAGAATACTGTAATATTTTCACCCACTCGATTTTGACCAATACTTTCTCTTATTTCAATCATTTCAATCTCATTAAAATGCTCTAAATGCTTTTTAATTCTTCCATCTAAAGATTCATCACTCAAAAAAATCTTAATGGTAGGTTGCGTTGGGGAGTTTCTAATTTCGGATCTAAACGGCAGCATAATCAACAAATTTCAAGTTAGACAATATATATTGCGAATGCAATACTCTAAAGTTAAGCATTTATTTAATATCTTTTTAAAATAAATTTTTATTTATGGACAATAAACGCATCCCTATTTTAAATAATCTATTATCTCAAATTGAAGAAAACATTCCTCATAAAGAGCAAAAAAAGCCTTCTATTTCTAAAACCAATGTAGGTTGGCAGCTAGACCACACTTTAAAAGTTATAAATGGAGTTTGTGGCATCATGATAAAAACCAACCCTAATAAATACAAAAAAGATTTTAACATGATACGAACGGTATTATTCCCTTTATGCTATATTCCTAGAGGGAAAGCTAGAGCTCCAAAAATGGTGTTGCCGCCAGATATTATTTTAGAAGAAGACTTATTAAACCAGTTACAAAAAGCACGTAACCATATTACAAAAGTGAAACCACTACCACAAAAATCACATTTTAAGCATCATGTTTTTGGTATGTTAACAAAACAACAAACACTTCGTTTTTTAGAAATACACACCAAACATCATTTAAAAATTGTGAATGATATTTTGAAGCATTAAAAAACCCCTTCTGTAAACAGAAAGGGTTTTTAATAGTTTTAAAAGAAAAACTTATTTCCTAAACCTCAAAAGGCTCAATAGAAACATAAGATTTATTATCTTTTTTCTTTGTAAATTTCACAACACCATCAACGTAGGCATGTAATGTATGATCTTTAGAAGAGTATACATTTTCACCTGGGTGATGTGTATTTCCTCTTTGTCTTACGATAATGTTTCCAGCTAAAGCAGCTTGACCACCAAATATCTTAACACCTAAACGTTTCGATTCTGATTCTCTACCGTTTTTCGAACTTCCGACTCCTTTTTTATGTGCCATTTTATTTCGATTTTATATTTTAATATTAACTTAAAGCAGCTATTAAATCGGCTTTCTTCATTGAAGAAATACCCTCAATACCTTTAGCTTTAGCCACCTCTTTTAATTCAGCAACCGTTAATTTGCTTAAATCTTGAGTAGCTTCTTTTTTCGGTGCAGCTTTTTCAGCATTAGGCTCAACTTTTTTAGCTGGCTTAGCTCCCGAAGCTACAATGCTTTCGATTACAATTTCAGATAAAGATTGTCTGTGTCCGTTTTTTACACGGTAACCTTTTCTTCTTTTTTTCTTGAAAACTATAACTTTATCACCTTTAAGGTGTTTTAAGACTTTGGCACTTACTTGTGCTCCGTCTATAGCCGGGGCGCCTACAGTTACTTTGTCACCATCACCTAAAAGAAGTACGTTGTCGAAAGACACTTTCTTACCTTCTTCTGTTTGTAAACGGTTAACAAAAACTTTTTGGTCTTTTTCAACTTTAAATTGATGCCCTGCTATCTCTACAACTGCGTACATAGCGTAACGTTTTTATTAATTAATTTGTTCAAAATGAGCCTGCCTACTGGAAGGCGGGTGCAAATATACTGCTAATTAATTAATTTACAAATGTTATCATTAATTTTGAGCAATATTTCTGGTCTTTTTAAAAAGCTGCATAACTGTTAGTGCTGAAACGACTGTTGTTGCAAAGCCCATAACAGCTACAACAAAGGTTACCATACCAATATCTGCATTAAAACCACCTGTTATTTTTTGAAGCAATTCAGGCAAAAACGCAGCGTTTATTTCAGTAGCATAGAACAAAAAGAAAACGGTAAAGACTACAGTAGCAATAAAACCTGTAATGATACCTGTTTTGAAACCCTCTGTATAAGAGAACTTGTCTTTGTTTTCAAGCTTACTCAAACGTGTAGCTTCATAAATCCCTAATCCTGTTATAATGGCGTTAACAAAACTAAATGCAGGGTTTGTGTGTTTGCCAACCATTGCTAAAACCAAAAAATAGGCTATTAAAACGGCACTAGTAACTAAACCAAAACGAATAGGAAGCGATAAATTTTTCATAATTAAACGGAATTAATTCTCTTAAATTTCGTGAAAAATCCTGAATAAAAATAATTATTAGGATTTTTTTGAATCAAATATTTCATTCTCTCATGTTATTAGAATCATAAAATTTTCCTTTTTAAGGCACAAAATCACTTTATTTAGTAGCTTTGTATTTTACATATATAAAACATCTATTAAATGAAAACCATAACACATATTTTTGTACTAATACTAATTACAGCTTTTACATTTAGCTGTAAAAACGAAGTAAAACCTGAGGTTAAAACTGTTGAATTTGAAACAGTTAAAGAATTAGACCCCAATGCCACTTACGCCAAAGCAGAATTTACAATTGATGGTATGACATGCGCTATTGGTTGTGCTGCAACTATTCAAAAAAAGATTTCTAAAATGGAAGGTGTTAAATCTGCTACTGTAGATTTTGACAAAAGACTTGCCATGGTTGAATACAACGATGCTAAAGTGACACTAGCATTGCTTGAAGAAACCGTAACTAAAGTTGCTGATATTTACAAAGTAAGCGACATGAAAACTGTCGATGATTTTTCAACCCAAAAGACATGTGCTGCAGATTGCACTAAAGCATGCTGTGCGAATAAAGACAGTAAAACTTGCGAACCTGATTGTAAAAAAGACTGCTGTAAAAAAACAGACAACAAAACGGCTTGTGCTGCAGATTGTAAAAAAGCTTGTTGTACTAAAAAAGAGGCTTAATCTTTAAAATATAACATCCAAAATTTTGGGCAGTTTGAACAAAAAAAGACTTCTTGAATAGGAGTCTTTTTTATTTCCAAGTAACCGTTTCCATAATATGTTTAATATCCTTCTGCAAATAGTTAGCAGCTGGTAAAATAGAATCGTAATTAGGTCTTGCATAAAAATACAAAGAACCTGTTAAAAAATGATTCACACTATCGGTTACATAAAATTGTGCCGGTGATGCTACATTGCCTTTTACTTCAGCAAATGCGCCATACACTTTCCTTTCATCATTTATGTAAGGAATTACTGGAATTTCATCAGCCTTTATCGTGTGTTTTTGAGTAAGGTTTTGTGCATCTCGCAAAAAATCTATGAGATTTTTTTCATTCTTTTCAATTGCTTTATAAGTCAAAAAGATAGTGCCTTTTAGTAATGGGTATTCTAAATTAACCCCATAACTTTTTGTTTTTGTAATAACTTTTTTCGACTTAACAGGTGTTGCCAAAATATTGGTTTCAAATGAAAATGGCAACTCTAAATTAGTATCAACATACTTCGCTTTTGGGTATTCTAATCTTAAATAGGCTTTAGGCTTTGGCACATAATCTTCACCACAAGAAATACATAATAATACTAGAAAAAGAAAAGAACTATATTTTACCATTTTAAAGTATTGTGAATTTAACGAGTTTAATACGTTTTTTGTCCATAGCCTCAATAGTAAAAACGTAATTTTCGAAATTTATTTTACTATTCATCTTTGGAAAACTCTTAGATATTTCTAAAACAAAACCTGCAATAGTTTCGGCCTCACCTTTATTTTCTTCAAAAAGAGTATCATCTTCTGCCTTAATGATTTTATAAAAATCTTTTAAAGCGGTCTTGCCTTCAAACACATAATTATGGTCATCTAATTTAGAATACATTAAATCTTCATCATCAAACTCATCACTTATATCGCCAACAATTTCTTCAATAATATCTTCCAAAGAAATCAATCCTGAAGTACCTCCGTATTCATCAACTACAACAGCTAGGTGTACTTTCTTTTCTTGAAATTCAGCCATTAAATCATCTAACTTTTTATTCTCTGGCACAAAGAAAGGCTCTCGTAATAAAGTTGTCCAATCAAACTGTTTCCTATCTATATATGGCAATAAATCCTTTACATATAAAATTCCTTCTATGGTATCCATACTATCTCGATACACTGGAATTCTTGAATAGCCATGTTCAATAATCTCTGGCATAATTTCAAGATATTTTTGCTCAATATTTAATGCAAAAATATCAATACGCGGACGCATAACTTGTTTTGTATCGGTATTTCCAAAAGAAACAATGCCTTGTAAAATCTTATGTTCCTCTTTAGTGGTATCCTCTTCACTTGTAAGCTCTAACGCTTGAGATAATTGGTCTACACTTAAATTTGATTTTTGCTTTCCTAATTTATTATGAATAGTTAATGTTACCCCTCGCATTGGTAAACTAACAGGCGATAAAACAACATCTAAAACCTTAAGTGGATAGGCCATAAAGGTGGCGAATTTTAAATTGTTTCTGCTCGCATAAATTTTTGGTAGTATTTCACCAAAAAGCAAAATCAAAAACGTAACCACCACGACCTCTACCAAAAATTTAATTTTAGGGTTAGCTAGATTACCAAACATAAAATCACCTAAAAAAGCAAACAGAATAACAATGGCTATATTAATAAAATTATTAGCTACTAATATGGTAGCCAATAGTTTTTTAGGGCGTTTTAAAAGTTGAGACAAAATTTCTATACGTTTAGAATTTTGCTCTAAACCTTCTTCTATGTCGCCTCTATTTAACGAGAACAAAGCCACTTCAGCACCAGAAATAAGTGCAGAACAGACCAAAAGCAAAAACAATAATGCAAAACTAAAAACAACTGAAATATCAATTGAACTTATTAGAAGTATAAAACTCGCAGGGTCAGGATCCAATTACTATCGGTTTAGTTAAACATGCCATCCTCGATAAGTCATCGAGTGTATTGTTAAAATGGAAGATCATCATTGACTTCTGCACTAGGTTCGTTACTTGGTTGTGGATCTGTTGCAGGTTTTTGAGCTGCAGGCGGTGTATTTGATGGGTTATTATTACCACTTTCTTTCTTTGTTGATAGAAACGTAAAATCATTACACTGAATTTCAGTTGAGTACCTATCATTGCCCTTATCATCTGTCCACTTTCTGGTTTTCAATCGGCCTTCAATATAAACTTTATCGCCTTTGCTCAAGTATTTTTCACAAATTTCAGCAGCTTTGTTTCTAACAACTACATTATGCCATTCAGTATTTGTAATCCGTTCATTGGTTTGCTTACTTACATAAGTTTCATTAGTAGCCAAAGGAAAGCGGCCAACACAACCACCGCCTTCAAAATAATGCATTTTTATTTCATCGCCTAAATGCCCTATTAGCATTACTTTATTTAATGTACCTGACATAATTTATTTTTTTAGAAAAGGCAAAAATAGCCAATTGTACTTCATTTCTTTAAAATTAATAAAAAAATATGATTGTTAACACTAAACTACTAGAAATTAAAGCTTTCAATAAAATTTTCAATTAAAACTGGAACTGCAAATTCTCTTATTTTACTTATAGGCACACTTCCCATTGGAATCGCTTTTATATTAATAATCCAAAACTTGGTGTATAAATGCTGGTGCGATAATTTATGAACTATTGCGTCTTTATTATATAACGACAAATCAAAAGTCGCATCACTTAATAAATCATTATTTTTAAGTTCACTTTTAAATAATTCGATAGTCATGCTCTTTTCTGTTTCTATTAAAGGAAATTGATACAAATTTTGCCAAATACCTTTACCTTCTCGTTTATGCAAAATGGTTTTTTCATCTTCAGAAATGAATACTAAAAAATTAAAATGCTTTTTTTTCGCTTTTGCTGATTTAATTTTAACGGGTAATTCGTGAATTCTATTCTTATTTAATGCTATACAGCTATCTTTAAACGGACATATATTACAATATGGATTTTTAGGTTTGCACTGGGTTGCACCAAATTCCATAATAGCTTGATTGAATTCCGCAGGCGCGTTTTTATCTATTAAGCTCTGTGCTAATTCTTTAAATGCTTTTCCGCCCTTTGATGAATTAATGGGTATATCGATTCCAAAATAACGGGACAATACTCTATAAACATTTCCATCTACCACAGCAGTGGCTTCATTAAAACAAATAGAAGCTATAGCACTTGCTGTATAATCGCCAATACCTTTTAGCTTTAATAAGTCCTTATAGGTATTTGGGAATTTCCCGTTAAGTTCATTGGTCACATATTTAGCAGTAGCATGTAAGTTTCTAGCACGCGAGTAATACCCTAACCCCTGCCAAAGTTTTAGCACATCACTTTCATTGGCTTTTGCTAAATCATACACGGTTGGATATTTAGAGACAAAAGCTTGGTAATAAGGTAATCCTTGTTTTACTTGAGTTTGTTGCAAAATAATTTCCGACAACCATATGTAATATGGGTTATTGGTTTCTCGCCAAGGCAAATTTCTCTTATTGTTTGAATACCAATGTGTTAAAGTTTTTGAGAATATCATTAATTCATTTAATAGAGCAAACAAAAATAAACCTTTATAATATTAAATTTTAGTGAATTAGGTTTGAAATATTGAATATTAAATGCATATATTTGCATCCCTTTTAGAATTTATAATAACATAAACTAAATAATATATTAAAATGACGAAGGCTGATTTAGTAGCAAAAATTTCTGAGAAATTAGGAATAGAAAAAGGTGATGTTCAAGCAACTGTTGAAACATTTATGGAAGAAGTAAAAACATCACTAGAAAGTGGTGATAATGTTTACTTAAGAGGTTTTGGAAGCTTTATAATTAAAACAAGAGCTGAAAAAACAGGAAGAAACATTTCTAAAAACACAACCATTAAAATACCTGCTCATAATATCCCTGCATTTAAGCCTGCAAAAGTTTTTGTAGAAGGTGTTAAAACAAATGTAGACGTTAAATAAAGTACACGTGCTGTCCCGAAATGTCGGGAGTTTCAGTAATAAAACAAATTATTAATTTAAAAGACACTATTTATGCCAAGTGGTAAAAAACGTAAAAGACATAAGGTAGCGACGCACAAACGTAAAAAACGTAGACGCGCTAACCGTCACAAAAAGAAAAAATAAATCAAAAAAGTAGTTAGATTAGCTACTTTTTTTGATTTTCAAAACAAACAAGTTCTTTGAAATGAGTTCATTTATTTTTTAACGCCTTTGGTGTTTTATGAGCTCCACGGATTATCCGGATAACTACCGGAACCTGTGAAAAAAATAATGTATAATCCATCTGTATTTTTTGGTTATTAGTTACTCGTTTTAGTTGCTATTCTATTAAATGTAAACTTTAACTTTTAACGCTTAACTAAAGCGTATGGATAAAAATTAACAACATGGATAAAGAATTGATTATTCGATCTAGTTCCAACAATGTTGATTTTGCCTTATTAAAAGATGGAAAACTTATTGAATTACAGAAAGATGAAGATGATAATGACTTTTCGGTTGGTGATGTGTTTATAGCCAAAATCCGAAAAGCTGTTCCTGGTCTAAATGCTGCATTTGTTAATGTAGGTTATGAAAAAGATGCCTTTTTGCATTATCATGATTTAGGACCAAAATTACCTTCGCTTTTAAAATTCACAAAACGTGTAAGCACAGGTAAACTAAAAGATTTTTCTTTAAAAAATTTCCCATTTGAAAAAGATATTGATAAAGGCGGCAAAATTGCCGATGTCTTAAAATCAAATCAATCGCTATTAGTACAAATCGTAAAAGAACCTATATCGACCAAAGGCCCTAGAATAAGCTCAGAGCTTTCTATTGCTGGCAGATATATTGTTTTAGTACCTTTTTCCAGTCGCATTTCTATTTCTCAAAAAATAGAAGATCGCGAAGAAAAAGACCGACTAAAACGCTTGGTAAAGAGTATTACTCCCCAAGGTTTTGGAGTTATTGTACGTACGGTAGCACAAGGCAAAAAAGTAGCTGAACTAGATAAAGATTTACAAAACTTGCTTAGTCGTTGGACGGCAATGTGTAAAAAGCTACACAAAGCACATCATCCTACTAAAGTTCTAGGAGAAATGAATAAAGCCTCGTCAATTTTGCGAGATATATTCAATGATACCTTTACAGGAATAACGGTAGACGATGAAACGCTTTATTACCAAATTAAAGATTACGTGCAAGAAATTGCACCTAACAAAGAATCAATAGTTAAATTGTATCAGTCTAAAGTTCCAATTTTTGAAAAATTTGGGATTGAAAGACAAATCAAAACCTCGTTTGGAAAAACTGTTTCTATGGCTAAAGGCGCCTATCTTGTAATTGAACATACCGAAGCACTACATGTTATAGATGTAAATAGCGGAAACCGATCAAACAAGGCAAACAATCAAGAGGATACAGCATTAGAGGTTAATTTAATAGCAGCTACCGAAATGGCGCGACAATTACGTTTACGTGATATGGGCGGTATTATTGTAGTAGATTTTATAGATATGACCACTGCTGAAAACAGGCAAAAATTGTTCAATCACCTTCGAGATGAAATGAAGGATGATCGAGCAAAACACAAAATATTGCCTCCAAGTAAATTTGGATTGATACAAATAACAAGACAACGTGTTCGACCAGAAATGAACATTAAAACCCGCGAGGAAAATCCTAACGGTGTTAATGGCGCAGAGGTTGAGGCACCTATCGGATTGGTACAAAAAATCAATCACGATCTTGAAAAACTAATTAAAAAAGACTACAAAAAGATGACTTTAAACACACATCCTTTTATAGCAGCCTTTTTAACAAAAGGTGTTCCATCTATACGTTCTAAATGGTTTTTAGAACATAAAAAATGGGTGAAAATTTTACCAAGAGATGCTTACACATACTTAGAATATCATTTTTTTGACAAAGATGGTAATCAAATTAAATAATTAAAAAAGCCCGCTAACTTTAAATTTAGCGGGCTTTTTGTTTTTATAAAGTTTCAATTTATATATATTTATGAGTGTTTTTCAACAGGTTGAATTTTTCTAATTAATAGTAATATGTATAATAATGCAGTAAACCCTATTAGCATTTCAATAAGTTCCGACAACCTCTGAACACCAATACTAATATTTGAGCTTACTGGATAAAAGTCATCATAAACATCAAACACAGATATACTAATAATCACTAATAAGTATGAGCTCAACATGAACGGAAATGCAATTGGTGATAATACTCTGTTTTTATTTAAAAACAAACCCACCAATCCAGCTAAACCAAAAGCTAATCTAAAAATTTCCGATTCACCTTGTAAGCCATTAATATTATGCAAGGTTAGCTCGTCTTGAGCATTAATTTTTTTAAAATTTTCAGGAGTTTCAAAATTAAAGAATTGCTGTCCCCAGGCTATTTCTTCCATGGCTATAAAAAAGAATACTATGGCCATAAACCCAATGATGAGTTTATAAATTTTACTATGTGTTTTAGCTTTAATTTTTCTTACTAATTTAATAGAATAAAGAAAACTTAAAAAGAAAGCTATGAATGTAAGGTTTTCAACTAATGAATTTTCCTTAAGCAGCATTAATGCATATAATCTTGCTTTATTATATACTAGCATAAAGGCAAATAGACATGTAATTATATAAGGGAAAAAATATATGGCTAGTATTTTTTTTTTGGATAGCCTGAAAGCTGTGGACTCTGTAATCATTTTATTTAAAAACACCATTTAACCTTTATTTTAAAGATTTTAATTTTGAATTACTATACAAAACACACCAAAACCAATTTAATTATTTTCGAACTTTAAGCAAATAATACTATAATAAGCTACAGTGAAATTGTACTTTGTGGAGATTGGTTCTTTTTAAAAGTATCAAATACTTTTCTCAAAATTAATTTTTCTAATTAGTAGTAATATGTACAATAATGCTGAAAAGCCAATTATCATTTCGATGAGTTCTGCTAATCTCCTAACACCCATTTTAATATTCGGGTTTATTGGATAAAAGTCATCATAGACATCAAATATCGAAACACCTATAATTACTAACAAATAAGAGCTTAACATGTGTGGGAATGCAATTGATGATAACACCCTGTTTTTATTTAAAAACAAGCCTACCAATCCAGCTAAACCAAAAGCTAATCTTAAAAATTCAGTTTTTCCATGAAATCCTTCAATATTATGTAAAGTTACCTCTCCTTGAACATTAATTTTTTCAAAATTTTCGGGTGTGGCGAAATTAAAGAATTGTTGTCCCCAAGCTATTTCCTCCATGGCTATAAAAAAGAATACTATAGCCATAAACCCAATGATGATTTTATAAATTTTACGATGTGTTTTCGCTTTAATTTTTCTTATTAATTTAATAGAAAAAAGAAAACTTAAAAAGAAAGCGATGAACGTAAGGTTTTCAACTAATGAATTTTCCTTAAGCAACATTAATCCATACAATCTTGTTTTATTATACACCAGCAAAAATGTAAATACGCATATAATTATATAAGGAAAAAAATATATGGCTAATATTTTTTTTCTGGATAACCTAAAAGCTATGGACTGTGTAATCATTTTATTTAATGAAGCTATCATTTGAACTCAATTTTTAAAGGCTTCAATTTTTGTGTTATTATATAATCCAATAAAGAATATATCAACAGAATCAATCCTAACATTTCCATACTTTCTTCTAAAGTATAACAAACCATATAGGTTACATTATAAAAATATTTATCTCCTAGGGCATATACAATATTTCCGGCAATCATTTCCATGCCAATAGCCCCTCCGACAGAAATAACTGCAGATAAAATAAACAGATATAGAGTCTTTTTAGGCAAACTCATAAGGAATTTAAAAAGAACCAAAACAACAATTAAAGAAATTATAGAATATGGAACAACCCAAGTAAAGTATAAAAATCCTTTGGCATTAAGCAAATTTCGAGATGTATAAACTAACAATTCATGTATCCCAATTGCTTCATCAATGACAAGGAAAAGAAAAACAAAAGACAGAATAAGCCAATACTTTTTATTTTTCTTATTCAAAGCGATATAGAAGAACAAAAAAGAACTTACACCAAGAAGAAGAGCAGAAAACAATGTAGGGAAGCTTTGTTCTGTATCAAAATTAAAAATTCGAATAATACTCTTATCATATGAATATCCGTATTTTGTAATCAAAAAAATACTCAACAAATTTGCTACCAGTAAAAGTAAAAATGAAATAAGTAAAAATTTAACGCTTTTTTGAAAATATTGAGTTTTTTTCACAACTAAATTTAAGAAAAATAATTCAAATTATTTAAGCTCATTTTAAAATTTATTAGAATAACTATGAAAATATTTTCTTTTCTAATAAGTAATAAAGACTGGAGCTATTTAATATATTCTATTTGTAAATAATTAAAAAAGAAAAAACAAGACAAATAAATCAATAAAAGTAAATTTGTATTTAAACTAATATAATGCAACCTAAAAAGTATATTTTACCAATTATTGTACTGGCTCAATTTTGTTGTACTTCCCTATGGTTTGCAGGTAACAGTATTATAACAGATTTAATAATTAATTTTAATTTAAAAGCATCTGTTCTTGGTCATTTAACATCAGCTATTCAACTCGGGTTTATTTTAGGAACATTAGTTTTTGCAATCTTAACCTTGGCAGATAAATATTCTCCGTCAAAAGTGTTTTTTCTTAGCGCTCTGTTAGCTGCATTATTTAATTTAGCAATGAGTTTGGGCAACCAGTCATTTTACAGTTTAATTTTAATACGGTTTTTGGTGGGATTCTTTTTGGCAGGCATTTATCCTGTTGGAATGAAAATAGCATCAGATTATTTTAAAGAAGGTTTAGGAAAATCTCTTGGCTTTCTAGTAGGTGCATTGGTTTTAGGTACCGCATTTCCGCATTTACTAAAAAGTTTTAATGGGTTGATTTCTTGGAAAGCTATTATTTATTTCACATCTTTAATAGCTCTTTTAGGGGGGTTATTGATTCTTATTTTTGTTCCTAATGGTCCTTATAAAAAAACACTAAAACAATTTGATATAACGGTGTTTTATAAGGTATTTAAAATAAAAAACTTTAGAACTGCTGCACTTGGTTATTTTGGACACATGTGGGAACTGTATACGTTTTGGGCTTTTGTTCCTATGATTTTACTTTCTTATTCAAATTCATATATAGATATAAATTTGAATATTCCTGTTTTAAGTTTTATCATTATTGGTCTTGGGGGAATAGCTTGTGTTATTTCTGGCTATTTATCTCAAATATTTGGAGTTAAAAAATTAGCTACTACTTCATTAGCCTTATCTTGTATTTGTTGTTTACTTACACCTTTTGTGTTTATCGTGCAATCTGAATTATTTTTTATTGCTTTTATGATTTTTTGGGGCATGGTTGTAATTGCAGATTCCCCTCTTTTTTCTACTCTAGTTGCTCAAAATGTAGCTTCAGAATCCAAAGGAACAGCTCTAACCATAGTAAATTCTATTGGTTTTGCAATTACAATAATAAGCATTCAATTATTGAATACTTTACTATTTTTTTTTGAAATCAAATATCTTTTACCAATACTAGCTATAGGCCCTATTTTGGGGCTATTTGCTATGTATAATAAAGTTAAGAGTCTTTAATAAACGGTAGTGGAAATTTCACTCAACGAGCTTAACTTGTGCTAGAGCTCTAAATAATATTCTATTTAAGGCGCTGGATTAGGCATCATATCATGTACCTCATTAATCTGCTTTAAAACAGCATCACTTAAAGTTATATTAATACTATCAATATTTTCTTTAAGCTGTCTCAAATTAGTTGCTCCAATAATGGTACTTGTCACAAAAGGCTGTTGATTTACAAATGCCAAACTCATTTGTGCTAAAGTCATTTTATGATCTTCCGCTATTTTCAAGTAGCGTTTTGCCGCTTCTGTAGCTTGTGTCCCACTATACCTTGCAAATCGTGGAAATAGTTTAAGTCGTGCATCATCAGCCGCTTTTCCTTTTATGTATTTACCAGATAGCACACCAAATGCCATTGGCGAATAGGCTAACAAGCCAACATCTTCTCTTAAGGCCACTTCTGCTAAATCGGTTTCAAAAGTTCTGGTTAACATCGAGTATGCATTTTGTATGGTTGCTACTCTAGGTAAATTCTGGTTTTTAGATTCTTCTAAATAACGCATCGTTCCCCATGAGTTTTCATTGGATATCCCGATATTTCGAATTCGCCCTGCTTTAATTTCAACATCTAAACTGTGAAGAATCCCATTAAAATTATCCTCCCATTTCGTATCCAGCTTAAAATCCCTAACCCCAAACCTATTGGTATCGCGTTCTGGCCAATGCAACTGGTATAAATCTATATAATCGGTTTGTAGCCTACCGAGCTCTAAATCAATGGCTTCTTTAATAGCACTAGGACTAAACCCTGTGGTTCTTATATGCGCCGTATAATCGCCACCACCAGCAATTTTAGAAGCAATGATGACTTTATCTCTGTTTGTGGATTTTTTTAACCAAGTTCCTATAATTTTACTAGTCCGTCCACTAATTTCAGCTGTGGCAGGTACGGGATATAATTCAGCAGTATCAATAAAATTAACACCTTGATCTAGAGCATAATCCATTTGTTCATGCCCTTCTGCTTCTGTATTTTGGTTGCCCCAGGTCATGGAGCCTAAACATATTTTACTAACTTTTATATTGGTGTTTGGTAGTGTGGTGTATTTCATGTTAGATCACTAGACTTTTAGATTGATTATACTTTTAGATGTCATGTAAAGATAAAACCTTTCAGGTTCTTTAGGACTTGAAAGGTTTAAAATATTTTATGGTTTATTCATAAAATAAGCTACTGTATTTATAAGGTAGCATTAGCTCCTTTTGTCAACATATTCGAATTGACTTTTAAATCGACCCTGTTAAGCTCTGCTTTAAATCCGCATGTATTAAACAGAGATCCACGAAGACATACATAGGTTCTGGGTGTCACAAAAAAATTAATCCCTAGGTTTTCTCAGCGTGTCTCTTTGCTAACTCTAGGAATATCTGTGGTACAATTTTTAACTACTACTATGCCTGCAACTACAACTCCCGCTGTGACTATGATTGAAAACCCACTTACTCCTCACTTAATAACCTAGACAATTCATCTAACTTAGGTGTTAAAATCACTTCTATACGTCTGTTCTTTGATTTTCCTTCTGCGTTATCATTAGATGCGATGGGTGCAAACTCACCACGACCAGCTGCTGTTAAATTTTCAGGCTGTATAGCATTGTTTTCTCTTAAAATGTTGACAATAGATGTCGCTCTTTTAGTTGATAAATCCCAGTTTCCGCTAAGTTGCCCATTCCCAGTGTAAGGTGCATTATCGGTATGTCCTTCAATTAAAACAGCTATATCAGGATTATCGCCCAACACATTTCCTAACTGCTTTACAGCTCTTTTCCCTTGGGCGCCTACAGCCCAACTTCCTGAACTGAATAACAGTTTATTTTCCATGGACACATACACTTTTCCATCACGCTGTTCAACGGTTAAGCCTTTACCTTCAAAATCTGTTAAGGCTTTTGAAATAGCATTTTTTAATGCGGTCATTGCCGCATCTTTGGAAGCGATAACTTGCTCTAATTCCGCCACACGGTTTGAGCGGTCTTCCAACTCTTTTTTAAGTTTTGCTAAACGTGCATTCTCTAATGCTAAAGCTTGTTCTTTGGCTTCTAGTTGAGCTAATAACTCCCTGTTCTTTTTAGAGTTTGCTGCAATGGCTGCCGAACTGTTTTTCTCTAAAGCATCATAAGAGGCTTTTAAATTATCGTAATTTGATTTTGTGGCATTGTAATCTGCTTGTAATTGGTCACGTTGCGCAATAGCTTCATCATACGCCGATTGCAATTGCTTTAATTCATTTTCTGCTGCTGTTTTAGCAGTTAAAAGTGCTTCATTATCTGTTGACAGCTTTCTGTTTTCTTGTTTTAAATCCGCATATTTTGCTTCTAATTCTTTGTATATTTTTGGAGATACACAAGAGGCTAAAACCACTAGAGCAAATACTGTGAATACGCTTTTTTTAATCATTTTGTTTGGATTTGTTTGTTTATTAAATACTACTTTTTTATTTCTACTAGTATAGGACAATGGTCACTATGTACTGCTTCAGACAGTATAACGGCTCTTTTTATGTTTTCTTGTAAGGGTTGTGAAACCATCGCGTAATCTAAGCGCCAACCTTTGTTATTAGCACGGGCATTGGCTCGGTAACTCCACCAGCTATATTGTTGTAATTCAGGATTTAAAAACCTGAAAGAATCTATAAATCCACTATCAATAAAATTCCCAATCCACTCCCGTTCAACTGGTAAAAACCCTGAAACACCTTTCATTTTAGGATTATGGATATCCATTTCTTCATGACAAATATTATAATCGCCGCAAATAACAAGGTTAGGGGTATCTTTTTTAAGCGTATTGATATAGTCTTGAAACAGATCCATATATTCCAATTTATGGTTTAATCTAGCGTCGTTTGTACCAGATGGCAAATACAAACTCATTACTGAAACTGCTTCTTCATCTGCGGTAGTGGCAGGAAAATCGACACGAATATTTCGTCCTTCAAAATCCATAGATTCTATGCCTGTACCGTATTCAATATGTTTAGGCTCTGTTTTACTTAAAATAGCTACACCGCTATAACCTTTTTTCTGAGCACTGAACCAGTAATTATAGTTATAGCCTGCTGCTTCAAAAAGACTTAAATCCAATTGTTCTTTCAAGGCTTTTATTTCTTGTAAACAAACAACATCTGGATTTGCGGCTTTTAACCAATCTATAAACCCCTTATTGACTGCTGCTCGAATGCCATTTACATTATAGGATATGATTTTCATGCTTCTAGTATGCTTTTTGTGAGATTCTAAACTTCGTAAGGATAGATTCGTTTATAAACGAATCTAATTTTAGCTAAAATAAATAATGCGTTACTTTTACACTATTAAATTAAACAAGAGTTTTAACGAAGCTATCAACAAAATATTTTAAGTGTTTTGTAGTTTAAGTATCTAATGAAGTTTTACACAGGCATTTTTTTATTTTTCATTGGTTTTTGTGGGTATTCACAAAACCAAACGTCAAACTATAAAACCAAAAAAGTTGCTGTAAAGGATTCTATTCGTATTGATAGTGTAAGTATTAATTCAAATGCTTTTTCCATTAGAAAGAAGGATACCTCCCTTATAGATTCTACGTTTTATAACATCGATTTTGCCAAAGCTATTTTAACTTTTAAAAAACCCGTTGAAACAGATTCAATCTTTATAAACTATCTTAAGTTTCCTGATTTTTTAACTAAGACCTATAAACAGTTAGATGACACCATTATTGTTAAAAATACCAGTAACAATCAGACCTTATATAAACTATCACAATCCAATACCGATAGAAATTTTATCCCGTTTGATGGTTTAACGACTTCTGGAAGTATCTCACGTGGTGTTACCATAGGAAATAATCAAAACTCAGTTTTAAACAGTGAATTGGACCTTCAAATTACGGGGAAACTCAATGATAAAGTTTCGTTAAGAGCCTCTATACAGGATGCCAATATTCCATTACAAGAAAGTGGCTATAGTCAACGTTTGGATGAATTTGACCAAGTATTTATTGAATTGTTTAGCAACCGCTGGAATGTCCGTGCGGGCGATATTGACTTACTAAACACCGATTCTTATTTTGCTAGCTTTTCTAAGCGTGTTCAAGGCTTAAATTTTAATCTAAAATTAGGTGATAAAGATGCTCAAACGGATTTATTTGTCGCAGGGGCTATTGTCCGCGGACAGTTTACAACAAGTCAGTTTACAGCACAAGAAGGCAACCAAGGGCCTTATAAGCTTCAAGGCCCAAATGGTGAATTGTTTGTACTTATTGTTTCAGGTAGCGAAACCGTTTATGTAAATGGTATTGCCGTAAAGCGCGGTGAAGACCAAGATTATATTATTGATTATAATGCTGGTGAAATTATTTTTAATTCCACGTTTCCTATTACTTCTGAAATGCGAATTACAGTAGATTATCAATTTAGTGAACGTAATTATTCTCGTTTTGTGGCTTATGGTGGTGGGACATATAAAAGTGAAAAACTAAACATTGGCATATCGGTTTATTCTGAAAATGACGCCAAAAACCAACCTTTACAACAAAACCTATCGGAAGAACAAGTACAAATTTTAGCTGATGCTGGTGATGATAGAACGCAAATGGTGGCACCATCAGAAGTTAGAGAAGCTTTAAACGACAACAGAATTTTATATAAAAAAGAGTTGATTGGCGGTGTTGAAGCTTTTGTATTCTCGAACGATCCAAACGATGACTTGTATCGGGTAACCTTTACTTTGGTTGGAGATAATCAAGGAGATTATAGGCTAAGTAATATTAATGCTATTAATAATATTTACGAATATGCTGGAGTTTTACAAGGCAACTATGCCCCTACCGTTCAACTTATAGCACCGACGAAACTACAAATTGCTGTAGTAAATGGAAGTTATAAGCCTTCTGATAAAACCAATATTAGCTTTGAGGCTTCTGCTAGTAAAAATGACTTAAATGCCTTTTCGAATTTAGATGATGATGATAATGATGGATATGCTGGAAAATTTAAAATGGAACAAGCACTGATTAAGAATGACAGCCTTTGGAATTTTGATGTTTTTGTGGATAGCGATTATATAAGTTCTGATTATAGAAATATTGAAGGGCTTTACAATCCTGAATTTAACCGCGATTGGAATTTAGATCAAAATAACATAAATGGTATTGGTCTTGATTTAGGTAATCAAATACTATTTAATTCGGGGTTTAGGATGGTTCACTCTAAAAAAGGATTTGCTAATTACCAGTTTGAACATTTAAATTTTTCTGATGGCTTTAATGGTAATAGACACATTATAAACACTAATTTGCTTTTAAACAAATTCAGTATTTCATCATATTCCAGTTTTTTAAATGCTAACTCCAATATAAACACCTCTAAATTTTTACGGTCTTATAATCGGGTTACTTATAGTATGAAAAAAAGTTGGATAGGTACAAAACTAGCTGTTGAGGATAATGAACAACGCCAAATCTTAACCCAAACATTAACACCATTAAGTCAGAAATTCAAATCTTACGAAGTGTTTGTTGGTGTAGGCGATAGCACTAAGGTATTTGGTGAGTTTGGCTATAAAAACCGAATAAACGATAGTATTAGAAATAACGAATTACAAAAAGTAAACACTTCAAACACATTCTATTTAGACTCTAGACTTATTCAAAACAAAAACACTAATTTGTCTTTATATGCTAATTATAGAACGTTAAAAAATGAAGATTCCAGTATTGAAGATGAAAAATCCATAAACTCTAGATTGCAATTTAACCAAAAGCTTTTTAAACAAATTGTACAATGGAACACCGTTTTTGAAACCAATTCAGGAAGTTTACCGCAACAAGATTTTACTTATGTTCAAGTTGAACCTGGGCAGGGTATTTATACTTGGATTGATTATAACGAAAATGGTATTCAGGAACTTGAGGAATTTGAAATTGCCCAGTTTCAAGATCAAGGCACTTTTATTCGGGTGCTTTTGCCTAATCGGGTTTTTATAAAAACCCATCAGAATAGACTGAGTCAGACATTAACGATTAACCCAGCACAATGGTCGGTTTCAAAACGTAAATCAAAAAAATTCTGGTCGCATTTTTATAATCAGACCAGTTATTTGATTGATCGAAAGCTAAAACGAAACGGCAATAGTTTTAACCTAAACCCTTTTAATAACAATGAAGATGATCAATTAGGTCTACAACTTAATTTTAGAAATATTTTGTTTTTTAATCGTGGGAAGCAACGCTATACAACATCTTATACTTTCTTAGACAATACAATACGAAATGTTTTATCCGTTGGGTTTATTCAAAACAGTTTAAAAAGTCATCAACTCAATTTCAACCATAAAATAGCTGAAAGTTGGTTAATCAATATGCTTTCTGCTTTTGAAAACAACGAGAGTATCAGTGAGAGTTTTGCAAGTAAAAATTTTAATTTTGATGAAAGTCGATTCAATCCAAAGTTATCTTACCTCTTTAATGATAATTCTAGTTTTGACATTTTTTACCAATTTGCAAGTAAAGACAATACCATCGGGGATATGGAATCTTTAAAACAACAGAAATACGGTCTATCTTTTACCCTTGCTAGTAGTCAAAAAAGCGCTATTAATGGTGAGTTTAACTATTTTTCAAATAATTATGAAGGAAATCCAAACACCCCTGTTGCCTATCAAATATTAGAAGGTTTGCAACCCGGAAAAAACTATACTTGGAGTTTATTGGCACAAAAAAAACTAACTAAATTTTTAGATCTTAACTTAAGTTATTTTGGAAGAAAAACTGAAACTAGTAAAACCATACACTCAGGCTCCATTCAGCTAAAAGCTTATTTTTAAACCCAAGCTAACTTTTTCTGTTATATATTCTGATTATTTTACCATACTTTTTTCATTTACACTTCTCACATAACCATTAATTAATTTGTCATTTTTGCACATCATGTTTAAAATTATGTAGCCTTTATTCAGGACGGGGATAATTACACACAACGTGTTTGTGTATGAGTAGTAGCGTGTTTTAAGCAACTAATTTAGCAAATAGAAACCGAGTAGAAAATCCGCGAGGATTTTCATAAGCAAGCTTGCACTAGCAATTAATTTTATACGGTGTTAGAAAAAGTTATTTCTTTAGTAGTTTTCTATTTATGGTTCTATTTTTATTATCAATAATTTTAATAAAATAGCTTCCTGAAGATAAATTCCCTAAATATAGGTTCTCAGATTTATTATTAAATTGGGAAACTAATTGGCCACTTAAGTTATAGACAAGAATTTTCTCAATATTCTGACCATTCTTTATGCTAATGTAATCTACAGTTGGATTTGGATAAATACTTAATTGATTTTTATAATCAAATTCTGGAAGTCCTAAAGAAGTGTATTTAATGATTGTAACTTTATTGTCAGAGCTGTTAAAAGCGTAACAACCTGCTCCACAAGTAGTAATGTTGTTTACATCTCCAAAAGCTACTGAAATAGGTAAACTATCTTCTAATAAAAACGTATTTGGATTAAATCTTTGAAATACAATATTTCCAGAAAAATCAAAACTTGCATAACAAACAAAATCTGTACTTGTATCATATACTGAAGGTCCATTTACATTTGAAAAAGTTCCTATTACAAATAATGAATTGGTTGTATCTACAACTGTTCCATCAGTTGCATACATTTTGTTATTATAATAACTAAAATCTTCTCCAAATCCGGACAATACATTTTGTGTTACGCCAACAACATTAATACCCGAAGTATTTATTGACATTCTTCTTATACCAAATTCTGTTGTTTCGTTATTATATCCAATTAATGAATTTTGAGAATTAAATTCAATTCTATTGCTTCCAGTATGGTCTGGTGTAGTTGTTGGTCTCTCAATACCATTATCATAAATTGCTACACCTTCATGTCTTGGTGAAAATCCAATGTTTTTTCTCGAAACAGCAATAGTATTAGCTTGTCCAGGCATAACCTCTATATCTTCAACATAAAAAGAACCTGTTGAGGAGTCAGACCCTAAACTAAATTGAATTCCAGAAGTTTGAGAAGATATTTCAAATTTTCTAACAGTGGATGAACCACTAAATCCGCTATAGATAAATTGTCCATCATCAGAAATCGCAAGCACTGTAGGCTCGCTTCCTATAAAAATGGTGTTTTCTAAGGTATAATTATTCGGATTTATAATACCTATGCTATTACCATTAGAACCATTTGAACTAGGAATCGAAACATAAATTCTATCTGTGTTACTATCGTAAACTAAATCATTTGTCGTTATGTCGACAGTATTTATCTCAAACTGAGAAAAGGCAAATGTTGGTAAAATAATAAAAAGTAAAAAGTATTTTTTTTTCATATTCTTGAATTTTTGGTTTTTCATATTAATTTTTACGGCTCCCTATATGAAAAGTAGCACTGAAAATAAGTTGTTACTTTTCGGATAAACACAAGCCAAATTTAAAAATTTGGCAACTTTCCAAAACGTCCAAGCCCTTGTATTATAATAGACTTTTGCTATTTTTTATATATTTTATTGTAAATAGTGCATTTCGTCATAGTTATCCCATTTGCTTTTTAGCGTAATAATCTATTCAACAATCTCAACATTATTAAACACTTTTATTATCATTTCCTGTTCAGCAGCATTTATGTTGTTTGTAGACATTGTAAGTGAATTATAACCACCTGGATTTTCGATAGAGTCACTAATTTCAAATAAATGAATTCTTGTGAAATTCGCCTCAGGGTCTATAGGTTTAACTATTTGTCTATAATGACCGTTTATTTCTTCTTCGGTAACAAGATATTCATCCGTTGGTAAATTCGTTGCAGGTCTTGTATACCACCCATAATCAAAAGAAAGTGATATTCCAGAGCCGTTTATATTCCCAACATATGAGTCAATTCCTTGTAATTCATCAAGAGTAAATTCAGTTTCAAAATTAAAAACATAGTTTCCAATTTCTATTGAACTTAGTTCATTATTATTATTAACATCGTTATTACAACTCAAGAAAAAGAATAGAGCAATAATCAAAGTTATAGGTTTTAAGTATTTCATAGTTTATCAGTTTTTGTTTTTAAGCATTATTTACCACGGTTTTGTGTATGGTTAGTTGCGTGTTTATGCAACTAATTTAGTAAACAAAAACGAATGCCAGAAAATTCCGAAGTAATTTTTCAAATAATCAACGACCAAAGCAATTAATTATACACGGCTTTTTAGTGCTCTGTTATTTTTTATTCTTTCCAATTATCCATGACACGTCGTAAATCAGAACCTTCAATTGCTTCGATTATTTCAAAATATACTCCGTTTAAATCTTTGGCATGCGCAATATTAACATGAGTAAAAGGACTCACATTTGATTTTGTGCATTCAATTCCCAGGTTACGAAAATTACTAACAACTGCTTCATTATTGTGCGTTTCTAAACCGAAATGGTCTATTCCTTCAGGATGCTCTTGATTTGCTGGCATTAGCTCTATAAATGTTGATTTATTTATCTGAAAATATGCAAATATGAGTTGATTATTGTCATCATCAAATTTGTAAATCATAGGAAAACCCATTGTATTTTCATAAAAATTTGAGGCCTTATCAAAGTCGTCCACTCTTATACCCACATGATTTAGGCCTATAATTTTGCCTTTTTCTTTATTTTCAAATCCACTATATTGTCCTGTAATTAATCCTGCGATAAATAAAATTGGCATAGCGAGGATTATAATAATCTTTGTTTTCATAAAATTTGGTTTAATTGAGCACAACATTTTTGTCTATGGTTAGTTGCGTGGTTTAAGTATCTCATTTTGCAAACAAAAATAAAGAGAGAAAATTCCTTCTAAATTTCTCAAATAAGCTCTTACCAAAGCAATTAATTATACATGTTGTTGGCTGTAGTTTTTGTTAAGAATACTCAAGCTAATTTGTTAATAGATATTGAACATTTATCAATTCATATGAATTGATTATCCCCAAATCTAGAGATTCTTCTTGGTCATAAGTTAATATACAACTAGAGTTAGCATTAATTTCAAAACATGATATTGAAGCATTATTAGAAAAACTCCCTGAAAACTCTAATTCATCTGAGTTTATAGTCAAAATTGGTACTCCTGAAACTGAATAATCATTTGGATTATTTAACTTAATTTCAAATTGTAGTCTAGAAGTATTATTTCCAGTATCGGATGTAAATATAAAATTCAATACTTCATAAGAGAAATTTTCTAATTCAGGAGGTTCAATCAATTCAGGTTCCGAAGGTTCTGGAAAATCGCATGGAACTTCTTGAGTGATATCATAGCTGTAAGATTGGTTATTAATAAAATAAAATTGAGGAATAGTAATTGTTTTCATACAATCGCTATCATCATTAGAATGACATGCAGATAATAAAATTATTATCATGATTAAAAATCGAAATTTAAATGTGATTTTCATATATTGTTTTTATTAAATTACAGACAACAACACTTGTATAACTGTACTTTTTTAAATTTTAGAACTATCTATTTTTTGAAATACTGAAATGATTGTTTTTACAGCTTCAACATAAAACTCCGGGTCAATATTTTCATAATCATCTGTGGGCTCATGATAATCTTTATGATCTTCAACCCCAAAATACAAAAATGGGATTCCTTTTTTATGAAAATTAGCATGGTCGGATGAATAGGTCCAATTATCTAAACCATCATAACCATCATGTCCTATTTTAAGCTTAATTTTATTTGAACATTCAAAATGCTTAATAATATATTTTAAACGTTTATTGTGTGGGGTTCCTACGGCAAACAATTCATTCTTTGTGCTCCTACTAATCATATCCATATTCAAATTAGCAACTATATTTTTAATAGAAATAACAGCACTATTCACAAAGTGTTTAGAGCCTTGCAACCCTAATTCTTCCCCATCAAAAGCTGCCAAGATTACGGAATGTTTTGGTGGATTCTTTTTAAAATATTCTGCAAAAGCAAATAAGGCACTTATTCCGGAAGCGTTATCATCTGCGCCATTATATATTTCACCTTGTTTAATCCCTTCATGATCATAATGCGCACTAATTACTATATACTTTTTTGAGAATTCTGCACCTTTTATAAGGCCTAAAATATTTGTAGCATGATACTGTTTTCTCCTATTAATAAAACTAAACGGTTGTTCATACATATTACCAAAAGGCAAAACCTTTAAACTGTGAAATTGATTAATGATATACTTTCTGGCTTTTAAAGCACCTTTTGTGTCTGTTCGCCTGCCTTCAAAAGCATCGGATGATAAGGTTTTTATATGTCTGAGCAAAGGTGCTTCATCGTACAACAGTGTATCGTTATTAGAAACTTGAGCAAATCCATTTATTATATAAAAACAACAAAAAAAGGGTATTAGGAAGGTTTTCCTGAACATAAATAAGAAGTTAATCAATCAAATCTAATAAAAAAGCCCATACTAATACTGTATGGGCTACTTTATTTTGATATTTGAATTAATTATATGCGTTTAAACAGACGCTTTCATTAGCTCTCTATTCATTCTTGCTATATTGTCTAACGATATACCTTTTGGACATTCCACTTCGCAAGCACCAGTATTGGTACAGTTACCAAAGCCTTCTAAATCCATTTGTGCGACCATATTTTGTACACGTTCTGATGCTTCAACTTGCCCTTGTGGTAATAATGCATATTGTGATACTTTTGCACCAACAAATAACATAGCGCTTGAATTTTTACAAGTGGCTACACAAGCTCCACATCCAATACATGTTGCGGCATCCATAGCTTCATCTGCAGCAATTTTAGAAATCGGAAGTGCATTAGCATCTTGGGTATTACCCGATGTGTTTACAGAAATATAGCCTCCTGCTTGTTGGATACGTTCAAAAGCCGTTCTATCTACAACCAAATCTTTTATTACTGGAAATGCAGCAGCTCTAAATGGTTCAATGGTTATCGTATCGCCATCTTTAAACATACGCATGTGTAATTGACATGTTGTTATGCCTCTATCTGGTCCATGGGCTTCACCATTAATATACATGGAACACATCCCACAAATCCCTTCACGACAATCATGATCAAAAGCGACTGGTTCTTCTCCTTGACTTATAAGTTGCTCATTTAAAACATCCATCATTTCAAGAAAAGACATATGCTCTGAAATATCTGTTACTTTATAATCGACCATTTGACCCTTTGCATTCGAGTCTTTTTGTCTCCAAATTTTAAGTGTTAAATTCATTTTAGTTTCGTTTAATAAAAGCTCATGTATTAGCTTTAATATTATGATAATAATTCAACTTTAGAATTAGAAAAAAGAGAATAGATAAAAGAAAATAGAGCGTTAATTCAATCCATTTTGGGAACCTATTGTCATTCTTTGAAATTCTTCATTTTTATTTTCTAAATTCTTCAATGTTGTTTCATCAATATACTTTCCATGATGAGCAACTAATAATTGTGTTCCTAATTCAAAAGATGACCCTAAAGACATATCAATAAAATGAGAAAAAGATTTATCTGTTCTTGCTGAACCTTCAGCTATATTACTTGGCATAGAAATAGAACATTTACTTAATTGAGAACTCAAATTGTACTTTTCATGTTTTGGAAATGTTTCTAGAATATCTGAAATATTATTCGCAATTTCTAAACCCAACTGCCATATTTTTAAGTTTTTATAATTGTGTCTTTTCCTAAAACTCATTAAATCTTTTCTCTTTCTTCTTTTTTCTCTTTTCTAATTTATTTGTAAGAACGTTGTTTTAGTTCAATATCCTTAAATTCCAATGCTTCTTTGTGCAAAACGGCATCAGCTGGTTCGCCTTTATATTCCCATGCAGATACAAAAGCAAAATCTTTATCATTTCGTTTTGCTTCGCCTTTTTGAGGACCATCCAATTCTGCTGATTCTTCCCTAAAGTGCCCTCCACAAGATTCTTCTCTCGTTAAAGCATCTTTAGCAAATAACTCTCCTAACTCCAAGAAATCGGCAACACGTCCAGCTTTTTCAAGTTCTAGATTCATTTCATTGGATCCTCCTGGAACAGAAACTTCTTTCCAAAATTCCTCACGGATGGCTTTAATTTCAGCCATAGCTTCTTTTAAACCTGTTGCATTTCTAGACATTCCTGCTTTATCCCACATTACTTTTCCTAATTTCTTATGGAAATAATCTACAGATTTTGTTCCTTTATTATTAATGAAGAAGTTAATACGTTCTGTCACTTCTTTTTCTGCTTCATCAAATTCTGAAGTGTCTGTTGGAATTTCTCCTGTACGGATATCATCAGCTAAATAATCGCCAATGGTATATGGCAATACAAAATAACCATCTGCCAACCCTTGCATTAATGCTGAAGCACCTAACCTATTAGCTCCGTGGTCCGAGAAATTAGCTTCGCCAATACAGTAACAACCTGGAATGGTAGTCATTAAATTATAATCTACCCAAACACCTCCCATGGTATAGTGAACTGCTGGATAAATCATCATAGGTGTTTTGTATGGGTTTTGATCTACAATCTTCTCATACATCTGAAATAGGTTGCCGTATTTTGCTTCTACGATAGCTTGACCTAACTCATATATTTTTGATTCGGAAGCGTTTTCTATATTATGAATCTTAGCTTGTTCTTTTCCATAGCGTTCGATAGCAGCTGCAAAATCTAAATACACGGCTTCTCCTGTTGCATTAACACCGTATCCGGCATCGCATCGTTCTTTTGCTGCTCTAGATGCCACATCACGAGGCACTAAGTTTCCAAAGGCTGGATAGCGACGCTCTAAGTAATAATCGCGTTCGTCTTCAGATAAATCAGTTGGCTTTTTACGTCCTTCACGAATGGCCTTTACATCATCTAAATTTTTAGGCACCCAAATACGACCATCGTTTCGTAATGACTCCGACATTAGTGTTAATTTAGACTGATAATCTCCTGAACGCGGTATACATGTTGGGTGGATTTGTGTATAACAAGGATTTGCAAAATAGGCCCCTTTTTTATGAATTTTCCAACCCGCTGTAACGTTAGAACCCATGGCATTTGTTGACAAGAAATAGACATTACCATAACCTCCTGTAGCTACAACAACAGCATGTGCTGAATGACGTTCTATTTCGCCTGTAATTAAATTACGTGCTATTATACCTCTTGCTTTACCTCCAACTATAACAACATCAAGCATTTCGTGACGATTAAACATTTCTATTTTACCACGTGCTATTTGCCTATTCATTGCAGAATATGCTCCTAATAGTAATTGTTGTCCTGTTTGTCCTTTGGCATAGAATGTTCTGGATACTAATACCCCTCCAAAAGAACGGTTATCTAATAACCCTCCATAATCCCTTGCAAAAGGAACACCTTGGGCGACACATTGGTCTATTATATTTGTAGACACCTCAGCCAAACGATATACATTCGCTTCGCGCGAACGGTAATCGCCGCCTTTTACAGTATCATAAAATAATCTATATGTTGAATCGCCATCACCTTGATAATTCTTGGCAGCGTTAATTCCTCCTTGCGCCGCAATTGAATGCGCACGGCGTGGAGAATCTTGATAAGCAAATGCTTTTACATTATAGCCCAATTCAGCAAGGGTTGCTGCTGCAGATCCGCCTGCTAAACCTGTTCCAACAACAATAACATCTATATGACGCTTGTTTGCAGGGTTTACAAGATTAATTTTATTTTTATAATCTGTCCACTTATCTTTAATTGGACCCTTTGGTACTTTTGAATCTAATGTTGCCATATCTATGATAATACGTATTTAAGGTGGTGATAAAGTGCAATAACAATAAATCCTAATGGAATTATAATTGAATAAGCTTTCCCGATATTCTGTAATGTTTTCTTTCTACCTGCAGTGGCACCCATAGACTGAAATGCCGATGTAAACCCGTGTAATAAATGAAGCATTAAAAATATAAAGGCAATAACATATGCAATCGTTCTTATATGACTATGAAATTTATGCTCTAACTCATGAAAATATCTGTATCCATCTACGCCTTCATGTAACCCAGACCAATCACCTTGCACAAACTTGGTGTTAATCTCTGGAAACCAGAAGTCTATAAAATGTAATACTACAAAAGCTAGAATAGCAACGCCACTCCAAATCATATTTCTACTTACCCAAGTAGAATTAGCAGCACCATTATTCTTAGCATATTTAACGCCGTTTGCTTTTTTGTTTTTAAGTTCCAATACAAAGCCCATTACAAAATGAAATACCACACCAAAAATCAATATGGGCTGTAAAGCAAATTGAACCAAAGGATTTGTACCCATAAAATGAGACACTTCGTTAAAAAGGTCTGGATTAAATACCGATAAAATATTAATTGCGAAATGTTGAAGCAAGAAAAACATAAGGAAGAATGCTGAAAGCGCCATGGCTACCTTTCTTCCAATCGAAGATTTAAAAAATCCGCTCATTATTTTGAAATTATTTTAAGATTGTTACAAAGGTAGGTTAGCAATGAGTTATAGGCAAATAACAAATGTCATGTTTTTTCTATTTAGAATGATTTTAAAGAAGACCTTAGAAGAGATGTTTACCTTGTAAATATTGCGAATATTATAAAATAATAATCAAAAAAATACATATTTTATAAATATTTTGTTAATTTAAAACGATTAACCAATAAATTAAAATAAAATGGATACGTATTTACCTTTGATTATTCAACTAGTTAGTGGTGCTATTGGCGGAAACATTGCTGGTTCACTCATGAAAAACTCATCGTTAGGAACATTATGGAATTCTATAGTCGGCATATTAGGCGGCGGACTTGGCGGTAGTGTTCTTAGTATGATAGGACTAGGAACTGATGGTAGCATGGATTTATCTGGAATACTGAGTAGTGTTGCCAGAGGCGGCGTAGGTGGCGGTATTGTTTTGGCCATCATTGGATTCATTAAAAAAGCATTGAATAAGTAAATAGTCATACTTTAATAAAAAAGAGGTGGTCTAAAAAGTCTTTATAAAGACTTTTTAGACCACCTCTTTTTTACGACTAAACCAATTAATTTATAATCAGTTTTTTAGTGATAACAGTATTATCTGAATGAATGTTTACAAAATAAATACCTTTAGAAATGCCTACTAGATTAATAGCTTGTGTTCTTGAATTATTTGAAAAATCATGATCAGATATTAACCTACCGTTAATATCATATATAACGGCTTTTTCTAAATTAACAAAGGATTCATTTTTAATATAAAATTGATTACTTGCAGGGTTGGGATATAATGTAATTAAGCTTGCTAAATTATTGTCTTCCACACTTAAGCCACAATCGCCTGAGTAATTAACCATTTCATCTCTTACAGGACCACAATTTTGACTTGTAATACTTCTTGATTGAATATCTTGAGCCGCGGCAATACTATTGGCATCTAAAACATTAAAGGATTCATTAGGATTAAGTTCAAAATGCATCAAATTATTGGTATCAATAACATGGCTTAATTGGTGTCCATGACCTAACTCATGTAAAGCAACCGTTTCAAAATCAATTTCTCCTGGATCAAAAGTACCTGTTCCAAAATACCAACTTGCCTCACTGTCAAAAACAATATCTAAATCGGCAACAAACCACTCAACGCCTGTTGTACAGTTACTTCCTGAGTACCAAGAATAACAGGTTCCTAAAACATTATTTCCCAGCTCTGAGCCATTATCAAACCGAATAACAATTTCATTATCCGCATCTAATTCCCCATCTACCGGCATATCTATATCAACACCAATAACATCTGTTGTTGTTGGCGTGTTACTAACTTCCCAATTGATTTTAGTGGTACATCTCCAATTATCAAAGGCTCTCATAAAAGCAGCCTTGGCACCTGGATGCTCTATATCATTAAAAAAGTCGGTTTGCATCTCCCAAGTATACCCCCCAGAACCGTTATCATCAAGGTGTTGTACTTGAAATGCTTCATCGCCAGAGCCTAAATTAAAAGGAATATTGCTCTGGGCAGAACTCACTGTTAAAGTCGTATTTGATATATCACTATTGTCATCAGCATCAGTGACCCGTATGGTTCCTGTGCCTGCTGTACCAATATTACCTATAGATGGCACCTCAACGGTTATCTGAGTAGGGGTCCACGTTAAAATTTGCGAATCTAAAGCATCAAAAAAAGTAGCACCTCCATCATCAGAATTCCTAAAGCTTACTTTACCTTGGGTTCCAAAATCCGAACCATTTATAGTTAATACCGCCCCTGTTCCAGCTGTTATTGTTGTTGGCGAAAAATTAGTAATGGTTATCGCTGGACCTTTATTGTTGGTATTGAATTTAGAACGTATACTTTCAATATTAAAATCCGCAACCTCAATAAAATCCATTTTTGTATGGCTCATAATCTCATTATAAAATACAGACTTAATACCTTGTTTTTTATTAAATGGATTGGCCGCTGCATCTGTATACAAATCGTATTTATAAAAACCCTGTATAGCGCCATAGGTTTTAAACTGTTTGTTTTTAGATATGCTTTTCGAATTTACGTTACTGTCATATAAAGTAAATATTCCAACACTTCCTTTTTGTAGCTTTAAACTGTTTGAAGCTATTAAAGCTGTTAAACCAACCGTCCCTCCTATTGTTATAACATCAATAGTTGTGATGGTGTTTCCTTTAAAAACTTTATAGACTTCAACGGTATTTGCAGTATATATTAATCTATGGTCTACATCCCAAAATGATTTTTTTGAAACAACTTTCCCCTCAACTACCAAAGATGAATTATTTATTTGATCTTTTAAGGAGCTTTCTTTAAGCGAAACTTGAGCAATTACACTTGAATAACCCAAGAAACTCACAAGCACTATCGTAAATAGACTTTTAGTAATTTTCTTCATAATAAAATAAATTTGTAATTCGTGAGGGCTCATAAATATAACAAATAATATTTTACTTTTGTTTTTTTACATTTACGAAGGCTTAAACTTAAATATAATATTGTCATGAAATATCATCCTATAAACAAAGCGCTTTTTATTAATAACAGAAATAAATTTACAGCAAGTATGCGCCCAAATAGCTTGGCTGTTTTTAATTCCAATGACATTTATCCCATAAGCGCAGATAGTACTATGCCTTTTGAGCAGCATCGAGATATTCTATATTTAAGTGGTGTAGATCAGGAAGAAAGTGTCTTGGTTTTATTTCCGGATTGTCCAAAAGAAATGCATCGAGAAATCTTGTTTTTAAAAGAAACAAATGCGCATATTGCTATTTGGGAAGGCGAAAAGCTAACTAAAGAAAAGGCTTTTGAAACCAGTGGCATAAAAACTGTTTACTGGTTACAGGATTTAGAAAAAATTATATCGGAAATCATGACACAATGCGATACGGTATACATTAACACAAATGAACATTACCGCGCTAATGTTGAAACCGAAACCCGTGAAGACCGTTTTACTAAATGGCTAAAGAATAAATACCCTGCCCATGCTGTTGCAAAAAGTAATCCTATATTACAGCGTTTACGTTCTGTAAAAGATCCTATTGAAATTGATTTAATCCAAAAAGCCTGTGATATTACTGAAAAAGGTTTCCGACGCATTTTAAACTTTGTAAAACCTAATGTTTGGGAGTTTGAAATTGAAGCAGAGTTTATGCATGAATTTTTAAGAAATCGTTCTAAAAAGTTTGCTTACACTCCAATTGTTGCCTCAGGGAACAATGCTAATGTGTTGCATTATATTGAAAACAACCAACAATGTAAAGCTGGCGAATTAATATTAATGGATATTGGGGCTGAATACGCTAATTACTCTAGTGATATGACGCGAAGTATTCCCGTTTCTGGTCGCTTTACTGATAGACAAAAAGCTATTTATAATGCTGTAATTCGAGTAAAAAATGAAGCAACAAATATGCTTATTCCAGGAACAGATTGGGCAGCGTACCATGTTGAAGTTGGAAAAATAATGACTCACGAACTACTAGGTTTAGGTTTACTTGATAAGTCTGATGTACAAAATGAAAACCCAGATTGGCCCGCATATAAAAAATATTTTATGCACGGTACAAGCCATCATATCGGTTTAGACACGCATGATTATGGTATTTTAACTGAATCGATGCAAGCCAATATGGTTTTTACTGTTGAACCTGGAATTTATATCCCAGACGAAGGCTTTGGCATTAGACTAGAAGATGATGTGGTGATTCAAAAAACTGGAGCCCCTTTCAATTTAATGAGAAACATTCCTATTGAGGCTGACGAGATTGAAGATATTATGAACTCTTAAAATAAGAAAGGGTCGTTTTTCAACGACCCTTATAGCTAGCAAATCTAATATTGTAATTTACAGAGTGACTAATTCAAATAAATAATCGTTTAGTTTTTGCAGCGTATTAATTTTATCTTTTGTATCAATTAATAATGATATATTATTTTTACTTCCTCCATAAGAAATCATTCTAATTTTTACATCTTGTAAAATTTGAAACAATTTATAGGTGTCTTTATGATCAACTACTGAATGCCCAACCAGACAAACAATACTTTGGTTTTTATCAATCTCAATAGTCGCCACTTTTTTTAATTCCTTAATAATTTCATCTAAATTTCTATCATCATCAATAGTTAACGAAACAGCTACTTCTGAAGTTGTAATCATGTCAATAGATGTCTGATAGTCTTCAAAAATTTCAAATACTTTTTTTAAGAAACCATGCGCCTGCAACATTCGTGCAGATTTTATTTTTATGGCTGTAATATTATCTTTAGCGGCAATTGCTTTAATTCCATTGTCTGAAGTGTGACTAGAAATTAATGTCCCATGTGCATCAGGATCCATCGTGTTTTTAAGTCTAACTGGAATATTATCAGCTCTTACTGGCGTAACAGTTTGCGGGTGTAATATTTTAGCGCCAAAATAGGCCAATTCCGCAGCTTCTTCAAATGATAAATTTGCAATAGCCTTTGTATTCTGAACATGTCTAGGGTCATTGTTATGCATCCCGTCAATATCTGTCCATATCTGCACCTCTTCAGCTTTAATAGCAGCACCAATAATCGTGGCTGTATAATCGCTACCGCCACGCTGTAAATTTGAGATTACCCCAAGGTCATCTAAACAAATAAACCCTTGTGTGATGTATAGGTCTGCATCTTCAGCATGCTTTACCACAGCTTGAAAATTTTCTTTGATATATGACAGGTCAGGTTCTTTATTGCCATCAATTCGCATAAAATCCAAAGCAGGCAATAACGCAGAACGAATACCTTCTTGCTTTAAATAACTATTAAACATATACGTTGAAAGCAATTCACCTTGAGCTACAATTTGATTATCTAACAACTCTGAAGCTTCTTTATAAGTACATTCAACTAAAAAGCTAAAAATTCCTGATATATAATTTTTAACATCTTTATTTAAAACAACATCCTTAAGAAGTTTATCTATCGTATTAAAATAGGTTTCATGAAGTTTATTAATCTTTTCAATAGCATCATTAGGGTTACCATCTGAAACATCTTGAGCAATAGCAACCAATTTATTAGTTGTACCAGACATTGCTGAAAGCACCACAACCTTTTTCTTGCCATCGTTAATTATACGTTTAACGTTGCTCATATTTTCAATGGACCCAACAGAGGTTCCTCCAAACTTCAAAACTTTCATGCTTGTCGATTTGCAGGTAAAATTAGGACTCATTTACCTAATACCTATGTTTATTAAAAAAAATGTTTATTTTTACACATATTGTTAAATAATTAACATGAAAACAGTATCTAACTGTGTTGAAGATATTTTAATAACACAACCTTACTTAGAAGAAGCATTATCAAGAAACATTATAAACTTTAGCGCTTTAGCTATTGAACTCGTAGAGCCCATAAGTAAAATGTTAAAAAAAGATGTAAAACCTGGAGCTATTATGATGGCACTTAGGCGTTATAACCCGCCTGTAACTTTATCCAATTCGTTGAAGATGAAACGGGTTATACAAAATTTAGGCGATATAACCGTGCGCTCTAACTTAACCGATTTTACCGTTAAAAATTCGGAAACCATTATTGATAATCACGCCAAAATCCTGGAACGTATTAATCAAGAATCTAAACTATTTTACACCTTTACCAGAGGGATTCATGAAAGTAATATTATTATTTCCAGTAGTTTGAATGATTTTATTAAAGAACAATTAAAAAACGAAACCTTTCTTGCCATACAAGAAGGGTTATCGGCCATTAGCATAAACTTACCACAAGACAACTCTAAAATTGCAGGTTTATACTATCATTTTTTTAAACGCTTGGCTTGGGAAGGTGTTGTTTTATATGAAGTTATTTCAACTACAAATGAGTTTACTATTTTAGTTGAAGACGAATATGTAGACAAAGCTTTTGGCGCTATTAAAAAGGTGAAATCTTAATCGTTTGCTTTCTTTTTTTTAAACAAATTAACCAATACAAAGGTTAATAAAGCTGGTAAAACCCATCCTAAATTTTGATTAGCAAAAGGAATTATTGCTTTAACTGGAGCTACATTTTCTACAGGCACCATAAATCCTAAAAAATCGGGTATACTAAAAATGAAAGCTGCTACAACAACCCATTTAAAGACAAGTTCTGAGGCAAATTTTTCTGGAACTACATTTAATAAAATAAGCACAATACACAACGGATAAATAAACATTAAAGCCGGAAGTGCAATATCTATAATATACTTTACATCCATTTGCCCTACTCCTATACCAACTATACAGCAAACAACCACAGTAATTAAATAGGCTTTTTTTATAGTTTTAAAATACGCTTTAAAAAAATCTGCAACACTAACAACAATAGCCACTGCAGTTGTAAAACATGCTAAGGCTATTAAAATACTTAAAAAAGCTGAACCCATGTTTCCTAAGGTTTTTACAGCTAACCCTGAAAGTAATTCTGTTCTGGAAATATCTGGAGCAAATTGTCCATTATAAAATGCTCCAATAGCTATTAATCCGGCATAAATAATCAATAATCCAAACATGGCAATTAAGCCAGATTTAGCAATCATTATTTTTTTATCACTATACGACAGCTTATTTTTAGAGTTATTAATGGATACCAATATAACGCCGCCCATAACCATACCTGCCATAGCATCATACGTCTGATAACCTTCTAGAAATCCACTAATTATTGGTAATTCAAAGTGTGATGGATTCATCTCTGCTGTTGGTGACAAAACACCTATAATAATTATAGCTAAAATTATTAAAACAATGATTGGTGTTAAGTATTTACCGAGTATACTTAACACACGGTTTCTGTTCATTACAAAAACAAAAACCATTACAAAATATAAAATGCTTGTAAGTAATGAACTTGTACCAAAAAATGGAGCAATTGCCATTTCATGAGTAACTGCTGCAGTACGTGGGCATGGTAAAGCAATAGTAATAGCATACAGACAAAAACAAAAGACTAAACTAAAAACTGGTGACACTTTTTTACCAAAATCAAACAAGGTACCCTGCAGCCTGGCATGTGCAAAAATAGCTAGTAATGGAAATATTGTTGCTGATGTCAGAAACCCTAAAGTCACCAACCACCAGTCTGCACCAGACTTAAACCCTAATAAAGGTGGTAAAATTAAATTTCCAGCACCAAAAAAGCCAGCAAATAAAGCAAAACCGAATACAAAGGTTTCTTTAGTTTTATTCATAGTATGATTTTATCTTTGCCTAAGATAGATTAAAAATGATTTTAGAGCACAAAGGCATTACTATTTTTTATACGGACCATGGAAAAGGAAGCGCTATGGTCTTGCTCCATGGTTTTTTAGAAAATACCTCTATGTGGGATGCATTTGTCCCAACACTGTCAAAAAAAAATAGGGTTATTTGTATTGATTTGTTAGGTCATGGTAAAACAGCATGTCTAGGTTATGTACATAGTATGGAGCTTATGGCGGAAGCTGTTGAAGCTGTTCTTAAGCATCTAAAAATAAGACGTTCTGCTTTTATAGGACATTCTATGGGTGGTTATGTAGCACTCGCTTTAGCGGAAAAAAATACAGAATCAGTAAAAGGTTTATGTTTAATGAACTCTACTGCTCATGCTGACACTCCAGAAAAAAAACAAAACAGAAATCGAGCTATTTTAGCTGTAAAACAAAATCATAAAACATTTATAAGAATGGCCATTGCCAATCTGTTCAGACCAAAAAACAGGATGCTTTTTTCTGAACAAATAAAGCAGGTTACAGAAGATGCACTTAAAACACCTTTACAAGGTATTGTTGCTGCACTAGAAGGCATGAAAATTAGAGAAGATAGACAAACCATACTCCATGCTACTCCCTATAAAAAAATGATGATAGTAAGTAAAAAAGACCCTGTACTAAATTACGAATCTCTAATTGCCCAATTAAAAAATACAGAAGTTAAACTGGTAGAATTTCCTGACGGACACATGAGTCATATTGAAAATAAAGATGAATTCTTACATGAAATAATGCATTTCATCGAAAATATTTAGCTTTTTATCGGTTTATTGGTTTTATTTTCATAGCTTTATCATTCTCAAATCATAAAATCATGAAAAAAACTACTAGTAAACCTAATTTGATACCAAAAATGTATTGCAATCTTTTTGGGCATGATTATCAAGTAACTAAAAGAGTAACTTACCACGTTAAGGAATATGCATGTAGACATTGCAAAAAGGAATTAACAACAAACAGCAATGGAAATCTCATCGAACTGACACCCAAATTTAGAGAAATAAACGCTATACTGGAACGCATTCACGCCTCAAGAATGCAACGTTTAAAGGAAAAAACATTCGCTTCATCGATTTATTAACCACTTATTAACAGTTATTCGCTGGTTTTTAATACTTTAACCTTCTCTCTAAAGATTAAATTAATAAGTAAAACCATGAGAAACATTCATTGCAAGGTGTTTGGGCATGACTATAAAGTAACGAGACATGTTACCTATCATGTAAAAGAATACACCTGTAAAAATTGCAGAAGAGAACTTACCACCAACGGAAACGGTAATTTAATTGAACTCACACCTAAGTTTAGAGAAATTAATGACGTCTTAGAACGCATACATTACAAACGCATTTTAAGACTAAACAAGCATCGTTCAAACCAGACTCAAAAAAAATCTACGCTGCGTATTGCTTAATCATTAAAATTCTTCCAACCTTGCGCTTGTATCGGAATTCTAGAGTCTGCTCTGGTTACTAAATGCATACCTTCTTTTGCTTCCTTTATATAACCAATAACACTTAAATTTGGATTTGCTTTTATTTTAGGAAAATCGCTTTGTGAAACAGTAAACAACAATTCATAATCTTCACCGCCATTTAACACCACCGTTGTACTATCAATATTAAACTCCTCGCAAGTAGTTATAACTTGAGGGTCTAAAGGAATTTTTTCTTCATACAAATCGCATCCCACATCACTTTGCTTACATAAATGGATGATTTCTGAAGACAATCCATCACTAATATCAATCATAGACGTCGGCTTCACATCTAAATCATTCAATAATTTAATAATATCCTTACGGGCCTCAGGTTTTAACTGGCGTTCAATAATATAAGAATATTGCTCTAAATCCGGTTGACTGTTTGGATTTACCTTATACACTTCCTTTTCTCGTTCCAATACTTGTAGCCCCATATATGCTGCACCTAAATCTCCAGAAACCACCAACAAATCATTTGGTTTAGCGCCATTTCTATAGACTTCATTATTTGTTTCAACTTCACCAATAGCCGTAACTGAAATTAACAACCCAGTATTAGACGATGTGGTATCCCCTCCAACAACATCAATATTATAAATTGAAGCTGCGGTTTCGATGCCTGCATACAAATCTTCTAAAGCTTCCAATGGAAATCGATTAGAAACCGCAATAGAAATGGTTATCTGAGTTGCTTTAGCATTCATGGCATAAACATCAGATAAATTAACAATAACAGCCTTATATCCCAAATGCTTTAATGGCATATAACTTAGGTCAAAATGCACCCCTTCAACAAGCAAATCGGTAGTCACAACTATTTTCTTATTATCAAAACCTAATACGGCAGCATCATCTCCAATACCTTTTATAGTGGATGTCTGTTTTAGTTTAAAATTTTTGGTCAAATGATCTATAAGTCCAAATTCCCCTAAATCGCTTAACTTAGTAAGCTGTTGGTTTTTATCTTCTATCATATTGCAAAAATAAGAAGCTAATTTTGTTTTTACTATCTTTATACTAAAACATAACCTATTTTAGTTATAATTATAAATTTTGCTATGAAACATTTAAGTATTATTAACGGTCTCATTTTGGGCTGTTTTTTAGTTTTTTTTACACAATCTTGTAATAACGACGACGACATACCGCCAATAACAAACACAGATATCGCTCCATTAGCTAAATGCGAAAATGGGTTTGCAGATATTTACCCTTGTAATGATTACGACCTTATGGCAAACATTCCTTTAAGTACTTTTGGTGCTGCAGAAGGAACTGATTGTTGGGGATGGACAGACTCAACTACTGGAAAAGAATATGCTTTAATGGCAAATAATAATAATACAGCATTTATAGATATCACGAAACCTAACGACCCCATTTACCTAGGTAATTTACCAACTGCCACAACTACTAGCCCTTGGCGTGATGTTAAAGTATATAAAGATCATGCCTTTATTGTTTCTGATTGTACTTTTGGCGACCCTACTTGTAATGATGATCATGGAATGCAAGTTTTCGATTTAACACGTTTAAGAAACATAGCGAATCCTCCTGAAACATTTACTGCAGATACTCACTTTACTGAATTTGGGAAATCTCATAATATTGTAATTAATGAAGATACTGGTTATGCCTACGTAGTTGGCGCAAATAGAAACTCAACATTTGGCGGCGGCCCAATATTTATTAACATTCAAGACCCAAAAAATCCTGTTTCTGAAGGCGGGTTTAGAGAAGGTGGGTACTCACATGATGCACAAGTTGTAACATATAATGGTCCTGACTCGGATTATACTGGTAAAGAAATATTAATTGGTAGTAATGAAAATGAAGTGGTTATTGCAGATGTAACCGATAAATCTAACCCAACAATTATTTCGACTATTAGCTATGATAATGTACGGTATGCACATCAAGGTTGGTTTACTGAAGACATGAATTACTTTATTTTAGGTGATGAATTAGACGAATTTAGAATTGGAAGCAATACCAGAACTATTGTTTTTGATTTTAAAGATTTGGACAATCCTATTTATCATTTTGATTATTTTGGAGCTAGTGCAGCAATTGATCATAATGGCTATGTAAATAACAATGTTTACTATTTTGCAAGTTATAGGGCTGGTGTTCGTATGCTAGATATATCACAAATTTCGGGAAAATCTTTTACAGAAATAGGCTTTTTTGACACATACCCTGCTAATAATAATTCTGAATTTGACGGGGCTTGGAACATATACCCATATTTTGCAAGTGGAAATATAATTGTTAGCGATATCAATAGAGGCTTATTTATTATTAGAAAAAGTAGCTAATCTAAAATGTCTACTTGCTTAAAGAAACACATATTAGCACTAACTATTGTTTTTTTTATTTTTAATTGTTCTAAAAATGACGATAACAATGGAGGGACCTCAAATGCTGTTACTATTGATTTTGTTAAAACACTAGGAGGCACAAAAAATGAAACGGGTCAGGCTATTGTAAAAACTTCTGATGGCGGCTATGCTATTTTAGGTCATACCCAAAGTATGGATGGAGATATTACAGATAAATCAAATGAATCTTTCAATTACTGGCTTCTTAAATTTGACCAAAATGACACTCTAGAATGGCAAAAAAATTATGGAGGAAGCGATGATGATAGAGGCCGTGATATCATTCAAACTTCAGATAATGGTTACGCTATTATTGGATATAGTAAAAGCAATGATGATGATGTTACAAATAATAATGGCGCTCATGATTTTTGGGTTTCAAAATTAGATCCTTCTGGAAACATTTTATGGGAAAAGAATTATGGTTTCTCAGGAGCAGATATTGGTAATTCCATTATACAAACTAAAGATGGCGGTTTTCTCTTAACCGGTGTTTTGGATGTCTCGGCTTCCAATGGCGCTGGAAATAGTAAAAGTGTAAAATCAAAATTTTCAAGAAAACATGCTGGCGGTGATTATTGGACAGTCAAAATAAATGCCTTAGGAGAAAAGCAATGGAGCAGATATTTTGGAGGCACTTTTACAGACACGCCTTATGATGCTATACAAACTGATGATAATGGCTACCTTTTAGTTGGCTCTTCGGATAGTGAAGATGTTGATATTAAGAACAGTAAAGGCGCTTATGATTTCTGGATTGTTAAGATTTCTGAAACTGGCACTTTAATCTGGGAAAAGTCTTTTGGTGGCTCTCAAACTGATGAGGCCAGAGCCATAATTAAATCCGACGACGGAAACTATATTATTGTTGGCAATACTAGAAGTGATGATTTAGACGTTACAAACAACAAAGGTGCTGCCGATTTATGGACCATTAAAATATCGCCAGCAGGTGAGTTTATTTGGGAAAAATCTTTTGGTGGCAGCAGTTTTGATGTAGCCCAATCCATATCAAAAACTCAAGATGGTGGTTTTATTATATCAGGAAACTCAAGAAGTGCTGATGGTAATTTAACAGATAATAAAGGCCAGAATGATGCTTGGGTTATAAAAATAGATACTAATGGCAATCTAAAATGGCAAAAAACAGTTGGTGGTTCAGATATTGATTTCGCCTATGATGTTGTTGAAATAAATAATAAAGATATAATAGTCGTTGGAGATTCAAGCAGTTCTAATTTAGATGTTTCTAATAATAACGGATTTACTGACTTACTGATTTTTAAAATAAAACAATGAAAAAAATACGCCCCATATTCTTAATTCTCCTTTTGTTAATAGTATCATGCTCTGATGATAATGACGACAAGGTTTCCCAAGCTAATATTACTTTTAATTTTAATCATAATTGGGATGAAACACCTGTTACAAATACAGATTTCAACACCATTCAATTCACTAATGCTAATGGTGAGCAAATGAGCATTACAAAGCTTCGTTATTTAATTTCTAACATAACATTCACATCAACAAATAGAGAAAGACTTGTTTTAGCTGGCTATAGTTTAGTAGATCTAACCAACGCAACAAACCTGTCTTTTACCTCATTAACCAATATTCCGATTGGCAAGTATAACAATGTATCATTTACTTTTGGGTTCAACAATGATCATAACTATAATAATTATACCGATTTAAATTCAGCATCATGGAATGTCCCAGAAATGCTAGGAGGCGGATACCACTACATGCAACTCGAAGGCAAATTTATAGACAACACGAGCACAGAAACCGGTTATGCATATCATGCTATTAGAGCAGTAGATAATTCTAAAACACCACTAGAATTTCAAGACACCTTTTTTGAGGTTAATTTAGGCGAAGTTACCATTACTAATAATACCGTTTTTAATATTGAAATGAATATTGCCGAATGGTTTAAAACCCCAAATACTTGGAATTTGAATGTGTTAAACAACATGCTCATGCCTAATTTTAATGCTCAAGTTATGATGTTTGAAAACGGACAAGATGTATTTAGTTTAGAATCGGTTAATTAATAATATGGCAAAGTGGATTTCATATGGTATGCTTCTTCTTTGTATTTGTTTGTCATGTTCAAATGAAAGTGTAGAACAGTATGTACCTACCCCAAGTGCACTAGAAATCCCGAAACTATTTGAAAACAATATCCTTTCACCAGTAATTCCAGTAGACAATCCGCAAACTGTTGAAGGTATTGCTTTAGGGAAAAAATTATTTTTCGACCCCCTCTTATCAATAGATAATACACAAGCATGCGCAGATTGCCATGCCCCAGAACATGCATTTTCAGATCCCGATAGATTCAGCGATGGCGTTGATGGTTTTTTGGGAACTCGAAATTCCATGCCCCTATTTAATTTAGCATGGAATTATGATGAAAAATTCTTTTGGGATGGCAAATCTTTTAGTTTAGAGCATCAAGCATTTAGTCCAGTTACAGACCCTATTGAAATGAAAAGCACATGGGCTCAAGTTGAACAAAAATTGCAACAACATTCAGAATACCCAGATTTGTTCGAAAAAGCTTTTGGAAACCAAGCTATCGATTCTACCTTAGTTACAAAAGCTATAGCTCAATTTGAACGCACCTTGATTTCTTCAAATTCAAAATTCGATAAATTCCTTTTAGGAGAAGCAACATTAACACCTCAAGAGCAAAATGGTTTTAATGTATTTATGGATGAAGCTAGGGGCGACTGTTTTCATTGCCATGGAAGCGATAAAAATCCCTTATGGACGGACAACATATTCCATAATAATGGTTTAGATGCCACATTTACAGATTTAGGTTTAGGCGCTATAACAGGAGACCCTGCAGATAATGGGAAATTTAAATCGCCGTCACTTCGCAATCTTGCTTTCACAGCACCTTATATGCACGATGGCAGGTTTGCAACACTTGAAGACGTTATAAACCATTACAGCGAAGGCTTAAAAAATTCTTCAACAATAGACCCTTTAATGAAAAAAGTGACCCAAGGAGGCGTAGGTTTAACAGAACAAGATAAAGCAGACTTAAAGGCGTTTCTTATAGCCCTCTCCGACTATGATTTCATCAATAATAGCAGCTTTAAAAACGAATAAGACTACAAAAATGATGTATTTCATCGAAAATAATTAAGTTTTCATCGTACTTTGATGAATTTTCACTTAATTTAATCATTCAGAAAATCGTTTTTATGCCAACCAAAATAACTTCAACACTTTTTTGCGCCACTTACGGACATAATTATTTTCGTTTGAGTGAAGCCAATGAGAACACTCCTGAATTAATTTGCAAATGCTGTAAAAATTATTTTGAATTCAACAAAATCGGAGATATTGTTTATGCCAGTCAGAAGCAAAATGAATCCTACTCATTTTTACAAAACCTATCTGCATAATTAAAAAAATTACTTAGTAAATTTCACTTAATTTCAAGTCATAAAGCTAATACTTAAGCCTTTCTTTTTTCAATAAGGAAAACCTATAAAACTATATGCTAATATAATGTTAGGTTATGTGGTAATCCATGACTTATATTGTATATTTGCACTCTATTTAGAAACTGTCTTAATAAAAACACCATTAAAACAGTACTAAATCTAACAAGATAAAGACTATGATAAAAGTTTCTGAAACAGCTAAAAAAAAGGTTATCGAGCTTATGCAAGATGATGGCTATAATCCAACTACAGATTTTGTACGTGTTGGTGTTAAAAGTGGGGGTTGTTCTGGTTTATCTTACGACCTAAAGTTTGATAAAGAAAATCAAGAAGAAGATAAAGTATTTGTTGATAATGATATCAAAATCATTGTAGATAAAAAAAGCTTTTTATACTTAATAGGCACAACACTAGAATATTCAGGTGGATTAAACGGAACAGGCTTCGTTTTTAATAATCCAAACGCAAACCGCACATGTGGTTGTGGCGAATCATTTTCACTATAAAACAAGAAAGCATTATGTCAAAGTATACCGAGGATGATTTACGCGAAGAACTTAAGACTAAAGAATACGAATACGGTTTTTATACCGATATTGAATCAGATACATTTCCCAATGGTTTAAATGAAGATATTGTACGTGCAATTTCTAAAAAGAAGGAAGAACCAAAATGGATGACTGATTGGAGATTGGAAGCTTTTCGAGTTTGGAAAGACATGATCGAACCTGAATGGGCAAATGTACATTATAAAAAACCTGATTTTCAAGGCATTTCATACTATTCCGCTCCAAACAGCAAACCAAAATATGATAGTATTGATGAAGTAGATCCAGAATTATTGGCCACTTTTGAAAAACTAGGCATTTCTTTGGACGAACAAAAAAAATTAGCAGGTGTAGCCATGGATGTGGTCGTAGATTCTGTTTCTGTAGCAACGACATTTAAGAAAACCTTAGGCGAAAAAGGCATTATTTTTATGAGTATTTCTGAAGCTATAAAAGAGCATCCAGAACTTGTGAAAAAACATTTAGGCACTGTAGTACCTCAAAAAGATAACTTTTATGCAGCTTTAAATAGTGCCGTATTTAGTGATGGTTCTTTCTGTTATATTCCAAAAGGCGTGCGTTGCCCAATGGAACTATCGACATACTTTAGAATAAATCAAGCAGGAACAGGGCAGTTTGAAAGAACTTTGGTAATTGCCGATGAAGGTAGTTATGTAAGTTACCTTGAAGGCTGTACCGCGCCAAGTAGAGATGAAAATCAACTACATGCAGCCGTAGTAGAGCTTATTGCTTTAGACGATGCTGAAATAAAATATTCAACCGTACAAAACTGGTATCCAGGAAATGCCGAAGGAAAAGGTGGTGTATTCAACTTTGTAACCAAACGTGGTTTATGCGAAAAAAATGCAAAAATCTCTTGGACACAAGTCGAAACCGGTTCTGCAGTAACTTGGAAATATCCAAGTTGTGTATTAAAAGGCGATAATTCAGTAGGCGAATTTTATTCAATTGCAGTAACAAACAATTATCAGCAGGCCGATACAGGAACAAAGATGGTTCACTTAGGTAAAAACACAAAATCTACTATTATTTCAAAAGGTATTTCAGCAGGAAAATCCCAAAACAGTTACCGCGGATTGGTTCAAATTAGTTCCAGAGCAGATAATGCACGTAACTTTTCACAATGTGATAGTTTACTGATGGGAAATGAATGTGGAGCACACACGTTTCCGTATATAGAAGCCAAAAATAAATCAGCAAAAATAGAGCACGAAGCAACAACAAGTAAAATTGGTGAAGACCAAATTTTCTATTGTAACCAACGTGGCATAGATACCGAAAAAGCCATTGCATTAATTGTAAATGGTTTTAGTAAAGAAGTATTAAATAAACTACCCATGGAGTTTGCTGTAGAAGCTCAAAAATTATTAGAAATAAGTTTAGAAGGAAGTGTCGGTTAAACAAATTTTAACGAAATGCCACATGGAGCCAGTCGAAGTGTATCATCAATTAAAACTTTAATTTAAATGAAAAAAATAGTTTTTATAACATTAATTCTAACAGCATTCATAAGCTGTAAAAACGAAACCAAATCAGAACAAAAAGAAAACGTAACCATTTCAGACGATTCTGAAAGAACAGCAAAACAGAATGATGGACTTACACTATTAATAGGCGAGTTTGTTTATTATGATGGTGCTGCCGTTTTACAAACCCATGCAGAAATTTACGGTGTTATCGTTACAGATAAAATGCTAGAACTAAATGCACTTGCTGAAAAATATAAAAAAGAGGCTACCGATATGGTTCGAGTAGAAATACGAGGGAAAATTACAAACCAAAAAGACGAGAAAATTCTTTGGGAAAATAAGGTTGAAATTATTGAAATATTAAATGTAAAACCAGCTACTAAAGAAGAAAAGAACGTCGTGAAACTAGGTAGTTAAAACACAAAAAACATCCCGATAGCTATCGGGACTAAATTCCAATGGTCTTATAAGTCTTGGAATTTAGTATTTAAATATTGAGATTTTAAATTAATTGTATGTTAAAAATAGAAGATTTACACGCAAGTGTTGAAGATAAGACCATTTTAAGAGGTATTAATCTAGAAGTAAAACCAGGAGAAGTTCATGCTATCATGGGTCCCAATGGTTCTGGAAAAAGCACACTAGCTTCTGTTATTGCAGGGAAAGAAGAATACGAAGTAACCCAAGGAAACATTGTTTTTGATGGTGAAGATATTGAGGAATTAGCTGCTGAAGAACGAGCGCATAAAGGGGTGTTTTTATCATTCCAATACCCTGTTGAAATTCCTGGTGTTTCCGTTACTAACTTTATTAAAACTGCCATTAACGAAACGCGCAAGGCTAAAGGTTTAGAGGATATGCCTGCTAAAGACATGCTTAAACGCATTCGTGAGAAATCTGAATTATTGGAAATTGATAGAAAATTTTTATCGCGCTCCTTAAACGAAGGGTTTTCAGGAGGAGAGAAAAAACGTAACGAGATTTTCCAAATGGCCATGCTAGAACCAAAACTAGCCATACTTGATGAAACAGATTCTGGCTTGGATATTGACGCCCTTCGTATTGTAGCCAATGGTGTAAACAAGCTTAAAAGTAAAGATAATGCCGTGGTAGTCATCACTCATTACCAACGTTTGTTAGACTATATTGTTCCCGATTTTGTTCATGTTTTATACAATGGTAGAATTGTAAAATCTGGCACTAAAGAGCTAGCTCATGAGCTTGAAGAAAAAGGATACGATTGGATTAAAGAAGAAGTAAACGCTTAAAAATAGTAGCAGTATTCAGTTGTAGTTGACAGTTTGCTCACTAATAAATGAATACTCTAAGTTAAAAATAGTAAACAGTTAATGTCTAGTTTTTCTTTTTACTGAAAACTGAGACTGCAACTGAAAACTGAAACAGATGGATTTAAAAGACAAATTATTATCATCCTTTCTAGTGTTTGAAGACCAAGCAGATGTAGACACCTATGTGCATAATGTTAGAAACGATGCTATAAAAATATTTGAAGAAAAAGGATTCCCTACCAAAAAAGAAGAAGCTTGGAAGTATACCTCTTTAAATAAAATTTTAAAAGAAGATTATAGTGTTTTCCCTAAACAAGAAAATGCTTTGGAATATAAGGATGTAAAAAAATATTTTATTCATGATATTGATACCTATAAAATTGTATTTATAGACGGTAAATACTCATCACATTTATCCCAAACAACACATGATGGTATTGATGTTTGCTTAATGTCTTCAGCGTTAAACAAACCCAAATACCGTTTAGTTATTGAAAACTACTTTAATAAAGCCGCTACAAAAGACAGCTTACCATCATTAAACACGGCATTTTCAAACGAGGGTGCCTACATTCATATTCCCAAAAACAAACTGGTAGAAAAGCCCATTCAAATCATACACCTTTCAACAGGAAATGAATCGGCTAATTTGTTGCAGCCACGAAATTTAATTGTAGTTGATGAGAATTCTCATGTACAAATTATAGAACGTCACCAAAGTTTAACAGATAATCCGGTTTTAACCAATAGTGTTACCGAAATTTTCGCAAACAAACGTGCCATTGTAGACTATTACAAAGTGCAGAACGATAATGATAATGCCTCATTAATAGACAATACCTTTATCAAACAAAAACGAGAAAGCGTAGCTTCAGTGCATACTTTTGCGTTTGGAGGTAAACTAACACGTAACAATTTAAACTTCTATCAAGAAGGCGAACGTATAGACTCTATTTTAAAAGGAGTAACTATTATTGGTGACAAACAACATGTAGACCACAACACATTGGTACACCATATTAAACCAAATTGTGAAAGTCACCAAGATTATAAAGGTATTTTTGGCGAGAATTCAACTGGTGTTTTCAACGGAAAAATTATTGTGGAAAAAGAAGCCCAAAAAACCAATGCCTTTCAAGCCAATAACAATATTTTAATCAGCGATAAAGCCACAATAAATACAAAACCGCAATTAGAAATTTTTGCAGACGATGTTAAATGCTCACACGGTTGCACTATCGGGCAACTTGACGAAAGCGCTATGTTTTATATGCAAACACGTGGCATTCCTGAAAAGGAAGCCAAAGCCCTTTTAATGTACGCCTTTAGTAACAATGTATTAAGTTCTGTTAAGATTCCTGAAATAAAACAACGAATTACTAAAATTATCGCCAACAAATTAGGTGTTAATATTGGTTTCGACCTTTAGTACAACCATGTTCAACGTAGAAGACATTAGAAAAGATTTCCCCATTCTTTCTCGTAAAGTCAATGGCAAATCCTTAGTGTATTTTGATAATGCTGCAACATCACAAACCCCACAACAGGTTATTGATGATATTGTAGACTATTATTCAAATTACAATGCAAACATACATCGTGGTGTACACACCTTAAGTCAAGAAGCAACAGATCTATACGAGCAAGCACGACATAAAATCCAAGCACATTTCAACGCCAAGTTTTCGCATGAAATCATATTTACATCTGGAACAACACATAGCATTAATCTAGTTGCAAATGGTTTTTCATCACTATTAAAAAAAGGTGATGAAATTATTGTTTCTGCATTAGAACATCATAGCAATATTGTACCCTGGCAAATGTTATGCGAACGCACAGGTGCTATTTTAAAAGTCATTCCAATGAACCAAGATGGCGAATTGGTTATATCTGAATTCAATAAATTACTATCAAAAAACACCAAATTAGTTTTTGTTAATCATATATCAAATGCTTTAGGAACAATCAATCCTATTGAATATATTATTAAAAAAGCACATGAAGTTGGCGCTGCAGTTTTAATTGACGGTGCTCAATCAACACCACACATCAAACCAGATGTTCAAAAATTGGATGTTGATTTTTATGTGGCTTCAGCACATAAAATGTGTGGACCAACAGGTGTTGGTATGCTATACGGAAAAGAGGAATGGTTAAAAAAACTCCCCCCCTATCAAGGCGGAGGAGAAATGATTTCTGAAGTCACTTTCGAAAAAACAACTTATGCTGATTTACCCCATAAATTTGAAGCAGGCACACCAAATATAGCTGGCGGTATTGCTTTTGGAACTGCCATAGATTATATGAACAGTGTTGGTTTTGAAAACATTGCTGAATACGAGCATGAATTATTAGAATATGCCACAGAAAGACTTTTAGAAATCGAAGGCTTAAAAATCTACGGAACCTCCAAAAACAAAACATCCGTTGTTTCTTTTAATTTGGAAAACATTCATCCTTATGATGTAGGCACTATTTTAGATAAATTAGGAATTGCAGTAAGAACAGGACACCATTGTGCACAACCCATTATGGATTTTTACTGTATCCCAGGAACAGTTAGAGCCTCTTTTTCGTTTTACAATACAAAAGCCGAAATAGACACTTTGGTTGAAGGCATAAAAAAAGCAAAAATGATGCTCTCTTAAATTTTGGCTTCCTTTTTGTAATATTTTTATAAAATCAAACCTTATGAAATTTCTTTTTATAATTCTATCATTAGTATTTTTAGACAATAGTTGCTCATCATCCAAAATTAATCAAGATGCCATTGTGTTAGAGTATTCTGCTTCTTCAAGAAGTTTCTATAAAAAAATTACAGTTAACAGAAAAGCCATTTTAACCGTTAATAAAAGAGATAACAGCCCTATTAGCAACACTTGCAGTAGCAATAATTGGGATACCCTAATAAAAAAACTTGAGTCTATTGATGTACAAAATATTGCAAATCTAGAAGCACCTAGTAAAGATTTTCTATTTGATGGTGCGGCTATGGCTAGGTTGAAAATAATTTACAATGGCACAACTTACGAAACGCAACCTTTCGACCATGGAAAACCACATGAAAACATTGCTGCATTAGTTAAAGAAATGCTATCAATTTCTGAAAACATTGAATAGCAACGTTTGTTGTTGTATTTTTGCATAAAAATTTGTGATTGTGAGTATTGAAGATATACAAAATGAAATAATTGACGAATTCTCAATGTTTGAAGACTGGGAAGAACGTTACCAATATATGATTGATTTAGGAAAAGATTTACCCTTAATTGAAGACCAATACAAAACCGATAGCAACATTATAAAAGGTTGCCAAAGTAAAGTATGGGTACATGCTGAAATGAATAACGATAGAATAGCTTTTACCGCCGATAGTGATGCTATAATTACCAAAGGTATAATCGCTATTTTAATTCGTGCTTTTTCAAATCAGCACCCAAAAGATATTATTGATGCTGATACCGATTTTATTGATAAAATCGGACTTAAAGAACATTTATCACCAACGCGTGCTAATGGGTTAGTTAGTATGATAAAACAATTAAAAATGTATGCCATAGCATACCAAACCCAACTTAATTAAGTTTAATCATTTTACGTTTAATTGTTTTAAGCAACTAAACACATAAAACATTTAAGAGATGAGTGAAATTATAGACACCACCGAATTAGGAGAAAAAATAGTAAATGTTCTAAAAACAATTTATGATCCAGAAATTCCAGTAGACATATACGAACTAGGTTTAATCTACGACGTATTTGTAAATGAAGATTATGATGTAAAAATATTAATGACACTTACAACACCTAACTGTCCTGTTGCTGAAACCTTGCCTTTGGAAGTTGAAGAAAAAGTAAAATCACTTAATGCTGTAAAAAGTGCAGAAGTAGAAATTACATTTGACCCTCCTTGGACACAGGAACTAATGAGCGAGGAAGCAAAGTTAGAATTAGGGATGCTTTAAAATAAGTTGGCAGTATTTTCAGTTGTAGTTTGCTATAATACTTTAAACACTTAACAACAATCATTTTGAAAAACGAAATCATAAATCGCGTAGCGAATAGCAAGTTAGTGACCATTGATCTTGAGGATTATTACCCTAAAGGACAACGTGTCCTTTTTGATATTAAAGATTGGTTGTTTGAAGGTTTTGTGCTTCGCGAAAAAGATTTTAGAACTCAAGTTACTGAATTTGACTGGTCGCAATATCAAGATGGTTATGTGGCTTTAACATGCAGTTCAGATGCTATTATTCCTGGCTGGGCATACATGCTCTTAAGTATTCAACTTGAACCTTATGCTAGAAAAGTTGTTATTGGTAGTCTCGAGAACTTAGAAACCTCTATTTACCAAGATATTATAAATGATTTTGATGTTTCTGCTTATAAAGACAAACCTATTATTATAAAAGGTTGCTCTAACAAACCTGTACCCCAAAATGCTTACATTATGCTTTCCAACAAGCTTAAACCTATTGCTAAATCTATCATGTATGGAGAGGCTTGTTCTTCTGTTCCGCTTTTTAAAAACAAGTAATTTACCTGTGACAAAACTTTGTTAGTTGGGTCTAAACTGTATATTTGCACAAATTTTTAACTAAATTAAAATTATGAAAAAATTATTTTTCACATTATTATGTCTTAGTGTTTTAACGTTAAACGCTCAAACAAAAGAAGAATTACAAGCACAAAAAGCCGAAAAGCAAGCTATCGCTGATGCTGCAAAAGCAGAAGTTGATGCAATACAAGCTAAAATTGACGCCCTTCCTGGTTGGAGAATTGGGGCTTTTGGTACTATTGGTGGAAGTTTATCTAACTTTAATAACTGGTATTCTCAAGGAACACCAAACAACGCCTCAGGTAATATTGGATTTACTGTAAATGCTTATGCTAATTTAATTCAAGAAAAATTCTTTTGGAGAAACGCATTAACAACCAATCTAAATTGGGTAAAATTAGATAATAAAGATGATCCCAATGACGATGAGGACTTTAACCCTACTACCGATGTCTTTAATATTTCATCATTATACGGTCGAAATATCACTAAAACATTAGCCGCTTCAGGTTTAATGGAGTACAGAACAACACTTTTAGATAACTTTAATGACCCTGGTTATTTAGATCTTGGTATTGGTGCTACTTGGACTCCAATTGAAAATTTAATTGTAGTCATACACCCATTAAATTACAACTTTGTTTTTTCTGATAATGATACCGTATTTGATTCATCATTAGGTGCCAAAATCGTAGCAGATTATACCAGACAAATTGGAGCAATAAACTTTAAAACTAACTTCTCTACATTCCAAAGCTATAAAAGCGGAGACTTATCTAACTTTACTTGGACCAACTCTTTTAGTTATACCTTATGGAAAATGATTGGTGTTGGTTTTGATTTTGGTTTAAGAAGTAACAAACAAGAAGCTTTAAATTTTGCTTTGGGACAATATGATCCGTTAGCAGTTCCTGCCCAAACTGAACCAACCTTTGACAATGTAGATAACGATTTACAGACATACTACACATTCGGTTTAAGCTATAAGTTTTAAGAATAAAAAAATTAAGTAAAAAAGCGCTTCTTTAAAAGAAGCGCTTTTTTTGTGCCATATTTTAATAATTTATCTCACAAAAGACATTTTATTCCTACAAAATAATATATTAATTTCGTGTTTTATCGATTTTATTTGCGTTTTATCGATTTTATTGTATCTTACACCCGTTTTTGAAAGGTAATTTCAACAAATTTGTTTCGCTACTAAAAACATAAGTAGTAAAAACTATTCTGTCTCTCATTGTTTGTAAGATTTCAAAAACACTAATATTTTTAATATAACAGAAAAAATGAGCAAGAAAAAAATTGTTTTAGCAGAAGATAATACAACGCTTTCATTGTTATTAAAATTTAGATTAGAAAAAGAAGGGTTTAATTTATATATGGCTAAAGATGGAAAAGAAGCTGTAGAATTAATTGAAAATAATTCGCCAGATTTAATCATCACAGATATCATGATGCCTTTTATAAGTGGCCTAGAAGTTATAAGTCATATAAGAAACAAATTAAATTCAGAAACCCCAATAATTGTTTTTTCATCAGCAGGTCAAGAAGAAATGGTACTTAAAGCTTTTAACTTAGGCGCCAACGATTTTATGGGAAAACCATTTAGTCCGAACGAATTAATGATAAGAGTAAAAAGATTATTAAGTACCTAGCACACTAAAGTGCCTCAACTGTAAATTCATTTCACCCCAATGATTGATTACCAGTATTTACATAACACCTACAATAATTTTCCCTTTCTAATTAAGTTAGCTTGGTTTGCTAGTGGCACATTAGTATTAGCCATTTTTGTTTTAACCATATACTTAAGACTCATTCGATTAAAACTAAGAAAAAAACGCCAAGACAAAGCAAAATTTAAAACAGAATACGAAGCACTTTTAATTGAATATGTGTATTCTGGCGATGATTCTGGTGAAACCACAGAGACACAAAATATTATTATTGAACAGTTAAAAGACGCTATAAAAATTGATTTTAAACGTAAAATGGTCGTCTATGTTTTATATGATTTAATGAATCAGGTTTCAGGGGAAATGTCTGATGCCATTAAATTATTTTATTTTAAAACAGGTCTTGTAAATTACGCTTACAATAAATTAAACAGTAAGAAATGGCATGTTATTGCTAAAGGTATTGGGGAATTAAGACGTTTCAGGGTTGAAGAGGCTAGCCATAACATTGCAAAATTTATTAACTATCCAAGAAGAGAAGTTCAAAAAGAAACACAACTGTATATGGTTAATTTATTTCTTTTTGATGGACTTTCATTTTTAGACGACTTAAAAACACCGCTTTCAGAATGGGCTCAAATACAATTACTTGAAACACTACAAAAATTTGAAAACCAAGAAATATGTAATATTCGTCCATGGTTAAAATCCACTAATCATTCCGTTGTATCGTTCGCGCTAAAGTTGGCTCAAATTTATAATCAGTTTGAAGTTAAGGACACTTTAATGGAGTTGTTATCGCACCCGAATAAAGAAATTCGAGTTAATACCATAAATGTTTTAACACATTTATATGGTATTGAAGCAAAGGAAATGCTAAAAGCAAATTTCAATACATTAAGTATTGAAGAACAAATTAGCTTCTTTGGCTTATTGGAAAAATTAGTGCTTCCAGACGATGAGCCTTTTATAGAAAAACATTTGTTTCATAAAAATTTCGAAATTCAATTACTTGCCCTCAACATACTAAAAGAAATTAATATCGATAAATACATGGGATTCAAAAATTTATCAAATGAAGAAAAAAGTCCCGCTATGCTAAAAGTAGCAAACACATTATAATATGGATACAAGTTCAGTTAAAATAATATTACAAATACTGCATTACCTGTTTTTTGGATATGCCTTTTGTGCTATTCTATCATATATTGTTTTATCAATTATTTCTGGAAAAGAAACCATTGAGTACATTAAAAAAAGAAGTTTTATTGATTATAAAGATATTTTATCATCAACTATTTCACCTTCAATAACTATTATTGCACCTGCATACAACGAAAGCTTAAATGTCGTAGAGAATGTGAGGTCTTTATTATCCAATCACTACGTAAACTATAATGTAATTATTATTAATGATGGCAGTAAAGATGATAGCTTAGAACGCCTTATTGAAGCTTATGATTTAGAGAAAGTAAACTACATTATTAACGAAAAAATTAAAACACAACCCTTAAGAGCAGGTGTATTTAAATCTAAAAACCCCGCCTTTGAAAAACTTATGGTTGTCGATAAAGAAAATGGAGGAAAAGCTGATGCTTTAAACATGGGGCTTAACATTAGTAAAAGCAAATATGTAGCTTGTATTGATGTGGATTGTTTATTACTAGAAGATGCCCTTCAAAAATTAATTAAACCTTTTCTGGATGAAACAGACACCAAGGTTATAGCTGCTGGTGGTGTTATAAGAATAGCAAACTCTTGTGTTATTAAAGGTGGCAAGTTAATAGATATTAACCTTCCAAAAAAGCTCTTAGTACAATCTCAAATTTTAGAATATTTAAGAGCCTTTTTACTTGGTAGAATGGCCTGGAGTCGATTAAATGGTTTACTAGTAATATCTGGTGCTTTTGGGATATTTAATAAAGAAATTGCCATCGCAGTTGGTGGTTACGACACCAAAACTGTTGGCGAGGATATGGAAATTATTGTTAGGATGAGACGTTATATGGAAGAGAAAAACGAAAAATATAGAGTCTCTTATATTCCAGACCCTTTATGTTGGACAGAAGCCCCAGATACTTATAAAATATTTATATCACAAAGAAACAGATGGACTAGAGGTACAATTGAGACTTTAAGAAAACATAGAAAAATAGGTTTTAATAAAAAATATGGTTCGTTTGGTTTATTAAGTTATCCATATTGGTTAATCTTTGAAAGACTGGCGCCAATAATTGAGACTATTGGTTTGCTATACTTTACTATTTTAATTATTCTACAAGAAGTTAAATGGGAATATGCCTTATCATTTCTTGTTCTATCGTATGTGTTTTCAGTAGTTTTTTCCATTGTAGCCATATATTCAGAAGAATTAACTTTTCATCAATACAAAAAGAAAGGTACAGGCTTTAAACTCATTTTATTAAGTGCTCTAGAACCTTTTGTGCTACACCCCTTTATACTTTATGCTGCTATGAAAGGTAATTATGATTACTATTTTAACAAGAAAAAGAAATGGGGAGCAATGACAAGAAAAGGCTTAACAGCAAATTAAAAAACAGATAATTAGGTAATTTATGAAACTGAATTTTAAAAATACAGATGCTTATATTTATTTATGTGCTTTTGCTGCATTAATTGCAACATTTTGGTTAATAAGCTTAACCGAAATCATGCTTTCAAAATCATATACAAATCATATAATAACAACCATACTTTACAAGTTTACAAATGATTTTTGGGCGTGTATAGTAATAGGTATTATACTTTTTCCTGTTTATTTATTGATACATATTGCACTTAAAAAAAGAGCCTCCATTGTTCTAAAAATTCTTTTAGTATTGCTAATACTTGGTCAGTTTTCGCTTGTAAAGTATAGCATTACAACCATGCTAAATTTAGGAGCAGATATTTTGGGGTATTCCTTTGATGATGCCTTTAGTACAGTTGCGGTATCAGAATCCATTTCTATTACCTACTTTTTACCTTTTATTATATTTCCATTAATCTTTTTTATCCTATTCAAACTATTTAAAACACGTTTATCAGGCAAATCATTAAAAGGATTTTCTTTAATAGTTATAATACTTTTTGGAAGTATAAAACTTATATTCTCAAATACGTCAGAAACGAAAAACAAAAACAAAATGCTCTTTTTTGTATCGGACATTCTTGAGTTTAAAAGTGAACAAAGGAAATTAAGTGCCTATAATTTTTCAGAAAGAAAAGACTATCCACTATTAAAACCTTATAAAAAATCACAAGATGTACTATCACCTTTTTTTAATAGTAAAGATGAAAAACCTAATATTGTAGTTATTGTTGTTGAAGGTTTAGGTAGCGAGTTTGTAAATAATGATATTTATAGCGGCTTCACACCTTATATCGATTCCATTATACCCCAATCCTTAAACTGGGATAATTTTGTAAGTACCACAGGGCGTTCTTTTGGTATTTTACCATCTTTATTTGGCTCATTGCCTTATGGCGAAAAAGGGTTTTTAGAAATTTCCAATACCCCTTCTCACACCTCATTAATAAGTGTTTTAAAAGCAAACGGATACCAAACAAACTATTATTCTGGAGGCCCTTCTAGTTTTGATAGAAAAATCAATTTTTTAGAATATAATGGTATTGACAATTTAATTGATGAAAACAAATACGGCCCTGGCTATATAAAAACAGCAAGCAATGATGGCGGGTTTTCTTGGGGCTATCCAGATAAAGAAATCTTCAACAAAGCTTTATCTTCTTTAAAAATAGAGAAACAACCTAGGTTAGATATTGTCATGACACTTTCATCTCATGAACCATTTGAATATCCCGATAAGGAAAGCTATATGGCTCAAGTTGATAAAAAACTGGAAAAACTGGAAAAACCTGAAAGCACTAAAAACAAAATAAGTAGTCATAAAGACATCTTTGGATGCCTTCTTTATACAGATAATGCCATTAAAGGTTTTATGAATGCTTATGCCAAAAGACCTGACTATGATAACACTATTTTTATAATTACTGGTGACCACAGACTTATCCCAATTGAGCAAAAAGACAAATTATGTAGGTTCCATGTGCCATTTTTAATCTACAGTCCATTATTAAAAAAGCCAGAAAGCTTTAAATCGGTTTCATCACACTGGGATGTTACCCCTTCAATATTAAACTTTCTAATAAACAACCATAAATTTAAGCCTTTACAACAAACAGCTTGGATGGGAAAAGGTTTAGACACCACAAGACATTTCAGGAATAAAAACAAAATCCCTTTAATGCGATATAAAGGCAGTTTAAATGATTTTATATATGATGATTATTTCTATTCTGGTGGAGAATTATTTAAAATAAACGAAAATTTCGGCACCTATAAAGTAAAAGAAGAAGCGATTATAAAAGCCATCTCAGATTCACTGGCTAAGTTCAAGAAGATGAATGCCTATGTGACCCAAGAAAATAGAATTTTTCCGGATTCGCTTAACATTTATGTTACTCCTAAAACAAAATTTTCAAAAGAACAATTAACAGAAATCAAAACGTATTCTAAAGGAAAAACCTTTGATGAATTATTATTTATGGCACGCGATTTAGCACATAAGAAGCAATATGATGTTGCGTGTTTGCTGTGCGATTATATTTTAAATGAATTTCCTAATTATACCGATGCTAGAGTACTAAAAGGAAGGACATTAGCTTGGGAACAGGATTACAAGGCTTCAGAGTCTGCATTGTTAAATGCCATTAAAAGGTCGCCATATTATGATGATAGTTACTTAGCGATTTTAGATATGTATTGGTGGTCTGGTCAGGAAAAAAAATCCCCAAATATTTATAGCCAAGCTATTAATAATGAAGTAATAAATCCAGAAATAAGTTTCAAAATGGCTAAAGCATTCTCTAGATTGAAAGACCGTGTAAGGGCTAATAAATTAATGGATAGTTTAACTAAACTTTACGCTGATAATTCTGAATACAAAAAATTTAAAAGGAGTTTAAAATAAAGACAGCCTGTAATGAAGACATTATTAATTATACTATCATTTTTAATCAGTACCATTTCCTTTGCACAAGAAACCATATTTAAAGGAAATCCAGATACTGCTTTTGAAGTTGCAAGAAAAATGGCTTTTAATAAGCAACGTGAACAAGCCCAAGACTCTTTACTGTTTATACTTACCAAATACCCAAACTATCATGATATAAGGTCGTTTTTGGCAACAACATATTCTTGGGACGGGCATTACCAAAAAGCAAAAAAAGAGTTTGACTATGTTCTTAAAAAAAGCCCAAAAAGATTAGACACGTGGCAAGCAGCCATAAAAAATGAATTATGGAGCAGTGCGCCAACCAGTGCTTTGCAAATGACAAATGAAGCGCTTAAGCATTTACCGAACAACCCCGATATTTTATATTTAAAGGCCAGTGCCCAGGATAACTTAAATAGACCTGAAGAAGCCTTAAAAACTTTGGAAAACTCGTTAGCGTTAAACCCAAATCACGAAAAAACAAAAGCCTATAAAATAAGTTTAAAAAACAAATTGAGCCTTAATACTATAGGATTTAAAGCTGCGGTTGATTTATATTCTGAAGTTTTTGACCCCATGCAGTATTATTTACTAAAGTATATTAGAGCAACAAAGTATGGTAGCATTCATGGAAAAATAAATATTAACCATCGTTTTCAATCTACAGGAGCTCAATTTGAAATTGATATGTACCCCAGAATAGCAAATGGTTTATATGCCTACTTAAATTTTGGAGTTTCTAATTCATTCTTGTTTCCCGATATACGTTATGGTGCCGAATTACATCAATCTTTACCAAAAGGATTTGAAGCCTCACTAGGTTTTAGAGGCTTAAAATTTAGTACTACAACTATTATATATACGGGTTCAATTGGGTGGTACAATAAAAATAATTATTGGTCTTTTAGAAGCTATGTAACGCCGGGCGAACCTTCAGCTAGTATGTCTGGAACCTTGAGTTTTAGAAAATACGGACGTGATGCCAACAACTTTTTTAGTATTGATGTAGGTGCTGGGTTTTCTCCAGAGGAAAACAGATTTAATTTTGGAGGGAATGAAAATACTATTATTAACCTTCAGTCTCAGAAGTTTAACTTAGGATATTACTTTTCTTCAAAAAACAATAATAATCTTTGGGGAGCTCAAGCTGGAGTTTCTCATCAAGAAATTAGTTTTAATCCAGGTTCTTATTTCTGGATTTATTCATTTTCATTATCTTGGGACTTCTTATTTAAATAATATGAATCCTACAAAATCGAATTATATATAAATGAATCAAAAAATAAAAACTTCGTTAGCTTTTGCAAAAAACCTTTTGGTTACTGGTGCTATTTCTGAAACAAGTAGACAAGTTGAAATAGACATTTGTAAACACATTTCTAAGGAAGATAATAAGGTTATTGTAGAGTTTGGAATGGGGCACGGCAACATAACCCAAGAAATATTAAATACCATATCACCTACCTCAAAACTCTATGCTTTTGAAGTCAAAGAGAGCTTTTGTAAACATGTTAGGGAAAAAATTATCGATGATAGGCTAATTATTGTCAATGATGGTGCACAAAATTTAAAAAAGCACATAAAAGAAGATATCAATACTGTAATCTCTTCTATTCCATTTTCGTTTTTTAGTAAAGAAAAAGGTTTAGCCATCATACAAGATGCCTATGATCTTTTAGAAAACAACAGTTATTACAGTCAAGTATTATACACTAAATTTAACTTCAAAAAATTTCAGCAAATTTTTGAAGACTGCGAAATCACTTCTAATAAAAACCTGTTAACTGAATATATATATCATTGTAAAAAAACTATTGAATAAATCAATGGTTTTTACCCATATCCTCGTAATTATAATCTGGATATAAAAAATGATTATACGGAAAACGCGTTATGTGAATGTCGCGAACTTCATCGTAAACCCGTTTTTTAAAGTCTTCTAAGTTACTTTTATTTAAAGCAGAAATGAATAAAGCGTTATTTCCCACTTTACTCATCCAAGTACTTTTCCATTCATTAAGAGTATAGTGTCTTTCGGTGCGCTCAGTTTCTAAATCATCCTCAGCTAAAGGTTCTGCTTCATAAGCATCAATTTTATTGAACACCATAATCGTTGGCTTATCGCCGCTTTTAATTTCGCCTAAAATTTTCTCAACAGAAGCAATATGCTCTTCAAAATTAGGATGCGAAATATCAACGACATGTAGCAGCAAATCGGCTTCTCTTACCTCATCTAATGTGCTTTTAAAACTATCAACCAATTGTGTTGGCAGTTTTCTAATAAATCCAACCGTATCAGACAATAGGAATGGTAAGTTTTGTATCACTACTTTTCTAACAGTCGTGTCTAAGGTTGCAAATAGTTTGTTTTCGGCAAATACCTCACTTTTACTAACAACGTTCATTAGTGTAGATTTTCCAACATTGGTATATCCAACAAGAGCTACACGAACCATTTTTCCACGATTGCCACGTTGTACTGCCATTTGTTTATCAATAGTCTTTATACGGGCTTTTAGCAATGAAATTTTATCACGAACAATACGCCTATCTGTTTCAATTTCAGTTTCTCCAGGTCCACGCATTCCAATACCCCCTTTTTGGCGTTCAAGGTGCGTCCACATACCTTTTAAACGCGGCAATAAGTATTCGCATTGTGCCAATTCTACTTGCGTTCTAGCATAACTCGTTTGGGCGCGTTGGGCAAAAATATCAAGGATTAAATTGGTCCTATCCAATACTTTAACATTAAGAATTTTACTAATATTACGTTCTTGTGCCGCAGATAATTCATCATCAAAAATAGCTGTACTTATATTATGCGCTTCAATATATCGATGTACATCTTCCATCTTCCCACTGCCTATAAACGTTTTAGGGTTTGGCATATCCATTTTCTGTGTAAAACGTTTTACCGCATAACCGCCAGCTGTAAATGTTAAAAACTCCAATTCATCTAAATACTCTTTAGATTTTTCTTCATTTTGTTCTTTAGTAATAACGCCTATTAAAACGGCTCTTTCTAAAGCCATATCTTTCTTTTCTATCATGTTGCAAAGTTAAACATTTACGGCTATTATTATTTTTATATTTTTTAGTCTATTTTTGATTTTATGACCGATTCTTTTGACGATATTCCCGTTCGTAACAATATGCAGACTGTTGCGTTTTACAACCTTGAAAATTTATTTGATTTAGTTAATGACCAACACACTAACGATAAAGACTTTTTACCAAAATCAGTCAAAAAATGGACGCCTAAGCGTTATGATAACAAGCTAAGAAAATTAGGATTTGCCATTTCTAACATTGGCCGAAGAGAAACAGGCAAACACCCTGCACTTGTTGGTTTAGCTGAAGTTGAAAACGCTAAAGTTATTGAAGACCTCATCGACTCAAAGCATCTAGAGAATTGTAATTATGATTATGTACATTATGACTCTTTAGATGAGCGGGGTATTGACGTGGCATTATTATATGACACCAAGGCCTTTAAGGTTATGTATTCTGAAACTTTTACTGTTGATCTTACTGATGATGATGGCTCTCCTGATTATACCCGAGATATTTTATTAGTTGTGGGTTTACTTGATGATGAGCCTGTAAATGTCATTGTTAACCATTGGTCATCTAGACGTGAGGGTGAAAAAGAAACGGAGCATAAACGTATAGCTTCATCAAACAAAACGGGGGAGATTATTTCGGCCTTACGATTAAAAAATGCTGATGCCAAAATTATGGTCATTGGTGATTTTAATGATAATCCGCATAGCAACAGTATTAAACGTTTAGTGGAAGATTTTGATTTATTTAACCCCATGGAAACCTTACGGTCTTATAACCGAGGAACAACAAACCACAATCGGCAATGGAATTTATTTGATCAAGTTTTAATTTCTACCAATTTTTTTAAGACTTCAGACCATTTATTTGAATTTAGCTCTGCCAATATTTTTGATGAAGATTTTTTAAAACTTTTTGATGGCAAATATAAAGGCACCCCTTTTAGAACGTATGTTGGCAAAAAATACAAAGGAGGTTATAGCGACCACTTTCCAGTGTATGCCATTTTTAAGAAATGATTAAACGGCCTGAAATAAAACATAGGTTAAACCCAAAATCACTATTGGCAACATCCAAAGCAACCAAATGTTATGGGAAAGTTTTTTCTTTTTAAGCATTTTTGCATTTAGTACTTTTCGCTTTCTACCACCAAATTGCATCCAGTTTTTGAAATAAAGAAAAATAACGGTTATGACAAATAAGGTCCATGCTTTATCTGCCGACATAGTGTTCACATGCATTTGCCTAAAAAAGCCTGCAAAAAAGACACCCAAAAGCAATAGTAAACTGCTTTGTAAAAAGGTAATATAAAATGTTGCTATACTGTTAGCCTTTTTACTCTTTCTCATTTTGTAATGTTGAAAGAAACGAAAGAAGAGTTGGTCGAATGTGGTCATTTATTAATTTATTATGACAAAGGTAAAACTATTCCGCATAATCCACACTAATATCATCCAACTCATAAATACCATCAAACGTATCTTGTCCACTGCCCGTAAATTTGAAAGCAATATACATGGTTCCTGTTACACACGATAAATCAACACTTCCGGAATTAAACCAAGGCACAAATGAATCGGTGTCTTTTACCACATAAGCCGCAGATAGCTCGCCCCACGTTGCCAATGCAACACCAGCTTCAGTACCATCCCAATCTAAGGAATACAATACTTCCATATAACTACTATCGGCTAAGCTATTGGAGGTTTTAAATCGTAACGTTTCGCCATCTTGAGCATCTAAATTGATGGCAGATGTTATTAACCAGCCAATATTGCTGGCATCACCAGAACTAGAGGCTTTAAATCTAGCAGAACGCCCTAAGGATGCATTGGATGATGTTGATGAATAACCTTCCCAGGCTTCTGTACCCGCTTCAATATAATTTGTCCATCCATCAATGGCTATCGGTTTATTATTTTTTTGAGATTCAAAATCTTCATATAATAAATTACCTGAACCAACAGTTGTTGCTAAACCACAGGATAATTCCATAGGGTCACAACGCTCGGTGCTATCAAAATTAATATCTGCCGAACTATTTATGACCAAGACATTAAAATCATCTCTAAAATCCCTGCTAAAAATGCCTGTAACACTTCCTTTGCCTTGTGGTACAACCAACGCCTTAAAATCCGAAAATGTACTGGTTTGCATAATCATGGATATCCCAGAATTGCAGCTTTCCAATAAACGTAATCCGTCAAATTCATCAAAGGATTCACTTGCAAAAGTCGACCCTAATTCGAATCTATTTAATTGCATATTTTCTAATTGAATTAAGGTGTTTTCATCAGACGCATTTAAATCCGCTAAACCTGATATTTTAGGGATCATGGTAGCTATCTCATTACTTCTAATAACAATATCTTTATATTCTGAAGGTTGAATTTGCTCAACTTGTACAGCATTACCTTTACCAATGGTAATAACGCCACTAGTTTCTCCAATGGTTAAGCCATCCATTTTTATATATACTTTTTGTCCGAATTGATATGTGTCTGATAAATTAGGTACGTTAACATCAACTTTAAAACCTAATCTTGGGTCGCTACCCGAACTACTATCATCCGTTTTATTCTGAATAATCAATTCTTCAAAAAAGTTTCCTGATTTATCGGAAGACACGACGTAGCCTTCAATGTATAAATCAGGTTCATCATTAATAACTACTATTGCGTTACCATTATTTACGGCTTGTTCATAAAGCGATTTCATGGCTCTAAATGTGGTTATTTGTTCTTGGGGAATTGTAGGTTCGGTTATTGAAATATCTGGAGTATCATAATCCCCATCTTTAACACAAGATGTTATTATTAATAGTATCCAAATAAAACCAAATATAGTTTTGTTAATATTATTTTTCATTCTTTTTGTTTTTAATGTCCCGTTTTCAAGGGAATGACTTCCGATCTTTCGGTTCAAGGAAAAACATTGACATATATCAATGAATTATTATGCTATTAAAATCTAACATTCAAATTTAAAAAGTATGTAATCCCACGTCCATACCAATATTTAGAACCAAAAACAGGTGTATTTAAAGCTTGATCATCTCTTAATTCTCTATAATTAGCATTTCTGCCTTGCTCAAAACCTCCTGTTTTATAAACTTCATCTAACAGATTATTAATACTTGCAAAAAAACCAACATAGTATTTGCCAACTTTTAATGATTTTCCTCCAACTAGATTTACCGACATATAATCGTCAAAACGCTCTTGTTTCAACAATGCTCTAGCTAAATCTTCATCATAATCATTAAATACATTACCATCAAAATCAGCATTAAAATTAGACGACCTTATTAACGGACTCACATCTATATATGTATTTGCAAAAAAGTTGGCTGTGGCCCCAAACCACCAATAATCTGGATCGCGGTATTCAAAACCAATGGAATAGCCATTCTGAGGGCCTGATGCTAATTTATAGTCTTTTAATTTTGATTGTCCGAAATCTTTAAATCCATCGACAAATCCTGCTGCTAAGGCTTCATGGTCTGGTTCTGTTGACAGAAATAAATTTGGGTTATTATCATAAGTAAATTGGCCTATGGCAGCTGCACCTTTTAGTTTAATTGTTGGTGTTACTTGTGCTTCAACACCTAACTCTACACCGATGTGTTTTTTACTAATTCCTTGTAAAATCTCTTGTACAAAGGCAGTATTGTCGCCACCAATACCGTCTGCAAAAAAGAAAGATATTTCACTAGCATCTGAGATTTTCGTGTAATAGCCTGTTAGCTTTGCTTTTACAATTGGGGAACGAAAAATATAACTTGCATCAACTGATACTATGTTTTCTTCTGAAATATTGGGGGTAACATTATGGTTTTCTCTAGAATTTGAAAACGTGTTTTTTATAAAAGGTGCTCTTGAAATATAACCAGCATTAACATCTAACACATGCTTACCTGTTAACTTATAGGTAAACCCTACTTTTCCTCCAAATCCTGTAAATGTTAATTCATCTCCTCTACCTAATGAACTATCTGGGAATCCTCCATTTTTATAAAGTCCTTCTCTTTGGTATGTTGTGTTTTTTATACTTCCCGAAATATAAAAATCCATTTTATTATATGTAAACTGCGCTTGGGTATAGGCACTTCGCTCATTTGCAAATATGCTATAATGGTATTTAAATGTATCGCCCTCACCTACTATTCGGTTTGGATTGAGTAAATCGTTTTGGGCTTGATTAACAGTTGTTGCAAAACCATCAATATCTAAATAGGTAGATGCCCCCAAAAGGTCGATAACTTGAGCAAAATTTTCAGATTTTAAAGCTTTATAATTTATGCCTGTATTAAGCATCATATTATCGTTTATATCTTTGCTTAAAATCATGTTTATGGTTATTTGACTATCATCTACCCGGTCTTCATATAACGCATAGATAGCATTGCCTCCACTTTTTGCGTTATTAATATTAGCATGATACATAGCCGTCCAATCAATTTGCCCTTCATCTTGAAAAACTTTTAATGCTTTGTAAGCATTTCCTAAATTGTCTGGAAAATTGCGCTCAAAATAACTAGGGAGTTTTTGATAATAGGTTGGACTGGGATTGGTGCCTCCTCCTTGTGGAAATCCGTCAATCAAGTCAGTTCCATTGTAATCTAATCGGCTGTTTCCTAGTTTTCCAAATTGATAGCCAATGTTTGTGTTTAGCTTTGTTTTTGTATTAAGAGTCCAATAATGATTCAACATAATAATAGGTTCATTCACTTCTTTAATTCTAGAATTACGCTTCTCGCCATCTTGATAGCCCCAATATTCATTATACTTTATGTCTTTTAAATCATAAATTTCTTGGGTATTTGGAGATGATTTTCCTCTTCGGTTTGGCGTATAAATAGCTGTTAGGTTCAAACTATGCTTATCATTAACTTTCTTTTCTATGGAAGTGAAAAATGAATTGGAATTATAATGTGTTGCATCTTGATAGCCTTCGTTACCCCAACGCCTAGCTACTGAAACCATATACGCCCAATTATTTTTCAATAATCCCGAAATATATGTGCCCATAATTCGATTTGTATAACTTCTGTTTGAAGATGAATAGGTTATACGGCTTCCTGGTCTAGCTTCAGAAGCTCTTACATTTATATTTGTTGTTCCTAACACGCCTCCAAAATTATAGTTTGAAGGTGTTAAACCTGTAGTTAGTTCTTGGTTACGCAACACATCATTTATACCGCCCCAATTACTCCATTGTGGTCTTCCGTTATACACTTTGTTCATTTCTATACCGTTAATGAGAATAGAACTATTATTAGAGTCTAAACCACGAACTCTAAAAAAAGACGAACTGAATTCAAAAGCGGCTGTTCTTTGAAAAATATCTAATGATGACGCGAGTAAACCTGAAATATTATCGGCACCACTGGTATCATCATTAAGCTCATCATCTGATAAGGTTATTATGAATAGGTCGCCTGTATCTGATGCATCTCTATCTAAAGTTATATCGGTAATATTTACCGTTTTTCCTTCATCTATGACTATTGGAAAGCGTTTTGAAATATAACCTGTTTTGTGAATTTTTAGCATTTGTTCACCTAAAGGCAGGCTTTTATCAAATAAAAATTCGCCTAAAGTATCTGATAATAAATACAAATCAGTGCCTTCAATGGTTATAGTTATCCCTTCTATGGGTTCAAATGAGAGGCCATCCTTAACACTACCTTTAACCCTAGTTTGTTGAGCATAGAAGGACATCGTAAAAAATCCGAATAAAAATATAAGGGTTATCTTACTCATATTCACTTTTAATACAACAATTATAAGAAAAAACAACTATATTTTTATTCTTTTTAAACTAATATTGAATAACTTTGACTTAATTTTTGTATTATAATTCCTATATTAATATGCATCTCATGTCAATAAATTATCTGAAAATCAAATTGTTAACGCTATTTATCAGTTTATTTTTAAACACAAATGCGCAAGAAAAAAAATTTAAAATCCATACAGTGGCCTTCTATAATTTGGAAAATTTATTTGACACTATAAACGATCCTACTAGATTGGATGAGTATAGTCCTATTATGGCATTAAAAACTAATAAAGGCACTGTTTACAAACAAAAAATTAGCAATATGGCTCGTGTTATTGCCGATATTGGACATGAGGTTACTAAAAACACACCTAGTATTGTCGGGGTTTGTGAAGTTGAAAACGAGAACGTTTTAGAAGATTTGGTTAACGATTCGTTGTTAGTCCATAAAGATTATGGCATTGTTCATTATAACTCAACAGATTCCAGAGGGATTGATGTGGCACTTTTATATCAGAAAAAAGTATTTACGCCAATTAGCACAAGCACTCATGAATTGAAAATTTATGATGATCAAAATCAGAAACGGGTTTATACCAGAGAACAATTGTTGGTAAGTGGTATGCTTGAAAAGGAGCTTATTCACATTATTGTAAACCATTGGCCTTCTAGGCGTGGCGGCGAAGCTAAAAGCCATCCAAAAAGGGTTGCGGCAGCTAAATTAAGTAAACGTCTTGTAGATTCTTTACAGGTCATTGACCCGTACGCCAAAATATGTATTATGGGCGATTTAAATGACAACCCTAACAATGCCAGTGTAAAAAAAATACTAAAGGCTAAGACATCTAAAAGTATTGGACTTAAAGGTATTTATAACCCGTTTGAACGTTTTTATAAAAATGGTATAGGCACAACGGCTTATCGGGATGCTTGGAGCTTATTTGACCAAATTATGATTAGTAAACCTTTTCTTGAAAAAGATTATACTTCATTTCAATTTTATAAAGCTGGTGTATTTAATAAAAATTATGTTATTACTAAAAATGGTACTCATAAAGGTTACCCGCTAAGAAGTTTTGGATATGATGGCTTTAAAAATGGGTTTAGCGATCATTTCCCTGTGTATGTTTATTTAATTAAGGAAGTTTGTAATTAGTTAAAAATTATCCCATCCATGTACTCCAAGGAATTCTAGACAAAAACAAGACTAATGCTATAGTATAGAAAACAGCTATGGTCTTTAATTTAGCTTTAGATGTTAGTTTCTTTTTATGTTTTGAGTAACCTATTGTAATTAAAGCTACTGCTACTATATTAACAAATGGATGTTCTACAAGATATAATCGTGCTATTGAATTGCTCATGACTTTACCTCCTAATTCACTCCAGAGCTCTAATCGTGGTGAAACAAAATATAACACTAGACCTATTAACAACTGGATATGAGAGACAATTAACGTAAATAATGATTTTCTAAAATCGTTGGCTTCATATTCTTTATCTCCGAGCGTTTTTATTATAGCGTTTACGGTTGCTATTATTAATACTAAAAGCACTAGATATGCCCAATATGAATGAAGTGATTTTACAACGTCGTACATGGTTTAACTATATTATTTTTTACAATAAACAAATGTAATAATAAAACCTATAAAAAAACCGCTTTGTCCCAATAACTATCAGGAGAAGCGGTTTTGAAATTATATTATTTTTTTTTACTGTATTAGTTCCATTTATTCTCTGCAGCATTCCCTCCCCAGATTAATGTGGCTAGATAAGGGTTGTCTATAAATGGATTTCTATTTCCTTGTGCTGCGTAAATTACATTGTTTCTTTGCAACTCAAAAGCTGAGGCTGGGTCTTCAGCATTCCATTTTAAAAATAACTCCAAGCCACCAACTTTAGAAAATGTTTCGCCATATCGTATATATAAATACATTACCATTCTTGCTACATCGCCTTTCCATTCATCTCCAGGAAACCATGTTTCTCCCATTAATTGATATGTTCCACTTCCATCTACAAAAGGATAGTTAAGCCTATTGCTATTTACAGAGGCATCACAGGATCTTAAATGATGTAAGTCTGTTACAGAATCATCTGAAACTAATAATGACTGTGGGTATACGTGTTCTGTATTAAATGTTTGTGGCGAATATGCATTTGATCCTGATGTATATTCTTCCCAATACCTACTTTCTCCTGAATACATTAAAATGACGTTATCGGCATTGCTTAAATCTTCATCTGCATTATATAAATACTGATGTCTTTGACCATAAGACAATATTGTTGTATGGTTTGTTTGTGTATGATCTTCTAATTCGGAAAGCATTAAATCTGAATTTTCAGTGAAGACAACCCCATTATAATAATCTACTAGTTCAGCAGGTATATTAAAGTTTAGAGGGGTAATAACAGTAATGGTAACTGTTGCCGTAGAACAAGAGTTGTCAGGCGTATCGTCATCGCAAATGGTATAGGTAAATGTATCTTCGCCTAAAAAACCATTTTGTGGTGTATATGATACTGTTTTATCGTTATTTAAAACAACTGTTCCTTGAGTATTTGTATCATCAATTGCCGTTAAAACAGCATCATCAGTAACATCATCGTTTTGTAAAAGATCATCAAAAACTGTTGTTGTGTCTTCAAGAGCATTATAGGCATCGGCATTAGCCGTAGGATTCCCTTCATCTGTAACTGAAATTGTAACTGTTGCTGTTACACATGTTGGCGTAGCATCATTATCGCACAAGGTATATGTAAATGTATCTTCGCCAGAAAAACCATTTATTGCAGTATAGGATACCGAACTATCGTTATTTAACACGACTGTTCCAGTGCTTGATGTAGCGTCAATAGACGTTAATGTAGCGCCATCTACTAATGTATCATTATCCAAAAGGGTTGTAAATATTGTAGTGGTGTTTTCTGCAACTTCAAAAGCATCATTTACTGCAACTGGGCTTCCTATATCTGTAACGGTTACAGTTACAGTGGCTGTTGAACAATTTGGTGTACTTAATCCATCACATATTGTATATGTAAAAGTGTCTGTTCCCGTAAAATTATTTACTGGTGTGTAAATAAGCTTATTAGAGATCTCGTTAATGGCTGCTCCATTACTTGACGTCGTATCAAAATCGTCAAGCGTTGCGTTATTTTTAAGTGTGTCATTACTTAGAACACTTATTGTTATTGGCGTGTTTTCTAAAGTAGTTACAGTATCATTAACAGCTACTGGAGGTGTTACTGGATCACTATCATCGCCTCCACTACATGCAAAAAACATAACAAATAAAAACAGATATAAATATTTCATAAAAATATATTTTAGATAAAAAAACCTCTCACTTTTGTAAGAGGCTTTTTATTATTTATTAAAAACGGTTATTCATTATAAACCCATTCTCCTCCAGTTTTAATAACGCTTTTACTTTCGTTACCGGTAGAGCCTGTATAGACTACAAAAGTTAAAGCATATTTCTGCCCTTCGGCAGCACCAGAATCTCTTGTGTTTAATAACACATTAAAAGCCTCTAATAACATATCATCATTCCAGTAATTAGAACTTCCTGATCGTCTATCAAAACTTCCAAAGAATCCAACATTATCTGCAGGGCCAGGATAAATATCTATAAACGCTTCTGAAATTAATGTAATGTCTGAACCTGTTAATGTGTAATTAATGGTGTTATCTGGCACCCATGCACCATCTTCAAATCCATATTGGAAAGCTGTTGCTATAACGTCTGGAGTTAAATTCCAATTATCACCATCAAAAATACTATGTCCATATTTTGTATTAGTTGATCCTGAGAAAAAATCATATTGAACCATAGCTACATCGCCTGCCTGTGCATAAGGAAATAAATTTTCTAAAAAGATATCTAAAATATAAACATTGCTGCTACTAAAGTTAGGAAATCTAAACCCAAAGGTATCGTAATCCGCTCTTGTAAAGACATAAGGGAATTCCCAATCACTATTATTCTTAGCTAATACAGCTGTTACTTCTACAATGGTGGCATTAGGAATATAGGCACCTGATGAATACAACAAGGTTTTGGTTTCTGTTCCAACAGAACCATTGTAAATAGCATAGCTTACAGCATAAACATCGCCTTCCATAGCTACTGGTAAAATAATATTTAATGCTTCTAAAAGCATCTCATCGCTCCAGTAATTACTACTTGTAGATCTTACATCAAAACTACCAAAACGTCCTAAATTTTCAGCAGGATCAGGATATGTGGCACTTAATGCTGCTACTATATCATCATAATCAGTTCCTGTTAATGTATATTCGGTTGCTGTTGTACCAGAAGCTTCTACATCTAATTTTGTGAATCCATATCCGTTATATTGAACTGTAAATGATTCAGAAAAGTTAGTCCCTCCATCAAAAATTGCAAAAGTAATCGCTACGACTTGACCAAGGTTATATTCATCTCCTAATAATACTTGAAATCCTTCAAGGATCATATTATCAGACCAATAGCCATCTCTATCTGATCGCCTATCAAAGTTTCCAAACCTTGCAGCACTTTCGGCAGGATCGGGGTAAGACGAACTTAAAGCATTTCCGATAGTTTCAAAATCGTCATCAGATAAGGTGTAAGATAATATCTCTGCATTATATGTTAACTCTAAAAACGTTCCGTTTTCTGCTGTTTCATATTCGGTACCTAAATAGTTATCAACTTCACTTAAACTTGATAATGTTTCGGTAGTAGACATAACTTCTAACGCCGTTTCATCAAATAAGTTATAACCAACATTAACTAAAGAACCTTCTCCCCAAACTGGATATCTCTCTGCTAAAAAGCCTGGGATTATTAAATCTGCTTGATCTTGAGATTCAAAATACTCTTCTTCATTTAATTCTGTTTCATATTCAGCATAATCTTCAGAAGTAAATATATAATCAACTGCTCCAACAACTGGATTTGGTTGGGCATCTATATCATTATAGATATCATCTAAAGGGTTGCAACCTGTAAAGGTTAGCCCTAAAATCGTTAAGTAAAAAATTATTTTTTTCATTTTCAAAGTTTTTTAGAAATTAAGTTTTGCACCAACACTAAAGGTTCTACCAAAGCCAAAATATACAAGTGCAGTATCTGTAGCAGATCCTGATCCATCTTGAGCATCGGAGATATATTCTGTATCGAATACATTATTGACTCTACCTGTTAAAGTCGCATCAAAAGGTCCAAATTTAAATCCGTGAGTTAATGCTACATCGAATAATCCGAAATCTGGCATTTTCCATGGTTGTATAGGGTCCGTAGCTAATTCGGCAGCTATTTCGGCAGCAGCAGCAGCTGGGTCTGGATTGCTAGAGGTTACACCTCTATCGCTCGGATCAAAATCAGCATAGTTATCTGCAAAATAGTTGTAATCTACTATAAATCTTGTGTCTTGTGATAACTGATAGTTTAAGCCTAAAGCTGCTGTTGTTTGCGCAGCATCACCAACTTTTAATCCTGCTATATGTAAGTTGAAAGGCGAATCGGCTATCTCATTTTGTTCTTCATCAAAAATTCTAACGTTTTCAACATTATTATCCCAAGTCCAATCTCCTAATGATGCTTGACCTGTTATTGTTAATTTATCCGTAGCCTTAAATCTAAAGTCTAGCTCAACTCCTTGATGTATAGCATTAACACCTAATATGTTTGCTGTAGCTCTGGTACCATCAGGCTGTTGAAACGTTGCTGTTTCTGTTCTATCGTTCCAAGTCGTTCTGTATAAATTAAGGTTAGCAGAAAATTTTTCACCTCTAAAGCCATAACCTAATTCAAAACTTGTAATTTTTTCGTTTTCGGCATCAGCATTGATGTTATCATTCGAAAAATTTAAAAATACAGCATCAAAATCTGCTGCTCTTTCAAAGTAACCTAAGTTAACAAATACATTATGGTTAATCCCTATTCTATAATTACCCCCTCCTTTAACGCTGTAGCCAAAAAAGTTATATCTATCTGTTTCTTGTAAAGGATCTGAATCTAAATAATTAAAATAATCAATTCTTCGGTATGATGTGTTAGAAGCTGCTAAAGCAAGATAGGTATTAAAATTATCGTTTACATCATATTCTAATTGACCAAAAAGACCAAACCAACCAACTTTTCCATCGTTGTTGTAGTTTATTTTATCTCCAACTCTAGCTGGGTTATTTGGGTTGTTTTCATTATTATCATCTAAAAAGTACTGTCCTCCTAATAAGTCCGTTACTTCTTGGAAGTGAATACCTGTATATGACCTTAAATCAACGCCTCCTAATAACACTAAGTCATCGCTTAAATTCGTTTTTAAAGTCGATAAAACACCATACCAATTGTGATCGTTACGAGATGCTCTTAAAATAGTTTCTGAACCATTTGCACCAAGCGCTTCGTTCTCTTCAGAAATTCTATCAAAGTTTAAAGGACCAAATAATCCCGTTCTGTAGTCACTCGATCCATCTGCATTAAAAACAAATTTACTAGTATCTCCTCTGGTTCCACCTCCACCACCAGTACCGAACGACACATATGCTGATGTATTAATTGATGTGTTTTCACTTAAAGTCCAGTAATGGTTTAAAGATATTTGTGGTTTATGGTAGAAATTATCTTCTTGAAACGTTAATTGTCCGTTTTTGTATCCCCAATCTGCATTAAATTTTCTGCCTCTATCACTCTTTCTAAAGGTTTCAATTAACTGTCTATTTTGTCTTTGGCCATGTTGTTGCTTGGCTCCAAAAGCTGTGAATGATAATTTATGTGAATCATTTATTTCTTTTGAAATGTTTATAAAATAGTTAAAACCTGTAAACTCGGTACCATCTACATAACCATCGCCTTCTGTTTTTGCTGCAGAAACTGTTGCTGCAAAACCGTTATCCATTAAACCTGTTGAGTATGTAAGTCCGTATTTAAAATAACCATCATTTGCAACAGATGTGATGAAATTACCTCCAGCCTCAGTATCGGTAGTTTTAGTAATTACATTAATAGTTCCCCCTATTGATGGTACTGCAATTTTTGAAGCTCCTAAACCTCTTTGTACTTGCATTTGGCTCGTTACATCTCCAAGTCCTGCCCAGTTAGACCAGAAAACACGACCGTTTTCCATATCATTTACAGGAATACCGTTAATCATTACTGCAACGTTTTCAGAGCTAAACCCTCTAATATTCACACGAGCATCTCCGTAACCTCCACCTTGCTTTGTAGCATAGATTCCTGGAGTCGATTTTAAAATTTCCGGAAATTCTTGTGTCCCTAATTTTAACTCAATATCTGCTGCTTTTACAGTAGATACGGCAACAGGTGTTTTTCTATCAACTGCTACAGAAGCTATAATTTGAATTTCTTCTAATCCCACTTGGCTAGATTCAAGTGTTACATTACCAAGCGTCATGTCTCCGGTAAAAGCAACAGTTTTAGAATTATACCCAATATAGGACATGACAACCTCTCCAGATGAAGATTTTGTTGTGATGGTGAAGTTTCCATCAAAATCTGTTGTAACACCATTAGATGTCCCTTTCTCAATTACATTTGCCCCTGGAAGTGGAATATTACTTCCTGCTTCTACAATAGTACCTGAGATTGTACTTTGTGCCATAACTACTGCTGAAAACAACAATGCTATGGTTAACATTAAAAAATGCGTAGTTTTTTTCATAATTAATTATTTGAATTAGTCGATGCAAAAATACATATAATTACGCATTCTATATTATGCATATGTTAATAAATTTAACAATTGTTATGAACAAAAAAAGCCTCAAAATTGTTAATTTTGAGGCTTTTTGATGATTTTACTAAAAAAATCATGTGTATTTTAAGACATATTCTTATAATAATTTAATAAGTTACTTGTAGAAGAGTCATGCTTATTAATTGTGCTACTGTTAAATTCCTGTAAAATTTTACTAGCTAATTGTTTCCCTAACTCCACTCCAAATTGATCGTAACTGAAAATATTCCAGATAATACCTTGTACAAATATTTTATGTTCGTACATAGCTATTAACTTTCCTAAACTTTCTGGTGATAATTTATTTATAAAAATGGTGTTTGTAGGTTTATTGCCTTTAAATATTTTAAATGGAACAATATCTGAAGGCGTGTCTTCTGCAACAACTTCGGCTTCGGTTTTTCCGTTTAAGAGCGCTTCGGTTTGTGCTAAAAAGTTAGATGTTAATTTATCTTGATGATCTTGATTACCGTGCAATGATTTTGTAAATCCTATAAAATCTGCTGGAATTAATTTTGTTCCTTGATGTATTAATTGAAAAAAGGCATGTTGCGAGTTTGTTCCTGGCTCACCCCAAATAATGGTTCCCGTTTGATAATCAATTGGTTTCCCATTTCTATCAATACTTTTCCCATTGCTTTCCATGATACCTTGTTGTAAATAGGTTGCAAACTGATTTAGGTATTGAGAATATGGAATAACGGCTTCGCTTTCTGCTTTAAAAAAGTTATTATACCAAACACTAATTAATGCTAAAACAACTGGAATATTATTTGAAAAATCTTCGTTCTTAAAATGGTCATCCATTTTATGAGCGCCTTTTAATAAACTATCAAAATTGTTGTATCCAACGGCTAAACTAACGGTTAAACCAACAGCACTCCATAATGAAAAGCGACCGCCTACCCAATCCCACATTGGAAAAACATTATTTTCATCTATACCGAAAGCTGTTACGTTTTTTATATTCGTTGAAACCGCCACAAAATGTTTTGCTATAGCATTTTCACTAGCCGATTTTAAAAACCAAGCTTTTAACGTATTAGCGTTTGATAGTGTTTCTTGCGTTGTAAATGTTTTTGAAACTATTACAAATAATGTTGTTTCTGGGTCTAACTTTTTAATGACTTCGTTTACATGATCGCCATCTACATTACTAACAAAGTGCGTTGTTAAATGGTTTTTATAATACTGAAGCGAATCCACAACCATAGCTGGACCTAGATCCGAACCTCCGATACCAATATTTACGATGTCGGTAAATGCCTTTCCTGTAAATCCTTTTCTAGCTCCAGCTACAATGTCATTAGTAAACTCTTCTATTTTTTGTTTGACTTTATATATTTCTGGCATAACATTTACGCCATCTACTTTAAAATCTGCATCTTTTGGAGCTCTTAATGCGGTATGTAAAACTGCTCTTCCTTCGGTTTGATTTATAATTTCACCTGAAAACTGACTTTTAATAGCGTCTTTTAAATTAACATCATCTGCTAATTGAAGTAAGTGTTTTAAAGTGTTACTATCTATTCTATTTTTTGAATAATCTACATAAAAATCATCCCACTTGATAGTGTGTTTATTTGCTCTGTTTGGATCTTGAGCAAATAAATCTTTCATATGAACACCTTTTATGTCTTCAAAATGATCTTGTAATTTTTTCCAAGAACTTGTTGTTGTTGGATTTATACTTGGTAATGTCATGCGTGTTTGATTAATCGTTAATGGTTAGTTGTTGAGCGATATGAGGTTATCGCTTTGTTTTATGACTTGTTCTGGTTGGTTTTGCTCTTCGAAAACATCTTCTAAAAAATGGATGTTGTCTAATTGCTTTTTTATAGGTTGAATGAAGTCTAAATATTTAATTTTTAAGGAATCTGAAATTGGTTTAGCTTCAGGTAATTTTTGTTTGAATGGATCGACTTGCTTTCCATTTTTCCAGAAACGATAGCATACGTGTGGTCCTCCTGTATTTCCTGTCATACCTACCCAGCCTATAACATCGCCTTGTTTTACAAACTGTCCAACTTTAGCCTTTCGTTTTTTCATGTGAAGGTATTGGGTTTCATAAGTAGCATTATGGCGTATTTTTACATAATTACCATTTCCTCCTCTTCGTCTTGACTCGGTTACCGTACCATTAGCAGTTGCCATAATCGGCGTTCCAATGGGCGCAGCAAAGTCGGTTCCTTTATGTGGGCGTACTTTAAAACCATAGACGGCTATTCGGCGTTTTAAATTATACCGAGATGATACGCGACTAAATTTAACCGGTGCTTTTAAAAAGGCACGTCGTAAATTTTTTGCTTCTTCGCTAAAATAATCTATAATTCCTTTTGTAGAATCTGTAGTGAATTCAAAAGCATAAAAGGGCTCTTTATTATGTTCAAAATAAGCGGCTTTTATGTTATGGACTCCTGTATAAATGGTATCATCGATATACTTATCTGTATAAATCACCTTAAATCGATCTCCTTTTTGAAGGCGTCTAAAATCTATCGTCCATGCATAAATATCGTCAGCCATTTTATAGGCTAAACGGGGACTTAAGCCTTGCTCATCTAAAGTTTCTGAAATATTGTTAGTAATAACTCCTGTAGCTGTTTTTTCAATATATTTTATTGGCTTTCTACTTTTATAGGCGTGAATGGAATCCTGAAAATTTATAACAACATACTCTTCTAAACTAGGTTGGTATATAAAGCATTTTGGGCGTTCTAAAGAATCTTTGGAGCATAAAAGTGTATACGGTTTTCCTACTTGAAGGCGTCTTATATCAAATGTGTCTTTTGCTTTTTCTGCGATATTAAAAATTTGCGGATAGCCGATATGATTGCGTTCTAGAATTTCACCAAAGCTATCGCCTTTTTTTATGGTATCTCTTTTTACTATATAATTGTTTAAATTAAAACCAAACTCGACTATTTCTTCTGGTTTTTCGACTACTGCAACTATTTCTTCAACTGCGGTTTTTTCATTTTCTTTACAGCTAAACAAGCAGATTGCTATTAATGCTATAATTAAATATCTGTTCCCCACGTTTCTATTTCTTTCTCTGTCCATAAATCTGGAAAAAATATTCTTTTTTGATATTTTGGATGCATATATTTTACCCATTCGCTTCCACCTGTTGCTTCTGCTGTTTTTCCATTAATCTTTAAATAATGATTAGCCGTATTATAATGAGCCATTACCCATTTTATGTTCACGGTATAATCATAATGACGCATGGCATTTATCAACTCTTTATTGGTTTGCGAGTCTTTAGGCAAACCTTTAAACTTAGTCCACAAATTGTTGTTTTGATAAAATTTAGTAAATCTAATAAATTCATCTTTATACCGAGCCTCAAAAGCTGTTAATGTATAGGTCTTTTTACCAGTTTTATAATCTTTGCCAGCAGCTTGCCAATATAAATGCTCAAAGGCATGTTCGTAAGATGAATTTCTATCAATAGTATCTCTAAATCTTTTATCTATGAGGTTAATAAGTTCTGTTGATGCAAATTCAATTTTTCTGTACTGTGCACTTTGAAAACCGCTAGCTGGTGTTAATGTGGTTCTAAATTTATTATACTGTTCTACATCCATACCATCCTTCATAATGGTAAATGACGATGTAAGCATGTCGAAATAACGGCTAATTCGCATTAATTTCGACGAAAAAAACAAAGCGTCTACAGTATCATTTTTTGCAACTTGTTCTATTTCACCAAGTATCATTTTGAATAATAGTTCATTAATTTGATGATACATAATGAACACCATTTCATCTGGAAAAACGGTACGTTGTACTTGAAGATTTAATAATGCATCGGTTTGAATATAATCCCAATAGTCAATGGGTTTACTATGCAACAAGCCTTCTAAATGCACCTCTACATCTTGATTTAGGGCTTCGTATTTCTCTTTAAGTTGATTGCTAATCTTAGAATTCAAAATTTCTTAATTATTGACAACGATTCTAAAAGGGTGTTTTAGACCTCTAAAAGCTTCTAAGTCTGCTCTAAGCGACCCTACAGCTAAATCTGCTTTAATACGCAAAGGTACTTTATTTTTGTCTTTTGACACCCAAAGCGTTAAACTTTCTTCTTCTTTAAAAACACGTCCAGCCATTACATATGGTCTAAATTTTAAAGACTTAACATTTCCAAAATTCGTATCAATAGTTTCTTCTCCTAAATACTGTAATTTAAATCCGTAATTTTCTTCATCAAAAAACATATCAACCATAACCTCATCACCAACTTTTAAACTATCTGTATTTAAATTATTTCGTAAATAATAAAATGTTGACACCATATCTTGAATATTTGGTTTGGTATCAACAACCTTTTTAGTTTTATATTTTTTATTGTTTACTTGTGCTTTATTATTTATTTGATCAAAATCTATTTCCAAATCTTTGGTATGTCCACCTTCATCTATATTTCGCACAAACTTATAGGGTAGAATGGTTTTTTTGTCAAAATAACTTTCATATCTATCCTTTACCTTGAAAAACCATTTTATCATGCCTGTGGTCCAACCTTTACCTACAACATGGTACACCGCTTTATCATTTAATTTGGCATCTTTTACACTAAGCGTAGCATTTCCTGCTTTTAGCCAATTACTATAACTCATTTTAAATTTAAACCATTCGCCATCTTCAAACGCAGATTCTTGCTGAGCAAAAGTTGTTTGCATAGCTATTATTGCAGTTATTACAAGTAGTGTTTTTTTCATCTTCTATTGGGCCGTTGTCAATGTAACTTCCTTATGGTATTCTTTATTGTTCAAGTAGGAAATTACAATTACTGTTCCAAAAATAAAAATTTTATTGTATTAGCCACTGTTTCGTTGGTTATTGTTCTATTAGTTTTTTAAAATTGACTGTTTATCTTGTATAATTATGGTGTTCATCTTATGGGAATGGATGCTCATATTTTTTTTCTCGCAAAAGCGCAAAGCTGTATGTGGTGGTACTGTGGGGAATTGCAATCTTATAAATATAACTCAGCAATACAGATTACTTTACTAACCCAAAAACAAAGACCTGCTAGGTTTTAAAAACCTGACAGGTCTATTTATACTAAAAAACTTACAGTTTACAATGTTCCTCTATTAGCTTGTTCGCGTTCTATAGATTCAAAAAGTGCTTTAAAATTTCCTGCTCCAAAACCTCTTGCTCCCATACGCTGAATAATTTCAAAAAATAGGGTTGGCCTATCTTCAACGGGTTTTGTGAATATTTGCAATAAGTAACCTTCTTCATCAGCATCAATCATAATCCCCAGTCCTTTTAAGGTTTCAATGTCTTCTCTTAATTCATGACTATATTCTTCTAACCTGCCAGGTACTGCTTTATAATATGCCTCTGGTGGTGTTGATAAAAACTCAACGCCTTGAGACTTTAGCTGACTTACTGTTTTAATGATATCGTCTGTTGCTACTGCTATATGTTGCACACCAGCACCTTCATAAAAATCTAAATACTCTTCTATCTGCGAACGTTTTTTCCCTTTTGCCGGTTCGTTTATTGGGAATTTTATACGTCCGTTACCATTACTCATGACTTTACTCATTAAGGCTGAGTATTCTGTATGGATTTGTTTATCGTCAAATGATAAAAAGTTTTCAAACCCCATAACATCTTCATACCATTTTACCCAAGTATTCATTTGCCCCCAACCTACATTACCAACCATATGGTCTATATATTTTAGTCCTGCTGATGGCGGATTATAATCTGATTTCCAAGCTACAAATCCTGGCATAAAAGCTCCTGTATAGTTTTTGCGTTCTACAAACATATGTACTGTTTCTCCATAGGTATAAATACCTGCCTTTACGACTTCTCCATATTCGTCTTTTTCTACAAATGGCTCTTTGTATGATTTGGCGCCTCTGCTAGTAGTTTCTTGATATGCTTTTCTTGCATCTTCTACCCATAGTGCTATGACTTTTACACCATCGCCATGTTTTACGATATGATTATTTATGGGAGATTTGCTTGTTAAAGGTGTTGTTAAAACTAAACGGATTTTATCTTGTTTTAACACATAACTTACGGCATCCTTAGACCCTGTTTCTAAGCCTTTATAGGCATACGATTGAAATCCAAATGCTGTTTTATAAAAGTGTGCTGCTTGTTTTGCATTGCCTACATAAAATTCTACATAGTCTGTTCCTAAAAGGGGCAAGAAATCTTGCGCACCTTCAAATATTTTTTCTAAACCGTAGTTTACTGATTCTATTTTTTTACTCATTTTATTAATGTTTATCTGTTGATGAGTTTAATTGTTTATTTGTGAATTTAAAAATTAACTTTTGTTCCATAGCCCTGATTGTAATGGCTTCCTTTTTTGATTTTTCTTCAAAAAATATTACCCTTTGGACTTCGCTTAAGATAAATTGCAAGCAGGACATAGGTCCTTATTAAAAGCTTACTCCAACCAAGATTTATGATAATCTTCATCGGCTATTTTCATGGCTTCTTCTGTAACCATTAATGGTTTAAAGGTATCCACCATAACAGCCAGTTCGTCGGTTTTAACCTCGCCTATACTTCTTTCTACCGCTCCTGGGTGTGGACCATGTGGTATTCCTGCTGGGTGCAGCGAAATATGACCTGCATCAATATCGTTTCTACTCATAAAGTCGCCATCTACATAATACAACACTTCGTCACTATCTATATTGCTGTGATTGTAAGGTGCTGGAATGGATTCTGGATGGTAATCGTATAAACGTGGTACAAAACTACACACCACAAAGGTATTTGTCTCAAAAGTTTGGTGCACTGGTGGTGGTTGGTGAATACGCCCTGTTATTGGCTCAAAATCATGGATTGAAAACGCATATGGATAGTTATAACCATCATACCCAACAACATCAAAAGGATGTGATGCGTAAACCATTTCTATAATATCATCTTGTTTTTTGACTTTTATTAAAAAATCTCCAGACTCATTATAGGTTTCTAACTCTTGTGGCCTTCGGATATCACGTTCACAAAACGGGGCATGTTCTAATAATTGCCCAAACCAGTTTCGGTAACGTTTTGGTGTATAAATGGGGCTTCGGGATTCTACAATAAACAGTCTGTTGTCTTCGGTATCAAAATCTATCTTGTAAATGATTCCTCTTGGTACTAGCAAATAATCTCCATATTTAAAATCCAGATTTCCTAACATGGTTCTTAATTTACCTGTTCCCTTATGAATGAAAATCAACTCATCTGCATCAGTATTTTTGTAAAAATAGTCTTGTGTTGACTGTTTTGGTGATGCTAAAATGATAGCACAATCGGTATTTATTAAAACGGTTTTTCGACTGTCTAAAAAGTCGTTTTCTGGTTTTACCTGAAACCCTCTTAATCGATATGATTTTATATTGTTTTTTAATGCAATTTTTGGTGCTACGCTATATTGTTTTTTTATTTCTTTTACTTGCGTAGGGCGTTGTTCGTGATAGCTGTTTGTAGACATCCCATCAAAACCAATTGTTCCAAATAGTTGTTCATAATATAAACTACCATCAGGTTTTCTAAATTGGATATGGCGTTTATGCGGGATATTTCCTAATTTATGATAAAAAGGCATACTTTAAAATTTTAAAATTAAATAAAAAAAGAAGTCTTAAACTTAACTTAAGATGCTAAATAACTCTTATTTATAAAGATACAAAAAGTATGCTCATTCAGGATTTCTCTTGATGAGATAGTGAAGATGTGATAATAAGTCTTTCCAAAAAGGTTTCATACTGACACAAATATCGTAAAAAATATTGATAAAAATGTGCTATATGACATTTTTGAGAGGTTTCCATCTTCTTAGGCTTAGAAATAAATTCTTAAAACCAAAACCCAATATTAAAAAACCAAGTGCTTTCTTTTTGCTCAGGCGAATAACTATATTTTGCCTGTATTGGCCCTAAAAAGGTATCAATTGCATAGCCTAAAGCATAGCCTCTGTAATCTGGAAGCGAAAACCACTCGCCTGAATCAAAAATATTATTATCAATATTAGCCCAATTACCTTCTAATGTTATATGGTGCTTTTTAAAAACCTCGTAATCTGCCGTTATAGATGCTTTTACATAACTATTTCCTGTGAGTGAAATAAAATCATACCCCAGAAATGGAATGAAGTTATTAATCAAATTGTTGCCATAACCTCCCAATGCAAAATCTAGGGTTCTATTAGATTTATCTCCTAGCTTAAACCCGCCATGTGTTTGCAAATTAAATGCTAATCTATCTGACACACTAAAGGCGTAACCTAGATCTGCTTTTGCAATTGAAAAATCTTTAAAATCCTCAACAAAACCTGATGCGTATAAATAGATGTGTAAATCTCCATTAAAATACACACCTCTTTTTGGAAAATATTTATTATCATAAGTGTCGAGTTTTAGGTTTCCAAATAAACTTAAATAATCAGTTTTTTCGAATAAAAAATCATCATTTGGATTATTACCAGAAATTGTTTCAGAATGTATTTCCAAACGCTTATGTTCCAAGCCAAGGCTTAGGGCAAAATCTTTTCTAAATAAGGTTTGTAAATAAAATTGATTGGTTTGATCTTCAAGTTCTACATCAATTTTGTTCAAACCGGTTGTTGTTATTTGAGTATCATCTAGTAGTAATTGCGCATTTATATTCTTGCTAAATTGATTGTATCTAGACCTCAACCCTATACTCCAATAAAACCCTTTATCAATTAAATACTCAAAATTATATCTTACATTATCCCCCAAAATAATATCTAATGAAGCCATATCATTATTAAAAAGTAATCGCTTTTTTGTTAGATTTATAAGTGCGGCACTTTTATATAAATCATCATAATGAACCCCTAATTTTAAAAATGTGTTTACCTGAGTTTCATTTACACTTGCTATAAGGTCATAGCCTTCCTTGCCTTTTGTGTTTTTCAATTGGTATTCAAAAGAATCAAAGTTATTTGTGGCTAATAAATTATTTATGCCCTTATTAAAAGCTTTATAACTTATTTTTTCATCGTTTTTCAATTTAAGCTTTCCTATAATGTAAGACCTGGTATAGTTTTTATTCCCTTCTACAAAAACACTGTTGATTTTTATACTATCTATGACTTGAGGTTTTAATTTTTCTTTCTTTTCAGGTTTTTCGAATGTCAATTGTCTAAGAATATTTAGCTTAGATAATGCAGCGTACTTACCAACCTCTATGATATCAGATCCTTCTCCAAATGAAACCACATTAAAACCTTTAATATTTGGCTTTATATAAACATCTGTTTTTTTAACCTTTAACTTCATATCGTTAATGGTTCTGAAATTATTTATTTGTAATAAAACTTCTGGTGCTGAGGTTAACTCATCACGATTAGCCAATTCATCTTGAACATCAACCCCTATAATAATATCCATACCTTTTGCTCGAAGTTCGTCTATTGGATAATTATTTACTACACCGCCATCAATTAAAATCTCGTCATTGATACGTACAGGTTGGAACAAGGATGGCAACGCTCCACTGGCCATAATAGACTGTGTTAAATTACCTTTATCTAACATAACCTGTTGTCCATTTTCAATATTTGTTGCAATGCAAAAGAATGGAATAGGCAACTTAGTAAAATCATCTACTTCATTAACGTGCAATAATAGTTTTAGCAGTAAACTGTAGGTGTTTTGTCCTCTGGACAATGCAGATGGCAATTTTATTTTAAAATCATTAAATGGCAATTTAACAGCATACTTTTCCATATTATTCCGCTCATGAAAAGCGGTAGATGATCTTGGCAAATCGTCTTTAATAATATTATCAAAATCCACCACCTGGAATATAGAATCCAATTGCTTCCCTGAATACCCAGAAGCATAAATAGCTCCTATTATAGCGCCCATACTGGTTCCTCCTATGTAATCTACTTTTACACCTAAACTGTCTATGACTTTTAAAACTCCAATATGCGCCAAACCTTTAGCGCCACCACCACTTAATACCAAACCAACTTTCGGGGTGTCTTCTTGTTTTTCGTTTTGCGCTTTCGCAGAAAATGAAATGAGTAAGAATAAGGATAATATTATGGTTTTAAAATTCAATCTTTAACTTTATTTAATAATTTACAAATCAGTTACTTCTTATGATAATAATTATAAACTTTCTCTGCCCTTGAAACTCCAACTACAGCTTCCAATTCGTCCAACTTGGCATTGGCTACACGTTTAGCCGATTTAAAATGCTTTAGCAATTGAACAACTGTTTTTTCTCCAATTCCTGATATGGTTTCCAGTTCTGTGTTTAACGCTGTTTTACTTCGTTTATTTCTGTGGTGTTCTATTCCAAAACGATGGGCTTCATTACGCAATTGCTGTATGATTTTTAGCGTTTCGCTTTTTTTATCTAAATATAACGGAATTGGGTCGTTTGGATAAAATAATTCTTCTAAACGTTTTGCAATACCAATGATGGCTATTTTTCCTCTTAAATTTAAAGCATCTAAACTTTTTAATGCTGATGATAGCTGTCCTTTTCCGCCATCAATAATAATAAGTTCTGGTAAGGGTTTGTCTTCTTCAACCAAACGTTTGTACCTGCGATATACGACTTCTTCCATCGATGCAAAATCATCTGGACCTTCAACCGTTTTTATATTAAAGTGCCGATAATCCTTCTTACTAGGCTTCCCGTTTTTAAACACTACGCAGGCTGCCACGGGATGTGTACCCTGAATATTTGAATTATCAAAACATTCAATATGTCGTGGTTCTTCAGAAAGTCTTAAATCCACTTTCATTTGTGCCATAATCCGGTTGGCGTGCCGGTCTGGATCTACAATTTTCATCTGTTTGAAACGTTCCATTCTAAAATACTTGGCGTTCCTAAGTGATAAATCTAAAATGTGTTTTTTATCGCCTAACTTTGGAATCGTTACTTTTACATCTTCTCCTAAATCTACTTTAAAAGGCACGTATATTTCTTTGGAATTAGAATTAAAACGTTGCCTTATTTCTGTAATGGCAAGTTCTAATAATTGTAAATCCGTTTCGTCCAATTTCTTTTTAATCTCTAAGGTATGGGATCGAATGATAGAACCGTATGATAACTGTAAAAAGTTAACATAACCATAACTTTCGTCACTCATAATGGAAAACACATCGACATTACTAATTTTAGGATTTACAATAGTAGATTTTGATTGGTAATTCTCTAAAACCTCAACTTTTTCTTTTATTTTCTGGGCCTCTTCAAACTGCATGTTTTCAGCATAATTGCGCATTTGTAGTTTAAACTGTAATAACGAATCTTTAAAATTTCCTTTTAAAATTTCTTTTATGGCCTTGATGTTTTTGTTGTATTCGACTTCAGTTTCCAAACCTTCACAGGCACCTTTACAATTTCCTAAATGGTATTCTAAACAAACTTTATATTTTTTAGCCTCAATTTTAGCTTCGGATAAATGAAAATTACAATTTCTTAAGCTATATAATCCTTTTATTAAGTCTAATAAGGTATGAACCGTTTTTCCACTGGTATAAGGCCCAAAATATTCGCCACCATCTTTAAAAACACGTCGTGTTGAAAATACTCTAGGAAAACGCTCTTTTTTAATACAAATCCACGGATATGATTTGTCATCTTTCAGCAGGACATTGTAACGGGGTTTATGTTTTTTTATTAGGTTGTTTTCTAGTAAAAGTGCATCGGTTTCCGTTTCAACCACAATATGCTTTATATTGACAATCTTTTTTACAAGCACTCTGGTCTTACCATTTTCATGGGTTTTGGTAAAATAGGAACTGACTCTTTTTTTTAAATTTTTTGCTTTCCCAACATAAATAATTGTACCCTCTTTATCAAAATATTGATAAACTCCAGGTTGGTTTGGCAAAGTTTTTAATTGTATCTCTAAATCAGGGGTATCCATTACTGTAAAGGTAATTATTTTAACCGAAAGGTAATTCCTCAAAACCATGTTTTGAGACTGCTTTTTATTCAAGTTTTTTTTTAATAAATGGTAAAAACTATAATCTGAAGTTATATTTTTGGTAAAACATATCAGATTAACTTAACTTTAAACACTAAAGCTAACATTTTGCTTTTTAGCCTTTAATACTAAGTAATTTTATAAAATGCAACATGAATATAGTTATTCTATCTAGAAACCCGCAATTGTACTCTACTGAAAGACTGGTTGAAGAAGGCGAAAAACGTGGTCATCGAATTGAGGTTATCGATCCTTTAAAATGTGATATTATTATTGAGAAACAAAAACCTACCATATATTACAACGATCGCTATTTGGATTATGTAGATGCTATTATACCAAGAATTGGGGCATCCGTTACTTTTTTTGGATGTGCTGTAGTGCGTCAGTTTGAAATGATGAATGTGTTTACTACCGTAACTTCTGATGCTATTATACGATCTAGAGATAAACTACGAAGCTTTCAAAGACTTTCAAAAGTAGGTATTGGAATGCCAAAAACGGTATTCACTAATTATTCACGCGATGTGGAAAAAGTTATTTCGCATGTTGGAGGAACGCCTGTAATTATTAAACTTTTAGAAGGTACTCAGGGTTTAGGTGTTGTTTTGGCCGAAACAAAAAATGCAGCCGAGTCTGTTCTTGAAGCTTTTAATGGTTTGCAAGCACGGGCATTAGTACAAGAATACATTGCGGAAGCTAAAGGCGCCGATTTAAGGGCTCTGGTTGTAAATGGACAAGTTGTTGGGGCTATGAAACGTCAAGGAAAGGAAGGTGAGTTTCGTTCAAATTTACACCGTGGTGGCTCTGCAAATATTGTAAAACTTAATCATGATGAACTTAAAGTAGCCATGAATGCAGCTCGCGCTTTAAAACTCCCTGTTTGCGGCGTTGATATGCTGCAATCCAGCAGAGGCCCTTTATTATTAGAGGTAAACTCTACGCCAGGTCTAGAAGGCATTGAAACGGCTACAGGGCGCAATATTGCCAAAGCCATTATCCGATTTATTGAAAAAAACGCAAAATAAATGTCCAAAACGAAAACTGATACCTTAACTATTTTAGGCGAACAAATATACCCTGGTGAAAGTAAAGAAGTAAATTTTGATGTTGCTAACCTGCACACCTCAACACCTGTAAATGTCCCTGTTATTATTGAACGTTCCAAAAAACCAGGGCCAACAGTTTTGTTTACTGCTGGCATTCATGGCGATGAAGTTAATGGCGTTGAAATTGTAAGACAGCTTATTGCAAAAGGCATTAACAAGCCTAAATGTGGAACTATTATATGTATGCCCGTTATTAACGTTTTTGGATTTATAAATTTAAAGCGTGAGTTTCCTGATGGCAGGGATTTAAATCGTGTATTTCCAGGCACGCCTTCGGGCTCTTTGGCTGGTAGGGTGGCCCATAAGTTAATTAAAGAGGTTGTTCCTCATGTCGATTTAATTATCGATTTTCATACTGGTGGTTCAGGCAGGTTTAATGCACCGCAACTTCGTTATTTAAAAGAAAACCGAAAGCTTAATACCTTAGCTAAGGCCTTTGGTGCACCTTTTGTCCTGTACTCTAAAAATTTGTCGAAATCTTTTAGAACAACCTGTTATAAATTAGGCAAACCTTTATTGCTTTTTGAAGGGGGAAAATCGTTTCATATTGATGATATGGTAACGAATTCTGGAGTCAATGGTTCTAAGCGTATTTTAAAACATTTAGGGATGCTAAAAACAAGTTTTAAATCGTCAAAACCAAAAAAGGATTGTGTTTTCATAAATGAAAGCAGATGGCTACGTGCCAAATATTCTGGGATGTTTAAAGCCTCCATTGCTATTGGCTCTCATGTTGAAAAGGATGATGTTTTAGGAAATATTACCGACCCTTATGGTAAGTTTAATTTTTTTGTAAGAGCTTCAAACACGGGTTATATCATCAATGTAAATGAATCGCCAATTGTGTATCAAGGTGATGCTCTATTTCATATTTCCACAAAACTTAAAAGGTAATCTATGACTAAAAAAGAGCTTCGGAAAATATATAAAGTACGTCGTAAAGCATTGTCTGAAAATCAAATTGACGATTTGAGTTTAGCAATTTCTAACCAGCTCTTAAAACTTCCTATTTGGGACTATTCGTTTTATCATATTTTTTTAGCTATTGAAGAACAAAAAGAGGTTAATACCGATTACATTTTGAATATTCTATCTGGTAAAGACAAAAACATACTTATTTCTAAAAGCAATTTTGAAACTGGTGAAATGATTCATTTCCTTTTAACTGACAACACAGTTATTAAGAAAAATAATTATAATATTCCTGAACCTATTGATGGTATTGAAATTTCTAACGATAAAATTGAAGTGGTTTTTATACCGCTGTTAGCTTTTGACAAGCTAGGCCATCGTGTAGGCTATGGTAAAGGGTTTTATGATCGGTTTTTAACCGATTGCAAACCTGAAACCATTAAAATTGGACTTTCTTTTTTTGATGCTGAAGATGCCATTACGGATGTTTTTGAAAGTGATGTTCAGTTGGATTTTTGTGTTACTGCTGAACGGGTTTGCAAATTTTAATTATTTTTTCTTTTTAAGAAGAAGAAATAATATTGAAATAACAGTTAGAATCAATAATATTATAATTCCCGTTATAACTAATTTTATCCAAATCTCTACATAATTTAATTCTGGTGCTGTTTTCCTTAAAACTGATTCTGCTGAAAAAAGCCAAACTATTGATAGTATAATAAATGTACTAATGTGAATTAGTATTATTTTCCTTTTTTTCATCAATACAACCTTTCAATTTATTTCACTTCCTTAGAAAACGCCTTCTTATTAAAAACAATAAGCATAATAAATCCTGTACTTATTGCCATATCGGCAATATTAAAAACGGGTTCAAAAAAATTAAAGCGTTTACCTCCATAAAAAGGAAACCATTCTGGTAAATCTACTTCAAATAAAGGAAAGTATAACATATCTACTACACGACCGTGTAACAAGGTATCATATCCGCCAGCTTCTGGCAAAAATGTCGCTACTTGATTTATACTGTCATCAAACAAGACACCATAAAACACAGAATCTATAATATTCCCTAAGGCTCCTGCAAATATTAAGGCCACAGCCAATATTAACACCTTGGAACTTTGTTTTTTGGCAACATCATACAACCAATATCCAATACCAAAAATGGCTATAACCCTAAATAGTGTTAAGGCTATTTTTGCGGTTCTATCTGAAATAAAAGAGACGAAATCACTGATTTTTGTTCCCCATGCCATACCATCATTTTCGATAAAATATATTTTAAACCAACTGAAAACTTCAACACTTTCGTGTAAGGTAAAATGGGTTTTTATATATATTTTACTAATCTGATCGATTAGTAAAATCGTTATGATTAAGGCAATGGCTTTTTTTAATGACATGTGTTATTGATTAGATTCCAACTTCGCAGGAATGACAAAATATATAAATAAAAAAACGTCTCAATATTTTTGAGACGTTTCAAATATATAATTTATAATAAAATTATTGCATGTTTTTTGCTTCAATGCTTAATGTTGCATGTGGTACTAACTTTAAACGCTCTTTATTTATTAGTTTTCCTGTTACACGGCATACACCATAAGTCTTGTTTTCAATTCTAATCAATGCATTTTTTAAGTCACGGATAAATTTTTCCTGACGAATGGCTAATTGCGAATTGGATTCTTTACTCATAACAGCACTTCCTTCATCAAAAGCCTTAAACGTAGGCGATGTATCTTCTGTGCCATTATTATGATCATTCATATAGGCACTTTTTATAAGTTCTAAATCGTGTTGTGCTTTTTCTATTTTTTCTGCTATTAGCTCTTTAAACTCGGCTAAATCAGCATCTGGATATCTTACACTATTCTCTGCCATAATTTTAATGTTTTTGGATAAATAATTTAGTATTTACATCATCGAAAGCAATTTCTATACCGTCTTCTAATTTATCTATAATTTCTAATTCGTTTGTTAATGTTTCTGACTTAATATACGCCATATTAGCGTCTATAGCCTTGACGATGTCTGCATCTTTCTGAAACGTTACATCTATTTTATCTGTAACTTCAAAACCTGAATCTTTACGTAAGTTCTGAATTCTGTTGATTAACTCTCTAGCAATTCCTTCTTTTCGTAAATGATCTGTAATAGTTACATCTAAAGCTACCGTTAATGCACCTTCATTTGCAACTAGCCACCCTTCTATATCTTGAGAAGTGATTTCTACATCTGTGCGTTCTAAATTAATATTTTTTCCGTTCACTTCAACGTCTAAATTGCCATTTTGTTCTATTTTGTTAATATCTTCTGCTGTAAAGTTAATTACGGCATTGGCAATAGCCTTCATATCCTTTCCAAAACGTGGCCCAAGTGCTTTAAAATTAGGCTTTATTTGTTTTACCAAAATATCGGAAGCATCATCTATAAGTTCAACATCTTTAACATTAACTTCATGTTTTATTAACTCTGAAACGGCTAAAAGCTCTTCTTTTTGTTGCTTACTATCAACTGGAATCATAATTTTTTGAAGTGGCTGACGTACTTTTATCTTTTCTTTGGCTCTTAATGATAAGACTAAGGATGATATGGTTTGTGCACTTTCCATTTTACGCTCTAAACGTTTATCTACATAGGTTTCATCAAAAATTGGAAAATCTGCTAAATGCACACTTTCAAAAGTTTCTTTTTTGGTCACTGCATTTAAATCTAAATACAACTTATCCATAAAGAAAGGTGCAATTGGCGCCCCCAATTTTGCAATGGTTAGCATGCAGGTATAGAGTGTTTGATAAGCCGAAATTTTATCTTGTTGGTAATCACCTTTCCAGAAACGTCTTCTACTTAAACGTACAAACCAGTTACTTACATAATCTTGTGTAAAATCTGAAATGGCTCTAGCAGCTTTTGTAGGCTCGTAATCTGCATAAAAACTATCTGCTTTTTTAATTAATGTGTGCAATTCTGAAAGTATCCAACGGTCTATTTCTGGTCTTTCTTTTACAGGAATATTGGCTTCACTATAATTAAAATTATCCAGATTGGCATATAACTGAAAGAATGAATAGGTGTTGTAAAGTGTTCCGAAAAACTTACGCTTTACTTCTTCTATTCCCTCTAAATCGAATTTTAAATTATCCCAAGGGTTTGCGTTACTAATCATGTACCAACGTGTGGCATCGGCGCCATAATTTCCTAAAGTCTCAAAGGGGTCAGCTGCATTTCCTAAACGTTTGGACATTTTTTGTCCATTTTTATCTAATACCAATCCGTTAGACACTACATTTTTATAGGCTACCGAATCAAAAACCATAGTTGCTATAGCATGAAGCGTATAGAACCATCCTCTTGTTTGGTCTACACCTTCGGCAATAAAATCGGCTGGATATGTTGTGCCTTTATCTATTAAATCTTGATTTTCAAATGGGTAATGCCATTGTGCATAAGGCATTGAACCAGAATCGAACCAAACATCTATTAAATCGCTTTCGCGAAACATTTTTTGACCTGATGCCGATATCAGAACAATCTCATCAACTATATTTTTATGCAAATCAATTTTTGCATAGTTGTCTTCGGAATTATTTCCAACTTCAAAATCCGCAAAAATATCCTGTGTTAAAACTCCAGCTGAAACAGCTTTGGACATCTCATTTTTAAGCTCTTCAACGGAACCAATACAGATTTCTTCTTTACCATCTTCTGTTCTCCAAATGGGCAACGGAATACCCCAATAACGTGAACGCGATAAATTCCAATCGTTAGCATTTGCTAACCAGTTTCCAAAACGTCCTTCTCCTGTGCTTTTAGGTTTCCAGTTAATGCTTGAGTTTAACTCGTGCATTCTATCCTTAACATCAGTTACTTTAATAAACCAAGAGTCTAATGGATAATACAAAATTGGCTTATCAGTTCTCCAACAGTTTGGATAACTGTGCTTATATTTTTCAACCTTAAAGGCTTTATTTTCTTCTTTTAATTTAATCGCAAGTTCAACATCTACTGAACGTTCTGGAGCTTCTCCTTCATTATAATATTCATTTTTAACATACTTGCCTGCATATTCTCCCATTTCTGGGCGAAAGCGTCCTTGTAAATCTACCAATGGGACTAAATTTCCATTATCATCTTTTACTAACATTGGTGGGATTTCTGGTTTGGCTTGTTTTGCTACCAAGGCATCATCTGCCCCAAAAGTTGGTGCGGTATGTACAATTCCTGTTCCATCTTCAGTGGTTACAAAATCTCCAGAAATAATCCTAAATGCATTTTCTGGATTATCATTGGGTGTGGCGTAAGGTAAAAGTTGCTCGTAAGTGATACCTACTAAATCTTTTCCTTTAAATTCTTTAACAACATGAAATGGAATTTTTTTATCTCCTGATTTATAGCTTAACAACTCTGATTGCTCTTTAACTTGAACAAATTTTCCAGAAAATTGTTTTGCTACTAAAGGTTTTCCCAACACCACATTCATCGGTTTGAATGTGTATTGATTATAGGTTTCAACTAAAACATAATCAATTTTTGGCCCAACGGTTAATGCTGTGTTACTAGGTAATGTCCAAGGTGTTGTTGTCCATGCTAAAAAATAAATATCACCTTTGTTCTGTAAAAAACCTGGCAATGAATCTTTATTTGCTTTAAACTGTGCCACCACAGTGGTATCTGTAACATCTTGATAGGTCCCTGGTTGATTCAACTCATGCGAGCTTAAACCTGTTCCTGCTTTTGGTGAATAAGGCTGAATAGTATAGCCTTTATATAGCAAACTTTTATTATAAATCTGCTTTAACAACCACCAAACTGACTCCATGTATTTAGGCTCATAAGTAATATACGGATCATCCATATCTACCCAATAACCCATTTTTTGAGTCAGATCATTCCAAACATCGGTATAGCGCATCACTGCTTTTCGGCAAGCTGCGTTATAATCTTCAACTGAAATGGTTTTTCCTATATCTTCTTTTGTAATTCCTAATTCTTTTTCAACGCCTAACTCTATGGGTAAACCATGTGTATCCCAACCTGCTTTACGCTTTACTTGGTAGCCTTTCATGGTTTTATAACGTGGAAAAATATCTTTAATAGCTCGTGCTAAAACGTGGTGTACTCCTGGCAGTCCGTTTGCAGAAGGCGGTCCTTCATAAAACACATACGATGGATTACCTTCTCTTGTTGATACACTTTTTTCAAAGATGTTGTTATCCTCCCAATACTGTAGTACCTCTTTTGCTACATTTGGTAAGTCAAGTCCTTTATATTCAGGAAATTTAGCGCTCATTTAGTGTTGATTCTTATAAGTTCGCGAATTTAAGGAATTTTGAGAAAAAAGAAGTCTCCTTACTCTATTAATTTAATGGTATTACAAGGTAAGAATGACTGAAGCAATCTTTTAATTTTTAGTTCTATTTATGAGATGGCTTTAATATGTTCGCAATAATGCTAAACCACAAACCCAACCAAATCTTCAATCTTAGAAATTAATTGAACTTTAATAACGGTGTTTTTAAGTGAAATCTTATTGTATTTAGATGCGAAAATGGTTGAAAATCCTAATTTTTCAGCTTCTAAAATACGTTGCTCGATACGCTGTACTGGACGGATTTCACCAGAAAGTCCAACCTCAGCAGCAAAACAAAAATCTTTTTGTAATGCTATATCTTCATTTGATGACAATATTGATGCTACCACTGCTAAATCTATTGCAGGATCATCTACCGTAATACCTCCTGTAATGTTTAAAAACACATCTTTTGCTCCTAATCTAAAACCTGCACGTTTTTCTAAAACAGCTAACAACATATTAAGTCGTTTGGCATTAAACCCTGTTGCAGAACGCTGTGGTGTGCCGTAAACTGCTGTGCTTACCAAGGCTTGCACTTCAATCATTAACGGACGCATCCCTTCTAAAGTTGCTGCAATAGCATTACCTGATAACTCTTCGTCTTTTTTGGAAATTAAAATTTCTGATGGATTGGAAACTTCTCTTAAGCCTGAACCTTGCATTTCATATATCCCTAATTCGTTGGTAGAACCAAAACGATTTTTATGGGCTCTTAAAATTCTAAACACATGATTGCGGTCGCCTTCAAACTGTAAAACGGTATCGACCATATGTTCTAAAATTTTGGGCCCTGCAATATTTCCATCTTTGGTAATATGTCCAATTAATAAAACCGGCGTTGCAGTTTCTTTAGCAAATTTTATAAGCTCCGTGGTACATTCTTTTATTTGTGAAATACTTCCGGAAGAGGATTCGATATAATCACTATGTAAAGTTTGTATAGAGTCAATTATAACAATATCAGGTTCTAAAGCCTCAATTTGCTTGAAGATATTTTGAGTTTTGGTTTCTGTTAGTATATAGCAATTGTTATTTTCTGGATTGATGCGTTCTGCGCGCATTTTTATTTGTTTCTGACTTTCTTCTCCAGAAACATACAAGGTTTTATAGGGCAATTTTAATGAAATCTGGAGTAGCAATGTACTTTTTCCTATTCCAGGCTCACCACCTAAAAGTGTTAATGATCCTGGTACAATACCGCCACCTAAAACACGATTAAATTCGGCATCATACGTATCTAAACGGGGCTCTTTAGAGGTGTCAATCTCATTAATCCGTAACGGAATTGATGCCTTTTTAATAGTTGATGTTGGTGATTTCCAATCGTTTTTTTCGGGTTTTTGAATGACTTCTTCAACAATGGTATTCCATTCTTTGCAGGCATTACATTGGCCTTGCCATTTAGCATATTGGGTGCCACAATTCTGGCAAAAAAAAGTGGTTTTTACTTTTGCCATTATTAGTATCCGAAATCTTCTTTAATTAAATCTGCTTTTTCTAACATTAAATCTTTTGTAAGCCCTGCTATTTCTTCTAGGGTATATGCCGATTGATAGGTACGCATAGCTTTTTTAGGATCTCCTGTTTCTTCGTGAAAACGAGCTATATAATAGGTTCCCAAAAGTGTTTCTGGATATGCTTTTCTTGCCATTTTACCGAGTTCTTCATAATACTCATACAATTCGTTTTTTTCGATAGCTGCGGATATGGCTTTAAAATCGTTAATTAATATCTGTTTATCCACACCAAACAAATCAGAAATGGCTTGGTATTTTTCTTGAAGGTAAAGTACGGGCGATATTTCTAACTCAAGAATAGTATCTTTATATTCTTTTTTTGAAATGGGTTGGAACACCTGAAACATACCTTCTATAGCATTTGGAATAGCATGAGTAGGGACTGAATAATGTGAAGGTCCTTCAAAACTATCAAAATCGAATTTCAGGTTTTCATTTTCTAAAGCAGAAATATCAGTACTTAATACATTAGTCATTTTCTTTATTGAAGATCCATCATTAGTTGTATTCGCTAAATAGTAATATATTTTAGATTCTACCTTGCTTAATGCTTCTGGAAGATAGTCTATCATATTAGGCGCTAATTCGGGACTAACCGCTATATAGCCCTGAAACATTGGATTTGATTTTAATAAATAATAATTAATAAAGTTTGCAGTTTCTCCATGACCTACTGCAATTTTAAAATTACCTGTTCTATATGTTTTTTCAATATATGGGATTAATTCTATACCGATAAACTCAAAAAATGCAGCACCTGTTTCTATTGGAAGTGAGTTTTGCTCGGAGTACATACAATCATCAAAACGTTTATCTAATTGATTAACGCCTACAACAATAGCCTCTGGCATATCTTCCCAATAGGAATAATAATCTACATTTCCAGCTACTGCTTCAAACATATAATCGCCATCAAGAACAATAAAAAGGGGATAGCTTTTATCTTCATTGGAATTATAACCTCTAGGCAATTGAATTTTTAATTGACGTTCTTCTCCTAATTTTGAAGACTCAATGGTTTCATATTTAACTTGGGCTTTAGTAAAGTGTATAGTAATTAAAGCTAATAAAACGGTAAGTAAGTGCTTCATTTTAAATAAATGATTTTGAAATTTTGATAGTGGCAAGGTAATGAATTAACGCAGAGATTAAAAGCAAAGTTTTAATGCCAGATAAATTTTTTAAACAGCCTTTTTTCTATTGAAAATGGGTAAATAAATAAGTGATAATCCTCCAAAAACAACAATAAGTAAAGTTTGCGAAGACCAAACAATCCATCCAAATGCACGACTAGGGTCTTCGGGAATAAAAAACAAGGATGTAAACACGAGTACTATGGCCTCTGGATAAGAGCCAATACCTCCGTTTGTGGCAGCAATGCTAAAACTAGCAGCTATAAATCCAATTAAAACTGCTGCAAAAGGAATATCGTGCATTTCTTCAAGAGAAAATGTTGTAACATAAAACATAAGCACATACATGGCCCAAATAAAAAGGGTATGAAAAATAAAGGCCCATTTCTTTTTCATCTTAAAAATACTTAGAGCGCCTTCTACTAAACCACCTACAAAATCTTTAATTTTTATAGCAATTTTAGAAGGGCTTTTTTTTATAAATCTTAAAAAGAAAATAATTAAAATAATTAAACCTACTAGAGCAATCCCTATTTTGATGGGGTCAAATTTTTCTACTAAAAAATCATATATAAAATCAAACTGTAAAAAAAGTGTAACAGCTATAATACCTAACATAACAATCATATCTGCAATACGTTCGGCTACAATGGTACCAAAACCTTTTTCAAAAGGAACACCTTCGTAATTTGTTAATATGGAAGCCCTTGCAACTTCGCCAGCTCTTGGAATGGTATAATTTATTAAATAGGTAGCAAAAACGGCCATTATACTGTTGCCCAATTTTATTTTATAGCCCATTGGTTCTAACTGAAACTGCCAACGGTAAGCTCTTGACAGATGACTTAATAAACCAAAAAACATTCCTAATACGATATACTTGTAATCTGCCTTTTTAAAATACTTTACAAGTTCTTCTATTGAAATTTGTGATAGTGAATACCAGACCAAAAAAACTCCCAGTAATAATGGGAGCGTAATCTTTAGTATATTTTTCAGTTTTAAATCCAAAAGTCTATTTTAACAAGTTTGTGGCTTCATCTGGAAATACCAATGCGGGTTTAAACCCCTTGGCTTCTTCTATAGCCATAAATGCATAAGTTATTAAAATTAAGGTGTCGCCTACAGAAACTTTTCTGGCTGCAGCACCATTTAAGGTAATTTCGCCACTATTGCGTGGCCCTGGAATACAGTACGTTTCTAAGCGTTCGCCATTGTCATTATTAACAATTTGAACTTTTTCACCTTGTATAATATTGGCGGCCTCCATTAAGTTCTCATCAATTGTTATACTACCTATATAGTTAAGTTCTGCACCCGTGCATTTAACTCTATGAATTTTAGATTTTACTACTTGAATTTGCATGTGGCAAAGATAATTAATTTAGTGCGATATTATCAATGAGTCTAATATCATCTGCATATACGGCAATAAATGCTCTATATGATTTTTTGTTTGATTTTCGTTTAACTGGCTTTAGGGTTTCAGTATCTGCAATAATAATATATTCTAATTCTAACAAATCATGATTAGCAAACTGTTTCACAACCCATTCCACAACTTTATTAGCACTTTTTGTGCCAAAATGTTGTTTGGCAGTTTTTAAAGTTTTATAAATAAAAGGTGCTGCTTTTTTATATGCTGGTTTCAATCTTGTATTACGAGAACTCATCGCTAAACCATTCGCTTCACGATGTATTTTGCAACCTACAATAGTTACAGGAATATGATGTTTTTTAACTAGTTTTTTAATTATGGCTAACTGCTGAAAATCTTTTTCTCCAAAATAAGCCCGATGTGGTTTTACAATCTCAAAAAAACGTTTTACAATAGTACCTACTCCATCAAAATGACCGTTACGAAATCTACCTTCCATTTCAAACTCCAAGCCATCAAAGTCAAAATTTTTAGAAACCGTTTTTCCTTCATACATATCATCAACCGTCGGTGCGTAAACTAAAATATTATTCTTGCTTACCGTTTTTAATAACTCAACATCTTTTTCTAAAGTCCTTGGGTATTTATCCAAGTCCTCATTATTATCAAACTGTGTTGGATTTACAAAAATACTAACAACTACTTTATCGTTGTCAGTCAATGCTTTTTTAACCAATTGCAAATGGCCTTCATGTAAAGCACCCATAGTAGGCACTAACCCTAATGTTAGGTTTTTTGCTTTTAAAGCATCTATAACAGCTGTAATTTGTTGTTTTTCTGAGTAAACTTCCACTTTTTAATAAAAAATTAACGCGTGCAAACTTAAGATTTTACAACCAATTTGCATAAAATTTTGTACTTTTGCGTGTTTTTTATTTTGAATTTTATTAAGCAGAAGCGTATTCAGCACAAGTTTTTCAAAATCTCTCTTTAAAAAGAAGTCAATAATTTCTAATGATGTTAAGTCAACAAAAATAAACATATGAAAGATAAGAGGATATTATATGTATCATCTGAAGTAGTACCTTATTTACCTGAAACTGAAATTTCGTCAGCATCTTTTGAAGCGCCACGATTGGTGAATCAACAAGGTGGGCAAATAAGAATCTTCATGCCCCGATACGGCAATATTAATGAACGAAGACATCAATTGCATGAAGTTATAAGACTTTCCGGTATAAATTTAGTTATAAATGACTTAGATATGCCTCTTATTATAAAAGTAGCCTCTATACCAAAAGAGCGTATTCAAGTATACTTTATTGATAACGATGAATATTTTAAAAGAAAAGCTACATTAACCGATGAAGATGGTAAATTATTTTCTGATAATGACGAACGTGCTATTTTCTTTGCGAAAGGCGTAATTGAAACTGTAAAGAAATTAAATTGGTCGCCAGATATTATTCATGTTCATGGTTGGTTGGCCTCATTACTACCTATATATCTTAAAGAATATTATAAAGATGAGCCTTTATTTAACGAAAGCAAAATTGTAACTTCTATTTACAATCAAAGTTTTAACAATACGTTAAATAAAGATATGGTTAATAAGATTAAATTTGACAATATTAACGAAGATGCTATTAAAACACTTGAAGAACCATCATATAACAACTTAATGAAAGTTGCTATTGATTATTCTGACGCGCTAATTGTTGGGTCTGAAAACATTCCTGATGACTTAGACGCCTATTTAAAAGCTTCAGACAAACCTATTTTAGAATATAAAAGTAAAGATGAATTTGGTGAAGCTTACACAACATTTTTTAATAATACCGTTTTAGGCTAAACCATTATATTCATTCAATATATATGAAAAAGACGATTAAAGCCCTTAAACCTTCTTTTGTTTTCCTACTTATTATCGTATCTTTTATAGCATGCGATAGAGACTTTAATGCCATTGACAGCGATGTTCTTGGAAAAGGAAATTCAAATTTCTCAACAGGTATAGACACTATTTCTATTTCTGCTTACAACAGAAAATTAAGTTCATTACAAGTTAATAATTTGGCAGGCAACTTACTTGGTATTTATAATGACCCTGATTACGGACTAACTACAGCTAGTATTATTACACAAGTAATACCAACGACTTTTAGCCCAGATTTTGGTGTAAATCCAGTAATTGATGAAGTGGTTTTGAGCATCCCATATTATAGTAGAGCAATAGATGTTGATGAAAATGGAAACACAACTTATGCTTTAGACTCTATATATGGAAATCCTGATGCTGAAATTAAACTCACAGTTTATCAAAACAACTTTTTTTTAAGAGATTTTGATCCAAACACAACAAATAATAGTGCACAAAACTACTATACGAATACTGATAGTAATGAAAACTCTGCAATTAGTGGCTCTAATACCATTAATTTTGATGAGCATATCGGTGAAAAGATTCTCGAACACGTATTTAAACCGAGTGCCGATGCTATTGTAACTACAACAGGCACAGGTGATGATGAAACTGAAGCAAGATCTGTACCTGCATTAAGGGTTGTTATAGAAAACAATGATTTTTGGAAAACTGCTATTCTAGATAAACAAGACGATCCAGAACTAAGTAATTCAAATAACTTTAAAAATTACTTTAGAGGTCTTTACTTTAAAGTTGAAGAAGCTGTTGCTAATGATGGCAATATGTTTTTAGTAAATTTAGCTACTTCAAACGCGAACATTATTATTCATTATACATCCGGAGAAATAGATGATAGAACCGAATCGACATACACCTTAACTTTTTCAGGAAATAGGCTTAACACCTTTATTAATGATTATAATAAGGTTACATTTCCAACAACTCCTAATAAGGACTTAGGAGATGAAACACTTTATTTAAAAGGCGCTGACGGCTCTATGGCTGTGGTTGATTTGTTTGGAAAAGATGATGTTGGTTTAGAAGCTTTTTTAAGGGCATACAGGCAAACAGATGATAGCGGAGACTACATTACAGACAATACTTCAGGTAATTTTATATTAAAAAAACTTATTAATGAAGCCCATTTAGAGATTTATGAAGATGATGGGATGTTAACAAACCCTGTAGCCGAAAACGGGGATTCATATCATAAATACGATCGTATTTACGCTTACGACATTGATAACAATGCATCTACTTTTGACTATCAAATAGACCAAACCGATAACACCCAAAATGCAGTTATCTCCAAGACAGTTAGTTTAAGTTTCAGAGACAGTATTTCTCCAACAGCCGGAAAATATAAAATACGCATAACAGAACACTTAAATAATATTTTATTAAGGGATTCTACCAATACAAAAATTGGATTAGTATTGTCTACAAATGTCAATTTAACCAATAATGCAGAAATTTTAAATAGCCCAGACGAGGTTACTGGAATACCAGCTGCAGCCATAATAACTCCACGAGGCACTATTTTACATGGTAGTAATTCAAGTAATGAAGATAAAAAATTAAGGTTAAAAGTATTTTTTACAGAACCTAATTAAAATCAGCTATTTAGTGTCATTTATACGATGAAATTTAATTTTCATTAATAAAAATTAAATTTCATCGTATAAAACAAGGAATTCACATAATAATTGCCATTCATTAGCTTTTATTTCACATATTTGCTATGAATTAAAACCCCAAAAATTAAATTAAAAGAATATGTGTGGAATTGTAGGATATATTGGCCCCAGAGATGCTTACCCAATTATAATTGAAGGTCTTAAACGATTAGAATATAGAGGATACGATAGTGCAGGAATTGCACTTTTTGATGGCACAGACCTTAAAGTCTCTAAAACCAAAGGAAAAGTAGCCGATTTAGAAGATCGCTCCAATAAAGAAATCACAAAAACCGGAAATGTAGGTATTGGCCATACACGCTGGGCTACCCATGGTGTGCCAAATGATGTAAATTCACACCCACATGTTTCAAACTCTGGAGAGTTAGTCATTATTCATAATGGTATTATAGAAAATTACGAGTCACTTAAACAAGAATTAATTACCAGAGGCTATACATTTAAATCTGATACTGATACTGAAGTTCTTATTAATTTAATTGAAGATGTAAAAAAACAAGAAAATGTAAAACTGGGTAAAGCCGTACAAATTGCACTTAATCAAGTCATTGGTGCCTACGCCATTGCTGTTTTTGATAAAAGCAAGCCAGAAGAAGTTGTTGTTGCCCGTTTAGGAAGTCCATTAGCCATCGGTATTGGCGAAAATGAAGATGAGTTTTTTATTGCAAGTGATGCCTCGCCTTTTCTAGAATACACCAAAAATGCTGTGTATTTAGAAGATGAAGAAATGGCCGTTATTAGGTTCCATAAAGGGATCAAAATCAGAAAAATACTAGATGATTCTTTAGTCGATACCTATGTACAAGAACTTCAAATTAATTTAGAGCAAATTGAAAAAGGTGGTTACGAACATTTCATGCTTAAAGAAATACACGAACAACCAAAAGCAATAAAAGACACTTATAGAGGAAGATTACTTCGAAAAGAAGCTATTATAAAAATGGCAGGTATTGAAGATAACATGAAAAAGTTTCTTAATGCCGATCGTATTATTATTGTTGCATGTGGTACTTCATGGCATGCAGGTTTAGTAGCCGAATATATATTTGAAGATTTAGCAAGAATTCCTGTAGAGGTTGAATACGCTTCAGAGTTTAGGTATCGCAATCCTATAATTACAGAAAACGATGTGCTTATTGCCATTTCGCAATCTGGTGAAACTGCCGATACTTTAGCCGCTATTAAATTAGCAAAATCTAAAGGCGCCTTTGTATTTGGGGTTTGTAACGTTGTAGGCTCATCTATTGCAAGAGAATCTGATGCGGGTGCATACACACATGCTGGACCAGAAATAGGAGTAGCATCAACAAAGGCATTTACAACTCAAATTACGGTATTAACATTAATAGCCCTAAGATTGGCTAGAGCAAAAGGTACTATTAGCAGTTCTGATTTCCGTCAGCATTTATTAGAATTAGAAATGATTCCTAAGAAAGTTGAAAAATCATTAGAGTCCGATGAACTTATTAAAACCATTTCCAATGTATATAAAGATGTTAATAATTTCTTGTATTTAGGAAGAGGATACAATTTCCCAGTAGCTTTAGAAGGTGCACTTAAATTAAAAGAGATTTCATATATACATGCTGAAGGTTATCCAGCAGCCGAAATGAAACATGGGCCAATTGCTTTAATAGATGAAAACATGCCAATTGTGGTTATAGCCACTAAAAAAGGGCATTATGAGAAAGTAGTCAGCAATATCCAAGAAATAAAATCTAGAAAAGGAAAAATTATAGGTATTGTTACAGAAGGGGATACGCAAGTTAAAGCTCTAGCAGATCATGTTATTGAAGTTCCAGAAACTTTAGAATCACTTTCGCCGTTACTAACCACTATCCCGCTACAGTTATTATCCTATCATATAGCAGTAATGCTTGATAAAAATGTAGACCAGCCTCGTAATTTGGCAAAATCGGTTACGGTAGAATAATATTTCTTCACAGTAATTTATATAAAAACGAGAATTGGCATGATTTATTATAAATCATGCCAATTCTCGTTTTTAGTGCCCCTTTTTTGAACATCTAATAATAAATTAGGGTGATTTTTGTTAAATTTTACTATGCATGCATAATTTTTTTTTATTTTTATCAGGAAATTCTGTATTATATACATATATTGCTAATTTAATAATTTAACTCAATAAACTAAATGAAAACAATTCTCCCCTATTTATTGTTGCTATTTTGTGGTATAACGTATTCCCAAACAACAATTTCCGGTTCAGTTGTAGATGATAATGGTCAGCCCATTCCAGGAGCTAACATTATCGTTTTAGGAACTTCAACTGGTACTGTCTCAGATTTTGATGGTAATTTTTCACTTACTTTTAATCAAGATCCACCATTTTCTGTTCAAGCAAGTAGCGTTGGTTTTGATACCGTTACAGAAGAGGTTACATCAAAAAACCAAAAAATCAATTTTATTTTAAAAGAAGGCACATCACTAGATGAAGTTGTTATTTCAGCATCCAGAACACCAGAGCGTATTTTTGAATCGCCTGTAACGGTAGAACGTTTTGGGCTTAAAGAAATAAAAAACACAGCATCTGCCGATTTTTATGATGGCTTAGAAAATCTTAAAGGCGTAGATATAAATACCAATAGTTTAACATTTAAATCTATTAATACTAGAGGTTTTGCAACTTTTCAAAATACACGTTTTATGCAATTGGTAGATGGTATGGATAATGCTGCTCCAGCTCTTAATTTCCCGCTAGGTAATTTATTGGGTATGATTGAGACCGATGTGCTAAGCGTTGAATTATTACCCGGTGCTGCTTCTGCTTTATATGGAGCCAATGCATTTAATGGAATCTTATTCATGCGTAGTAAAAACCCTTTTGATCATCCTGGGATTAGTGCTTACTATAAGCAGGGTGTAACTTCTCAAGAAGCTGCTGGTAATAATGATTATAAAGATTATGGTATTCGTGCCGCCTATAAATTCAATGAAAAATTTGCAGCAAAAGTTAATTTCAGCTATTTACAAGGTACAGATTGGGTTGCCAATAATACCGCTGGTATAGATGATAACGGATTTGTTGATACTAGTAGTACACGAGAAAACGATATAAATTATAACGGTATTAATACTTATGGTGAATTAGTTTCTACTAACTTAAGTCGAGTTAAAAGCAGTCCTACTTTTCTACAAGGTTTAGCAGATGCAGGGATAAATCCTGCAGTTGCTAATTTAATTCCTGATGTTGATGTAAGTAGAACAGGTTATGATGAAGCTGACTTAACGGATTATGATGCTAAAAGTATTAAAGCAGATTGGGGTTTGTATTTCCGACCTTGGGAAAATGATTTCGAAATTCAATATGTTGGTAAAATAGGTTCTGGATCTACCATTTACCAAGGATCTAATAGATATTCCATTAAAAATTTCTTTTTATCGCAGCATAAACTGGAAATAAAAAATGACAACTTTTTCGTTAGAGGCTATGTAACTGCAGATAATGCTGGTGATTCTTATGATATGGTATTTACTGGGGTAAATATAAATAGACAATGGAAAGCAGACGATATTTGGTTTGGTGAATATGCTGGTGCTTTTATTCAGGGTACTTTAGCTGGATTAAATGGTGATCAAGCACATGCTGCAGCAAGAGGGGCGGCCGATACTGGACGTTTTGAGCCTGATACACCAGAGTTTCAAAACGCTTTTAATACAGTAATTAACGACCCCGATGTATTAACAGGGAGTAAATTTAGAGATGAATCTAAAATTTATCATTCAGATGCAAATTATAATTTTAGCCATTTAATTGATTTTGCAGAAATTCAAGTTGGTGGTTCTTACAGACAATACATATTAAATTCATTTGGATCTATTTATACCGATAAATTCGGAGAAATTCCTTATTCGGAACTTGGTTTCTATACTCAACTTCAAAAGAAATTTTTAGAAGATGATCGTTTAAAACTAACAGCATCTATACGTTACGATAAATCAGAGTTATTCGATGCTTTCTTTTCCCCGAGAATTTCTCTTGGATATAATCTAGGCGAAAATAATAATCATAACATCAGAGCGTCTTTTCAAACTGGCTTTAGAAATCCAGATACTCAAGCCTTATATATTGGATTTAATGTAGGTCCTATAATTTTATTAGGTAGTGCTGCTGATAATCCCGAAAGAGATTTAAGAGTAGCTTCAACTACTAGTATTACTAATCCCCTTTCGGCTACTGGTTCAGCAATTATAGGAGCATCGAGTTTAAATTATGACGGTACTGGTGCTTATAATAATTCATTTACGAGCACTTCGGTTGTAGATTTTTCGGCTTCTCAAAACCCAGCAGACTTACAAATAGCAAATCCAAATTTAGTAAAACCTGAGCAGGTAAGTTCTTTTGAGTTAGGGTATAGAGGTAAACTAAACAAGGTAATTATAGATGTTAGTGGTTATTTTAATCAATACAAAGATTTTCTTGCTACACAAGATGTTGTTAATCCTTTTTATGGCGATGTTGGATTAACCCAAACATTTCCAGCAAATGGTCTCCCTCTTGCAGTTATAGCGCTTGCCAATGAAGATTTTCAAGCGTATCGTGCCTATACAAATACTGACGCCGATGTTAATTCTTATGGTGCTGCACTAGCTGTAACCACTAAAGTTTTTGGTAATTTTGATTTGGGTATGAATTACACCTATGCAAAACTAGATTTTGATAAAGCAGCAAATCCTAATACCCAAACTAATTTTAATACACCAGAACATAAATTAAAAGCCTCTTTTGGAAACACTAATCTTTTTGAAAATTTTGGTTTTAATGTTGCTTGGAGATGGAGTGATGATTATGTTTGGGAAGCCACCTTTGCAACTGGTGCTGTTCCTGCCTACCATGTTGTAGATGCTCAAATTAATTATAAAGTTCCTAGTCTAAAATCTACATTTAAGTTAGGTGCGGCTAACCTTTTAGCTGACGAGTATTTTACTGCTGTTGGTACAGGTTTAATAGGCGCTCAGTACTACGCTTCATGGACAATAAATAACCTATAAAAAAAATAATTATGAATATTAAACATATATGGCTTATTGTCCTTTTAATAGGATTTATAGCTTGCGACGAAGATGATAATAACATTTTACCAGATGCGGTTGTCTTACCAGAATTAACAGATGGAAGTGCAGATTTTTCAAATTATGTTGCTGTAGGAGCATCATTTACTGCAGGTATGACGGATGGAGCAACATTTAAAGCTGGGCAAGAAAATTCATTCCCAAAAATGTTATCCATGGAATTTGCAAAAATTGGTGGAGGAGATTTTATTCAACCTTTAGTAAATGATAATTTTGGAGGTTTGGCTTTTGCTGGAACCAGAATAGCACCACCCAGATTGGTTTTTGGAGGTGATGGACCTGTTCCTCTAGAATCAGTTATCGGACCTGTTACAGTTTCCACAGATATAACATTGAATAATCCAACTGGACCTTTTAACAATCTAGGACTTATGGGGAGTCCTAAAAGTTTTCATTTTATTGCTCCTGGGTATGGAAATATTGCTAATTTCCCAGGTGGTGCAAATCCTTATGCAGTTCGATTAACAGGAAACACTCCAGATGCATCGCTTATTGATTTGGCTGTTAACCAAAATCCGACCTTTTTTACATTAACATTTTTCTCAGGTAATGATGCTTTAAGTTATGCAACTTCTGGTGGTGATGGATCAGAACCTTTAACAGATCAAGGAACTTTTGATTTTGCTTTTAATACTGCAATACAACAATTAACAGCAAATGGTGCTAAAGGGATTGTTACTAATACGCCTTTCCCTGAAGATTTACCATATTTTACAGCAATACCAAATAATGCTTTAGTATTAGATGCTGAACAAGCAGCTAGTTTAACTGGTTTTTTTCAAGCCGTTGCTGGAATATTTACACAGGGAGCAGTTTTTCAAGGACTACCATTAGAACAAGCACAAGCATTGGCTGCACAATATGCTATTACTTTTAATGAAGGACCAAATAGATTTTTAATAGACGTTCCTGCTATACCAACAAATCCTTTAGGATTTAGACAAATGACTGAAGAAGAAAGGATATTACTCACTATAAATCGAGATGCTTTAGCTAATCAAGGCTATGGTTCTGTAGCTTTAACTCCTGAAGTACTTCAAGTATTAGGGCTATTACAAGCTGGAGGAACGCCTACACCACAACAAGCAGGCTTAGTTATATCTGCAGTGAATGGTATAGATGATTCTGATGTTTTAGATAATGATGAGATTGAAGCTATGACAAATGCAATTATTGGATATAATAACACTGTTGAAGCTGAGGCTAGCTCAAACGAAAATATTGCCTTAGTAGATTTAAAAAGCATTTTTGAAAATGCTTTGACTAATGGGGTTACTTTTGGTGGTTTTAATATGAATACAGACCTTGTAACTGGAGGGTTTATTGGTTTAGATGGAATTCATTTAACTGCCAGAGGCTATTCGTATATGGCTTCTAAATATTTAGAAGCTATAGATGCATCTTTCGGATCAAATTTCATAGATTCTGGAAACACGCCTGATCCAAATGATTACCCAACAAACTACTCGCCTTTACTACAATAAAATATAGTTAAAATATAATTTCTAAACACCTTCAAATTGAAGGTGTTTTTTTATTCCAAAAAACCTAAAAAACAACTTTCATTTTAAATTAAAAAATATATCTTTGCACGCGAAAACTTGAAGTGTTTTCTTAGAATTAAAACGCATAATATTAAATACATAAGTAATGTCTAAAGTTACAGGTAAAGTTGCACAAATAGTAGGTCCAGTTATTGATGTTGCATTTAGTGCAGGTTCAGAACTTCCAAAAATTTACGATTCATTAGAAATTAAGAAAGCAGATGGTTCGCTTTTAGTACTAGAAGTTCAATCTCATATTGGAGAAGATACGGTTCGTACTATAGCAATGGATTCTTCAGATGGTTTAAGTAGAGGAACTGAAGTTTCTGCAACAGGAGCGCCTATTCAAATGCCGATTGGAGATGATGTTTACGGACGCTTATTTAATGTAATTGGAGATGCTATTGATGGTCTTGGAGATTTACCTAAAGCTGGAGACGCTGGGTTACCAATTCACCGTCAAGCACCTAAATTTGAAGATTTATCAACATCTACTGAAGTTTTATTTACAGGTATTAAAGTAATCGATTTAATTGAGCCTTATGCAAAAGGTGGTAAAATTGGTTTATTTGGTGGTGCTGGAGTAGGTAAAACCGTATTAATTCAGGAATTGATTAACAATATTGCAAAAGGACACGGTGGTTTATCTGTATTTGCTGGAGTGGGTGAAAGAACTCGTGAAGGGAATGATTTACTTCGTGAAATGTTAGAATCTGGAATTATCCGTTACGGTGATGATTTTATGCATTCTATGGAAGATGGTGGATGGGATTTATCTAAAGTTGATAAATCTAAAATGAAAGAATCGAAAGCAACGTTCGTTTTCGGACAAATGAATGAGCCTCCTGGAGCACGTGCTCGTGTTGCCTTATCTGGTTTAACTATTGCTGAGTATTTCCGTGATGGTGCTGGTGAAGGGCAAGGAAAAGATGTCCTTTTCTTCGTAGATAACATTTTCCGTTTTACACAAGCTGGTTCTGAGGTATCTGCACTACTTGGTCGTATGCCCTCTGCGGTAGGTTACCAACCAACATTAGCAACAGAAATGGGTGCAATGCAAGAGCGTATTACATCAACTAAAAGAGGTTCTATTACATCTGTACAAGCGGTTTACGTACCTGCAGATGATTTAACGGATCCTGCACCTGCTACAACCTTTGCTCACTTAGATGCAACAACCGTATTATCTCGTAAAATTGCTGAGTTAGGCATCTATCCTGCGGTAGATCCATTAGATTCTACTTCAAGAATTTTAACTGCTGATATTTTAGGAGAAGAGCATTACGCTTGTGCACAGAGAGTAAAAGAGTTGTTACAACGTTATAAAGAATTACAAGATATTATCGCCATCTTAGGTATGGAAGAATTATCTGAAGAAGATAAGTTAGCTGTAGGTAGAGCAAGACGTGTACAACGTTTCTTATCTCAACCTTTCCATGTAGCTGAGCAGTTTACTGGTATTCCTGGTGTATTAGTTGATATTAAAGAAACTATTAAAGGTTTTAACATGATTATGGACGGCGAATTAGATCGCTTACCAGAAGCTGCGTTTAACCTTAAAGGAACCATCGAAGAAGCTATTGAAGCTGGAGATAAAATGTTAGCTGAGGCGTAATCAAGCTTTGCTTGATAAATTCCAAAAACAAAAATTCTAAATTCCAATACGTTCTGATTTTGGAATTTAGTTTTTGAAAATTGAAATTTTAGAAACTATGTATTTAGAAATCGTATCACCTGAAGCAACCTTATTTAGCGGAGAAGTAACTAGTATTTATGTTCCTGGCGTAAATGGTGATTTTGAAATGTTAAATAACCACGCACCAATTGTTTCTATATTAAAAGAAGGTGTTGTGAAAATTTCAGGAAGCATTGAATTAGATGAAGCCGTTCAAGATAAATTTACTAAAGGTGACAAAGGCACTACTTTATTAAAGATTAACTCTGGGACTTTAGAAATGAAAGACAACAAAGTTATTGTTTTAGCTGACTAAATTTCATTTTAAAATATTTTAAAAACGCGAAGCTTTACACTTCGCGTTTTTTTATGCGTTTTATTTAACCTTTAAGATACTTAGCCCTTCATTTGGATGCATCAATAAAAGATGTAACTTCCCTTTAATAAAAATACTTTCAATGGCCTTTATTTCTTTATTACTTAGACTTATTAAATCTTTATAAACGATTATTTCATTAGAACCATTATGAGTTAAAATATAGCCCTGAGAAGCATCATAACGAATCGTTTCAACTTCAGAATCATATATGCCTCCAACACCTAAAACCTCTAATATCCCATCTTTATCAAGGTCTAAAAACTCAAAATCTAAAGTAGGCCCAAACTGTGCTTTATTGGGTAATAACATAAATTCAAAATTACCGTTACCATTATTTTGAACATAATACGAACTAAAACTAGACGTCTCTAAATGCAGCGCAGTTTCAATATTTTCTTTACCATAAACATCAATAATATTCGAGTTGGCAAACTCTTTAAATGTTTCAATTTTTTCATTTAAAAAAGGGGTTTGTTGTGAGGAGCACTCTTTACCTCGAATAGGAAACAAATCTCCATTAGATTCTTTACTAAGCGCCATATCATAACTCGTATTGTCATCAAAATTATTAGCGTAAATATGTAATGGTGATTGATCTGTTGGATGAAATTTATTGTTTTTTCCAAAATTTCCAACAAAATAATCATCATCGCCATCGGCATCGTAATCTATAGCTTTTATAGTTTGAAACCAGCCTGTTTTAGTATCTGTTGGCAAATCAACTTTAGTAAAAACACCTTTATTGTTGTTAAAAAATGAAATAGGCATCCATTCGCCTGTTACTATTAAATCATTATCACCATCATTATCATAATCTGAAAACAGAGCATCATTTACTAAACCAATAGACTGTAAATCTATAGCTCTTTTGGAAGTCACATTTATAAAGTTGCCTTTTCTATTTTCCAATAGATAGGATGTTGGTGCATTAGGGTATTTTCCTGAAACCACACGTCCTCCAATAAATAAATCTAAATCGCCATCATTATCAAAATCATTAGCTGCAATAGCTTTTGTAATACTTAGCATTTTTGGAAGCCTTCTTTTAGAAAAATGTCCTTTGCCATCATTTATATATAATCGATCTTGGAGTAAAGGACTTTTCTCCGACTGGCTGTAATTACCTGAAGCTACATACAGATCCAAATCATTATCATTATCAATATCAAAAAACAGCGCATTATTATCGTTATATGCTTTGTCTTTTTCAAATAGGTCTTGATTTGTTTTTAAAAAAGCACCTAAGTTATTTTGTATATACAGTTCCGCAGGAAACCCCATCGTATTCCCTATAAAAATATCATCTAACCCATCATTATTTATATCTGCAACTGTTAATGCTTGGTCAATTGTAGTCTGTTTTTGGGGTAGTAATAACTGCATATTGTAATCATTAAAACTAACCGCCTTATGCTTGTAATTAATCCCTATACTAGAAGCTGAAACCGAATTAAACAATGGGGTTTCTTTTTTAGAAATAACATCATCCTTTTTTGCTTTTGAATAGGATAAGGTTAAGCGTTTATTTCCTTCAATATTAGTTAATGTTTGCGTTTTATTATCATTCCAAACAACTTTCAAGCTATCAATAGTTTTGGATGTTCCTAACCCAAAATTCAAATTATAACTTACGGATGATTGATAGCCTCTACTTGCATACAATGCCTTTAATTGCTGTGTATTATTGGTGTAAACTTCTACTTTTGCACCAATGCCTTTTATATTCTGCTCTGGGCCTTCTAAATGTATTGTTATATAATTAGCTTCAGTATTGTTTCTGTAAACGGATGCTTTATCTGATTGGTTATTAAGTACCAAATCTAAATCGCCATCATTATCAAAATCTGCATAAGCAGCACCATTTGAATTTATTCTAGTGTCAAAACCAAAATCGACAGACACATCTTTAAACGTATAATCCGCATTATTTGTAAACATGTAATTGGCTAATTTTGTAGAAGGTATCATATCTATAGCCTCTTCTAAACTTACCTTTTTACGGTTCCTAATATTTTTGCGCATTCTATTTCTAAAATCCTGATTAGACAGGTCATTTTCAATACCATTGGTTATAAAAATATCATTAAAACCATCATTATCAAAATCGGCAATTAAAGGTGCCCAGCTCCAATCTGTTTTTGCTATACTAGAAAACTGGCCAATTTCACTAAAGGTTTCATTACCGTTATTAAGTTGCAACATATTAGACATATATTGATGATGATAGCCTTTATTAACCATACGGTTAAATTTTGCAGTACTCATGGTTGCCATGTTTTCTTTACCACGTTTTCTATCGGCAGCCATCATATCTAAAACCAAAAGATCTGGTAGTAAATCATTATTTATATCAGCAAAATCTGAACCCATACTATTGGCTGAAATATGTTTAAAACGTGTTAAAATTTCGTCTGTAAACGTCCCATTTTTATTATTGATATATAAAAAATCGGGTTCTAAAAAATCGTTTGCTACATAAATATCTGGCCACGAATCATTATTGAAATCGCCAATAGAGGCACTTAATCCCCATGCTTTTTTTGCAACTCCTGCTTTTTTTGTTACGTCTACAAATGTTCCGTTATCATTTCTGAATAAACGATCTACATCATCTTTTGTTAATCTTGGCTGGAGACTTGGATCACTAAGTAATACATTGTTATTAAAATCTGCTCGGTGGTTGACCAGAAACATATCTAAATCACCATCTTTATCATAATCTAAAAAATGGGCTTGTGTAGAAAAACTATACTCTTGTAATCCATATTTTAAAGCTTCTTCTTTAAACGTATTATTTTTTTGATTTATAAAAAGTTTGTTTTGTCTGCCTTTTCGATTTTTTAATGACCCAGATTTACAAACATAAATATCTAACCACCCATCGTTATTAATATCTACCATAGTTACACCAGTAGACCAACCTTGATCATCTTCAACTCGAGCGCGTTCCGTAATATCTTCAAACACAAAATTGCCTTTATTTAGGTATAGTTTATTTGAATTTTGATTGGATGTAAAATAGATATCTTCCAATCCATCATTATTAATATCGCCAACAGCAACACCACCACCATTATAGATATAACTGAAATTTAAAAAATTAAAATATAAATTTTCTTCAACTTTATTTTCAAAATCTATTTTTGAATGACTTTGGGGAATGAATGTAAATACGGTATTCTTTCCGTCTTGAAAAGAAATATTATCGTTCTTTTTAGTACAACCAACACAATTTACTATGATGTAAAAAAGAATGAAAACTCTAAAACTCATTTAATTAATTTTTGAATTATTTAAATTTAACACTATTCCTTTTTGGAAAGAATTATTTTCTCCTATTGACATAAAATAGACTCTGAAAAACAATTTACAAAGTATTATTGACTAAGCTAACGCCAAGACCAAGATAACAAAACCCATTTTTGATTATTGGAAATATATGTTTTTAACACTTTAAACCCTATTGCATAATGTGCATTTAAAGACCTTGTGTTTTTTGCATCTACCTCGGTTATAACAAAATCAAAGTCAGGCTTAAGGTTTAAACGCATAAATTCATATAAACCTCTAAATATGCCTTGCTTTCTGTATGGTTTGTCTACACAAACTTGACCCATTACTATATAACGAACCATAGGTTTTATGCTAATTTCTATTTCTTGAAACATGGGTTTTAAAACAGCTATAGCATCTTTAAAATCTTTAACCATACTTAGTGCATACCCAATAACCTCATTGTTATGTATTGCAATACTATGGGCACAGGCATCATTCATGGTTTTTAATGTTTCAAAATCATGATGAACCGTTACGAAACCTTCATTTTGTTTTTCTTCCTTAGAAATTGATGTTGGAATATTACGGTGTTGCAACTCCAAAATTTGATGCAATTCGTTATTCGTGATAGCCTTTTTATAAATAATACCACCCATAAGAATGACTAAACTTTCTTAATGACATTAGTAACAATACCCCAAATAATAAAATCATTTTCGGCAGTAATTTTTATAATCGGATAATTAGGATTTTCTGGTTTTAGCCAAACGCCATCTGTGTTTACCTTTAATCGTTTTACAGTAAACTCTCCATCTAAAAAGCACACGGCTATTTTATTATGTGATGGCTCTAAACTTCTGTCAATGACCAATAAATCATTATCATCTAGCCCAGCCCCAATCATAGATTGCCCACTAACACGAGCAAAAAAAGTGGCTTCTTTATTTTTAACAAGCTCTTTATCTAATGATAATCGCTGTTCTTTAAAATCTTCGGCCGGTGATGGAAATCCAGCAGAAATACCTGTATCGAAAAAAGGAGCGCCTAAACCTTTTATAGGGTTTGGAGTAAAAAAAGTTAGGGCATTGGATTTGTGTAGTATCATGGGTTACCTCTATTTATTGGTGCTTTTAAATTTAAATTAAATTTTTGAGATTCTTGCTTTAATACAAAATTTTTTGGAACCAAAATTTTATATTTAGATTCCCGCCTTCACGGGAATGACAATTCCAACGGAAACTCCAAGGCTAAACCTTGGAGAATTCTTTTTTATTTAACGACTATAATGTCATTAATATTTGTAGTGTATCGTGGAGACAGGCGTTCTTGACGCATTTTCCATGTACGTTTTAAATCTTGACTTCCTAATTTTACTTTATAATTGGCATATTTTTCGTTCAACTTATCAATAGTATACATTAAAGGTTTATGCTTAGGGTTTTCATGTTCAAACATCTGTAATTGATGATTATTTGTAGGGACCAAACCCATAACAATAACTCCTGCGCGTTTGTATTTTATACCTTTTTTGAATATATGCGAAACGGATTGAACTGCTTCCTGACTAATAATCAAGCTGGAATCCGTTGGATAAGGCAAATTTACAACTCGACTTGCGCGATGCTGCTGTAAATCTTTTTTATGTTTATCGCTACTTAAAACTACATAAATCACGTGACAACTAGATCCTTGTTTTCTTAATTTTTCGGCGCAACTTGTAGCAAAAGTTGATATACGCTCTTTTATATTATCGATATCTGAATAGGTATACTCAAAACTTCTTGTGGTAGCTATAGCCCGTTTTGCTTCTACCTCATCAAGCTTTATTTTGGAAATGCCTTCTAAATCTTTTTTAAGTTTCCAAGCTGTAATCGAAAAACTTTTACGTACCCAATCATCTGGAAGTTGTGTAAAATCATATGCTGTTTTACACCCTTTAGCTTTTAAGCGTTTTTGTAGCCCACGACCAATACCCCAAACATCTTCTAACGTTATCCATTTTAGGGCTTTAATACGTTTTTCATCAGAATCAATGACATAAACACCTTTTGTTTGTTCTGGAAACTTACGTGCTATTTTATTGGCGACTTTACTCAATGCTTTTGTTGGCGCTATACCTACACAAGTTGGAATACCTGTCCACTTTAAAACGCGCGTTCGAATTTGGTTTCCGTAATCTTTAAAATCATGATTCTCGAAACCTTTAAATTCTAAAAATGATTCGTCAATACTGTAAATTTCAATATCTGGAGTAAACTGCTCTAAAATTTTCATGATCCGACTACTCATATCGCCATAAAGTGGGTAGTTAGATGAAAACACTAAAATATTATTGGCTTTACAAAACGAATCCCATTTAAAAATGGGTGCACCCATAGGTAGTTTTAAAGCTTTAGCTTCATCGCTTCTCGAAATAACACAGCCATCATTATTGCTTAAAATAGCAATGGGTTTGTTGCGTAAAGCTGGATTAAAAGCGCGTTCGCAAGACGCATAAAAATTATTACAATCTACTAGGGCATACATGATAGTAAAGATACTGAATGCACTGTAAAAAGAATGTTAAAAGCGTCTAGTATTAAAACAACTTTCCGTTTTTGATAATCGTGCTTCCTATACGCTTATATGTCACTTTAGTCCCATTAGCACAAAAGTCATACAAACCTCTTTCTTTTTTTTCTAAAAATGATAATAGCAAAACATCTTCCACAGTACAATTATAGTCTTTAGCGACCTTCTTTTTTACGTGATTGATAGTTGCTCTTGTTTTTTTAAGCTGTGATTGAATTTTTTTATCCAATTTAGGCTCGGTAAAATCTGGCGCAACATTGCAGGTCTTACTTTTTATTGGCTTTAAAGACACTATTGAGACACTATCTCCAGAAGGTTTTACCATATCAATATACTCCCAAGTATAATCGGCTTTTAACAGAACACGTCTGCCATCTTCCGTTTTTACGATATAATTGTTTTGTGCAAAACCGATAGAACAAATAAGGAATATCAAAAGAAAGAAATATGTTTTCATAGCTAAAATTATAAAATTGAAATTTTTATCAAAAATACAATTTTAATCGTCAATACTTGGGCTTTGTTCAGCAGAAGTATATTCTAAAATATCTGCTGGCTGGCAATCTAAAGCTTTACAAATAGCTTCTAGAGTGGAAAACCGAACTGCTTTTGCTTTTCCTGATTTTAAAATAGACAGGTTTGCTGTGGTTATGCCAATAATTTCTGCTAGCTCCTTGCTTTTCATTTGTCGCTTGGCCAGCATAACATCAAGATTTACGATTATGGCCATAGCTATATAGTTAATTTGTTTTCCTCTTCATTATCTTTTGCTCGCTTAAAAATTTCAGCAAGAATAAAAAATGCTAACCCTACTGGGATTAAAAATGTAAATTCTGCTTTAAGCTCATTAAAAAAGTTAAATGTAGACTTATTAATTGTTGCTAAAAGAAACCTTAACACTAAAACATTAATGGTATACCAAATAAATATATTTCCAATCTTTTTAAAATAACTAATATTCTTATCGCTAAAATAGTTTCCATTTTCAATTTCTTTTAGAATTGATAAAAAATAAGAAAACCCATAAAGAAGATAGCCTCTCCAGAAAAATAACCCCGCACTGATAGCATAATAGCCCCATTGAATGGCATTTTCTGACGTAAACCATGGCTCATTTTTATTTGCTGTTTTTGCCCAGTTATGAAACTCCTTAAACTGGTTAAAATCAAACTCGCGGATATCATTTAGCAATATTGAAATTGCAGATAACAAAAGCCCCCAAGTAATAAAGGTTAAAATGTTTGTATTGTTTTTCATAATTAAATTGTTAAGTCGTTTTCAAATTGAATTTCAGTTGCTCTCTTAAATAAAGATGCTACAACAAATATGACACCGGCCATAAATATATAAGCAGAATTATCAATATCTAATTCGGTAAAGCTTATTTTATATGTCAACCATGTTTTATATGAATTCGCAACAATCCCTATCAGTCCAACAGATAATGAAACATAGCTGATTTTAAATATTAATCCCTCCACCAGGGAGTTAAAAGGCTTATTAAAATTCATTATTTCAAATATTTTAATTAGAAAATAAAAAATAAAGGCCTTTAAAGCTACAATCAATATGATAAGTAACACAAAGAATGTATAATGTATTTTGTTAAAACTATAAAGATTCGAGAGGTCAATTCCCATATATAAATTTTCAGTAACATTCTTATTTACAAATAGACTTAGAATCGACACTATAGTTATAGCTCCTGCTTTGACACAATACCCTACAAATACAATCCACGATATGACATTCATTATATTAAAAACTTTCTTTACTTTCATATTATTATTGTTTTTCGATAACAAAAATATGTAAAATTATCGAAAAACAATAATTTTAATTAAAAAGATTTTAAATTCTAGAATGATAAAAGCATTATTTATATTTGTTTTAGATGAAAACCTTCCCTAAAAAATTACAAGATAAATTAGAAGAGCGCAAAGCTAATAACGCTTTACGGCAACTAGGAACGCAAAATGAATTGATTGATTTTTCATCAAACGATTATTTGGGGTTTTCAAAATCTGAAACTATTTTTAAAAACGCTTATGACTTTTTAATCGGCCATAACATTAAACAAAATGGCGCTACAGGATCTAGATTGCTTTCAGGAAACCATCCACTTTACACTATTATAGAAACCATGCTCTTAAGTTTTCATAATAGCGAAGCAGCAATATTGTTTAATTCAGGTTATGATGCTAATATTGGTTTCTTTTCTAGTATTCCTCAACGAGGCGACATTATTTTATATGACGAGTACATTCATGCATCCATTCGAGATGGTATTAGTATGAGTCATGCCAAGGCTTATAAATTTAAACATAACGATTTAACTCATCTTGATAAGATGCTGAAACGAGTTCAGCATGACAATGTATACATTGTCACAGAATCCGTATTCTCAATGGATGGAGACACTCCCTATTTGGAGGGCATGTCGCAGATAAGCAAAAAACATAACGCTTTTTTAGTTGTAGATGAAGCTCATGCTACTGGTGTTTTTGGAAAATACGGTGCTGGCATTATTCAAAATTTAAATTTAGAAGATGATATTTTTGCACGCATTATTACTTTTGGGAAGGCTATGGGGTGTCATGGCTCTGCTATTTTGGTCAGCGAAAGCTTAAAGCAATATTTAGTTAATTTTTCTAGAAGCTTTATTTACACGACTGCTTTACCTCCACATAGTTTAGCAACCCTAAATTCCGCTTATCACGAATTAATTGATACGTTAAGCATAGATAAACTCCATAAAAACATCCAGTTTTTCAAAGCTCAAATCGTTAAAAATAAGCTTGAAAGTATATTTATTGAATCACATTCAGCCATTCATTGCTGTATTATTTCAGGAAACGATAAAGTAAAATCAATCGCCCAGAAATTACAAGACCATGGGTTTGATATAAAACCTATTTTATCACCAACTGTTCCAAAAGGCAAAGAACGTTTACGCTTTTGTTTACATAGTTATAATTCAGAGAATGATATATCAAAACTATTACAACTGTTAGTTACTTTTGTAACCTAGTCATGCTGAACTCGTTTCAGTATCTCATAAAACATAACTGTCATTATATGAGCGATACATTTAAAACCATAGCTAGATTCCAATACTCTACAGAAGCCCAAATTATAAAAGGGCGCTTAGAGTTCGAAGGTATTCAGGTGTTTTTATTTGATAATCTAACTATAGATACAGACCCCTTAGTAAGTAACGCCATTGGAGGTGTTAAACTTAAAGTATTATCAACAGATGCTTTAAAAGCACAACATATTTTAGAATCTATAAACAACTATTCTGTTGATGAAGAAGGCCACGCTATTAATTGTCCAAATTGCCAAGGGAATCATATTGAGTTATTTTCAACAATAAAAGATGCTAAATCGTTTTTTGCGTTTATTTTTGGTGTATTATTTTCGGCACTCCCTTTTTATACAAGACATAAATACACGTGTGAAGATTGTAAAACAGAATTCGATTTAAAATGAGTATATATTTCATCACAGGAATTTCAACTGATGTTGGTAAAACCATAGCTTCAGCAATAGTTACCGAAGCTTTAGAAGCTGATTATTGGAAACCAATACAAGCAGGAGAATTAGATAATTGCGACACAAAAAAAGTAGAACAATTAATTTCAAATACTAAATCAAAATTCTACCCAAATGCATATGCCTTAAAAACACCTATGAGTCCTCACGGAGCCGCTGATATTGATGGTGTTAAAATTAATATTAATAAAATCAAGGTGCCAATCCTGACAACTAATCATTTAGTAATTGAAGGCGCTGGCGGATTATTAGTACCACTAAATAACAAGGACACCATTTTTGATTTAATAAAATCAGATTATAGAGTTATAGTTGTGTCTAGACATTATTTAGGAAGTATAAACCATACTCTTCTAACAGTAAATATGCTAAAAGAAAAGGGATTTGATGTATCGATTATTTTCAGTGGAAACGAACATAAAACAACTGAATATATTATCAAAAAAATGACCCAAGTTCCTATTATTGGAAGAATTGATGACGAACCTTATTTTGACAAGAATGTTATTAAAGAATATGCTGAATTGTTTAAAGAAAACCTATGACATTACAAGAACGTGATAAAAAACACCTTTGGCACCCGCTAAAACAACATCAATTACAACCGGAGAGTTTAGCCATTGTAAAAGCAAAAGGCTGTGTGTTAACAGATGAAAACGGAAACGAATATATTGACGCCATTGCATCTTGGTATACCTGCATGTATGGCCACTGTAACGATTATATAACACATAGCGTTTACAAGCAAATGCAGCAATTAGACCACGTTATGTTTAGCGATTTTACACATGAGCCTGCTGTAAAACTATCTGAAGAACTCATTAAAATACTTCCTGAAAATCAAAATAAAATTTATTTTAATGATAATGGTTCTACCGCTGTTGAAGCTGGTATTAAAATGGCACTTCAATATTATTACAACAAAGGCGAAAAGCGTTCTACATTTATTGCTTTTGAAAATGGATTTCATGGTGATACTTTTGGAGCCATGAGCGTGTCAGGATTATCGGTTTATAATGGACCCTTTGAAGATTTTTTAATCGATGTGAAACGTATTCCAACACCAAATGGCACAAATACGGAAATCATTTTAAAGCAGCTAAAAGCGTTTGTTTCTAACCATGATATTGCAGGTTTTATTTACGAACCACTAATACAAGGTGCCGCAGGTATGAAAACTCATGAGGCTCTTGGGTTAAACACCATTTTAAAATACTTCAAAAACCAGAATATCCTCACTATTGCTGATGAAGTTATGACTGGTTTTGGAAAAACCGGTCGCTATTTTGCTTCAGATTATATAGATACTAAACCAGATATTATTTGCCTTAGTAAAGCCTTAACCGCAGGATTAATACCTATGGCAATCACATCTTGTACCCAAGACGTTTATGCCGCATTTTTAAGTAACGATATTTCTAAAGGCTTTTTTCATTGCCATACCTATTCTGCAAATCCTGTAGCATGTGCTGCTGCTATTGCAGGCATTGAACTTTTAAAGTCTAAGGACATTCAGAATGGTATCAAAACAATAATGGAAGCCCATAGCACATTCCAAAAACGTATTGAAAACCATCCTAATATAAAAACCACAAGACATTTAGGAGTTATTTTTGCCCTAGACCTCAACACAAAAATGGAGCGTTATGGAGACTTGCGTGATAAGCTTTTAAAATTCTTTATGGATAGCGGTGTTTTTTTAAGACCTCTTGGAAATACTATATACATACAAGTGCCATATGTTATTACAGAAAAACAACTACAAAAAGTCTATCAGGTTATAGAAGATGCCTTAGAAATAGTATAACTTTGCACTCAAAATAAAGCTTTTGCAAAAACCAATTTCAATAACTGCTATTTCATCTATTTCTCCATTAGGAAAATCTTTTGAAGAATCATGGAAAAGCTATCAAAACAATGCACATTGCATTACCAAAAAAGGGTTTTTAGGAAAAGACGTTTTAGTAGCTGAAATTCCTAAAAACGCAAAGGAAGAGGTAGATATATTACGCCAATCGGATAACAAATACAAATCTCTTGACAACACCGTTCTGTATGCTATTTATGCATCCAGACAAGCCATAAAACAAGCGAATTGGAAAAATTTAGATAATTTTGGAATAAACATTGGTTCATCACGAGGGGCTACTAAACTTTTCGAAACCTATCATGAAGATTTTTTAAAGAACAATAAAGCCCAAACCTTAAGTTCACCAACCACAACGTTAGGTAATATCTCATCATGGGTGGCTCACGATTTACAAACTCAAGGTCCAGAAATAAGTCATTCCATAACCTGTTCAACAGCTTTACATGCTATGTTAAATGGAATAGCTTGGATAAATTCTGGAATGAGCAATGCCTTTTTAGTTGGTGGTAGCGAAGCGCCATTAACACCTTTTACCATTGCACAAATGCAGGCTTTAAAAATTTATGCGAAAAAAGAGGATGATTTTCCATGTCGTGCCTTAGACCTCGACAAAGCCAAAAACACTATGGTTTTGGGAGAAGGTGCATCCATGGCATGTTTAGAATCTGGAATACAGGAACATGCACTCGCTATTATAAAAGGTTTTGGTTATGCTACTGAAATCTTAAAACACAACATTTCTATTTCTAGTGATGCCAAATGTTTTCAAAAGTCTATGATCATGGCATTGGGAGATATAAATCCTGATGACATTGATATCATTGTAATGCATGCACCAGGAACCATAAAAGGGGATATTTCTGAATTTAAAGCCATTCAAGCCATTTTTAAAAATGATGTTCCATCCATAACTTCAAATAAATGGAAAATTGGACACACCTTTGGAGCCTCAGGAGCATTAAATATAGAACTTGCTGTTTTAATGTTGCAACATCAAAAATTTATTGGTGTTCCTTACTTAGAGAACCCAAAAACACCAAGAAAAATTGAAAACATATTAGTCAACGCAGTAGGGTTTGGCGGTAATGCGGTGAGTATATTGTTAAGTAAAAATGCGTCTTGAAAATTTATAAGTAGGTAATATCACATTGTTTTCAGTTCTTGCATTAATTCTTTTACGTGTTTGTTTTTTAATAACCCACCATAGGCAATATTACTCATTTGCATATGTGGTTCAGCATTAGTTTCAATAATTATGGGGCCATCCGAAGTTATAGCAACGTCCCAACCTATTAACCTATCAGGAATGATTTTAACCGCATTAATAACACTTTCACAAGCGTCTTCATAGAAAGGAATTGTAAACCCTTCAAATTTAAAACTACTATCTGGATGCTCTGTTATTTTATCCCCGCCATACTCAGGCAAAAAATGACCATGCGGTTTCAACGTTCCAGTATTCAAATTAATTCCCACAAAAAACCCGCCAGAAGAAGCGTTATCAACAACACTATTTCCTATTCCAAATCTGATAAAAGCACTGATTATCTCAATAGTATCATTAGAGGTTATCAATGAAATAATTCTTAATGTATTTATGGAACTACTATGTATTTGATTAATTAAAGGATGTTGTCTAATAAGTTCTGTATGAACAAAATTTCCTGCTTTTAGAGTTTCATAGGCCTCATCTAATTGACTGTTTAAATGTCCTTTAGTTATTTTAAAACAGCCTTTACCTCCATAATCTGAAGGTGGTCTAAAAAACACACCTTCAATATTAGCATTTTGGAATATGTTGTCAAAAAAACGGGTGAATTCTTCTATACTATTAATTTGAACAATTTTATTATTATAAAAAAAATTAGATTGAAAATTATAGCTTAACAACTTTGGTGTCTTGATAGAAGTCTTTTCACTTAATAAATGAAAATACAACTTATTGTTAATTAAAGTAACATATTCTGGGTTATGTAAGGCTTTATGAAATTGCATTGTTCTTTGCTCTCCAAGACTTAAATAGTCTAGATAATTGGTTACCTCTTTTCTGTATAAATATTTAAAATAGTAATACGGTATTTCCCTTTTATTAACCATAAGGATTAAAACCTCCTTAATCATTTTAATAATGCTCTTCTTATGGGGGTATTTTAAAAAAACTTGTATTCTATTCATCATCTTAAAATCAATTAACGGTCTTTAATTCTTTAATCAAATTCTTTATGTGCTGATTCTTTAAAAGTCCCCCATAAGCATAATCACTTAAAAAAATATGTGGGCCAGAATTTGCCTCAACAATTGTTGGCCCATTTGGGGTTATGGCTACATCCCAACCTATAAACCTGTCTGGTATTATTTTAACGGTTTTTTTAACTTCTTTGCATGCTTCTTTAAAATATGGAATTTTAAAACCTTCAAATTTATAACCACTATTAGGATGCTCATAAACATTACCGCCCCCATACTCAAGCATATAATGCCCAGAAGTGTTTAAAGTGCCCCTATCTAAATCTATTCCCACATAAAATCCGCCAGAAGAAGCATTGTCAACAACACTTTCTCCAACACCAAACCGCATAAAAGCGCAAATTATTTCAATGGTGTTTTCTGGAGTTATTAATGAAATGACCCTTATTGTATTTAAAGATTTATCGTATATTGCATTTATGCTTTCGTGCTGTTTAACAACTTCGGTATGAACAAAACAACCACGAATTAACGATTCATATATAGCCTCAATTTCAGCAACTAAATTATTTTTACTTAGTTTAAAACAGCCTTTTCCACCATATTCAGAAGGCGGCCTAAAAAAAATGGCATCTATCTTTGTTGAAGCAAATACACTTTCAAAAAAAGTAATAAGCGCTTTTCTACTACTAATGATTTCACTTTTATTACCAAAGCTAAAAGTATTCCCCAGATTGTAACTTATTAAACGTGGGGTGTTAATTGAACATTTTTCACTAAACAAAGTAAAGAGCAATTTATTTTCAAGTAAGTCTTTATATTCTGGCTTATGTAATATTTTGCTATTGCCTATGGCAACAACTTCTTTGGTGCTTAAATAGTCTAAATAATTAGTTACCCCTTTACAATACAAATACTTAAAATAATAAAACGGGATTTCTTTTTTAATAATAAGAAGCTTACAACATTCTTTAAACATTTTAAAAAACCCTTTTTTTTGTGGGTTTTTAATGAAAACTTTTAGTCTTCCTATATTATCAAAATTTCGCATATTTTTTAATGCCTAAAAAATTTCTTTCCAAAATACGAAAATATAGTACGCTATTTAAAAGCTATTACAATTTTAGAATGATTTATGGTTTATATTTTATCGATTAAAAAGTAAAAGTATATCCTTATAATTAGTATTTTTGACTTCAACTAACGAGCAGATTTATGAGCGCGACTAAACACAACTGGACCAAAGAAGAAATTCTAGACATATACAATAAACCTTTAATGGAGTTGCTTTACGAGGCAGCAACAGTACACCGCGTAAACCATGACCCCAATACGGTACAAGTAAGCACTTTGTTATCCATAAAAACAGGTGGGTGTTCTGAAGACTGTGGTTATTGTCCGCAAGCAGCACGCTATCATACAGATATTGAAGGCAATGATTTAATGAGTGTCCAACAAGTAAAAGCCCAAGCTTTACGTGCAAAATCTACAGGAAGTTCTCGTGTTTGTATGGGAGCTGCTTGGAGAAATGTAAAAGATGGCGAGGAGTTTGATCAAGTTTTGGAGATGGTACGTTCTATTAACAAACTAGATATGGAAGTCTGTTGTACTTTAGGAATGATTACTGAAAACCAAGCACAACGCTTGGCAGAAGCAGGTTTATATGCTTACAATCATAATTTAGATTCATCTGAAGACTATTATAAGGAAGTGATTTCTACTCGTGGTTATCAAGACCGTTTAGACACCATTGATAATGTCCGTAAAACCAATGTTACAGTTTGTAGTGGTGGTATTATAGGTATGGGTGAAAAAGTAGAGGATAGAGCTGGTATGCTTGTTGCACTTTCTACATTAAACCCGCAGCCAGAATCGACACCTATTAATGCATTAGTAGCTGTTGAAGGCACACCACTAGAAGACCAAAAACCCGTTTCTATTTGGGAGATGATTAGAATGGTTGCTACAACCAGAATTGTAATGCCTGAAACCCAAGTACGTTTAAGTGCCGGTAGAACTCAAATGACCAGAGAAGGACAGGCTATGTGCTTTTTTGCTGGTGCTAACTCTATTTTTGCTGGCGATAAATTACTAACAACCCCTAATCCTGATGTAAATGAAGACATGAAAATGTTTCAGTTATTAGGGTTAAATCCACAAAAACCATTCACGAAAAAGGTACAACCTCAAACTGTTGAAGCTAGCGAATCTGAATACGAAGCCCTAGGCGAAAAACCAAAATGGACTAGGCCAGAGCACACTATTGAACGTAATGAAGCTGCAAAGGAGAAAGCCAAGGCCGTTAAATAATATAGTATTGAGTTGTTTTTCCGTTAGAAAGAATTATACAATTTCAGCATAAAAGATAATTCTTTTCCGTTAGCTATTCGAGTAAACTATAGGTGGACACAAAAGCTATATGAAGCTAATACGTCTAAAATACTATTTCTGTTTTTATCCCGTTTTATTAACTTTACTGTCCAAAACCATTAAGTGTTGTCTCTAAACTTACAAGATATTCCGCGAGTAAAATCCATTACTAAGGCGGACTTTTTAAAGCACTACTTTAAACCACAAAAGCCTGTGGTAATTGAGCAATATATACAAGATTGGCCAGCATTTACTAAATGGAATTTGGAATACATGAAAACGGTTGGTAAAGATATAACCATTCCGCTTTACGACGATAGACCTGTAGATTATAAGGATGGTTTTAATCAACCACATGCCAAAATGAAATTGGGCGACTACATAGATTTATTAAAAAACAAACCTACTAAATATCGTATTTTTTTGTGGAATGCCTTAAAAGAAATCCCCGCACTACAAAACGATTTTACATTTCCTGATTTTGGATTACGCTTAATGAAAGGCATTCCTATGCTATTTTTTGGTGGACGGAATTCGCATACCTTTATGCATTATGATATTGATTTGGCCAATATTTTTCACTTTCATTTTGAAGGCAACAAACAATGTATACTGTTTGACCAAAAACAAAGCGATTATCTGTATAAAATTCCACATTCGCTTATAGCTAGGGAAGATATAGATTTTAATAATCCTGATTTTAAAAAATGGCCTATGTTAAAAAAAGCTAAGGGTTACAAAACAGATCTTAACCATGGGGAAGTTTTATACATGCCAGAAGGGTATTGGCACTACATGCGATACATAACGCCTGGTTTTTCGATGAGTTTACGCGCTATGGCCAGAAATCCTAAGAATTTCGGGAAAGCCATTTATAATGTTTTTATTATGCGCAATTATGATAATGCCATGCGTAAAATTAAAGGACAAAAATGGATTGATTGGAAAAATAAACAAGCCATAGTTAAAACCCATAAGCATTTATAAATAAACGTTTGATTTTAAAAAACTTCTAATATCTTTGCCAGCTTAAAATTTAAACTCAAATCATGAAAAATTTAATTTTATTATTAACAATACTAAGTGTTTCACTTATTAATGCTCAAGCTTTTATAGGTAAAGGCGATAACAAATTCCAGGTTGGTGCTAACATTCAAGATAACGGTACTGGTCTTAATGTAAGTTACGATTTTGGTATTGGCGAAAATATATCTATTGGTATATCCTCCACGTATCTTTTAGGGGTTAATGATGCTTTAAAAAACAATACGATAGATGCATTAGATGCCGATTTTGATAATCGTTTTGACGTTAGAGCACGTTTTAATGCAAACTTAGGAAATGTAATAAATGTTGATGACAACTTTGATGTGTATCCTGGTTTAAGCCTTGGGCTTAAAAACTTTGGTGGGCATTTAGGTGCGCGTTACTTTTTTACTGATGGCTTTGGTGTTTATACTGAATTAAATGCGCCGTTTGCAAAATATAAAACTGGTACTTTAACGCCTGCTAAAACGTTGCACAACCAATTCACAATTAATTTAGGTGCTGTTTTTAACTTATAGTACAACTAAAATTCATAAAAAAAGAGGTAAAAATAGCGATTTTTTTTACCTCTTTTTTGTTTTTATTTAATCAACTCACTTGCTTTTTCGTACACTAAGTGCGATTCCCAGCCTCTATATAACAGATAGTCGATTAATTTTTTACGTTTCTTAAAAATGTTGGTTTCTTTAATAGAATTGGCTTTTTTTTCGGCTAAATCATTAAAAACCTCGATATATTCCATATTTTCAATTTCTGCAAGTGCCTGATTTATATTAACTTTGCCAATGTCTTTTTTCTTTAATTCATAAGTTAATCGACGTCGGCCCCAAGCCTTAATTCTAAACTTACCGCTTACAAATGTTTTGGCAAAACGTTCTTCATTAAGAAAGTTATGTTCCAAAAGATGGACTATAATAATATCGATAACTTCGGGTATCATATGCATAGCTACTAACTTCTGTCTAACTTCTTGATGACACCGTTCTTGATACGCACAATAATGCTCCAGTTTTTTGGTAGCCTCATGTACGGTATATGTTTTTTTTGATAGCATAATGTTGTCAAAAATAACAATAGAATTATTAACAATAAGAATTAAAAATTTATAAAAGCCAAATCTTAAATTTTAAAACTTAACGATTATGAAAAAGATTATTTACATAGTATTGTTGCTTTTTGTATTTAATTTTGGTTACGGACAAACTACTTTAACTGCTGGAGACATTGCTTTTATTGGATATAACGCTGATAATCCAGATGAATTCTCATTTGTTCTATTAACAGATGTTACAAATACAACTACGATTAATTTTACAGATAACGGCTGGCAAAATTCAGGGAGTTTTAGAAATAATGAAGGTGTTCTAACTTGGGAAGCGACATCAGATTTAACTTGTGGAACTGAAATTGTTATAACTGATATTAATTCGAATAATTATTCAGCAACAAGTGGAACTGCAACCGAAACGAATAATGGTTTTAGTTTATCAATAAGTGGTGATCAAATATTAGCTTATCAAGGGACTATTGCTTCTCCAACATTTATTGCTGCAATACATTTCGCAACATCTACACCTACAGGATGGACAAACGCAACTAGTTCTAACACTAGTGCTATTCCAGCTGGTTTAACCAATGGAGTAGATGCTATATATGCTGGAAACTTTGATAATGGGCAATATGATTGTTCAGTAACTACTAACACCCCTTATATTTTAGCAGCTGTAAATGACTCAAACAACTGGAATGTGGCTAATAATCCAAGATTTACGTTAACTAACACTTGTAGCTTTACTTGTAATCCATGCCTCTCCACAGTTACCTGGAATGGCTCTTGGAGCGGTGCAAGAGACTTAACAACAGAAGTTATTATTGCTGCCAATTACAACACCAGTGCTGGAGATTTCCAAGCCTGTAGCTTAACTGTTAATGCTGGAGTAACCTTAACAGTTGATAATAATTCCTTTATTGAAGTTGAAAATGATGTTGTAGTTAATGGTACCTTAATCGTACAAACCGAAGGTAATTTTGTGCAAAATGGTGATTTAGGAGCATTTACTGTTAATGTAGGAGGTGTTGCTAGAGTAAACAAACAAACACCCGTAAAAGCAGCTTGGTATTATTATACCTATTGGAGTTCACCAGTATTAGGAGAAACTATTGGAGATGCATTCCCAAGTGCGCCAACAGACAGACGTTTTTGGTTTAACGCTGCCAATTTTGTTGACAATAACGGAGATGATATTGATGATAATGATGACGATTGGCAAATTGCCGGAGGTGGTGATACCATGACTCCAGGCGTTGGATATGCGGCAACCGAAAGTGAATTCCATATTCCAGGAGCAACAGGAACAGCGTCTTTCGAAGGCGACTTTAATACTGGAGATGTCCCTGTAAGTATTGCTTTAAATGCTATGAATACTGGAGTAAACTGGAATTTTATCGGTAACCCATATGCTAGTGCTATCGATTTTGTGGCATTCCATACTGCAAATTCTAGTGTTGTTGATGGTGTAGCATATTTATGGTCGCAAGCTTCACCTCCAGATGAAGGCAACCTTGGTAATGAAGATCAAAATTTTAACCTTAACGATTACGCCACTTTTACTGTTGGAACAGGAGGTGTAGCTGGTGGAGTAGCTGGAAAAATACCTACTGGCAATATAGCCTCGGCTCAAGGGTTTTTCATTCCTGCTTTAAGTACAGGCACAGTAACGTTTACCAATGCCATGCGACTAGCGGATGATACTAGTAATGGTCAATTTTTTAAATCTACCCGTACAAAAAAATCAAATGCTAATACCAATTTTGAAAACAAACTATGGATAGATCTAACTTCAGACAATGGTATATTCAATCAAGTACTAATAGGTTATGTTGACGGTGCCACAGATCAAAATGATGGCATGTCTTACGATGCTCCAAAATTAATTCCCACGGATTTTGCAGCTGCACTATATACATTAGCAGATACTGATACTGTTAAATATGTAATCCAAGGGAAAAACATAAATAGTATTGATGAAAACGAAATTATAAAACTTGGCTTTATTACAAATGTTGAAGTCCCTACCGAGTACACACTTTCTTTGGCACAAATTGAAGGTGACTTTTTAACAAGTAACTCTATATATTTAATAGATCATTTACTTAACTCATCTCATAATTTATCCGCTTCTAATTATACATTCACATCTGAACCTGATGAGTTTAACGACCGTTTTGAAATTGTATTTAACGAAGCTTCTTTATCAATAGATGATGTTGCTTTAAACTCAAAATCGTTAAAGATAAACGAGTTAGAAGACAATCATGTACAGTTTACAATAGCTAATAACTTAAGTATTAAATCAGTTAGTATTTATGACCTTTTGGGCAGACAGCTATACCGTTTCAAAGGCCATAGTCATCTTGAAACTTATAACCTTTCTAATTTGAGAAAAAGTATTTATATCGCTAAAGTTGAATTATCAAACGGAGCAACTATTACTAAAAAAGCTCTTAAAAGATAATCTTTCAAATAGAAAAACAGGTTTTTTCGCCTAAATGATTCATTCTCCCGATACAAACCCTGCCTGAAATACCTATAAGGGCTCTATTTCTATTAACTTTGATAACGGCTTTTTTTTGAACGTAAAAGTTAATCGCTCGAGGTACCAAACCTTAATTTTAAATTCAACACTTAAAAATATTTTGGTTAAACGTTCTTAATAAAGAATGTTAGGTTAAACAGATAAAATCGTGATATGTTGATTATTCAAATATTATGTATTTCTTTTTTTCCTAAATTCTTGATGCAACGTTTTGGATATACAAGATAATGCTTGAATTTTTTCTGGTTCTTTATCGTGTATATTTTATTATCAATAAAAATTCAAAAACCAAATCTGAATTTTAAAACTTAACATGATGAAAAAAAACACACTTTTACTTATACTATTGGTTGTTTATTATGGAACTGCGCAAAATGCTCCAATTGATTTTGAAGTTGGCGGACATGGTGCTACGTGGAATTGGACCGTTTTTGGTAATGCCCCTAATGCACCATTAGAAATTATTGCAAACCCTGTTCCTGGAGGGATTAACACCTCGGCTACCGTGGCTAAATTCACCAAAACAGAAGCGTTTTCAAATTACCCTGGACTTGAGTCGCAGCATGGTGCTGATTTAGGATCTTTTGCTGTTACGGCTGCTAATAGTTCAGTTAAACTAATGGTCTATCAGGTAGGCTCGCCTTCTACAATAATTGTTAAACTTGTTAACTTTGGTGCCGCAGCACACCAAGCTACAATAACCAATACGGTAGCTGATGCATGGGTTGAATTGGAATTTGACTTATCTTTATGGGTTACTGTACCATTGCCAGGAGGAAACCCAGACCAAATAGTTATTCATCCAGAAATTTTAGATTCTAGCACAGGCCGTATTACTTATATTGATAATATTAGATTTGTGCCCAAATCTTGCCCAACAACAACAACTTGGACGGCTGGGGCTTGGGATAATGGCACACCAACCATTGGCATAAATGCTATTATTGATGACAACTATACTACAGATGCTACTAATGGAAGTTTTTCTGCTTGTAGCTTAACTGTTAACGGAACACTTAGAGTTGATGATGGCTATTTTGTTGAAGTTGAAAATGATGTAACAGTAAATGGTAACTTAATAGTAGAATCTAAAGGTAGTTTTGTCCAAAATAATGCTGGAGGAACATTTACAATACTTTCAGGAGGTAGTTCAAGTGTCAATAAAGTAACCGCAGTAAAGCAAAATTGGTATTATTATACCTATTGGAGCTCTCCAGTTAGCGGGGAAACCATAGCTGATGCTTTTCCAAATACTGATACAGATAGGCGCTTTTGGTTTAATGCTGCTAATTTTTTAGATACTGATGCTGATGATATTGATGATAATGGAGATGATTGGACTGTTGCAGCAGGAACAGATATTATGCAATCTGGAGTCGGTTATGCCGCAACTTCAGGACAATTAGGTATTTATCCTTCTACAGATATTGCTACTTTTATTGGGCCGTTTAATACGGGAAATATTACAACAGACATATCTTATGATGCTATAAATACTTTAGGCAGCTGGAATTTTATTGGAAACCCCTATCCTTCTGCTATTGATTTTGAGGCATTTCAACTCGCCAATGCTTCAGTTATTGGAGGTGTGGCTTACTTTTGGTCACAAGCTTCTCCTCCTGATAATGCAAATCCTGGTAATGAAGGTCAAAATTTTAATCAAAATGATTATGCATTATATTCTGTTGGCCTTGGTGCAGGTGTTGCTGGAGGTGGCCCAGATACACCTACCCAATATATCCCTTCTGGCCAAGGGTTTTTTGTTGAGGGCAATGATAATAATACTGTAACATTTACTAATGCTATGAGAAAAGCTGATGCGACCAGTAATTCACAATTTTTCAAAAACCCAAATTCAAAAAAGAATAATTCTAATAGTGTTGACAATAAGCTATGGGTTAATTTAACCTCTAATAATGGTGCGTTTAACCAAATACTTATTGGCTATGTAAACGGCGCAACTAATGCTGATGATGGTTCTTATTACGATGCCCGTAAAATTGTTTCCCAATCTGCTCATACTGTGTTATATTCAACTATAGAAAATTCAAATAAAAAATATGTCATTCAAGGAAAAGACATTAATAGTATTAATGAAAATGAAATCATTAAGATTGGTTTTAAAACAAATATTAACGTTTCTACAACTTACACATTATCCATTCCACAATTGGAAGGTGATTTTTTAAATAATAACACTATCTATTTAAAAGACAAGCTGCTTAATACCTTGCATTCTTTATCAACTTCAGACTACGCATTCACCTCTGAAACTGGTGAGTTTAGTAACCGTTTTGAAATTGTATTTAACCAAGCTTCTTTATCAACAGATGAGATTGCTTTAAACTCAAAATCGTTAAAGATATCTGAGTTAGAAGATAATAATGTACAGTTTACAACAGCTGATAATTTAAGTATTAAAACGGTTGATATTTATGACCTTTTAGGCAGACAGCTTTATCGTTTTAAAGGAAATAATAATGTTGAAACTTATAAACTTTCTAATTTGAACAACAGTATTTTTATAGCTAAAGTTGAATTATCAAATGGAACAATTATTACTAAAAAGTCAGTTAAAAGACAATAGACTTATAAGCATAGTAAAGCGTAATTCGGAATATTAATTAGAAATAATGTTAAGCTCGTAATTACATTACAAACTATACTTTAAAGCCAGTATAAAGTTTCTTCCTGCTGCGGCAATACCAGAGGAATAGGTTTTATAGCGTTGGTCTGTTATATTTTCTATACTTGTTGTAATTGTTGTAGATTTATTTATTTGATATTGTGCTCTAAAATTAAGTGTATACCACGATGGACTGTAAGGGTTTCCATTTTCATCTAAAGCATAGATATAATCTTTTTCTATTTCTGATGGCGCTAATTGATTAAAAGATAAGCTACCATTATAATTGGCAAATGCATCAAGCTTAACATTTTTAGACATCCAAACCAAATGTGTATTTCCAAAACTTGGAGCTACATGACGAATAGGAACTTCAATATCACCAGCAGTTTCTGTCCCTCCAATAATATTGTACTGCGAATTCAGGTGAAGTTGATTTGTAATAACCATTTTTAAACCGACTTCAAAACCATAAATCCAAGCTTTCGAAGCATTTTGTATGGCTTGTACTGTGCTTAATTCGCCATCATACATAATTTCTGTTTCGCCATTTAGGTTATAATCTCTTCGTACTAAAGCATTATCCAAATAGGTATAATATGTGCTCATATCCAGTATAAAACTATTATCAAAATTTAGCGTTAAACTCAATTCTCCTCCATAAGCATACTCAGGTCTTAAGGTTTCATTTGGCACGACCACAGAACCTGGTTCCGAATCAAATACTTTACCAATATCATCAATGTTAGGCGCTCTAAAGGCAGACGAGGCATTTAATTTCCACTGTATGGTTTTACTTGGCGACCACCTTATACCTGCGGTTCCTGTAAGCGCTCCTGCTTCATTTTTTGATGATTTAAAAGGTAAGTTTAAAAACGCATTATTTTCTTCAAAATTAGCCTTAGAAACTACATGATTAAAACGCAAGCCTGATTGAAATACAAATTTAGGATTGGGTTTATATTTTATACTGGAATAGACCGCCGCAGATTGCCACGTAGCTCCATTAGGGTATCGAGAAACCGATGGATTTGTAATGCCATTGGAAATATCTTCTTCTTCACCTTGAGACATAACCTTATTATAAACATACTCAATACCATAAAAAAATTGCGTTTTAGTGCTAAATGTTTTCTCTAAATCTAAATTAAACGAATAAGCATCAACGGCTTCCTCTCTAATGTTACGAATTGAAGATTGAAAATCTCGATGTATTCTACTTTCCTGAAAGTTTTGATAGGCCATAGTGGCTTTTATTTTATCATATAAATTAGAGCGACTACTCAATTTGGTAACCTGAAGATTGGACATAAACCATTGTTGCGGACCATAATTCCATTCTGCAGAACGTAAAACATCATTGTTATAACGAATAAGACGGTCATATCTTGGAACATCTGATGTTGTTGTATAATACAATCCTAAATCAAAGCTTAAGTCTTCATCGGGTTTATAATGCGCTTTTTGCATGACGTTAAATTGATTATAAGCAGAAAATCTTTGAACTAAAGGGTCGCTATTTTGTATAACCACATCGCCATTATTTGTTCCTAAGGCAAATTCTGGTCTTAAATATTCTGCAGGACCATGATTACCCATTTTTAAATCGCCAAAACTTGTATAACTGGCATTGGTGACAAAAGCCCATTTTTTATAACCTAAATTAAAATCAAAATGTCCTGTTTTTTCATCGCTTGCAGAAGCATACCTTAACAATGCATTAGAATTGAATAGTAATGAATCAGAATTAGATAGTTTTGGTTTTTGGGTATAAAAACTCATAACGCCCCCAATAGCATCACTTCCATATATAACAGAGCCTGAACCCAAAGTAACTTCAGTATTTTGGATAGAAAACGGATCGACTGCAATAACATTTTGCAGATTTCCGCCTCTAAAAATAGCGTTATTCATTCTTACTCCGTCTACTGTTATTAATAACCTGTTTGTGGAAAATCCTCTAATCATAGGGCTTCCACCACCCAACTGGCTTTTCTGCACATAAACCTGACCTGTGTTTTCTAGCAAATCTGCACTAGTTTGTGGGTTTATAAATTGAATGCTTTTTGCATTCATACTTATTATTTTTTGGGGAATATCTTTTTTGCTTTGCTCAAACTTGGAAGCGGAAATGACAATCTCTTCTAAACCTTGGGTATTTGAAACTAAATACACTTTATTAGAACCGTCTAACTGGAGTTTGGTCAGTTTTTTTAAAACATGCGATAAATGCTTGAAATAAATGATTTCTGTATCTGAAAATACATCTAATTCAACTTCACCCCTAAAATTGGTAATCACACTTTTAGATTTATCTATATTGTATATAGCCACTCCAAAAATAGGCTCTTTAGTTATTTTGTTTAGAACTTTAATATTTTGAGCCTGAGCGGATATAGAAGCAAGTAATACGAAGAAAACAATATATAAAAACTTCATGTTTTAGCTAAAAACTTGATTAAATACCTGTAGTGATTTTGGGGTTTTAAAACTTCCCAAATGTAGTTCAAAATAAAGCAAAATCATACTTAAAAAGGACTGTCTTTGCTTTGCGTTAATTTTTATATTAGGTAATTCATCAAATGTTGTGCCTAATAACAGTTTTAGAAGCACTAAATTTTCTCCTGATATATTATATTTATTGTTAGACTTCAATTCAAACTTACCTTCGCTTAAATCAAAAAAAGGATATTCTACATTTGTAGTATCTGGATAAAACCCTAAGTATTTAGTCAACTTTAATAAAAACAATAAATGAAAGTTAGAGTATTCCAATTGGGAGTCTAGCCATAAAAGGGTGTTTTCTAAATAACTAAAAAGGGTCTCGTTTTGTTCTTCTTCTTGTAAGGTATTTGCCAGTACCTCAGATAAAAACATAACTATTGAGCTCTTTAAAACATGTGTGTGTAAGCTTGTATAAATACAATTAAGTTTTGTTTCTTTAATGGTTTGTAAAGACCTGCTATTCTTATAAAGAAATACGATTTGCAATTGAGATAATAATTGAAAGTAGGCTACCTTAGCACTTCCCTTTTTGTTTTTTAAAACACCTCTTAACAGAAAGCTTACAACACCTAATTGCTGCGTGTAACATTTGACTATTAAGTCATTATCTCTATATTTTAATTTAGATAGAACAATAGCCTTTGTAGTAATAAGCATTATCTAACAACCATTAATTTTAAAACTTTAGTTTCAAGCGTATCTAAATCCGCAAGCATAACAAGATAAACCCCAGATGCAACCACATTATTTGCAAGGTTTTTACCGTTCCAATAAGCTGTTCCGCCATCTATTTCTAGATTAAAACCACTGTATCTTTCATTTGTTCTTGATTGTGCTTCGGCAACTAAATTGCCTTCAATATCAGTAATTTTGATATTTACATTTTCTGAAATGTCTTTAATTTTAACTTTTTCGTCTACAATATTGAAGTTTGGTCTAACTGGATTGGGGTAAGCAAATGCGCTTTCTAAATCTTCAAACGGACTTGAACCACCTGATTGGAAAGACACTAAGCCTTTTTTTGTTGCTATATATACAATTCCATTTATTTCATCTAAAGAAATATCGTTTATGGTATTTGATGGTAATGGCGAATTATCTTTTGTAAAATGGAATATTGTATTTTGACCATTTGATGAAAAATAGAACAGTCCTGAATCTGTAGTTCCAATCCATTTATTGTTTGAGCCATCGACCTTTATATCTGCAATGGATTGTTGAAATAGAAGTTCTTTAGCAATACCATCTTCTTCTATTATAATTTCTTCAACACGAACATTTTCATCTGTAAAAAAGTTAGAGGTATTAAATAGGACTCTTAAACCTAGATCGGTTCCAATCCATAACTGATTTCTTTTATCTAAAGCTAATGCTGTAACATTAATCGAGGGAAAGTTTTCTTCTTCGGTTTTAATACTTTTTAGTATTGGGTTTCCATTATTTTCATTGAATCCTATTACACCAAAATTAAAACTACCTGTCCATTTAATATCATTGTCATCAATGACTAGATCACTATAGCCTAAGTTTTCATTAATAGGGTCTGGAATTAAATTGGTAAAGTCATAGCTGTTCCACTGACCTGTACTGGGCTGATACGATTTTAATGGCTTTAATGCCAAGCATGTTGTAGTCCATAACAATCCTTCACGATCAAAAGTTGAACCTGATAATCGTATACTTATAAAATCAGGTTTTCCTGATAAGATTAATGATTCTAAACCACTATTTGTTTGATCATACCTTATTATTGGCTCATTATCAATGATTTCAAGCAAGCCATCTTCAAACGAGTTAATGAACACTTGCTCTGTGTTTAAAGGGTTTACAGATATACTATTTAAATTTTTAGAACCGAGTAAGCTATCATAAGGTATGTTTTTCCATGTTTCATCTTGTAAATGACTAACACCATGTTTTCTAAATGGAGTAGGAACATATCTTGATGTATAGTCCCCAAAAGTAACCCACAATCCATTCCTTTCAGTTTGAACTGAAAACGGTGTATTTAATAATGGACCGTCTGGATGAATTTCTTCAAAAGTCACCAAATCATTAAAAGCGGTTTTCAAAACTCCAAAATCTTTAGTACCGATATAAATGTTCTCTAAATCTATAGTAGCTGTGGTATATTCAGTATCAAAAGAAGCCTCGATGGCTATTTGGCTTATAATATTAAAATTAGAATCATAAACAAAAACGTTGTTTTGTGTTGAAACCACTAAATTTCCATTAATGGATTTCAAACTTAAGGGCAAATCAGGGTAATTAAACCTCTGGCTAATCCCATCATTTATAATTTGATAAATTGATCTATTTGTATTTATGCTATACAACTTGTCATCTTGTGTTTCTATTGAAACCCAACTACCAGAAGTAATTAATTGCCAATTTTGATAGTCTATTAAATTAGGATTTGAAACTCGAGCTTTTCTTATCCCATTTCCATTAAGACAAGTCGCATAAATATCATCTCCAAAAACGGAGGTTTGGCTTACCGGAATTTGACTTCCTCCATTTCCTATAAAATAAGTATCTCCAAACTCCAACCGTTCTAAATCAAATATAGAAATCCCAAAATTTGTTGAAATGTATACAACATTTTGATAGGCGTTAAAATGATTTATTCTTTTATCTGTAGAAGGAATTGTAGGCTTATCTATAATATCTACGATTGTTAGAATTTCAGTATCATTATCAAAGGCTATTTCTATAAGTCCATTGTCGTAGCCTATTATAAGCAATTCATAATATTCACTATAATATATTGTTGAAATGGTTTCGCCCGACAAGCCGTTAATCGAAGTAAGTTCTTCAATTTCATTTGTTTGAGTATCTAAACTAAAAACGGCATTATCTGCAGCGGCATAAATCTTATTGTTACCTTCCGTAATATCTTTAATCTCATTATATGAAAAATGCCCTTTCCAAAGCGCAGAAAAATCTTGACAAAATTGTAGCAGCGGGCACAGGCAAATTATAAATATGGCTACTCGTTTTAACATAAGGGGTTTTTGAATATTCAAATATATTTATAACTAACGAGTTTTACTTTAAAATAATATATTTTAAATAAAAAAAGCTTCCCGTAAATGGGAAGCTTTTATGCAATATGCTTGGCTTTTTAAACAACACCTTGCGCTAACATAGCATCAGCTACTTTTACAAAGCCTGCAATATTAGCCCCTCTTACATAATCTATATAGCCATCATCATCTTTACCATATTCTAAGCATGATTTATGTATATCGGACATAATATCTTTTAATTTATTATCCACTTCTTCTCTTGACCATTTAAACCTTAATGAATTTTGAGTCATTTCTAAACCAGAAGTTGCAACACCACCCGCATTAGAAGCTTTACCTGGAGCAAATAAAATTTTAGCTTTATGGAAAGCTGCAATGGCCTCTTTAGTGGAAGGCATATTAGCGCCCTCACTAACACAAATACAACCATTACTTAAAAGTGTATTAGCATCATTTTCATTAAGTTCGTTTTGGGTAGCACATGGCAAAGCTACATCGCATGTAACTTCCCAAGGTGTTTTTCCTTTAACAAATTTTGCATTAGGGTAAACGTCTATATATTCACTAATTCTAGCACGTTTTACATTTTTAAGTTCCATGACAAATGCTAATTTTTCAACATCTATACCATCCGTATCATAAATATACCCTGATGAATCTGAAAGTGTTATAACTTTTCCGCCTAATTGTAATACTTTTTCAGCAGCAAACTGTGCTACATTTCCAGAACCAGAAACCACAACATTTTTTCCTTCAAAACTATCGCCTTTGGTTTCGAGCATTTTTTGTGCGAAATACACATTACCATAACCTGTTGCTTCAGGTCTTATAGGTGATCCGCCCCATGATAGTCCTTTACCAGTTAAAACCCCTGTAAACTCATTTCTAAGTTTTTTATACATACCGAATAAAAATCCTATTTCTCTTGATCCCACACCTATATCGCCAGCAGGAACATCTGTATTAGGACCAATATGTCTAAACAGTTCACTCATAAAAGCATGACAAAAGCGCATAATCTCATTGTCACTTTTTCCTTTAGGGTCAAAGTCACTTCCTCCTTTACCACCACCCATAGGCAATGTAGTAAGGCTGTTTTTAAAGACCTGTTCGAAGGCTAAAAACTTTAAAACACTCATATTTACGGTTGGATGAAAACGTAAACCCCCTTTATAAGGTCCTATGGCAGAATTCATTTGAATTCGATACCCTCTGTTTACTTGAATCTCCCCATTATCATCAACCCAACAGACTCTAAAGGTAATAACGCGTTCTGGCTCTACCATTCTTAACAGAATATTCTTACCATAATAAATATCATGTTTAACAATGTAAGGAATTACAGTTTCTGCTACTTCTTCAACAGCCTGTAAAAACTCAGGTTCTTGGCCATTTCTTTCCTTAACAAGATCTAAAAATGCTTCAATGTTACTTTTCATATATACAATTATTGTATTGTTGTTATTAAATATGTAATTTATTGGTACAAATATACGTTATCTTCAAAAATATATCTGTTTTTTTTTGAAATTCGCAATAAATATTTTAGGTAGATTTTGGGAAATCTATTAATATTTGTTTGTTTATTGAGTTTTTATATATTTGTTTACTATAATGCCCTCGAAAAATGAAACCTTTTTATGCTTAACTTGAAACATTTAGCTTCTGCTTTTTGCTTGTTTGCTATTATCCAAACTGCAAGTGCTCAACTAGGCTTCTCTCATGAAATAGGCATAATAGCTGGTCCTGTACAGTTTAGGTCAGATTATGGTGTTCGAGAAGATTCAAAAACAAACTTTGGGAATTCTGGCTTTGGAATAGGAATTGTTCACTATTTAAACTTTTCTTACCGAGCAGATTGTAATTGCTATACTACAGACACTTATTTTAATGATCATTTTAAATTAAGAAATGAAATATCTTATAATAAGACCAATCTTGAACATTTAGGAAAATGGGTTGACCCGAGTAGAAATACTATAGAAGCCAACCAATTAAGAGGCCATAAAGGTGTGGCTGAAAATTTGGATATTGGTACACAACTTGAATTTTTTCCGCTTAGTATTCGCTCATTTCAATCATTTAGCTATAGGTTTGCACCTTTTGCTAGCTTAGGTGTTCATTACACATCTTTTACCCCAGAAGTTAGTACTACATTTGAAAACCCCGACCCCACTGCTATTGGAGATATTACTGACCCCAGTAATTTTTATTCAGGATGGGAACCTGGATCTGTTGACATTTCGCCAGGTAGTACTTGGTCTGTTGTTTCTAGTGTTGGTGTACGTTACAAACTTGATAAGCTTTCTGATTTAATGTTAGATTTTAGATTTCAATACTATTTTAGCGACTGGGTTGACGGTCTTAACCATCAATTAGAATCCAATAAAAATAATGATTGGTTAGTTTGGCTAAACGTGGGCTATATCTACTATTTAGATTAAAGAAGTTAATGCATATATTAATTTAAAAATCTAAACCTTATTTCAAGGCTTGCTTTAAATCGGCTACCAAATCATCAATATCTTCTATCCCGACACTTAACCTTATTAACGAATCTACTACACCTGTTTTTTCGCGCTCTTCTTTTGGTATACTGGCATGTGTCATACTTGCAGGATGGCCACAAAGCGATTCAACGCCACCCAAGGATTCTGCTAAAGTAAATACCTTTAGATTTTCTATAATTTTAATGGCCTCTTCATAATTATTCCCTTTAGTGGTAAACGATATCATACCACCAAAATCTGTCATTTGATTTTTGGCTATGATATGATTTGGATGCGCTTCAAACCCAGGCCAATATACATTTTCAATTTTAGGATGATTTGCTAAAAACTTAGCAATAGCCTTACCGTTTTCGCAATGACGTTGCATTCTAACATGCAACGTTTTTATCCCCCTTAATACCAAAAAACTGTCTTGTGGACCACAAATAGCACCACTTGCATTTTGAATGAAATACAATCTGTCTGCCAAACTTTTATCTTTCACTACTAAAGCTCCCATAACCACGTCGCTATGTCCGCCAAGGTATTTGGTTGCCGAGTGCATAACGATGTCTGCTCCTAAATCTAATGGTTTTTGCAAATAAGGTGTTGCAAATGTATTATCTACTGCCAATAGAATATTATGCTTTTTTGCAATTGCAGAAGCAGCCTTGATATCAATAATATTCATCATGGGATTTGTTGGTGTTTCTACCCAAATAAGTTTTGTGTTATCATTTACATAAGCTTTAATGTTAGATACACTTTGCATACCTATAAAATGAAACTTAATACCAAACCTTTCAAATATTTTAGTAAACAATCTAAAAGAACCACCATATAAATCGTTGGTAGAAACAACTTCATCCCCAGGCTTTAAAAGCTTTATTATGGCATCAATAGCAGCAAGCCCTGAGCCAAAAGCAAGTCCATAATGACCATTTTCAATACTTGAAAAAGCATTTTCTAAAGCATTTCTGGTTGGGTTATGTGTTCTAGAATATTCATAGCCTTTGTGACCTCCGGGAGTTGTTTGAGCATAAGTAGAGGTTTGGTAAATTGGTGGCATTACTGCACCATAAGCTTTATCATATTCTTGACCTCCGTGAATAACTTTAGTATTGAATTTCATTTTTATTCGACTTTACTACAAATGTAGTTTTTAATTCGGTTTAGTAAAAGGTTATAATTACCTTTAATCTTGATTAACAACCTTATCATGTTTTATAGAAAACACCTTATTGTTTTTTGCTCATTATTTATTTTTATAGCTTGTAATGAAGATTTAAAAATAGCATTCACAGAAATTAATGTTTCAACAGATCAGAATAGTATTGTTGAAATAAATATTCCTGAAGCGAATGGAAATGATATGATAGCGAATCATATAAATACTAAAATACAAAAAACAATTATTTCTGCCTTAGATATTGGATATCAAGATGATGCCACTTCCAAATCTGTTGAAGAAAGCATTTCATCTTTTAATAACCAATACAATACCTTTAAGAATGATTTCCCAGAAACTAAGCAAAAATGGGACGCGCAAATAGACGGTGAGGTTATATACGAATCATTTGAAATTATAAGCATTGCCATAACCGCTTATGTAAATACTGGCGGTGCACATGGCAATTTAAATATCTCTTTTTTGAATTTTAATGCTGAAACTGGACATGTCATTCCCAATAGCAAATTATTTCACGACGTTAAAGCCTTTAAAAAAACAGCTAAACCTTATTTTGATAAAACTGTTGCTGATAAGGATATTACGCTCAATACAAATTCATTTGATTTACCTTCCAATATAGCTTATACGGAAGATGGTATTGTTTTACTTTACAACACCAATGAAATCGCACCATATTCAACAGGTATTATCGAATTTATAGTGCCTTATGATAAAGCTAATCCTTATCTAGTTTTTAATAGCTTTTAAAAGGGCTAAAACATAACCATAATGCAACCCTTCGTGAATGACTATAAACTGTAAAGCCTCTTCAATATGAGTTAACGTGTTTCCTGTTGTTGATACAGTATAGGTATTGTATGTTTTAAATAGTCCTTTATCATAATCGGACCTTGTTTTTTCTATAGTTGAAAATAGTAACGCTTTTATTTCGTTTACAGCTTCTTGGGTTACACTTCCTTCAGGCTTTGAATCTTTTCTATACTTGTTAATTATTTCATCAGAAAGCATCATATCCAACCCAGACAATTTATAAGCCAATAATTGTTCTGAAACCACAACATGCCCAATATTCCAGATGATGTTATTATTAAACCCTTCAGGTATTTTATTTAAATTTTCTAAAGTATTATCAGCTATTATTTTATTAAAAATGCTACGTATATTATTTAAAACCTGAAATGTAAAATCCATTATTATTTAATTTTTCGATAAATATAGTATTTATGATATAATTGCTTTTATTTTGTTGAGAAGATTATTTGGATTTCCTTCTTTAAGGAAATGAAAATTTAATTGATTATGAAAAAAGTATATTATTTAAAAACATGTAATACATGTATAAGAATTTTGAAAGAATTGGATTTACCTTCTGAATTTGTGTTACAAGATATTAAATCTGAAGACATAACCGTAAAGCAAGTAGAAGAGATGAAAGCACTTGCAGGAAGTTATGAAGCCCTTTTTAGTAAGCGCTCTAAACTTTATAAGGAAATGGATTTGAAAAATCAAGATTTAACAGAACGCGATTATAAACACTTTATTTTAGATCATTATACTTTTTTAAGTAGACCTGTTATTATTGTTGATGATCAGATTTTTGTCGGCAATTCTAAAAAGACCATTGAAGCGGCTAAAGCTTTTATTCATTAAAAGTAAAGTTATTATACTTACAATTAAACATGATAAAACCTAATGACTATTATGAAAAAAATTTTATTGTTTTTATTAATCATAGCTGGGATTTATCTTTTGCTTCTAATACCAATACCTCAACAAAACAAAGAGTTCTTTAATGCCACCAAGGCCCCTTTCATTTGGAATCAAGATAAGTTATGGGAAACCTTAGAAATAAAATTTCAAAAAGCCAAAAACACACCTTCTAAAAAATTAGATTCAATTGTTGATAAATTAACTGTTCAAGCCGATATACTCTTATATGATTTTGAAAATAAAATTAGTAGCCCAGAAGATAGTTTATACAATTTAATAGAACGTAGTTTCTTTAATATTACACCTTTAATTGCTGCTCAAGAAAACAAATCTGACTGGTACATTCATTTTTATAATAGGGTAAGAAAAAAAGTAAAATCAGATTCACGTTTTTGGGACATGAATACCTCTAGTGCACGTAATACATCCTACAGAATACTTTATGGTATGCGAGCTGCTGTTGAAGAAGTACTATTACAAACTAACACCAACGATTTTATTTCAACAACATATGTTACCAACGAACCTTCAGCCACGCCTTCTGCTAGTATTTTAGGCATAGATGTACATAGCGGCGATTTACTTGTTAGTCGTGGTGGCGCTGAAGTTTCAGCCTTTATATCTCGAGGAAATGATTATCCAGGTAATTTCTCGCATGTTGCATTGTTACATATTGATAAAGACACTAATAAACCATACTTAATAGAAGCCCATATTGAAAAAGGTGTCGCAATTGCAACAATAGACGACTATTTAAAAGATAAAAAGCTTAGGTTTATGGTCATGCGACCAAGGGCTGATTTACCAGAGTTGAAATTAAATCCCATGCTTCCTCATAAAGCCTCAACCTATATTTATAATCTATCTCAAACAACACATATTCCTTATGATTTTAAAATGGATTATTTTGATGCTTCATCCATGTTTTGTTCTGAAGTTGGTTCTTATGCATATAAAAGATTTGGAATTAAATTATGGGAGTTTAAATCTACCATATCTTCTAAAGGGATTGCCGAATGGCTACATGTGTTTGGTGTTGAAAATTTCATAACCCAAATGCCATCAGACCTTGAATATGACCCTATGTTAAGTGTTGTAGCTGAATGGAGAAATAAGGAGGTTCTATTTCAAGACCATATAGACAATGCCGTTATGGATGTACTGATTACTAATGCAAACCAAGGAAAGAAACTTGATTACAATCTATGGGCACTACCCATAGCAAGGCTTATTAAAGGCTACTCTTATGTTCTTAATGTCTTTGGTAAAGCTGGTGTTATTCCAGAAGGTATGGATGCCACAACCGCGCTAAAGAATAATTATTTTGTTGACCAATTTCAAAGTTTAAAAATAACTACTGAAGCAAACATAAAAACGTTTAAAATTGAAAACGGCTATTTACCCCCCTATTGGCAACTTATTAAGATTGCCGAAAAATCACTACATAATTAAATCTATTTTAATAAGGTAAATATAGTATGTTTAATTTCATGATTTTTGATGTTTTAATTAGATTATTAATGGTAGACCTTGAAGAAATAATGATACACCCTATAGTATACCTTTTTTTGTAAAAAATTTGACAACTTGACTTTTGAAGTAAAATGTAATATAGAGTAAAAGCTGGTATTAGCAGGAAAGTATTAAAAACAAAAAAGTCAAACATTTCTGCTGGACTTAAATTTATCTAACCTTTCAATTTGACAATCTATATTTACTTTTTAATTATTAATTTCATTATCAACCATTAGTTTAAAAACCCTTATTCCAACTTCCAAGCTCCTTTTTTTCAATGCTTCCAATTCCTTTTCATCGGGTTCATAGGCATATAATTTTCCTCCTAAAAAAGGTTCGTGATGGGAATTAAGTAAAAAAGAAAATACATTTTCACCTGCATTGTTAAGGATGAAAATATGAATTCCGAACACAAACAGTGTCCCCTGTCTTTTCGGTTCAAATACAATTTCTGGAATTATATAATAATCTGCGTTTTCCTTTTTCAGCTTAATCTCATTTCCAAGTCTTTCCATATCATTATTAAAGAAATCATACTGACTTTCCCCCTTTAATTCACCAGGATCAAGTGAATTTTCATTTAAATTGATATTTAAATTATCTTCGCTTTTCAAATTTTCTGCAAACCCTTTTGATAACGATTTAGACCAGGTTGTAGTGTCAATTGACCTGGAAATAGTTGGATAGACAATAAATTTTGATTCTTTGTATGAATTTATAAATTCTTGACCAAGCGATGATTCGGGTCTGAACCCCTGCATACTTATGTTTTTATGCAAAGTATTTAATTCAGAACCACTAGATTTTTTGATAACACCCTTATCAAATAAGATAACATTATCAAAAAAAGTCCTTGTGTTTATGGATCCCAACTCAAAACTTAATTTATGATAAGGAAATACAGTGAAAACATCAAATTCAATACTAATAGTCCGCCAATCAGTAGTAGCATATTGTCTATAATTATTTGAACCTATTAGGTTTGTCCAGTTGCCACTATGTTCCCCAAGAAAAACACCAAAAGCACGATTTGCATCTGCTTTAACATCAAATGAAAGTTTATATGAATGCCCAGGTACTAAAGAGAATCCTGCCTGTACAAGCTGCACTTCATAGGTATGATTTCCAGCACTACGTATCTGGTAATTAAACTCATTATTTACAACAACTGCATTAGCGTCTACATTAGTTGCTTGCCATGTTGACCAAACATTTGCAGGTGGTGTTCCGTCAAAATTGGAGATAATATCAGTGGTTACACTAAAGTCTCCGTCAGTTAATACGTTCTGTGAATGACCTATGGAAACCATAAATAACATAACAACAAAAAATAATGCATTAAAATAATTTGTTTTCATGATACTATTTTGATTTAGTACTCAATGTAATTGTTTCTCTAGCAACGTACCATGAGGAATATCAGTTGCCAATTCTTTTTTAACCACTTTACCATGAATACCCTATAGAATTTTCATGCGACCGTGAATTAACAACCATTTATTGGTACAATATTATAAAGTAAAATAAAAAAAAACTGCAAACTTATGTTCAATCTTTTTATGCCAAATAACTTGGTATTGAGAAAAAAATACAAGGAAAGTTTTTTAGAAAAGAAAAGGGGTTAACACAAACCCAGTTAGCTCAATCTATAGGTAAGGACAGGCAATATCTTTACAAAATTTAAAAAGGAATAGTAACTCCAAATATATTCACAATATCCATACTCGCTATTACTCTAGAAGTTCAGTTACGAGATTTTTTTGATATTGATATTTGATTCCATATATAAAGTAGATAACTTGGCTTAAAATTATCGGTTTTACTCTAAATCAATATAACTAATGTATTTATCTAAGTGTTCCCTATTTTAGAACTCATTTTCTTAAAACAGCTTTTTTAAGAATCGTAAACTAATTCAACATAAAGTTTATCAACCACAAAAGGTTTATGAGTGATTGTGTAACAATGAACTCATCTTTACTTTTTCTATTATCTTCAGATAATTATTCTAAGCAGCCTTAGTTCTAGAACAGCCATATTGTTTATATTTGACATTAAATAATTAAAATTATGATTTTAGGAGTTTCAGAATGGTTAAGTGGAAAATTAGGATGGAAAACATCTCATATCCGTATTGCTTTTGTGGTATCAGTACTCATATTTGGGTTTGGTATTGGGCTTTATTTGATTTTATGGTTGGTTAAAATATTTTCAAAATAAAAAACCACTCTAAATATAGAATGGGTTTTTGAATTTTTTTTACTAAAAGCTTATATTCCATCTGAAACACAATGGCTGGAACAGGTTTTACATTACCATCTTTAACAACGATTTCTAGAAACATTTTTTTGATAAAATTTTGATTTTCTTAATTTTGTTTGGCATAAACCTCAAAAAGGTTAGAAAATCCAGGGGTTTTACCCAAGCAGAATTAGCTAATGATATCGGTATTGAAATATCTCAAATTAGTAGAATTGAAAGAGGTATAATTAATACTTCTGTTAGTACTATTTATGAAATATCACAAGCTCTTAAAATAGAAATTTCAGACCTCTTCAATTTTGATAAAAAAAATTGACAAGTTGACTTTAATAAGAGAATATTATTAACCTTTAAAAAGCCTTCACGGCTCTAACGTTATAAACTTCACGCCATTTTGGCCCTTGCTGACTACTATATCCATAATAAGGCGGAGGGTTGGCTCCCCAACTATAATCATACCCAAAATGAATTAGATATACTGATTCACTACTTGTCTCAGTTGAGCTATAATAAAAAGAATATAAAAATGGTTCCCCTCCATTTGCAAGAGCGGCTTCCACAATAGCTTGTTGATTTTTAGCCATTTCTAATAGCTCATCATAACTTGGCAAAAACCAATCGCCTGAATAAGCATGTCTTGCAGCAATATTAGAGGTTTCACAACCAGCGAGAATATCTAAAGTGTTTTGTAATCCAGTACCTATAGCAGTGCCATCTGCCCCTTCTAAATTCACTTTATCACAACCCCATTGCACTTCATTTGCTTGGTCTTTTAATGAACAGACCAAACCGTGCTCTCCTGTATCATCAATATAAAAAATCACACCTCCCTCATGTAAATCACCAACTTTTAACCCTGAATTATCACTCGTAGAAGCAAAGGCAATACACCCTTTTTCATCTCTAACCATAACATAATACACTCCATCATCAGGAGCAGTTATAATATGTGTAATTGGAGTTGTAGCAGTTTCTCCTGTAGACCAATAAAAATCATAAGTAGCTGAGTCTCCATTTACAATAGCTACCAAAACATTACCTGGGTCTACACCTATAATTACACTTAGGCTTGAATTAGTACATTGGTTGTCTATAATATTAGTTACTGGCGGAGATGGAGCATTTGTATTATTATTAACTACAGGTGGCTCATCAGCTATAGCAGCCGTCGTATATGCTAAAGCAGCTAGTATTCTAGCTAAACCTGGTGCTTTAGCATAAAGTAAAGTTCCTACAACAGCCAAAACAGTTACAGCAGTACCTACGTTTGCTAGTAATGCGTCACCCTCAGGAGGACTTTTTATTTTTAACCCCTTACCATATAAATTATGCGCAATAAATTCTTCTCCATTAGTTTCAACTGTAGAAAAATGTAGTATATCATCTTTTAATGTTGTCCAATCTCTTTTAAGAATTATGTAATTAACTATACCTTCTTCAGGATAAGTGAATGAATGAATCTCTTTTTCCTTCACGCCATTAACTTCTGAATAGATATATTTAACTCTTTGTAATTCATCTAATACTACATATTCTACTCTTTCTGAATCATCAACTTTGTATGCCAAACTTTTTGTTAACAATCCCTCTCCACTAGCATCAGTACTGCCATAAAAATATGTTGTAGTCTTATCTTCTTCTATGTAAACTTCGGATAATAATTGCCCTTCAGAATTGGGTGTGTTTAAATAATTTATAACTTCGTTATCTCTAATTGGACTATCCTTATCATTTGAATCATTAGAATCATTAGAATCATTAGAACATGAGTTAAAAATAAGAAGTAAACATATTATTAGAGATGACTCAATAAACTTTTTCATGAGGGAAGGGTTGTTGGTTAATAGCTATTACAAATTAGAAAAAAATCTTTTACTAACAATACTCAAATTGAGTATACATACATATGCAAATTATAACAAATTATTTACAAATTAAATACCCATTATTAGGTATTTTTATCTCTTCTTAATTCTATTAATTTCCAAACTAATCTTTCTCTGTACCACCTTACCATAACTATCTTGGGTGATTTTCATGCTGGAATGCCCTAAAAGCTCGCTAACAATTTCCATAGGCACATCATTGTATAACAATACTGTACTTGCAAAGGTCTTTCTTGCAATAATATGATGCACCGGTTAATTTCATTACTAACTGCTACAATCTGTGTCACCAGTTGACAAACTTGTTCTAACAGCACTACCTATATCCCAGACACTTTGTGGTAAACATAAAAGTGTCGGATTTGTATAAAAAACCAAAAAATTTAAATTAGTCAGATTTCCTAAGTCAGCTGAAACAGAGGTTAAGCTATTGTTCTCAAAATGAACGTTATCTAAAGTATTCATATTCCCGATAAATGCGGGCACCGTAGTTAAGCCATTATTTGTCCAAAATAAATCAGTCAGGCTTTGTAAATTACCAATAAAGGAGTCGATAGATGTTAAGTTATTATTATTTACAGTAAGTTCAAGGAGATTGCTCAAAGAGCCTATTTCCTGTGGCAAATTATTTAAACCGTTATTTATAAGCAATAAATGTTGCAGTCCTGTTAGTTGACCTATTTCTGCAGATATACTTCCCAAAGATTTATTGTTCCAGTTAATATAATAAACTCTTCCATTCTGTACATAGCATCCATTTTGCTGTAAAATAGTAACTAAATCTGCATCATTAGTTGAATCCCATAGGGGAGATGAGACATCCACACCTGCATTACCTAATATTAATCTAATGTTCTTAGCATCTTTAGATAAATCAGATTCCTCATGAAATGTTATATTCTGATCACCCAGTATTTCAATTATAGCATCATTTAGAATAAATGGAATTTCTAGGGGTCTTGGGTCTTGTTTAGGATATATTAAAAAAAAGGCTTCTCCAGTTGTGAGGTTTGGTGTTAATAAATTAGTTACAAATTTAACCCCAACTTCTTTTGAAAAATCTTCCCAAACATTTCTATCAAAACCTAAATATGTCTTAGCCATTTTACTTTTAAAAACTTGATAAAGTAAATCTGTCTTAGTACTTTGACAGGAACTATTAAATATTACGCTATTGGGAAAATCTCCATTTAAATCTGAAATATACTTAGCAGTAACACCCCAAAAATCATCTTTTACCTCAACAACTGTATTATTAATTGAAGTTTTGTATTCAACTAGCTTTCCAAGTATTAACTTTTCAGAAAACATTAAATTCTCATGTTCTTCATTATCTTCTTGTAATCTTTCACGAGTCCAAATTACATTGCCTTTAACTCCGTGTGTACTAAAGTAAATAAATCCATAATCTGTTAAATTACTTAGTGAACTTAAGGTACATTGTTCATTTTTTAAGTGTATTGGTGGATTAAAACCTAGATTAGCATTATCAAATAAAGTCTTTATTGCGGTTCCTTCCCCTTGTTGAAAATCAGATTCAAATGGCTCATAAATAAAAACATCTCTATCTGTAATAATATTTTCATCTCCCATCATACTAAGATTACTAGTCGCACTTATATAATCAGAATTCTTATCTTCTAATTTTATGATGCTGCTTTTATTGCTTGTTTTCGCAGTATTCGCTCCTCCTCCTTTAGTCCTATTTCCTTCCTCATCAACTAAAGATATTATGACAAAACTTAAAAGTCCGGAGTTATACTTAATTTCAACATTTCCATCTGAAATATCAGCTTCTGATATATTTGGAGAACTTTCCAACCAGTCTTTCAAAGTATTTAAAGAATGGATGAAATCATATTCAATAAGTATTTCATTTAATTTAGAAACAGCTTCTGTATTTGTTTTTGAAATTTGTTCTAGCGTATCGCCTCCATTTAAATTCAGATTAAGACTAAAAGTAACTGTTCTACTTTCTGTAGGTGAATCGTATATACCATTCGTTAACGAACCATAAAATCCTGTATATTTCAGTTCATCACCTATATCAAAAGTAAAATCATTGGTTACTTTATTTGCGATAGTTTGCGAGTCCTTTTTTGATGTGTTTTTATTTACATACAAAAGGGTGGTTTGATGAACATTATTTTTAGTCGCTATTAGTTTTGAAAAGTCTTTATGTCCATTATCATATAATTCTATTAGATAAATACCTTCATATTGCGGTGTGAATTCTAATTTATGCAACCCTTTATTTAGTCTTTCTGAAAAATTAGCAACACTTTGTCCTAAAATATTATAAAAATTAATAGTTGTTTCACCCATACCTTCTGAGTAAAATTCAACAAACGCAGCTGAATCAGTTGGGTTTGGATATACCTTTTGAAATCCCTTCTCTTGTATTTCTTGTATATTATCGTTAAGACCTAAAAGACTAGTAAGATTAATAACATAAGGATCTGTTAGTTCTATGGATTCTTTTTTAGTTAAATTTTCAATAATAACCTTATCTAAAGGAGCGTTGACACTTGGATCTCCAGTAACTCCATCAAAAGTTAAGATAACATCTTGGGCATAATTAAATTTAACAAAGAATAATAAAAATAAAACAAGTAATGCTTTTCTCATGATAATTGGTTTTAGTTAATAGCAATAATTTACAAAGTGCACAATGCTCTTAGTCTATAACATTAGAAAAAAGAAAAGAAATGTAAATTTGGGTTTGCTATTTTAAGGAAGATGTAATTTATTAGAACCGCCTAGTAGAAGGCCATTAATTAAGTCTCCTGGGCAATACTCAATTTGAGTACTATTTAAATTTCAATATATAACTAATTATTAATCAAAACAATACCCATTTTTAGGTATTTTTGAACTTCCCATCCAACCGCTCCATTTCCAAACTAATCTTCCTCTGCACCACCTTACCATAGCTATCTTGAGTGATTTTCACATTGGAATGCCCTAACAACTCACTAACAATCTCCATCGGTACATCATTATATAACAATACAGTACTTGCAAATGTTTTTCTTGCTATATGTGTGGTTAAGTTTTTATCTATACCAACAATAACAGCCACTTCTTTTAAATAAGAATTATAACGTGGATTACTAATTCTAGGAAAAATAAAGCTATCATCACTTTTGTACTGTTCCATAATTTCTAACGCCTTAGGTAGTAATGGTATTGAGAGTTCTTTAGAAGTCTTCTCACGCCTCATTTTAATCCATAAGTTACCATCAAAGCCTTTAACAACATTATCATGGGCTAAATTCATTAGCTCTCTATACGGTAACCCTGTATAACATGAAAACACAAACAAGTCTTTAATAAATTGTAATCTAGTCTGTGTAAACTTATGTTGTTCCAATGATCCTAATTCTTCAGGAGATAAAAATACTATCTCAGTTCTAACAGTCTTGGTTTTGAACAATATAAATGGGTCTTTAGCTAAATAATTCTCAGCTACAGCAACCCTTACTACCTTTCTAAAGCGTTTAATCTTTTTGTTAATGGTTATTTGTTTTAATTTCTGTTGGGTTTTATAGTAATATTCCAATTCTGTGATAAAATTAGACTCTAACTTTTTTAGACGAATATCATTGGTTTTAAACTTCCATTTAACAAAGCGTTTAACATCATTTTTAATGTATTCAAACTTGTTATATGTTACTTGCTTAATATCAATGCCCACAAGCGTTTTAAGCCTTTTTAAGTAACGTTCAAAGAACTCAACCACATTGTATTCTTTTTGTGTTTTAACACCTTTATATAGGCTGTAAATATCATCTACATTAAAACCCTCTTCTTTAACTTGAAGCATTAAAAAAGCCCTATTAATTTTAGTTTTAATAAGGCTTAACTGCGAGTTTAAAATGTCTGCATTTGGTTCTGGAGGGTCAACACATTGTTGCTTACTGTTCCAGTGTTTAGGGTTTACAAATTGCCCTGTGGCAAAATGATGTCTTATTTTGTTGTAAGTCAACCTACATCGTATAGGACACTTACCCTTCTTATTGAGTTTAGTCTTACTGACTATAAATAATATGTTTAGTTTCATGATTTTATAAATTTTAAATGGGGTACCTTGAAAAGTTTTTGGGGTACCTAATAGTATGCCTTTTTTGAGTAAAAAACTTGGCAAGTTGGCATTTTGAGTAAAATGCAACTAATGCAGTAAATGCAACGATAATACAGACTTTATTGCACAAAAAAACCCAACACTTTCGTATCGGGTTTAATTTTGCTCCCACTAATATTGTATTGTCGAACCAATTTAACGAAGAATTAAAACGGTTTACGTTATTCTATGATAGTAATTATAAATGTTTTAAGCCTATTCTCTATCCAAAATTAGATTAAAGTAGTCGTCATAACCTGCCGAATAATAATCACCATCCCCAAAGAAACGAGTATCTAAAACTGAATTAACAACAAAAGGAAAATTTAAACCAGTTCCGCCTACTGTGATATTTATTAAACCTGAAGAAGCATTATAATTAATATAATAAGTATAACCAGTACTATACCACCCAGTATTTTGATCTGGTATATTTGTTTCATTATAAGTAGATACTCCATTTATATCAAAAACAACTCTTTCATAATGATGTAAACTGCCATCTAAATTATTAACTGTCATCAACCAAGTTCCTTCATAATTAAAATCTTCTGAATTCGTAGAAGCAAACGCAATACAACCATTTTCGTCTCTAACCATAACATAATAATCTCCATCATCTGGAGCAGTTATAACATGAGTAATTGGAGTTGTAGCAGTTTCTCCTGTAGACCAATAAAAGTCATAAGTAGCTGAGTCTCCATTTACAATAGCTACCAAAACATTCCCAGGGTCTACACCTATAATTACACTTAGGTTTGAATTACTACATTGGTTGTCTATAATAGTCGTTTCTGGTGATGATGGAGCATTTGGGTCTATATTAGCTGCAGGTGGCTCATCAGCTATAGCAGCGGTCGTATATGCAAGAGCTGCAAGTATTCTAGCTAAAGCCGGTGCTTTAGCATAAAGTAATGTCCCTACAACAGCTAAAATAGTTACAGCAACTCCTACGTTTGCCAGTACTGCGGTATCCTCAGGAGGACTTTTTATTTTTAACCCCTTACCATATAAATTATTCGCAATAAATTCTTCTCCATTAGTTTCAACTGTAGAAAAATATAGTATATCATCTTCTAATGTTGTCCAATCTCTTTTAAGAATTATGTAATTAACTATACCTTCTTCAGGATAAGTGAATGAATGAATCTCATTTTCCTTCACACCATTAACTTCTGAATAGGTATATTTAACTCTTTGTAATTCATCTAATACTACATATTCTATTCTATCTGAATCATCAACTTTGTATGCTAAACTTTGCGTTAACAATCCCTCTCCATTAGCATCAGTACTGCCATAAAAATATGTTGTTGCCTTATCTTCTTCTATGTAAACTTCGGATAACAATTGCCCTTCAGAATCTGGCGTACTTAAATAGTTTATAATCTCACTATTTCTAATTGGAATATTATCTCCCTGTGAATCAGAATCTTTTGAACAAGAAAAAATTATTGTGAAAGAAAAAATGATAAATAGCAATTTTTTTAGAAACTTCATGGTTAATTAGGTCTTAGTTAATAGCCTAAGTAAATTAGAAAAAGCACTTCTCTAATAAAATACTGAATTTGAGTATTTATAAATAACACTTATTTATTGCAAGTTAAAACACAATTAAACTAAAGGCAATACCCATTATTGGGTATATTTTTGCCACATACCCTTCATTTAGCCCCTTAAACCTATAAATTTCGAAATATGTGCTATTGTAAACCAACCTTGTAGAACAATCTTGAATAGTTTTAATACTGGAATACCCAAGTAATTCACTTACGACTTCCCTTAGCAAATCGTTATGCAATGAACTATACTAGCATGTTTTCCAAGGAAAATTTAGGGCATAAAAAAACCACCTAATTTCTTAAGTGGTTTTAGTTGCTCCTTCTCTTGGGCTCGAACCAAGGACCCTCTGATTAACAGTCATTTAGATAAAGTTATCATATACTTTCATTTTAATTCAATCACTTGATAATAAGCATTCTATTAAAGTTTAGGATTTCATAAATCTTCATTCATTTTCATATATTTATCTAATTTGTTGCAGTATTGTTACACCCAATAAATTAGAGTATTAAATATTTGTAAATATGTAAGATCTGCAATACATGTGAAAACATTTAAAATGGTAAGTCATTATCTGAGTCATCAATAAAACTTGCAGGTTGTTGTTCAGGTAAATTAGTAGGCTTAGCCTCTTGGCAATTTAAAAGCTCAATTCTCCAACCTTGAATAGCATTAAAGTATTTGGATACTCCTTCAGGATTTATCCATTCTCTACCTCTAAAATTGATACTTATTTTCACATCCTGCCCTACAACATAACCATTTAGCAAATCACATTTGTCTTGAATAAATTCTACAAGTATGGGCTGAGGGTATTGTTCTTCTGTAGCAATAACAACTTCTCGTTTTCTAAAGCCGTTGTTACCTATACTTTGAGTGTCATTTAACACTTTTATTTTTCCTATTAATTCCATTGGTTAATATTGAATGTCTTTTATAATATTATTAAGGTCTATCAGCTCTTGATAGTTATTACCATTTCTGTGTTTTTCTGAAACCTCCAAAAGTTTATTGTAGAGTTTAAGAAACTCTGATTCCCTTGTTAGTAACTTATGACCATCAATATCTGCTTTCGGAAATTCAATCTTTAGCAAATCAAAATCGCTACTTAAAGAATTGTATCTATCTTCATGTTTTAACAACCACCAATCTATTTTACCTCTTGTAAATACCCCCCTGTCTGATACTGATTTAAGCTCTTCTATTAATTCCTTGAATTTCATCAAACTAAAGATTAGTTAAACCAACCATAAATAGTATCGATTATAGATTCTCCAATACCATATATAAACATTAATATCATCGTTATAGTAAAAATTACTCCTATTACAGAGCCAATCCAAACACCAAGATATTTAATCTTACTACCCTCTTCTAATGAAATCACAAAAAATGCCACAACAAGAAAGGTTAAGATGTAAAACTTAATTAAATAATCATGGAAATATGCTCCAACCAGATAATTAAACAAAATAAATAGTCCTATTACAATAATAATTTTAACAACTCCATATTTGGCTACACGGCTATCCATTTCACTTGATAAGGACTTTAAAAAGTCTTTTATTTTACTATAGCTCATAATGATTTAGGTTTATAATATTGCCATATATGACATTACAAGGTGCTAATTTATACTGTCTATTTGACATTGCCAAATATGTCAAGTATGAAGAAGTCAAAGCTTTTAAAATTAGTTGGAAAAAGAATTAAAGAAGTAAGGGAGTCTAAAAATATTACACAACTCCAACTTGTTATTAACATGGAAGAAGTAGCTGGTAAATTTGATACAACTAACGTATCAAGGATAGAATCAGGCAGAACAAACCCAACAATATATACATTACATAGAATAGCCGAAGCTTTAGAAGTTGAACTAACAGAACTTATTGATTTTTAAAAAACGCTATTAATACCTATCTATGCTTACATTAAAAGTTATAATTTGCCCTAAAAAGTGTCCTTTTAAGCACGTTCATGAATTAATAGAAGACAAAATATTATTTCATCAGTCCATTATCAGTAAAACTAAAAAATCCATCTTTAGTGATAATTAAATGGTCAAGTAAAACAATATCTAGGTGTTCTCCAGCTTTTTTTAATTTACTAGTGATATTTTTATCTGCTTCGCTAGGATTTAGGTTTCCACTTGGATGATTATGAGCAATAATAATGCTACTTGCACCACATTTCAATGCCACAGAAAACACTAATTTAGCATCAATTACCGTTCCCGCCATTCCACCCTTTGACAAAGGATAGATTCCAATTACCTGATTGTTCCGATTTAATAATAATACTTTTACCTCTTCTTGTAGTTCTATAGTTTGTTTGCTCCAACAAGCTATTAAAACATCATACGACTCCTTACTATTATTTATTTTAAATTTCTCTTTATTGTTGTTTGAATATGATACTCTCACTTCTGCTATTTCCATGATACATAATTTGAAGTTTATTACACTTAAAAAAAGCCCAATCTATATTACATAGACTAGGCTAATATTGCTACTCTGCATGTTCTAAAATGCCATTTTTAGAGAACACATCTGAATTTGCCATTACATTCTTCTCATACTTAACAGCTTGTTGTTTTGGCTTTACAGCGTCTTCTGTAACATAAATCCATCTGTGGTTCAAGGTTACTTCTTCTCCTGTTTCTTTAATAGCATAAGTAAAAGGCTCACAATCCTCTTTAATGATGCTTCCTGCCATTTCTGTGCCTATTAAAGCACTACAGACATCTTCATCAAATGTTGAAGGTATATAAGCTCTTTTCGCTGTCGCATAAAAGTTGCCAGTAGCTTTACTTTTTACCATTTCAATACCACCTTGCAGTTCCAGAACAAAGAATGATGTTCCATCATCCTTAAATCTTTCCTTGTAATTAATGATTCTAACCATTATTCTAAAATTTTTGAGTTGTACTAAACCACATAGAAAATCAATTCACTCCTGATAAAAATTACAGCTATCAACTTGAATTTTAATTGCAGGCAGAAAATAACTTTTCTATATAAAGTGGTAGGGGGAGTTTCCCTCCTGTGAATGGGTGGGGGTGTTTGTATAGGGTAGTTTGCATTCAAACAAAGCCTCCAAAAAATTATTTTTCAAAAATTTTTTAGAACTACGCACTCTGTTGATACAATTTCTTACATTTGAGAGTAGTATAAAAAACTATCACCCCAAAATCTAATTAGCCTAAATAGAGGTATGCTATAAGCTTTAAGCTATGGTCTTTTACAATATTAAATAAAACACTTAAATGTCAAATAGCAAACATGCTCATATAAGATATAATATCCTAGACTATTGTTTCCGAAAAAGGGCTTATAGTTTCGATAGACTTCATGAAGTTTTGAATAGACAAATATCAACTTTCTACCCTAACGAAAGTATTTCTGTTAGAACGCTACGAGAAGACCTTAAGGTTTTTAGAAATAAGGAAAACGGCTTTGGTGCTCCATTACCTGATAAAGTGAGGATATTAAAATATGATGATCCTAATTTCTCAATAGCTCAACGTCCATTACTTGAATACGAGCAGTATTTAATAGATGCTGCCCAACAGCTTTTAGAGCGTTTTGAAAATCATCCAAAATACGACAAGCTTGCTGAAGCATTAATTAAGTTTCAAGATGAAGAAGAACAGGATGATGATACCTCAAGAATTTTATATTACGATCACAATGAAGAATACAAAGGCATAAAATATTTGAAACCATTATACTTAGCTATTAAGAAAAAACAAGTATTCCTAGTAACTTATAAAGGATTTAAAGATGAATTACCAAGTCAGTTTGAATTCCATCCTCAAGTTTTAAAACAGTATAACAGAAGGTGGTTTGTTTTCGGATTAAATAAATCTAAAGAAATTGAAAAATGGAGTATTCCTTTGGATGAACGGTTAATAGATTTTCAAATCAAAGAAGATGTAGAATATAGTCAAATGAAAACTGACTGGGATAGTTTTTTTAGGTCAATGGTTGGTATTGTGCGTCCTCCTAATGCAGAGATTGAAAGGATTATTCTGCGTTTTCATAACGGAAGAGAAGACTATTTTAAAACCAAGCCATTTCAACCAGATTTTGAAGAATTTTTTGAAGATGATAAACAAGACCAAGTTTGGTTTGAAACAATAATAAATAAAGAGTTAGTACAACAAATATTGTCTTATGGACAAGATGTGGAAATTTTAGAGCCAGAGCGTTTAAAGGAAGAAGTGCGTCGACAAGTTAATGTAATGCAACAGTATTACAATGACTAAGTGTGCAATTACTTTGCGCAGAAAAAAAATATCTTTGATGCATCTCTAAAAACAAAAAACAGCTATTTAAATGACACCAAACTTTTTTACAACCCTACTAAATAAAAACGGACTAAATAAACATGATGGCCGCCCCCTTTGGAAGTACTTCCTAGCTGATGATGAATTTGAAAGACTTAGTTCAATTCTAAAATATGGAACTTTAAACACCCTAGACCCTAGGGATGTTTCACTTTTTTATGCGCAATGGTGGAAAAGAAATTACAATGGTGGAATCCCCAGCAAACTAGAAGTCTTTTATTCTTTAGGAGGAAATAGTAGGTTTATATTAACCGAAGACGAATTTTATAAAATGGCTCGTAAAGGAGCACAAATACTAGGCATAAAGTGGATTAAAAAACAAAACACGCTTTACTTCAAAACATTATTGCTACAAGGAGGGCTTCCTCTTAAGCATATTTCAGAGAACCAAGGAAAGTACAAGGCTTTTTTAGAAGCTGTTTTAGAAGAGCAACCAGACAAAATAGAAGACTTTATATTCAAAACCCATATTATTGACCTATTGCCTAAATCTAGCCAGAATGACATCATCTATGAAAACTGTCTTGAAATTGTAAAGTCAATTTTAAATTGTGATGGTCAATATGAAGAATTACTAGAATCCGAAGAATCTTTAAAAGAAATATCCAAATCATTAAAAGTAAAAAGAGCCTCATTAGTAAAAAAAGCGAGACAGTCAAAACCTAAAAACTACTGGCTGTTAAGCTCTAAAAATGAAGAGTATAAAATTAGCTTAAGGTTAGGATTAGCAAACGCATATACTAAGGAGGCACTGAGTGATTTTTTAGGCTTTGAAGCTTTAGAAAGAGATTATCAATTTTTTATGGATGATAACCTAGTATGTGTTTTCCGTAAAATGGCAAATGGTCAATTTAAAACAGACTGGTACAATCAAGATAATAAAGAATGGGATGTTTCTTCTGGTACTCCACAGACCTATGTAATAAATAATGGTAAAAAAACGGAACTGCAAGATTTTATACAAACTATTCCAAATCATGAAGAACCAAGCTTATGGACTAGGTTTACCGAAAATGAATGGCGACTTCTTAAAGGCACTACTGCCTCAAATAAAGAAGCAGCAGTACTCTTTCCTAGTCAATGGAAAAGCGACTTCCCTTCTTCTGAAATAAATTTATTTGCAAAGAGTCTTTCTTGGATGCCATTTGAGGGTGAAATAGAAATTTATTCTGGAGATGAAAAAAGAGTCTATCAAAGTGGTGTTAACTCCTTCGATTGGATAATAGAAAGCAAAAAACCAAACTGGATGCTAAAATCCAACCTGCCAGTTGTTCAAGGTATTCCCAAGATACTCGTTTTTGATGATGAAGGATATGATATTAAAAGAAACCGATTCAAGGTATTTATTAAGAAGCATAACTCTAGAAACACCTGGGAAGACCTATCTAGATTGAGCTATATTTCTACTGGCTGTTTTGATTTAAGAATTGAAAAAGATGATTTAATAGCTCATGATATTTTCTTCAACATAGGGAAGCTACAGGCTAGGTATTCAAATCAATCAATTCATTCAGCAGTCATAGAATTTAAAAACCTTGATTATTTCGAATGTAAGCTAGACGAATCATCGTTAATACAGATCAAAGAGGACAACAATCATTATACATTAAAAGTAAACATAGAGCATTCTAAAATACCAACTATTGTGAAAGGTTCTCTGAGTTACCCAAGTAAAAAGAAATTATTTTTTGACTTACTGTCCCCTTTTCAAGGAATGGCGATAACAGATGCAGAAGGGCATCTTATTGATGAAGATCAACCTCTATCGCTTGCAAATCTTTATGGTATGCGTATTCTTAGCACACCTAACAATGAAACATTGCTTAAAATTAAGAACAGCTTAAAACCTGATGTAAGTATTACTAAGGAAATACAAGAATCTACTCAACCAGTAATATCATATAAAGACGAAATAGTAAGGTTATTTTACTTAGCTGATGCTATGGACTATGAAAATACTGTTTGCCTTGAATTATCTGAAGGAAGAAATAAGAATACATATAAGATCTCAGGATTTAGTCATTCGCTAGTCGTTGACAATCAATTGCAAAGAGAGGTTAGTCTTTTCAAATCTTTGGATAATCTTGAACTATTTGCAATTCCAGTAAATTGCTCTGCTGATGAAATCGAAATTATTCCACTTTTGAAAAATGGTGTAACATATTCTATTCCTTCAACAGAAATCTCAAATCAATTCATTATAATATCTTACAAAAAAGAAGGAAAACAATTGATGCCTCGCTTTGTCAATACAGGAGGTTTTTTTCTTGGGGTAGATAAAAATGAACGTATAGATAATTACCATAAAGAGTTAGAGCTTACTAATTTCAACGATGATCTTTGGAAACAGACATTAACATATTTCAATATCTGCTTTCAATATGATTTGCCTTTTTCAACCTTTGATCAATTACGAGCAATTTCAAGGAGTTCAGAAGTTGCATCGAGGGCTTTTTTCTTTTTAGGTTTTAATCAATCTGACTCATCAGAATTCATTCAAAAAGCTATCCCTGAAATGGAAAAGGATTTAGGTTTCTGTTTTCATTGGATAACAAAGACAAACTGGAGCAATGCATTAGCCGAAATAAATGAACCAAGTGATTTCAAATATCATAGTCAAATTGTAGAGCTTATCTCATCATACATGGGTGAAAACGGTTTACAAGAACTCTTCAAGTTTATTAGTGGTTCAACTATTGAGTCAGAACCAATTTTACAAAGAAACATACTCGATTTAAGATCACAACTAGGAAGCAGAGTACTAAGCGAGCTTCCTCGCAATAGTCCTAAAATAAATGGGAATCATAATATACACATTGAAGAACATCATCAAGTGAGACTGCTATTACAAGCGCCTATTGCTGTTGCAGAATCAATAAACAACACTCATAATGAATACCCTATATGGGCTGGCGATGAAAAAAGAGAAGTCATAAGAAGAAATATTCAATACAGCCAGTACCTAAAACAAGATTTTTACAACAAAACAATTTTACACGCCCTTAATAGAATCTAAGATGATGAATTTTAAAGAATTTTATACTAAAACAGAAAACAGATTAACTGATGCTATTTTATCGCTTTGGGCTACTGGTGATAAAGAAATGCAAGATTACTTCAAATACCTGCTGTCACAAGAGCCTATCATGGCTGATGCTATTTTCCAAAACACATTCCCTTGGGAACAAGATCAGTTAACTTTTGGACAAACATCAACTATTTTTAAGCAAGAATTTATTGATGCGCTAAATGCCATAAAAGATCCAGATTTTCAGTTCCCTAAAACTCGTCATCCTTATAAACATCAGCTTAAAAGCTGGAAAACATTGCTTAACAAGAATAAATCAATTGCAGTTACCACAGGTACTGGTTCTGGTAAAACAGAATGCTTTATGCTTCCAGTAATCCATGACATTCATCAAAATTGTAATAATCAAGAAGGGGTTAACGCTATCTTTCTATACCCTTTAAATGCCTTAATTGCAAGTCAAAGAAAAAGAATGCATGCATGGTGTTCAGCTCTAGACGGCGTAAAGTATGCATTACTAACAGGCGATACTCCTAATAAAGAAAACAGTAAGGACAAGAAAAAGAAAGCATTACCAGAACTTATTTCAAGAGAACAAATAAGAGAAACTCCACCACAGATCCTGTTTACAAATCCTACGATGCTAGAATATATGCTGGTGAGGAATGCTGATGTTCCTATTCTAGAAAAATCGAAAGGATCATTACGCTGGATTTTATTAGATGAAGCTCATACACTTACTGGTTCAAAAGCAGCTGAAATGGCTCTACTCATAAGACGTGTTGTTTCGGCTTTTGAAGTAGATATAAAAGACTTAAGGTTTGCCATAACTTCAGCAACAGTAGGAAGTGGAAATACAGATACACTAAAGAAGTTCATGTCTGATTTATGTGGAATTTCTACAGATCAAATTGAAGTTATTACTGGTAAGCAAGTTAATAATCAAATAGACGACAAAGATATTCCACAGTTATCTCAAACGCTTTCTCAAAATAACATAAAACTACTTAGAGATAAATTTTTACATAACAAAGGTATTACCCAAAGCGAAATTGGCAATTACTTACATATTCCCAATAAGCTAGATCAACTAAGTATCATAGATACACTAGCAGAACAAAAGGTAAATGGTGAAAATCTACTTCCTGTTCGTGGTCATTTTTTTACGAGAGGTATTGGAGGGGTTTATGCTTGTACTAATACAAAGTGTGATAAACATAAAAATCAAAAGCCAAATAAAGCATTAGGTACAATGTACACTATCGCAGGTAAGCAATGTTCTTGTGGACACCCATTATTAGAACTTATTGCTTGCCGAAGCTGTGGAAATATGATGTTAGAAGGAGAAAGAGATAAAGATAAAATCACTCAAAAAGCAACAGTTGGTTATGAAGCTTTTAGTATTGAAAACGAAGATAAAGGAGAGGAAGATGAAAGCAAAGCAAAAATTGATAACCGTCTGGTAAGGCTAGTAAGAAGGGAGCATATTGATCAGAACAAGGCTTTATTGGCTTGTAGTATTAATTTGGACAATACTATTAATCATGGTGGAGAAGATTTCCTTTTATCTGATGAAAGTAACTGTCCTCACTGTGGTAATCAAAACGACAATCCCATTCATTTTAGAATATCATCTGCATTTACAAACAGAATCTTATCCGATATTGTTTTAGACCAAACTGAGGTCATTAATAATCAAACTACTAAAACCTTATATAAAGGCAGAAAGTATATTTCATTTACAGATAGTAGACAGGGAACTGCTAAGATTTCCGCATTAATTAATATAGATAGTGAAAGTGATTGGATACGCTATCAAGTTTATCACTATTTGCTTAAAAAGTTAAAAGAAAATGAAGTAGAAGCAAGCAATGATGAGCTACTACAAGCAAGAGCTATGTATGTAAAGCAATTGGATGAGGCACCTGCGTTTATGAAAAAGAAAATTGAGAAAGAGATAGAAGAAATAAATATTAGTTTGAGCTCAGGAAGCAATGATACATTAACAAATAGCAGATCCACATGGAATGAAATTATTGACCACGTAAAAGAAAAAAATGACTTTAAAACACTATTCAAAAAAGGAGCTAGAGGTAATAACCTCGCTATTGATAATGTAACTTACGCTAAATCTTTGTTATATGATCAATTTGCTCGCAGAATACCAAGAGAAAGATCACTTGAAAACTTAGGATTATTAAATATTGTATACCCAAATTTGGATGGCATAATCGCACCAGAAATAGCCATAAAACTTGGAATTGATAATGAAGAATGGTTGGCGTTATTAAAAATCGCTGCCGATTACATTATTCGATATAACTTCAACTTCTCTTTTGATGATGCCATGCGATTATTTACCTCTAAGTTTTATCGCTCTGAACTAATTTATCCATCAAATACAGATCTTGTAAATGCTAATAAGTGGAAACTGTATAACCCAAATTCAATAACACAGTCAAGGTTAGTATTATTAATTTGTGCAGGTTTGGGTTGGCAAGACAAAGGAGATATTACAGAGGTTAGAGAAGATCAACTTAATGAATTGTTAGAAAAAATATGGAGAACTTTAAGGCAAAAAATCCTTACTGCTGATGGAGACGGATACAAACTCGATTTTTTTGAAAATACTCAATTTGAAATAGCAGGTAAAGAATTCTTGTGTCCAGTTACAAAAAGACTAGTTGATAAGGTTTTTAGAGGATATTCCCCATTAATCAAAGGGAATTTAGAATATAATAATATAAATAATTATAAAATAGACAATTCTAAAACACATCAATTTCCAATATACTCACACCCATACCATAAGGATAATAATAACGAACCAATCCAAACCGAAAAAGTAGATGCTTGGTTAGAGGAAAACAGTCAAGAAGCAAGAAGTAAAGGTTTATGGAATAATTTACATGAACGCGTTTTTGATTATGATAAATTATATTTAGCTGGAGAGCATTCAGCACAGCAAGATAAAAAGCGACTCAAAGAATTAGAAGAACAGTTTGAAAACGGAGAAATAAACATATTAAGTTGTTCTACAACCATGGAAATGGGTGTTGATATAGGAGGTATTTCAGCAGTGGTTATGAGTAATGTCCCTCCTATGCCTGCAAACTACCTACAAAGAACTGGTCGAGCTGGTCGTCGTTCAGAAAACAAGTCTTTAGCGTTAACTTTTTGTGCACCTAATCCAATTGGGCTTCGTACTATGAACAATCCAAAATGGGCTTTAGATCACAAAATTGCCCCACCTATTCTTGCTTTTGACAGTAAGAACATTGTAGAGAGACATGTAAACTCCTTACTCTTTGGAATATTTATTAGACACCAAGGAAATGAAAACAGGGGACTCAACGTTAAAGAAAGTATTGAAAAATTCTTTTATGAAGATTCACCAACTATAGCTCATAGTTTTCTAAACTGGTTAGAAAATATTGATTCTTTAGACTTCCAGAAACAACTAGAATACATTGTTAAAGACACTCCTTTATCTGATGCTAGTCCAGAAGCACTTATTTCAATAGTTTCAGATAACTTCAAGAAAATTATTGGTAGAATTAGAACCCAAAGAGATGGTTATGATAAAAAACTTGAAGAATTAAAAAAACAGTTTGGAGATGCAAGTCCTGCCTACAAAGCAATAGGTTATAGAAAAGGTCAATTTTTACAAAAATTTGTTCTTAATTGTTTAGCCGAGGAGAACTTCTTGCCAAATGCTGGTTTACCAACTGGAATTGTAGATTTTGAAAAAATCACATTGTCTGACCTACAAAAGAGTAACAAAAACAGACTTAAATCAAATCCAAGTTACCCTATTGCTAGAGCACTTACCGAATTTGCACCAGGCAACAATATTCTTATTGATGGACTAAATTATAAATCCTCAGGCATAGTGATGAAGAATAACTGGGGTCAGTCTGCAGACAGGAATGTGATACAAGGCTGCAAAAACTGCGGTTATCAGCGTACAGTTGACCTTCAAGAAAATGTAGATGATAATTGCCCTAAATGTAATGATATAGGTTCTTTTCAAGGTTTAGAATTAGGTGAACATAAAGGGAGTTTTACTGAGCTTGTTGAACCAGCAGGTTTTTCAATAGACTTATATAGTACACCAACTAGAGTTATCTCTGAAAAAAGTAAACCACAATATTTAGAGCCACTTCTTCTTAATATCGAACCTTGGGCTGCTAATCAAAATCGTTTCATTGATTTCAGGACAAGTTCTAGTGAAAAAGACACACAAATACTATTTTACAATACTGGAGAAGGCGAAGGCTATAGTTTGTGCTTAGATTGTGGTAAAGTTGAAACCTCTAGTGAGCGACTAGAAGGTCATTGGCGATTAAGGGGAGGACGAGATAGTAATGGAGAAAGTACCTGTTCAGCTCAAAACGTAAGAGAACATATTATTTTAGGAAGTAGGTTTAAAACAGACTTTACAGAAATTCGATTAAAGAACAGAAATCAATCCTATGTTAACGATAAGAAACTAGCCTATTCTCTAGGTGTTATTTTTTCGAAATCTTTGGCAGAACATCTGGCTATTGAAGAATCTGAATTAGGTTTTGGTATTAAGCAATATAATGGCTATCAAACTATATTTATTTACGATACTGCAAAAGGTGGTGCTGGTTATGCTTCCCAGTTTAAGTTATATGCAGAAAAAATACTGAAACTTGCATTAAATGTTTTAGATAATTGTGATTGCCAAACAGCTTGCACTAAGTGTCTAATAGATCGAGGTACTCAATGGCATATTGAAGATTTAGATCGCTTTATAGCCATTGAATGGTTGCGTTCTGCTTTGGATAATCAGCTTCCAAAAGAATTGCAGTCTGAAGCTGACAAAGTTAGTTTGGTCTTTGGTTCTCTTAATGATGAAATAAGTATCCTAAAATACCAATATGAAATAAAGGAAATTAATATTCATATCAACAATAAGATTGATGAATGGGATATTGAAAATATAAGTTGGTTAAATAATTTAAAGAGAGATAGAATTGAAATCAATTTAATTATTGAAGGTGATATTCTTTTTAGCAATAATCAAGAAAAACTATCTGCTTACTTGCTGAATCATAATTTTGATTTACGACAAGGTAATAATTATGCCATACTCAACTACCCTACACACTTATCTGTAACATTACAAAACGGCAAAACACTAAGTTATATTTCAAAAGGGGACTATGACACCTTAAATCAGGAGTGGACAGCTGGAGCCCAAGAGAAATTCTTCAAAGTAGAAGGTGCCAACATAGAAAACTATCCTGATTTTAAAGTACCAGATTTTGGTTCAGGTAATTTATATGAATCTAGAATTAAGGGGAGTATTCCTAGAAAAAGTCAAAGTAACGACATTGCTAAACTCATGGTTTCAAACCTTAATAATTCTCAAGACTTGTTATCCAAAATAACAAATCAAACATTTAAAGTTGCATACTTTGACAAGTATAATCAATCAGAGTTTTCATTACGATTAATGCTACAATTCATTAATCAAATTAAAGAACTTTGGGGTATTGAGGTCTCAGAACTTAATGTTCACCTAGCGAAATCAGACTTTAGAAGTCCTTATTTCCCAGAATATATTATTCATAATTATAAAGAACTTGATGATTATGTATATGACCTTAAAGAGCTTTCAATTAATTATGGTTTTAAAATAGATTTTAAGGAAGAACATAGGCTTCCTCACTACAGATATTTTAAGTTTACGTCTGACCAGGTGTCTTTTAGCATAAGAATAGATGCAGGTATTGCACATGGTTTAAAACCTGTAGAGAGATTAACATCTAGAGATATGAAGATGAGTAACCAAGTATTTGAAATCAGAAAAGATGTAGGTTACGATATTATTTACAATATTAGCATTGAAGATTAATTATACCATGCATATACTTTTAAACTATTTATTATTTAATTTGTAAAAAAACATATCATTTTCAGGAGAACTAAACTGTTCAAACCACGTAAGTTTAAAAAATAACAGAACGCATCAAACAGAGGCAATCAAATATAATAATGCAGATACACTGCGTCAATAAAAATAGCTTTGTATTATGAAAACAAGCAAACAAACAAAAGGTATTGGCTTCAAAAACTTTAGAAGATTTGAAGACTTTCCTATGCTTAAATTTGGAGATATCACTTATTTAGTAGGTCGTAATAATTCAGGCAAATCTACAATGGTAAAAGCACAGCTCTTAATGATGGATTACCTACAGAATCAACTTTTCGACACCTTCTCGTTTGATAGTGCTGTCCTAGAAGATGCCAATATTGTGACTTTTGGTCGTGCAAAAAACAACAAATCAAAGTCTAATCAAATTGAGTTTACCTCAGCTATTAATAATATTGAATTCTCAGTCATTATTTCTGGAAAAGATGATACTACTAAAGCAAATGTACATTCATTCAATGTGATAGACGAAAATGAAGGAATCATTTTAGAAATAGATTATCTAAAAGAAATAATACATTTAAAGAGAAAGAAAAAAAGAGTAGACTCGGATAAAGTGCAATTAGTATATCAACTAGCTCGCCTAACTAGCGACTTACGAGACATTGAAGACCAAATTTCAAAACTTCAATCTAAGGTGTCTAAGGAGTATCTTACCCTTAAGGACAAGAGGAACTCACTAGTAAATCAAATTGAAAAAATTGATAAAGCTATACCCGAACAAAAGAAAGAAGAAGGTTTTGATTTTAATGTGTCATATCCACTTCAATTCTTGCGTGTAGGACAAATGTATGAGGTTGAAGAAGGAGATGAGAATGAAGATGATATTGTATTATCTGAAGACACAATGATACAAGAGTTTATAAGTATCATTTTGTACTTCAATGAAATTCAGTACAAAAAAGATTCTGAAGAATCTAAAAGTAATAATGACGATACATTTAATCCTGATTCTATAGAGGTTCATCAAAATAAAGTGAAGCTAGAAAAATGGGCAGATAGGGTAAGCAACCTTATTAATTCCCAGACCTTCCATTACCTACCTGCAAATCCAAGTAAGCAATCTGCTCTATTTGCTTTAAGGGATAAAAACAATGATTTAGCTCAAGCCATACATCATTTTAAACAGGCTGGATTAGATGATAAAGCTGAATCTAAATCTTTCGTAAAACATTGGATGAAAGAATTTGAAGTTGGTGAGGACTTCTCAATAAAATTTTATGCTGGCGAAGCTTATGAATTTCATATAGTTGAAGATGGTGCTCAAAACCACCTGTCAGATAAAGGAATGGGCTCTTTACAGATAATGAGTTTGATTTTAAAACTAGCTACTATATTATTTTCTAAAAAACAGAAAAACAGAAATGTACCAACGGTTCTCATTGAAGAACCAGAATTGAACTTACATCCTGAGTTACAATCTAAATTATGTGATTTTTTATTAGAAGTATCTAATAAAAATGTGCTGTTTTTGGTAGAAACACACTCCGAATACATCATAAGAAGAGCTCAGTTAATTGCAATTGAAGAAGGCTTTATTATGAATGAAGAATTAAACCCTAATCCATTTAAAGTATTTTATTTCCATAAAAAAGAAGGACCATATGAAATGAAGTTAAATTCGCAAGGTAAATTTGATAGAGACTTCGGTAAAGGATTTTACAATGAATCTGGAAGACTGACTTTAGGAATGATTAAAGAATTAAGAAAAAATCAAGCCGAATGATAAGCCTCTACATTGAACCAAATAAAATTGAAGAATTCGCTTTATTTGATGAGGAGATGCCTCATTGGAATAAAATAATCAAAAGTGGTATTGAAATTAATATAAACATCTCACAAGATGATTTAGATGAAAGGCTTATAGATGATTTTGATCCAATTAGTATAGCTTATAGTAGTTCTGCAACTATGCAATTACCAAAAGCAAAGGAAGTTTTTATTCAAGAAATAAAGAAGGATTTAGATAAAACTATAGAAAACCCTAGAGCTATTTATGTCCTAGACATTAAAGAAGAAACAGCAGAGAAAAAGCAGAAAAAATTAGGAATGGCAATTTATGCTACTTCTAAAGTTCCTGATACAGTTTTTTCTAAATCCTATTTCAGAGAAGTAAGTAAAAATGAAATAATACAAGATGGGTGGGAAAAAATAATAGAATTTGAAAAACCTCTATCTAACAGTTTAGTAATCGCCGACAACTATTATTTCAGTAATGAAACAGGTAATCTTAACAGAGGGTTGACAAATCTCATCCCGTTCTTAGCGGCCTACTTACCTTTAGAATTAGAAATTGAATACCAAATTACTATCGTAGCTCAAAACATTAGAGAGAATAGGCATAAACCAAATGATTGGTGGATAAAAGAATATGGTAAACTAGTTACTGCGGTCAATTTATTACGTAATTATACAATTAACATTGAACTTGTTTTAGCAAAATCGGAAATACACAAAAGACGAATATTGAGTAACTACACTATATCTAAAGCAGATAAAGGTTTCGATTTGTTTTACTCTAATCAATTAGAAAAAATCAAGGAAGAGAATGATTTTGAGTATTTAGAAATATTTTCAAACCTAGATAATACAGGTACAAAACATTATGAATCAGTTAATAACATAATGAGTCAATTGGTCAAGCATTGTTCTCAGATATCTACCTATGTTTCTGTCAAGAATAACCAATTAGACAGAAGCTTGTTCGGTTGTAACCCAGATAAAACCATTAAAAATCGATTATTAAATTAAACTGTGCACCAACAATGCACACATTTAAAATATATTTGCATAGTAAAACAACAACAAAGAGTTAAAAAATACAATGAGCAATAAAAACACAAAGGTAGAAGTAGGGTTTATTTGGCAGATTACAGATGATGTACTTCGTGATGCTTTCAAGAAAAATGAGATTGGAGACGTAGTATTACCTTTTGTTGTTTTACGTCGGTTAGATTGTATCCTAGACCCTGTAAATGATAAAGTTCGTGATGCTTATACCAAGTTTAAAGACAAGCTATCCGAAGAAAAACTTATTCCTGTATTACGTAAAGCTGCTGGTAACTTTAAGTTTTACAATACTTCAAAACACACCTTACATTCGTTAAAGGACGAGCCACAATACATAGAAATTAATTTCAACAACTATCTCAATGGTTTCAATCCAGAGGTTCGTGAAATTCTAGAAAGCTTCCAATTTGATAAAATTGTTGGGAGACTAGTAAAAAACCGATTGTTGTATGAGATGATTGATGCTATATGTAAAATCGATTTACATACAGAAGCCATCGATAATCATGGTATGGGTTATGTGTTTGAAGAACTCATTCGTATATCAAACGAGCAATCTAATGAAACTGCTGGGGAGCATTTTACACCGCGTGATGTCATTCAGATTATGAATACCTTCCTTTTTGCAAACGAAAAAGAGGCTCTAACAAAGCCTGGTATTATACGTACTATTTTTGACCCAGCATGTGGAACAGGCGGTATGGTACACTTGGGTAAAAAGCATATTCTAGAAAAAGTATGTGCAGAAAGCTTAAATAAACCTGATATTGTTACTTATGGACAGGAACTCAATGAACAATCTTATGCTATAGCAAAATCAGAAGCATTAATCACTGGAGAGGATGCAAACAATATTAAACACGGAAATTCCTTTAGTGAAGACCAGTTTCCTGGAAAGACTTTCCATTATATGATGGCAAATCCACCATACGGTGTAACGTGGAAAAAGGATAGAAAATTTATAGAAAATGAAGCTTTAAATCCTGCTGGTCGTTTTTATGCAGGGACACCTCGTATAAGCGATGGACAATTATTGTTTTTACAACATATGCTTTCCAAAATGGAACGTGAAGGGTCTCGTATAGGAGTGGTAACAAATGGGTCTCCTCTATTTACAGGTGGTGCCGGTAGTGGAGAAAGTGATATACGTCGATGGATTATAGAAAACGATTGGCTAGAGTGCATCGTGGCTTTACCTAAAGACCTTTTTTATAATACAGGTATCAATACTTATATATGGTTTTTAACCAATAAAAAGTCTAAGGAGCGTAAAGGTAAAATCCAATTAATTGATGGTAATGCTACCGAAAAAGTAATTATAAATGGAAAAGAAGAAAGACACCATGTATACTGCCAACCTAACAAAAAAAGTTTGGGCAACAAGCGTAACGAGATCACAAGCAAACACATCTCTAGCTTGCTCGATCTACACACTAGCTTTAAAGAAAGTGAACACAGTAAAATATTCGATAACGAATACTTCGGATACTACCAATTAACAGTAGAGCAACCACAATATGATGATAATGGTGAAATTATCTTAGACAGAAGCGGAAAACCAAAACCAGACAATAAAAAGCGTGATACAGAAAGTGTACCGCTTAGCGAAGATGTAGAAACCTATTTTGAACGAGAGGTACAACCACATGTGTCAGATGCTTGGATAGATTATGATAAAACACGCATTGGCTACGAACTCAACTTTACTAAGTATTTTTACGAGTACAAACCTTTACGACCAGCAAGCAAAATAAAAAGTGAGATTAAAGACTTAGAAAGTAGTATTACAGACCTTTTACAAGATTTGATTTCATAATGATAAAGAAATACAAAACATATAAAGATAGTGGTGTAGAATGGATTGGAAAAATTCCAATAGATTGGACTTTGGTAAAGCTAAAATTTTTAATGGAAATAAAAAGTGGTAAGTCTATCAGTACTGAACTGCTTTCAGATGAGTATGATATTCCTGTATTAGGTGGTAATGGAATACTTGGAAAAACAAATAACTACAACAGTGAAAGTAAAGACATTATTATCGGCAGAGTTGGAGCACATTGTGGAAACATTCATTTATTAAATGGCAAAAAATGGGTCACGGATAACGCATTATTGGTCAAAAGTAAAATCAATGAAGAATTTTTAACCTATTGGCTAAAGTCGCTTAAATTAAATAGACTGGCGAATACAAATGCCCAACCACTTTTAACAGGCAGTCTAATAAAAAATCAATTTATTACAATTCCGACGGATTCTCAAGTATTTACTCAAATAGCGAACTACCTAGACTATAAAACTAATTTAATAGACAGCATTATAGCTCAAAAGGAGGAACTCATAGAAAAACTTAAGGAGCAACGCCAAGCTATTATTAACGAAGCAGTTACAAAAGGCTTAAACCCTAATGTACCATTAAGAGCTTATGGCATTGAGTGGTTGGGTGATATTCCTGAACATTGGAAAGTGGTTAAATTTCGATACAAATTCGAAACAAGCAAAGGTCTCACCATAACTAAAGCTAACTTAGTTGATGAAGGAATACCAGTTGTAAACTATGGGGAAATACACTCAAAATTTGGATTTGAAGTAAACCCAGAAATTCACAATCTGAAATGTGTTATTGAAGACTACATTGAATCTAATGAAAGTTCACTATTATCGAAGGGAGATTTTGTCTTTGCAGATACTTCTGAAGATATTGAAGGTTCTGGTAATTTCACTCACTTGAACTCTGACATTCCAACATTTGCTGGTTATCATACCATTATTGCAAGATTAATTGATAATAGTGATTATAGATACTTTGCTTATTTCTTTGATTCAACTACTTATAGAACCCAAATACAAAATCTAGTTAAAGGAGTAAAGGTTTATAGTATTACTAATAAAATTTTAAAAGACACAATTCTATTTTATCCACCAGTAGATGAGCAAAAGAATATTTCTGAATACATAGATTTTAAAGTAAATAAAATATTTAGCTCAATTGAGAAGTTAGAAAAGTCAATCAAAAAACTAAAAGAATACCGTCAATCAATCATCAGTGAAGCTGTAACAGGCAAAATAGATGTAAGAGATTGGAAACCTAAAACGGCATAATAATATGGCAGGAGGCACTAAAGAAATACATTTTGAAGACCATATAGCACATTATCTTACAGCTAGCCTACAAGAAGGTGGCGTTGGTGAATATCACTTGGTACAACCTTCAAAATATGATAAAGCCAATGCTGTAATTCCAAGTGAAATATTAAGCTTTATTAATCTATCACAAGGCGAAAAATACATTCATCTGCGTGAGCAATTAGGCAACTCAGTAGATGCTAAAATTATAGAGCGTGTTAGCAAAAGTTTAAAAACTAACAAAACACTAGACACCTTGCGCAAGGGCATTAAAATGAATGGTGTTAAGCTAGACCTAGCTTACTTTCAGCCAGCAAATAATAAAACACCAGAACATGAGCAATGGTATAGAGAAAACAGATTATCAATAATACGTCAGCTTGCTTATTCAACAAAAAATAATAATGAAATAGACCTTGGTTTTTTTATCAATGGTATTCCAGTCGCAACCGCAGAACTTAAAAATGCATTAACCTCTCAAAATCATCATAATGCGATTAAGCAATACATGCAAGACAGAGACCCTAAAGGTGAACCCCTTTTAGAGTTTCAGCGTTGTTTGGTACATTTTGCTGTGGGAACAGAAAAAGTGTTTATGGCAACCAAATTAGCTGGTAAGTCCACCTACTTTTTGCCTTTCAATAAAGGTTTAACAAATTATAGTTCAGACAATACAGGGTTTTCAACATCTTATTTATGGGAAGATATTTTACGCAAAGATTCTTTAATGGACTTGGTACAAAACTTCATTAACCTACAAGATGATGAAGACACGTTCTACAATCCGAAAACAAAAAAACTAGATACAAAAAAAACCACAAAATTATTGTTTCCACGTTTCCATCAGTTAAAGGCAGTTCGTAGGATTTTAGGACAATTAAAAATAGATGGTACGGGTAAAAACTACCTCATTCAGCATTCAGCAGGTTCTGGTAAATCTAATACCATTACATGGCTAGCATATCGACTAGCAAACTTCTATCAAAATTACACTGACCAAAAGGGATTGTTCGATTCCATTTTTGTGTTAACCGATAGACGTGTATTGAACAAGCAGATACAAGATAACATTAAGCAACTGGATAATATACCAGGAATGGTAGCATATCTCGATGAAAAAACAACAGCACAAGACCTCAAACGTGAGATAGAAAATGGGACACGTATCATTATCACAACTATTCAGAAGTTCCCAATTATTTCTAATGAGGTGTCTCAATCAAGTGAGCGAAAATATGCAGTAATCATTGATGAGGCACATAGTTCACAATCAGGAGAAACCTCTCGTCATATGCGAAAAGCTTTAAGTTTAGAAGAAGCAGCAGAAAAAGATGTTCCTGGTAAAGATTTAGATGATGTAATTGCTGAAGAAATAGAAAAGAAAGGACAACAACCAAACATTAGTCAGTTTGCTTTTACAGCAACACCTAAACCTAAAACTACAGAGCTATTTGGAACGTTGCAACCAAATGGTGGGAAAGAACCTTTTGACATCTACTCTATGGAGCAAGCCATAAACGAAGGTTTTATCATTGATGTATTAGAAAACTATATGTCGTTTAAGCGATATTACAAATTAATAAAACGTAGTGATATTGATGATAGTGAGTATGAGAAGAAGAAAACAGTACGTGTTTTAGGAAATTATGTCGATTTACAAGACCATGCAATTGAGAAAAAAGCACGCATCATTCTAGAACATTTTGCTTCAGAAACACAAAACAAAATTCAAGGAAAAGCAAGAGGTATGTTAGTTACAAAGTCTCGCTTACACGCTGTACGATTTAAAAGGAAGTTTGATGATATAATGCGCGAAATGAAATTACCTTATCAAGCATTGGTTGCGTTTTCGGGAACTGTTAAAGATGATGAAACTGGAGAAGAGTACACGGAAACTAGTATGAATGATTTAGGTGGCAAAATCAGCATTCCAGATGCTTTAAAATTGCCTAAATACAGATTACTCATAGTAGCAAACAAGTTTCAAACAGGCTTTGATGAACCATTAATGCACACCATGTTCGTTGATAAAAAATTAGGTGGCACAAGTACGGTACAAACTTTATCGCGACTTAACCGTCGTACAAAAGGGAAAGACACAACAATGGTTCTAGATTTTGTAAACGACCCAGAAGATGTGCAAGCAGATTTTCAGAAATACTATGGCAAAAATTTTATTATAGAAGAAAACCTAACAGATCCTAATTCAGTATATGATAGTCTAAATCAAGTAGAACGTTTTAATGCATATTACGATACAGAAGTTGAAGCTTTCGCAAATGTGTTTTTTACAGAAGATGAAAATTTTGAAAAACTACAACCTATTCTTCAAGGTATAGCCACACGGTTTGTTGACGAACAGGAAGAAGAAGACCAAAACGAGTTTAAGTCAGCTGCAAAATCATTTATAAAGTTATACCGTTTTTTAAGTCAAATCATAACGTTTACAGATGTACAACTTGAAAAAACTTATGTGTTTTTAAATGCATTATTAAAAGTGTTGCCTTATGCAAAATCTAACCTTCCACTAGATGTTGTCAATGATGTAGAACTAGATAGTTATAAAATACAACATAAATTCACCCAAAGTCTTTCCCTAGAGGCAGGTGATGGCGAACAAGAAGGAATGCAACCAGGTGGTTCTGGTGGTGGTCCAGATGATGAATATGATTTCCTAACTAAAATCATAAAAGTCCTCAACGATACCTATGGTTTAGAACTTACAGAAGAAGATAAAGTGGAGTTCATAAAAATGAAGTCAAGCATTTATCAAAATCAAGAGTTAATGTCCTTTTTCAATCAAGCAAATTCTAAGGACAATATAAAAGATAAATTCAATGACGAGATAGATGACGAACTCTTAAACTTCATTGATAAGAAACTTGACTTCTACAACAAAATGACTGAAGATAAAGTAAACTCTATGTTCAAAACTATGTGGTTTAATGAGTTGTATGATGCACGTGTACGTGGAATGAAATAATAGTATGGATAGACATCTTAATCTTTTTAAATTTTTTAATCAAAACGATTCTGCCGAATATTTAGAGAAAAATATCAGTAGAGCTCTAGTTTTGTGTTTACAAAATGACACATTATTATTACATCAATTTATAAAGGTAATCATATCTAAACAGGATTATGAATATTTATTAGCAAACAAAATAAGAGATTCTAAAGTACATATAGATATTGAAAAAGCAGCTACACAATTACAAGCCTCAAGTATGCGTAGCGTTTATGCTATAATGCTAACGGAGCAATTATTAGAAGAAGCAGATTTCTTTAATTTAAGCTATACACAACATGGAGATTACCAACCTGTAACAGACATTGTTATTAGTATTGGTGATATCTTAATTATGATTGAAGTTAAAAGAACAAACGAAAATTGTAAACAACAACTATACAATCAATTACACGTAGCTTTTGAAAAAAGGATAAATCAAAAAACTACTACTGTTAAAAGTATTACTTGGAGAAAAGTTTTAGAGGATATTAGCAGAGTTAATACCTTTAATGCGTTCACCACTTCACCTACATTATTCACGGATAACTTTATAAACCTTGTACGTCAACATAAGCTACATTGGCTACCAGTTGAGCCTTTTTCAAATTTATCGAGTAGAGAAATAGATAATGATAAAAGGTATCGAAGACTTGAAGCGTGCATATTAAGCGCAGGATCTAAACTAGAATTATTAAATAAATCTAATCGATCAGGGTTTAAGTTTCAGAAAGCTTGGGCAGACGAGATTTTAATGTGGTTTGGTTATCGCAATAAAGAATTGTTTCTTAATATTTATTTATGGCCCGCAAACACAAAGGGTCAAGGTTGGCCGGTATTCTATAATACGAGCTGGGATTGGTTAAATACTAAATCAATTACGACTAGTTGTGGTACTTTTGAGATTGAAGTTACAAATGAAATTAAATTTTCTCATATTCAAGGGAACTTTTTAGGGGCAATAAATCATTCATCGAAAGAAGAAGTGAAAGAGATTAATACGACTGCAAATTTCGAGAAATACGCTGGAAAGGTTGATAAAAATAGATGGAAGGAAATTGAATCTTTCCTAGATTCACATTTCATTAAAAGTTTTGATTGGAGAGCAAAATGCGACTACGATGATTTCACCAATTCAGGGAGAACTTTCTACAATTTATCTTTAGGTTTTCAAGTATGTGTTGCTGTACCCTATTCTGTAATTTCTTTCATTGACACAAAAGCAGAAGACTCCTCGAACTTTACTGCATTACTAGTTGAAATAAACAACTTCTTCGAAAAACTATTAGATTAATTAAAGAATGTAAAGCCCAACCAATTAAGATTGGGCTTCGTCTCAACTCAAAAACCAACGATGTTTAGAATCATCATTGATGGCATTAGCCAGTCCTTTTGTAAAATCAAAAGCATTGACATTCCTTGATAGGAAAGAGTCTATGTAAGAGCTCTTATTAGCTCCTGTGAAGAGATTAAATACATTCCAAAGGTTGATGTCTCCATTGTCATTTCTACAAAAGCTATCATCTAAATAATAGTCTTTAGCTACTGTAGAGATTTGTCCATCATTAAGCATTAACTCTGGGATTTGAGATTTTTCCTGTTTAGGTAAATAATTATATAATCTTGCTCTACCAATAAGCTGTGCAAATTGTTGTTCAGTTAAATTTTGTTGAGACAATTGTTTCATTTCCTGTAAATGCTTTTGTGCATTGTAACCTTGAATTAACTCTAAAATCTTAGATTGTAATTCCATGTAATTTCCAACTCGCATTTCGTCTTGATAACCATCTGTAGAGATACATAAATTACAGCATACCATATTTTTAAACCCAATAAAAAACTTAAATTTTTCATAGGTTTTTCGGTTATAGAGGTTTTCTTGATTGTAAGCTCTAACACCACCAACAGTTAATGATACATCATTCCCATTTATGTTTTCTGTAATCGAAGGTATTCTAATGATAAATGCCATTCTTTCAAAGTACTGCGTTTTTTCATGCTCTAACAATTCTTTTACTGGCTTGTAAATTGCATCAGCAGTTCTACCTTTAATTTGATGTGAAACTCTAACTTCGGGTACTTCGATAGCGTGATGTGAAAACACCTTACCAACACAATCTTGAGCTATCTCTATAAACTCCTGATGCGCTAAGGTCTTTTCATTATCTTTTGAAAATACAGGAATAATGCAATCATGCTTTAAAGTAGAAAGGCTAACCTCTTTTGTGTTAGCCTCTATAAATGGGTTCTGTTGATAAACTTTATTTTCTGAAGGTATTTCTAAATTATGAACAACCTCTAGCTTACCTTCAGAAGAATTATGTATTCCATTACGTTGGTTGTTAAGCTCTGTCGCTGATATTATTTCCATTTTGACTAAAATTTTCTGGTTTAACTAATTGTTCTAACTGTTCTTTTTTTCTTCTAAACTGGGGTTGTAAAGCCTGTTGAAATGAAGGGTTATCATTGTACAATTTTGTAAGCTCTGATATTGATAAAACTGAATTGATTTTCTCTACAACATCTTTTACTGTTACAGGTTTGGCATTACACCATTTCAGTAATCTTTCTCCCGTTTTAGAGGTAATAACAAATTCAGGTTTATTCATAAACAATCCTGTTCGATCTTTACTCGATTTGGCTAAATGCTGATCATTTATCAACTCAAAATTTACAGTCAATTCATATTCAAACCCTTCTCTTGTAATTTCTTTAGTTCCATGTTTTACAACTTTAGTTCTACCATTGGAACCAACATCTAAAGAGTAATCAATTTTTCTTCTTGCTGTTGTGATAATATGACAAGTAGATTGCAATATATTATCAATAAAGGCTTGATGTCTTGGAGTGACTTTTGCCCAATCTTGGAATCTTCCTCCTAATTTTTCTTGAATTTGTAAGCACCCTCCTGCACCTTGCCACTCATGGGTAATAGAATCAATTATTATGACTTCTATTCCTGCTTTTTCACAAACCTCAATAGCTTCAATATATCTTTCTGGTGAAAATGGAGCTTGCAGATCTAATACATTAAAATTTCCTAAATCTGAATACAGACTTGCTGATGAGTTTTCTGTATCAATTACAGCTACTTTATTCCAGTCATTGGTCATTCCATAGGCTAATAATAAAGCACTATGTGTTTTACCAAATCCACTTGGGCCCGAGATTCCTAATCTCAATTTTACATTTTGTTTTTTGCTTTGTTTTAATAGCATCCTATTTTTTTTTAAAAGTTAATATTCATTTGAATTGATTCATTTTTTAATGAAAAAAGGTTAACTCCTAAATGAAATTAACCTTTGATTAGAATTGAAAACTTAATACCTTATAAATCCAATAGTCTCCTATTCTCTTTATCTAATATTTCGTTATCAAATTCTTTTAAATAGGACATTGTAATTTGTACATCAGTATGCCCCATCATTTCAGAAATAATATCTGTACTCGTCCCTATTTGCTTTAAAATCGTAGCAAAGCTATGTCTAGCTACATAAGATGTTAATTTGCTTTTTACTCCAGCTAATTCTCCTATTTTTTTAAGTTTAGCATTGTATCGACTAATTACTTTATGTTTTCTATTATCGATTTGTTGCGGAGTTAAATCATTCTTTAAAAGAATAGGGAAAACATATTTCGTGTTTCTATTTTGAGCCTTATAATAATCTAAAATCTCCTGAGCTTTATCTACAATTTCAACACTAAATTGCTTCTTTGTTTTTGCTCTTGTATAATGAATTCGACCATCTATAATGTCTGACCATTTAAGCATCATCATATCTGCAAAATTGATTCCTCTTGAATAAAATGAAAACAAGAAATAATTATGTGCTTCCACTAATGATTCATGTTCTGTTAAATCCAAATCCCTAATTCGTTTGAATTCATCAATTTTTAATGCTCTCTTTTTAGGCGTAGATTTTAACCTAGAAATTTTATAATATTTAAATGGATAGAGGTCTTGGTTAATAATGTTTCTTTCAATAGCCTTATTAAATATTGCTCTGATCGCCCTCATTTTAACTTTTATACCCCCATTACCATTACCTACACCTCTCATATGGCTTTCGAGTTTTTCTAAAAACGAAACATCAACATCTTTAAAGGAAATATTTTTGCCTTTAAATTTAACTAATGTACTTTTTGCTCCTTTATAAGATTTAGCATTTCCAATTCTACCAGCATTTGTCATTTCCTCCATAATCTCATTAAAAAAGGAAATTATGTTACTGTTCTTATTTTTTTCAATTCCTCTAAATTTCTTCTCAAATTCATCTAATGAAAAATTATAATCATCATTCCTAAAATTCCGTATTATATTATTTGCTTTTACTCTTTCTTTCAATAACACCTCGTTATCAGCTTTATAGTTTGGATGATTTTTAGTGAATGATTCGTTTTCAAAATCTTCTTTATAACAACTCATTCCTAGACTAATAAGTTTTCTTTTTCTGTTTTTAATAATTTGTAGATACACACGATGTTTCCCTGTTGATAATTGTTTTGAAGCAATTACCAATTTTATTGATAAATTCATTCTAATATTTTTTAGTTAAACTACCCCAAGGTTTTGAGGTAGTTATTACATAAGTTGCAGGAATTGCAATCTTACATTATGATAAAACTCTTGTAAATTTCCCATGACCAGTTTTATTAATAGCTCTTTTTTTTCGCCATTGAACTAACTTGTCATCAACTGTTCTTTCAGGTATATTGTATTTCGTACCCAATTCAACTGCTTCTTTCCTTGTAAAATGTTTTTTAAGCCCATAAAGAAACTTTTCATCTGTTTTTGATAAGACACCATCTTCAATATCATCATGCATTATTAGTGCATGTTTTAAAACAGTCTTTATGATTTTTAGTGATATAATAAAATCTCTATTACTACATATCAACTCTTTTTTTGCATCAATCCCTCGTAATGCAGTAAGTATCATACACATTCTATAAAACATTAGCCCATGCCTGTTTAGGTTTGATAGAAACGATTGAGAATACTCTTCTTTTACTATACTTTGAATTGACTTAAATTCGTTTAAGAATCGATTACGTTGATTTTCTGTGAACTTAAACTCTATTCTACAATCTAGTTCAGATAACATCGAGTAAAGATTAAAGACTTTTATACCTGCTTTGTCAAAGAACGTTTTATATTCTTTCGTTTTTGGCGCAAATACATCTTTAAAATCTTGTGTTTCATCAAACGTATACATCATAAACCTTGAAAACAATCCATTGCCTTTCGATTGCATTAAAGGCATAAATTGATTAGGGGTTCCGCTCATTACAATAGATAATTTTGGCTCTTTTATATATAGATAGAGATTATCTCCTTTTCTACAAATCGATACTGCCTCATGATGAAATGCGCTTCGTAATACATCTGAATAATTACTCCAGTCATTTTTCATCATCGCACTCATTGTATCAGCCTCAGATTCAATAATTACAATTCCATCTTTGGATGAACCTAAATATGAATACATTTCTGAACTACTAATGTTTGCTGGAACAATTTTTATTTCAAGTTTTGGACAAGCTCCTGAGTTAGTGTCATTTTTATCATTATACTTCTTCATTTTTCTCCTACTATCTAAAAACAATTTATCATGTATTCTTTCAACCAGTAGTCTAGAATAGTTCATAACTCCTTTACCTGATGCTGGAGGTGCAATAAATAATGTGTATAAATTTGAATAGATTTCTTTTCCATCATAATTGCCAAATACGTTAGGTAAGCAGCTACTTAATACACCTATTGAAGATAATAATACAATATCTCTTTCTCTTCCTTCAAAGCTTGATGTTGCCAATTCTAATATTTCCGGCAAATTATTATACACCAAACCATCAATCATTTCATTCTCCATTTTCTCTTCCTTTTAAATAGTTGCGTACTTGATTTTCTTTATCTAAAACTGTTGCATTAGGATTTTGTAGCATCCATTCATCTAAATCTATTCTTTTAAAATATAGTTTGCCATTTGGTTTACTATATCTTATTGTACTTGCGGAAGTCATTTTATACAATAAGGAATCGCTAATATCCAAGTAAACACATGCTTCTTTAAAACTCATTATCTCTTTTTGCTGTGCTTTTATATTTTTTAGCAATAAGATAATTTCATTGATTTTTTCTGTTTTCATCTTTTTATTTTTAATGAAATACTTGACAAATAAGATTTAACTCAACGTTAAAAGACCATTATTTATCAATTGAAAAAAAACTCGGGATTGTAGTAAATTGTTGAATTTTTGTTTACTACATATTATTAAAAAGAAAACTCGTACTTAAAAAACAAGAATACATTACTCTCGTATAAGCAGCACAAAACTATAAAGACTATATTTAATATACTCTAAAGTGTAAGATGAGTGTAAGACAAAGTGTAAGAGTGGTAAATTATAGAAGTTTCCGAATTTCAGATTGAATACCACTAATTATCTCTTGATCCTTTTTAAAGGAAATTTTTTTAAATCGATTATAATTAGTCTGTGTCAGAATAGTACCTCCATTTGTTTTAAATCTTTTCGAATTACCTATTGTTTTACCATTGTAATTTTCAAAAAAAGGTTTGATGCATTCTAAAAAATTTACTGTTAAAACATTTTTAACTTTAAATTCTATTGTACATGTGGTTTCTGTAGCTGTTAATGCATCGATAAAGTTTTTTTCTGAAACTTTTTCATCGTTAATGATATCATTGTCTATAGCAATAGTATACATTTCAGTAAAAACCTTTTCTGAATATCCACTTTTAACTTTAAAATATGAAGAAGTGTAATCAGGTTCCTTATTGAGAACAATATTTAAATTATACTTCTCATTCAAGTAATTTTTAATGTTTTCAATAAGCTTATTATAAACTGGAAAAGTTATTAGTAAATCTTCTTGGGAATCTATTATATAATCTAAGGTGTTTTCTATATAATTTTTAGTTTTGGAGGTAAGACTGATTTCAATAAATATAGAATCAATATCTATTTTAATTTTTGAATAAAAACTACTAACATTACGTTTTAAGCTGGTACTAAATAAAAACTTACTCCCATCTTGACAAACTACAATTCCTTTATTTCTGTCAATTTCGATGATAGACTCCTCTTGACTAGTATTTCTAATGAACTCTTTCATTAAGAAATCATTATTATTTGAATTTACAAAGGTTTGAATTGTATTAAAAAGTGTAATAAGATTTTTATCCATATCAATCAAAATTACAAAATGTTGCAGTAATGTTGCACCCATTAAAAACAAAAAAGCCATTCAATCTCTTGAATGGCTTTCTCTTATTAAGCTCCTTCTCTTGGGCTCGAACCAAGGACCCTCTGATTAACAGTCAGATGCTCTAACCAACTGAGCTAAGAAGGAGTGTTAATTATATTTATTTTTAAGCTTTTTCGTGATTTCAGAATATTTTTTGAGATTCTGAATATACGTTTTGCTTTTCATTTTTTTAATATGAGTTTCTATTTTTCTTGCTTGTTCTCTACTACAACATTCAATTGAATAGTATAAAACCCAATCTGATGCTTGTTTTGTATAAGCTGAATCATAAAAACCTGAATTATGTTGCTTAATCCTTTCTTGGATATCTAAAGCTTCACCAACATAAAATTTGTCAAGTAAATTAGAATACAAGATGTAAACAAAATTCATTTTAATATTTTAAAGAACTTTTCCTCTCCCTTTGCTCTAACCTCCCGATAGCTATCGGGATGAGCTAAGAAGGAGTGTGCTTTTTCACTTAGCGAGTGCAAATATATGTTGTTTTTTAAATACTACAAATATTTTTTAATAAAATTATCCAAAAATAGCCTTATAAATATCATTACCGTTTGCGAACAAAACCAATCCTATTAAAATAAAGAACCCGACCATTTGCGCATACTCCATAAACTTATCTCCTGGTTTTCTTCCAGAGACCATTTCATATAGTAAAAACATAACATGACCACCATCTAAAGCAGGTATTGGCAATAAGTTTAAAACCCCTAACATAATAGATAAAAAGGCTGTTAAATACCAAAAGGCTTGCCAATTCCAAGTTGCCGGGAACATTTGCCCAATAGCAGCAAATCCACCTATTTGTGAGGCTCCTTTTTTTGTGAATATATATTTAAACTGCGCCAAATAATCCTTAATTTCCCAATACGCTTGACTCATTCCACCAGAAACACTTTCTGAAAACGTATAGCTTCTAGAATTATATTTAATATAATCTAAATCTGTTTTGGTTGTAAGAATACCAACTTTATTATCCTTAGTAGGCATAATGGTCAATTCAAGCGTTTCATTATTACGCTCAATTTGTAAAATCGCATGGTCCTTAGTGTTATTTTTCAATCCATAAACAAAATCTGAAAAATAATTAACAGGTTGCCCATTTATTGCTACAATATTATCCTTAGCTTTTAATCCTGCTTTTGCTGCTGGAAAATCGGATATAACAGAATCTATTTGAAATGGAGAGCGAGCTTCAAATCCAGGGAAATCACCAGCTTCAAAAAGCTGTGTTCCAATATCTTCAGGAAGTTTAAGATTTTCAACAGTACCATTTTCATGTTCTACTTTTATATTATCAATTGTTCTGAACATCAAAACTTTATTAATATCAACAGTAAGGTCTTCAATAGGCTTTCCATTAACAGAAATAATTTTATCGCCTTGCTGAAAACCATAATTTTCTAATGTTTTTGTAACACTGTAACCGTATTTAACATCATCTTTCCCAGTGTAATTTGTTCCCCAAACCATAAGCATAACCATAAACAAGAAAATAGCTAAAATAAAGTTCATAAAAACACCACCTAACATAATAATTAAACGTTGCCAAGCGGGTTTGGAACGAAACTCCCAAGGTTGTGGTTCTTGTTCCATTTGTTCAGTATCCATACTTTCATCAATCATGCCTGCGATTTTTACATAACCTCCTAATGGCAACCAACCAACACCATAAACGGTTTCACCTATTTTCTTTTTGAATAGCGAAAACTTCACATCAAAAAACAGGTAAAATTTTTCAACTCGAGTTTTAAATACCTTAGCAGGTATAAAGTGCCCAAGCTCATGTAAAACAACTAATATGGAAAGGCTCAATAGTAACTGAGCGCCTTTTATTAAAAATACTGACATCTACATTTTTTTTATAATCGCACAAAAGTAAGGTTTTAAACCAACTTTGAAAAGACAATTATTGAATGCCATTAGTTTTAACATGAATTTAAGCGTCAATACTATTCAACAAATCTAAATTTCATTGTATTTTTGCTAAACTATTACTAAGTTTAAATGCTATCATTTTTTAAAGATTACAAAGTTTTTGCCATTGTTTTCGTAATAATTTCTATCGTTATTATTTCATTAATTTACAATACGTTAAACGTTTACCAACCACTTCCAATTTACCAACCTACCATGGTAAGTACAGAACTTGTAGACAGTACGATTCAATATCAAAAAAAATACCATAAAATAGCAGATTTCAGCCTTACCAATCAAAACGGGAAAATAGTTACGCAAAACGATTATAAAGACAAAATCTATGTTGCTGATTTCTTTTTTACTACATGCCAAACCATTTGTCCGATTATGACCAATCATATGGTAGACATTCAGAAAGCGATTATTAATGATGATGATATAATGTTACTTTCGCATTCTGTAACGCCTGAAATTGATACAGTTGCGCAACTTAAACGCTACGCCAAAATTAAAGGGGTTAATGATTCTAAATGGAATTTAGTGACTGGTGATAAAAAACAGATTTACCAATTAGCCAGAAAGAGTTATTTAGCTGTAAAAGATAATGGAAACGGTGGCCCTTTTGATATGGTACATACCGAAAATTTTATGCTCATAGATAAAAAGCGTCAAATTAGAGGGTTTTATGATGGTACAAACCCAGAAGACATTAACCGATTGCTTAATGATATTACTATTCTAAAAGAAGAAAAATAATAATCTATATGTTAAGTTTAAACTTTTATACTATTTTTGCTTCTTTAAAATCAATCTAAATAAGCTTGCAGGACACATTAGCACATCTAAAACGTGGCGAAAAGGGAATCATTACTGATGTTTCATCTATTCATATTCCATTAAAACTGTTAGAAATGGGATGTTTACCTGGCAATTCTGTCGAGCTCGTTCAGCTCGCTCCTTTTCAAGACCCCATGTATTTAAATATAAATGGTACTCATTTAGCTATTAGAAAGGAAACTGCTTCTCATGTTTTAATTGAAAAGGCTAAAAATGAGTAAACAAATTAATGTAGCCTTAATAGGAAATCCGAATACAGGAAAAACGTCTGTTTTTAATGCCTTAACAGGACTAAACCAAAAAGTGGGCAACTACCCTGGCATTACTGTTGAAAAAAAAGAAGGTATCTGTAAGCTCCCAAGAGGTGTAAAAGCCCACATTATTGATTTGCCTGGAACCTATAGTTTAAATGCATCATCACTAGATGAAAACGTTGTTATTGAACTCCTTTTAAATAAAAATGACAAAGATTTTCCAGACATTGCCGTCGTTGTTAGTGATGTTGAAAACCTAAAACGAAATTTATTATTATTTACCCAAATTAAAGATTTAGAAATCCCGACGCTACTTGTTATTAATATGGCAGACCGGATGAACTACAAAGGTATTTCGTTAGATATTGATTATTTAGAAACGCATCTTCAAACTAAAATAGCGTTGATTAGCACCCGTAAAAATCAAGGCATAGAAAACTTAAAAACACTAATTGCAAATTATAAAGACGTGTCTGTAGTCCCTTGTATAAATGCTTCAGAGATTGACAAGGATTACTTTGATAATTTACGAAAAGCATTTCCAAATCAACTCCTATACAAACTCTGGTTGGTCATAACTCAAGATGTAAACTTTGGAAAAACGGATAGAAACGAAATTGATGCTGTTACTGATTTCAAAACCAAAAGCAAAGGCGACTTAAAGCGTTTACAACAAAAAGAAACCATAAAGCGCTATCAGTTTATAAACAATGTCCTTAAAGTTGGGCAAACTATTGATGTTTCGCAAGCTAAAGACTTACGCAGCAAATTGGATCGGGTTTTAACGCATAAAATTTGGGGTTACCTCATTTTCTTTATCATATTGCTTACCATTTTTCAAGCCATTTACGATTGGTCTAGTATTCCTATGGACTTCATTGATAGCGCCTTTGCTTCATTAAGCGAATGGACAAAAACCCAATTACCGCAGGGGCCATTTACGAGTTTACTAGCCGAAGGTATCATTCCCGGACTTGGTGGTATTGTCATATTTATTCCACAAATTGCTTTTTTATTTTTATTTATTGCCGTCCTTGAAGAAAGTGGCTATATGAGTCGTGTGGTTTTTTTAATGGACAGGGTTATGCGGCGTTTTGGTTTAAGCGGAAAAAGTGTTGTTCCTCTAATTTCTGGAACCGCCTGTGCTATTCCCGCTATTATGGCTACACGAAATATAGAAAGTTGGAAAGAACGCTTAATTACTATTTTAGTAACACCATTTACCACATGTTCCGCAAGATTACCTGTGTATTTAATCATTATTGCTTTAGTCATTCCCGAAGGGCGCTTTTTAGGCTTAGGATATCAAGCCCTTACATTAATGCTATTATACCTTATTGGGTTTGGAGCTGCAGTTATTTCTGCATATATCCTTAATAAAATATTGAAGACCAAAAGCAAAACATTTTTTGTAGTAGAAATGCCTAACTATAAGTTACCACTACTTAAAAACGTAGTATTAACCGTTATTGAAAAAACAAAAGCCTTTGTTTTTGGAGCAGGTAAAATAATTTTAGCTATCTCCATTGTACTTTGGTTTCTAGCCTCTTATGGCCCAGGAGAACAATTCAACGATGCAGAAAATATCATTAAAACAACATATGCTTCTGATCATTTAACTGAAGAGGATTTACAACAAAAAATAGCATCACACAAACTAGAACACTCCTTTATTGGTATTACTGGTCGCGCTATAGAACCAGCTATTAGACCTTTGGGATATGATTGGAAAATAGGAATAGCCATAGTCAGTTCATTTGCGGCCCGTGAAGTATTTGTTGGTACTTTAGCTACCATTTATAGTGTTGGAAGTGATGAGGAAGAAACCATTAAAAACAGAATGGCAGCAGAAACCAACCCCGTTTTAGGAGGCCCTTTATTTACATTTGCTTCGGGTATTTCGTTATTGTTATTTTATGCGTTTGCCATGCAATGCATGAGTACGCTAGCCATAGTAAAAAAAGAAACTAACACTTGGAAATGGCCCATCCTGCAACTCGTTATTATGTCGGCATTTGCATATATTGTCGCTTTAATTGCGTTTCAATTTTTGAAATGAAAATAAATTATGTTCGACGAATAAAATTATGAACACCATTATTCAAAACATATTAGTCTTTACTGCCATGGCCTTTGCTATTGGATTTTTGGTTAAAAAATTCTTCTGGAAAAAATCAAAACCAAAAAAAGCTTGTGGTGGTGACGATGGCTGTGGTTGTCATTAAAAATAAAAACTACAAGGGTAAACAATACTTCAAATTAGTTACAAGTTTTATTTGTAGCTAATTTTTTTTAGTTACATTTGTAAAATATTTAAGCTTACTTAAAAATATTTTAAAGCATACACAAATGTCTGTAGCTATTGAAAACTTTGTAAAGGCTATTTACAAAAACGGAAAACGGGATAATAATGACACCAAGCCTGGTAGCATTGCTAAAGAATTAGGCATATCCAATGCAGCAGCCACTGATATGGCAAAAAAATTAGCTACAAAGGATTTACTACATTACCAAAAATACCAAAAGCTTGAGCTTACTGATAAAGGCACTAAAATGGCACTAAATGTAGTGCGAAAACATCGTCTTTGGGAATCCTTATTGTTTAAAATGTTCGATATGTCTTTGCATGATATCCATCGTGAAGCTGAACTTTTAGAGCATCAAACCTCCGATTTACTAGCTAATAAAATCAGTGCGTATTTGGGGAATCCAAAATTTGATCCACACGGTGACCCAATTCCAAATGAAGACGGACAAATAACAACAACCGATACTTCTATAGCCATGTCTCAAACTTCCGAAGGCAAAACTTATATCATTTCCCGATTAATGAGTGATGATAAAGAGTTCTTTGATTTCTGTGCACAACACGGATTAAAATATGGTAATACCATTTTGATTTCAAAGCAATTCACGACAAACAAAATGACTCAAATTTTAATAAACAATAACACTATTATTTTAAATGAAGATTTTACCTCAATTATTTATGTCAATGAACACCATTAAATTTTTTACAACAGTACTACTCTTTGTCTTTTCGATTTCAATCTCAGCACAAGACAACAATTTAGGCGCCTTAGTTACAGATAGACCAGATGCTACTGAAGCGTCTTCAACGGTTGGAAAAGGTATACTTCAATTTGAAACTGGGGGGTTATACGAAACTTTTGATACGAATAATATGACATTCGAAAATTACACTTTTAATACCATGCTAATTCGTTACGGTATTTTAGACAACTTAGAATTACGGTTGGGCTGGGATTTTGTTGAAGGTGTTACCACTGTAAATGGAAATAAGCTAGACAATGTAACAAGCGGATTATCTCCATTATTATTAGGTATGAAAATAGATATTGCCGAAGAAAATGGAGCTATGCCAGAAATAGCATTGATTGGACATGTATTTCCTGTTTTTAGTGCATCAGCAGATTACAGGCGAGAATATACTGCTGTAGACTTTAGGTTATCGCTTTCCCATACACTAAGTGACAATTCCAGTTTGGGTTATAATATTGGAGCACAATGGGGCGATGATTCAGCAGAAGCTGCTGCCATATACACACTAGCTTATGGCTACAGTTTTACTGATAAAATTGGCATGTATGCTGAATTATATGGCGATTTACCCGAAGACAGTTCTGCCAACCATTATTGGGATGCTGGTATCACCTATTTAGTAAATAACGATTTACAATTAGATACCTATTTCGGAACCAGTATTACTGAAGGGCAAGATTTATTATTAGGATTAGGTTTTAGTTATAGAATAAGAAAAAAATAATAAGAGAAATGAAACCGTCATATTTAAAATAATCTTTAAACACCTAGAGAGATGATTATTTTAAATATCAAAGGTTACATGTGACAAATAAAAAGCAATAAAAAATAAACACATGAAAAAGCAACTTATACCACTTTTAACAATAATACTCTTTTTGAGTTGCAAAAGCGAAAAAAAAGGGAATACTAAATTAAACGTCGTAACCACAACCACCATGATAACCGATTTGGTTAAAAATATTGGAGACGAACACATCAACTTAAAAGGTTTAATGGGTAGTGGTGTAGACCCTCATTTATATAAAGCCAGTGAAGGCGATGTTGCTAAATTGGCTAATGCGGATATTATTTTTTACAACGGCTTACATTTAGAAGGGAAATTGGTAGAAGTTTTCGAGAAAATGAAAACCAAAAAAACCATCGCCATTTCTGATGCCTTAGACAAAAACACTCTAATAGGATCGGAATATTTTGCATCCAACTATGACCCACACATTTGGTTTGATATTGATTATTGGAAACAAGCTACTCAATTTATAGTTAAAACACTTTCCGAAGCCATTCCAGAACAAAAAGCGGCTTTTGAAACCAATGGCACAAAATATATCGAGCAATTAACCGCTCTAAAAGTTAAATTAGGAACCACCATAAATGGGCTTCAAAAAGAGCAACGTATATTAGTAACAGCACACGATGCGTTTAATTATTTTGGAAAAGCATTCGATTTTGAAGTTGTTGGTTTGCAAGGACTTTCAACTGCCACTGAAGCAGGCGTTCAGGATGTTCAAAAATTATCTGCTTTTATAATAGAACATAAAGTGAAAGCTATTTTTGTGGAAAGTTCAGTGCCAAAACGTACTATTGAAGCACTACAAGCTTCGGTAAAATCAAAAGGACATGAAGTTACTATTGGAGGAACACTTTATTCTGATGCTCTTGGAAATACCGGAACTATTGAAGGGACTTATATAGGGATGTTTGAATATAATGTGAATACTATCGTAAATGCATTAAAATAGTAAAGATGAATAAAAATATAGCTGTACAAATAGACGATTTAACCGTAGCCTACAACTACAAACCTGTTCTATGGGATATTGATTTAGAAATCCCAGAAGGTGTTCTTATGGCTATCGTTGGTCCAAATGGCGCAGGTAAATCAACACTTATCAAATCCATTTTAGGCATTTTAAAGCCCATTGCGGGTAGCGTAAGTATCTATGGGGAACCTTACGATAAACAACGTCAACTTGTTGCTTATGTTCCTCAAAAAGGAAGTGTAGATTGGGATTTTCCAACCACTGCCCTTGATGTGGTCATGATGGGAACTTATGGGAGTTTAGGTTGGATAAAACGTCCCAGTCAAAAAGAAAAAAAGGCTGCTCTTGAAGCTTTAGAAAAAGTAGGCATGCTCCCTTTTAAAAACAGACAAATAAGTCAGCTTTCCGGTGGTCAACAACAGCGTATTTTTTTAGCACGTGCCTTAGTACAAAACGCCTCTATTTATTTTATGGATGAGCCTTTTCAAGGTGTTGATGCCACCACCGAAATAGCCATTATAAATATTTTAAAAGAATTACGAAAAGCAGGGAAAACAGTAATTGTCGTACATCATGATTTACAGACCGTACCAGAATATTTTGATTGGGTAACCTTTTTAAATGTCAAAAAAATAGCAACAGGTCCTGTTAAAGATATCTTTAATGATGATAACTTAACAAAAACTTACGGCATTAATTATAAAGTAAGTATTCAGGAGTAAGTTAGCAGTTAGCAGTTAGCAGTTAGCAGTTAGCAGTTAGCAGTTAGCAGTTAGCAGTTAGCAGTTAGCAGTTAGCAGTTAGCAGTTAGCAGTTAGCAGTTAGCAGTTAGCAGTTAGCAGTTAGCAGTTAGCAGTTAGCAGTTAGCAGAAAAAATGAAATAAAATTAGATTAATAAACAAAAAACGCAGAAAGTCAAGCCCTTATTCAATTCGGAAGAATTGATTGTCAAGGCGCAGAATAGATGAAGAAAAGCTCCGAGAGCAGGAGAACGGAGTTCGACGCGGAGTTTTCAAATCGGTTTTCAGTTTGCAAAAACTGAAAAATTCCTCGGCTTGAACTTGATTTTTTGGTTCGTTTTGCATCAAGGCAAAATGAACATAATATAAATTAAATAGAAATATATTAAGGAAGAGATTATTGATTTCATAGGAATTATGGATATAACAGAGTATATAAAACTCGTTTTTACAGACTACACCCTAAGAACCATAACACTTGGAACCGCCATTCTTGGAGCAGTTACAGGAATGTTAGGCAGCTTTGCGGTATTACGCAAACAAAGTTTATTAGGCGATGCCATTTCGCATGCCGCTCTTCCAGGAATTGCTATTGCATTTTTAATTACTGGTGCTAAAGACAGCAATGTTTTATTATTAGGAGCACTTGTTAGTGGACTTATAGGTACCTTCTGGATTCGAGGTATTATTAGTAAAACGCACTTAAAATCTGATACCGCTCTAGGTTTAATATTGTCTTTGTTTTTTGGATTTGGAATGCTATTACTAACCTTCATCCAAAAACAACCTAACGCCAACCAAGCTGGTTTAGATAAATATTTATTTGGACAAGCTGCTACTTTAGTAGAAAGTGATGTTTGGCTTATGGCCATTGTTACAGGAATCTGCCTTTTTGTATTACTGCTTTTTTGGAAAGAGTTCAAAATTTTATTATTTGATGCTGATTACACTAAGACCTTAGGATTCAACACAAAATTTATAGACATTCTAATCACTACATTTATAGTTTTAGCTATCGTTTTAGGGCTTCAAACTGTAGGTGTTGTACTTATGAGTGCCATGTTATTAGCGCCTGCTGCTGCTGCACGACAATGGACAAACAGCTTAGGTGTTATGGTCTTTTTGGCAGCTGTTTTTGGTGCGTTTTCTGGCGTTTTTGGCACTGCTATTAGTGCCAGTCAAAATAATTTATCCACTGGTCCTGTTATTGTTATTGTTGCAGGGGTTTTTGTGTTATTTTCATTTATATTTTCACCAAGTCGAGGCTTATTATTTAAACAAATTCGTTTTATAAAAAACCGCCGTGATTTACAATTACATAAAACACTGGCGTTTATGTATAATATAGCAGAAACACATGACGATATTACACATCCACATGCTATAAAAATCTTAAATAATTTTCAAGGTTATACAAAAAGTACACTTAAAAAATTAGTAGACAAACATTATGTAACTCTAAACGGAAGCGATTGGAGTTTAACTAACGAAGGTTATAAAATAGCTTCAAATTTGTATAACCAACAATCTGAAAACAATGAGTAACGCCCAAATAGAAATACAGTTTATTGCAAGTATCGTTGCCATAGCCTGTGCTATTCCTGGTACCTTTTTGGTCCTCCGAAAAATGGCTATGATTAGCGATGCTATTAGCCATTCTATATTACCTGGAATTGTTATTGGGTTCTTTATAACTCAAGATTTAAACTCACCTTTACTCATAGTATTAGCTGCCATAACTGGTATTATAACCGTTATTTTAGTTGAGTACATTCAAAAAACAGGTTTGGTAAAAGAAGATACTGCCATTGGTTTAGTATTTCCTATATTATTTAGTATTGGTGTTATTCTTATTGCAAAAAATGCCAACGACGTCCATTTAGATGTCGATGCCGTTTTATTAGGCGAATTAGCTTTCGCCCCTTTTGACAGGCTTCTTATCTCTGGCATTGATGTTGGTCCAAAATCCTTATGGGTTATTGGCTGTGTTTTAGTCATAACTGTTGGTCTATTATTTGCCTTTTTCAAGGAATTAAAAGTCAGTACGTTTGATGCTGGCCTAGCGGCCTCATTAGGCTTTTCACCGGCAGTAATTCATTATGGCTTAATGACTGTATCGTCTATTACTACCGTTGGGGCTTTTGATGCTGTTGGGGCTATTTTGGTAGTTGCTCTAATGATTGCTCCTGCAGCTGCAGCTTACTTACTTACTAATGACTTAAAGCGCATGCTTATTTACGCTATATGTTTTGGGGTATTTAGTGCTATTTCTGGATATTGGTTAGCCCATTGGTTAGATGCATCTATTGCGGGCTCAATAACAACCATGTTAGGTTTACTATTTTTAGCCATTTATTTATTTGCCCCAAACAAAGGTGTTATTGCTGTTTTATACAGAGAAAAACAACAGCGTACCGAAGTATCTTTATTAACTTTTCTATTGCATTTAAAAAACCATACCGAGAAAAGTGAACGCCATGTAAATCATCTTAACGAACATATAAATTGGCAAAAAGTACGCTCAAAAACCGTTTTAGAATTAGCACTTAAAAACAATATGATTTCTATTGAAAAAAATATTGTTTCATTAACAAAAAAAGGTAATGATTTTACCTCACAGGCTATAGATTATATAATTACCAATGAAGATAGTAAGATTGAACATATGAAGGAGGACTTCTTTTTGTTTAGAGGATAAGTGTCATTCAGAGCAAAGCAAAGAATCTAAAAACATAAACTAATGAACATGTTATATAGTATATCTAGAGTTTTTGAGATTCTTCAGTCGTTCCTCCTTCTGAATGACATTAAGGTTTAAAAGGGCTTTTGTCATTCAGAGCGGAGCGAAGAATCTCTTTAATATAAGTTTACTAAATTGAGAGTGTGAAAACAATTGGCAATCATAACTATTACGTTTATATCTTGACTAATAAGAAAAAAACTGTTCTATATACTGGTATTACTAACAATTTAAAGGAACGTTATATTTTCATAATAATCCAACGGCGTTCTCTAAAGCATTCACAACTCGATATAGATGTTATTATTTGATTTTTCATGAACATTTCTTTGAGGTTAAAGATGCCATAACACGAGAAAAACAGATTAAAGGATGGAGTAGAGCTAAAAAAGAAAACTTGATAAACAGTTTTAATCCTAATTGGAGGTTTTTAAATGATGATATTTAGAGATTCTTCAGTTGTTCCTCCTTCTGAATGACAAAAATTTTTATTTTAGCTTTTATGGCAACACACAACGAACTTGGTAAAAAAGGCGAACAACTAGCAGTTGATTTTCTATTAAAAAACGGTTATGATATTAGAGAGCGCAATTATCGATTCGATAAAGCCGAAGTAGATATCATAGCTCAAAAAAATGATGTTCTTGCCATTATTGAAGTAAAAACCCGTTCAACGATTGATTTCGGAAACCCTCAAGATTTTGTAAAACCAAAACAAATTCAGCGTTTAGTAAAAGCGGTTGATGAATATGTAAATGTAAACGAATTAAATATTGAAGTACGCTTTGATATTATAGCGATTGTAAAAGAAGGAAGCGACTTTAATATTGAACATTTAAAAAATGCCTTTTATCATTTTTAATTGTCATTCAGAGCGAAGCGAAGAATCTAAAAGAAAATACAAGTAGAAAAAAGATTCTTCAGTCGTTCCTCCTTCTGAATAACAAATTATTCTTCTTCTACTTCAAAAAAAGCTTTAACTCTTCAATATTTTCTGGTTTTGAAATAATTTTTTTGTCCTTATCTAAAACAAAATACGTTGGTGTAGCTGTTACACCATAAGCATCGCCAATTTCATTATCCCATTTTCCCTCACCATAAACATGTATAAAGTTTGGATAACTATAAGTTAAGTCTTTCCACTTATAGGACTCGTCTTCTAACCCAACAGCAACAACTTGAATTAAGTCTTTTTCTTTTGACTGAACAAAGGCTTTTAACTGTGGGATTTCATCCAAACAATGCGAACAACCACTACTCCAAAACACAACAACATAGTTTTCAGCGCCTTGCAACTGACTTAATTTTTTAGTAACCAGTTTATCGTTTTCCTTTATTTCTAAATCAAAATCTGGAGCTTCATTGCCTCTAGAAATATTTTTATACAGTATTAATGCATGTAAAAGCTCTTGATCATTTAAAGACACTGCTATATCCATTAAGTAGTTTTCTGCAATATAATTGGCAACAGATTCAAATCCTAAATCGGCCATTTGTTGCCATAAATCAAATAGTAAAATGCGTTTAACTTCGTTTGGCGCATTTTCCATAGCGGTATAAACTACATCAATATTTTTCTTATAATTGGCAACGTCATTTTTAGATTCAGAAGACATTCCAAACACATAATTTAGCATTTTCTCTTCTAAAAAACTAGAGCTTTGGAGTGTTTGGTTATTAAAATCCACATAATCAAAATAATGTGTTTTTAAATTATTAATATAGGTTTCAACATCTTCAACCTGTTCTGGAATGTATGGCTTATTGGCCTTAATAAATTCTAGCGCTAAAGATGCTTTCGCGGCTTCTTCAAAGTTTAATTGGGTGTCGCGTTGCGTTTTATAGATTACTTTTAATGCGGTAGTATCCTTACTCTCTTGACTAAAATAATTACCAATACTTTGGGTTACCATAGACATGCTATTGGTGTATGCTGCCAATAATTTATTTTCAGCAGATTTTTTAAAGGCTACTCCAGTTTCAGAATTAAAGCTAAGTTCAATATCCTCTTTTCCGTTGTAAATAATATCAAAATTATAATCTTCTTGAGGTACCGCATAAACCAATCTATAGATGCCTTTTGTTGCTGTAGAATCTAATTGAAACTCAAAGCGTCCATCGGCCTTTATTTCCGCATTGGATATATAATCTGATATGGTAGGCGTTACTTTATATAATAAGGCAATGTTATAGTTTTTAGCAGGAGAAAAGACACCTTTGATACTATGCTGTGCCGCAAGTAATCCAGGACATAAAACTGTTATAAATAATAAGCGTTTAAACATTGTGATGTGTTTATTTTTAAAAAAACAATAATTAAGCCATAATAGGCTGTAAAGCGTTTAATACTTGTTTTACCGTTTTTATGTTATCAAAGGTAAGCATTAAACGCAATCCGTTTCGAGTTTGCTTTTCTTTCATTTTACATGTACTTGCATGTGTTTGAACAAACTGCAATACTTTTGTAAAATTAGAGCTTTGATAAAAGCTACTTTGTTGGTCGTTAATAAAATAGCCTATGAGCTTGCCTTGTTTCATAATAATTTTCTCAAAACCTATTTTAGTAGCCAACCACTTTATTTGGACACTATTTAATAAATCGGTCACTTGTTTTGGCAATTCCCCAAAACGATCAATTAATTCAGCTTCAAATTTATCTAATTCTGCTGCGTTTTTTAAATTATTAAGTTGTGTGTACAAATTTAATCGTTCTGCAATATTGTTCACATAACTATCTGGAAAAAGCAGTTCAAAATCGGTATCAATCGTTACATCTTTTACATAAACTTTGTCTTCACTTGACTCGTTATACAAGTCTTTAAACTCATTTTCTTTGAGTTCTTCAATAGCTTCATTTAGTATTTTCTGGTAGGTATCGAAACCTATTTCATTTATAAATCCACTTTGCTCGCCACCTAATAAATCGCCTGCGCCACGGATTTCTAAATCTTTCATAGCTATATTAAAACCACTACCTAATTCTGTAAATTGCTCTAAAGCAGTAATTCGTTTTCTGGCATCATCAGTCATAGCCGAATATTCTGGTGTTATAAAATAGCAGAATGCTTTTTTATTACTTCGTCCTACACGACCACGCATTTGGTGTAAATCGCTCAGTCCAAAATTATTGGCATTATTAATAAAAATAGTATTGGCGTTTGGTACATCCAGTCCACTTTCTACAATCGTAGTACTTACTAAAACATCAAAAGCGCCATCCATAAATTGTAGCATGAGCTGTTCCAGTTTTTTACCTTCCATTTGCCCGTGGCCAATACCAATTTTAGCATCGGGTACTAACCGTTGAATCATTCCAGCCACTTCTTTAATATTTTCAATTCGATTATGAATAAAGAAGATTTGCCCTCCACGTGCTATTTCATAACTTACGGCATCGCGAATCGTTTCTTCGTTAAATCGAATAACATGGCTTTCTATGGGGTATCGGTTTGGAGGTGGCGTTGTAATCACCGATAAATCTCGAGCAGCCATTAGGCTAAACTGAAGCGTTCTAGGAATTGGTGTTGCCGTTAGTGTTAACACATCCACATTATCTTTTAACGTTTTAAGTTTTTCTTTTACAGCAACTCCAAACTTTTGTTCTTCATCTACAATTAAAAGTCCTAAATCTTTAAACTTTACATTTTTATTGACCAGTTGATGTGTTCCAATAATAATATCAACTTGCCCTTGTTCTAAACCTTCCAAAGTTTCACGTTTTTCTTTAGCAGTTCTAAATCGATTGACGTAATCTACTGTAATAGGGAAATCTTTTAAGCGTTCTTTGAATGTTCTTGAATGCTGATACGCCAAAATGGTGGTTGGCACTAAAACAGCCACTTGTTTACCATTATCTACAGCTTTAAATGCTGCACGTATGGCCACTTCGGTTTTACCAAACCCAACATCTCCACAAATTAAACGGTCCATAGGACGTTCGCTTTCCATATCCATTTTAATATCCGCTGTTGCTGTACTTTGGTCTGGGGTGTCTTCGTAAATAAAAGAAGCCTCCAACTCATGCTGCATATAACTATCGGGGTTGTATTGATAGCCTTTTTCGGTTTTACGTTTGGCGTAAAGTTTTATTAAGTTAAATGCTACGTGTTTTACACGGGCTTTTGTTTTTTGTTTTAGGGTTTTCCAAGCTTTACTACCCAATTTATAAACCTTGGGAGGCTTTCCATCTTTACCATTAAACTTAGTGATTTTATGTAGCGAATGAATGCTTAAATACAAGACATCGCGTTCCCCATAAACTAACTTAATGGCTTCTTGCTTTTTGCCTTCTACATCAATCTTTTGAAGCCCTCCAAAACGACCAATACCATGGTCGATATGGGTAACATAATCACCGATATCTAAATTAGTAAGCTCTTTTAAGGTAATGGCTTGCTTTTTGGCATAACCGTTTTTAAGATGGAACTTATGGTAGCGCTCAAAGATTTGATGATCCGTATAACATACTGTTTTAGTGTCATGGTCTATAAAACCTTGATGTAATGAGAGTACAATAGTTTTATAATGCACTTCGCCATCAACATCTTCAAAAATATCATGAAACCGTTTAGCTTGTTGCTCACTCACACAAGCTATATAGTTGGTATAGCCTTTATTATGATTGGTGTTTAAATCGTCTATTAACAGATTAAACTGCTTATTGAAAGATGGTTGTGGGGTTGTGGTGAAAGTTATTTCGTTATATCGAGAAAAAGAGTCTTCGCTTTGCTCTGAATGACAAAAGACACTTTGTGTCCCAAACTCAATAATTGAAAAATCAAGTAGTTGTTTTTTTAGTAACGAAGCATTACAAAACAATTCCTGAGGTTCTGCATGTTTTATATCTATTGAAAGTGCTTTAAAAGCCTCTTCTGCTTTAGCATAAAAATCATCAATTCTTGAAAACAGCAAATCGGCATTTTTTAAACAGACTACTGTTTTTTGAGCCATGTATTTAAGAAAACTTTGTCGACTTTCCTGTAATAACTTATTCGCAACATTGGGAATAATATTGATTTTTTTTATCTGCTCGATGGATAGTTGCGTTTCCACATCAAACGTTCTGATACTATCTACCTCATCGCCAAAAAATTCAATACGATAGGGTTCATCATGCGAAAACGAAAACACATCTACAATACCACCTCGCACTGAAAACTCTCCAGGTTCGGTAACAAAATCGACACGTTTGAATTGGTATTCAAACAAGACCTCATTTACAAAATCGATAGACAAATTATCATTTACACCAACTTTTAGGGTATTACGTTCTAACTCTTTTCTGGTAACCACCTGCTCAAAAAGCGCATCAGGGTAGGTCACTATAATGGCTGGTTTTTTTTGCGAATTGATACGATTTAAAACCTCAGCTCGCAATAATACATTGGCATTATCGGTTTCTTCAATGTCGTATGGTCTTCTGTAACTTCCTGGATAGAACAACACATCTTTATCATTTAGTAGTTGTTCTAAATCATTTAGATAATGTGCTGCTTCTTCTTTATCGTTAAAAACGAGTAAAAAAGGTTTTTCTGCTTGTTTAAAAACACTCGATATTACAAAGGAAAATGAGGAACCAACTAGTCCTTTTAAATGTGTTTTATTTTGAGTTTGGTCAATAGCAGCTTGCAGATTTTGCGTTTGCAAAGTCTGTAAATAGGTTTGAGAGATATGGGTTTTACTCACCTAAAAAATTTTTCGTGTGTAAATATACGGTTTCGGATTATTTCTATAACTTTTTCAATGAAACTATTTATAATTTATACTTCGTATTAATACTAAAACCTTTACAACTATATTCATTTAATTGATTAAATTAGTTTATTATAATCGGACTACTATTTTTCATGAACAATCTCAAAGCCTATTTTACTTTTTTCGCTTTCATTTTAACATTTGCTATTCAAGGACAAACCTATACAACAACTTTTGAAGAAAACATATTTAAATCCTTCAAAAAGGATTCTATAAATTATAATTTTATTGAAAGCCTTTTTGCTATTGATTCAATAATGAATCAAGAAACAGTAGACACCTTTAAACAAGAGTTATATACGGTTATAAAAAGCTTTCCTAAAAAAGAAGAAAAAGCTAAAAAAGAGAAAAAAAGAATTAAATATATCTATGATATTATCCATGACAAGTTTTTCAAAAAGTATACTTTAGATGCTTATTTTAGTGATATTTTTAATGATGGTACTTATAATTGTGTTACTGCATCTGCCCTATATGCTTTTGCTTTTGATGAATTACATATTCCCTATCACATTAAAGAAACACCTTCGCATGTCTTCCTAATCGCCTACCCTAATTCCCACAAAATTTATTTAGAAACTACTGCTCCTGGAGCCTATGGCTATTCTACACCTAAAGAAACTGAGGTGCAAAAAATTATAGACGAACTTATAGCTTATAAATTAGTTACAAAGGAAGAGGTTGCAGAAAAAGGTTATATGAAATTCTATGAAGACTATTTTTATGGCAAGGAATTTATAAATAAATGCAACTTAATAGGCATGCAATATTATAATAAAGGCTTATTTGAATTAAATAATGTTAACTATTCAGAAGCTTTAAATAATTTAAGGAAGGCAAAAGTTTTTTATTCCTCTCCACTTATTAAGCCAATCCTTAAAAGTATCATGTTTACCCAAATTAATGATTTAACATTTAACAATCAAAAAGATGTAGATTATTTAATTGAATTATTATCTATATCTAATTATCCAGAAGACTACTCTATAGCTAGTTTAAAGTCTACATTATTTAAAATCACTGAACATGACGACAACGATTCTGAATTTATAGAAGAAACCATTAATAAATTTAAAACTATAACTAACGAAAAAGTAAGAAACGAAGCTATTGAATTTTTATATGAATATTTGGCTAGACATGCAGCTTCTGATGAAGATCATGATCAAGCCTTAAAGTACGCTGACACCATCTTAAAGTTCAATTCAAATAGTAAAATAGCAAAGCAGATAATTGAGTATGTGTGTTTTAAAAAAGTCATGTTTTCAATGTATGACCTAAACTCCCTTGATTCATTTTTAACAATGACTGAAAAATACGCGTTTTTAAAAACAAATAAACGTTACTCAATAAGTTTAGCCCATTTCTATGGAAATATATCTTTAATGAATTATAAAAGTAAAGACATTGATCCTGCAACAAATTATTTAAAAAAGTTTGAAAATGTCATGGATAATAATAACTTAGTTAATGATATTAATAAAAATTTGATTGTTGATTTATATCTTAGAGCAGGAAATTATTACTATTACAAAAGCAAATATAAATCTTCTTATAATATATTTAAAAAAGGGCTTTCTTATATCCCTAATCACCCAGATTTAGTCAAAAAAGCACAATGGTCTAAAGAAGAGCTTTAATATTCTCTTTTATTTAGAAATAGAAAATCTTAACAAACTCTGAATAGCCTTTTAAAAATAAAAATATCGGTCTGTATACTATTAAAAAATGAAAAAAATATGTAGGTTTGCATGACTAAAAAAAGAGAAATATATGTCGTTTTCAGATTTATTTGACAGTGGGTTTAAAAAGCGTAATGAGAGTCATTTTGCTGCAATTGTACGTGTGGCTATGGCCGATGGTGTAATTACTGATGATGAAAAACACTTTTTGGATAGATTAGCGCGAAACTTAAACATTAGCGAAACTGATTATAAGTCCATTTTAAAAGATTATCAGTCTCACCCTATAAACCCACCTGTATCTTATGACCATCGTTTAGAGCGTTTATACGATTTGGTACGTATGATACATGTTGACACCATTAAAGGTGACCCAGAAATGCTGCTTTTAAAGAAAATTGCGGTTGGTCTTGGTTTTCATGCTGTAAACGTAAAATATATAATTGATAAGGCTTTAACGTTAGTTCACAACGGCGTAGACTTAGATACTTTTATGGACGAAATAAAGAATATGAATAGATAAAAACATTAAAATCTATACTATTTAAAAGCGTTCAAGACATTGGACGCTTTTTTTGTGAAAAAAAATGAAAACAAAAACAACAGACAAAGCCTAATCGATTTAACATTAAAAAAAACACATTTCCCTACCTTTGATGCCCTATGAACGATTATTTTAAATCTGTTATTCTGCAGGAAACTGGCGCGTCTTCTTTAATTAAAAAAGAAATCATTCAGGAATTATGGAGTGGTTACGGTAAAATTATACGCGTTCAATTAGAAAACACTCCTTTAGAAAGCGTTGTTGTTAAACATGTGCAATTGCCTAGAAACAATAATCACCCCAGAGGATGGCATACTGATATTGGCCATCAAAGAAAATTGAAATCTTACGAAGTAGAAACCACTTGGTATGAGCGTTATAGTAAACATAGTATGGCACGTTTACCAGAGTGCTTTGCTATAGAAAGTCACCAAGATGAAGTCCTTATAGTACTTGAAGATTTAGATAAAGCTGGCTTTCCATTACGAAAACAAAACGTTGAGTGGAAAGATATTGAGACTTGTTTAGAATGGTTGGCACAATTTCACGCCAGTTATTTAAGTGAAATTCCCGACGGACTTTGGGACGTTGGCACCTATTGGCATTTGGAAACCAGACCTCAAGAACTCGAGGTTTTACAAGATAACCCATTAAAAAATGCAGCAGTCACTATTAACAACAAACTGAATAGTTGTAACTTTAAAACGTTTGTTCATGGTGATGCAAAATTGGCAAACTTTTGTTTTTCGGAAAACGGACAAGTGGCAGGCGTAGATTTTCAATATGTAGGAGGTGGCTGTGGTATGAAAGATGTCGCCTATTTTATTGGAAGTTGCCTTAATGAAAGCGATTGCGAACGTTTAGAATCAAAACTATTAGACACCTACTTTGCACATTTACACAAAGCTCTTGGTAAAAAAAATGAAGCCCTTGAAAAAGAATGGCGACCTTTATACCGTGTGGCTTGGGCAGATTTTCATCGGTTTTTAAAAGGCTGGAGTCCTGGCCATTGGAAAATTAATAGCTATAGCGAACGTATCACTGCTGAAGTCATTAAAAACCTATAGCAATGGATTTACAACAATTAGCAAATATTGCCATTGAAGCGGCGCTTTCTGCTGGAAAAATCATTCAGAAGCACATGGATGATAGTATTACTGTAGAACAAAAAGAAGGCGGATCTAACTATGCCTCTCAAGTCGTAACACAAGTAGATCGCGAATGTGAAGCTGTTATTTTATCGCATTTAAAGCCAACTTATAAAGCCTTTGAAATTGGTTTATTGTCCGAAGAAACAGAAGATGATGAAAGCCGATTTAAAAAGGACTTTTTTTGGTGTATAGACCCTTTGGATGGCACATTAGCCTTTATTAACAAACAACCTGGGTTTTCTGTGTCTATTGCTTTAGTTGCTAAAGATGGAACGCCTGTAATTGGCGTTGTTTTTGATCCTAGCACTGAAACCTTATACCATGCTATAAAAGGAATTGGCGCTTATAAAGACAGAACGCCTTGGACAATTAAAAACACGAATGACTATTTAACTTACGCCACCGATAAAACATTAAAAGACACACCTAAGTCGGCCAAAATACAACACATACTCAACACCCATAAAACCAATTTAGGGTTAAAAGGCATTAAAGAAATTTCAGGAGCAGGCGCCGTACTAAATGCTATTTTAGTTTTAGAAAATGGACCTGCATGCTTTTTAAAACTCCCAAAAAAAGATATTGGAGGCGGCAGTATTTGGGACTATGCTGCAACAGCTTGTATATATCATGAACTCAATTTACCTGCTACAAATTTTAATGGCGAAACCTTAGATTTAAATAAAAAGGATGGTACTTTTATGAATCATCAAGGGGTTTTTTATTCCAACCTCGTATTATAAAATTAAAAGAAAACATCTATTTAATTTACAAAAGCCACAATCCTTAAAGGCGCACCACTACCTCCTTTTATTTTCATGGGTAGTGCCACAACTTCAAAGCCTTTACTTGGTAATTTGTCCAGATTCGTTAAGTTTTCAAAGGCAGGAATGTTTTCGGATAATAAAATAACGTGGGTTTTAAAATATTGCGATTGTCCGTAATCAATACTTGGCGTATCAATGCCTATGGATTTAATATCTCTGTTATCTACCAGCCATTGGGCTGCTTCTGGTGATAACCCAGGAAAATGAAGCAACTTTACCGCTTCATCGCCACGTTGGTCTGTGCCTAAATACTTTTTTTTATCTGGATAAAATTTTGAAAACCCTGTTTCTAATAACACAATACTTCCTGCTGGGATTTGCATATTTTCTTGTGCTTCCCAATTAGTAAAATCTTCTATACTTACTAAATAATCGGGATTGGTTAAAGCTGTTTTTGAAACATCAATTTTAATCGCATGTCCTATTAAATTCTCTAAAGGAATTTCATCAACGTATTGTTTGCCTTTAGCAAAATGTATCGGTGCATCTATATGTGTCCCACCGTGTTCGGCCGTTGCAAAATTGTTAGCAGCATAATAAAACCCTTTGTCTGTTTCGCCAGCTGCAACAACATCCATTTCAAACTCTTTAGCTGTTACCCAATACACGGTTTCTTCAGAAAACACATGGGTTAAATCTACTATTTGCCGTTTTACAGGTGGGGTTTCTTTTAAATTCTCCGCTTTTACTTCTTTACTAGTAGTATTACACGCCGCTAATAATGAAAAACCTAATAAAATATATAGTACTCTTTCCATCTTAATTGAATTTAAGCTTAAATATAAGCATTAAACTAAAAACGCTATTTATGCAACTTTAACTGAATGCGCTTTCGTGGTACATCAACTTCTAAAACTTTTACAATAATTTGCTGGTGTAAATGCACATGTTCATTCACATCTTTTACAAAACTATCTGATAGGTTTGAAACATGAATTAACCCACTTTCTTTAATACCAACATCTACAAAACATCCAAAATTGGTGATATTATTAACAATTCCTGGGAGTAATTGTCCTTCACGTAAATCATTAATGGTTTTTATATTTTGATTGAACGTGAATACTTTGGCTTGTTCACGAATATCCAGTCCAGGTTTTTCTAATTCTTTGATGATGTCTTCTAAGGTTAATAACCCTACTGAATCTGTACAATATGCTTTTAAATCTATCTTTTGAAGCAATGCTTTATTGCCTATTAAATCTTGAATGGATTTCTTTAAATCTTTTGCCATTTTAGTAACTATCCCATAACTTTCGGGATGAACGGCAGAATCATCCAACGGGTTTTGAGCTTCTTTAATTCTTAAAAATGCAGCACCTTGCTCAAAAGCTTTTCCTCCTAATCGTGGTACTTTTTTAATATCTTGTCTTGAATTAAAAACGCCATTTTCATTGCGATAATTAAAAATGTTTTCTGCTAGTTTTGGTCCAATACCGGAGACGTAACTTAATAACGGTTTACTTGCTGTATTGATGTTTACCCCAACTGAATTTACACAGTTTTCAACCACAACATCTAATTGTTTTTGAAGCTTAGTTTGGTCTACATCATGCTGATATTGCCCAACGCCAATAGACTTGGCATCAATTTTAACCAATTCTGCTAACGGATCTTGTAAACGTCTGCCAATAGAAACGGAACCACGCACCGTAACATCGTAATTCGGGAATTCCTCTCGTGCTATTTTAGATGCTGAATAGATACTTGCTCCTGCCTCGCTAACCACAAAAACTTGCACATCATTTTTAAAATGTACTTTTCGTATTAACGCTTCTGTTTCTCGCGATGCGGTACCATTTCCAATGGCAATGGCTTCAATTTTATAAGCGTCGGCTAACGAACTTATTTTTTTCATCGCTCCAATACTATCACTTTTTGGGGGATGCGGGTATATGGTTTCGTTATATTTTAATTGGCCTTGGGCATCTAAACACACAATTTTACAGCCTGTTCTAAAACCAGGATCAATAGCCAAAACGCGCTTTTCGCCTAATGGCGAACCCAATAAGAGTTGCTTTAAATTTTTAGCGAACACGCTTATGGCAGATGCATCGGCTTTGTCTTTTGCTAATTGTAAAGCTTCATTACTTAATGCAGGCAATAAAAGGCGTTTGTAAGCATCTTTTATGGCAATTTCAATCTGTTCTGCACAAGCGTTATTGCTTTTTATAATTCGTCTTTCAATATTATCAATAGCGCGTTCGTTATCAATTCCAATTTTAACTCTAATAAAACCTTCTTTTTCAGCCCTTAAAATAGCTAATAATCGATGAGATGGGATTCTGCTGAGATGCTCTTCCCAATCAAAATAATCTCTGAATTTTTGAGCGTTTTCATCTCCAACTTTTGTTTTTATCACTTTTGTGGAAATCATAGCAAAACGCTCAAGCTGACGGCGGAGGTTATTCCGAATATCTGTACGCTCATTAACCCATTCTGCAATAATATGACGTGCGCCTTGTAAAGCATCTTCAACTGAGTTCACTTCGCCTTTCAGATATTTAAACGCTATGGATTCTATATCATTTGCATTTTGAGACATAATGATTTTTGCCAATGGTTCTAATCCGTGTTGTCTTGCTTTTTCAGCTTTGGTTTTTCGGCTTTTTTTGTATGGTAAGTATATATCTTCTAGTGTTGTTAAATCTTGAGTATTTTCTATTTTTTGATTTAATTCTGAAGTTAAGACACCTTGTTCTTCTAGGGCTTTTAAAATGGCTTTCTTTCGCTTTTCTAAGGCTTCAAATTGTTCTTTGAATTTTACAATATCGCCTATTTGAACTTCATTTAGATTTCCGGTGCGCTCTTTTCTGTAACGTGATATAAATGGGATGGTGCAATCTTCATTTAATAAATCAATGGTGCTTTTTACTGATTGTTCTGGAAGTTGTGTGTGTTGGATTATATATTTTATCATGCTGATTGAAACTCTAAATTTTAACCAAATCTAAAGAATTTTGAAGTTATTTCAACTAAAAAGACCTGTCAGGTTTTTAAACTAAACAGGTCTCGATTTTTATCTTTATCGAATGTTATGCCACTTTCTTAATCAAATCAAAACAAGGGCATTTTTTACACCGCTTATTTTCGCCTTTTTTAAATTTTTTACAGCAACTTGTTTTTACTTTATTAGGAACATCTATTCCTAATTTTCGTAATTTTTTTATTGCTTTCTTTTTCTTCTTTTTACCCACTACAGAACTATAAAATCTAAACTCTGGCAAAAATAAGTTATTTTTATTAAATCTAAATAAGCTTAACTGTTAAAATTATTGAGGTGTGTTTGTAGCTGCCGTAGTAACGGTTAGGTTTTCAATATCTCTATCAAATAAATACAAACCGCCTTTATCATCGCCAATCAGGTTAATCTTGTCCAGAATGGTACGTGCTACAGCTTCTTCCTCAATTTGTTCGGCTACATACCATTGCAAAAAATTATGGGTGGCATAGTCTTTTTCTTGAAGGCTTATATGTACTAATTCATTTATACTTTGAGAGACATAAACTTCATGGTCGAATAGTTTTTCGAACATTTCCTTGAACGATTTAAAAATGACGTTGGGCTCTTTTAGCTGTGAGATTTTAGCGTGTCCGCCACGTTCATTTACAAACTTAATCAATTTTAACATGTGTTCGCGTTCTTCATCAGATTGTGCATACATGAAATTAGAAACGCCTTCTAACCCTTTTACCTCAGCCCAACAGGCCATTGCTAAATATATTTGAGATGATTCTGCCTCAATTCTTATCTGATTATTTAATGCTTTTTCTATTGTTTTTGATAACATAATATTCCTTTTTGTAAAGTTACAGATTTCTCCAAATTCATAACAATACATTTTAGTTTTTTTAAAAACAAAAAAAGGCTATCCTTAAAAAGAATAGCCTTAATTACTATCAATCAAACTAAACTACTGAACTGTTAGTGTATATTGTGGTGTTGGGTTTAATGGGCAGAAATACACATATTCGCCTTTTGCTAATGTTGTTGCATTAGTTTTTTCTGTTTTACCCTCTTTAACAACTGTTGTTACATAAGCTGTTTTAATATGGTTTTCTGGTTTACTAGCATCTTTTCCTTTTGGTACTAAAACTAAGCCTACTTCATTTGCAGCATGGTTATTTGACACTTCAAATACATAAGTCCCTTCACTTACTGTAATGGCTTTTTGAACAAATTCTCCTTTTGTTTGTTCTAAAGCAATCGTTTTTACTGCTTTATCCATCATGCTGTCTTGTGCATTTGAGTTGAATGCGAATGCTAATACGATTACTAAAATTGATACTACTTTTTTCATTGTTTTAAATTTTATGAGCTTTTTGCTCGGATTTATTGATTTGATTATTACTATTATTATGCGTGGTAATAGCGTTCGTTAATTATCTTGCCATCTTTCCACTGGGTTCTATTTACTTGTTCGAATTTGTGATGTTGTCCATCATTGGTTTTAAACTCCATTATAGCTTCATAATATGAGAAGTCTCCTGTTACTGCCACATTATTCATTTCGTATCTATAAAATTCCACTACGGTTGCTAATAATTCTTTTTCTGCCGCTATACAAACGTCTTTACCCACTTTAGGTTCTCCGTTTGCTTCTTGTAAGATGACATCGTCTGCTAAATATTTATCCATTGCTTCTAGAAATTGTCCTTTCCCTAGTAATTCTTTAAGATCGATTAACGCGTCTTCAATTTTTGTTGTTTCTGTGATTGTTCTCATTTTTTTGATTTTATAAATGATTATCTTTTATCTATACGGTTGTTGTTTCTAATGGTTGAGCTTCTGGAAAATCTACAGGAATTTCTGTTGTGTTATTAATATAATTTGAAATGGTTTTATCTCCAACTAAAGAAATTACATCAATTAGGTTTCCTTTTGTATATCCAACATTAAAGAAGTTTTCTAAAACATCAGAATCTGTTCTTCCTCTATTTTCTGTAACATTTTTTGCTAATCTTGCTAAAGCATCTTGCTTTTTATCAAAAGATGCATAACCAGCTCTTAATTCTAAGATTTGATCATCATTAAAACCGTTCATTTTTCCTATTGCTGTATGGGCTGACAAACAATACACACAATTGTTAACTTGGCTTACTGCTAAGTTTACAACCTCTCTTTCTTTAGCTGATAAAGATGTTTTAGCGTTTGAAAATGTCAAATAATTTTCTAAAGCGGTATCACTATGTGCATATGTTGCATATAAGTTAGGTACGAATCCTAAGGCTTTGTTTAAATTATCGAAAATAGCTTGGTTATTTTCGCTTACTTGGTCTCTGGTAGGAACATTAAATGTGCTCATAATTTTAATTTTTTAAGTGTTTATTATTTTTAATCTGATTTGTTTTTGTCGGTACAAAGATGCGATGCTTGTATAGGTTATACTATGTTGGTTATTCCTTTTAACTTACCAATTTTTCCTTTGTTGATTTAATCCTATTGTATTGGATGTTACATGCGGACGTTCTGCATCACAATAGAAATCGGATATATGGTTTTGCTCACAATGTGTTTTAGGTGAAATCGTGTTTAGCACCTCTTTTCTTTTTCCTCTGAATATTTCAATTAAATTGAAAATAGATATATGCTTTAAATTCATGACTTTGTTGTTTTAATTGTTCGGTACAAAGATGAATCAGAAAAGTGTGAAATAGAATGGTGGAATTGCCTATTGGCTTATCAATTTTTCCCTAAGATGCTTTTTTAAGTTGTTTTCTGAAGTCTGAAGGTGATAGGTTTGTCTGTTTTTTGAATAACCGGCTTAAATGAGAGGCTTCTTCAAAACCAACTTCGTGTGCTATTTCTTTAGCTGTTTTGTCAGTATAGATTAATAAGCGCTTTGCTTCAAGAATAATACGTTCGTGAATAATTTGTAACGGACTTGTATTTAATTTGGCAAAGGTGTTTGATAAGGTTTTGGGTGATTTAAATAATCTATCTGCATAATACGACACGCTATGTTCGGTTTTAAAATGCGATTCTACCAACATATTGAATTCTCGTAGTAAATATATCTTGGTGTTTTTGGCGGTTTCTACAAAACCTTCTTTTGCTTTTAATAAACGTGTACTTATTATAATAAAACGTGCCATAAGCATACGCAACATTTCTGCTTGTATGGTGTCTTTAGTTTCTAATTCGTCTAAAAACACCTCGTGAAGTATATTTAGTTTTCGATGTTCTTTTTCATCTAATTCAATTATTGGAATGTGCACATTTCCAAAAAACAACAGTCCCGCACAACTTACTTCTTGGTCATGGTCTTTTATGCAATAAAACTCACGGTTAAATTGATAGACAACTAAATTTTTTCCTTTTATAAATTGAAAATACTGAACGGTTGTTAATGCTAGAATACTATTTGGCTCTAAGGTATATGGAATACTGTCTACTACTATTTCCGCTCTAGAATTATTGGTTCTTATAAAGGTGTATAAATCGGGATGCTTTGTTGTTTTATAGGATTCTAGAAGTTCTTCATTCCCTATTTTTAAAATGGCATTGGTAGAAAACTCTGTAAATGTTTTTTGCATTTGGGTTTAGTCCGTTAACTCTCTTAAACATTACATTTAAAAAAACAAAAACCTGTTTAATTTCTTAAACAGGTTTTAAAATTTGAATTAATCCTTACTAATTACCAGCTTCTCGCTTGGCATCTTCTATCATGTCATCATTTGGCACAATAACAATATTTACACGTCTGTTTTTTGCACGTCCTTCTGCTGTAGAATTATCATTAATAGGCTTTGTTTCTCCAAACCAGTTCGTGTTTAAACGTCCTGAACTAATGCCATTCTGCTTTAAGTGATTTGTAACAGATTCGGCTCTATTTTTAGAAAGTGTCATATTATAATCGGCAGCACCAACACTATCTGTATGACCTATTACCAATATATTGGTGTCTGGATTTTCTTTAAAAATTGCAATTAATTTGTTTAAGGTTGCTTCGGAAGCTGAATTAATATTGTATTTATTAGTCGCAAAATACACCCCACTACCATCTTCAAAGGTTACTACAATACCATCATCAACACGCTCTACTTGTGCGCCTGGTAGTTCTTCTTCAATTTCTTGTGCCTGCTTATCCATTTTATTTCCAATAAGTATCCCTGCGCCACCACCAATAACACCACCAATAACAGCACCTAATTCACCATTGCCACCTTTACCAACATTATTGCCAATAATAGCACCCAATATAGCGCCTCCAGTTGCTCCTATAACGGCTCCTTTTTGTTTGTTATTTGCATTTTGCACTGATTTACAGTTCGTAAAACTAGCAGTTAAAACTAAAGCTAAAACGATTGTTCCTATTTTATTTATACGTGTATTCATAATTTTATTATTTATTAAAGTTCATTGAAATTGTAAAAGGCTTACCATCTACGGATACGGTTTGTTGCCATTGCATTACACTATCTGACAACGATGTTAAACGCAATCTAAACCCTTGATTGCTTTCCGATTTATACTTGTTATTCGTTGGCTTTAATAAAAAGTCGTAAAGTCCGGTTTCTAGGTCGATTTCTTGAATGGTAAACACAAAATGACGCTCTCCAGTACTACAATCGGTACTATTAATAGTATAAATACCGGTATTATTATTCGGAACAAATTGCCAAGTACTGCCTTCAAAACATGCTTTTGAAACATCGTTTAACAAGGTAACATTATAGGTTCCTGATTTATCATAAGTTATAGAATTTAAAGTCCAGTCGCCTTTAATGACTTTTTTTGATGTTCTTACTGTTTTGGACGCTCCACATGAAGCTAGACTAATGGCTAGTAACAAAATAATTGCTTTTCTCATAAGTGTAAATTTGATTAATAACTAAGATATTTACGGGTTAAAAGTTGTTTTTAGATGTTTTAATCGTATAGTTTATCTGAAAATATTTTAGTGATTACTATTTCCAAGAATGAGACACTTATTAATTAAAAGGGTCACCTTTCTTTAAAAAATTCTTTGTAAAACCTTGTAGTATTTAAATATCTGAATAATCTCTAACACCATTTAACTAATCTGCAGCCCATTCCCAACTTTAGTATCATCTGGATTTACAAACACCAATTTACCATCAGGTGTCTCAGTCATTAAAATCATACCTTGACTCTCCACACCGCGTAAAGCTCTAGGTGCTAAGTTTACTAAAACGGTAACGCGCTTACCAATAACGTCTTCAGCAGTAAAACTTTCTGCTATACCAGATACAATGGTCCGTACATCAATACCTGTATCGACTTTTAAAACCAATAACTTTTTGGTTTTTGGCATTTTTTTAGCTTCTAGAATAGTCCCAACTCGAATATCTAATTTTGTGAAATCTTCAAAAGCTATGGTTTCTTTTTGAGGTTCAACAACTTTGTTTGTCGCTTCGTTTGCTTTTTTACTGGCTTCTAATTTATCGAGTTGCTTTTGGATGGTTTCATCTTCAACTTTAGAAAATAACAGTTCTGCTTTTCCTATTTGATGGTTTGCAGGAAGTAACGTTTCTTTAGTTGAAACCTCATTCCAAGACGTTTCGACTGCGCTCGACGTGATATTGATAATCTTTTTTAATTTGGCAGAAGTAAACGGTAAAAACGGTTCGCTTAACGTTGCCAATGCCGATGCTATTTGAAGGGCTACATACATAATGGTTTTTGTACGTGCTTCATCAACTTTAATAACTTTCCAAGGTTCGGCATCTGCTAAATATTTATTCCCTAAACGTGCTAAATTCATTAATTCCTGTCCCGCTTCTCTAAAACGATACCGTTCAATAGAACTTGCTATAACATCTGGATATGCTTTTATAGCTGCCAAAGCATCATTATCTACTTGTAAAAAATCAGATGGCTGTGGCACAATACCCTCGTAATATTTATTCGTTAATACCGCCACACGGTTAATAAAGTTTCCAAAAACGGCAACAAGTTCGTTATTATTTCTGGCTTGAAAATCTTTCCAAGTAAAATCGTTATCCTTTGTTTCTGGTGCATTTGCTGTTAACACATAGCGTAATACATCTTGTTGACCTGGAAATTCTTCTAAATATTCTGGCAACCAAACGGCCCAATTTTTTGAAGTTGATAATTTATTACCTTCTAAATTTAAAAATTCATTGGCAGGCACATTTTCCGGTAACACATAAGACCCTTCGGCTTTTAGCATGGCTGGGAAAATAATGCAATGGAATACAATATTATCTTTTCCTATAAAATGCACCAGTTTGGTGTCTTTATCTTTCCAATACGGTCCCCAATCTTTACCTTCGCGTGCTGCCCATTCTTTGGTAGATGAAATGTAACCTATTGGCGCATCAAACCAAACATAAAGTACTTTTCCTTCACCACCTTCTGCAGGCACTGGAATCCCCCAGTCTAAATCTCTAGTAACTGCTCGTGGACGCAAACCATCATCAATCCAAGATTTACATTGTCCATAAACATTCGGTTTCCAATCTTTTTTATGGTCTTCTAATATCCATTTTTTTAAAAAGGCTTCGTGCTTATCTAAAGGTAAAAACCAGTGTTTCGTTTGTTTTAATGTTGGTATATTTCCTGTTATGGCCGATTTTGGATTTATTAAATCGGTACCATTATGGCTGGTTCCGCAGTTTTCACATTGGTCGCCATAGCTTTCTTCGTTTCCACATTTAGGACAAGTCCCAATAACAAAACGATCTGCTAAAAACTGATTGGCTTCTGCATCGTATAACTGTTCTGAGGTTTCTTCAATAAACTCACCTTTTTCATTTAAGGTTTTAAAGAATTCAGATGCGGTTTCATGATGGATTGGTGCTGATGTTCGGGAATAGTTATCATAAGTAATCCCAAAATCTTCAAACGATTTTTTTATGATTGCATGGTACTTATCAACTATATCTTGCGGTGAAACGCCTTCATTTTTTGCTTTAATAGTAATAGGTACACCATGCTCATCACTTCCGCCAATAAAAACTACATCGTTTCCTGTTAAGCGTAAATAACGTGCATAAATATCGGCTGGCACATAAACCCCTGCTAAATGCCCAATATGGATAGGTCCGTTAGTATATGGAAGTGCTGTGGTAATAGTGTATCTTTTCGGCATTGTTATATCTTTTGAAGCCACAAAAGTAATCAATTAGAGACCGATTTAGAAAAAAAATGTACATTTACATTATGTCAAAAAACCTACTAACAATAAGCTTACTATGTGCTGTTTTTTTCTTCGGAAAAAAGACTGTTTCAGCACAAAACATTGTAAACGAAAAACAAAACATCACTTTGAAACAACCACCATACTTAAAAGCAGGCGATACCGTTGCTATTGTTGCGCCTTCAGGAATCTTAAAAAGTAAAATAGGCGAAGTACAACAAGCCCAAGCTTTGCTAAAACGTTGGGGATTGCACACGATAGTAGGGAAACATGTATTTAATCAGGCTGATCATTTTGCTGGCACGGACAATGAACGTTGTGAGGATTTACAAAATGCTTTGGACAACCCTAAAATTAGTGCCATTTGGTGCGCTCGTGGCGGTTATGGTACGGTTAGAATTTTAGATAAATTAGATTATTCAAAGTTTAAACAACATCCTAAATGGCTTATTGGGTTTTCTGATATTACTGCACTTCACAATCAAATTCATAATGAAGGGGTTGAAAGCTTACACGCCATAATTTGTGTGAGTTTACCTAAAGATGAAACTGAAATAAAAGCTAGTATTTCTACATTTAAAAATGCCCTTTTCGGAAACCCTTTAAGTTATACTTTAAAAGGTTCCATGTACAATAAAGCAGGTACAGCTTCAGGACAATTGGTCGGCGGTAATTTAACGGTGCTACATACCATGTTAGGCTCAAAAACTAGTATTGATACCTCTGGAAAAATAGTGTTTATTGAAGAAATTGGTGAGTATAAATACCATATTGACCGTATGCTACAAAGTCTAAAACGTGCTGGATATTTTGATACTTGCAAAGGTGTTATTGTTGGCGATATGAGCAAAATACGTAAAAACACCACGCTTTGGGGAGCGTCCATCGAGCAACTGATTCTAGATGCTTTGGCAGAATATGATTTTCCCATAGCATTTAACATGCCTGCCGGACACGAAAAGGACAATCGAGCTTTAATTTTGGGTAGAACCATTGAGCTAACTGTAAGCAACAAGGAGTCTTTAGTCATTTTTAAGTAAACGAGTACTACGTTATAGTTTAACTACACGTATAAATATAGATGTCATTTCGTCGAATAAATTTACTTTTCGTAGTTCACCTAGTCACTTTAACAATAAATAATGCACTATTAACCATTTTTTTTAAGAGTAATTAAAATATGCTATAATCTTGTGTGTAATTATTACATAACCTTAAAAACACCCCAAAATGAAAAAATTACAATTACTATTCGTAGCTATAACGCTTTTGTTTTCTGTTAATGCAAAAGCAGATGACACTATTAACTCAAGTTTAGATTTAAACAATCCAGATGTTCGTAAATGTCTATTAGAGGCTACACAAAGTGAAGGCTGGACATTGGAATCATTATATTTAGATTCTGAAAAAAAAGTTGTTATGATCTTTGGAAAAGAAAACGAAACTAGAGTATATAAGAGTAAATAATTCGTATATCCTATACTCTATTTTAAAACCAGCTATGCATTTAAGTTTAGCTGGTTTTTTATTTAAATTTATTTAGACTCCAAACTGACTTAAGTGATGATCTAAATGTTTATAAAACATTGTATTCCATTCCTTTTTAGTCAATATTCCAAAAGAGTGGGATTCCATACCATCAAAATAATCTTCGCCTAAACTTTGAGATTTTTTTAAGTAATCTGTTAATCTCGCTTTTTCTTCTACAAAGTTTCTAGCGTTTGTAATTAAAAACTGTGGTGCTGTTTTACTATTCTTTTTATAGGGTTTGCCTCCTACAACCTTGCTTTTAACAAATAGTTTTAACATAAACTTAATTAACCCATTTGGTTTTGGATGCTTATTATCATAAACCATTTCGTAAGTTACATTGCAGTGTGCTAACATTTGGTCGGCACTCATTTTCCCCCATATTGGCCTAGTTGTGGGCGTTAATTCATTAATCCTATCAATAACTGTTTCTGTTTCTTTAACGTCAAATATATTTTTTATAATCATAAGATTGATGCGTTTAAAAAATGATGTGCAATTTATTTATTTTCTTGATAAGAATTATAAAGCCATTAAATAAAAAAGTGATTTTTTTTCTTCTCAGGAATTAAAACTCACGTTCCTTCTGAATCTGTTCATAAGCCGCTTGTACTTGTCTAAACTTTTCTTCAGCTCCTTTTTGGTGTTCTTTACCTAAATGAATGACTTTGTCCGGATGGTATTTTTTAGCCATTTTTCGATAGGCTTTTTTAATCTCATCAACCGCAGCACTTTTCTCTATTTCTAAAACTTTATAGGCATTGTCGCTACTATTATAAAACATAGCTTTTATACTCTCATAATCTCTAGAACTAATCCCTAAATAGCCAGCTATTGTATAAATTTGTTTGACTTCGTCTTTGGTTACAACACCATCGGCTTTGGCTATACCAAATAAAAAGTGCATGAGTTGCAAACGTGATGGATGATCCATCATTTGGCGTATTTGCAAACATACTGGTCTTACTGAAACATTTTGCTTACTTATGTTTTTAAACAATTTAAAAGCATGATTGGCACGTTCCTTACCATACATGTTCAAAAACTGTTGACGCACAAAGTCCAATTCACTTTGATCTTGTTTTCCATCGGCTTTTATAACTACAGAAGCTAGAATCAATAAACTCACTTCAAAATCGCCAGATTGGGTTTCAGGGCGTTGCCTGGGTTGTGTTCTATAAGTAGGCCTACTTCCTCTGTTAGATTGTCCTTGTCCCAAAAATGGATTATCCTTCCCATTAGACATAGCATCAACAACACTTCCTAATGCTAATCCAATTATGGCCCCTATAGGACCTCCAAACGACCAGCCTAACGAGGCTCCTATCCATTTTGAAAAACTCATGTAAGTTATAGATTTTAATTATGACCAAATATAATATTTGTTAGTTGATTCCATTACAATTTTGTTACACAATTAATATCTTTGCATACCGATATCTATCGGAACTAAAAATTGTTAATTATTAAAATTTAAAAATATGTATCCAGCAGAATTAGTAAAACCCATGCGAGAAGATTTAACAAACGTTGGTTTTGAAGAGTTACAAACTGCCGAGGCTGTTGATGCGGCTTTAGCTAAAACAGGCACTACCCTTGTGGTTGTAAATTCAGTTTGTGGATGTGCAGCAGCTAATGCCCGCCCAGGTGCTAGAACGAGTTTACAAAATGCAAAACGTCCAGATTATATAACAACAGTTTTTGCAGGTGTTGATAAAGAAGCGGTCGATGCGGCTCGTGGTTATATGGTTCCATTTCCTCCAAGCTCACCATGTATGGCCTTGTTTAAGGATGGCGAATTGGTACACATGCTAGAGCGTCATCACATTGAAGGTCGTCCTGCTGAATTAATTGCAGAAAACCTTGTTGATGCTTATAACCAGCATTGTTAAAAAACCTCAGACCTGATCTCTCTTGACAAAAGAAAGCAGGGAATATTGATTTAAAAAATTAAGCCACGATTTAATCGTGGTTTTTTTATGTGCTTTACGCAACTTTTTTTAATTACACCATCCAATAAATAAATTAAAGCCTGATGAAAATCAGCTATATAGCTGTTTTATTTTTAATATGTTTAAGCTTTGTTGCTTTTCAATGCGATGAAGACCATTTGAATCTAACTTTTGACGAAGAACAAGCCAAATTAAATGTTCTAAAATCTCAAATTGAAGATTTAGCAAGCACTTCTACTTGCAATGAAGCTTCAGAATGTAAATTTATTGGGCTAGGAAGGAAATCTTGTGGAGGTCTATGGAATTATTTGGTATATTCTACTTCTATTGATACCGAAGCTCTTAAAAGTTTAGTTGAAATTTACAATCAAAAAGAAAAGGAATTCAATACAAAATGGGGAATCGCATCCGATTGTGCTGTAACTAACCCACCAACTAGCATAAATTGCAAAAATAACGTTTGCGTTGCTGTGTATTAATACATGTGCTTAAATCAAGTATATTTTTAGTTTTTATAATTGCTCTTTGCCTTGTCAAAGAAAAAAATAACTGCTTCTAAATTCCCGAAAACGTACTTGATTTAAGTATAGTTTATTTATTTTTGGGGCATGATTAAACTCTTATCATATCCACTAACAGCTATTTATAGCTTTACATTTTTTTTAACTATACTTATATTCCACCCCATACAAGCCTTTTGTTATCGTGTTTTTGGCTATCCAGCACTTAAAAAAAGTGTGGATTTATTACAGTTTTTCTTAATGCGTTGTTTGAATATTCTAGGTACGCGATTTACTTTTGATAATCCGCATAACATTAGTACCGATCAACCCCTTATTATTGTAGCAAATCATCAAAGCATGTATGACATCTCACCCATTATGTGGTATATGCGCAAGCATCATCCTAAATTTATTAGTAAAATGGAGTTAGGAAAAGGCATTCCTAGTGTGTCTTATAACTTACGCCACGGCGGTTCGGTTTTAATCGACAGAAAAAACCCGAGACAATCCTTACCTGCTATCATGAAATTTGGTGAATATATAGAGAATACCAAACGTGCAGCTGTAATTTTTCCAGAAGGTACAAGAAGTAAAGATGGCACGCCAAAGCCTTTTCAAACAAAAGGATTAGAAATTTTACTCAAAAAAATACCATCAGCATTGGTGGTTCCTATTACCATAAATAACTCATGGAAAACGTTGCGCTATGGAAAATTCCCAATGGGTTTAGGAACTCATATTAAATTTACTGTGCATAAGCCTATAAAAGTTAGTACCTTTGTTAATAAACAAGACCTAATTAATAGTATTGAAACCACTATTACACAACATATAAAAGCCTAAAAAAAAATGTCGTTAAAGAATAAGAGATTTGAAGTCATGCAGTTTTTGGAAAAAGACATTGACACTTTAGTTGAAAAATATTTAATTCCTGTTGAGAAAATATGGCAACCCTCAGATTTTTTACCAGATTCTGAAACGAATGAGGCTAACTTTTTTGAGGATGTAAAAGAAATTAGAGCATTAGCCAAAGAATTACCATATGATTTTTGGGTAGTTTTAGTTGGCGATATGATTACAGAAGAGGCTTTACCAACTTATGAATCGTGGTTAATGGATGTTGAAGGTGTTGATCAAGTAAATGGCAATAATGGTTGGGCAAAATGGGTACGTCAATGGACTGCCGAAGAAAACCGTCATGGTGATGTGCTTAATAAATACCTATATCTTTCAGGACGTGTAAATATGCGTGAAATTGAAATTACTACACAACATTTAATTGCGGATGGTTTTGATATTGGAACCGATAGAGATCCTTATAAAAATTTTGTTTACACCAGTTTTCAAGAACTAGCCACTTATGTATCTCATAATCGCGTAGCTAAATTGGCCAAAGATAAAGGCAATAAGCGTTTATCTAAAATGTGTAAAATCATTTCTGGTGATGAAATGAGGCATCATCATGCATATTCAGAATTTGTAGAACGTATTTTTGAGGTAGACCCTAGTCAAATGATGATGGCTTTTCATTATATGATGAAACAAAAAATAACAATGCCAGCCCATTTTTTAAGAGAAACTGGTGGTAAAATCGGTTCAGCTTTCGAAGAATTCTCAAACACTGCACAACGTATTGGTGTATATACTTCTATGGATTATATTGAAATTTTAGAAAAACTAATTACACGTTGGGAAATTGATAAAATTGGGAACCTTAATGAAGAAGCTGAAAAAGCTAGAGATTATTTAATGAAACTTCCCTCAAGAATGACGCGTATTGCTGAACGTATGAAAATTCCAGAAAACTCATTTCAATTTAAATGGGTAGAACCTGCAATTATAAAATAAATCGTTTGCTTTTAGTTGATAAACTATAACAACAAAATATTCAAACCTGTATTAACTTCAAGGAATAGTGAAGTATCCATTTCTACTATTTTTGAATATAAACAAAATAATAATATTTTAACCTGTAGTTATAGTGATCATCATATTATTTCCGGTCATCTTATAGGCTTAGTAGAAGATAACGGTAACATTAATATGCAATACCATCAAATTAATAAAAAAGGCGAACTGATGACTGGTATTTGCCATTCTAAACCAGAAATAATGCCAAATGGAAAAATACGCCTTCATGAAAGTTGGCAATGGACTTCAGGCGATAAATCTAAAGGAACATCTGTTCTAGAAGAAATCTAATTTTTTAAAACAAAAGCGCCTCGAATTCCTTTCTAAATCGAAAGGAATTTTTATTTTTATATTATGATACCTTCCGATGAAATAATAACCCAAACCAAAACATTCGTAAAAAAAACCCTTGCTCATGCTGAAGGTGGTCACGATTGGTTTCATATTGAACGGGTTTATAAAAATTCACTTTTAATCGCTAAAACAGAACAGGTTGATATACTCATCGTTTCGCTTGGTGCATTATTACACGATATTGCAGATAGCAAATTTCATAATGGCAATGAAACTGTAGGGCCAAGAATAGCGCGCGAGTTTTTATTCCATTTGAATGTTGATTCTACTATTATCGAACATGTTGTAAATATTATTGAAAACATTTCTTTTAAAGGCGGTAACGAGGCTCAAAAATTCAAATCGGTAGAACTAGATGTCGTACAAGATGCCGACCGATTAGATGCTATTGGCGCCATTGGCATTGCGCGTTGTTTTAATTATGGTGGTTTTAAAAATAGACCGCTTTATAATCCTGATATTAAACCCAAGCTTAATATGACTAAAGCGGAATATAAAGCATCAACAGCACCAACCATTAATCATTTTTACGAAAAATTGCTACTATTAAAGGATAGAATGAATACTAAAACAGGAAAACAGATTGCTTTAGAAAGGCATCATTACATGCAAGGGTTTTTAGACCAATTTTATACAGAATGGAACGGCGAAAAATAAGGTTTATAATTATTTTATTTCTAAAGTAATTAATTCTCCAGTGCAACTTGTAATGCTGTGATTTTATATTCTAAAATAGCCAGTTCTTCGCCATTTTCAATAATCTGGTCCGTTTTAAGATCATTGCTGTTGTTAACAAAATCCTTAATTTCATTTCTTTTTTTAAAGTAATACTCTAATGTTTCAGTAATTTTAGCATCCATAAGTTATAGTTTATTGTATTATTAGCTTAATTTCTTTTCTGTATTGTGAGGCACTTTTACCTGTAATATCATTAAACTGCTTATTAAAATGCGAAAAGTTATTAAATCCACATTCAAAACAAATATCCGCAATACTCATTTGGCTTTCATTTAAAAGCTTGGTAGCATGCACCACTCTATATTCATTTACCATTTGCGTAAAGGTTTTTCCTGTTGTTTTTTTAAAATAACGACAAAATGCAGGAACAGTCATACTTACCTCATCAGCAATATCATCTAAAGGAATATGTTCTTTAAAATTAGCATTTACGTATTTATATATCGCATCAATTTTATTACTGTCTTGCGGACTTGTCTCTAAGGCAATACCATCAGCATTTAGCAAGGTGTAATCCTCAGTTGTAGCCAAATGGTTTAAAATTTCTAAAAATTTCAACACACGTTTTAAACCATCTTGTTCTAAAAGCTTTTCAATTTTTCGTCCTATCTTCTTTTTGGTATCAACTTTAAAACGGATTCCTTTTTTAGCCCTTTCAAATAATGATACAATATTGGCCATTTCAGGAACATTAAGAAAATCATTGCCTAAAAAATCAGGTTTAAATTGCACTATCGTTTCTGTACCGTTGGCCGTTAGCCTATCTGTAAATCCATTATGAGGCAAATTTGCACCTATTAATATGAGTTGACTATTGTTAAAATATGATAAATGGTTGCCAATATGTGTTTTACCTTGTCCTTTATTGATATAAACAAGTTCTAGTTCTGGATGAAAATGCCAAAAGGCATTATTCTTATCTGCTTCTTTTCCGTGTTGTTTGATTAGTATAGAACTACCAAAACTCGGGGTAAGCTTTTCTAGAGTAGGTTTTTTAATAATCATTAAAGCTATTTTAATACAAATTTACTGTTTATTATGCATACATTATATATTCAATTACCACAAATGTATGCTATTTTAACTTAACGTGTAGTTAACATTCATTTAACAGATAATTTAGCATATAAATTGATTAAAATTGCTGTTTTTCAAAGACGTGTTTTCCTGTAATTTTGTTATTGAATAATTTTAAAATTTATTTTTATTATGTATTTAACTCAAAAAAGCAGTAAATGGAACAAATATTATGGTCCCAGTGGGATTTTAGTATTAGCGGCCGATACTACAAAAGTGGTTAAAACAAAATTAATCAATTCGGTATCAGACCTTATTAAAACGTACAGGAAATACTATAATTTATATAATGTTTTTATAGTATATCCGAACCAAATGGTTTACACCAACTTAGATTGGACAGAAAAAACAAGATTAAAAAAAGAATAACATTTAAAAAAACAGAAAAATAATTATTACTCTTAAAAAGAGTTACCGTATTCATTAGTAATTTAATGTCTTATTTAGTTTAGTTTAGTTGTAAGTGGGCTGTGGTGGCCCACTTTTTTTGTGGCCTATTTTTTAATGTATTCGTTCTAAATAATGTATATCATCTTACCTAAAATTGATGCAAAATTGACAAGCAAAATAACATATAAATGCATTAATATCAATGTTTTACATACTAAAATTCGATTCTATATTTGCTGTGTTGAACGTTATAAAAACCAAATCATGAAAAACGCAATTAAAACATCCAAAAAAATCCTATTAACGGTAGCTATGCTAATCGCAATGTTAGGTAACGCAAATGAAATTTCTATTAATGGCGATGTTGAAAAAACAGCATTGACAATTAATAATGTTAAGGAAGGAAACTTAATATCCATTAAAGATCAAAACGGTATTATTTTATACAAAGAACTCATTAAAGCTTCTGGGAATTATGAGAAAAACTTTGACTTAACCGCTTTACCAAATGGTAATTATTTTTTCGAATTAGACAAGGATTTAGAAATTAAAACCATTCCTTTTACTGTTGAGTCTAACAACGTTATTTTTAAAAAGGAAGAAGAAGTTGTAACCTTTAAACCTTATGTAAACCAAAAAAAGGGTCTGGTTCTTGTTTCTAAACTAGCTCCAAATTTAGAGTCTTTATCCATTAATATTTATGCTCAAACAAATACAGGATTAAAACCAGTATACAATGAGACTATTAAAGGAGAGCGCACTATAGAACGTGTTTATAAATTAAACAAAGGATCATATTTAATAGTATTTAATTCTAACGGACGAACGTTTGAAGAATTCATTAAAAACTAATTTAATATTTTATTTACTTTAATTGAAAGTGGGTCGTTATGACCCACTTTTTTTTAAAACAATTTTAATTGCCCGTCTTTGAATTGTTCATGCAAACCGCCATTTAATCTAGGCATCCTTTTGTCTTTAAAATACTTTTGTCTTGCCAATTTTACAAGATTATGGATTTGCTCTGCAATTTTACCTTCACCACGCATTCTTGTGCCGTGACGCGAATCGTTTAAAGTACCCCCATGGCAACTTTCTATTTGACGCAAGACTTTGTCTGCTCTATCGGGCAAGGTTTTTTTAATCCAATCTGAAAATATTTCCCCAATCGCACCATTAAGCCTAACCAGTGTATGCCCAATTGATAAAGCGCCATGTTCTGAAGCTGATTTTGCCAAAGGCAGAATTTCATGGCTATTTATTGATGGAATAATGGGTGCTAGCATCACATTAACTGGAATTCCGTTTTCGCTTAATGTTTTTACTGTTTCTAAACGTTTTTTTATGCTTGCTGTTCTGGGTTCCAAAATACGCCTAGTAGTTTCGGATAATGAGGTAATGGAAATATTAACAACTATTAGATTGTCTTTTGCTAATGCTTTTACAAGTTCCAAATCACGCAGAATTAAGGCGTTTTTGGTTATTATAGCTACTGGGTGTTTATATTTTAAAAACACTTCTAAACATTGTTGCGTAATTTTAAATTGCTTTTCGGCTGGCTGGTAACAATCGGTGTTTCCAGACATAACAATGGGTTGCGCTTTCCAACTTTTCTTTTTTAATTGGGCCTCAAGAAGTTTTGGAGCATCCTTTTTTACTAATATGCGGCGTTCAAAATCCAAGCCTGCACTATAGCCCCAGAATTCGTGAGAATTTCTGGCATAACAGTATATACAACCATGCTCGCAGCCTTGATACATGTTCATGGAATATAACATCCCTACATCTGGGCTTGTCACTTTGTTTACTATGGTTTTTGGGAAAACTGGCAAGTACAATGTTTTGTTTTTATCAGCTTGCTCACCTTCTTTATGGCAGAATTCTAGAAAATCGTCACGCATTTCATGACTGAGTTCAAAAAAACGATTGTGTACATTACGCTGTGCGCCACGTCCTTTTATGGCAGATTTTGGGTTCATTATAGTATAATTATAGGTTGAATGCTTTAAAGTCCCGATAGCTATCGGGATTTAAAATTACTTATAATTTGTATTGAAAACTGTTAAAAGAAAATGGGTTATTAACAAACTTGGTAAACAAGATTAAACTCTAAGTATAATCAACTTGACTTTGTAAAAAAAATTCAACTACCTTCATTTAACGTCGTATATAAGTTATTTAAACAACGCATATCCGAAAAAGTTAAACGAAACATTAAAAACAGTTTAAATACAAAGTTCTATTCCCCAGGAAAATTAGCTTTACGCTTTTCTAAAAAGGCTGAAGTCCCTTCTTCAAAATCATCGGTTCCAAAACAGTTTCCGAATTCTTGTATTTCAACATCAAAACCGTTTACACCATCTTTAAAATTAGCATTTATCGCTTTTATAGCCGCGCCAATAGCCACTGAAGAATTCCGTGCTATTTTGTTTGCTATTTTTTCGCAAAGCGGCAATAACTCATCAAGAGTGGTTACATGGTTTACTAAACCATAATTTAAAGCTTGATTGGCATCAATCATCCCAGCCGTCATAATCAGTTCCATAGCGCGACCTTTGCCAATTAGTTGTGGTAAACGCTGTGTACCTCCGTAACCAGGTATAACGCCCAACGACACTTCAGGTAAGCCTAATTTAGCATTATCGCTTGCGACTCTAAAATGGCATGCCATGGCCAATTCTAGTCCGCCGCCAAGCGCAAAACCATTAACTGCTGCTATAACTGGTGTGGATAGGTTTTCTACAAAATCGAATAACAATTTTTGTCCTTTTTTGGCTAGTTTTCCACCTTGTTTAACATTGTAATCTGCAAATTCGCTAATATCAGCTCCGGCTACAAATGCTTTTTCGCCGCTTCCGGTTACGATAATAACTTTAGTGTTTTTATCTTTATTTGCGGCATCAAACGCTTCGTGTAACTCTTGAATAGTGTCTTTATTTAAAGCGTTTAATTTATTTGGGCGGTTTATGGTTATGGTAGTTATACCATTATTTTCTTTGGAAAGTATGTTATTGTAATTCATCTATTTGTTATGTTATAGACCTTTCGATTGCGCTCAAGGTGACAGTTATTCTTTAGGAAATGACACTTTAAATGTAGTGCCTTTATCTTTTTCTGAAACAAAAGTAATGCTTCCTTTATAGGTTTCCACAATATTTTTAACCATAGCAAGTCCAAGCCCCATACCACTTGTTTTGGTGGTAAACTTAGGTTCAAATACCTTGTCTTTGTTTTCTTCTGATACGCCAGATCCATTATCTGATACAGTAATAGTAACATGACCGTTAGTATCGCCAACATGAATGACTATTTTTGGGGTTTCTACATCTGGAATAGCTTGAATACCATTTTTAACCAAATTGGTTACGACTCGTATAAGTTGGGTTCTATCGAACTTAGCAATGATTTCTTCTTTTTCTGCTGTAAAAACAATGTAGTCTTCATTAAAAATATCTAAGGCTAGTTTTACAATTTTTACCACATTCAATGTCTCATTTTGCTGTGCTGGCATTTTTGCAAAATTTGAAAATGCCGAGGCTATGGAACTCATGGTATCTATTTGCTGAATCAAAGTTTTACTGTACTCATCAACCTTTGAATGAATATTTTTATCTTCTGGATTAAACTTACGTTGAAAATTCTGAACGGTTAAACGCATAGGCGTTAACGGGTTTTTAATTTCGTGAGCGACTTGTTTTGCCATTTCCCGCCATGCTTGTTCGCGCTCGCTTCTAGCTAATTGCACGGCACTTTCTTCAAGTTCATCAATCATACTATTGTATGAGTTTACTAAAGTGGAAATCTCCTCGCTGGTATCGTCCACATCAATTTTTTGATTGCGTTTTTCTAATCTTGTGGTATTTATTTTATCGCTAATTGTTTTTAAAGACTTGGTAATGTATTTGGATAACAAAAAGGCAATGCCAATGGCCATGAGCAATACAAGAGCAAAGGCATATGCTATCCGCAATAAAAACTCTTGAAGTTCTTTGGATAGAAAATCATCTTTTTCTAAATAAGGCAAGTTTAAAATGGCTATGGGTTTAGATTTTATATCTAAAATATAGGTGTATGAGGATTGAAAGGTTTCGCCGTTTTCTTTATGTTTATCTACATACCTATGTGAAGCTGTATTTGAAAGCGCATTTAATACCTCAGCATCCAGGCATTTTTCGGTGGTGACTTCTTTTAATTCTGCTTTTGAGCTGATTAATAAACCTCCTTCCAAGTTATATAAATTGGTTTGAAGCTTGTGTATATCGGCAATATTATAAATTTCTTCTTTAAAAATAAGCGGAATATTTTCGGTTTTGACTTCCCAAGTATTTTGTCTACCGTTTAAAACGCGCTTTAAATGGTTTTGAATGTTTGCTTCTTTACGCTCTAATCGGCCTTTATGGTAATCGGAACTTTGCTCTTTATATTGATATATAGCTACAGCAGAAATAAGTACCGATGCCAATAACACAAGTAATATCATGGCTAAAAATATCCGGGTACGTAAAGCGAGCTTTTTTAATTTCATTGGCTTAAATATAGCAATAATCAATCCAAACAGCCTAAGGCTGATTTAAAAAAACAGAACTTGGCGGATAGGTGCGTTAGGGATAGAAAAGGAAATCCTTTTTGAGAGGCACGAACAAAAAGATTGTATTGGATAGCCCGACCTTTAGGTAACGCCCAAATTATTTAGGCTTCTGGATTTTTATCCCTTATGTTTTTATAGATTTTAAAACCTAGCATGATTAAAATACCTAAAATAAAAATGCCAATAACACCCCAAACCCAATTAATAGCACTTTTTAGAACCACCAAAAATATAACTGCGAAAAGTATAAATGTGGCGCCCTCGTTCCATATACGCATAAAACTGGAGGACTTTTTTACAACATCGTTTTGCAATTGTTTATAATACTGATGTGTTTTTAGGTGATAGATTATAAGTAAAACGACAAAGCCTAATTTGACTTGCATCCAAGGTTGCTGTAACCAATAAGGCTGTAAAATGAGTAACCAAATAGCAAAAAGTGTTGCCAAAATAGCGGATGGCCATGTAATTATAAACCACAAACGTTTTGACATAAGTTTGAGCTGTTTACCTAAAATTTCTTTCTCTGGTGATAGTTTATGAAAGGCTTCTATTTGATAAACAAACAGCCTTGGTATATAAAACAAACCAGCAAACCAGGTGATGACAAAAATAAGATGGAATGATTTTATATAGCCGTAATACTCCATGTTTTAACTAATTTCTGCAGGTGTTTTTGCCCATGTATTTATCCATTTTGAAAGTAAGGCCACAAACTCGGCATCGTCATTCAAACACGGGATGGTTGTAAAATCTTTTCCGCCCACTTCATGAAAGATTTCACTGCCTTCCATAGCTATTTCTTCTAGAGTCTCTAAACAATCACTAACAAAAGCAGGGGTTACAATAGCCATATTTTTGACCCCTTGTTTTCCTAAGCGCTCAATCGTTCTATCTGTATAAGGTTGCAACCAAGGGTCGAAGCCTAAGCGGGATTGGAAGGATGTTGAGTAAGCACCTTCTTCAAATTGTAATTTTTCGGCAACTAAACGCGTGACTTCTAAGCACTGATGTTTATAGCAAAACTCATGGGCTTTACTAGGCGTTACACAGCAGCTTTTATCTATTTTACAATGCGATTTGGTGACATCGCTTTTTCTAATATGACGTTCTGGAACACCATGATATGAAAACAATAGGTGTTCGTAATTTTTACCTTCTAAATGTTTTTTTATGGACTTTGAAAGCACTTCAATATAGTCTGGCTTGTTATAAAATGCAGGAACAGATTCTATTTTTAAATTAGGAAAATGTTGTTGGCGAAGTTCTTCGGCCAACACCGTAATGGTTTCGGTAGTTGCCATAGCAAACTGTGGATATAATGGAAATAACAACACCTCATCCACACCTTTATCAACCAATTCTTGTAACCCTTTTTTTATGGTCATACTTCCGTAACGCATGGCTAGAGCTACAGGATATTCAACCTGTTCTTGTATTTTCTTTTGAAGTCTTTCTGACAATACAATTAGTGGAGACCCTTCATCCCACCATATTTTTTTATAGGCTGCTGCCGATTGTTTTGGGCGTGTATTTAGAATGATACCTTTTACTAGAGCTGTTCTGGCAACAAGCGGAATATCAATAACGCGCTCATCCATTAAAAACTCCCCTAAATATTTTTTTACATCTTTTGGTTCTGGGCTGTCTGGAGAACCGAGATTAACTAGTAAGATTCCTTTTTTCATGTTGTAAAAATACGATAGAAACTTGTAATGCTAGTGTTTAGCAACAAAAAATTACAGCTTTGTTTTATCTATTTTTCCTTGATTATATAATTTAGGACGTTCCTCATTATAATCGCAATCTTGAAAAATACCACAAGAGATATTAGTTCGTGCTAATGATTTACTTTGAACGTTTTTAGATAAGGCTTCTATTTCTGGGGTTAAATATTTCATAATTTAAAAGGCTTTTTAATTTAGCTTTAGTCTAAGATGCGTCTAAAGACTTACAAGCTTAAACCTAACTTAAAGACATCACATACTTTTTAGGCGTTGTTCCATACTTCTTTTTAAAAGCGGCTATAAAATGACTTGATGTACTATAACCTACTTTATGCCCAACTTCATTAACATTATCATTGCCAGCTTCCAGCAATTTTCTGGCTACTTCCATTTTATAATCAAATAAAAAACTGAATACCGAATCGCCGTAAATCTGTTTAAAGCCTTCTTTTAACTTTTTAAGACTCAAGCCTATTTCATCAGCGAGTTCTTGTAAACTAGGCGGCTCAGCCATTCTTGAAATGATAATATCTTTAGCTTTTCTAATTTTAATCACATTGGTTTCATCAATCAAAAACGGACATTGTTCAATATCGGCATCTTCGCTTCTGTTAAAATATAAACTCAAGAGTTCATAAGCCTTACCTTTAAAATACAAAGGTTTTATGGATTGATTCAGGTTATAATTGATTAATTGATTAAGCACTATAGCCATGGAAGGTGAAATAACACCATCTTTATAATATTTTTTATCCTTATTATCTTCACTCAAAAACGTAATATAATCGGCCTCTTGCGAAAATAATCCATGAAACTTTTTAATGGATATTAATACTGAAACTATCCAAGAATGCGGATTGATTTCGAGATTTATAGGAAGGTCACGTTGTGGATTATAAAGCAGTAATGAATTTTCTTCAAGAATATCTAATCGATATCGTCCTTCATTAAAAACAAATTGACTAGATCCTTTTACACAAAAATGAAATTGAATATAATCGCTATCTATTTCTTTTGCAAGAGATTGCACTTCATTTTCTTCATTTTTATAAGTCAATACCAAAACACCTTCGTCAACCTTTGTTTCATCAAAAGACCTTTTAGCGATACTTTTATTGGGTTTAAATTCTTGATTCATATCTAATTTATTTAGATTGGTTCTAAATAAAATACCTAAAACCTGCCTAATACGCTACTAAAATATGACATTTATCATATAAATATGAAAAATAACGTTAAAAAACCACAAACGATACTAAAAGTTCTTTTAGCGTTACTTTTTAACAAACCATCCCTATATTTTTGCCTCACATTATTCAGGTATTAGCATGCAGAAGTACAACATTTCTAGAAGTCACTACTTTTATGCCATTGGTTTAAGTTATAAGAAAGCCGATGCAGATATAAGAGGGCGCTTTAGTTTGGACGAAGAATCTAAACTAGCATTGCTTAATCAAGCCAAAGAAAACGATATTGAAAGTTTGGTTGTAACCTCTACCTGTAACAGAACCGAAATATATGGTTTTGCACAACACCCATTTCAACTCATTCAATTACTTTGTGATAATACTCGTGGTACTGTAGAAGAATTTCAAGACGTTGCTTACATCTACAAAAACAAAGATGCGATTGCACATATGTTTCGTGTTGGCTCTGGCTTAGATAGTCAAATTCTTGGTGACTTTGAAATTATAAGTCAGCTAAAGAAAAGCGCAAAACTATCTCGAAAACACGGATTACTAAACCATTTTACAGAGCGTTTAGTAAATGCCGTTATTCAGGCTAGTAAACGTATTAAAACCGAAACCGATATTTCTTCGGGCGCAACATCTGTATCTTTTGCCTCAGTTCAGTATATTTTCAAAAATGTTGAAAATGTTTCTGATAAGAATATTTTATTATTCGGAACAGGAAAAATAGGTAGAAACACTTGTGAGAATTTGGTAAAACACACCAAGAATGAGCATATTACCTTAATTAATAGAACCAAAAACAAAGCTGAACAAATTGCCGGAAAGTTTAATTTGGTTGTAAAAGATTATGCTAATCTACAAGAAGAAGTTAGCGAATCTGATATTTTAATTGTAGCAACCGGCGCACAACGTCCTACTATAGATAAACATATTATTCAATCCAACAAACCACTTTTAATTTTAGATTTATCTATTCCTAAAAATGTGGATGCTAATGTTGATGAACTTAATAATGTAACCTTAGTGCATCTAGACCATTTATCTCAAATTACTGATCAAACATTAGAAACGCGTAAAGCACATATTCCTCTTGCAGAAGCGATTATAGAAGATGTGAAAGCGGAGTTTAACAGTTGGTTAGAAACTCGAAAATTTGCACCAACTATTAAAGCTTTAAAACATAAACTTTCTGATTTTGCAGCTTCTGAATTAGAAACACAACGCAAAAAGAATGCCGATTTCAATGAAGCTCAAGCTGAATTAATCAGTAATAATATTATTCAAAAAATAACCAATCACTTTGCACATCATTTAAAAGATGATGATGTTTCTACAGACGATAGTCTCGAACTTATTAAAAAAGTGTTCCAGTTAGAACCTTCAACAAAAAATGTCTAAAACCATAAGAATTGGCACACGCGATAGCGAATTAGCGCTTTGGCAAGCCAAAATAGTGCAAAGTTTACTTGAAAAAGCAGGTCATAAAACAGAACTCGTTCCCGTAAAATCTACAGGCGATTTAGTTTTAGATAAACCGCTTTATGAACTCGGTATTACAGGTATTTTTACCCGAACTCTAGACATTGCCATGTTAAATCATGACATCGATATTGCGGTGCATTCCTTAAAAGATGTTCCAACGGTTTTACCAAAAGGGATTGTTCAAGCTGCAGTTTTAAAACGTGGTAATGTTAATGATACTTTGGTTTTTAAAGATAATGAAGAATTTCTAGGTGCAAAAAATGCTGTTATAGCCACTGGTAGCTTACGCAGACGAGCACAATGGCTCAATCGATTTCCAACACATACCATTACAGATTTACGTGGTAATGTGAATTCACGTTTACAAAAACTGAAGGATAACGATTGGAATGGGGCCATTTTTGCAGCAGCAGGTATTGGCAGAATAGGTATTAGACCAGAAGAAGCTATAAATTTAGATTGGATGATTCCCGCGCCCGCTCAAGGTGCTATTATGATTACGGCTTTAGATGAAGATGAGTTTACAAAAGAAGTTTGCGCTGAACTAAACCACGAAGAGACTGAAATTTGCACCACTATTGAGCGTGAATTTTTAAATAAATTAGAAGGCGGGTGCACCGCCCCAATTGGCGCTTTAGCTTATATTAAGGATGAAGAAATCAATTTTAAAGGCGTATTGCTAAGTCCAGATGGCACAAAAAGAATTGATGTTACGCGAGTTAAAAAACTGGGCGAGCATACAGATATGGCCCAATTTTGTGCCGATTTTGTTATCGAACGTGGTGGTAAACGCCTCATGGATAAGATTAAACATTCCAATAAAAAAACAAATGTGTATTCAACAAAATCGTTTACTGAAGACCAACGCTTGTTATTTCATGAAAATGTAGTCGCCGAGAGTTCAGATTTTATTAAAATAAGTTTAAATCGTATTCATCCGCGTTTCTTGAAAAATGAAATCAGTAATGTTGTAATTACCAGCAAAAACGCTGTTGAATCCTTAACAACAAACTATTCCGCTTTAGAATTACAATTCAAAAACATATACTGCGTGGGTCGTCGAACCAAACGCTTAATAGAAAATAAAATTGGCAAGGTTACACATTCCGAAAAGAATGCAAAAAAACTTGCTGAGTACTTGGTGGATTATATAGAAGGTACTGAAGTTACTTATTTTTGTAGCGATATTAGATTAGATGCATTACCGACAATTTTGGCTGAAAACCATATAAAAGTTAATGAAATTGAGGCCTATCAAACCAAATATGATGGTATAAAAGTAGATGATTCTGTTGAAGCGGTTATGTTTTACAGTCCATCCACAGTAGAAAGTTTTGTTCGTAGTAATAAAAATGAAGTGATTGCTTTTTGCATCGGTGAAACCACTGCTAATGAAGCAAAAAAACATTTTAGTGATGTTCGTGTAGCAAAAGTTCCAACTGTGGAAAGTGTTATTGAGTTGATCAATGAGCATTATATATAGCTGTTGTCATTCCTGCGTAGGCAGGAATCCATTATAAAAAAGTTTAAGTTCCAATTAAAAAGATTCCCTCCCGATAGCTATCGGGATTACGGAAATGACAAAAGATATGATAAAGAACGATTTATTTTTAAGAGCATTAAAAGGAGAAACTGTAGAACGTCCACCTGTATGGATGATGCGTCAAGCAGGGCGTTATCTTCCTGAATTCATGGAAATTAAGGCTAAGTATGATTTCTTTACCCGTTGTCAAACACCAGAATTAGCCAGTGAAATTACGGTGCAACCTATCCGTCGTTATGGCATGGACGCCGCTATTTTATTCTGTGATATTTTGGTTATTCCTCAAGCCATGAATATTGAGGTACAAATGAAACCAAACTTTGGTCCGTACTTACCAAACCCTGTTCGCTCGCAAAAAGATGTTGATAATGTTATTGTTCCAGATGTCAAAGAAAGTCTGAATTACGTTTACAAAGCTATAAAAGCTACCAAAGAAAAGCTAAACGATGAGATTCCGTTAATAGGTTTTGCAGGGTCACCATGGACCATTCTATGCTATTGCGTACAAGGACAAGGCAGTAAAAATTTCGATAAAGCTAAAGAATTTTGCTTTACCAACCCTATTGCAGCGCACCAATTATTACAAAAAATCACAGACACAACCATTGCTTACCTTAAGGAAAAAGTAAAAGCGGGTTGTAATGCTGTTCAAGTATTCGATTCTTGGGGTGGTATGCTTTCACCAGTCGATTATCAAGAATTCTCTTGGCAATATATTCAGCAAATCATTGACGCTTTAAAAGATGATGCGCCTGTTATCGCTTTTGGAAAAGGGTGCTGGTTTGCTCTTGGCGAAATGGCAAAATCTGGTGCTTCCGCTTTAGGTGTGGATTGGACGTGTTCTGCTAGAAATGCGCGTTACTTAACAGGAGGAAACATTACCCTTCAAGGTAATTTTGACCCAACCCGCCTGTTTTCTCCACCTGCAGAAATCAAGAAAATGGTACACCAAATGATTAACGAATTTGGCAAAGACAAATACATCGTAAACCTTGGTCATGGTATTTTACCAAACATCCCGTTAGATAATGCCAAGGCGTTTATTGATGCTGTTAAGGAATACGGAAATTAAAATATTTTGGGCGTTACCCACTTTTTAATGTAACATTTGGTTTTAAAAATCAACTTATTGCTATAAAAAGTAGGTCGGGCTTTCGGCAGTCGCTCCCTCCTTCGTCGGGGAGCTTCAACAAATGCCTCAATCCCTAACGCAAGAACAACGTTATGATTAAAAACATCATTTCAGGAATTAAAGCATACTTTGGTGCTTTTAACTTAATTTCAAAACTAAAACTTTGGAAATATTTTACTATTCCTATGCTCATAAGCTTAATAACCGCAATAGCTGTTTTTGGTTCAGCCTATGGACTATCAGATAATATCGGAGCCTTCATTTCAAAAATTTGGATTTGGGATTGGGGACATGATACATTTTCTTCAATCAGTAATTTTATTGGTGGATTAATCGTATTAGTTATTGGACTTATCCTTTTCAAACACATCATAATGGCATTATCAGCACCATTTATGAGTCCTGTTTCCGAAAAAATTGAAGCACACATAACAGGCAACGCTCCTTTTTCACATAGAAACACATCCTTTATACAACAACTCTGGCGAGGCATTCGCATAAACGGCAGAAACTTACTAATGGAACTGCTATTAACGCTTCCCATTTTACTTTTAAAATTTATTCCTGTAGTTAATATATTTTCAACCATGCTATTGTTTATGGTTCAGGCCTATTATGCAGGTTTTGGTAATATGGATTATACTTTAGAGCGCCATTTTAAGTATAAAGAAAGTGTTCAATTTGTAAAGGAACATCGTGGTTTAGCAATTGGGAATGGCATTGTTTTTATCCTATTTTTATTAATCCCAATTATTGGTGTTATTTTAGTATTACCATTATCGGTAACTGCAGCATCGTTAAAAACAATCAATGCTTTACAATTAAAAAACAACATAACATATGCAGCTTAGTTTTGATACTTTTAATATAGAACCTATTAAACTTACCGATGCATGGCCTATTTGTAATTTTATTGCCGCTAACGAAGACCGTTTAAAACGTTATTTTCCTAAAACATTAGCGCAAAACCTAACACCCGATTTGTCAAAGTATTTTGTTAAAAAAAAGGTGAAGAAATTCAATTTAAAGGAAGAATTTTTGTTTACCATTAAATCAAAAAAAACCAATCAAATTGCAGGTTTAGTCTATTTGAAAACACTCGATTGGACTAAAAAACAAGGTGAATTTGCTTATTGTATTGACTACCAATTTGAAGGTAAAGGCATTACAACAAAAACAATTAGTGTTTTATCCGATTATGCTTTTGAAACTTTGGGTCTAGAAACACTTCAAATCATAGTTCATAAAGACAATTTACCAAGTTTACACATTGCCAAAAACTGTAATTTTATTTGGATTAAAACTTTGAAAAATGAATTTACGCCAACTGGAGAAAATCCATTAAACATGGAATTATACGAATTATACAACGAAATAAAATCTTAAATATGCCACATTTTGTAATCGATTGCTCAGAAAACATTTTAACAATACAACAACCAGAAAAAATTATTCTTGAAGTACATCAAACAGCTGTCAACACTGGATTATTTGATGAGTCAGATATTAAAGTACGCCTAAACCCTTTTAAAGAACATTATTTGGTTGGCGGTAAACAGGGCGATTTTATTCATGTGTTTGGAAATATTATGGAAGGTCGATCAATAAATCAAAAAGCAGGTCTTTCTAAAAATATTATAAGTAAATTAAAAGAGATGTTTCCATTAGTCAAATTTATAGCTATCAATATTAATGATTTCGAAAAAGCAACTTATTGTAATAAAGCAATGGTATAAATCATGAAAAACAAATTCTACCAATACATACAAGATTTACAAGATAGAATAACATCAAAACTTGAAACCATTGATGGGAAAGCCAAATTCCAACAAGATATTTGGAAACGACCAGAAGGTGGCGGTGGGCGTACTCGTGTCATTGAAAACGGCAACGTTTTTGAAAAAGGTGGTGTAAATATCTCTGGAGTTCATGGAAAATTACCAAAGTCCATGCAAAGTTATTTTAAGGTGGACGATGTTGATTTCTTTGCCTGCGGTTTAAGTTTGGTTCTCCATCCCAAAAACCCAATGGTTCCCACGGTACATGCCAATTGGCGCTATTTTGAAATGTATGATACTAATGGTAAAATAATTGATAGTTGGTTTGGTGGTGGGCAAGACCTAACACCATATTATCTTTTTAAAGAAGATGCCAAACATTTTCACCAAACCTGTAAAATAGCCTGTGATAAACACAATCCTGAGTTTTACCCAAAATATAAAGCCCGTTGTGATGAGTACTTTTATAATACCCATAGAAACGAAGGCAGAGGTATTGGTGGTTTATTTTTTGATTACTGCAAGACTTCAGAAAGTATGACTATGGAAAATTGGTATAACTTTGTTACCGAAGTTGGTGATAGTTTCCTTAATGCTTATGTTCCAATAGTTGAAAATCGAAAAGATTTATCTTATACCGACGCACAACGTAATTGGCAAGAAATCCGTCGTGGACGTTATGTAGAATTTAATTTAGTACACGATAAAGGCACCCTGTTCGGGTTAAAAACCAACGGACGTATTGAAAGTATACTAATGAGCTTACCACCTCATGTACAATGGGTTTATGACCATCATCCCGAAGCCGGAAGTGACGAAGAAAAATTAATTGAAGTATTGAAAAATCCAATAGACTGGATAAACAAATAAACACATCAACGAATAAAAAGTTTAATTATGTATCCACTTAGAAGAAATAGAAGACTAAGAACCAACGAATCCATCCGGTCTTTAGTTCGTGAAACCATCATAACACCTAATGATTTTTTAGTACCACTTTTTGTGGTGGAAGGCAAAGGCATAAAAGATGAAATCCCATCCATGCCCAACTACTTTCGTTACAGTTTAGATTTATTAGAAGACGAAGTTAAAACACTATGGAAGCTCGGTTTAAAATCCGTTTTACTTTTTGTAAAAGTGCCCGATAATTTAAAAGACAACAAAGGTGCCGAAGCATTAAACCCAAACGGATTGATGCAGCGTGCCATTAAAACAGTTAAAAACGTATGCCCAGATATGTTAGTCATGACTGATGTGGCACTTGACCCATACTCAGCTTACGGGCACGATGGTATTATTGAAAATGGTCAAATTCTAAACGATGAAACCACCGAAGTTTTGGCAGAAATGAGTATTTCGCATGCCCAAGCTGGTGCTAACTTTGTAGCACCAAGCGATATGATGGACGGTCGTATTTTAACCATTCGTGAAGCTTTAGAAGATGAAGGATTTATTAATACAGGTATTATGAGTTATTCTGCAAAATATGCCTCAGCGTTTTACGGTCCTTTTAGAGATGCATTAGATTCTGCTCCAGTAGATATTGCAGCTATTCCAAAAGACAAGAAAACCTACCAGATGGATTATGGCAACCGCTTTGAAGCCCTAAAGGAAACCGAAATGGATATTGATGAAGGCGCTGATATTGTAATGGTAAAACCAGGTATTTCATATCTCGATATTCTAAGAGACATTAAAAACGAAGTTGATATACCGGTTGCTGTATATCAAGTCTCAGGCGAATATGCCATGATTAAAGCCGCCGCCGAAAAAGGCTGGCTAAATCACGACCAAATTATGATGGAAACCACTACAGCTTTTAAACGTTCTGGCGCAGATATAATTGCATCTTACTTTGCAAAGGATGTTGTTAAATTGATTTCATAGCCATTTATTTTCCTTTAATCTATTAACACAAAATTTTATATGAATTTCAGATATTTATTCTTATAATTGTAATCAATAACCTACAATTATATGTTTAAATATCTATACGGATTTTGTCTTCTATTTTTTATATTAAGTGTAAATATTACTTCTGCACAACTTGAAGCCTATGAAATTGATGGAGAAGGTTGGGCTAAAGGTAATTTAGTAGAAATTGGTATAAACTCAAAAGGTGTTTATGGTGCAACAACTTCAAAAAGGCCTCCTTCTTTCCACAATAATAGAGAGGTCGGAAATTACCTTTTTGGATTTATAGCAAACCCTTTAAATGATGGCTGGATAGATTATGATGGTGATTTTTTTTCTCCTGGATCCCCAGAAGAAGGTTTCTCTATTGAAATAAACGGTATTAATTATAGCAACAACAACGATATTAGCACATCGCAAATTCCTGGAAAAATCAGTGGTGTTAACGTAATATCTTCAGATTGTTTTGAAGATATTGCACAAATATCATGGGAAGGAAATGTAAATGAACTTAACATAAAAAGGTACTATAGTATTACTCAAGATGGTCTTTTTATTCAAATGACAACATTTATAAAAAATTTATCTGATGTTACAAAAACCGATGTTTTCTTTATGCACAACGTAGATCCTGATAATAATGTGACATTAAGTGATATTTATGAAACAGACTTAGAAATTATTTCTCAAGCAAGTTCTCCTACTGACCAAACCTGCCTCGTAACTGCGTCACAAAACCCTCTTCTAATTCCAGAAGACATGGATGGTTCAAACGTTAGCTTTTATGCTAATAATGACAAAGCTAGAGTTACTTTTGGTGGTTTTAACAATAGATCAGCAAGTAATGTATGGAATGGTACCGATTTTTTAATTAATACTGAAGGTGAGACCAGATTAAATGTAGATGAAGCCATTTCCATTGCCTTTAATTTAGGTAACATTAATGCTAATGAATCCATACGATTTACATATTATTATATCCTTGAAGAAGTTGATGAATCATTTGTGCCTTTTATTGTTAATGCAATTCAAGAAAATCCTAGTACGTGTAATGGGCAAGATGGGAAGCTCATATTTTCGGGTTTAACCGAAGGCGTTTCATATGGTATTAGTTATGTAGATGATGGTATTTTAGTTCCTGAAGAAAATTATATTGCCAATAGTGAAGGTCTTGTTGAAATAACCGATTTAGATTCTGGCTCATACTCAAATGTTGCATTAAATTTTTCTGGTTGTGATACAACTATTAATACAATATTTAAATTAGCAGATCCCGAACCACCAAGTTTCACTATCAGTAAAGAAGATTATACAAGTTGCTCAAACCCTGAAGGTGTACTTACATTTACAGGTTTAACGCCTTTAACAAATTATTCTATTCAATTTACTCATAACAGCACTCCAGTAGGACCACAAGACATAATGGCCAATAATATTGGTGTTATCTCTTTTAATAATCTAACAAGAGGCTTATATACTAATTTTATTTTTGAACAATATGAATGTACCACATTAAGTAATGAAGTTATTGAAATAATTGGACCTCCTTTACCTACACCTTATCAAATTCCGGAACAGTTTTATTGTGATGACGATTATGATTACCTAACCACGATTGATTTATCGCTTTTGAATCCTCTCGTTCTCGGAACTGATTTAGACACATCATTTACAATAACTTACCATGCAACGGCTAATGATGCTATTAACGGAATTAATCTTACAGCATCAAACTATGCTACAATTGGTGAGGCAACATATAATCTTTATGCTAAAAAAACTCATAAAGCCTCCGGATGTAGCTCTTATTTACCATTTACAATAACAATAAACTTACCACCTGATTTTAGTGTAAATGGCAATTTAATATGTTTAAACAGTGATGATACTGTTAATTTTAATTACGATTTACCTATTCTTGATACAGGTTTATCAGATGCCTTACATGATTTTGAATGGTTCTTTGAAGACATAACAATTCCTGGAGAAACGTTAAGCACCTTAACAGCAACTAAAGCTGGTGATTATTCAGTAAAAGCAACAATTACAGAAACTGGATGTCATTACTCTAAAAATATGACCGTTTTTCCATCTGGCCCTCCACAATTTTTAGATGTAACAGTTACATCCTTACCTTTTTCGAGAAATCATACTGTGGAGATAACCGCAAGCGGTTATGGTGATTATATTTTTTCAGTTAATAATGGCCCAACACAACAATCCAATGTATTTATGAACCTTAACCCTGGATACCATACATTTCAAATTATTGATAATTCTGGTTGTGGCATAGTTAATATCGAAAAGATAATTATTGACTACATGAAAGTTTTTACACCAAATAATGATAATTTTAAAGACTACTGGCAAATTATAGGAATAGAAGCTTTAATTGATCCAGAGATTTATATTTTTGATAGGTATGGAAAAATGTTAAAGCATTTAAATCCAAATGATAAAGGTTGGGATGGAACATTTAATGGTGAAACTTTACCACAGTCAGATTATTGGTTTAAAGTTTTTTTTAAAGATGATAATAATATTAGCCGTGAGTTTAAAGAGCACTTCACTTTAAAACGTTAAATTATTTCTCAAAATAATATTTTAAGCATAAACTAACAAGAAAGCATGTTTTTAAGCATAAAAAAACATTGCATTTTTATTGCAACTAGGATGTAGTTAAATTGATTTCGTAAATTAGCCATCATCTAAAACCTATTTAATGAGCGCATTATTTTTTTGGGCAACCATTTCTATTTTCTTTTCTTTTTTATGTTCTATTCTTGAGGCTGTCTTACTCAGTGTAACACCAACATTTATAAATGTTAAAAAGCAAGAAGGCAAAGACTATGCTTTAACTTTAGAGGAATTAAAAAAAGACGTTGATAAACCCCTAATCGCAATACTTACACTCAACACAATTGCACATACTTTAGGCGCCATGATGGTAGGTATTGAAGCAGAAAGTTTACCATATAAAATTGAACTTTGGGGAATAAACACCGTTGGTGTTGTTTCAGCAATTATGACGTTTTTAATTTTAGTAGCTTCCGAAATCATTCCTAAAACCATTGGTGCTACCTACTGGAAAGGATTAGCTAATTTTGCTTCAAAAACATTAGTCATATTAATCTTTCCATTGAAGTGGACAGGTATTTTATGGCTACTTCAACTTACTACAAAATTGATTGGAGGTAAAAGTCATGGAAGTATATTAAGCAGAGAAGGGTTTATGGCAATGACAGATATAGCTCATGAAGAAGGCGTATTCCAAGAAAATGAAAGTAAAATCATTAAGAACTTGCTCACCTTTAAAGAGGTTTTTGCAAAAGATGTCATGACACCCAGAACGGTTATGAAAACAGAAGATGAAACCACTACTGTTGAAGACTTTTTTAAACGCAATTTAAACCTTCGTTTTTCCAGAATCCCTGTCTATACTGATAATGCCGATAATATTACAGGACTTGTCCTTAAAGATGAAATCTTTAAGGAAATGGCATTGGATAACAACACCAAAAAACTATCTGATATAAAACGAGATATTATTGTTGTAAACAGAAATTTGCCCATTCCTACCTTATTTGAAAAATTAGTTGAAAGTCGTAATCATATGGCCTTAGTAGTGGATGAATATGGATCCGTTAGTGGATTGGTAACCATGGAAGATGTTATTGAAACCTTACTTGGTATGGAAATAATGGATGAGAGTGATAATGTGTCTGACCTGCAACATTTGGCAAGAAAAAGTTGGGAAGCTAGAGCAAAAAAGCTAGGTATTCTAGAAGACAATAAACCTAAGGAATAATGGAAACTTGTATCTTCAATTCGCCTTTAGGATTTACCAAAATTATTGGTAATGCAGATGGTATATCATCAGTGACTGTTTTAAATTCAGAAGAAAAAATTACAGATATTATTCCTATTGAATTGGAAGATTGTGTGATTCAACTCAATGAATATTTTGAAGGAACTCGTAAAACATTCAGCCTTAAATTAAATGCTAACGGTACCGAATTCCAAAAGAAAGTTTGGAAACAATTGGAGCAAATTCCATACGGAAAAACAATATCCTATCTTGAGTTATCAAAACAAATAGGCGATGTAAAAGCTATTCGCGCAGTTGCTAATGCCAATGGCAAAAATCCGCTTTGGATTATCGTCCCCTGCCATCGGGTTATAGGTAGCGATGGTAGTTTAACAGGTTATGCAGGAGGCTTGCATCGTAAGCAATGGCTGCTGGAACATGAAAGTCCATACAAGCAACAATCGCTTTTTTAATATGTACAAAACGCTAAACAAAATAGCTAAAACTTTTTTTACAGATGCGCAAATCTATAAATATGGATTTAACTGGTCGCCTATGTACAGGCGTTCAACAGGAAAAGTTATTCAAGTATCGGAAGATTTACTATATGTAAAAATAAAAATTTCTGTAAGTTGGAAAAATAAAAATTATGTAGGCTCTATATTTGGAGGCAGTTTATTTTCAGCAACAGACCCCATTTATATGATTCAGCTTCTAAATATTTTAAAAGATGATTATGTTGTTTGGGATAAAGAAGCGACAATAAAGTATAAACGTCCGGCCAAAGAAACAGTTTTTTCAGAATTTATTTTTACAGAAAACGACATTGAAAACATTAAAAATGAAGTTTCTAAAAAAGGTGAATTCAACCTCGTTAAAACACCAAACATTCTAACTAAAGACGGTATTGTTATAGCAGAGCTTAGTAAAACTATTTATGTAGCAGACAAAACATTCTATAAAGAAAAACACAAACAAAAAGCTACTAAGCCTCATAATTGAATTGTCCATTTTAAATAGAAAGAATTTTCATATCTTTAGTTTCTACATTACATTAAACTCATGAAATTCATAAAAAAGGTCTTAAAATGGTTAGTTATTCTATTCGGATTACTAATAATAGCTTTATACATAACGGATACAGATTACTTAATTAAAGCAGTAAGAACCATATATATGCAAGGTTATACTACAGCTTATCTTGAAGACTACAAGAAATTTGACAACCGAGCAATTGAAAACGGAACACCTCAACCTTGGCCAAATCATAAAAACTACAACTCGGTTAAAGAAACTAAAGGTTTAGATTCGATAAACAAAGCCAATGGCACTATAGCTTATGTGATTATAAAAAACGACAGTATTTGGTTTGAGAACTACTATGATGGTTTTAATGAAAATGCTCAATCTAACTCGTTCTCTATGGCGAAAAGTTATGTGAGTGGTCTTTTAGGGAAAGCACTTATTGAAGGTCATATTAAAAGTTTAGACCAACCGGTTAGTGATTTTATTCCCTCATTTAATAAAGGATTAGCAGCAAAAATGACCGTAGGAGATCTATCAAGTATGGCATCTGGAACCACATGGGATGAAAAATATTACTCACCATTTTCGATAGTCACACGCGCTTATTTTGATGACGATTTAGAAAAAGTTATGTTAAGTTTAAAAGTTGCGGATGAACCTGGAAAGTCATTTAAGTATTCCAGTGGCGATACACAAATGCTCGCCATGGTTATTGAAAAAGCTACAGGTAAAAAATTATATAATTATTTAACCGAAAGCTTCTGGAAACCTTTAGGTTCTGAAAACCCAACACTTTGGCAAGTCGATAGCAAATCGTCCGATTTAGTAAAAGCTTACTGTTGCATTGCAAGTAATGCCAAAGATTTTGCACGCTTTGGCAAACTCTATAAAGACCATGGCAAATGGAATGGAAAACAAATTCTAGATTCTACGTTTGTTGCAAAATCTATTAAGCCCGTGCATCTAGATGGATCTATGTATGGTTATGGCTGGTGGTTAAAAACTATGGGCACCAAAAACTTTTTTATGATGCGTGGTCACTTAGGGCAATACGTCATTGTTGAACCTAATGATAATATAATTATTGTTCGCTTAGGACACTCAAAAGGTTCTAATAAAGAAGTTGGTAAATTCACGATAGATATTAATACCTATATTGAAGAAGCTTATAAAATGTTAAACAATGATAAGTAAATTAAATCTTGAAAACATATTATTTCTTGATATTGAAACCGTTCCGGAAACACAGCACTTTTCTGATTTAGATACCGCTAAACAAACGCTTTGGGAGCACAAATCACAATACCAACGTAAAGATGATTTTACTGCAGAAGAATTTTACGAACGTGCTGGGATTTGGGCTGAGTTTGGCAAAATAGTTTGTATATCCGTTGGATATTTTACATTTCAGGGAGAAAATAGAATGTTTAGAGTCACTTCTTTTTTTGGTGATGAAATCAAAATATTAAAGGACTTTAAAAACTTATTGCTTTCACATTTTAGTCAAACCAAACATTTGCTTTGCGCGCACAATGGAAAGGAATTTGACTTTCCTTATATTGCCAGACGTATGATAATCCATAATATTGAACTCCCATATAAGCTTAATTTATTCGGCAAAAAACCATGGGAAGTCCCTCATTTAGACACTTTGGAATTATGGAAATTTGGCGATTATAAATCGTATACTTCTTTAAAATTATTGACCAATGTTCTAGGTATACCTTCTCCCAAAGATGATATAGATGGCAGTGAGGTTTACAGAGTGTATTATGAAGAAAATGAAATTGATAGAATTGTTATTTATTGTGAAAAAGATACGATTGCTGTGGCACAAATATTTTTAAGGTTACGTGGTGATGACATTTTAAATGATGACGAAATTATTCATATTTAATTGGTATAAATGAAAGACAACCCCATTTTAAAAATTGAAAACCTCACAATTTCATTTGGAAATAATGAAGTCATTCACAGTATATCATATCAACTAAATAAGAATGAAATTTTAGGTATTGTTGGCGAATCAGGCTCAGGAAAATCAGTATCATCCTTAGCCATTTTAGGGCTTCTTCCTAAAAATATTTCAACAATAAATTCTGGGAGCATTACTTATAAAAACCAAGATTTAACGGTTCTTTCTCCAAAATTATTTCAAAAAATAAGAGGGCGTAAAATAGCCATGATTTTTCAAGAACCGATGAGTTCTTTAAATCCATCTATGACTTGTGGTAAGCAGGTTCAAGAAATATTATTGCAACACACAACATTATCCAAGTACGAAACTAAAGAAGAAACGCTATCACTCTTCGAAAAAGTAAAACTCCCTGATGCTAATCGTGTTTTTAAATCATATCCTCATGAAATTTCTGGAGGACAAAAACAACGCGTTATGATAGCCATGGCTATTGCTTGTAAACCTGATATTTTAATTGCCGATGAACCCACAACTGCTCTAGATGTTACGGTACAAAAAGATATTATCAGTTTATTAAAAGAATTACAAGTTGAAACTAAAATGAGTATCATTTTTATTACTCATGATCTGGCTTTAATTTCTGAAATAGCAGACAACGTACTTGTTATGTATAAAGGAAATATTGTTGAACAGGGTTTAGTGGCAGACATATTCAAAAACCCAAAACACAATTACACAAAAGCTTTAATAAACTCCCGCCCATCATTAAGTACGCGACTAAAAACATTACCTACTATTCAAGATTTTTTAAATGATAGCATTTCAAATGAACTCGTATCAACCGAGCAACGCCAAAAAAATCATGAGATACTTTATAGTAAGCCTCCGTTGTTAGAGGTTATTAATGTTGAAAAAGAATATATTTCTAAATCAGGATTATTTACAAAAACCCAATCTTTTAAGGCGGTTAACGATGTGAGTTTTAAGTTATATGAAGGTGAAACTTTAGGCTTGGTAGGAGAATCTGGCTGTGGCAAATCTACGCTAGGAAATGCTATTCTTCAATTAGATAAAGCTACTTCTGGTTTAATTTTATATCATGGCGTTGATATTACTAAATTATCAAAAAGCGATACCAGGAAACTTAGAAAAGACATTCAAATTATATTTCAAGATCCGTATTCATCATTAAATCCAAGAATTCCTGTGGGCGAAGCTATTATGGAACCCATGAAAGTTCATAAGCTTTATAATTCTGATACTGAAAGAAAAGAAAAAGTCATTGATATTTTAAATCGAGTTGGATTATCTGAGGCCTTTTTTAATCGTTATCCTCATGAATTTTCTGGAGGCCAAAGGCAACGTATAGGTATTGCAAGAACTATTGCATTACAGCCTAAACTCATTGTTTGTGATGAATCCGTTTCAGCATTGGATATATCCGTTCAAGCGCAAGTTTTAAACCTGCTTAACGAACTTAAAGAAGGTTTTGGGTTTACCTATATATTTATTTCCCACGACTTGGCTGTGGTAAAATATATGTCTGACCAATTACTGGTTATGAATCAAGGTAAAATTGAAGAGTTGGATGATGCGGATGCTATTTACAATAACCCAAAAAAGCATTATACAAAAAAATTAATTCATGCTATTCCTAAAGGCTTATAGCATAAATATTTTTTTTGTTAAATAGAGTAAGCTTTTTACAAACTGTAAATTCTCTTTTATAGTTTGTTTAAATTTGCTTTCATTATTTGTAGGGAGTTCAGGTAGATTTGTTGCAATATTCATAGGTTTTAAAGTTTATGGTAGATTTGGGGAAATCTATAATAATTTGGTTTCTTTGGGGACTGCTAATATGTAACATATTTTCAATATATCAGTTTAAAAACATAAAAACTCGATGAAATGCATTGTTTTTTAACATTTTATCGAATTTTTCTACAAATTTAAAATTCCAATTTATTATTATATTGCCATTTCTGGAATATTGCCCTCAACAATTAAGGTCCCTTCTGTAGCATTTTTTATATCATCAACAGAAACTCCTGGAGCACGTTCCAATAATTTAAAACCTTTATCGGTTACCTCAAGAACGGCCATATTGGTTACAATTTTTTTAACACAACCAACGCCTGTAAGCGGTAATGAACATTTCTTTAATAATTTTGATTCGCCTCTTTTGTTAGTATGCATCATAGCTACTATTATATTATCTGCGCTGGCTACTAAATCCATGGCACCTCCCATACCTTTTACCATACGCCCTGGTATTTTCCAATTCGCTATATCGCCATTTTCTGCAACTTCCATAGCCCCTAAAATGGTTAAATCTACATGTTGTCCTCTAATCATCGAGAAACTTAAAGCAGAGTCGAAAAAACTTGCACCTGGTAAGGTGGTAATCGTTTGTTTTCCTGCGTTAATAACATCAGCATCTTCTTCGCCTTCAAACGGAAAAGGCCCCATGCCCAATACACCGTTTTCACTTTGAAATTCTACTTCAATATCATGACGCACATAATTTGCTACCAAAGTTGGAATACCAATTCCTAAGTTTACATAATAACCATCTTTAACCTCTTTGGCAATACGTTTTGCTATACCTGTTTTATCTAACATTCTTTTTAGTTAAAAGTTATAAGTGCCTTAAGTACTTATAGTTTTAGACACATTTGAATTTTCTATTGCTTAAGAGCTAAGTTTATGAGTATGGTGCATTTGAGTAAGCTAACTTTAGACACTTTAATACTCTTCAACTTTAAGTACTTTTTGCTCTTACTGTTCGTTGCTCAATACGTTTTTCATAATGTTCACCTTGAAAAATGCGTTGTACAAATATTCCTGGAATATGAATTTGATTAGGGTCCAACTCACCAAGTGGCACTAATTCCTCAACCTCAGCGACCGTTATTTTAGCTGCACCACACATGTTCGGGTTAAAATTTCTAGCTGTACCTTTAAAAACCAAGTTTCCTGCTGCATCGCCTTTCCATGCTTTTACAAAAGCAAAATCAGCTTTAAACGCATGTTCTAAAACATACATTTTGCCATCAAACTCTCTGGTTTCTTTACCTTCTGCTACTTCGGTTCCATATCCTGCCGGTGTGTATATTGCAGGGAAACCCGCTTGTGCCGCTCGACAACGTTCTGCTAAAGTTCCTTGTGGAATCAATTCTACATCCAGTTCGCCCGAAAGCATCTGACGCTCAAATTCATCATTCTCGCCAACATAAGACGATACCATTTTTTTTATTTGTTTTTGTTGAAGCAGTAAGCCCAGTCCAAAATCATCAACACCGGCATTGTTAGAAATGCATGTTAGCCCATTGACACCCAATTTTACTAATTCTGCTATAGCATTTTCAGGAATACCACTAAGTCCGAAACCACCAAGCATAAAAGTCATATTGCTTGAAACGCCTTCTAAAGCCTTTTGGACATTTGATACTTTTTTATTAATCATTTTTATTCAGTTTTTGCAGTATAAATTTACGAATAATTGAATGATATGCCGAAAATATTAACAAATAAAAAACCATTCTAAATTAGAATGGTTTTTTATTTCATTTTATTCAGAATAAACTCTTATCCAAAATCTAAATCTTCTGGTGTATCCTCGTCAGAATCATCGTCTGTAGTTGTACTGGTGTGTTTAGAACAATCCACATTTATAGAAAGGTTTTTTGGTTCTTCAAAATCTTCTTTAGAAATGCTTAATGCTTCATCTGCATAACAACTTTTCATATATAAACCCCAAATTGGTAATGCCATGGCAGCGCCTTGTCCGTAAGTAATTGTTTTAAAATGAGCCGCTCGGTCTTCAGCACCTACCCAAACACCTGTTACTAAATTGGGCACCATACCCATAAACCATCCATCACTTTGGTTTTGCGTTGTTCCTGTTTTACCTGCTATAGGGTTTGTGAATTCATATGGATATCCAGTAATAACCTCTTTGTAATCTGGCTTATTTTTAGCCCAACTGTGTCTTAACCTTGTGCCTGAACCACCTTGTGTAACGCCCTCCATTAGCTTGACTGTTACATAAGCTGTTTCATCACTTAACACATCTCTGGTTTCGGGTTTAAATTGATATAAAATCGTTCCATTTTTATCTTCAATGCTAGTTACCATAACAGGTTTAGTGTAAACCCCTTGATTAGCAAATGTTGCGTATGCGCCAACCATTTCGTATACACTTATGTCTGGTGTTCCTAATGCTATGGACGGTACAGGAAGTATATCTGACTCAACGCCCAGTTTTTTTACTAAATCTGCTACGGTTTGTGGACCAACTTTATCAATTAATCTTGCGGTAATTGTATTTACTGAATTTGCTAAAGCATTTTTTAAAGTTCTGTTGCCTCCATAATCGTTACTAGAATTTTTTGGACACCATTCTTCTGGATTTCCAAACTTGTTGGCTTCAATACAAAATGGGGTATCTGGAAATTCATCACAAGGAGAGTAGTGCAATTGATCTATAGCTGCTGTATAAACAAAAGGTTTAAATGTAGATCCTATTTGGCGCTTGCCTTGTTTTACCATATCGTATTGAAAATGTCTGTAATTCATTCCACCAACCCAGGCTTTTACATGACCTGTTTGTGGATTCATAGACATCATGCCTGTTCTTAAAAACGATTTATAATACCGCATGGAATCTATAGGTTTCATAATGGTATCTATCTCAGAAGCTTTACCATCTTTCCATGCAAAAACAGACATTTTTACTGGTTTTTGAAATGATGCTTTAATTTCCTTATCTGCCTTTTTTAAATCATATTTCATATGCCGCCAGCGTTCTGATTGCTTCATGGAACGTCGCATTAATGTATCAATAGCACCGCGTGTTAATTCTAAAAAAGGAGCTGTAGGATTCCTTTTTGGGGTGTTTTGATTAAAAAATTCTGCCTGCAACCTTGGCATGTGCTGTTGCACGGCGTCTTCAGCATATTTTTGCATACGCGAATCGATTGTGGTATAAATTTTTAATCCATCATTGTATAGGTTGTATTTTGTGCCATCTGGCTTTGGATTGTTTTTAATCCAATCTTTCATAAAACCATCTAAATACCCTCTAAAATAGGTGGCGATACCTTCACGGTGTGATTCTGGTGAATAATCTAAATCCAGTTCTGTTTTTTGGAGTGAATCTTTAACTGTTTCTGTTATGTAATCATATTTCTCCATTTGAGATAATACAACATTGCGCCTATTTCTAACCCCTACTGGGTTTCTATGTGGCCTTGGGTTATAAAGTGATGAGTTTTTAAACATCCCGACCAACATGGCAGATTCTTTAAGATCTAAATCTTTAGGTTCTTTTCCGAAATATATTCTACCTGCACTTCTAATGCCATCGGCATTATTACCAAAATCGTAAATATTAAAATATTGGGCTATTATTTCTTCTTTGGTGTATTGGCGTTCTAAACGAATTGCTATAATCCATTCTTTAACTTTTTGGGTAATTCTCCCTATTGTACTTCTAGAAGCCACACCTGTAAACAATTGTTTTGCTAACTGTTGAGATATAGTACTTGCTCCACCATCTCTTCCTAATGCCAACATGGCGCGTAATGTTCCACGAGCATCTATTCCAGAATGTTCATGAAAACGAGCATCTTCAGTGGCTATTAATGCATCTATTAAGTGTTTTGGTAGTTCATCATAACCTACGGGTGTTCTGTTATCATTTAAATAAAATTTTCCCAAGGTTTGTCCATCAGATGAAATGATTTCAGTAGCTAAATGTGTTTTAGGGTTTTCTAAAACCGTATGGTCTGGTAAGTCTCCAAAAATTGATGTCATGAAAAAAATTAGGAATACAAATAAAATACCTCCTAAAAACACCATCCAAAACCAACGAACGTATTTTGAAAAATCGTGAATAGTTTTTGTTTCTTTTTTTGCTTTTGCCATAGTTTAAGTGTCTTAAGCATTACATGCCTTAAGTATTTAAAGTTATGTGTTTATTCAATTGATGGGTTTTCTATTCTAAAACCAATATCTGTTACACCTTCAAGTTCTTTTACCCCATTAACCTTTCCGTTTTCTCTCATAGCGTGCTGAATGTTAACTGTATATTCGCCAGTTTCTTTAAAAACAACTTGGTCTTTATACCAAAGTTTATTTTCCTTAACATCCGTATAACCCGTTCCTAAAAGTTTTCCGCTTGGTTCCGTCATTTTATACTCTAAGGTGTCTTTTATCGTTTTTCCATGCGGAAAAACCATTTCTATAATTAAGAACAAATTATTGTATTTATAGGCATTGGTATTTCTTAAGTTAACAAATAAATTATAGGTATTAATTGAGTCTGGCGGACTTACTTTAAAACTAATAACCGAATCTTTATGCCATTTATTCGGAACTGATTTATATTCATCAAAAACACGATTAGAATCGCAAGAGACAAATACAAAAGAAACTAATACAAAGAATAATACGACTCTATTTTGCAGCATTTTTACTGTTTTGGGGTTTTCTTCTATTGTTTCTGTTTCTATTGTTTTGGGTTTTATTTGGCGTAGCATTTTTATTGCCTTGTTTCTGTTTGCCTTTCCTCTTATTATTTCTACGTTTATTATGACGTTTTGGACTATCAAAACGCGTTAAACTATCTTGTCCTACAACGTTTTCAAACTCTGCTTTAGTATCTTCTACAAGGTCCGAAGCATATTCTTCTAGGCTTGCAATTTTTTTGCCTTTCTTATTTAAATCGATAATTTCATTGGCTTGTTGTGTGGTTATCTTATGCCAATTCATCCATTCACCTTCATAGGCATACCACATATGGCCTTTAAAAATATCCGTTTTTTGGCATACGGCTGTCCCTTTTTCAGTTTGAAGCTTTATGTCTGTTTTTGGAAAACTTTTTAAAGCATCTAAATACGTGTCAAGTTCATAATTTAGGCAACATTTTAGTTTCCCACATTGTCCTGCTAGTTTTTGTGGATTTAATGATAATTGTTGATAACGTGCTGCTGATGTACTTACCGACCGAAAATCTGTTAGCCAAGTTGAACAGCACAATTCGCGTCCGCAGGAACCAATACCTCCAAGTCTTGCTGCTTCTTGACGAAAGCCAACTTGTTTCATTTCTATTCGTGTCCTAAACTCACGGGCAAACACTTTTATAAGTTCTCTGAAATCCACGCGCTCTTCTGCGGTATAATAAAATGTGGCTTTACTAGCATCGCCTTGGAATTCGATATCTGATATCTTCATTTGCAACCTCAAATCGATAGCAAACTGGCGTGCCTTAACCTTCATAGGTTCTTCTTTATCACGTGCTGTAGACCAAATATCAATATCTTTCTGACTTGCTTTTCTATAAATTTTTAAGGTTTCTTCAGGAGTTTCTGAAATATTTTTACGCTTCATTTGTACGCGCACTAATTCCCCCGTAAGGGTTACCATACCAATATCGTGACCTGATTTTGCTTGTGTAGCAACAATATCGCCAATACTAAGGGTTAGATTTTCTGTGTTATGGTAGTATTCTTTTCTTCCATTTTTGTAACGAACCTCAACCCAGTTAAATGGCTTTTCGCCATTGGGTAGCGACATGTTTGCTAACCAATCAAAAACGGTTAATTTATTACAACTATCTGTACCACAAGTACCATTATTTTTGCAGCCTTTTGGAGAGCCGTCTTTTGTTGAGCAACTTGCGCAAGCCATATGTTTTATATATTGAATTCGCTAACAACTTTAAGGTTGTTACGAATGAAAGTTTATAAATAATTTAACGGTAAAGATAACATTATTTAGATGATATTTTATTTTTGATTAACTTGTAAGAAATATTTTTAAATACTAACAGGAAATTTAATATTTAACTAGCCATCTACACATGAAAACACAAAAAAATCCTCAAGTTTTAATGCTACTATTTCTAATAGGAATTCAATTATCTTCAGGTCAAAGTTTAATTGCTAATGGTGGTGAATATCCACATAATACTAATAATGTTAATTGTTTAAACGACTTTCAGCGTAACGAAATAAAACAATTATTAACAACCAATGTAATCACTTTAAAAAAGCAGGGCAAATTAAAAACCATTTCCAAACGCACCTCTTCAGCGAATTTTATTTGGCCCGTAAAACAAGCTGATGGTTTTGCATATAGTGATGTTTGGGCTATTTCTAATTATGTTGATCATAATTCTAATTATCCCGATCTTCTTACTGATTACAATTGTGGTACTCGTACGTACGATACTAATTCAGGCTACAACCATCAGGGCATAGATATTTTTACATGGCCATTTAGCTGGAAAATGGTTGATGATAACCAAGCCGAAATTATCGCAGCAGAAGGCGGTCTAATTATTGGAAAAATTGATGGTAATTTTGATAGAAGTTGTGAACTGAACAATAATCAGTGGAATGCCATATATTTACAACATACCGATGGTAGTATTGGTTGGTATGGGCATATGAAAAACGGTTCTTTAACCCCTAAAGGTATTGGAGAAACTGTCACTCAAGGAGAGTTTTTGGGTGTTATAGGAAGTTCTGGAAACTCTACTGGTCCACATTTACATTTTGAAGTTTATGAAGATAATACATATACTCAGCTAATCGACCCTTATTCAGGTACTTGTAACGCCTTAAACGGCACCTCTTGGTGGCAAACTCAAAAGCCTTATTTAAATACAAATATTAATGCGGTTCTAACCCATAGTGCTGTTCCTGGATTTAATACCTGTCCCACAACTGAAACTACTAACATTAGCAATTACTTTAACATTGGTGATACAATATACTTTGCCGTCTATTTAAGGGATCAGGTTTCAGGAACATCCATGAATTTAAAAATTATTCAACCTAATAATATACCATTATATGATTGGGATAATAATTTAAACAATGACTTCAGTGCTTCCTATTGGTTTTGGAATGTCCCAATAAATACTGCAGGAGAATGGAAATGGCAAGTGACTTATAATGGACAAACCGAAACACACAGCTTTAACGTGGGGACATTAAGCAAAAATAAGGTTGAGGAAAATTTAGTTTCTGTTTACCCCAACCCTTTTTCTGATGAACTACTTATTAGCACCAATCATTCAATAAAAAAAGGCGTCTTATTTAATGCTTTAGGAAAACCTGTTCTTAATATTGAAAATTTTAACACCAAATTAGAAAGCATTAACACATCTAATTTAGCTAATGGACTTTATTTTTTAAACCTTAAAATGAATAATAATACTGAAAAAAACATCAAAATAATTAAGAATTAATTTTATCGAACTTTATAACTAAGTTATTGGAAATTGAAGTGATGCCATTAACTCTATGTTTTTGCATAACAGATCATTGGCTTTTATCAACTTTTAAAGTCTCAAAAATATTTCTTAAATCCTTTTTATAAGGTAAATGGTCTGCTCGTCCTTTTTTGAAAATATCATTACTATTACCTTGACCTTTGCGAAGTTCTTTTTGCTCTTCGTAGGGCAATGCATTTATTTCTTTACAGTTTGTTGAACAACAATTATCCATTTCTGCTTTGCAATCATCACATTGAATGAATAGTAAATGACAGGCTTCATTAGCACAATTGGTATGCACGTCAAAAGGGTTTCCACATTGATGGCAATTAGCAATAACATCATTACTAATACGTTCTGCTCGTCGGTCATCAAACACAAAATTTTGTCCTAAAAACTTATTTTCAAGATTTTCTTCATTCACTTGTCTGGTATATTCAATAATACCACCTTCTAACTGATACACATTTTTAAAGCCTTTATGCTTGAAGTAGGCACTGGCTTTTTCGCATCGGATGCCCCCAGTACAATACATAACAAGGTTTTTATCTTCTTTATAATCTTTTAAATCATCTTCAATAATATCTAAAGACTCTCTAAATGTATCTACATCTGGCGTTACGGCATTTTTAAAATGACCTATTTCGCTTTCGTAGTGGTTACGCATATCAACTAAAACCGTATTTTCATCTTCAATAAGTTCATTAAACTTATTTGCACCAACATGAACACCTTTGTTTGTAACATCAAACGTATTGTCATTTAAACCATCGGCAACAATTTTTTTACGGACTTTTACTTTCAGTTTTAAAAACGATTTATTGTCTTGCTCTACAGCAATATTCAATCGAATGCCTTTTAAAAAATCAATAGAATCTAAATGTGTTTTAAACTCATTAAAGCGGTCTGCTGGAAGCGATAATTGGCCATTAATCCCTTCATGGGCTACATAAATTCTACCTAGAACGCCAAATGCGTCCCATGTTATAAATAAATGGTCTCTAAAAAGTTGGGGGTTGCCAATTTTGGCATACTGATAAAAAGAAAGAGTTAGTCGATTTTTTCCTGCTTTATCGATTAATTCCGCTCTTTCTTTTGCACTTAGTTTATTGTACAGTTGCATGCTATACTAATTTATAAGATTAAAGAAATATTTTAAAACACAAAAGTACAATTTTAAAGGAATACAGCAATTTATTACATAAAAAAGCACCTAAATATAATTATTTAAGTGCTTTTAGTTGAGTTTGAGTTAGTCGTTATTCAATTCTCAATTTGGTAATTTTCACAGCAAAAAAATTCCTTTTCACTCTATAGATGCAAAAAAAGCAAAAGGGTTGCGTAGTAGTATTCGTTTTATTTTTAATCTCATAAAAAAACCATTTTTGTTTCAATATTTATGTTGAAAACTATTATTGTACCATCACAAAAGATGTAGTATTTTAGCATACCTAATTTCAGAAAAATTTATATTAAATGAGCAGTGAAAAAGACGCTAAGTTAAAAGCATTAAAACTTACATTAGACAAACTAGATAAAGCCTACGGAAAAGGAACAGTAATGAAAATGAGCGATGCGGCCATACAAGATGTCGATGCTATTCCATCGGGTTCTTTAGGATTAGATATTGCACTAGGCGTTGGTGGGTATCCACGAGGTCGTGTTATAGAAATTTATGGCCCGGAATCTTCTGGTAAAACCACATTAACGTTACACGCCATAGCCGAAGCTCAGAAAGCTGGAGGTATTGCAGCTTTTATTGATGCAGAACATGCTTTTGATAGGTTTTATGCTGAAAAACTAGGTGTGGATATTGATAATTTAATCATCTCGCAACCCGATAACGGCGAGCAAGCTTTAGAAATTACTGATAATTTAATTCGCTCTGGAGCCATTGATATTGTTGTAATTGATTCTGTTGCAGCATTAACCCCTAAAAGTGAAATTGAAGGCGAAATGGGAGACTCTAAAATGGGGTTACATGCCCGTTTAATGTCTCAAGCATTACGAAAACTAACTGGGTCTATTAGCAAGACTAACTGTACCGTAATATTTATTAACCAATTACGTGAAAAAATTGGGGTTATGTTCGGTAATCCAGAAACCACAACTGGTGGTAACGCTCTAAAATTCTATGCTTCAGTTAGGTTAGATATTAGACGTTCTACACAAATAAAGCAAACCGATGGTAATGTAGCAGGTAATAAAACACGTGTAAAAGTGGTTAAAAACAAAGTTGCACCACCTTTTAAAATGACTGAATTTGATATTATGTATGGTGAAGGTATATCTAAAGTTGGTGAAATCTTAGATTTAGCTGTAGAACACGAAATTGTTAAAAAGAGCGGTTCTTGGTTTAGTTATGATGATACTAAACTGGGTCAAGGGCGCGATGCTGTAAAAGCACTAATTAAAGATAACCCTGAACTTATGGACGAATTGGAAGCCAAGGTTAGAAAAATAGTATCTGAAAATTAGATTTATTTTTATTTAAATAAAAAGTTTAGAAAATCCCGTTAGTTCGGGATTTTTTTGGTTTTTAACGCAACCCTTTTCCTCTTTTAGCATCTAAATAGAGCAAACATGTATTTTAACCCTAAATTTATTTGCTATGATAAGATTTGTTGTACTTTGTTTAACATTAGTACTATTTTCATCATGTAGTCTTGGTAATGATGACGGTACAGCTTTTGGTTTTGAAGTGTTACCTGTTGAAGGTGTAGATATTCCTAATGAATTTAAATTAGGAGAAACATATCCTATCACAGTGTCTTATTTAAGACCCACGACTTGTCATGGATTTAAAGAGTTTTATTATTTGAAAGAAAATAATGAACGTACCGTTGCTCCTATAACTTATGTTTTTAATAGGAACGATTGCGAAACGCTTGAAGAGGAATTGGTAGAAGCTTCTTTTAATTTTAAAGTAACCAGTAATGGTTCTTATATTTTTAAGTTTTGGCAAGGTGAAGATAACGATGGAGGCTCTCAATATTTAACTATTGAAGTTTTTGTTGTCGAATAATTTTAAGTATTAATTAATACATGTTTAATTTTGAGTTTAAAGCAACTCATAGAAAATTGTAAAATTGATGATACTAAAGCACAAGGTGAATTATATAAACTCTTTTCGAGTAAATTATTTTCTGTCTGCTTAAAGTATTCAAGAAACTATGCAGAAGCAGAAGATAACCTGCAAGATGCATTTTTAACAATTTTCAAAAAAATTGAACAATATAAAGGCAAAGGCTCTTTTGAGGGTTGGTTGAAGCGCATTACCATAAACACCGTATTGCAACGCTACCGAAATGAAAAGGTTTTTGATATTATAAATGAAAATATTATTGAAGATGTTGAATTAGAAGTTGATGAAAGCCTAGTTTCCATTGATTATCTTTTACAAATAATTCAAGAATTACCGGATAGATACCGATTGGTTTTCAACCTTTATGTACTTGATGGTTATTCGCATAAAGATATAGCAAGTATGCTAAACATTAATTTAGGAACTTCGAAATCGAATCTATCGCGAGCTAGACAGATTTTGAAACGAACTATAGAAGACTATAAAAAAACACAACAATCACAATCATTATAATGCGTGATAAAAAACATATAGACCGGTTATTTCAAGAAGGCTTTAAAGATTTTGAAGCGACTCCTACTGATGCTGTTTGGAAAAATATTGAGGCTAAACTTAATCAGAAAAAGAAAAAACGTCGTGTTATCCCAATTTGGTGGCGTTATGCTGGAGTTGCCGCTTTATTATTATTGCTTTTAACTGTTGGTGGCACTTACTTTAATGTGACTGATAGCACTCAACAAAATAATGACATACCACAAAATCAAGTTGTAGAAACAGAAAATACCACCTATGAAAAAGTAAATTTTGATGGAACAAACCCTACGAATGATTCTGAAAAAACAGAAAACGTTATAACGGACAACCCTAAAACTCAAAATAATTTAAATAACGCATCAGAAACTAAACTTGAAGTGCCTTCAAATATTATAACACCTTCAAAGGAATCATCAATTGCAGAAAGTGCTTCTTCAAAAAATGAGAATGAAAGTAAAGCTAATTTCCCTTCAAATACCATACTAAATTCCAATAGCAACAACTTAATAAACCAGAAAAATATTAAGAATGTTGCTGTTATAAGCACACCCAAAAACAACAATAATTTTAAAAACAGTCCTAAAAAATTACAGAACAAAATAGCTGTAGCGGTATCTGATGATGAAACACATGGCCATACCAACAATGGCGTCAAAAATAAAGCGTCTTTAATTGATACCAAAAAAGCAAAAGAACTCATAAACAACCCATTACAGAGTAACACTATAGCAGAAGCAGAAAAAGAAACACCCGAAAAAACCATTGTCGAAAGTAAGGCTTCACCAGACAACACATTAACTATAGAAGAAGCTATAGATGAAAATAAAGATGTTCTTGTTGAAGAAACAAATCAAAACAGATGGCGTGTAGTTCCAAATGCGGCACCTGTTTACTTTAACACTTTAGGTGAAGGGTCATCTATAGACCCACAGTTTAATAACAACTCTAAAAGTGGCGAACTTAATATGAGCTATGGTATTTCTGCCAGTTACGCTATAAACAAAAAACTAAAAGTGCGTTCTGGTATTAACAAGGTGAATTTAGGTTATAATACAAATGATGTTATTGTTTTTCAGTCTTCTGGTTTAAGTTCGAATACTAGTGCCTTACGAAATGTTAATGGCAATGGGGCTAGTGATTCGGTTTCGCTTATCAGTGCAGAAAGTTTAGATAGTGAGGCTCCCGAATCACTTACATCATCTAACACCTCAATTAATCAAGCTTTAGGTTACATAGAAATTCCATTAGAAATTCAATATGCCCTTTCTAATAAAAAATTAGGTATTAATATTATTGGTGGTTTTAGTTCATTCTTTTTAAATAATAATGAAATATTTTCTGAAGGTGAAAATGGTAACAGAACCTTTTTAGGTGAAGCTAATAACATAAACAAAGTAAGCTATAGTGCTAATTTTGGCTTAGGTTTAAACTATCAAATTTCTAAAAAAATAGATTTGAATTTAGAGCCTATGTTTAAATATCAAATTAATACGTTTAAAAATACTTCTGGTAATTTTACACCTTTTTTTATAGGTGTTTATACTGGGTTTGCCATTAAGTTTTAGGTTTTTGGTTAGATCTATCTAGATATAGGTTTTCAATTAAGCTTGAAAACTATATCAAAAAACTGCTCGACCCTTCGAGCAGTTTTTTATTTATTAAAAGTTTGTAATTGTCTAAATATAATAGCTCTAGCTTGGCCATTCAAAGCTTTGGTGTCATCAATAGTCAGACCCTCTGTAAATAAAAACTTATGGATTTTAACACGCATTTTTCCAGGGCTTCCGCTAAAAAAAGTATACGAGAATCGTTTTTTATTATCTGCAAATGTTAATGGTACAACAGGAATTTGATGATTTATGGCTAATCTAAAAGCACCATCTTTAAAATCATCTAACTCAATATGCTCTTCGGGCACACCGCCTTCAGGAAAAATACAAATACTTACACCTGTTTTTAATCGCTTTTGCGCTCTTATAAAAACCGCTTGTCTACTTTTTGGAGAACTTCTATCTACCAAAATACAAGTCCGTTTATAAAAAAAACCAAAAAGTGGAATTTTAGCCAATTCAGCTTTCCCTACAAATACAAACGGGTTTTTAACCGATACCAACATAAGCATAATATCTGCCATTGAGGTATGATTGGCTATAAACATATAACTTTTATGATATTCTGGAGTTTGCTCACGTTCAATTCGATAAGCAAAACCCATCCCTATTAAAATGAATTTGGACCAAAGCCTTGCCATTTTGAAAAAAAACGGATACCAAGACTCTTTTACAATAGAAATTAGAAGAAGTGGCAACATAATGAGTATTGGTATCGCCATTAATATATAAAACCAAATGCGATACACTACCCAAAAGATGTATTTAAAAACAATCATAGATATCAAAAGTACATAATTGTATTGAGGTATTTTATTAAAACAATTACCTTTGCTTTTCGGTTATTTTATTTTTAAATATTAATTAAAGAGATTTCCGTCTACACGGGAAATATTATGGCAAGAATACTTACAGGCATACAAAGTACAGGAACACCACATTTAGGAAATATTTTAGGCGCCATTATTCCAGCTATTAAAATGGCTGAAAAACCTGAAAATGATTCCTATTTATTTATAGCAAACCTACATACCTTAACTCAAATTAAAGATGCTGAAACGTTGCGCACTAACACATATTCTACTGCTGCTACTTGGTTAGCTTTTGGTTTAGATATTCAAAAAACAGTGTTTTACAGACAAAGCGATGTCCCTCAAGTCACCGAATTATCTTGGTATTTAAGTTGTTTTTTTCCGTATCAACGATTAACCTTAGCACATAGTTTTAAAGACAAAGCCGATAGATTGGAAGATGTAAACTCGGGTTTGTTTACTTATCCCATGCTTATGGCTGCCGATATTTTATTATATGATGCCGAAATCATCCCCGTAGGAAAGGATCAAGAACAACATATTGAAATGACACGCGATGTGGCTTCTCGTTTTCATGCTAAAGTGGGAGAAACTTTTGTTTTGCCTAAAGCTGAAGTTCAAAAAGACACCAAACTTATTCCTGGTACGGATGGCGAAAAAATGAGTAAGAGTAGAAATAACATCATCAATATATTTTTGGATGATAAAAAACTACGCAAGCAAATCATGGGGATTCAAACCGATAGTACACCACTTGAAGAACCTAAAGATTGGAGTACTTGTAACTGTTTTGCCATTTATAGTTTATTAGCTAGTGATGTTCAGATTGCTGAAATGAAAGCCAACTATGAAAATGGTGGTTATGGATACGGGCATGCTAAACAAGCTTTATTTGAATTGATTATTTTAACATTTGCGACGCAACGGGAGCGTTATAACTATTATATGAGTAATTTCAATGAAATTGATAAAGCACTTACTATTGGTGCCGAAAAAGCAAAGTTAGTTGCTGATGCTGTTTTGGATAGGGTTCGAGAAAAAGTTGGGTATTAAGTCACCTCAAATAATTTCCCTGGTAAAGGCCTTATAACCCCTTTTAATTCCATAGTTAATAAAATACTAGCGACTTTAAAAATGGGTAATTCGCAGTTAATGGCAATAACATCCAATTGCTGTTTCTCATTTTCTTTTAGGTACTTGTAAATTACTTTTTCGATAGGATCCAACTCAACAAATAACTGTTTTTGTATGGTTGGCGTTTTATGGTCTTCTAGCTGCCAATTCAAAATATAAGGGACATCTAAAGGCGTGGTTAACATATGTGCTTTTTGATGTTTTATCAAATTATTACAACCTACACTTTGACTATCTGTTGTCCGACCAGGAACGGCAAACACATCTCTGTTGTAGGAATTGGCAATATCTGCCGTTACTAAACTCCCCCCTTTTTCAGCAGACTCTATAACTATAGTAGCCTGGCTCAATCCAGCAATAACTCTATTTCGTTTTAAAAAATTGTTTTTATCAAAAGAGTCGCTACTCCAAAAATCGGTAAAGAACCCACCATTTTTCTCCACATCCACCACATACTTTTTATGCACTTTAGGATAAATTTGGTTCAGTCCATGCGCTAAACAACCTATAGTCTGTAAATTATGTTTCAAAGCTGCTTTGTGTGCCGTTATATCTGTTCCATAAGCAAATCCAGAAACAATTATAGGATTGTATACGGCTAATTGTTCAACCAAATCCTCACAAAAGGCTATACCACTGGTTGTAATTTTCCGAGCCCCAACTATGCTAATAATATGTTGCTGTTTTAAATTAATCTGTCCTGACTGAAATAACAGAATTGGGCTATCAATACAATGCTTAAGCTTTTCGGGGTAGTTATTATCTTCAAAATATAAGACCTTAATTCTATTTTCTTTAATGAAATTAATTTCTTTTTCGGCTTCTTTTACATGTTGGGTTTTAAACAATTCATTGATTGTAACTATTCCAATTCCATTAATTTTAAGTAGATTTTGCTTTTTTTCTTTTAACACGCCTTCGGCAGAACCACAATGAGAAATCAATCGTTTTGCAGTAATATCGCCAATATTTGGCACATGTTGCAAGGCTAAAGTATAAAGCAAATTGTTTTCTGTCATTTTAAGTATTTGATTTTGAAAGTGCAATAAAAGAATTTTTAAAGTGTTAATAAATAATTATAATGGAATTTTATCTATATGCATAATTTTTTAACTTTGTTTTTATGCAACTAGAAACCTACATAAGCGATTTACTTTACAGATACGAATGCGTCACCATTCCTGAATTTGGTTCTTTTTTAACGCAACGCGTCTCTGCCACAATTGATGGTAATTCAAATACATTTCATGCTCCAAAAAAAATGGTGTCATTTAATGAACAAATCCAAAAAAATGATGGGTTATTGGCCCACTATATTGCAGATGTTGAAAAAATACCTTTTGAGATTGCTAATAATAAAATAGCGAAACGTGTTAAATTATTAAAGTCTTATTTAACACAAGGTGAAACGCTTACTTTTAAAAACATAGGTGAAATTGTGTTTAACAATGAAGGTAAAATTTTATACGAACCTACATATCACCTCAATTATTTAACGGATTCTTTTGGTTTATCAGAGTTTGTATCACCATCGGTAACTCGCGAGGTTTACAAAGCGCAAGCAGAAGACATTGAAAAGGTTATTCCAATTATTGTAACTCCTGAAAAGCGCAAAACCAGACCTTATTTTAAATATGCTGCAGTTGCTTTAATAGCGTTAGCCATTGGAGGTTTAGTGGCTTCAAACTTTTATGTAAATCAAATTGAACAACATAACCAATTAGCACAAGAAGAAGCTACAAAACAACTGGATACTAAAATACAGCAAGCTACTTTTAACTTAAACCCGCTTCCTGCTATTACCTTAAACGTAACTAAACAAACAGGGAACTATCATATTATTGCTGGAGCTTTTAGAGTTGAAACAAACTGCGATATAAAAATAGCTCAACTAAAAACCGATGGGTTTAGTGCCAGAAAAATAGGAGCAAACAAATATGGCTTACACCAAGTGGTTTATGCCAGTTATGAGGGTAGACTTGATGCCTTAAAAGCATTGCGAACTATAAAAAAAACGCATAATAAAGATGCTTGGTTACTAGTTAAAAAACTAGATTAAACCATATTTTTCGGTATTTGTCATTACTTAAATAATATTAAACTTCCTGCATTAGCGTCATTTATTATACCCAAACTAGTAACCTTTAATAGGGTTCGAGCGGCAAGGGTGGTGGTGGAATTTGTCTAAAACAATTAAAGAAAATTCTAAGCTCTATAGTATCCTTTATTTCTTTATTAATCTCATCAAATACTCTAGTTAAATTAAGTAAAGATTTCTTTAAATCCTCCCCTTTCTTACTTGTATCTATCGCGACCTCTATTATGGCCTTTTTATACGATCTAGGATAATGATAATCTTTACCATTATTCGAATAATGTCTTTTTAATATGGTTTTCAATTCAGTAATGGAATAACCATTATCAATTAAAATTGAATCTGTGGTTATAGATAAAACATCCCTCTTTCTTATTTCATCGAATACTAAAGGAATTATTCGTTTATTAGTTCCTTTGTCGAAAACCTCAATTAAAGGCACTTTATTTTCCTTATAAATTTGACGAACTTTACCTGTTATTTCTAAAAAATTTAAGTTTGTCGTGTCTAGGTCTAGATTAACTATTTTAGACTTTTTGTGTAAATCTTTAGAAGGATAATATCTAATATCCAATTTTTGTTTTTGACAACTAATAAAAGTTAAATAAAACAATAATAAGTAAATAAGTCTTAATCGCATAAAGTAGTGTTTTCTATCACAATTGATCTATACCCATTATATATACTATCCATTTCCATTGATAGTAAATTGTTAGCATCCCAAAACCTTAAACCATCCCATGCAAAAGATTTATAATAATCTAGAGGATATCTATAATCATCAACTTCTCTTAAAGCTTTTGATATAGGATTTATATATTTTTCTGTCATATAAATATGCTGAATATTTCCTATATCATATAACTCTTTATAATGCTTATACAGTCCAAATAGTTAAGGTCTATCATACATCTACAGATTTGTTTGTTATTTAATTTTTGCCCTCAATTTGTTAACTTCGATTTGATTTAAAAGTAATTGAAGAGCAAGAGCCATAACCATTTGCCAAATAGTATAAGGTTTTAAAATTTTATAATTTGGAAAATCAATTGATAATGAATCAATATAATAATGAAGGTAACTTTGAGAAACTAGTATAATTAAAGAGAATATAATGACAAGTTTTGTCAATCTCGTTTTTGGAATTTTAAAAACAAATGTACAAGAAAAAAACAGTAATAATGGAGCAATTATGCTTGTTGAAATTGCTAAACCGAAAACACTTCCTGAATCTCCATCCATAAAACTAAATATAGCCCCTGTTACAGCAAAACTTAAATATGCTATTATAAAAGAAACAAAAGAGGCTAATACACTTAATAATACACCTAATAAAGGTTTGTATTTATGCCCTCCCCAATTTATTAGTCCAATTATAAGACCAAAAGACAATGTAGAATATTCTAATGATATATTAGTAATATGAATTAAAATTGCACATAGCATTGAAGGTAGTATAACTCTTAAAACAAGTTTATATTTTTCCATATAGAAATGATAGAGAACCTTAAAATTTGGAATAAATCCAATTAGTTTCATATCTGATAAAATTGTTTTTTTCTTTTGAAATAATTAAAATTTTTAATATTGAATGATTAATAGGTGGAAGAGGTTTAAAACCTTTTTCATCCATAACTTCTTTAACTGTTCTTAAGTATTCTTCATGTTCCAAATTGAATAATTCTTTAACTTTTTTAAATTCAATTTTTTTAATTACATTTAGAGTTAAACTATCTTTCTTATGAATATTAGGTTGATATTTAAATACTTGGTCATCAATGTTAAAAGTAACGCAACCATTGTCTAATTTTTGTAAATTAGTTGTGGAATTGTTGAACACATATATGATGGGCCGTAGTACCTTTTCTCCATCTTTATAGAGTTTATAATATTTTGAATTATTATTTTCTTGAGCGAAAATTGAAAGATTAAAAGAAAAAATTAAGAAAATCAAAATTTTTGTTATCATATCTAAAAGATTATTTGCAGTTTGATGTTCCATTAAAAAAATAAGTATTGAAATTACTTAAAACTCTATCTTTTTCAGATTTAATTAAGCTATCCCATGCAATTGATGTCACTCCATTTTCCAATATTCGTAACCCAACCCAAGATAAATCTTCATATACTTGTCTAGATTTATCAGAATTGTCAAACTCTTCAAGTATATCAGCAATCGTGCCACGATAGTGGGAAGCCATTTGATTATGATTCCAAGTGGGCTTATAACGTTGAATATAATAGTCATAAATCCCAGGAAAATCGTTCCTTAAACTATTAACATAAATAATTTGTTCCTTTTGTGTCATATTAACAGGGTCTAAATCTCCCCTTTGGGCAGCTGAAAGCATTTTCCTAAATATCTCAGCATGAATAATCTCGTGGGCAAAAGCTACTGCACTTCCCAAGTCAGAAATATTACTTAATTGATTATTACTGAACTCAACAGTTATATTGAAATTACTTGGAGGATTAGTAATCCCGTAATTCCCTGAAGAAAGTGTATTGTTTATTTTGAAGGAAATGTGACTAACTGGGAAATCTCCATCAAATTTTTTGACAGCATTTTTAAAATCGATACTAGAACTTGTAAGCTTGTTATAAATACATAAAGCTTTTCCTGTAAGCTCATTAATAATTTGATCATCAAAATCCACTTCAGTATTTCGATTTAAAATCCAAGCTATAATAACTTTTTGCACAAAAATTTGAGCACTATTAAACTCAACAGTACCGATATATTGATTAACATAATCTTCAATATCTGATTTAAAATTTTGGTTCTCTAGTTTTTCAAGCCAATCTCTTTGTAGGTTGGTTAAACCTAATAAATTAGAGATATCGAAATCTGGGGTAATAACAGGTATTGGGTTTGCTGGTATACCACTAGGAGTCTTGTCCGGATTTGTAGGAAGCGGCAATAGGACAGGCCCTGTACCATCAAAATCATCATTGCTGGTATCGCCAGGTACATCAATATCTGGATTTGTATTAGTATTTGTACACCTCTTAGTTGTATGCGAGAAAGTCCATATCGGTTGTACTGGACATTGGCATATTCTAGGATCTATATGCCCTACACAAGGGCAAGGGGTAACATTATAGAAATGTGTGGTTGTACAATCACCAAATGATTTGGCGGAAACAGTCTTACTTTCTTTACTAAAATTATCATCTTCTATTTTAGATACGATAACATCTTCTGTTTTGTCTAAAGGGTATTTGTAAATGTATTTTTCTAATACACCACTATGTTCATATACTACTAAATTGTAAAAGTACTTATCTGCTTCATCAGTTCTTATCATAGGAAACACATGGTAAGTATTGTCGTTTTCTATATATTTTAAACCTTTAGTATTTGTTAATTTAAAAGAGGGTTTATTGGTTTTATTTTTTGAAGTAAGGTTTTGATTTTTAGACATTAATCCAAATGTTTCTTTTGAAAGGGAATTTCTATCTAAAAGGTCACTTAATGAAGTTTGACTTATGGATTTGTTTTTATTCTGAAGATCAGAATTAGGTTGATTATCATCTTCTTTTTGGCAATTCTGTAAAAACACTACTATTCCAAAACATAGAATTCCAATTTTAAATAAACTTTTAAATTTTTGTTTTTTCATGGGTTGCATTATTTAAATTTAGTTAATAGATCTGTTTAATCCAAAATAATTGAATTAAGTACTTATTATATTCTTTTTATAAGCTTTTCAAAGGGTAATTACTACTAATTTAATAGTATTGCCTTTCAAATTTTAAAAAATAGTATGAATTTTACAACACATTTTAGTCTTTTTTTACGCTTTTTCTCACTTTTATAAAAGTATTGCTATGGATTTCCCGCAGAAGCGACATATTTGAATAGGATTACGAACCATTTCAAGCATTATTTTATATGATTTATAATCATCTAAATCCTAAAATCATATTACCTTTGCCACATCATAAAAACATATTGATGAAAGCAAAAACACCCGAGCAATCTAGAACGATAATGACCGATATGGTCTTACCTGGGGAAACCAATCCTTTAAATAATTTATTTGGTGGCGAACTTTTAGCACGTATGGATCGTGCAGCTAGTATTTCGGCAAGGCGCCATAGCAGACGTATTGTTGTAACGGCTTCTGTAAACCATGTAGCGTTTAATCGTGCAGTCCCTTTAGGAAGTGTTGTAACCGTTGAAGCTAAGGTGTCTCGTGCTTTTAAAACCTCTATGGAAGTGTTTATAGATGTATGGATTGAAGACCGCGAGTCTGGAGATAGGACCAAAGCTAATGAAGGTATTTACACATTTGTTGCTGTTGATGAAACGGCACGACCTATTGCCGTTCCAGAAGTTATTCCAGAAACCGATTTAGAAAAAGAGCGTTTTGATGCGGCTTTACGCCGAAAACAATTAAGTTTGTTATTAGCTGGAAAAATAAAACCTAGTCAGGCGACAGAACTAAAGGCTTTATTTGAGTAATTAAACCTTTTGTATCTTTTATAGTCTTATTAGCAATATAAACCCAAAATATATTGTTATGAGAATTTTTGTTATTATAATTTCAGCTTTTTGCATGATTAGTTTATCGTCTTGTGCCACGCGTGTAGTAACGAAACCCACTAATGTTACTGTTGTAAAAACAGCCCCTAAACATTACAAAATTGTAAACGTTAAAGGAAAACGCTACTATTTTTGGAATGGGAAACATTATAGAAAAACCAGAAATGGATATGTTATTACTAGGGTATAACACTTTATGTCATGCTCCTAATAACGGTAAGTGCTTAATTTTATGATATTGTAATGCCATTGAAATACAATGTTTTAATTCTATTTTAGGGATACTATCATCTAGCTTAAAAACAATAGCTCGATTGCCTTCAAATTTAAATTTGTGCTTATAAATTCTTTTAAACGTTGGAACTAATTTAGATGTACACTGAAAATAGATGGCATACTGTTCTGGGGTTTTCTTTGACCAGTTCATTCGTATCGTGCTTCCATGTTTTGTTAGATAACTAGGCTCTCCCCATTTAAGCATTTCTTCTAATTTTTCGAGCCCTTCAATTTCTGATGCTGTTTGTAAAACTAGGGCTCTTATATAACGTAATTGGTTTTGTACTAATTCTGGATAGTTATCAAATACGTCTTTAACTTTTGGATTGCTTTCTAATTCCATGTTAATCCATTTGAAATAAAATACTAAAACTCCCAATACTTCAGGGCAGCATGATAAGTCATGTCACATTTTATAAATCCAACTAGCGGGGTTTTCTGTACTAGTACCTTTAGATAATGTAAAGCTTAAAATCGTCTCTCCGCTTGATGGATTAGTAAACACTTCTCCTATAACTTGTTTGGTTCTTACTTTATCGCCTTTTTTTACATAAACTTGAGCTAAATTTCTATACAAGGTCAAATAGTTTCCATGGCGAATCATTACTATAGGGTTAACATTTTTCATTTTAAGTATTTCGCTCACTTCACCATCAAAAACCGCCCTGACTTTAGCCCCTTTTTCTGTGGCAATACGCACCCCATTACTTTTAATCGTTAACGATCTATCAATAGGGTGTGGTTGCGTGCCATAACCTAATCTTACAAAGCCTTTTTCTACAGGCCAAGGCAACTTCCCTTTATTGGATATAAAATTAGATGCTAAAACTTTTTCTTCTGCAGTTAAGGCAAAACGTTTTGAACTCGTGGTTTTGCCTGCCTTTTTATTTGACTTTGCAATTGCTGCTTTAATCAAGCGATTGATTTCTCTATCAATTCTATTGGCTTCCCTTTGCTTTTGCTTTATTTGCGACGCATATAATGACAAATTATTTTTTATAGATACCATTAAGGTTTGATGCTGCTTGCGCTCAGCTTCTAATGTTTTTTGAACAACTCTATTTTCTGCTATTAGGATTTTCTTATCTTCTTGCTGTTTTAATAAATTGGCATTGGTTTCCTGTAATTCAACAGTTTTTGCCTTTATCGTTTCGCCTTGCTGTTTTTGGTGGTCTGAGTATTGCTTAATATACTGCAAACGTTTATACGCTTGTTTAAAGTCGTTTGATGACAGCAAAAACATGATTCTGCTTTGCTGGTTTTTACTTTTATAGGACTTCACGACCATAGCTGCATAATCTTCCTTTAATTGTTTTAATTCATTTCTTAAACTTGATATTTTTTTTTGATTTGAATTAATCTGGCGTGTTAATAAATTCGCTTGCTGATTAGTCACTTTAATTAAATTTGATAATACATTTATCTTATAATTAAAATCTTCAATTAAAGAAAGTTGCGATTTTTCTTTGGACTTGTTTTCAGCACGTAATTCGTTAATTTTCTGAATTTCTCTACGTAATTCTTGTCGACGGGATTCTAATTGCTTTTGCTTGTTGTTTTGCGAAAAAGCAAAACTTCCGCATAACAAAAAACTAAGCAATACTATTATTTTATATGCCTGTTTACTAATAATCATTACAATTCTATAGCTTTAAACCCTGATGGTATTTTAAACGGAAAACGCAAGTCTTCATTTAATGATACATTTTTAAATTCTAAGCCTATAATAGTTTCTTTATTAGCTTCAACAGCTATTACTTTTATGTTTTCGGGTAGAATTTGTTTATCAACTTCTTGATGTGATACATAATCGATTTGTAAATGCCTAAATGATTTGGGTTGTGATATTTGTTGTGACTTAACCTTAAAATGCGATGGGTCTAACAAAAAGAATATTTCGAATAACTCACGTTGTTTTTTTGGCTGAAGTATATATGATTTATGATCAACCGAAGCCTTGTAATCTGTACCTTTTAAATTATATAATGCCTCGCCTATCAATAAGTTTTGAACTTTATCAAAATCTAATTCTGTACCGAGTAAATCACTCAAATATTTATAATTCCCATCAAAATACGTATTATCTAACTTATTATAAAAACTTACTTTTTCGGGAGTTACTAAAGCTCTAATGACTGAAAATGTAGCATTTATCCATAAGGCTTCATCTTTTTTAGCTCTAAAACTTACTGTATGGGTTTGGGTCTTTCCTTTTTGGATATATGTTATTTTTAATCTGGACTGAAGTGTGTTAAAAGCGGCTTCTTGTTTTGCGTTTTCTTTTATTAACTGCCTAGTGGATAGCTTATAATTAGCTTCGTTATTAGCACTAATTGTTTTTGCTGATTTACAATTAAACAGAAATAACACTACCAAGCTTAAGATAATATGTATATGCTTACTCATTAATTTGAGGATTGTATTTGTTTTGCCTTATCACTAAACGTTTTTGCTTTAGCAGTATTGTTTAATAGTGTATATGCTTTACTCAATTGATTATAAAAATCGGCTTCCATTTTGGTGTCATCAATAATATAATCTAATCCCGATTCTAAAGCATCTAAAGCTTTTTTGGGTTGATTTAATGCATTTAAGGCGACACCATTTATTAGATAAAATAAAGGTTGTGATGGATATTTTTCAAGGGCTTCGTTACTCTTTTGTTCTGCTACATCGTATTTCTGCAAATCAATATATAATAACATCACATTACGCAATATGCCAAAATTATCTGGTTCTAATTTTAAAGCGGATTCAAAATATTCCAAGGCTTTTTCTTTGTTGTTTTTTGTTAAATGATACTGCCCTAATTCTAAAAGCGTTTTACTATTGGTATCGCTAACTAATGCTGTGGCTTCTACTAAATCTGCTTCATATTGCGGATTGTTTCCAACAAATTGCACAAAGTCCATTAATACTTTAAGCTTAGCTTCTGGTTTTATTTCAGTGCTTTTAACTACAATTTTCATAGATTCTATAGCCTTTTTAGCATCATTGTCATCTAAATAAAACTTATATAACGCTAAATGTACTAATTGCGAATTTGGATTAATTTTTAATAACGCTTTAGCCGTTTCAAAAGCCTTTTCTTTTTCGTTGTTTTCACTATAGCGAAAAATGAGTGCTAAATAATTTGATTCTTTATCTGGATTACTTTCAACACGCTCTTCTAAATTTTTTATCTGATCTTTTTTGCGTCCGGTGGCATTATAAATTCTATTTCGCATGAGGTCTCTCGAAACGGAAATACCAAACGTTGCATCCAATTCGTCTAAAATTTGCAGTGCATCATCATACTTTTTTGTTTTTACATAAAGTGAGGCTAAATCTTCTTTATAATCGGGGTGATATTTAACAAGTTGCTTAACTATTTTTATAGCTTTATCATAATCATTTTGTTCTGCATAAAAGCCATACAGTTCGTCTAAAAACCATTCATTTTCTGGAGCTTTATTTACAGCTTTCTTAAACGCATCTTCTGCAGCTCCGAAATTTTTTAGTTTGTTATAACTTTTACCTAATTCAAAATATAAAACGGGTACTGAATTATCTAATGCTATGCATTTTAAAAAGGCTGCTGCTGCTCTGTCGTAATTCTCAATGCCCTTTTGTTTTAAGGCTTCATAAAAAAGTTCTTGAAATTGGTCATCGTTATCGCCTAGGTCATCATCAGGCTTAACGTTTTCAACTGTAAAATCTAATTGGGCATGGTTTACTTGTGGAAGCATTAATATTCCGATGAAAAAAAACACTATATGAAATTGCTTTTTCATATACTTCTTAGTCATTTTGTTTTACCCTTATTAAATCTTCAACAACTTCTAACTCATTTAGAATTTCTATGTTTTCACATGATGACCTCATTAAAGATCTAGCTTTATCTGCTTCCTGTTTTGGCAATTTTTCACCAGATGCTTTAAACGTACTTTTATCTGGCCATTGTGCATAAGCAACATATTGATATGCACTTTGTTTATGTAATCTAGAACCTAAACTTCCTTCATGTTTGTATATTAAATTTGTTAAATCCTTCCAACCTTTTATAAAATTTTGTTCTTTCTCAGGTTTTACTTGAAAGGAATATAGTATAATATACATATTTATATATTTATCAATTGTTATTCCAAAACCGAATAATCACCAATACTTATGCTAGTGAAATTACCATCATACTTAACATGATTACCTATCATAGCATTGTCTAAATTAGCATTTTTGATCCTTGTATTTGTTTGTATTAAGCTATTTTTAACAGTTGTGTTTTCTATAATGCTATTATTGCCAACTGAAACAAAAGGACCAATTGTTGTATTTTTTAGCACTACATTTTCACCTATAAAACAGGGTTCTATAATATTCGAATTTTCCAATTTGGCTGATGTTGCCACTAATTGTTCCTCTCCATCGGCTTTCAAAAATCCTAACATACGCTGATTAGTTTCTATGGTAATGGCTTTGTTTCCGCAATCCATCCACTCATCAACTGTTCCTGTTTTGAATATTTTGCCTTCTGCCATCATACGCTTTATTCCATCGTTAATTTGGTATTCGCCACCATTCATAATGTTTTCATCTAGAATTTCTTGTAGTTTTCCTTTTAAAGTGGCAACATCCTTAAAATAATAAATGCCTATTACTGCTTGATCACTTATAAAGGTTTCTGGTTTTTCAACAAGTTCTATAATTTCATCGTTTGCATTTAATTTAACCACGCCGTATGCTTCTGGATTGTCCACTTGTTTTGTCCAAATCACGCTATCTGCCGTTGGATCTAAATCAAATTCTGCCCTTATCAAGGTATCGGCATAAGCGATTACTGCTGGCCCTGAAAGCGAAGGTTTTGCACACATAATGGCATGGCCTGTTCCTAATGGTTGATCTTGTCGATAAATGGATGCTTTGGCGCCTAAACCTTTAGCTAAATCTTCTAAACTTGCTACTACATCATCTCCAAACCAAGCCGGGTCACCTAAAACAAAGGCTATTTCTTCTATGGGTTGTTTTAAAACTTTAGCTATATCTTTTACCAATCTATGAACTATAGGTTGTCCTGCAACTGGGATTAATGGTTTTGGTACGGTTAAACTGTGTGGGCGCAAACGAGAACCCCGTCCTGCCATTGGTACTATTATTTTCATTATTTTATGTTAATTCGTTTATATCTTTATTTGTTTTAATACGAATTCACGAATTATTATTCTGAAATCGTTAATCGTAATTCGTCAATCATTTTGTTCCTGTACTTCCAAACCCTCCAGAACCTCTATCAGTATTTGACAACTCTTCTACTTGATCCCATTCAGCACGTTCGTGTTTAGCAATTATCAATTGTGCAATACGTTCTCCGTTATTAATGGTAAAGTCTTCGCTTGAAAGATTAATTAAAATTACTCCTATTTCTCCTCTGTAATCAGCATCTATCGTTCCAGGTGCATTGAGTACTGTAATGCCTTTTTTTGCAGCTAATCCGCTTCTAGGACGTACTTGAGCTTCAATACCTACTGGTAGCTCTATAAATAAACCTGTACCAACTATGGTGCGCTCTAAAGGTTTTAAAATTCTAGATTCTGTTAAACTTGCTCGTAAATCCATGCCTGCGGAAGCCATAGTTTCATAATGCGGTAAATCGTGTCTTGATTTGTTTATTATTTTTATTTGCATGTTATTTTTTTAAAAGTTGCTTAATAACTTTCTGTTCAGCATAATATACGATGCCCAAAAATACAATTAACATAGATATTCCAACAATATAAACGCCTCTAAATTGATAAAAAGATAGCATTGAAAGTGTTACTGAAAGGAACAAATACATAATTATTTTTTTAAGGTTATATGGTATTGGATAATATTTTCTTCCAAAATAATAAGACAATAACATCATTGATGCATAAGCAATTAAAGTTGCTATGGCAGAGCCTTTATAACTTATAATAGGAATTAGCCAAAAGTTTAATCCTAATGTTAATAATGCGCCAAATATTGATATATACGCACCAAATTTTGTTCTGTCTGTTATTTTATACCAAACTGAAAGATTGTGATAAATCCCTAAACAAAAATTTGCTGTAAGAATTAGAGGTACAATCCACATGGCTTCCCAATAATCTTCACTTCTCACAATAATTAATTTCAACATATCCGCAAAAACAACTACTGCTAGTAATATGATTGAACCAAATGCAACAAAAAATTCTAAAATTCTAGCATAATTCTTTTGAGGGTTTTCAGCTTTTGCATGGCTAAAGAAAAAAGGCTCTATTCCCAAACGATATGCAGTAGCAAAAAGTGTCATAAACAATGCTAGTTTATAACAAGCTGAATACATGCCTATTTCTGTTTTGGCAATATTTTCAGGTAATAGATAATCCAATAATATTCTATCAAAAGTTTCATTGATTGAAAAAGCAACGCCTGCAATTAATACTGGAGTCGCATATTTTATCATTTTCTTCCATAAAACATTGTCGAATTTATATTTGATTTTAGCGTAAAATGGAAAGATTAATAAAAGTGTGATTCCACTTGCTATTAAATTTGCTATAAAAATATAATTAATTTCAAAGTTTGGAATGTATATGCTTTCAAGCATAGTATTATTAGAAGCTAAACCTTGTAATGCCAATAAAAAGAACACATTTAAACTTATATTAATGATAACATTAAAAATTTTAATAATTGCGTAGCGCATTGGTTTTTCATTAGCTCTTAGCCATGCAAAGGGTATAATAACCAAGGCGTCTAATAGTAAAATCCATAGAACTAACCTGATATATTTTACATCAATATCGATTAAACTTGATATTTGGTTTTTGAATAAAAAGCCTAGAATAAAAAATCCAATTGACGTAATGACTAATGACATTGCGGCTGTACTGGTTACGCTATCTTTATCATCTTCTTTATTGAAAAACCTGAAAAAAGCGGTTTCCATACCGTAAGCTAGAATCACATTGAATAGTACGAAATAAGAAAAAATAACAGAAACCTCTCCATATTCTGCAACCGAAGAAAGCACACCTTCTGTGGTATAAAGTGGCACTAATAAAAAACTCAACATTCTGGGAAGTACAGTTGCTAAACCATAGATAAATGTTTGTTTAAATAAAGACTTGAGTACGCTCAAAAAAATTGTGTGTTTTTCATGCTAAAAATAAGGCTTTTATAACAAAAAAACCTAACTCGTTAAAGTTAGGTTTATAATTTTTATATGAGATGCTAAAATAGCCCTGATAGTTATCGGGGCAGCATAATAATACTTAATTAGTTATTCAAAGCTTCTGCTCCACCTACAATCTCAAGGATTTCATTAGTAATTGCTGCTTGACGTGCTTTGTTGTAAGTTAATTTCAATTGATCCCTTAACTCAGTAGCGTTATCCGTTGCTTTATGCATGGCCGTCATACGGGCACCGTGTTCTGATGCAAATGAATCTCTAATACCTTTATATAATTGTGTTTTTAAAGACTTAGGTATTAACTCTTCAACAATTTCTAGTTTTGATGGCTCAAAAATATAATCTGAGTTTGCATTAGCTTCACCTTCAACAGGGACAATTGGTAAAAACTGCTCTGTCATTACAATTTGAGTTGCTGCGTTTTTGAATTTGTTATAAACGATTTCGATTTTATCAAACTCGCCAGCAACAAATTTATCCATTAACAATTCAGCAATTTCAGCAACATTGTCAAAGGTTAAATCGTCATAAACTTCACTTTTATTAGCTATAACTCTATTGGTTTTTTTAAAAGCATCGTTTGCTTTTTTTCCAATAGCTAAATACGAAACCTCTTGATTTGCATAGGTTTCATCTGTTAGTTTATTAACTTCCTTAATGATGTTTGAATTAAATGCTCCTGCTAGACCTCTATTAGAAGTAATTGGTACTAAAAGCACTTTCTTTAATTCACGTTGCTCAGAATATGCACTACCAGAATCTGCGTCTAAAGTGGCGCTTAAACTTTGTAAAAGCTCCGTTAACTTATCAGCATAAGGACGCATTGCTGTAATAGCATCTTGTGCCTTCTTTAACTTTGCAGCCGATACCATTTTCATGGCACTGGTAATCTGCATCGTTGAAGATACTGATGATATTCTATTACGTATTTCTTTTAAATTTGCCATTATTTAGTCTTTAGTAATTAGTCTGTAGTCTTTAGACTATTGTCTAGAGTCTAACGTCTAAGGTCTAAATTAATACTTCCCCGACAGATCTTTAGCTACAGCTGTTAATGTATCTGTAACTTCATCAGTTAATTTCCCTGCTTTTAATGTACTTAACACATCTGCATGTTTAGCTTTTAAGAATTCAATGAAATCTCTTTCAAATTCTTTTACTTTTTCAACAGGAACGTTTCTCAATAAGTTTTTAGATCCTGCATAAATAATTGCAATTTGATCTTCAACTGTAAATGGATCGTTTTGTGCTTGTTTTAAGATTTCAACGTTACGTTTTCCTTTTTCAATTACGTTTAAAGTCACCGCATCTAAATCTGAACCAAACTTAGCAAATGCTTCTAATTCACGATATTGTGCTTGATCTAATTTTAAAGTACCTGCAACTTTCTTCATGGATTTAATCTGCGCATTACCACCAACACGAGATACCGAAATACCTACGTTAATTGCTGGACGTACACCAGAGTTAAATAAATCTCCATCTAAAAAGATTTGTCCATCTGTAATAGAAATTACGTTTGTTGGAATATAAGCAGATACGTCACCCGCTTGTGTTTCAATAATTGGTAAAGCTGTTAAAGAACCTCCTCCTTTCACTAATGGTTTTAATGAATCTGGAAGGTCATTCATGTCTTTAGCAATATCGTCATCATTGATAACTTTTGCAGAACGCTCTAATAATCTAGAGTGCAAATAGAAAACGTCACCTGGATACGCCTCACGTCCTGGTGGACGACGTAATAATAAAGATACCTCACGGTAAGCAACGGCTTGTTTTGATAAGTCATCATAAACAATTAAAGCTGGTCTACCAGTATCTCTAAAATACTCTCCAATTGCAGCACCTGCCATTGGGGCATATACTTGCATTGGAGCAGGGTCGGATGCGTTTGCCGCAACAATAGTTGTATAAGCTAAAGCACCTTTTTCTTCCAATGTTTTAGCAATTAAAGCTACTGTTGATGCTTTTTGACCAACGGCAACATATATACAGAATACAGGCTCACCTGCATCATAAAATTCTTTTTGATTTAAGATGGTATCAATACAAACTGCAGTTTTACCAGTTTGACGGTCACCAATAACCAACTCACGTTGTCCACGACCTACAGGAATCATAGCGTCAATAGACTTAATACCTGTTTGTAATGGCTCAGTAACTGGCTCACGGAAAATAACACCTGGTGCTTTACGCTCTAAAGGCATTTCGTAAGTTTTACCAGAAATTGGTCCTTTACCATCAATAGGGTTTCCTAAAGTATCAACAACACGACCAACAATGCCTTCTCCAACATTAATAGAAGCAATACGTCCTGTACGTTTTACTGTAGATCCTTCTTTCACGCCTACAGACCCTCCTAATAATACAATACCAACGTTATCTTCTTCAAGGTTAAGTACAATACCCTCTAATCCGCCTTCGAATTCAACTAACTCACCATATTGCGCGTTAGATAATCCGTAAGCACGTACAATACCATCACCTACAGTTAATACAGTTCCTACTTCATCTAATGAAGCACTAGCTTCAAAACCTGAAAGTTGTTTTTTTAAGATTGCTGATATCTCAGCTGGTTTTACTTCTGCCATCTTATTGTTTATTTAGATATATAAATATCTTAGTTTAATGTAAATTCTCTTTTTAATTGGTTTAGTTGATTTGCAACACTTGCGTTGTATTGCACATCACCTATACGTAAAATGAAACCACCTAAAATGCTTTCATCTATAATATTTTCTACTTCAACATTTTTACCTGTAAGTTCTTTAGCTTTTGCTAAAACTTTCTTCTCTAAAGTATCTGTTAAAGCTACTGCCGTAGTAACCGTTGCTAACTCAATGCCCTTTGATTCATCAAATAACTGATTGTATTTTGAAGCTACATGACCTAAAACATCAATTCTGTTATTCGTGATTAAAGTATCGATTAAGCTTAGTGTGGTTTTGTTTGATTTTTTAAAAATATCTAACAAAACTGACTTTTTAGTTGAAGAAGGTATTACAGGACTTTGAAGCATGTCACTTAGCTCTTTACTTTCTGCAATGGTATTAGCTATTAACTTCATATCTATATTTACAGCGCCTGCTGCCTTTTGATCTGATGCTAAACTTAATAGTGCCTTTGCGTAACGTATTGCTGCTCTTGCTCCTGCCATTATAACTTAGTTTAATGATTTTTCACCTAACATCGTTTCAACCAATTTTAATTGCTTGTCTTTGTTAGATAATTCAGTTCGCACTACTTTTTCTGCAATCTCTAAAGATAAACCTGCTACGTGATTTTGAAGTTCAGCCATTGCTGCTTTCTTTTCACTTTCAATAGCGGCTTGTGCTTGCTCAATCATTTTATTTGCTTGCTCTTGAGCTTCTCCTTTGGCATCGTCAATCATTTTATTTTTGATATCACGTGCTTCTTTCAACATGGTTTCGCGCTCTGCTCTAGCTTCTTTTAATAATTTTTGATTGTCAGCTTGAAGGTTTTCCATTTCTAACTTCGCTTTTTCTGCGGAGTCTAATGCATTTTTAATGCCTTCTTCTCTATCATTAACTGAATCTAATATTGGCTTCCAAGCAAACTTTTTCAATAAAAAAATAAGTGCTATAAATAGTACTGCTTGCCAAAAAAACAATCCTAATGAAAAGTCTTCGAATAATTTTCCCATAATAATTTATATTTCTAAAAAACTTATGTTTAATTAAAAGAACAGCTATAACCAACCGTTATAGCTGTATCTTGTTTGTATTATACTGCAAATAATGCAGCAAATCCAATACCTTCAATTAAGGCTGCTGCAATAAGCATAGCCGTTTGAATTTTTCCTGTAGCTTCAGGTTGACGAGCGATTGCTTCCATAGCAGAACCACCGATTCTACCAATACCAATACCTGCTCCAATTACTACTAAACCTGCACCTACGATAGCTGGAATTTCCATAATATATATATATAATTAATTAAACATTCAATTTATAAAAATCATCAACAAATTAGTGATGATCATCATGTTCTTCAACTGCCATACCAAAGTATAGTGCTGAGAGTACTGTAAAAATATAGGCTTGTAAAGCTGCTACTAGTAATTCTAGTATAGCTAAAACAAATGCTAGTAAAAATGATAATGAACTCCCTAACCAGTTTTGGAATAAAAATATCATTCCTATTATACTCATTAATACCACGTGTCCTGCTGTAATATTAGCATACAAACGAATCATTAACGCAAACGGCTTAATTATGGTTCCTAATAATTCAATAGGTGCTAATATAATTTTCATTGGAACTGGTACACCTGGCATCCAAAAAATATGTTTCCAGTAATTTTTATTTCCAGAAAACGTTGTGATTAAGTATGTTATAAGCGCTAAACATAACGTTACCGCTATATTGTTAGTTACGTTCATTCCTATTGGTGTTAAACCAAACAAGTTAACAATCCATACAAAGAAAAATACGGTCAATAAATAACTCATATATCTCTTATAATGCTTTTCTCCAATATTTGGTCGTGCAATTTCGTCACGAACATAAAGCACAATTGGTTCTAAGAAACGCCCAATACCTTTTGGCATGCCGTTGTTCTTTTTATAGGCTTTTGCCATTTTGCTAAACATAAAGAACATGATTGCAAATACTAAGATAATCAACGATACATTTTTAGTGATTGAAAAATCTAATGGTTTTTCGTTGGTAGCGTGATGATGGTCATCTTCTATAATCTGTCCATTAGGACCATCTACCTTATAAATTTTTGAGTGATGTACTTTGTAATAATCTCCACCAACTTCTGCAACAGTTTCTCCGTGATGAAATTTAGACGATGAAAATATTTTTAATCCATTATCCCATAAAATAACTGGCAATGGGAAACCTACGTGTTTATCTTCTCCTTCGTCTGATGTATAAGAATATAATCCGAAATCGTAAGAATCTTTTAAGTGGTGTTGGATATATGCTTTTACAAATGCTTGTCTGTCGGTTTTTTGTTCACCGTGACCTTCTTGTTCTTTTCCGTAAGAAACGAAGGTTAATAAAAGCAGTAATAATGTAATTGGTTTTAAAGATATTTTTCTTCGCATATCACTCTATATAATAGTGGCTTAAAAATCGGTGCAAAGGTATGTTTTTATATCAAAAACCAAAACAATTTTGCTTTTTATTTGCAATGATATTTGTAAGGGCAAGTTTTAAGTTCCTAATCTAGTTTATTCAGCCATTTACTAAGGCTAACAGATTCTAGTATTAGGCCTATAACATAGGGAACAAAAAAAGCCGCAAACTCTAATTTAGTTATTGTACTATCAAGCTTGTAAAACGGATAAAATAGTATAAAAAAAATAGCGAATTTCAAAAAACTCCCTGCCAAAAACAGGAACCCTAATTGGCTTTTATATTTTTCTTTTAGTAAATAAAGAATTCCAAAAATAATTATAACTAAAATAAGGTTTACTATATAGGATAGTACGATCCTATTTTCGAATAAAGGAAACTGTAAAAAACTTAAAATAGTTAAATGAACTATAAAAGCAAGCGCTAAAAGCATAATAGCTTTTATTGTAAAGCTTGTAAAAGGATTACTCATCAATGAATTAATATTTAATTCTATTTACCTGTTTAAGAACTACATACAATGAAATAGCGACTCCTAGTAGTGTTGTTATAATGATAAACAATTTATCGCCATCGTTAAATTTAGAATCTAGCCATCTACCAAGCATAACAAACAGATATATGGTAATGCCCATTTGAAATGCAACTCCAGATAGAATGGCAACGTTTTTAAGCTGTTTTCCCTCCTTGAGGCTTTCTTTGTTGTTGTTGCTCTTGTTGTTGTACTGCTGCTTGCCCGCCATTATTCATTTCTTTTACAGTGCCTTTCATTGCACAGGTTACGTTAAATGTGGCACCTGGTTCTACAGCTAATTTACCGACAACAACCTCACCTTCAATATGTGCAGATGACTTCAAAGTTAGTGTGCCCGATAAGGCTAATTTACCAGAAAATTTTCCTTCAAAATAAGCATCTGTACCATGTAACGTGCCTTTGATCAATCCCGCTTTACCTACGACCACTTTTCCTGAGGTTTTAATATTTCCATCTATAATACCGTCAATTCTAAAATCGCCTTCACTGTTAAAATCGCCAACCATCTTAGTGCCTTGCGCAATAATATTTTGGTTTGATGTACCTTCTGTCATTTGTTTTTCTTTTTTGTTTTCAGAGAACATAATGTGTAAGTTTAATTATTATCAATATGCATATAAGTATCCAAATTTTTATGAATTTGAATGATTTGATAATTTGTAGATGTTACTACAAAATAAGGGGCTTTTATTTTTTGTTTATCTTCTTTTGTTAATAATTGGTCAAACGTTCTGGCTACAACTCCATTTTTTAAGCCATGAACAATTACAAATGTTGTATTGGGGCTATAAACATCTTTTGATGAGTTTAATTTGTAATATTTTATATTTTCCAAAACCTCATCTAATGTTTTTTGAAAATCGGAAAGCTCTTCTGGTTCTGAGTTTTTAAATTGATAAACAACTTTGTAATTATTAGATATACTGTCATTTTCTGCTACAAATTCTTTATTTGCCAATTTAGGTAAAATATTCGTTTCTATATTTTGAGCTTGCTTCCCTTCTGATGTATTAGCATAGGTAATTGCTATATAATTTATAGCCTTCTTATAGGCGTTATAACCCTCTAAACGGCCTGTTGCTGTTGCTTTTAACAATTCGAATTTTGGAACAATAGGCTCGCCATCAAATCTATTTATATAGTCTTCACTTTTAGAAATAACATCAGTATATTCCTGACTTTCATACTGAAAATATAAGGCTTCATATAAACTCACAGGACTATTTTCATCTTTACCTGAAACTAATTCTGGATTGTTTATAATGGTTGCATATCTGGATTCTGGATATTTTGAAGTAATCTCGTTTTTTGCAATAGTAGCTTCATCATTTTCCTCTAGGGCTTGGTAAATTTTATACAGATTGTATTTTGAAGGTAATATTAATCGTTCTTCAGGATTGCTATCCAGTAAGTTTTGAAATTTATTTTTTGCTAATCCGTATTCTTTAAACTTCTCTTTATAAATTAAGCCTAATTGATAATACGCGTAATTACGCTCTTTAGAAATACTATCTATTTCTTTTTCTTCTGAAGGTATTTTTGAAATATAGTACTGCGGGTCGAACTTCTCTTCATCTGAAGCTGATGCTAAAATAGCATCTGTCGATGATGTGCTTACGCCACTTGAAATTCCTTTGCTGGACCATCTCCAATTGTCTTCTAATTGCCTATCGCCCCAAATTTTCACAAATTGATTTTTACCATAGGCTACTGTTGTAGAATTGTAAAAATAAAATAAAGTGGCCTGATTTGGTGTTCCTGCCCGCACAGGCTGGCCATCTATTTTATTATCAACTGTTACTAAACCGCTATTACGTTCTGCGGCTTCTGCTTTTTCCTTTTCTTCTTTTGCTTTAATTTTTAATACTTCTATAAAGTTTTCAAAATAAGCAACACGTTCCATTTCTGGTAAATTTACTAACTTTAAAATACTGTCATTTACTTTAGCAATAGCTTCATAATAAATAACATCTTCCAGATTATCACGCTTGCGTTTTATAACACGATAAGGCTTCGAGTTTAAGACCAAACTACTCATGGTACTATCATAATATTTGCCTGCATCGGCATATACGGAAGCATCAAAATTCATGTCGCCAAGAATTTCGTAATTTCTGGCTTTAAGCAATTTGTCTTTGGAATTGGTTCGCAAGGATTTGTTATAGTAGGCTACAGCCAAAGAATCTGAATTGTTGTTTAAATGATATTCGCCTATTTGGTGGTAAATTTTATCTAAAAAAGGTCTGTTTTCTCTATTCTCTTCAAGTTCTGCAAGTAGTTCAGAAGCTTCTAATTTATTAGCATTTTCATAATCGAAGTTTTTAATTTTTTCGAGATGTGCGGTAATCATATAAATTCTTGGCGTTTTACGATTCAGCTCAATAACTTTATCAAAGGCTATGTTCGCACTATCCTTATAACCTAGCTTGTTATATAGTTGACCTTGAATAAATCGGTAACGCCCACGTTCATCATTGCTTTTTGTAGCATTTGAAGCTATTTCCAACTGGGTAATGGCACTGTCGACAGATTTCGTGTTTAAATACGCTTGGGCCAGTATAGATGTGGCATCTGCCAAATCTTGTCCTTCGAGTTCTTCTTGAAATAATAATCGCTTTAAGTTTTTAATAGCCAGTTCATTATTATCTAAACGGATATTCGTTTTTTCGCGCCAAACCTTGGCTTGGTTAATCTTATCACTAGCTGGATATTTATAGAGTATGTAATTAAATGCTTCTAATGATGGGATAAAACGTTGATCGAAGTACCTAGCTTTTCCCAACAGTAAATAAGCTTCATCCATTTGCGGATTTTTTTCTTTCCCGCTAATATTCATACTATGCTTTTGGATGGCTTTTGCAGCTTTTTCTTCGGCTCTTGTAAAGTTTTCATTTTTAGATTGCCCTGGCAGTACAATATCTTCAAATACTTGCATGCGCTCAATGGGTAACACATCCCAATAGTTATCAAAATAGGCCTCGTTAAGATTATTTCTTCCTTGTTCTAATGCTATGTAACCATTGTAAAGTGTATTAAACTCGGTGGCTATGGCATGAAAGTTTCTGTTAATAAACTTATCCTTTTTTCTGGAACAACTTCCTAATAAAAAAGCACAAAGTACAATACTTGATATGACTTTAAACGATGTTTTCAACGCTGGTATTTTTAATCTAAATAATAACTATAAACTGTTGCTATTATTATATGTAAACGTAAAAATAAGCATCTTTTTCGATTTAGCTAATGATTGTCGGACAAATTGGTCTTATAGAGACATTCGGTCGAAGAGTAAATACTGTAAGGTTATAGGTTGTTTTGCAGAGGTTCTCGGAGTTTTCACGGAAACTCTCAGAGAAAAACCATTAGCTGTGAATACTAAATGTAAATCAACATAAAATTCTGAAAACAATCAAAAAGTGCTCTGTGTATCCCATGAAAACTCCGAGAATTTTTATGTTATCATTTTAAACCACTTCATTCCCCGAAAAATGGGCTTCCAATTCTTTTAAAGTTGCTGCGCTAGTCACTAAATCTTTAACTATTTCTCCTTTTTCCAGGACTACTATACGTTCGCAAACGTCTGTAACATGCATTAAATCATGACTTGAAATTAAAACGGTAACACCTTGTTTTTCAGCTAAATCCTTAACAATACTTTTCAATCGAATTTGAGTAGTTGGGTCTAAATTTGCAAATGGTTCGTCCAAAACAACAACTTCTGGATTACCTATTAGTGTTGCAACAATACCTGCTTTTTTCTGATTGCCTTTGCTTAAATCGCGTAAATACTTCTTTTGTCCTAAAATTTCTCCGTGAAAAAAGTCCTCAAATTGCGCTACAAGTGCATCTACATCAGCTTTATTTTGACCGCGTAATTCACCAATAAAATAAAAATATTCTTCGGCTGTTAAATAGCCTATTAAAAAACTTTCATCTATAAAAGCAGCTGTAAAGGGCTTCCAATCCTCACTTTGGTTTACTTGAATCTCGTTATTTTTAATAGATCCTGTTGTGGGTTGAATTAAATCTAAAAGCAAACTAAAATACGTTGTTTTTCCTGCGCCATTATTACCCACTAAACCAAAGCTTTGTCCTTTAGGGATTTCTAAAGATTCAATATTCAAAACTTGACTTCCAGCATATTTTTTTGATAAGTTTGATGTTATTATCATAATTGTATCGTATTAGTTATCTTGATTGAAAGCATCAATCATTTTATATTTAGATTCTAAATATTTTACTGTAATTATTTTCATGAGTTTTTGATGGAAAATAATCCCAAAAACACCAATAACAGCAAGGGACAAGCACCCTATTTCATAACTGAATAGGGCATAAAAAACTCCAAAAACCCCAGCTGGTAAAACCATTAGAGGAATACCTATAAGCCATTGCACAGCCCCTGTTCCCTGATAATTAAAAGCAGCTTTTTGATCTAAATTTATTTTTTTTCGATTAAATGACCCGCCATACATAATGACATGCGTGTTAACTCCTATATTATATATTGCTGCTGCAAAATGAGCCAATAAAATTTTCCATCCAAAATAAACATATGGTATACTAAGAACAAACAGGACAATGACACTCAATGCCATTAATGTGAATTTTGATTTTAAATATTGTTCATATTTTATGTTCTGGCTCATTAATAATTTATAATACCCGCTATCCCAAGCAGGTATAAACTGTCCAAAGTTCATTAAAAATATACCTGTTACAAAAATGCCCACAAAAGCATAAAACCATGGCATACTTTGATAATCTGGATCGGGATAAAAAACCAATCCATAAAAAAGACCTAAGGCCAATATCCAAAGTGTTGATTTTGTGCGCTTGTTACGCCAAATTAGCTTTAAGTCTAATTGCATAAAAGGTGCCATGTCTCCAAAAAATTTTGTCCAATCTAAATTGGATGTGTTTATTGCTTTAATCTTTGTTTTTAAGCCACTATCCAAAAATAGTTTTTGTCTCAACAATTTAAAATTGAATAGATAGAGCCCTATTAAAATCAGCATAGGAATACTAATTAGAACTGGGGTTTCATAAATGGCATTAAACCCATGTCCAACAATTTCATTAAAAGAAATAATATCAAAATAGTTAAGTGCTAATAGTCCCCCTGCAAATATGATAAGTGGTAAAAAAGACAAGTCGGTTTCTGCCGAAAAGCTTTCAACAATAAAATTCAAAAAGTTGATAATAAGTATGACAATAACTAAGGTTAGCAGCCATATTATAACCGAATCGATGGGGTAGCCCTTAATCATTAATACAACCCCAAAAGGTATAAAAGCAAATAACGGTAAAACATTAAAAAAGGATACCGCTGATTTACCCAGAATATAATTTACAATCTTAGCTCTTTTGATAGGTAGGGTTAGTAATGGTTTTACTATCATTACTGGGAGTTTCTGAAAGAAAAACCGGAGAACTAAATCGCCTAAAATCCAGTAAAAAAGAAAGCTATTTACAATAAGTAATGGATTTTTGTCTGGAAAAAACTTTTGAAGTCCCGGATATAAAAGCAAACCCATTCCTAAAAAGACGGCTATAAGATATAATGAAAAAAAGCCCATAACTATTTTTGTGCCTAAGCTTTTCCCAAAACTAGCAGAGCGAAAAAAAGATTTCCACTCTAAACTTAAAAACCGTTTTATCATTTTAAATTATGTTATGACTATTGAACTTGTTTAAACTTTTTAAAGTTGCCAAATAGTTAGTGTTCTAAAGTTTTAAAATGTTACATTGATCTTGAACTTATCTTGACTTTTTTTTACACTATTATGCCATACGAAACTTTGGATTCACTAAGGCTCGCATTGTTTTTATGTAATGTTCTAATTCAGCAAGCTTTTTAATTGTTTCTCTGGTGCCCTCCTCTGTAAGTTCATAATATTTACGTTGCCTTTTACCAATATTAACCACCTCAACATCCAAAAACCCTTGGGCTTGTAGTTTGTGCAAAGAGGGATATAAAGCCCCTTCGGTAATTTGAAGTTCGCCTTTGGTAATCTCTTTTACGCGTTTTGTAATCTCATAACCATACATTTTATCATGCTCATTTAAAAGTTTTAAAATGATTGTAATTAAACTGCCTTTATATAATTCCGAATTCTTCATAAGGCTTCAAATATAATACATAAATTTATTATGTATAGATTATTTATGTATTAAATTTATCTTGATTTTTTATATCTTCTGAAACCTATCTGACTAGAAATTAACAGGTAGGGGCATTTTTTTTCTTTTCTCGCATATATGCCTCAACTGGAACCCTAACGGTTCAGGATTATCTCATTTTCAGTGAAACACAAAAAGTTAAGAGGCGTTCTTTATATTTTTATACAAATTCATCTTATTTATTTAATGGCTTCACTATTTTTGCTGAAAACAATTTTACATGTCATCATTTCACAAACTATCTATTAAAACTATTAAACGAGAAACCGATAAAGCTATTAGTATTTCTTTTAATATTCCTGAAAACCTAAAAGACACATTTGCTTTTAAAGCTGGACAATATATTACTTTAAAAACCGAAATTGATGGCCATGAAATTCGTCGTGATTATTCACTTTGTGTTTCTCCAAAAAGTGGCGAAATAAAAGTTGCTGTAAAAGAGGTCAAAGATGGTACATTTTCGGCTTATGCGAATAGTACATTAAAGGTAGGTGATACTCTTGAAGTCGCTCCGCCTAAAGGACGTTTTACTTTTGAGCCTAACGACTCAAAAACAAAAAACATAGCAGCTTTTGCTGCAGGAAGTGGCATTACCCCTGTTTTAAGTATTATAAAATGTGCTTTAGAAGAGGAAGTCTATAGCAAGGTCATCCTGGTTTATGGTAACAAGACAACAAAAGACACGATGTTTTTAAATGAGCTTTTAGAACTTCAGCATACATATAAGGATCGTTTTTCTGTTCAGTTTGTTTTTAGTCAACAAGACGAGAATGATGCTATTTTTGGTCGAATTGAAAAAAGCACAGTTAATTATGTTATGAAAAACAAGCATAAGCATATTGAAGTTGACGCCTTTTACCTTTGCGGACCTGAGGCTATGATTCATACAGTTAAGGATGTTTTAACAGAACATGATATTGACGAAAACCGTATTCATTTTGAGCTTTTTAAAGCTGCTAAGCCTGCTGAAGTTGAAGAAGAAAACAATATTGCTACTGGCAAAACAATTATAACACTAACGGTTGATGACGATACCTCAACGTTTGAAATGTCTCAAAAGCAAACAATTCTAGAAGCGGCGTTAGATGAAGACTTAGATGCGCCTTATTCCTGTCAAGGTGGTATTTGCAGTAGTTGTTTAGCTCGTATAAAAGAAGGTGAGGCTACGATGAGGCAAAATAATATTTTAACTGAAAGCGAAGTTGCAGAGGGTTTGATTTTAACCTGTCAAGCGCATCCAACCACCTCGAATATTGTTATTGATTTTGACGATGTTTAAATTAGAGGTGTAAGATAATTAGAACGCTAGATTTTTAGACTAAAAACCTAATTTTTTCAATAATAGTTTCTGGAGAAATACTCCTAGAAGCTTCCTTATAATGTTCTGGATATATATTACCATACACTGATGTTGGTATTAAAGGGAACTGCTCTCTATCTGTCAATAACATGTAATCATCAGGTTGGTTGAACGGTGCAAAACCAGCAAACGGATGGGTAACGCCCCAAATGGTAATAACTTTTACGCCTAACATGGCTGCAATATGAGCATTTCCTGAGTCCATAGACAACATCACGTCCAAATTGGAAATAACATCTAGTTCTTCATCTAAGGTTAATTTTCCTGCTATATTAATGACATTGGTAAAGCTGTATTCTAAGTCATTTAAAATTTGAATTTCCTTTTCTCCTCCTCCAAATAAAACGATGTTATACGCTTTTGATAGTGTTTTAACAACCGTTTTCATGACATCTAATGGATACATTTTGCCTTCATGTGCTGCAAAAGGCGCAATGCCTATGTGTTTTTTTGACCCTTTTCCTAAAAATGTTTTAAGTTTTTCATTTAAAACCTTCTTTTCCGGAAATATAGGATTTGATACATCCAATTTATAACCCAATGCCTCAAAAACATCGGCATATCGCTGATGTGTGGTTTTAAGTTTTGTGAATTTTTTTCCAGTTATTAAAGCTTTCTTCTCTGCTCTGCCTTTATAAATCTGAATACATGGTATTGCTGACAATAGCACCTTTAGAATATTACTTCGGAGTACATTATGTAAATCGGCAATGGCATCAATTCCTAAGTTTTTTAATTCTTTTGAAAGTTTGTATAAGCCAAAAACACCTTTGTGTTTACCTTTAACCTCAGCAGGAAAAACCTTAACATTTGGCAAATCTCTAAAAAAAGGGCCAAAAAAAGCACGTGTTAAAACAGTTATTCTTACTTCTGGATATTGTTGTAGAAGGGCTCGTAAAACAGGTACGGTCATAGCCACATCGCCCATGGCTGAGAGACGAATTACTAGAATGTGTTTAGATACATTTGGCATGATCTTTCAGTTGAAAAAGTCTTTAATACTTCAACGAAGTTTATCTTGAGCGAAGTCGCAAGGCTTAACACAAACAACTTCAGACTGACAACTCAACTCTATTTGAATTTTGATACTTATTTATTTCTGTCCTCTTAGTACCGGGTTAAGCTCATCATCATTATACATTTTCATTTGCTTGTAAACTTTCATGTATTTATCTCCTTTTTCTATATCACTTAAAAGTGTATCAATGGCTGTTGATAAATCTACTCGTTGTTCTAATAAAATGTCCAATTTTTTCTGGCACGCCGCTTTATGGGAATCTGATGCGTCTATTCGCGTTGCTTCTTCGTTCATGTGGTACACTTTTAATGCCAGAATAGATAATCTATCTACGCCCCAAGCTGGACTTTCGGTATTAATAGTTGCGAGATCTTTCACCGAAGTACCTTTGTATTTTTCTAAAAAATAACTATCAATATATTCAACCATATCGGTTCTATCTTGGTTTGATGCATCGATCTGACGTTTTAAAGTTAAAGCCGCAACGGGATCTATTTGTGGATCGCGAATAATATCTTCATAATGCCATTGTACGGTATCAATCCAACATTTTCTGTATAACAAATGCTCTAATAAATCACTTTTATCATAAGCGTTTTCAAAAGGCTGATCTACAGTGTTTATAATATGGTATTTTTCAATAACGTCTTGAAATATTTTGTTAGCTTTTTCTGTAAACATATGGTGTTAAATTTTAAAGTGTAAATATACTTCATATTTACTTAACTTTACTACTGAAAAACCTATTCTCATTATGCATATTCACCATATATCTCAACAAAACTCAATACTAAACACCTTTATTTCAGAAATTAGAAATACTGATCTTCAAAAAGATAGTATGCGATTTAGAAGAAATATTGAACGTATCGGAGAAATTTTAGGTTATGAAATGAGTAAATCCCTAAATTATAAAAACACATCTATAACAACGCCTTTAGGGCATTGTAATATTGATTTATTAGAAAACAATATTGTTTTATGTTCTATTTTAAGGGCTGGTGTTCCTCTGCATAATGGATTGCTTAATTATTTTGATACGGCTGAAAATGCTTTTATTTCAGCCTATAGACACCACAAACACGACCCGGAAAGTTTTGAAATTATTGTTGAATATTTAGCTTGTCCGAGCTTAGAAAATAAAACACTTATTTTGGCAGATCCTATGCTAGCCACAGGGCAATCTATGGTCGCTACTTTTGAAGCTCTAAAACCTTTTGGCACCCCTAAAGAAATTCATTTAATGAGTGTAATTGGTGCCCAAGAAGGGATTGACTTTGTTGAAAACCATTTTTATGGCAATGTGCATTTATGGATTGCCGCCATTGATGAAACCCTAAATGAAAAAGGTTATATTGTTCCTGGTCTTGGCGATGCTGGCGATTTAGCTTTTGGCCAAAAACTATAATAATAGTAAAACAAAAGGTAGAATGACAAGCACGGACAAAAACACTTCTTTAAACCACTTGTCTTGAATAATCTCAATATAATTTGTAATAATTATTGCCAATGGTGCAAATAAGAATAAAAATTCGCTGCCATTTTTTTCTGGAGCTTGCAGCACAATTAAAAAACTAATGATAGCTGCTATAATAATAAGTTTAAATGATACTCTAAACGCCTTTTTCTTCTTATTGATATTTTGCAAATAAAAAATTGAAGACCATACTCCAAAAGATAAAAGCACCGTAATAGCTATTAAGTATGATAACGAATTATAGTTACTAAAATCATAACTTGTTTCAGGGGATATATCAAGTATTCCAAAAAAGTTGTCATAGAGCAACAAAGAGGTAGCTACAGACATTAGAAAAACAGTGAAAACACCTAAAAATGGTATTATCCAATGTCGTATATTATTATCCGTATATAAAACTAGTGACAGTATAATTAAAGCAAAAAACAAAATGGCCCAAAAGTAAAACAATGCGGCAATAGCAATCCAAAACGCAGCATCAAACAGTTTCTTTTTTACATCTTTTTGAGAACGCAAACTCACAATTCTTCTTAAACCAAGCAATACAAAAAAATTAGATATAAGAACGTTTGAGTGATTAGTTGTCTGGGTAATAAAAAGCAAAAATAAACTAAACAACAAAACCTCATAATTATTTTTTAAGGTTAAATTATTTTTGTTAACTATAAAATCTAAAAGTAAAATAGATATATAAGCTACAAAAAGCAATATATTTTGTTTTACAATAAACACCATTGTAAACGGTTCGTTTATTAAACCTTTTCTAGCTATTACAAAAGCTAAAAGCGTAATAAAAAAAACGATGATAAAATTTATTGGCTTAGATTTATTAAAAATACTTGTTATCATTAACTGTTTTTGTATTTTTGCTACGTAAATATACTAACTATATAACCAGTTAGAAAATAATATAAAACACATGAAAGATTTCTTTTACGCTATACAAGATTTATTTGTTGATATCATTTTTGCTCCTTTTGATGCTTTAAGAGCATTAGAACTTGAAAACTGGTTCGGAGCAAATACAGTGTCTTGGATTTTTATGGTTGTTGGATTTGTTGCTATGGTGTACTGGATGCTACAACTTAAAATGTTTAATGATAATAATGAAGAAGATAAAAGTATTTCTTCTCACTCTTATCTATAAATCAAATCCAATATCTTTACGATAATTCATCTTATCAAAATGTAGTTTTTCTATATTTTGATAAGATTTTTTTATGGCCTCTTGATACGTATCTCCATAAGATGTTATAGCCATAACGCGACCACCTGAGGTTATAATTTTTCCGTCTTTTAATTGGGCTCCTGCATGAAATGGAATAGAATCTTGAACAGTTTCAACTCCAGTTATTTCTTTTCCTTTTTCGTATGCTTCTGGATAGCCACCAGATACTAACATAATGGTTGTTGCAGCTCGCTCATCAATTTCAATATTTATTTTATCTAAACATCCATTAGCCATAGCCTGAAGGATTTCAACAAAATCATTTTTTAATCTTGGTAAAACTACTTCGGTTTCTGGATCACCCATTCGTACATTATATTCAATTACTTTGGGGTCATCTCCAACTTTTATAAGACCTATAAACACAAAACCAACATACGGTAAATTATCCTTTTTAAAACCCTTAATAGTCGGTTTTACAATGCGTTCTTCAATTTTATTAAGAAATTCATCTGTAGCAAAAGGCACTGGAGATACTGCTCCCATACCGCCTGTATTTAAACCTGTATCGCCTTCACCAATACGTTTGTAATCTTTTGCAGTTGGTAAAATTTTATAGTTTTCGCCGTCAGTTAATACAAAACAACTTAATTCAATCCCGTCTAAAAACTCTTCAATAACCACTTTTGTACTCGCCTCTCCAAATTTAGCGTCTACTAACATGCTTTTTAATTCCGCCTTAGCGTCATCTAAATCATTTAAAATCACAACACCTTTTCCTGCTGCTAAACCATCTGCTTTTAAAACGTAAGGTGCTTTTAGGGTTTCTAAAAATGTATATCCTTTTTCAACCGTTTCTTTTGTAAAACTCTCATAAGTAGCCGTTGGAATTTTATGTCTGTATAAAAATTCTTTGGCAAATTCTTTACTTCCTTCTAATTCAGCTGCTGCTTTTTGTGGCCCAATAACAGATACATGCTTGACAGTTTCATCGTTTAAAAAATAATCATGGATACCTTGAACCAATGGGTCTTCTGGCCCCACAACAACCATATCAATTTGCTTCTCTAAAACCAGTTCTTTAATAGCCTCAAAATTAGCTACACCAATATTTATATTAGTTGCTATTTGTGCTGTTCCAGAGTTTCCAGGGGCTACAAATAAGCTTTTGCATTTTGGGCTTTGGGCTATTTTCCAAGCAAAGGTATGTTCTCTTCCGCCAGAACCAAGAATTAAGATATTCATTGTATAGTATGTTTTATATTCCCATATGTATGAGAATAACAATTTCTCGAGTGCAAAAATAAGCGGTTTTTAGGATTTGTCACGAATTCACAACTATTTTTTTATACTATTCTATTTTAAAATAGGATTTATATTTAGATTTGTTTTTTGTCTGTTTTGTAACTATAATTTTCAATTGAATATCTTCAACCTTTCATTGCAATTTAAGGGCTTTCCTATTCGGAAAGCAGAACAGGTTTTGAACAGTATTCAAAGTAAAAGTGACCATGACTTTAATATTTATGTTGAAAACAGAAAACAAGCCATTGTTAACTATCATTTAAAACATAATCCATTTTATAAAACCTTTACAAAAGATGTAAATATGTTAGATTGGAATTCTATTCCTATACTATCTAAAAAGGATTTACAACAGCCTTTAGAAGACCTTATGTCTGATGATTTTACAAAACAAAATGTGTATGTTGATAAAACATCTGGTGCATCAGGGCATCCTTTTATTTTTACAAAAGATAATTTTTGCCATGCGTTAACCTGGGCTATCATAAAAAATCGTTTTGGATGGTTTAATATTGATTTTAACACCACTAAACAAGCCCGTTTTTATGGTATTCCTTTAGATAAAAAAGGGTATTATATAGAAAAATCAAAAGATTTTGTAAGCAACAGGACGCGTTTTAATGTCTTTGATTTAAGTGATAGCGCTTTTGAAAATTGGTTAAGTGTTTTTAAAACCAATAAACTTGAATATATGAATGGCTATACCAGTCCTATGGTACAATTTGCAAAATATTTAAAACGAAAAAATATTGTACTTCGTTTGGAATGCCCATCGTTAAACGTATGTATAACAACTTCAGAAATGCTATTTGAAAACGATAAAAAACTTTTAGAAACACAATTCGGAATTCCTGTAGTGAATGAATACGGCGCATCAGAATTAGACTTAATAGCTTTTCAAAAACCAAATGGCAAATGGCTGGTTAATAGTGAAACTTTGTTTGTTGAAGTTCTTGACGAGCACAACAATATTTTGCCTTACGGCGAAGAAGGGCGTTTGGTTATTACGTCACTTTATAATAAATCACAGCCGTTTATTCGCTACGATATTGGCGATATTGGTAGCCTTTCAAAAGAAAGTACAGTTAAAGAACCTATACTTGAAAAACTTATTGGAAGAACCAATGATATTGCTATTTTACCTAGTGGAAAAAAAGCTGCTGGCTTAACGTTTTATTATATCACTAAGAGTATCATTGAAGATGATGGCAACGTTAAAGAGTTTGTTATTGAGCAAACTAAGCTTGATACTTTCAAAATTATTTATGTCAGTTCTGAAAACCTATCTATCGAAAAAATAAAAAGTATTACTATTGAAATGGAAAAATATCTTGAAAAAGGACTTCATATTAACTTTGAAAGGCAAGAAAAGTTAGTTCGTTCAAAAAGTGGTAAATTGAAACAGTTTTCGTCCTATTTAAATCAAAATACATGAATATTACCATAGTTGCAGGTGCAAGACCTAATTTCATGAAAATTGCGCCTATTATTGAAGCTATTCAACATAAAAGAAGTGAAGGCTTTAATATTAATTATAGACTTGTTCATACTGGGCAACACTACGACAAAAATTTAAGCGGTGCTTTTTTTGAAGAATTAAATATCCCTTTACCAGATTCAAATTTAGAAGTTAAAAGTGGCACTCAAGCTGAACAAACGGCAGCTATAATGATTGGTTTTGAAAAGGAATTACGGCTAAATCCATGCGATTTGGTTATGGTTGTTGGTGATGTTACCTCAACAATGGCTTGTACTATTGTCGCTAAAAAGGCACATATAAAAGTAACTCATGTTGAAGCTGGAATACGCTCTGGAGATATGCGCATGCCTGAAGAAATCAATAGAATTGTTACCGATAGCTTAACAGATTATTTCTTTACCACATCAACGTATGCCAATGAAAATTTGGAACGGTTAGGAATATCAAAATCAAACATTTTTTTTGTGGGTAATGTGATGATTGATACCTTATTAAAAAACAAAAATCGATTTAAGAAACCAAAGTTGTGGGACAATTTAATGTTATCTAATAAAAATTATCTGGTCATGACACTCCATAGGCCTAGCAATGTTGATGAGGAAGAACAGCTAAAAGCATTAATTACTAAAATTGTTGAATTGGGAAAAGACTATCCTATTGTTTTTCCTGTTCACCCTAGAACTCAAAAATTATTGAGCAATCTAAATTTAAATTTTAAAAATCTTCATTATGTAAATCCACTTGGGTATTTAGAGTTTAATTATTTGGTAGAAAATGCCAAGGCCGTTATAACAGACTCTGGAGGCATTACTGAAGAAACAACAGTAATGAACGTACCTTGCATAACATTACGAAACAGTACGGAACGACCTGAAACTTGTAATATAGGCACTAATATTTTAGTTGGAAATGATTCTAAAAAAATTGAATCTGCCTTTAACGTATTGCTTTCTGGTGCCTGGAAACAAGGTCATATTCCAGAACTATGGGACGGTCAAGCTGCTAAAAGAATTATTCATCATATAACTCATATATATAAGTTATAATGAAAGACATCATGATCATAACAAGCTATTTTCCTCCAGAAATAGGTGCTGCTTCTAATCGTATGTATCATTTAGCAAAAGGCTTGCAAAAGCATAATTTTAAAGTTTCGGTTATTACACCCTTACCCAATTACCCTACTGGTAAAATTTTTGAGCCTTACAGAGGGCATTTTAAACATACTTCTGAAGAAAATAAAATAACCATTCATCGTTTATGGATTTATTCCAGTAACTCAAAGAATAAGTTATTACGTCTTATTGCTATGTTATCTTACAGCTTTAGTTTGATTTGGTTTTTTATGTGGAATACTATTCCTAGAACAGTAATCATCCAATCTCCGCCTTTATTGGTGGCTTTTACATCTATCCTTTGTTTACGTTCTAAAAAACGAAAGCTTATTTTAAATATAAGTGATTTATGGCCAATTGCAGGCTTAAAATTAGGTGCTTTAAAAAAGAATTTTAGTTATGGCTTTCTTGAAAAGATTGAATATTTTAATTACAAGCATGCTAATTTAGTTTTGGGGCAGAGCGAAGAAATATTAACTCATGTAACATCACTTTTCCCAAATAAAGCAACTTTTTTATATCGTAATTTTCCTGATTTTAATATTCCAGATATTTCTATAAAAGATAAATCAACTGGAAAATTAAAAATTGTTTATGCGGGTTTATTAGGGGTTGCTCAAGGCATTTATAAATTATGCCAAGAACTAGATTACATAGCTATTCAACTTCATATTTATGGTTCTGGTCCTGAGCAAAACGCTATTGAAAGCTTTATTAAAAACCATCCTGATTTAGATATAGTATATCATGGTGAACTATCAAGGAAAGAACTGCATAAGGTGCTATTAAAATATGATTTAACTATTATCCCGTTGTTAAATAGAATTTATGGGTCAGTGCCTTCAAAAATATTTGAATATGCACGATTAGGATTACCTATGCTATATTTTGGAGGTGGAGAAGGGGAAAGTATTATAAAAAAATATGATTTGGGCTGGGTAGCTAATGTTGGCGATTATAAAGACTTAAATACTGTTATTTCTAAAATAAATCCTTCTGAAATACAATCTGTTTATAGAAAAAAGATACAGAAAACTGCTTTAGGCAATTTTGATTTCAATAGGCAGTTAGAATTACTTATTCCTAAACTTTAATAGGCCTTGTCTTCGCCTTTTATGGCATTTACAAATGTTTGGATGCTAATTTTTAAATCGAGTAATAAGGACCAGTTTTCAATATAAAAAATATCATATTTTACTCGGTTTATAATGTCTTTATCAGTTTCTATTTCACCTCTAAAACCACTAACCTGTGCTAAACCCGTAATACCAGGCTTAACAAAATGACGTACCATAAACTTATCTACTCGTTGAGCATACATATTGGTATGACTAACCATATGAGGCCTAGGACCTACAACAGACATATCTCCAAAAAGAACATTAAAAAACTGTGGTAACTCATCTATACTGGTTTTTCGAATAAAAGCTCCAACTTTAGTAATCCGTAAATCTCCTTTTGTTGCTTGAAATAAATGAGCCGTTTTACTAGGGGTCATGGATCTAAACTTATAACAATCAAATTCCTTGTAATTAAATCCATTTCTGGATTGTTTAAAAAACACAGGGCCTTTAGATTCAATTTTAATTAAAATAGCTAAGATTGGCGTTAACCATGATAAGACAAAAACAATTATAAATAGAGAAAGTAATATATCAAATAACCGTTTAACAAATTTATTTACTGGCTCTTGTAAAGGTATAACCCTTAATGATAATATTGGAATATAATCATAATACTGATATTTAAGTTTTTTAGAGTAAATATCTTTATTATCTGGTATGAATTTTAATTCTCTTAAATTATTGTCTGCAAAATCAATCAATCTATTAATTTGTTTATTTGATAATTCTGCAACGGAAAAATAAATTTCATCGATATCATTTTCTATAATATAGTTAAAACATTGTTCTAAAGAAAAGTCTGTATCATCAGTACTAAACTTAGCTTTAAATTTATATCCAAAATCCAGTCTGGTATTAAACGTATGTATTAATTGTCTTATTTTATCATTTCTCCCAATTACGATAACGTTTCTTATATTTCCACTTAATATAATTCTATATTTTTTTAATAAAAAAATAGTTAAAAACTTAAAGACACAGATTAACCCAAAAACTGATACTAAATAGCTTCCTAGTGCTAATCTGCTCATATTTGGTTGTTTAAAGAACCCAATAAACGCATAAAGCACTATAGCAAAAAATGTTATTTGCCTTAATAAAAGGGGGATGATCTGAATTACTCTTGTGTGCCTTTCTACTTCATAAAAATGGTTTTTAACAGCAATGATTATCCAAGAAATAGATATATATAAACAAAAAGCATAAACGTTTTTTAAATTTATTTCAAAATAAAACACAGCCATATTAATTATGACTAAGTCTGTAAAACCAAATAAAGGTTTTATTAAACTAGAATATCTTCCTTTTTTGTAATTCACTTATTTCTTTATGTGGTTTTTGAAATCTTTGTGCTCGCTTTTATACAATTCGGCTTCAGATAATGCTTTAAAATAATCGTATGTTATTTTCATCCCTTCCGCTCTACTAACCTTTGGTTCCCATTTTAAAAGTTTTTTTGCAAGTGTTATATCCGGTTGCCTTTGCAAAGGATCGTTTACTGGTAAGTCCTTGTAAATTAACTTTTGGGTGGTACCTGTTAATTTTATAATTTCTTCAGCAAAATCCTTAATAGTTATTTCATGAGGATTACCAATATTTACTGGATATGGATAGTCGCTTAATAATAGTCTATAAATTCCTTCTACTTGATCATCTACATAACAAAATGATCGTGTTTGAGAACCATCTCCAAATATTGTTAAGTCCTCTCCACGTAAAGCTTGACCCATAAATGCAGGAATGACTCGTCCGTCGTTTAACCTCATTCTTGGACCGTATGTGTTAAATATACGGACAATTCGTGTTTCTAACCCATGAAACCTATGGTAAGCCATGGTTATGGACTCTTGAAAACGCTTAGCTTCATCATAAACACCTCTTGGGCCTATAGTATTGACATTTCCGTAATACTCTTCTGTTTGCGGGTGCACTAATGGGTCTCCATATACTTCAGAAGTTGAAGCGATTAACAGTCTTGCTTTTTTTGCTTTTGCTAACCCTAAGAGATTATGTGTACCTAATGATCCAACTTTTAAGGTTTGAATAGGAATTTTTAAATAATCTATTGGACTTGCAGGAGATGCGAAATGTAGAATATAATCTAAATCGTGCTCTATTTTTATATATTCTGTAACGTCATGTTCTATAAATTCAAAGTTTGGACTACTTTTTAAATGTAGAAGGTTTTTTTTATCTCCTGTAATAAAGTTATCCATACCAACAACATAATAACCTTCTGATACAAATCTATCACATAAGTGAGACCCCAAGAAACCTGCTGCTCCGGTTATTAAAATTTTTTTCTTCATAGGCTAGAATTATAGTTTATTAAAAATTTTTAAGCTTACAGATAAATTTATTCAATACTTTATCTTTAGAGTATTTTTCTTCAACGTAATTTTTCGCATTTTCACCCAATTTTAAGCGCATATTCTTATTTTCTTTCAATATAACAATTTGCTTTATAATGTCATCTATTACAGTACCATCGAAGTAGAATCCTCCATTGGAATTATTAAAAACTTTTGCAACTTCACTTTTTAAATTTCCTGTAACAATTGATGGTCTTGAACTTGCCATCATGCCTAAAATTTTTGAAGGCATTACCGTATCGATAACCTCTGCTTTTTGAAACAATATATGTAAATCAGCACTTGATAATAGCGATGGTAAATCATCATATGGAACCAAATTATAATGCTTTACAAAATCGTAACCATTTATTTTTGAAAGAAGATTTTCTTTTTCAGCACCTTCACCAACAACAATGACTTCAACATCATTAATTTTATTTAAAAAATTTAAAAACTTAATAAAAAAAACCCAGTCTTGCTTAGCTCCAATATTTCCAGAATATAAAATCTTAAATTTATCTGAACTTAAATACTTATGTGTTTTCAGAGTTTCATCACTAAACTTCTTTACATCAATCCAATTTGTAAGATAGTACGTTGAAGTTTCTGTTTTTGATTTAAGTTTATTAATCATCCCAAAACTTATGGAAGAAACCATATCAGCCTTCTTCAATACAAACTTTTCAATGCTCTGAAGCCCTTTAATAACGCTTTTCTTGTTACCATTAAGCAACCCTGAATCAATTGCTGCATCAAATTCAAAATCTTGGATGTGCACCCAGTGCTTAACGTTATTATATCTCTTTTTTAAAAACCAGCCTAATAAAGAAGATGTTGTAAATGGAATTATTGATATAACAATATCTGGTTTACCAACTTTAAAGAGGTTAATAAAATTCCCAAAAGTAAAGCTAATTAAATGAATTATTCTTTTAATGAATGTTGGATCTTTAGGGACATACTGCTTGCTTCTATAAACTTTTACGCCATTAATAATTTCCTTTACTAAATAACTTTTTAATTTATAATCTTGCCTGATTTGCCATTGCGGATAATATGGAAAACCTGTTATAACAGTAACATCAAACCCTTTAGAAACTAAATATTCAGCTTTCTCGGTTGTATATAAACCTATAGCACTATCTTCAGGATAATAGTTAATGCCTATAATGGTGATTTTTTTCAATTATCTCTTTTTTACTGGAATAGCGGGGTTTCCGTAACAGACATAGCCTTCAGGCGTACTTTTCATAACACTGCTTCTAGCTCCTATTACACATCCTTTTCCTATTGTTACTCCTGGAGCAATGTAAACATCATTTGTTATCCATGATTGATCTTCAATTACCACTGGTTTTGCTCCTATTTCAAATTTTTCACTTTTATAGTCATGAAGTCCTGTATTAAAATATACGCCATGAGCAATTGCTACGTGACTTCCTATTGTAATAGTCCCTAAACTATATAAAACACAATCTTCCCCTACCCATGTATGATCATCAATACTTACCTTCCATGGATAAGTCACCCTAACTGTAGGTCTTAATAACACTCCTTTTCCAATTTTAGCGCCAAATAACCTTAAAAGAAATCTTCTCCAGGAATATAAAAATTGTGGAGACCAAGCAAATAGGGTTTTTTCAATTAACCACCAAAGTTGAACTGTAATTTTTGACTTCCCTCTAAAGTCTTTTGGTACGGCAAAATTTTTTAAATTTTGATACATTATTTATGTGCTTTATACCAATTATAAGTAATTGTTGTGGCTTCTTCTAGATTATAAGGCAAAACACCAACAACTTTTTCAACTTTAGTTGTGTCATAATCCATTGTTGTTAAAATATTGTTTAATCTAAATGATGTTATAGGAGGAGAGCTATAGCCTATTCCCTTTAATATATCTCCCGCTTTTGCCAATAGTTTTAAAACTTGAATTGGTACAGACTTAACCTTTTTTCCGTGGAATTTTTGTGAAATAATATCTGCCCATTGCTTTACTTCTAATGTCTTAAAATCAGATAAGTAAATAGTTTGTCCATTTAATTCTTTATCATAAATCAATTTATCCATAATATGTACACAGTTTTCAACATATCCAAATTTTTTATGAATTTCTAAGCCTTTTGGATGAACGTATACTTTTTTATTTATTGAGTCGAAGAAGCTTTTATATGGAATATCAAACCAAGGACCCCATAAAGATGTTGGTCTAACTATAACCCAATTAGAAGTAAGTTCTTTTGAATCTCTTACAATTTTTTCTCCAATAATTTTACTTTCGCCATATATTGTAGAAGGTTTATAATCATACTCATCTTTTGGATTGTAGCCAATTTCGCAAACTAATCTACTTGAAGCAAATATAACTTTTTCTAAAGAACTAGAATAGTTTAAGGCTTTTATTACGTTTTCTACGCCTTGTATATTTGCACTATAATCTTTTAGTGTCTTCCCTTCTAAATCTGTTCTAGCGGCCATATGAAACACATAGTGTGGCTGAAAATCTTTAAAAACAGAAATTGTTAATTTTTCATCTAGAATATCTACATTTTTCCAAAAACCAATATGGTTCTTGTTTCTAGGCTTTGCGCAGTCAATACTAACAACCTCGAAATTATCTTTATAAAATTCAATAATATTCGTGCCAATAAACCCTGAACCTCCAGTAACTAATATTCTCTTCTTCATTCCCTATTTAAAATTTTAAAATTCAATGTATGATTTTTATATCTATCAAGATTTAAAAATCTACGATTATAATTTTGCAAATTTACAATATACTTTTGTATAAGTTTAACCAATCTTTAAATCTATACTCCCATGAATATTCTTTAGTAACAAAACTATTTAACTTTTTACCATTATCATTTCTTTCATCATCGGACCAATTAAGTGAAACTTGTAAAGCCTTTTGTACTTCATTAACTTTAGGGTTTACTAAAAACCCGCCATTGTCTGACCATTCTTTTTTTAATCCTGTTTGTTTTGTAGTAATTACAGGTGTTCCATATACTGCTGATTCAAGATTTACCATACCGACTACTTCAGAGTGAGAAGGTGCAACAAAGACAAAGGCATTTTTAAATAATATTTCTTTTTCGACCCCAGTTATAAGTCCAACAAAACTAACTTTATCATTTAGATTAAGCTTTTCTACCAATACTTCTAATTCCTTTTGATAATCATTAAATCCACCTGCAATTTTTAATTTAAAATTTTTATTATCAATATTTGCAAATGCATTAATTAAAATATCAATTCCTTTTTTCTTATCAATCCTTCCTAAGTATAAAATATACTTTTCTTTCAAATTTGGAGCATCTATTTTAACTGATTTTGAATCTATTAGATTAGGTATTTCTACCACATTAGTTTTTGGGAATAATTTTCTTAGCTCTTTAGCTTCTGGTAATGTAATAGCATGAAGGTATTTAGCTTTAGAAAAGATGTTCTTAACCACATATTTAAAATACATCTTTTTTTTAAAATTACCATTAAGCCATAACCAAGGTTCGTACATACCATGACATGAAATTAAATAAGGTATCCTATTATTAAATGCAAATTTTGCTGCTGCATATTGAGGGTACATCCAAACACCATGAATATGTATAATATCGATATTTTTTTGACTGTGTAAAAAATTTAATTTGTTAATTAAATTCTTCGAAAAACGCCATGGTTTATTTCCTCCTTCTACTTTTATTACATCATCGTCTTTTTCTTTTCTTGTTGTAATGATAGTTGAACTAATACCGTTATTAATGAGTCTATTATGCAAATCTTTAACTACGGTTCTTAATCCACCACTTAAAAAAGAAAAGTCTTCTAATATGTGTACTATATTCATAATGCTTTTATATCTTATTGCTTAATACATCCCTTTCTTTATTAGGTTTAAAAAGAAGGATATTAATAAATAGGGAAATTATTATTACACCATCTTCTCTTTCTAAAATATTTTCGGTTAACATATTTAAACAAAAATACAATGTTAAAAGAAAAAGAATTTGAGATTCTTTCTTATTGGATATTTTAAAAAGATAAAAAAAGTAATATATAAAGGTAAAAAAACCCAATAAACCCGTAGACAAAAGAATGCTTAGAAATTGATTATGTGAGTTGTAGTTTTTATTTAAAAAATCAACATTTTTTTGCTCATAACAATCATTTAAAACCATTTTAGTGTCTCCCCAGCCATATCCAAAATATGGAGACTGAGCTATTTTTTTTAAAGCACACTCGTAAATTTGAATTCTTATTGCAGTTGATGAGTTTTTATTGTTTTCGATATTAAACAATTCCTTAAATCTATTTACATTATTGTATTTTGGAACGTATAATATAAACAAAATTAATATTGCTGAAATTGAGGATATATATAAAATATGTTTATAATTAGATTTATTTTTTATTAGAAAAATTAGCCCAACTATTCCTAAAAAAATTATTGGCCCTTTCTTGTTCAAAATAGCTATAAATGTAATTAGGAGTATTAAAACAAAAAACAAAGCCTTTTTAAGACTTGGCCCACAGTTTCCTATTATTGATAGGGTAAAAATAATCGCAACACCTATACAAATAGACAAATAAATTGAATGAATTTCAAAATGCTTAATTCTAATATCAACTAAATTTGTATAATGTATTAAAGTGCTTTTAAAAGTATAAAATGGTTCAGTAAAATAGAAAAATAAAAAAGTTGAAATTAAAAAGAAAACTAAAGAAAATATAAATGTAAGTTTAAGTGTTTGGATAGATTTTTCTGTTAAAAGGGCTTTATCTGCTCCTACTATGTAAAAAATTAGAGGAAACACAACTAATGACAATCCTGTTTCTAACTTCCTCATTGCAAAATTAATATCACTTGAATAAGCAATACTTATAAGTAAAATGATAAAAAAACTTATGCTTATTACAAACTTCTTAGTTTCTAAAACAGGTTTTTGGTTTAATTTTAAATATCTAACAATTACAACTAATAACAGTAATGCTATTGGCACGCCTTTAAATTGGTCTGGCACTAAAATAATCGCACTATTTAAATAAATTAAAAATCGTAATAGCTGATTATAAAAATTTATGTTAGCAGTCGTTTTCACATTTTAACTTTCTTCTTTCCAAAGAAAGAAAAATACATTTTAGGAATTATAAGGATAACTATAAAGGTTGCAAATAAAAATGCATAACCATTTGTAAAATCTCCTCTTAGAAAGAAAATCATATGTATTGAGGCATAAAACCCTGCTGCGACTTTTAATGGGTCCTCTCCGTTAATCCAATTAACCATTCGCGTCATAAAAAAAGCTAAAAGTATGGCAAATAATATAACTCCTAATAACCCAAAGTTTATATAACCTTCAGAAACAAAAGGGTTTGAAAGATTTGTAAAATAATAGGGGTTGGTCGGGTCCCCGTAATTATCTCTTAAATAATTCCCAATAAACTCCCCACTGGATATAGGTTTACTTTCCCATATTTTTCTAGGAACAAAGAAAAAAACCGCCCCAGAAAGCTGTTCTCCAAAAGAAAAAGTATCCTTTTCAACATGCTCAATTGTAGCCGAAAAGTTTATAAAAGCATCGTAATTTAATGTCGTAAACGTATTTGTTACACCATGGTTTTGTAACTGATATAATAAAAGTTTTGGCTCGTTTATCAACTTATCTAACGTATACCCTGAATGTGTAATCAATGATATTGTAGGAAAGATAATAACCATGGAAAAAAACAAGAAAATTAAAGATTTAAAATTAGTGTTTAGTAATTTAGGTATTAAAAGAAATACTATTGTTATGTATATAGGCCCTAGCGCATTTCTTTTTTCAGTTAAAGGGTTCTTTAACACTAGTATCAATACAAGCATCAAAAAAGTAATAATTAATATGATATAAAAATTTTTTGACTTTTTATATTTCTTTAAATAATATACTCCTAAAACAAAGGCAGGAAAAGGAATCATTAATATGATTTTCTCTTTAATTAGCAATGCAGATTTTGTTGTTCCATCCAATACTGAATAATTATGAGATAAATACTCCTGTTTAATATAATCTATATTAATTAAAAAAATAATCATGCTAATTACAAAAAAAACAAGAATATGAAAAGATAAATTCATGTCTTTCTTGTAAATTTTAGCCTTTAATTTCATCGCATTAAAATAACGATATGCTATATAGAAAACTATATTAAATATCAATATAAATACACTCGTTTTAATTATTAAATAGTCGCTATAAATCAACTTTGTTACCAGCTTTAAATCTCCTGATGTAAATACTTTATGTATTTGCAACATGGGTGCCACAATAAAGAACATGAAATTGAAAACTATATACGATGCCATAATAGGGGCAAATTTTTTATCTTTAAATAGGTAATAAATAGTCATGATCAAAATCACCAAAAAATTTAAAGTAAAAAGAATCTTTATAAAAAAAGGAACTGCTGTAAAAAAGAGTAGAGGTATAAAAATAATAAAAAAGAGTAATAAAAATAGAATCTTGCCTTTCATTCAATTGACGCTCCTTAGAGCACATTTTTTAGATCTTAAAGTAATTTTTATTACAAAGAATAAAAACATTCTAATTTGCACCTAATTAAAAATTAATATTTCTATAAATATAAACAAAACATAAAATTAATAACTATAAACTATTTATTAAATAAAAGCTTATCAAGGTTAATCTATAATTGTATCAATTTGCTGTGTTTATTTTAAGTACTTACTGAAAATAAATACACCTACTTTATCTTTTCTGTAAATGTAAATGACACCTGTCAAATTCCAAAAAACCATACTAATTCCAGTTGATATTGCTGCTCCGGCCATTCCATATTTAGGGATAAATAATATATTCAGAACAATATTTATTCCTAAGGCAATAATTAATATGAAAAGATAAGCCTTTTGTCTGCCTGTCATGTTTAAATAAACCCCTACAGATCCACAAAATGCGTTAAACATTTGCGCAACAATCATGACAATTAAAGCAGTATTTGCAAGGATATAACTCCCTCCAAACAAAGCTAAAATTTTTTCAGAAAATATATATATAAAAACTATAGCAGGCACTGTTAAATAGAAGTTTAACATTGTAGATTTTACAATCAATTTCTTTAGAGAGTCATATTCTTTTAAAAAATATAATTTTGAAATATCTGGAGCAATAACCGCATTAATTGTTGTTAATATAAGCCCAATTCCTGTAGTTATTTTAACTGCTGCTCCATAATAAGCCACTTTTTCAAAAGACCAGTATTTTTCTAGAATAAAAATATCGAAACTTTGCATCATTAGAAGTGTAATCAAACTAAATGACATTGGAAAAGACACTTTAATAATCTCTAAATATCGAATTTTTTTTGAGGCTTCTTTTAGTTTAACTATTCTTAATTGAAGTATAATTATTATAGTAGTGATTAAACTTATCAAATAAAATATAAAAATATAACCATCTAATAAATATGAAAAATCTTTAATAAACAACAAAATTACCCCTAAAATCATTAAGCTTCCAAAACGCAATATGTTAGAAGATATTTCAGATATATACAATAGGTTTAAGCCTCTTAAAACCTGAAAATTCAAAATACTTATTGTATATGGAAAAAGTACAATTATTACCTTATTAAATATATTTTTTATCTCTAAGTCTTGAAAATATGGAATCTTAATGCACTCGCTTAGAAATAAATATAATACTGTTATGGCTAAAAAGTTTACTAATAATATAATTAGCATTCTCTTATATAGCGATACCACTTTATCGAAACTGTTTTGAGCTTGAAGTTTTCCTGTAAATTGTAGAAAAGAATTATTCATTCCCAACAAACATATTGCGCCAAATAAAATCAACACATAGCTCATAAAACTAAACTTTCCAAAAAGAGCCTCACTAGCATTATTTGTAATAATAAATATAGCAGCAAATTGTAAAATCACTCCTAACACTTTTATGGAAAGAACAATGATACTTTTCTTAAATAATGCAGATTTTAATGATTTAAGCACTTTATCTTTTGTGGGGTTAATTTTTTATTGCTTCCAAATAGATAAATCCGTATCTAAAATATTTTGAAGCTCATTTATATCATCATTAAAAACGCCCTTTAAATAATCACGTTCATAATCTTCTATTATAATTGGTTTTGTGTTTGTTTTTTGAATTAAGAACTTAATTTTTGAACGTGTGTTATTGGGTAATATTTTTTTAAAAATTGTCTTAACAAAACTATCCTTTAAAAGTATTCTATTTAAAAGTTGAGATTTAGATTTTCCAGAAATATTTCTGTGTAATTCAGTAAAATTACTAGGTTGATTGTCAGTGCCCAAAAATTTTAAAACCTCCTTGACTACATTTTCTTGGTTTTTTACAAACTCTTCAAAAATAATGACTTTAACATTAGTGAAATTATCTAAAAATGCTTTTGTTGAATCTGAATAATAGCCTGCATTTTTATAAGACCAAATAAATTCATAATCTAATTTTCGTCGTTCGTCTTCTAGTTTTAACGCTTCTATATAAGATTTGTCTTCTCTTCCATCCCTTACTAAATGAGAATAAGCTGAAAACGCTCTTTTAGAAGGGTTTCTAAGCATAATAATAATTTTGGGATCTCCAATAATTTCTTTAATTAACGGAATAGATTTATCATGATAATACAATAAATCCACACTAGATTCTCCTTTTAATTGATTTGGTTTTGCTTTTTTAAATAGTGATTTATATTCTTCTAAAGATTTAACAGCCTTCTTTTTAGTAAAATCATCTCCTTTCCCTCTATAGCAGTCTTTTAAAAAACTATATGTTAAAAACTTAGGCTCCTTTGGGTTGCAAATAAACATATCTTTATGCGTATTTAAATAATCACCTAAAGATGTTGTACCACATTTAGCTGCTCCTACAATTAAAAAATCTGGAAGGTCTTTTTTCATATTATCATTTTTAACAATAAAACAATATCTATTTCATCATTTTTTGTAAAGTTAAACTTGATGGAATAATATTTACATTATTAATTGTATTTGTTATTCCTTCCCAATTATTCACTTTCTTTTCGCCGCTTGTTGGTCCTAAAATGATACTCACATTATTGGATTTGACTTTTACACTAACTTCACATTTATACCACCCATTGCCCAACGCTTTTATTGTTGCCTGTTCTCGGTTAAAATCGCCAAAACTTTTTACTTCTTTTAAAACGCCATTATTTAAATTAAAAATGGCATCTACCCTATTTGGAAACTGCCCCTGAACTCTAAGGCCGAAATATGGGCTCAAATCTCCTTTCTTAACAAGAATACTTGCCTTATAAGTTTCTCCATAGGCCGTGTTATTATTTGCTATTACAGAATAAGCTGGTTTAGAGTTACTCTTCCTGGTAATAGTATAGACATCTTCATTATTTCTTTTTACGGCTGTTTTTAATAATTGAGAACCATTATTAATCCATGAGGTTAGTTTTGGTTTAATAATTTTTTTTACGGCTAGATTTGAATCTTTTTCAATAGGAATGTTTTTGATATTAAACTTAATTATAAGTCTTTCTAATTCTTTTTTTAAAATGTTTTGATTGTATTTAAGGTTTTGAACCGCTATTCCCTTAACCTTAAATTCTTTTTTTATTATTTCTGAATAAAACGATATCTCTTCTTTATTTTCTTCTATCAAGCTATTTAAAAACGTGGGCTTAGAGACCTTATATAATGCGTTAGCAAGTGCTTTTAAATATACTGAATCCTTTTGTTGATTGGCAAATAAAAAATGTTGGTATTTTTTTAACTTGACACCTGCGTTACCATCAAATGTTATTGGTTCTAACATAGATGTTATTGGATTATAATAAAACCTTACATTTATTATATAGTTTCCATGAGCAGCTCCAAATAAATTTAAAATTGCATTTTGCAACGCCAGTTCTTTAACATCAAATACTTTATCTATAGTTAAGTTTCCTTTTCTTAAATCTTCAATTAGGTTTTTGCTTAATTTAAAATAGTTAAGCATTGTTGAATCTGCTAAAACCTTATCTTCAGAAAAAGTCATAACTCTCAGGTTATTATTTATATCTAGTTGTTGGTCCATAAATTTGTTCCAACTCATTCCTTTTGTTGAGCCAACTTCAATGCTCTTTTTAACTTCTTGCCACCAATAATCTTCAGAAAATTTAAGTATAATACTCTCTTTCCTTTTATTACTCTCTATGGTTCTTTTATCAAATGTTTCTTCTAATGCATAAACACCAACATTTTTACTAATATATTGTGAGGAGTTTTCTTTTTTAATATGTATTGAGCCTTCTATAAAATGATACCTCAAGCCAATTAAATCCTCTTTTTTTATGGCTTTATGCAGTAACCATTCATTAATAAAAAGTCTTGTTTTTGGGTTGTGAATGGAGAATTTTCGCATTCCTAAAATAGTTTGGTCATTTTTAAGTTTAACCCTAAACGACCATTTGTCATCTTTTAAATGATCGGTCCAATCGCCTTTTAATCTGATTTCTGCTTTATAATCTTTGCCATTAAAAGTTATTGTGGCTGGTACATAATCATTTTCATTTGTTTCTAGAATACCAGCGGTTAATGCTTTATCCCTTTTCCTTTTGAGTTTTTTATAATTCTTTTCCTTAACTGTTAATTGAATGAAATCTAAAGAAGTTTTTTGCTCAAATGCTGGTGTTTGCGGATATTTATCGGTTTTAGTATATACTTTTTTAAGCATCAGTAATAAAATCGCCAATACAGATAAGCCAATTAAAAAAACAAATATGTTTTTATTAGAAGATTTGAGCTTCATACGCTTTAATAGTTTTCAATAAAACTAAACTGAATATCGCCTAAGGTTTTAAGGTCATTCTTGGCCGTTATAATACTATCAAAATCGTTGAATTCTACACTTAGAGAAAGTTCAGTGGAATTATTTACATCATCCAATCGTCTTAAGTCTATCCGAGAACAATGTTTCCTTAATAAATCAAGTATTTTATTTTCATCTAAACTTTTTTCAGAAGTATTAGAAATAGTTACAATTAAATTTTGTTGTATAGCACTTTTAACAGCATTTCTGTTTTGAAGGACTATATATAAAATAATGATGATAGCTCCTGTTAAAGTGACTATGCGCTGATTTGCACCCATGCCTAAGCCTATAGCTATTGCTACAAAAAAATAAACGAGCTCTTCAGGCTCTTTAATTGCTGTTCTGAACCTTACTATAGATAATGCTCCTACTAAACCTAAAGATAAGGCTAGAGATGATTTTACGATAGAAATGACAAGCATTACCGTAACAGCAATTAATACAAACGTTTGTATTAACTTTTTTCTATTTGATAATGAATTTCCATACTTAGAATATATTAACCCTATAATATATGAGAGTACTATTGTAATACATATATTAATTAAAAAGTCAACAATTGATGATTCTCCTGAACCAAATTGGTTTGCAATGTCGTTTAAAAATGATTGTTCTTGCATTGTGTATAAATTAGTAATTTAATTGTTATTGTGGAAACTGTTTTATGGTATTCACACCATTTACATATTTTGAATTTTTATTTAGCCTAAAAGGGAACTGCGTTGAAACTTTGTTAGCATCAAAATCATCATTTAATGCATATTTTAATTCTACAATTTTATTTTCATCTGATTTTGGGGCAAAATTAAAATTATTAAACTGTTTATCAATTTTATGATACAATAATTTAAAGTCTACAGTAACCCTAAACCTATTATCTGCGGATAAATAGTATTTCCGAGAATATGAATTCAATAATGTAGGTGTTACCATTTTAGTAGATTCTAAAATTGGTAATGGTAAGTTTGATTCCTTAAAAACATCTTGAATGGTTTGATTAGTAAAACTGTTGTCCAATCTAAATGGTTTTAATTTATACGACCACTTATCACCTACTAAACCTTTCTTTATTTTAATTTCTAAAACAGGCTTTTTAATATCTCCGAAAGTGTTGCCATACCAACGAATTCTTATTTTTTTTCGGTCAGAAACACCTAAAACATTGTCGAAATAATCATTATAAGCAGCCGTATCAAAATAGATATTATTAACTTGTCTTTCATGAAAAACTTCTCTAAACAAAAAGGAATTGTTTTTTACAAATTGTTCTACTTGGTCTAACCTAAAGTTATTGGGAACCGTAAATTTGCGTTCATAACGATAGTTATGTTTTTTATCAATAAAATGAATTTCTTCATTATTTGCTATAGTTTTTAAGTGTGTATTAAAAGACTTTATCATACTTATTGACTGTTTCTTGTTTCTGCACTACTTCTACCAAACTCAGCACCATACATTCTATCTATTACGTTTTGAGACGTTTCAATTTTCACACCATCGACAAAAAGAGAAGAAGATCTTTCTATTAAATATTTAGTTTCAACACCCTGCATCACAATTCCATTTACAGTAATGTTTGATGGCCCAAATTCTGGTTTTTTTTGAAATGCTGTGAATCCCAATTTGGTATTATTGATTTTTAAATTCTTTATTTCTACAACAGATAAATCTTTTCCCGCAACTGCTATTTCACTATTTGATATATGTACGCCATCAATAATCATTTTACTATCTTCTCCTGCGCTTAAGCCTTTATCTCCTGCATCAGAAACAACAACTTGTTTAATTGTAAGTTCGGACCCAGAAACATCAATAGCATCATTACCTAAATTATTAAAGGAACAATTTATAATCAAACCTTTTACAAAATCACCATCAAATGCATCTGATTGGGTGTTAGCAATTCTACTATTTTTCATTGTGAATTCGGTACGAACAATATTTAAAGCATCTTCGCAACTATTATTCTCAACAGAAACATGGTTTAGCTTTACGGGCGACTCATAGAACGTGACTGCACCTGTAACACTCCAACTTCCATGTTTTGGAAAAGTTAAATGATTAAAGTTTACATAATTTAAATTAGACTCCATACCATCACTAAGTACCAAAAGGCCTTGCCCTTTTCTGTCTGAGGAATAAATATTAATTGGATTTTCCTTATTTCCATTGAATTTTAGAGGACCATATGAAATTATTTTACCTCCTTTTACAATATTAATGTTTGCTCCTGGCCTTAACTTAAACTGATAGCCTTTTGGAATCATTAAAGCAGAAGAAATTGTTACCGAATCCTTATAAAATGTAACTACTTTTTTTTCTTTATTGACCACTATACCATCATGCCCTTTTAAGTTAATTGGCTCACGAAACAAATCTTCTTTTACTTTTTGTTTTGCTTGATAAGGGATAATATTAGAATACTGTATGTCTTCTAATCCTAAGATAGAATATCCGATATAAAGTTCATAAATATGTTTGGGTAATGAAAAACCAATTTCTTTATTTTTCTTACTAACAAACAAGTTTTCAAAACTTCTTGGCAAACTTATTTCTATCGTGTCCTTTTGACCACTTAAAATTTGAGGCCTAGGGCTTATATAGGCAATGTTCTTTTTTGCTTGATGATTAAGTTCAGTAATATATACAGGATAACTACTTGTATTTAAAATAGACACTATCATCCTGTCTTTGTTTACTGTAATTATTTCTGGTTTTATTGCCGTTGAAGGGCTTAAACTTTTATTAATAATCTTTTGATTGGTAAGCAATATGTCAATATCAAATATTTTTTTAGGAAAAAACTTATTCATTAACCTTACTCGCTCTTCAAGAGCTTTATTGCCTTTGATGTTGTTTTCTATTAAATCCATTTCGGACACTTCATTAAGTGCAAGAATGTAGGTGTTGAGATAAGTATTATTTTGAATCTTAGGTTTTGAAATAAATTTCCCTAGTTCTCCTAAGCATTTTGAAGCAACAAAAAAAGGCTCGAACTTATTATTTATATCGTTATACAAAAGAAAAAAATCATCGTTACAACCGCTTGTATAAAGATTTTTAAATGCATGATAATACGCCAGTTTTTGGATATTAAATGTGGATTCGAAATCAATTTTTCCATCTATAAATTTTTGCAAATATTTGATGGCCTCTTTACTATTAATTCCTGAAAAACTGATTAAATTAATTAGGTTTTGGTCTTTAGTATTAGTTAAATTCCAAAACAATGTTGGTTTAACTATTTTCCCTAATGTTAGTTTCTCTGAAAGCATATAGTCGCTAACTTTTTCTCTTACTTGAAAAAGACTATTTTCTGAAACTGCTAATGATGTAGGTAAGGATTTAATATCATACCTGTTCAATTCTTCAAAATAAAGGGCGCTATATAAATTTGGAGTGTCTTTATTAATATAACTCTTGTTTTGTGGGAGGATAATTTTTTCTATTAGAGGAAAAGGGGTGCTTAAAACTGCACTCCATCCTTTTTGGTTTTTATATTTTAGTTTTTGGTTAATATGAATTTTTTCAATATCAATTAAGGGCAATGGTATTCTAAAAACTGCATACGTTTTATCTCTAAAATTATAAAGCACAGCATCATTGATGATACTTAAATTTAAAGAATCCTTTTTGTTTTTGGAAGGAATAATTTTTACTAAAAAATCAGAGGTTATTTGATCTTGATTAGGAGTTCTTTTAAAGACAATCAACTCCCTAATTACACCATCCTGAAATGTTGTTACAGAAAAAGTAGAATAATTTTCTTTAGAATTGCTAATTGCACTTATATATTTGCTTGGCAATGTTTTTAAATACGGGTTAAAACTGTTTTCAAAAACTGTGTTATTTTCAAATTTTCCTTGAAAAATATAAGCAAACACTAATAAAAATATTGGTATTCCAAAAATAATTTTTAAGTGTTTTTTATTTGAAAATACTGTTGACATTGTAATATACTATATCTAATTTAAAAGATGAAGCGCAAATATAAACTAAAGTAAGAGAATTATTTAAATTTCTCTTTCAAGATTTGAATAAACCTATTTGATTAATTAACAATAAACTTTATCCTGTCTTTATAATTTATTTGAAGAAAATACATACCTGATTCTAAATGATTTATATTAATTGAAGTTTTATTAATATTATCATGCCGTTTTTCGAATACTTTTTGACCATTAATTGAAAACACTTCCACATTTTTAATGCCTTGATATTCAATTAAAAGGTCAGGAAGTAAATGAACAGGGTTTGGATATATTTTAAAATTAGATTTAATAGCTTCTTCAGTCAAAGAAAGTGTTTCTCCTAAATTTCCTTTTAATGCAATAACCATTGTTATTCCTTTTGAAAAGGAAATTACATTTCCTGCAGCATCAATTTGATTTGCATTATTTAAGACATTTGGATGTTGAATAGACATGAATAAATAATTAAAATCGGGCGTGAAGGTTATACCTGTTGGTTCTGAGCCAATAGGCGCTATACCAAAAAGTTTTACTTTAGGACTTGATTGAGTATGCCCACTTTCTACAACCCAAATATAATGATTAACCCCATCTTGTAAGACCCACAAATTCCCTTCTCCATCAAAAGCCAAATTATCATTGCCTCCACCCCAAGATACAGTAGTTGTGCCATCGAGATGCTGAATATCATAGGTCTTGCCTCCAACAAAAGTCTCCATGGTCAAAGACGTTCCTGTAATCGGATCTGAGTCTTGAAAACGATAGACTTTATTTTCCCCTTTTACAGCAAAATAAACCATTCCATCAGGGCCAATCTCAACATCCTCAATACCATTGAATACGGTAGCTCCAACATTTAAGCTTTGAGCCAAAGTGGAATTACGTTCTAATTGCGTTGTGTTATCAAGTAAAATCCAGTTTCCTGTTCCTTCTTTAGAACCAGAATAAACGTATAATAATCCTGAATTTAAATCTTGAGGGGAATTAGCAACAAATTTATATAAATACCCAGGATTAGAATCAGCACCTTGATATGCTGTCCTTTCGTTAGGGTGTATAGTTACATTTTCATGAGCAAAATTACCCATTGCCCACAGTTTAGATAATATGATTTTATTAACAGGGTCTATCTCTACATTCCATCCATTATCATTATACCCATCTAAATTGTTGTCTTCATAAACACTAGCTTCTTCAGAAGAAATTATAGTTCCCCATGGCGTTACTGTTCCTGAACAATTTCTAACTGTAGTGTATGTTAAAAAATTTGTTGCTTGAGAGTTAGTTGTTTGCCATAATTTAGTTGTGCTATTGAAATTTATATCAAGTATGGTATTTCCTCCTGGATTGGCTTCAGAATTTATACTTAAAAAACCTTGAACGCTACTATTAGCTATTGGAACATATCCAGTGAAATCTGGCCTAATAGGCATGGTTTGCCCTATTGTTAAGTCATCACCTACTTCAATTATTTTTTGAAACCTATGTGTAACAGGAATAACAAATTGTTCTGATTGGGTCGCTGGGCTTATTGAAACAAAATCGCTAATACTTTGAGATAATAAAACTATATGTGTTGCTAAGAAGAAGCACAGACATATGTAGTATTTGAATTTCATTTAACTTTTGCTTTTATTTATTTCAATTAACGCCATTTTATCATCTCCCCAACCTTCTATTGTTGCGGTATCAGTCTTATTATAATTTAAAAACCACAACTCTATAATTGTTTTTACTTCTGGAAAACGATTAGCAAGGTCATTGTAATTGTTAACATTTATTATTTGCTGTTTAACATTACTTGGAATTGCAATTATTTTATAATCTATTTCACCATTGTCTATTAACTTTAATATGGCAATTGGTTTAATTTCCAACACTGATCCTGTAGGCACATATTCTGATAAGACCAATACATCTAGAGCATCTCCATCGCCTCCTGTTTTTGGATCTGAATATGTAGAAGGAATGAATCCATAATTTCCCGGGTAAGGCAAAAAGTCAATAATTCTTTCTTTACCGTCTTTTTTATCAATGATAAAGGATTTGCTTTCTTTATCATACTCGTACTTTTTATTTGTTCCAGCTGGTATTTCTATTACTGCATTAAAACTATTTTCAGAAACTTGAGTTGGCAAATAATAGATTTCTTTTTCTTTGGCACAAGATTGTAAAACTATTAAAATTATAAAAACTAACTTTTTAAACCTCTTTATATTATTATTCACTGAGCAAATCATTAACAAACTCTTGTTTTAAAAACAAATATTTTCTTTATAAATTATATTTTTTGCCAATTTAAACAATCATTCCTGCTGCTACAGTTTCATTGGTTGCGTCATCAACAAGAATAATACTTCCTGTGGTTCTGTTTTCTCTATAAGAATCAACCATTAATGGTTTTGTAGTACGTATTTTAACTTTACTAATATCATTCATTTTAAGCTCTTTATCATCCTTTATACGATCTAGAGTATTGATATTATATTTATAAACGACTTCTTTTATCATCGCTTTTTGATTGTTAGAAGTGTGCTTTATAGTATATTTTGCTCTTGGTTTTGCTGCATCATTATGCAACCAACATAACATGACTTCAATATCTTGTATTGCTTCTGGTTTGTTGTTAGAGCGTACAATCATATCGCCTCTACTAATATCTATATCATCTTCAAGGGTTATAGAAACAGACATTGGTGCATAAGCCTCTTCTAACTCTTTATCTAGAGTGTCTATGCTTTTAATTTTGGAGGTAAACCCTGAAGGCATAACGGTTACCTCATCTCCTTTTCTAAGAATCCCACTAGCCACACGTCCAGCATAACCTCTATAGTCTATAAAGCCTTCACTTTGTGGTCTTAAAACAGTTTGTACGGGAAAACGAGCGTCTACTTTATTAATATCACTACTAATATGCATAGTCTCTAAGGTATGCAACATGGGTGCGCCCTGATACCAAGGCATGTTTTCTGATTTGTTTACTACATTATCTCCATCTAATGCACTCATTGGGATAAAACGCACATCTGTTACTAGCATTTTTGAAGATATGTCTTCAAATTGTCTAATAATATTGTTGTAAACCTCTTCAGAATAATCTACTAAATCCATTTTATTGACACATACAATAATATGCGGAATTTGCAATAATGAAGCTATAAATGCATGTCTTTTAGTTTGTTCAATTACACCATGCCTTGCATCTATTAAAATGGTTGCAACATTTGCAGTGGATGCTCCTGTAATCATATTTCGTGTATATTGAATATGACCTGGTGTATCTGCTATTATAAATTTTCGTTTTGGTGTTGTAAAATATCTATAGGCCACATCAATAGTAATGCCTTGTTCGCGCTCATCTCTTAATCCATCTGTAAATAGAGCTAAATCGACACCTTCATGTCCTTTCTTTTTACTTGTATTTTCTATAGCTTGTAATTGATCTTCAAAAATAGATTTTGAATCATAAAGCAGTCGCCCAATTAATGTGCTCTTACCATCATCTACACTACCTGCTGTTGTGAACCTTAATAATTGATTATTATCTATCATAATTGTTTTTAATAGGAATGAAAAAAATTAAAAATATCCTTGACGTTTTCTATCTTCCATTGCAGATTCAGAACGTTTATCGTCACTTCTATTACCGCGTTCAGTGTTTCGCATTCCAGCAACCTCAAGCGCTATTTTTTCTAATGTATCTGCCTCAGACTCATCACCTCCTGTTATAGTAATATCTCCTAAGGTTCTAAAACGTATTTTTTTAGTTACCACCTCTTCATCATCTTCTAAAACCAAAAACTCCGAATTAGGAATCCATGTGTTTTGCCTCCAAACCACTTCACGCTCATGAGCAAAATATAAAGATGGTATTGCTATATTTTCTCGTTTTATGTAATTCCAAACATCCATTTCTGTCCAGTTGCTTATTGGAAAGGCTCTAAAATGCTCGCCCTCAAAATGTTTTCCGTTTAAAATATTCCACAACTCTGGTCGTTGGTTTTTTGGATCCCATTGTCCAAAATCATCTCTATGAGAAAAAAAACGTTCTTTTGCTCTTGCTTTTTCTTCATCTCTTCGTCCTCCACCTATAGCACAATCAATTTTGTTAGTTTCAATCGCATCTAAAAGTGTTGTAATTTGCAATGCGTTACGTGTTGCATTTTTACCTTTTTCTTCTGCAACACGACCATCGTCTATAGATTCTTGAACTGAGCCTACAATTAACTCTACGCCTAATTCTTTTATAATATCATCCCTAAATTGAATGGTTTCAGGAAAATTATGCCCTGTATCGACATGCATTAAGGGAAATGGGATTTTAGACGGGTAAAATGCTTTTTTTGCTAAATGCGTAACCAGTATAGAATCTTTTCCTCCTGAAAATAAAATTACTGGATTTTGAAACTGAGCCCAGACTTCGCGTAAAATATAAATAGCTTCGCTTTCTAACTCGTCTAAATAGTTTAAATAGTATTTACTCATTTTGAAGCTTTAATTTTGGTTTTATAAATTCTATAATTCTTTTTGCTGCACCGTATATGGTTTCATTTTCTGTTTTAATCTCTATATCTGGATTTATAGGGTTTTCATAAGGTGCTGAAATTCCTGTAAAATTCTTGATTTCTCCCTCTCTTGCTTTTTTATATAAGCCTTTTACATCTCTTCGTTCACATTCTTCTAAACTTGTATTTACAAAAACTTCAATAAAATTATCTTCTCCAACAATTTTTTTAATATTTTCCCTGTCTTCTTCATAAGGCGATACAAAAGCTCCTACTACTAATATACCTGCATCAATCATCAATTTACTTATTTCAGAAACTCTGCGAATATTTTCAGTTCTATCTTCATGTGAAAATGTTAAATTACAATTTATTCCATTTCTAACATTATCGCCATCCAGTAAATACGTTCTAATACCTTGTTTACTTAATTCTTGTTCAACTATATTTGAAATTGTAGATTTTCCGGAACCTGATAATCCTGTAAACCAAACTAAAAAAGAATTATGTTTATTTAAAAGTCTTCTTTCTTTTACCGTAACTGAATGCTTATAAGGCGTTATGTTTTCTTTCATTTAGACTCCTGTTTTTTTAGAAAATATTTTCTTATTCTTCCTAATGGCAACTTTAACCATAGTTTTTCATGTAAATAATAAAGGACAAATTTAGTGACTAATTCTGAAACAGCAATATATAAAGCAATCTCATTAAATGATTCTAAAACAATACCAGAAATAATAAAAGTAGTTATTGTAGCAATAACTCGCCATGAAATTGTTTTTTTTAAAATTTCACGACTTGTTTGAGCTTGTTTTTTTAATATATTTAGCCAAACTCTTTCGTGAGCATAATAAATAGCAAGCTTAATTACAAATTCTGAGAGCCCAATTTTAATGGCATTTTCAATACTACAATTCCCTAAAAAGCAAGTTACAAGTAAGACAACAAAAATAGTATCTGTTGTAGCGATAACTCGCCATGAAATTCCTTTTAAAATACTCCTAAAATGTGAAGATGTTTTATACTTTCCCATATATTCTTTTCAAGATACAATAAACCAAGGATTCAAAAGGTTTTCTTTGTTATAAAGTAAAGATTGATTTGTTTCTTTGGATATCACATCTATTCCTACCGCATTACAAATGGCTTGTCCTGCTGCCGTATCCCACTCCATTGTTGGTGCAAATCGTGGATAAATATCTGCTTGTCCTTCTGCTACTAAACAAAATTTTAATGAACTTCCCTTTGAAACTACTGCTACCTCTTTCCCGTCTTTTTTTAGCTCATTAACAAAGTCTAGTGTTTCTTGACTCATATGCGAACGGCTACCTACGACTTGTACTGAGTTATTATGGTGTTCTTTAGGTTCTATTTTTTTTGCTAATCCAATAACTTCTTGTATTGAAGTATTATGGGATTGTAAAATAGCTTTAAACGCTATTTTAGTGTTTACATCTGCTACATAAATAACTTTTGTAGCTGGTACATAAATAACACCTAACTTTGGTTTTCCCTTATCAATTAAAGCTATATTAACAGTAAACTCACCATTACGTTTTATGAATTCTTTAGTGCCATCAACAGGATCTACAATCCAACAAGAGTTCCAATCTTTTCTTACGGAATACTCAATTTGCTTGTTCTCCTCACTTATAATAGGTATATCTGTTTGTTTTAAGTATGTATTTATTACATCATTTGCTTTTTTATCCGCTTCAGTTAATGGTGATTTATCATCTTTAATTTCTACATTAAACGGTGCATCATAAACATCCATAATGACTTTTCCTGCATGAAGTGATGCTTTTATTATGAGTTCAAGGTTTTTACTTATTACTAACATACCATTTATATATTTTTATTATTCCTTCTTTCAATTCAACAGTGTGCTTCCATCCTAAACTATTTAATTTAGAAACATCTGTTAGTTTTCGCATAGTGCCATCAGGTTTATCGGTATTAAAAACTAAATGACCTTTAAAATCAATTATGTCTTGTATGATTTCTGCCAATTCTTTTATCGATACGTCTATTCCTGTACCTATATTTATATGGGTATTTCTGATTTCCTTTTCTTCATCACTATACGTATCTGAGAAATCTCTTTTCTCCATAATAAACACACAAGCATCTGCCATATCTTTACTCCAAAGAAATTCTCGTTTTGGTTTGCCAGAGCCCCAAATTTCAACACTGTTTTCAGACACGCCAAAAGTTTCTAAATATGCTTTGGCTTCACTAATACTATTAACCCCTAAATCTTTAACTACCTCATCAAACTTAGATTCTGACAACAATTTTGCTAAATGAATTTTTCGTACTAAGGCTGGCAGTACATGCGATTTTTCTAAATCAAAATTATCATTCGGCCCATATAGATTTGTAGGCATAACCGATATAAAGTTTGTACCGTATTGCAAATTATAACTCTCGCACATTTTAATACCTGCAATTTTAGCTATAGCATAGGGTTCATTGGTATACTCTAAAATATCTGTTAATAAGCTCCCCTCTTTCATAGGTTGAGGTGCATTTTTAGGATAAATACAAGTACTTCCTAAGAACAGTAGTTTTTTAACTTGACTTACATAGCTTTGATGAATGACATTGTTTTGTATCATCATATTTTCATATATAAAATCTGCTCTATATATATTATTGGCTATAATACCCCCAACTTTTGCAGCAGCTAAAATAACATATTCTGGTTGCTCTTTATTAAAAAAGTCAGCTACCGCTATTTGATTTGTTAAATCTAACTCTCTATGTGTTTTAGTAACAATATTAGAATATCCTTTTTGTTGAAGGTTTTCCAATATGGCACTACCAACAAGGCCTCTATGTCCCGCAATATATATTTTATCGGTTTTATTCATTTGCTTCTAAAAAGGGCTGTGAAATTAAAAGTTCTTTTATTGAAGGGCTCCCAGAAATCACCTCCAAACTTAAATCATGGTTTTTCGCTTGCAAACCTCTAAATAGCGTATATTTTGATTCTTTGTTATTCAATTCTATAATATCTTTCACTAATGAAATTACTGAAAACTCTATTTTAAAACCTTCAGGAATATTTTTTTTAGTTATTTCTTCTATCTGAAAAAGCATAAAATCTTCACTATTTATTATAATTCTATTTGAGTTTGAAATAAAATCAGTAGTTAAATCCCCGTCTCCATCAAAACCAGTTAAACTTCCATATAGTTTGAATTTGAAGTTTTCCTCTTCTCGATTTATGTCATAAATCTCAAGTGTCCATTTCTCTTCCACTGGAAAAGTAGCTCCAAGCGACACATTTAGCATAGCAGGCATCCAACTTTTAAAACCTTTTGATGGTCTAGAAATATAATAGTTAGATTTAAAAGTTGATGGTCGTTTCCCATCAACTAAAACTTTAATTTTAGCCCCACTATTTAACTCCTCAATAGTTATAAGGTCAACTCGGGTGCCAAAAAAGCTAGTGTTAATTTCTTTTTGAGAATTTCTAATTTCATCTTTTTCCTCATTATATTCAAAATTCGGTCTTTTTTTAAACTCTTTAAGAACTATAGACCTTAACAATGCATTCCCTTTATCATTTGGATGCACATTTGGGTCAATTGTGTTTCCCATAAGTTCATTTGCTCCAATACTTCTATTATTTAAATACTCTGCCCATTGTTTTCTTACATCTACAAAACCACAATCATATTTTTTGGATATTTTTTGAATTTCCTTTGAATCAAAATCATGAGATTTGTTTATGTGCTTTAATTTAGATTCAGGGACATTCCATACATAATGATGATTTAAAAGCAATACGTCCGATGTCATTTTACTTCTTATTTTTTTTATTAAAGAATCATATAGCCCATCTTTTATACCGTCATAAGCATGAAAAACAATTAAATCAGGATTCTCATGAAAAATATCATGCTCTGCAGTTTTAATCAATCTAGGGATTGTAAAACCTCCAATAGGCTTATGTTTATATGTAATATTAGTATTTGGATATAGATTTCTTAAAGAATCAACTAAAATATTAGTTTTCATGCCGCCAATAATTGACTGTCCATAAAATAAAATATCAACATTATTTGGAGATTCTTTAGTACTATTTTGTAGTAAGCTTAATGTTCTATCAATTCCAGCATACTTAATTGACTTTTGCGCATTGCAAGAATTAAGGAAAATAGACAGAAGGCAAACTATAAATACGTTCTTCATTAATTAAGTTATTCGAAGTAATTCATAATTTTATAGCCGCCTTTTTTAAGAAAACTATCTTTTTCCATCAATTTAATATCGCTAATCATCATATCATCAACTAAAGCTTTTAAGTCATATTTAGGAACCCATCCTAACTTTTCTTTAGCCTTAGTTGCATCACCTATAAGTAATTCAACCTCAGTAGGTCTAAAATATTTTGGGTCAACAGCAATAACTTCTTTTCCAATTTCTAATTGGTACTTAGGGTTACTACACCTTTTTATAAATCCTTTTTCTTCCTCACCGTTTCCTTTAAACTCTAGTTCCACTCCAACGTGTGTAAAGCACATTTTTACAAAGTCTCTAACGGTAGTGGTTTTGTTTGTTGCAATAACCCAATCTTCTGGCTCATCTGCCTGAAGAATCATCCACATCATTCTAATATAATCTTTGGCGTGCCCCCAATCTCTTTGCGCATCTAGGTTACCTAAATATATTTTTTCTTGTAAACCCATTGCTATTTTTGATGTTGCTCTCGTAATTTTTCTAGTTACAAAGGTTTCTCCTCTTATTGGGGACTCATGATTAAATAAAATACCGTTGCAAGCATATATGCCATATGCCTCTCTATAGTTTACTGTTATCCAATAGGCATACATTTTAGCAACTGCATAAGGGCTTCTTGGGTAAAATGGAGTTGTTTCCGTTTGGGGTACTTCCTGAACTTTACCATATAACTCTGATGTAGATGCTTGATATATTCTTGTCTTTTTTTCCATTCCCAAAAGCCTAATAGCTTCTAAAAGACGTAATGTTCCAATACCATCTGCATTTGCAGTATATTCTGGCATCTCAAAAGATACGTGTACATGACTCATTGCTGCAAGATTGTAAATTTCATCTGGCTGAGTTTCTTGTATTAGCCTAGTTAAATTTGTACTATCTGTTAAATCTCCATAATGCAAAAAGAAGTTCCTGTCTTCTACATGTGGGTCTTGGTATAAATGATCTATCCGATCTGTATTAAATAAAGAGGATCGTCTTTTTACTCCATGAACTTCATATCCTTTCTTTAACAGGAATTCGCTTAAATAAGCGCCATCTTGTCCTGTAACTCCCGTAATTAACGCTACTTTTTTTTGCATTTTTTATTAATTTATATATAATAAATTTATTTTTTAATTTGCTAAAACAGAATTTTTTGGCCGTCTTGCAAAAGTACGATAATTGTCTGTTTTAATAAGGTTTGTCTTATGATTCAAATTATTCTCTAATAATATTTGCTTGGCAAATGCATACCATGTCATAGCTTTTTTATCACAAAAATGATATAGGCCAAACGATTTATCGTTTTTATCTATTAAATTAATAATATAACTAGATAAACTTACTGTATCTGTAGGACACCCTGTTTGTTCGGTTGTTATGGAAAGTTCTTTTACTGTATTAGCTTTATTAACAATAAATTTATAGAAATTATTACCGTATTTCTTACTATATAGCCATGATGTTCTGATAATAAAATACTTAGCTAAAATCTGTTGTATATGTTTTTCGCCTTCTAATTTAGATTTTCCATATTCATTAATTGGATTTGTTATATCATTAATAGTATATGGTTCTTCTTTTTCACCATCAAAAACATAATCTGTTGAAATGTGAATTAAAACAATATCGTTTTCTAAACATTTATGAGCTAAATTCATAACCCCTTCGGCATTTATTTTATATGCAACTTTTGGTGTTTTTTCAGCTTGTTCGACATTTGTGTATGCTGCACAATTAATGCAATAATCAAACTTGTTGTTGTGAAAATAAGTGTCTACTTTATTCTGATTTGTAATGTCTAACTCTGTTTTTCCAACAAAAATAAAATCTAATTCTAAATTATTGTTAGAATATAATTCTTTAATTGTTTTGCCTAATTGTCCATCAGCTCCAGTAACCAAGATTTTTTTACGCATTATAATCCAAATAAATTATTAAACGTTGCTAAAGTTCTGTCTTTTTCTGAAATTATAAATTGGTCTTCAGGTCCTCCCCAATCAATATTTAAAGTTTTATCATTGTATAAAATTCCAGATTCTGAAGCTTTATTATAAAAATTATCACATTTATATGAAAAAATAGTATTGTCTTCCATCACATAAAACCCATGAGCAAAACCTCTAGGAACATAAAGTTGTTTATGTTCTTGGTCATCTAAAATTAAGGAAAACTGTTTGCCAAATGTTTCGGAATTTCTTCGAATATCAACACATACATCCAACACTTTCCCTTTTATTACACGTACTAATTTTGCTTGTGCAAAATCACCTGTCTGAAAATGTAATCCTCTTAAAACGCCTTTTGAAGATTTAGATTGATTGTCTTGAACAAAATCGGCAATAACACCAGTTTCTTTTTCAAAAACTTTTTTGTTAAAGCTCTCAAAAAACCAGCCTCTTTCATCCTTAAAAACTCGAGGGGTAATTACATAACACCCCTTTAAATATGTTTCCTCAACTTTCATTTCTTATCCTAATTGTTGAAGATATTTACCATAGCCACTTTTAAGTAATGGTTCTGCCAATTTATTTAATTGCATTTTATCAATATATCTCATCTTAAAAGCAACCTCTTCAATACATCCAATTTTTTGTCCTTGCCGCTCTTCAATAACTTGTACAAACTGTGAAGCTTGCATGAGCGAGGTAAATGTTCCTGTATCTAACCAAGCTGTTCCTTTGTCTAAAATCTGAACATTCAGTAGGCCTTTATCTAAATATACCTTATTAACATCTGTTATTTCCAATTCTCCTCGGTGGCTTGGTTTTATGTTTTTAGCTATTTCTATTACTGAATTATCATAAAAATATATACCTGGTACAGCATAATTAGACTTTGGTTTTTTTGGCTTTTCTTCAATAGATATCGCTTTATTATTTGAATCAAAATCTACAACACCATAGCGTTGAGGGTCTTGGACGTGGTATGCAAATATAACACCTCCATTGGGGTTAAAATTAGCTTGTAATGTTTTATCTAAACCAGAGCCATAAAATATGTTATCGCCTAAAATTAATGCTACACTATCATTACCTATAAACTTTTCACCAATAATAAATGCTTCTGCCAATCCATTGGGTTGTTCTTGGATTGCGTATTCAAACGTACATCCATAATCTTTTCCATTACCTAAAAGCTCTTTAAATTTAGGCAAATCTTTTGATGTTGAAATAATTAAAACATCTCTAATCCCAGAAGACAATAATGTTGTTAGTGGATAATAAATCATGGGTTTATCATATACTGGCATAAGCTGCTTACTTACTACTTTAGTAAGTGGATACAATCTTGTTCCTGACCCACCGGCCAATATAATTCCTTTCATTATTCTTGATATTTTTTAATATACCAGTCTATAGTTTTTCTTATTCCTGTTTCAAAATTTTCTTCTGCTTTCCAGCCTAAGGTATTTTCAATTTTTGAAGCATCAATGGCATATCTATAATCATGTCCAGGTCTATCCTTTACAAATGTAATTTGTTCTTTGTATGATCTCTGTTTAGGCAATATTTCATCCAAAATATCACAAATTGTATTTGCAATATATAAATTATTTCGCTCGTTTTTACCTCCAATATTATAGGTGTCGCCAGATACTCCTTTATTGAAAACTAAATCAATCCCTATACAATGGTCTAATACATATAACCAATCTCTAATATTTGTTCCTTCTCCATAAATAGGAATATCTTGTCCAGACAAGGCTTTTCTAATAATAGTTGGAATTAATTTTTCGTCATGCTGTTTTGGCCCATAGTTATTAGAACAATTAGTAGTAACAACGTTCATACCAAAGGTGTGATAATAACTTCTAACAATAAAATCTGAGGATGCTTTTGAGGCACTATAAGGGCTGTTTGGCGCATAAGGTGTTTGTTCTGTAAATAAGCCTTTTTCTCCTAAAGTCCCATAAACCTCGTCCGTGGAAATATGATGAAACCTCGATTTTGTATGATTCTTTTTTATATGGTGTGGCGCTATCATCCAATGGTTCTTAGCGACATCAATTAAATTAAACGTCCCTAAAACGTTAGTATTAATAAACTCATCAGGGCTTTTAATAGAATTATCTACATGCGATTCGGCAGCAAAATGAATAACACCACTAAAATCATATTCCTTAAATAACTTTTCAATTAAGCTTCTATCACAAATATCGCCTTTAATAAAAATATAATTAGAACTATTATTAATTTCCTTTAAATTAGAAAGCTCGCCTGCATAGGTGAGCTTATCTATATTTACAATTCGAACTTGTGGATGTTGTCTTAAAAAATACAGTATAAAATTAGACCCAATAAAACCTGCACCACCAGTTATTAAAATATTCATTTAATTTTTATTACTCTTTACTTTGGTTATCTAAATATTTTCCAAGACCTATTATTGTAAAAATCAAGACTGTTAATGAGAACAAAACTAAAGGTAATAAAAGTTTCATTTCATCATACCAATCGCTAATATCATATCCCGATTCAGGGAAACTCGCCAAGACATTAATAACTTCTTTCTGTTCTATTTTATCTACATTTACTTGTCTTCTTTGAGCTTCTAACATTAATCTTTTTTCAAGAACAACAGATTCATCTACAATTAAATTACTAGATTCAGCATCTCCCATATACAAAGTTGTACCTGCACCTGGAATCGGTTCTTTCCGAGATTCATTAATTCTAATCTTTAAATATTCATTAACTAATGAATCGTTTTTTTGGACTTGATTAAACAGTGCTTCTTCTTGCTTATCCAAATTCTGCTGATTCACGTCTGCCAATTCCTTTAAGTAAGGATTTTTTGAAAGTTCTCTTACAAATGCTTTTTCTATCTTATTATAAATATTCTTATCAGTTGAAGCGACACCTATTAGATGTATTTTAAAGTTGTAAGATGTTAAAGACTCTTTGTATTTATCATATGTCATTTCAGTTCGAGAAAGTGAATCCAATCTTAAATAAAAATCAGAATACATTTCTGCTATATCATTTTCATCTAAATCGGGCTGAATGTAAAACCCTTTTAGTTTTGATGCTTGTTTTGTAGAAATGCCTAGTAATTCTGATAATTTAGTGGTGTCCTTATCTATACTTGCTAATTGATGGAAATTTGCTAAATTTTCATAAACTTGTCGAGCAGAATTAAAATTAGTTTCAATAAACATATTGGCTCCATACTCGTCATCTGAATATTCGTCAATTAAAAATCCAACTACTACACCAATTACAGCTGCTGCAACATACCAGATTATTCTTTTATAAAAATGAATTAAAAACATGAGTATCACTTTATAAAGACCAATAAAAATACTAGTTATAAATTTAAAAAAGCGATCAAATGCATTTCCTATTAATTTAAACAATTGTCCCAAATCTACTTCTTCAGATTGCTGTGGTTGTTGTGGCAAATCTTTACTCATAATTATAATTTGATTAGTTTAATATTTGTTCTAATATCGTTCTTGTTATTAAATATGTTGGTCTTACGCCCGATGTCCCTAAGCCTCCTGAAGCTAAAGTAGCCCCTGTTTCTAATGGATTATCACTCGCATAATAGGCATACCTTACTTTTACATTTGGACTTATACTACTTCTAACTTTTGATGCTGCTTGTATAGCTTTTTGATAATGTGCGCCCTCCATTTCTAAGCCTATCACTTGCCAGGTCGAGTTATGAAAAAACTTTAGTATATCCTTGTTTTGTAATGATGTCCCTAAAACCGTAATCATTGAGCCCTCATAAACCGTAACGCCTTTGTCCTCTAAATCTTCTCTTTTTAATTCATTTTTAAAAGGATAGTTATCGGCTGTTCCTTCAAAAATATGTGCTGATGGTATCATAATATCGCCTTTTCCTCCTTTTAAAATACCTGCTTTTCCCATTATTGACAAAGACTCAACATTCAAATGAATTTTCTTTCCTTTTTCTTGATAAGGCTTAAGTAGTTCGTCAATTGTTTCATAGGCTTGCTCACCAAAAGCATAATCCATAACCAGTATAACTGGAGCGTTTTCTTTTAAAAGGGACTCGTTTGCTTTAATATCTATTTTAGAAACATTTATTTGAGCGGTATCAAAAATCTGAACATCAATATTGGTTCCTGATGTATCCTTGATATAGGTCATGCCATTCTGTAGCGCTTCTTTTGATACTTTATTGCGTAGGGTCTCATTTTCTTTTTTACTTAAAGACTCATATACTTCTACAATATCCTTTTTAGATGTTTTAGGCTTTAATGAATTGGGTGCAAAAAATGTATTCATAACACTATGCATATTAGCACTAATGATATGAATTGGTCGTTCTAGTAAACCTTTGCTATAAAGGGTTTCTTTTATGTTATCTGCCCATATTTCTCCGTGTATATGATGGCCTATACGTTCTCGTAAAACAGGACTAAATGTAATGGTTCGTTTATTATCATGTATAAGCTCTTCTATAGCTAATTTACCTAACCAGTATACAATATGAAGTAATCTTTCAGGTTGGGAAGGTGTTGAAAATTCATTATAAACAACACTTAATTCATTAAAAGTTCGTCCTAAAATATTGGCGGTATGTGTAATAGCAACTTCTCTTTGTTCTTGATTGAGTTTCTTTTTTGATAAAACCGCTTTTTCAAGCTTTACCCAATCTCTGGTTGTTGCGCCTTGGTCGTTTATTATAACCCGGCTGCTTATTTTATGAGATTCTATAAATAGAAATGTAAGGTGTGTTAATATATCATAGATTTCTGAACGCCCTCTAGTAATCTCAATATTCATTTGTTCGGCATCAATTCTGTAACAATTTCTGCGTCTCTTTTCTGGAATAATAGGTTTAAAATGTGAATTGGAATACCCTTCGTCACTTGTTAAATTAATAAAGGAACATTCTTCAATACCAATTGGAAGTCTATCTATAACATACAGTAAGCCTTCTAGTTCTGCTTTTTCTTCGCCTACAGAACCATAGATTTCTGGTCGTAAAAGCAATAATGCTTGACGCAAAGTTTCACCTGAAACACCCATTGGCTTATAAAACCCTCTGTTGAATAAATGGCGCATAGTAATATACATCCGCTCAATAGCGTTTGAGCTTTCTTGAGCACGTGTTCTTGCATGATGTTTTTTATTACTTTTCATAGTTTAATTTGGTCGTGCCAAAGATAATACTATTTGCATTAATCTACATACGGAAAATTTGTAACTATTTTTCTATCGTTTGATAGTCTTGGCAATTTGTTCTGTCCACCTAATTTACCAACAGATTTCATATACTCTTGAAATCCGCCTTTTTTAACTTTAGTTATTTTTAAAGGCTGTAGAACTTTGCCTTTAATTAAATCAAAATAATACGTGTTTTGTTTTTGAAGGGATTCATCAATTTGTTTGGCTAAAACGGAAAGGTTTTCTGGTTCATTTTCAAATTCAATAAACCATTCGTGATATGGCAAGCCTTCTTTTGGATTTATTTGTGGAGCGACCGTAAACTCTGTTACACTAATATTAGAATTTAAAAGAGCTTCTTGCATGGCCTGTTCTACTTCTTTACCTATAACGTGCTCACCAAAAGCAGAGATAAAGTGTTTTATACGTCCTGAAACGATAACACGGTAAGGGTTTGTAGATGTAAACTCAACGGTGTCTCCAAGGTTATAGGCCCAAAGCCCAGCATTTGTTGAAATTATCATCACGTAATTTACACCAACCTCAACATTTGCAATAGTAATTCGTTTTGGATTTTCATTAAAGAATTCATCTGCTTTAATAAACTCATAAAAAATACCTGAATTAAGTTGAAGCAGCATTCCTTTTTCATTCTGTTTATCTTGAAAAGCAAAAAAGCCTTCACTAGCAGGATATAATTCTATACTATCGACTTTTCTACCAATTAAACTTTCAAATTTTGCTCTATAGGGCTCATAATTAACACCTCCAAAAATGAATAAATTAAAATTTTTAAAAACATCACCGACTTTTTTTCCTGTCTTTTGCTGAAGTTTTTCAAAATACATTTGTACCCATGATGGAATTCCAGAAATAATGGTCATATTTTCTGGTAATGTTTCTTCAACAATAGCATCTACTTTGGTTTCCCAATCTTCAATACAATTTGTTTTCCAGGATGGCAATCTGTTTTTTTGAAGATATTTAGGGACATAATGTGCAACAATACCTGAAAGTCGTCCTAACTGAACCCCATTTTGTTCTTTAAGAATAGGGCTTCCTTGTAAAAAAATCATTTTACCATCTACAAACTTAGCATTTCCCGTTTCATGGATATACATTAGAATGGCATTTCTAGCAGCTTCAACATGACTTGGCATACTTTCTTTGGTAATAGGTATGTATTTGGATCCTGAAGTTGTTCCCGAAGTTTTGGCAAAATAAATGGGCTGTCCCTTCCAAAGAATATTTTTTTCACCAGCTACAACTTTTTCCACATAAGGCTTAAGGGCTTCATAATCTCTTATAGGAACACGTTTTACAAAATCTTCATGATTGTTTATACTTATAAAATCATGATCTTTCCCAAACTCCGTACTGGTAGCTTCTGCTATTAAGTCTTGAAATACGTTTTCTTGGGTTTCAACAGGTTTGTTTGCCCAATTCTGGATTTTCTTATAAATACGTTTTGCAAAGGGTTTTGCTAAGGCAGATTTTAGTGATAGCATTTATTTAAAATCTATAAAGTTTGTTGGGTTAATTGGGTAACCGTCATTCCAAAGTTCAAAATGTAAATGTGGTCCTGTAGATAATTCTCCTGTACTTCCAGAAGTAGCAATAACTTCTCCTGCTTTTACTAAATCGCCTTGTTCTTTTGTTAAAGCGGCATTGTGTTTATAAACTGAAATTAAGCCATAACTATGTTCTATAATAATAACATAGCCAGTACTTGCTGTCCATTCAGCAAAAATAACAATCCCGTCGGCTGTCGCTTTTATAGGCGTATCTTTTGCCACTACAATATCTAAGGCATAATGCTTTTCTTTGGCATTATACGGCTCACTAATTGTTCCACTTACTGGAGGGAATAACACAAAATTGCTAGCTGAGGTCGCCGACTCAAATAAGTTATATTTATCTTCTTTATCTACTTTTTCGCGTAATAACGAGTCTTCGGCTATTGGGTTTAAATCGACTTCACTGGCCTCTAATTTAACCGCTTGAACAATAGAATCTTTATTAAAGTCTACACCACTCGCATCTCCTGTTAACACTTTTCTTATAGATTCATAATAGCGATCATTCATAACGATAACCTGTTGTAAAGAATCTGTTTTGTAACTTAACTCTGTGGCTTTCTTTTTTAATGCTGTTGATGAATATCCTGGTATATATTCTTTAAGCGGTGTAAAGGCAATAAGTAGGTATGTGAGTGCTATTAAAAAAATGGCCAATAGCGAACACAGCACAAAAACATTTAATCGTGCCAACTTAAATGATAAGCGTTCTTCAAAAGTATTTTCATTAAGTATTACCAATCTGTACTTATCAAGTAACTTCCTTTTTATTTTTTTAGGTTTCTTTTTATTGTCCTTCATGTTAAAACAAAAATAATAGAATTTGTTGGTCTTTAGATAAAGTATAAACGTTTTATTCCATTATTATTTTAAACCTTCAATATGCTAAAGTTACTCTTAAAACCATTTTATTAAACTTTAATTATTAACTTTGTTTTTTTAAATCATTATTATGAGTTTATACATATTACCGTTAGCAATAGGGCCTTGGCAAATAGCATTAATTGTTGTGGTTGTTTTATTATTATTTGGAGGAAAAAAAATACCCGAATTAATGCGTGGATTAGGTAGTGGTATCAAAGAATTTAAAGATGCTAGCAAAGAGGAAGAGTCTGCGGACAATAAAAAAGAATAAAACTGATTCTATTTATAAAAAAAAGACCAATACAATGTATTGGTCTTTTTTTATGGCAACTTTTGTCGTTTCATTCTATTTTAACCGATTTAATAATCGCTTCGACCTCTAGCATATAGTTTCGTTTTTCAACCGATGGTGCAAATGCAAATCCTTCAACAACAACCCATCGTTTATTAATTCTATCTTCAATAGCATAGTTAATAAACGGTCCGGCCATAAAAGCACCTTTTAAATCCCAAATCCCCTTAGTTTCTAACGTTGGTTTGTTATCTATAATAACCTCGTTATGAAATGGCGTATATGCTTTTTCGGTTATTAAATAAGAGCCTTCTATGCGTCCGGGGACATTTATTTCCCCTATTGAATCTCTAATTTTTATAATTTGTGTTACTGTACTATCATTACGTTTTATAGCGTCGTGAGGCAACTCATACAACATTAAGTGCATGGAACCCGTTGTAATGTCTTTTGAAAACCATGAAAAATTGTCAGTTTCTTTAATGACTTCGTAGATAGATGGAAATTGAATGGTTAATCCAAATTTTTCTTTAATGGAATTGAACTTATGTGGCGATTTAGCCATTTGCCGCAATCTTTCCGCAAGCTCTACATTTCTAAATGTTTCAATTATTTTTGACTCGTTTTCTTTAAGAATATTTATAATATCTTCTTTTGTTTTACCAGATACTACAATAACTTTTTGTGGTTTTGCATATGCATTTTCTATAATTTCAATACCTGCTGCTTTATTAGTTTCAATCTTTAAAACAGTCCTGTTTTTAGTTACAAAACCTGAAAAAACACTGGTTGGGATTTGACTAATAGTAAATGTAGGTTCGTCTTGCGGTAAACCATAAATAGGTTTTGCAAGCAGGTTTCTTATGGCTTGGCCAACGTGCCCGTCCCAAAGCTCGTTTTCTGTTACAACTGATACATTGTTAATGGCTCCAGAAGCATCTGGCAGAAATTTTTCGTTTGATTTTTTTTTGTCCGCACAAGACATCAACATCATTAATGATACTACTGAAAAAATAATATATCGCATAATACGCTTATGTTTATTTTGGAATCTAACCTTTTGCTATTTTAAGTTTCATTCCTGGTTTTAATTTACTACCACTAATACCGTTCCAATCTTTTATATTTTGAATAGAAACTCCAGGGAATTTTTGAGAAATGCTCCATAAGGAATCTCCACTTTTAACGGTGTATGTAATTATTTCGCCAGAAATGGGTTTTGGTTTTTTTACAGTTTTTGATGATGTTGCAACTGATACTTGAGGTTTTCTAGGGTATATAGTCAGTCGTTGCCCTATTTTTAAATTATTACTTCTTAACCCGTTCCACCTTTTTATATGACTTACCCTAACACCATATTTTCTAGATATTTTACCAAGATAGTCGCCCGATTTTACCCTGTAGATTACTTTTGCATCGGCTTCAAAAAACTGAGGCAAGGGTTTTTCGCGTTTATCAAATTCCGCTTTAGCAAAAGCATAGATTTGTTCTTCGTTATTTACAAAATATCCAATAACATCTATTGGCAATCGTAACGTATAATTTTCATCTTTAATAAATGGGATAATATCTAATTTATAAGATGGATTTAAAAACTGAAGTTTCTCAATAGGTGTTCCTGTTGCTTCTGAAACTTGATCAAGGGTTATCATTTGTTTGACTCTAACAGTATCTGTTTCAAAATAAGCAGATTCGGGTTTGTATTTCTTAAAACCATGGGCTTCTGCATACTCAAAGATATACATGTTGGCCAAAAAAGCTGGTAAATACCCTGCTGTTTCGCGTGGTAAATAATGCCTGATATTCCAATAATTTTTATACCCTCCTGAACGACGAATGGCTTTTGAAACGTTACCCGGACCTGAATTGTAAGCTGCTAAAGCCAAATCCCAATCGCCAAAAATCTTATATAATCTGGCTAAGTATTTTGCAGCAGCTTCAGTAGATTTTATAGGGTCACTACGTTCATCAACATAACTGCTCACATCCAAACCATACATTTTTCCCGTACTAAACATAAATTGCCATAAACCTGTTGCGCCTACTCTAGATTTTGCTCTAGGTTTTAACGCCGACTCCACAATGGCTAAATATTTAACTTCTAAAGGGATATTGTAGAGGTCTAACTCGCGCTCAAACATGGGAAAGTAAAACGCACTTAAGGTTATTAGTTTTTGAATTGATTTTCTTCTATGTTTTAAATACGATTTTATAACACTTTCTAAAGATGGATTATATGCGACATTAAAAGGTGTTCTTGCATCTAGTTCTTTAAGCCTGGCTTTGAGTGTGTCTGTTGGTAATTCTGGATAATCAACGGGGTCGAAATTTAATTCTGTTACAGAATTATAAACAGAGTCAAACAGTGTGTTATTATATAATTCCTCATACCATTGCTCGTCTAATTTGTTTGCAAATTCAATGCCTTCTATTCTTTTTTTTATTGAAGCGCTATCCACTTCAACCTCAATAGATTTTATAGTTTGAGAAACTCCATCAATTAAAGAATCTTTAATGGTTTTGTATTGTATAGAAATAGTGTCTTGGTCTTGCGAAAAACAAGTTCCTATATTTAGAAGTAATAAGATTATAAAAAATCGAAAAGCCATAAAATCAATTCAGTTGGTTATTGAACGATGTTATGGCTAAATTCGTATTTTTATAATGAATTTGAAAACTTATTTCAAATTATTCCAATATAGCAGCAATACCGGGCAATGTTTTTCCTTCTAAACTTTCAAGCATGGCGCCACCTCCAGTACTTACGTAGCTTACTTTTTCTTCAAAACCAAATTGTTTTACAGCAGCAACAGAATCGCCACCACCAACTAATGAAAACGCTCCGTTTTTAGTAGCTTCAGCAATAGAGTTTCCTAATTCAATGGTTCCGCCAGCAAAACTTTCCATTTCAAAAACGCCTAATGGACCGTTCCAAAGGATGGTTTTAGATGCCATGACAACATTATGAAATTGTGCTCTAGATTTCGGTCCAGCATCAACACCTTCCCAGCCATCAGGAATTTCATTAATGTCAAGAATCTGTGTATTGGCATCATTACTAAAATCATCAGCTGCAATAGTATCTACTGGAATATGTATTTGAACGTTTTTTGCTTTTGCTTGTTTTAAAATATCTAAGGCTAAAGGCATTTTATCATCTTCACAAATTGAATTTCCAATGTTTCCGCCTTGTGCTTTTACAAAGGTAAATGCCATTCCGCCTCCAATAATTAAGTGATCTACTTTATCAAGAATATTTTCTATAATGGTAATTTTTGAAGATACTTTTGCACCACCAAGAATTGCTAAAACAGGTTTTTCACCTGTTTCCATAACTTTCTTAATACTGTCAATTTCTTGGGCTAATAAACTACCAAAGCATTTTTTGCCTTCAAAAAACTGAGCCACTATTGTTGTAGATGCATGCGCTCTATGAGCTGTTCCAAAAGCATCATTTACATAAATATCACCTAATTTTGATAATTTTTCAGCAAACCCAACATCACCAGCTGTTTCTTCTTTATAAAACCTTAAATTTTCTAACAATAAAATTTGTCCTGGTTCTAAACTTGCTGCTACAGCTTCAACATCTGCGCCAATACAATCTGCAACTGTTTTTACTTCTACGCCTAAAATATCTTCTACTTTGGATGCAATGTGTTTTAATGAAAACTCATCTTGAAACCCTTTTGGACGCCCTAAATGCGACATCAAAATACAGCTTCCACCGTCTTCTAAAATCTTAATAATGGTTGGTTTTGCAGATACAATTCTTGTTGCATCGGTAACTTCAAAATTTTCATTTAAAGGCACATTAAAATCTACACGGATTAATGCTTTTTTATTTTCAAAATTAAAATCATTTAGAGTCTTCATTCTTATCAATTTAATGGATTGTTCCACAAATGTAACTAATTAAAAAGCTATTTAAAATGTGTTTTTTAACGAAAACGATGTAGGTGGCAAAGATTTTTAAAAAACATTGCTAATTATCACTGTCTGGAAGAAAGCCTGAGTCGACAAGAAGAATTAGCTCTTTAATATTTACCGAAATAGCAGCGGCTAAATTCTTTTTAAAAAGCCATTTCATAAGGATTCCAAAAGGTTTAAAATCGGCATAGACTTCTATACTTAATTTTGTAAATCCATCCATAGTTTCCTCTAAAACAAAATAACTATTTACACGTTTTGTAAATGGTATATTTGTAGTGGATTCTCCATAAACCAACTGGTTACTTTTTACGTCTTTAACCACTGTGGTTTGTTCTATTTCCTGATTTTTATTGACTAAACATTTATGCTTTTGTCCGGCTCGATTTACTTTATTTTTTTCATATTCTAGTCTGTCAACACCTTTTGTCCAAAGCAACCTGTAATCAAAATTACTAATAACTTCATATAAATCTATGGCAGCAATCTTAAGTGTTTCTGTTTCAGAAAACAATACATGCTTTGGAACATCATCTGGTATTGGATGTATTTCAGGTAGCTGTTGCTTTAAATAATCCAGTTCGTTATAGCTATAAACAATGCTTCCAAAATCGTAGATAGCTTCCATTGTATTGGCGCTATTTTCTTCATCGAGAGGCAAAATAGTTTCAGTAAAAAGTGCATATTCTTCAACTGGCACTTCATTTTTTAATAATCGATGGACTTGTATGACATGGCTCCCATACGGTTTTTTTGTTTTCTTTACTTCAATAAATTCAATATCACCATAGTGCACGACAAACTTTATTTTTAAATTATATGCTGAAGAACAAGCACTGCAATAACAAATACGTTGATACTCATAACGTTTTAAATGGGTATGAAATGCAACATACATAGCCTGTATTTGTTGCTCAATATCACCAACATTTACTTGGTCTTCAATTTTATAAAGAAACAATGCATCGCCTTCAATTTCAGCCAACTCTAAGCCCATATTGTTACTGTCTATTAGTAATTCCAATAGCTCAGAAATAATATGCCGACTATGGTTTATATGGGTATGATGAACAAATTCTGTAAAACCTGAAATATCAGGAATAAAAAGAATGGCCTTTTGAATCATTTTGTTTTTGTAGCTAGTTTGTGCTTATAAAAATAAGTCGATTTATCTTTTATTTGTTACAAGATAATGTTAAAAACAAAAAGTATATTTGTTTCATGCTTTTTGAAGATATTTTAGGGCAAAACCATATTAAAAATCATTTAACGCAAAGTGTAGATAATGGTAGAATTCCGCATGCGCAGTTATTTGTTGGCAATGAGGGTTCTGGCACATTACCTATGGCTTTGGCTTATGCCCAATATATTCTATGTTCTAATTCTGATGGTGAGAATAATTCAGGAAGCGACGCCTGTAACTTAAAATTTAAAAATTTCTCGCATCCTGATTTACATTTTGCTTTTCCTGTAACGACAAGTAATAAGGTAAAAAGCAAGCCTGTTTCGAGTTTTTACTTAGAGGAGTGGCGACAATTGTTAAACGAGCAACCTTATGGAAATTTATTTGATTGGTACAAACTCCTTGGTGTTGACAATAAGCAAGGCCAAATTGGTGTTGATGAAGCTCATGATATTGTAAAGGCACTAACCCTTAAATCTTATGAAGGTGGCTATAAAGTCATGTTAATTTGGATGGCAGAAAAAATGAATACGGCCTGCGCCAATAAGCTTTTAAAGCTTATTGAAGAACCTCCAAATAAAACCGTTTTTATCTTAATTGCTGAAGATGAAGAGCAACTAATTAATACCATTCGTTCGCGCTGCCAAATATTACATTTTCCGCCATTGGCAGAAGACGTTATAAAAACAGCTTTAGTAAAACAGTTTAATATAGATATTGGTGTAGCTACAAAAATTGCGCATCAGTCCAACGGAAATTATAATAAAGCCTGCGATTTGGTATATCAAGACTCTGAAGATATTCAGTTTGAAACTTGGTTTATTTTCTGGATACGTAGTGCTTTTAAAGCTAAAGGCAACAAAGCGGCTATTCACGACTTAATTTCTTGGAGTGAAGATATTGCTAAAACAGGGCGTGAAACTCAAAAGCAATTTCTAAACTTTTGTTTGGATTTTTTCCGTCAAGCGTTACTATTGAATTATAATGCTACTGATTTAGTTTTTTTTGAACCTAAAACCGAAAAATTTAAACTTGAAAATTTTGCGCCTTTTGTACACGGCAATAATATTATGGATATTAGCAATGAATTGCAAGATGCTATTTATCATATTGAACGCAATGGAAATTCTAAGATTATCTTAACGGACCTTTCCATTAAGTTAACACGCTTGCTTCATAAAAAGGCAGAATAATTTCAATAAAAAAACGCTTATTTTAAGTTTAAAACAAGCGCTTAATGTTCTGTAAATCAATAACTTACTACTTAGTTACTTTTCTTTATTGTATTCAGCATTTAACGCATCCAAAATAGTTTGTGTTAAATCGCTTTGCTCTGCGCCATACATAACTGTTGCAGCTGCATCACTGGTTCCTAATATATAGTTGTATCCATTGGCTTTTCCGTAGTCACTAACAAAATCTTTAACCTTAACAATAACCGAGTCAATCTCAGATTGAAAAGCTTGTGTTAATTGTTGTTGCTCGAATTGCATTTGCTGTTGCAATTGCTGTTGTTTTTGTTGTAAACCACCCATAAGCTCTTCGGCTTTCTTTCTATTACTTCTTGCTAATCGTTGTGCTTCGGCTTGTCCTTTTTGTGCTTCGGCTTGAAATGCTTGCCCTATGCTATCTGCTCTTTTTCTAAAAGCTTCTTCTTTTGCTTGAAATCTAGTTTCTAAATCTTTCTTTTCTTGAAAATCGTTAATAACGGTTCCGTTATCTATAAAACCAATTTTATTTGGTTTTTCACATGATGCTAATACAAGCATCGCTAAGGCAACATAAATTATGTTTTTCATCTGATTTTTTATTTGTTGATTGTTTTTTTCCTGATTTTTTAAATCCGAACAAATGTAATGAAGTAAGCTTTAAAATGATGCGAAATTATTCTGATTTTAACATATAATGAATTCTTATAACAAAAACAGGAACATATAATTAATTTCTATTAAAAACGAGTGCGTTTAAGACGATTTAAAGCACTTATAAAAATTGTTAGCATATTTGTATTTATAGAGAGAGAACATTCAAACAAGCGCTTAAGAGGTGTTTTTAACTGTTTTTAATGATGTAAATTAAAGATGAAGCCTCTTTTGAACGAAGTGCTTTAATATTTGAAAGGAGTCCAATCCAAAACCCTTTTACAGGATTCATTTTTCCAGACTTGTATTTTTCTGAAAGCAGACTAACATAAAAAGCATCAAACCACATGGGCATAACTTTTATAACTTCCAAGGATTGTTTATCCATTAATTTGGAAATAGACATTTTATTAAAATGCCATAAATGTCTTGGTACATCATAAGCCGCCCAAAACTGTTTATAATGTTTTGCATCATAACTTTTATAATTTGGTACAGCTATAATTAAAGTGCCTTTAGGTTTAAGCAGCTTTTTAAAAACAGCCATATGGTCTTCTAAATTCGGTAAATGTTCTAATACATGCCAAAGCGTAATGATATCAAAACTATTCGATTTAAACTTTAATAATTGTTCTATTTCAAAAATCGAATTATTCGTTTTTCTATTGGCAATACGCCTTGCTTGTTCGTTTGGCTCAATTCCTGAAACCGTCCAATTATTTTTCTGCGCGATTTGTAAAAAATCACCTGTTCCGCAACCTATATCTAGAAGATTTTTATCATTTGAAGCAAAAGCATTGATTAAGCTTAATTTCTTTTTAAGGGAGATTGTTCTAACTATATGATAGACTTTTTCAAATAGATTTCTTTTCGAATCTGTATGCGAAATGTAGTCTTCACTTTTATAATATTCAGCTAATTTATCTGAAGATGGTTGTGGCGTGGTTTCCAGAAAACCGTATTCTGAATTCTGAATTAACTCAAACACTTCCTCTGAAACGGAGTGGTCTTTTATTTTTAAACGGATATGATTTAGGTTTTTGCTTGCCACGGATAATAAATAAAAATTTACTTTTTAAAAGACCTTTCGACTATGCCCAAGGTAATGCATAAATTAAATGTTCCACGTGGAACGTTTTTAAAACTCGTTCAATTAACGTCCCATATAAACCAATAGAACAGAAATATCATTTGGAGAAACTCCGCTAATCCTTGATGCTTGAGAAACGGTAGTTGGTTGAATTTTTTTTAATTTTTCACGTGCTTCAAAACTCATGGATTTAATTTGCGAGTAGTCAAAATTCTCTGGTATTTTTACATACTCTAACCTTGTCAGCTTATCCGCATTATTCTTTTCCTTGGCTATGTACCCAGCATATTTTACTTGTATTTCTGTTTGTTCAATGACTTCTCTATCTAGGTTGTTTTCTTGTATATAGGATTCAACACTGTCTACTTTTCTAACATCTTCCATTTCAATATTTGGCCTAGCAAATACTTTAAAAAGCTTACCGGATTGTTTTACTGGTGATGAGTTTTTAGCTTCTAAAACAGGATTTATTTCCTCGGGCTTAACACTCTGCGTTTCAAAAAAGCTCACAAACTTTTCAGCAGCATCATGTTTCTCTTCCATACGCTTTAAACGCTTTTCTGAAGCTATTCCAAGTTCAAATCCTTTTGGTGTTAATCTTAAATCGGCATTGTCTTGACGTAATAGGGTTCTGTATTCTGCTCGTGACGTGAACATACGATAAGGCTCCTCTGTGCCTTTAGTGATTAAATCGTCTACTAAAACTCCTATATATGCTTCGTCTCTTTTTAAAGTGAACGCCTCCTTGTCTTGAACTTTTAAGCTCGCGTTTATTCCAGCCATTAAACCTTGTGAAGCCGCTTCTTCATATCCAGTTGTCCCATTAATTTGTCCAGCAAAATACAAGCCTTCAACTAACTTGGTTTCCAAAGTATGTTTTAATTGCGTTGGCGGAAAATAATCATACTCAATAGCATAACCTGGTCTAAAAAACTTAACGTTTTCAAAACCAACTACGGAACGTAATGCTTTAAATTGAACATCTTCTGGAAGTGATGTTGAAAACCCATTGACATAAACCTCACAGGTATTCCAGCCTTCTGGCTCTATGAATAATTGATGTCGGTCTTTATCAGCAAACCGATTGATTTTATCTTCTATAGACGGACAATATCTTGGCCCCAAACTTTTAATCCTACCATTAAACATGGGCGACCGATCAAACCCTTCTCGAAGCAAATCATGTACCTCAAGGCTGGTATACGTCATATGACATGCACGTTGATTTTCTAATGGTTTTGTAGTATCTAAATATGAAAACTTCTCGGGATTATCATCTCCTGGTTGTACTATCATTTTAGAATAATCCAAAGAGCGTCCATCTACTCTTGGCGGTGTTCCAGTTTTCATTCTTCCGGAATCAAAACCTAAATCAACAAGTTGTTCTGTAATTCCTGTTGCTGCACGCTCTCCCGCTCTACCGCCTCCAAAATTCTTGTCGCCTATATGGATTAACCCATTTAAAAATGTGCCATTTGTTAGAACAACAGACTTGGCTTTTATTTGAATTCCTAAAGAGGTTTTTACGCCGACAACTTTATCTTTTTCAATCAATAATCCAGAAACCATTTCTTGGTAGAAATCAAGATTAGGTGTGCCTTCTAAAAGCAACCTCCAATCTTCTGCAAAACGCATTCTATCACTTTGCACTCTTGGGCTCCACATAGCGGGTCCTTTAGATTTGTTGAGCATTTTAAACTGAATGGCCGAAGTATCGGAAACTATACCACTATACCCACCAAGGGCGTCAATTTCACGAACAATTTGTCCTTTTGCAATACCGCCCATAGCAGGGTTGCAAGACATTTGTGCAATGTTCTGTAAGTTCATGGTAACAAGTAGTGTTTTGCTTCCCATGTTTGCAGCAGCGGCAGCAGCTTCACTTCCTGCGTGACCTGCTCCAACAACTATAACATCATATACTTCGTTAAACATAGCTATTCTTTTTCAAAAAACATGTTCCACGTGGAACAATTCAATAATTTGAGTTTGCAAATATACGTTGAATTCTTTAATCTTAGGCTAGATTAGCCAAGTAGTGATTCTCTTTATCGCGCATGACCTTGGCATCTTCATCAGACTTATCTTTATAACCACAGTAATGCAAGACACCATGGATTATAACACGTTGCAATTCTTTTTCAAAAGAAACACCAAAATCTTTAGCATTATCTTCCACCCTTTCGATTGAAATAAAAATATCGCCTTGTATAATTTTTCCTATAGAATAATCAAAACTAATAATGTCTGTTAGTGTATCATGATTTAAAAATTCTACATTTAATTTATGTAGGTAATCGTCATCGCAAAACACATAATTTATTTCTTCCAATTTGTATTCTTCAGAAGCAATGGTGTCTGTAATCCATTTTGAGATTTGTTTCTCTGAATGTAATTTAAAATTGGTTTCGTAGTTGAAATTAATCATTCGCTTTTCTTAAAATACTCTTGCACTTTCTTTTTATAAACGTGTTGCAAAGGTAAAGCTTGTCTATTTAATATTTCTGTAGTTTTAAAATATTGTTTTGCTGTTGGAATTTGGTTATTGGTATTGTTATCAAATTGGTTTTTATTGGTTTCAGATTCTCGTTTATTGTCCTCGCCTTGTTGAAATGTGGCATTTTCTAATTTCAGTAATTGATGCTTTAATGCCATCATTTTTTGAAGTGTTTGTTGCGTGAAACCTTTATTTAATAAATCCAATTCTATATCTTCCATTTGCCTCACTAAGGCATCACCATTTCCGCTCTTACCTTCTTTAGCAAGCTTGTCTTGTAATGCTTGTCGTAATTGCTGTTGTTGCTGATAGATTTCGTAAAGTAATCCGTTTTGGTCTTCATTAGTGCCCTCGCCTTCTCCACCTGTTTTTTCTCCATCCTTACCTTTACCTTCTTTATCGCCTTTATTCCCTTTTTTTCCATCTTTTTCTTTTTCACCTTCCTTCTCGCCTTTTCCTTCTTGCTTTCCTTCGCCTTCTTTAGGGTTTCCTTTTTCTCCCTTTTTCATACCTTCTTCCATCATTTTATTAAGCTCTTCTTGGCTCATAATAATGTCTGGCAATTGCATATCGCCTTCTCCGCCTTTTCCTGGCGACATGCTCATGCTTTCTTGCATATTATCTAAAACATCACTTAAAAAGTTTGCTAGATTATTGGCGGCTGTTACAGTAAATTGTTGATTGGAAACCCCTTGATACAACTGGTTTTCAGCCAATAAACTTAGGGCTTTATCAATATTATAATATACCTCGGTAATTTCTTTATTAACTTGTTCTGAAAGTTTGGGTTGACGCAGCGATAAGGCAAACAAACTATCGTCTATATGCTCAAAATGCTCTCTTATATTGTTTTGCTTTTTAAGATAGATTGCATATTTATTATGATTAACCTCAATGGATTTAAACTGATCCATTAGGGCTTCTTGATCAAACGAAAACAAGACCAAATTATCTAAAATTTGTCTTAGCATATCCATATCTTCTTGCATTTGTTCGCCACCACCTGCTTGCATGGCACTTTGCATTTGCTGACTCATTTGTTTCATTTTTTGAGCCGCTTTCTTTTGACTTTTCTTTGCGTTTTTTAAATTCTGATTTTTCTGCGCTTCTTGTTCTTGTTTTTCTTTATCTGAATCTTGGGTTTCTTGTTCTTTTTTCTCTAGCTCTTCTGATGCCTTTTTCTGTTCATCTTTAACCTCCTTTTCGTCTAACTTGTCCCTAGGGATTTCAATAGGTTTTTTTAGTGCTTTACTGTCCTTTTCTAGTTCTTCTATTTGTTTTTTATAGGCTTCAAAAGCTTTATTTAAATCATCTTGTTTCTCTTTAGTGTTTTCTTCTTCTGATTCATTTGATAATTTCTCTTGGTCAATAGCCAGTTTCATCAAATCTTCTTTCAGTTTTTCTAACTTCTTTTCAACATAAAACCTTTTGGTTAGTTCTAAGAGTTGTTCTAAACTTCGCTTTTTATTTTTGTTTTGTTTTGCAAGCTCATCTAGTTTCTGAATTAAATCTTCTTTATTAATTTTCTCTTGAAGTTTTTCTATTTCTTTTAATAGCTTTTCGTCTTTTTCAAGTTTCTCTTCATTGTCTTTTAACCGCTCTTTTAAATCTTCTTTAAATTGGTCTTCTTTTGGGTTTTCTTTTTGAAATTCTTCTAAATTGTCTTTTAACTTTTTATTGAAGTTTTTCATCATCTCGTCTTGCTGTTTCTGACGCTTAAAAAAGGACTCTAACTTCTTTTTATCATTAAAATTCAAACTTGATTTTTCCTTCTGAGTTTTGGTTAACTCTTCTAATTTTTTTTCTTGCTCATCAAACTTCTTCAAAGACTTGTTTAGTTCTTTAATAGTTTTGCTTTGTTCTTCCAGTTTTTTTTGAGCTTCTTCATCCTTAGTACGTTTTCTATATGAAAACACATTACTTTTTACGCTTTTAAACCTGTTAATTATATCATTATCAAATACTTGGAAATACAAATCATATGCAACACCTTCTACTATATTTAAATTATTAGGAAATGCACTGATGAATTCTGCAATATTTGAATTTGAAATCGGAATGGCTTCAAACTGTTTGTCCTTTTCATTTTCAGAAGGATAGTAAACGAGTTGTAACTTACTGAAACCGTAATCATCACTAACCTGTCCGTAGAAATATAGCGTTTGTAAATCCAAACTATCTTTCTCTACTTTTAAGTTAATTTCTGGGTATTCATCTTTTACTACATCAATATTAAATGCTAAATTTTCGTAATTCTTTAGGTTTTTATTACTGGTGCTTAATGTGTAGTCAAAACTATTATAAATGTGTTTAGAAGCTTTAAAAACGCCTGCTTTCTCAGAACTAAAACTAAGCGTATCTTTAAAATATAAGAAGACCTGATCTGTTGATTTTGTTTTAAGCTGCCACTTAATTTGTGTGCCTTCTGGAACTAAAGCATTACCTGTGCTTTTTAGGGTTTCATCTCTTTTTTTGGTATATGATGGATAATCCATAACCATCTCAAAACTTAATAACAATGGCGTTTCAATAACATTAATCGTATATGGTTTTGACGTTACGTTGTTAGCAAATAACTGAAATGTAATAATTTCTTTTGGCTGCGTAAATACATATTCAAATTCGCCTAAGTCCTTTTGTTGTAAAAAGTATGTTTCATCATTATAGGTTATTTGTGCGCTTTCTGGAGTCACATCACCTGCTGTTTTTACAATGAGCTTAAAGTCTTTGTTTTCTATGGCGTTTAAATTATCGTTGACAACAAAAAACTGAAATGGCGCTGGTGGTTCATAAGCCGTTTTATAATGTACTACACGCTTGTAACTATCACTAAACCAATCTGAATTATCTGTTAAAAAAGTTAATAATAAAATGATAACTGGAATGGCGGCATATTTTAAATACCCAAGATTCTTTTTAAAATTAACAGCGAGTTTAAACGGAATGGGTTTGAGTTCTAGAGACTTCTGCTCTATGCTTGCTAACAATAATTCTGATTTTGAATCATTTTCATTAAGTTGTAATACATTCAATAATTTATCATCAACTTCAGGGAAATGTTTCCCGATAATCTTTGAAGCAACTTCATAATCAATCCCTTTTTGAAGTTTGAACAACTTGGCTAAAGGAATACATATAAACTTGATGAGTAAGCCTAATTCCACAGCAATAAATAACCAAAACAAAACCGTTCTAGAGCCTGTATTCAACCATAAAACATGCTCGATAAAGAGTGTGAACAAAAAATAGAGCAAACCAATAGCAAAAAATAGGATGGTTCCTTTAAGCAATTCATTGGTATAGTAGCGCCTTATAAAGGCTTCTAATTTGTTTTGTATGTCTTGAAAATGATTCATTATAGATTTTATAAAAATAGTGTATTTAATAAAAACAAAATCTTTAATCTTTGTTAAACCTCGTGCAAGGTTCTTAAAAGGAAAACTACTAATATCTAAATTTAGTGTTTATGTCAAAAAAATTAACCGTTCTTATTTTTCTTTTAAGTCAAGTTTTCTATGCTCAAAGCGGTTGGACAAAAAAGAAGGGTGAAGCTTATACACAACTGTCTTTCACGACTATAAACAGTTATAATACCATTTTTGGGAATCCGGAGTACCTCACAGAACGTGACATTACAGATAACACCTTACAGTTTTATGGTGAATACGGGCTTTCCGATAAAACGACCATCATCCTTAATGTGCCTCTAAAATTTATTGAAACTGGACAATTGGTTAGCAACAATACAGAAATTACAAGAGCTGGTTCCTCAACAAGTTTAGGCAATATAGAAATGGGTTTAAAACATCAAGTTTATAACCATACATGGGTTATTGCTGCTCAACTTAATATAGAAGCCAATACGGGTTCTTTTGATAATGCTACAGGTATTAGAACAGGAATTGATGCTTGGTCGTTTACGCCTACCCTGAACGCAAGCAGAAGTTTTAAAACATTTTATGTTCAAGCTTTTGCTGGCGCAAACATAAGAACAAACAACTACAGTAGTAATTTAAAACTTGGTGGTGAAATTGGAACAAAGCCTTTTAAAAACATTCTATTAATTGCATTTATTGATATTGTTGAATCTTTTAAAAACGGAGACATTGTTTTACCGATAACAAATCAATTAACAGCACTTTATGTTAACGACCAAGAATACATCTCGTATGGATTAAAAGTAATTGGTAAAATAACTGATAGTTTTGGTCTTAATGTTGGTTTTGGAGGATCATTTTCTGGAAATAATGTTGCAAAAAGCCCAGCCATAAGCTTTGGAGTCTATCATAAATTTTAAACGTATTTGTGCTAAACTCCATAAATAAGCAAACGTGATAAAAAATCATTTCTGCTTAACCATTTCTATTCCTAAATATCGTTTTATCTTTGCAGTCATAAATTACAAAACATGACCAAAAACGTTCGTGTGCGTTTTGCACCAAGTCCAACAGGACCTTTACACATAGGCGGAGTTCGTACAGCTTTATTCAACTATTTGTTTGCTAAAAAGCATAATGGCACCTTTATTTTAAGAATTGAAGATACCGATCAAAATCGTTATGTTGAAGGTGCTGAGCAATACATTATTGATGCTTTAAACTGGTGTGGCATGCCTGCTGATGAGAGCCCTGTGAACTCCGGAACATATGGCCCATATCGACAAAGCGAACGCAGAGATTTATACAAACAATATGCGGATACCTTAATTGCTTCTGGCAATGCGTATTATGCTTTTGATACTTCTGAAACCTTAGATTTCCATAGAAAAGACCACGAAGCTAAAGGGAAAACTTTTATTTACAATTGGCATAACAGACTAAAATTAAGTAATTCTTTATCGCTTAGCGCGAACGAGGTTCAAACTAAATTGGATGCTGGTGAAGATTATGTGATTCGTTTTAAATCGCCTCAAGATGAAACTTTGCATCTAACAGATATTATTCGTGGCGATATTAAAATTGATACCAATATTTTAGATGATAAAGTCTTGTTTAAAAGTGATGGTATGCCTACCTACCATTTAGCCAATATTGTAGATGACCATTTAATGGAAATCTCGCATGTTATTCGTGGCGAAGAATGGTTACCGTCTTTGGCTTTGCACTATCAATTGTACAATGCTTTTGGTTGGGAAACTCCTGAATTTGCACATCTACCACTTATTTTAAAACCTACCGGAAAAGGAAAATTAAGTAAGCGTGATGGTGATAAACTAGGCTTTCCGGTATTTCCTTTAGAATGGACCGACCCAAAAACTGGCGATGTTTCAAGAGGCTATAAAGAAGATGGGTATTTCCCTGAAGCCATGGTTAACTTCTTAGCCTTTTTAGGCTGGAACCCAGGAACGGAGCAAGAAATTTTTAATATGGATGGGCTTATTACTGCATTTAATTTAACCAAAGTCAATAAATCTGGTGCGCGTTTTGACCCTGATAAGACCAAGTGGTTTAATCATCATTATATGCAAGAACAGGATAATGATGTGTTGGCTGAAACTTTTAAAAATCAACATTCTGAATTAGCTGAAATTGATATTAACTATATCTCAATGGTTATCGGTTTAGTAAAAGAACGCGCAACGTTTGTTTCAGATTTTTGGGATTTGAGCCATTTCTTTTTTACTGCACCAACATCTTATGATGAAAAAGCTTCTAAAAAAGCGTTTAAAGAGGGTACAAAAGATATTTTAAATCAAGTTGTTTCTATTATAAATAACATCGACGATTTTTCAGTAGAAACCCTTCAAACTATTATTAAAGGTTGGATAACAAGTAAGGATATTGGTTTTGGTAAAGTGATGATGCCGCTGCGTTTAGCTTTAGTTGGTACTCTACAAGGCCCTGACGTATTTGATATTATGTTTATGATTGGGAAGAATGAAACGGTTAAGCGTGTTGATAGGGTGATTAATATATTGTAAATATATTAACGTTAATAACTAAAACGAAACAATAGCACCCAAAACCAACATGGTTTGATTCCCTTTAAAACGCGCATTTCCGCCTGTAGCATCTACTTTACCTTCAAGTTTCTTTAAGATATTAGTAAACCCATAAATATATTGGGCTTTCAATTTAAAGTTTTTAAAGCCTATCGATGCTCCTATGGCCCCATTCAAATTAAATTGAGAAATATTCGTGATGTCTTCCGTAGATAAATTAGTATAATTATTTACGAAATAACCTTCTTGGTCTTTATCTTTAAATTCTAGCTTCCCGTTATATTGCAACATCGGGCCAACATCAATGGTAAAATGGTTAGGAATTACTTTTATATGCCCTAACAAAGCCAATTGGGCTGCAAATATTTTGTATTCAATAAATGCTTCTTCGGTACTCGTTAAAGTTGGTCTTCCTGAAATTTCTATAGTACTTTCAGAAAGTTGCATACCAAAACTCATATTGTACCATCGGTTGGGAATATCAACCACGGCACTAAGCCCGCCAATAAAACCATTAGAGGATTTGGTGGTAAAATTATCAGTAACAATATCAAATTGAGTAACACCTCCTGTGATACCAATACCATTTGATATTCGATAGTTACCTCTTTGTGAAAAACTTTTTGTAACAAAACATAGTGCTAATGCTACTAATAATAAAAGTCGGTTATACTTCATAAGTTCGGGTTATAAGCGGCCAAATATAGTATAATTTTTGTATCTTAATTTTTCTAACCATTTTTTAATAAAAATATTATGAATTTTGTTTTTATCCCCATTATTATTTTCGGATTATTTATTTTAATCTCGTCATTCTTTGTTGTTAAACAGCAAACAGCAGCTATTATAGAACGCTTTGGTAAATTTCATAGTATTCGTCAATCAGGTTTACAATTAAAAATTCCATTAGTTGATAGAATTGCTGGAAGATTGAGTTTAAAAATTCAACAATTAGATGTTATTATAGAAACCAAAACCTTAGATGACGTATTTGTACGACTTAAAGTGTCGGTACAATACAAAGTAATACGTGATAAGGTATATGATGCCTTTTATAAGCTAGATTATCCACACGATCAAATTACAAGTTATGTGTTTGATGTGGTACGTGCTGAAGTTCCTAAAATGAAACTAGATGACGTATTCGTTAAGAAAGATGATATCGCACTTGCTGTAAAAGCAGAATTAAATGATGCTATGCAGAATTATGGTTTTGATATTATTAAAACTTTAGTAACAGATATAGATCCAGACGCTCAAGTAAAAGAGGCCATGAATAGAATTAATGCTTCTGAACGTGAAAAAATTGCTGCTCAGTTTGAGGGTGATGCTGCTCGTATTTTAATTGTTGAAAAAGCAAAAGCTGAAGCTGAAAGTAAGCGTTTACAAGGACAAGGTATTGCAGACCAACGTCGAGAAATTGCACGTGGTTTAGAGGAATCCGTCGAGGTACTTAACAAAGTTGGTATAAACTCTCAAGAGGCTTCTGCACTTATTGTAGTCACACAACATTATGATACCCTACAATCTATTGGGCAAGAAACTAATAGTAACTTGATATTGTTGCCAAATTCACCACAAGCGGGAAGTCAAATGTTAAATGATATGGTAGCTAGTTTTACTGCTAGTAATCAAATTGGAGAAGCGATGAAGAATTCTAAAAAGAATAATAAAGAATAATTCTATAATCTTCTTTAAAAATCATAGATAAAGCCTCAATATAATTAATATTGAGGCTTTTATATTTAAGGTTATAATTTTTTAAATTTAGGAATTTCGTCGATTTTCTCTTCTTCCTTTTCACTAATATTACTAGGAAATGTCAACGACGTACTTGCAAACGTAGTACCAAAATTAATATTTGCATAATATACTTGGCTCACAGCGTCTTTAACTTGGGCTTCAGAAAGCTCTTTTAAAGGATGGATAAACACCGACCATAAAATGCCATCTGAAACAGCGTATTTAACATCTAAAGCCGTGTGAAAATTGGCAACCAATGCAGATTTAATCAAATCATTACTTAAACTGTTTGAGTCTGCTATTGGCGACATAATCCGCATTCTATTATGATTCGCATCGGTTATGGACATTATAGGAAGTTCCTTTATAAAAAACTGCCAGGCACCAGGATTTCCTTTTATAGAATCGCTAACGGTTGCATAAATGGTTTCAAGTTTTTCGTTATCCATGTTTTGAGAAAAAACATAAAACGGGAGCAGTAATAAAAGTGTTACTAATGATTTCATAAAAACTGATTTATTGTCTTTCAGTCGAAGAAATCGGCTTATCCAAACAAACCCTCTTGTTTAATTTTTAAAAGGATGTCGTTCATTCCAGTCTTGCGACGGATTCATCAATTTAAAAACCTGTTTTAGAATGCCATTCAGAAAGCTATTTGTATGTTTTAAATAAATTGTCATGGGTTTGGTCTTTGCTCCTACCGAACTTTTAATTTCCATAGCAGTTCTAGCATACACCACAGATTTAAACTTGTTTTCTATACCAAACTTTAGCATATCATAAAGCATATTTAAATACAACTGATTGGGATATTGATGTTCACTATCGTAACCTAAAAAATAAGTTTCTAAAGCACCATTATTCAGAATTAATGTATAAAAACCAATCAGCTCATCTTTTAAATAATAACCATATACCTTAAAGTTTTCTTTGAGTTGAAGTTTAAGGCTATAAAAATGATTTTCTGGTAGCAAAAAGGTATTAAACTTAGCATTGTTAGATACATTCATGTAGAACTTGTGCAATTCTGAAGTATGGTTTTTAATGGCTTCAAGGTTTAATTCTACAGATTTAATGGAATTTAATTTCTTTCTAGCGCGCTTGTATCGATCTCGATATTTCTTATTTAAACTTGTCGTGTAATCTTCAATAGTGGACCATTCTTTCTTTACGGATAATATCATATTGGGCTGAACAAATACCTGATGCAGTTTGGCTGTATTAAAACTTTCCTTTTCATGATGTATCGAGTCATCTGTAAAATAGTCCTTTAACAAAATCAATCTAATGGTTTTGTTTTGATTAGACTTGACCGTCTCTTTTATTTCGTTTAAGGCAGAAAATATCGCTTCAAAAAACTGAGATTGTGATATTTGTTCTTTTTGAAAAAACAACCCGTGTTGCCCAGTATGGGTTAAATTCCCAATAACTAAAATATTGCCTTTTAAAACCTTTGAAACCAAATCTTGAGAAAATGTTTTGACACAAGACACCTTGGTTTGTCTAAACATATCCTTTAAGTACAACTGTACACGCTGTGTAACGACAATACCCACTAAAACATCGTCTTTAAAAACACTTATATAAAACAATTGAATATTGTCTGGGGCAGCGGCTTCTAAGGCTTGTAAGTAATGTGATTGCAAAAAGACATCCTGTTTTGCAAGTGTGTTCCAGCTTTCTGGAAGGTTCTTATATGTGTTATAAATCGTATAGTGTATCAATACAAAAATAAAAAGACCGAAAATTACGATTCTCAGTCTTTAAATATGTTAAAAGTTTACAAAAAGATTATTTATTTCCAACCACAAATAATTGCACCCATTACGCCTAACGTTACAATCCAATAGCCTGCATTAATAAAAATATATTTAGCACCTTTACGCTCAAATAAAGCATTTGTACCTATAATTGGCAAAGCAATAAGAACGCCTGTTAAAACACCATGAAGCGCACCGTGTTTATAGGTTCTGAAAGCATCGCCGTAATCTGCCATTAAAGCTTCATAAGATGGAAGCACTACCGAAGGATCGCCACCGATTAAGCTAAAAACACCCATTTGATGAATAACTATGCCCGGCAATGCTGTTGCTAATAAAAATGCAAAAAGTAGTGCTAAGCCAAAAATTTTAGCCATGTTACCGCCCTTAACTTGCTCGTCGGTCATTCCTGCCGCTTTCATCCAAGCATTCCCAAATACTTTGGGATTGTACCAGATAAATCCAACAACTAATGCTGAAACTGCTGCAACTAACATTGCAACTGGGTTTAATAATTCCATATTAAAAAATGTTTTTAGTTAGTAGTTAAATATAGCTAAAATTCTAATAGGTGTTTGTTTTTTAACATTTTACAGGTTACAAATAGTCCTTAAACAAGGAAGAAATTGACAGCCAATTGTTTTACAAAACCCTAATAAAATTATTTAAGAAATTGCATGAGCTTCTGTAACAAGCAATGCATTTTTATCTTCTAATGCCTTAGCAATAAAAGCATGAATGGTTTCATTTTTTTCTAAACCTTTTTCTAAAAGTACACCAAGGGCAATCATCGTAATAATACGCGTTCCTGATTTTTTTACTGAGGTATTAAACAAGGGCTCCAACTCTTCATAACTCACATTTTTTGCTAATTCTTGAATCTCTGATTTTGCTTTTGCTTGTTTGTCCTCTGGTAATCTATCATACTTTTTACCATAAGATTTTATTTGTTCAATAGCTGGCCTGTTATTTTGTTGCGGTTGTTTTTGCTGATTATTATTTGAATTGTTTTTTGGTTTTACCTTTGCCCAAGTATCTCGTAATCCAACGGTTTTATTAAATACTAAATGCTCTGAAGTCGAATCATCATCAACATTAAAATAACCCAAACGTTGAAACTGAAACCTATCGCCTACCTTAGCCTTTTCTAAACTGGGCTCTACAAAAGCTTCAATGCTTTTTAAAGAATTTGGATTAATAAATTCCATAAAACCTTTATCGGGATGGCTATCTGGTGCTTCATCTATAAATAGCCTATCATATTCTCTAACTTCTGCTTTTACAGCGTGTTTAATAGATACCCAATGCAATGTGCCTTTTACTCTTCTTGTGGTATCTTCAGAATAGGTACAATGAATTTCTGTAATGTTTCCGTCGGCATCTTTTTTAACATGTTCAGCTTTTATAATATAAGCATTTTTGAGCCTAACCTCACCGCCTAATTTCAACCTAAAAAACTTGTTGCTAGCTTCTTCTTTAAAATCTTCTTTTTCAATGTATAACTCACGCGAAAAAGGGACTTTTCTAAAGCCTGCACTTTTGTCTTCTTGATTGTTTTCAGCATCTAACCATTCCTCTTTTCCTTCTGGGTAATTAGTAATCACCAATTTTACGGGGTTTAAAACCGCCATAACTCGTGGTGCTGTTTTATTTAAATCTTCACGAATACAAAACTCTAAAAGCGATACGTCAATAACGTTTTCTCGTTTGGCTACACCAACGGTTTCTACAAATTTTCGGATGGCATTTGGTGTATAGCCTCTTCTGCGTAAGCCAGAAATGGTTGGCATTCTTGGATCATCCCAACCTGTAACAATACCTTCGTTAACCAATTGAAGTAACTTACGCTTACTCATAATGGTATAGCTTAAGTTTAATCGGGCAAATTCGCGCTGTTTTGGCCTAAGCTTGTTCGTGTCTACAACTTGGTCTAAAAACCAATCATAAAGTTCTCTATGGGGCTTAAATTCAAGCGAACATAGGGAATGTGATATTTGCTCAATATAATCACTCTCGCCATGTGTCCAATCGTACATAGGGTAAATGCACCAATCATTTCCTGTTCTGTGATGGTGTTTCTTTAAAACACGGTACATTATAGGGTCGCGCATCAACATATTTGTGTGTTGCATGTTTATTTTAGCACGTAAAATATGTTCGCCTTCTTCAAATTCTCCGGATTTCATACGTTCGAATAAATCCAAGTTTTCTGCTATGCTCCTATTTCTGTATGGTCCATCAACACCAGGTTGTGTTGGCGTGCCTTTTTGTTCTGCCATAGCTTCGCTAGTTTGCGAATCCACATAAGCCTTTCCTTCTTTTATAAAATAAACAGCCCATTCGTATAATTGTTGAAAGTAATCTGAAGAAAATAATTCTTTATCCCATTTATAGCCTAACCAAGCAATATCTTCTTTTATAGCATCAACATACTCTTGTTCTTCCTTTGCTGGATTGGTGTCATCAAACCTTAAATTTACAGGAGCATTATAATATTCGCCCAAGCCAAAACTAATGCCTATGGCTTTTGTATGGCCAATATGTAAATATCCATTTGGTTCTGGTGGAAAACGAAAACGCAAATCTTCTTTAGACATACCGTTAGCCAAATCTTCTTCTATAATTTGCTCAATAAAATTAAGCGATTTTCTTTCTTCAAGCATAAAACATCTAATTGTTTGGGATTAGCGCCCCATTAAACAAAAATATTGAACAAAATTAGGTAATTTTGACGACTTAAATTGTCTGATAATGGGAATTATAAAAGTTGAAAACATTCGGGTATTTGCATACCATGGTTGTTTAAAAGAAGAAACGAAAATAGGCAGCGATTATCGTGTGGATTTAAAGGTTGAAGCCGATTTACAAACTTCTGCAAAAACAGATAAGCTTAAGGATACTGTTGATTATGTGTTTTTAAATCGTATTATTAAGGAAGAAATGGACATTGCTTCTCATTTACTTGAAACGGTAGCCAAGCGTATATTAAATAGAATTTTTAACGAAGATACTTTAGTGAAAAAAGCAACAGTTTGGGTTAGCAAATTAAACCCGCCTATTGGTGGCGATGTAGCAAAAGTTACTATTAAAATGACTGACAAAAGAAAAACTAAGCACAAGTAGTGTAAAAAGTTTATTTTTTTTACATTTGTTCTCTCAATTCAGATATTGAGACTCCTTTTTTATAAGGGATTTTGGCGTCGTGGCCGAGTGGCTAGGCAGAGGTCTGCAAAACCTTGTACAGCGGTTCGAATCCGCTCGACGCCTCAAAAAACCTTCAAGTTTTCTTGAGGGTTTTTTTATTTAAAATTTTTATTAATATCAACGTATAATACAGCGCCTAATTAATCCAACTCAAGTTAAAATAGGATTCTGTTTATTCTGGAAGTTTTTCTTTTATAGGACTTATTTTTTCTAACTTGTCTTTATTCTTTTCGTAAGATTCTGGAAATAAGCCTTGAACCAATAATAAAACTCCAAATCCTAAAATAACAATGGCTATTACTTTTTTTGTTTTAAATATAAGACGGGGCGTTAGCTTTGCTTTAAGTCGTTTTGCTATTACAATTTTGAATAAATCAGTAACAAAATAAGCTGCTACCATGGCAACAATAAAAACAATATCACCATTTTCTGAGGTTGTTAAGGAATCTCCTAAAACTATAAACCCCAACCAACCCAATAGGACACCAATATTTATAAAATTCAGCAAAAAGCCTTTTATAAATAGTTTTCCGTAGTCTTTTTGAATTTCAACTTTATGATATTCTTTAACTATTGAACGAAACGATTTTGAGGTTTTTATAAAGGAAATAATGCCATAAACGATTAATAAAACACCTCCAAAAATTAAAAAACTTGGGTCATTACCAATTTTTCCTCGTAAATTATTTGTACTGTAAAAAGCAATAACAATAAATATAATATCGGCAAAAACAACCCCTAAATCAAATATTAAAGCACTTCTAAAGCCTTTAGTTGCGCTTGTTTCTAAAAGCACAAAAAATACAGGCCCAATGGTAAAGGCTAGGATAATTCCAAAAGGGATGGCTGTTAGAATATCATCAAACATAAAAAGCTTTTACACAAAGTAAAGAAATATTTAAATTATTTGTTGGCTTATTCATTATATATTTAAAGTGATTACAAAAAAAGAGTGGGGCATAACCCCACTCCATTAAAATCAAACTTAATTAACTAAACTATTTTTTTACAAGTTTGATGCTATTAATCCCTGTATCTGTCTTAATCTGTGCAAAATATAGTCCTGATTTTAAACTAGAGCCATCTATTGTTGTTCTATTTGTATTAGGTGATAATGATAAAACATTTTTCCCTAGAATATCAAATACTTTAATGGATGACATATTAATATTTTCAGTTCTAACAGTCCAACTATCTAGTGTTGGGTTAGGGAACACTTTAAATGACGTTTTTGCAACATTTTCTAAGCTTAAGGTAGCCACTTGTTGTACATCATCAAAGTAAAAGGTTGATGTGGCTGTACCATCACCTATATTGTCAATATCGAACATAAATACGATCACATCATAAGGGCTTACTCCTAAAGATGAAAAATCCCAACTCAATGTTTCCCATTGCCCTGTAACGGTTGTAGGTGTTTTTAAAAATGTAGCTGAACCACCTGCTTGCTGCTCAAGTTTAATTTGTATTTCGGTACCTACCGGAGCTTCTGTCCAAAGCTTTAAGGTTATAAGTTTTTTGGTTGTAAAATTTAACGCTTCATTCAAATTTAGATAAGCTCCAGCCCAAGGCATGCCACCATCTCTAACTATTTTTGCCATATTAGTACTAGCATTACCTGTGCTTTGTGGTCCTGAAACAGGTTCTACTGTAGCTGTACCGCCATCAAAATTATTAAAATCGGCTGTAATCGGAGCTGTTTCAAAATCAAAAGGTAAGCCTGTATTTTCGCCAGAAGGCACACAAGTAGCATCATTGTAAGTAAACGTTAATCGACCAATATTAGCTTCTCCATTGGTAACTACCAATCTTAAAATGTGTGTTCCTGCTATTAAATCTAAATTGCTAACAGCTTTTGTGTTCCAGTTGCTCCAATCTCCTGTAGAAGAAAAAACAATATCTTGACTTACTTTAATCCCATCAACTTCAAAATGAATTGGGCCTCCTCCACTGGAATTGCCAGAGGCAAAACGAATATCTAAGTCATAACACCCTGTTGTTTGGACATTAACCGTATATTCTACCCATTCACCAGCTGAAAGCCAACCTATAGTTGCTCCCTCTGATACATCAGATTCAGAATCAACATACTCACCAGTTCTAAAATCGCCTTGGTTATCTATTGATGAATCAAAATAGGCAATGTTTTGACCGCTTCCGCCTTCAAATATATCATAATGTCCCGTTTCAAAACTCCCAGGAATTTCAATTGCGGTTCCAGAATAAGGCACTTGATCTCCTACTTGAATGCTAATTATATTGGTAACATTAAAGCTTGTTCCTGCATAAACCTTGGCATACATGTTATAAATACCTAACGCTAAATTGCCTGAATTAAACTCATATGGTGCTGTAGTATCTTCTCCTATAAGTGTACTGCCATTGTAAAACTCTACTTTGGTAATTCCACTTCCAGACGTTGTTGCGGTAAGGTTTACGCTATCATTTTCATTGGCTTCATAAATATCTGAAGCTATTGTACCTGACACATTAACATCTTTACTTGTAGCCATTGTGTTTGCGGGAACATCTAACATATAGCCATCGGAAAAGGTTACTATAATTGGGGCATCTGAATAATTATGGGCCACATACGTTTTATCTCCACCATCATTAAACACAGCAGCTATAGGATAATCTGATGTTATAGTGGCATCTAATTGTCCCATGGCATTCATAGCGTGTAACCAATGGTACGTTTGTGCATCTGAAACTCCAAATTTTAAAACTCTATCTGGATCGGCATTATAAAGTGTAATTGCTTCTTGAGGATCTATAAATGATAAATATTTCCAGAAGGTGTCATGCCATAAGTTGGGGTTGGTATCATTGGCATCTAAAATACCTGTGTAGGTTTTAAGTTCATCCCATATTTTTTGAACGTATGCTGTGTTTTGTCCCAAATAAAGAGACCCTCCGTGCATTGGGTATAGCTCTATACCGTAAGATGCTGTAATATCTGAAGTCCAAAAGGTTCCATTGTCATAAGAATTCCCCCAAACACGTGATACTAAGCTATATTGTTGTGTAGGTTGAAAGTTACGTTCGTTCATATCAAACCAATACTCCTCAACAGCTGTTTGTTCTGTGGTGTATAAATAAATACCTAAATCTCTAATGGCATCATTTTCAGTAATGGTTCCCCAATGGATTAATGATGAATTAAATTGCATGCTTTCTGATGTAGACTCCTGGTCATTTCCTTGAGGGAAAGAAGCGGTTCCGTTAGCCCAACAATGCCCAGCATAGGGACTGAAATTTCGTAAAAAAGGAAATTGTGAATCGTTTCTATTTGAAGACGCTGCATCTCTGACCAATAAGTTAACGATATCGCCCCAGTCATTAGCCCAACCTGGTTCAAACTGTTCCATAAATGCTGCTGCATGTATAAAATAACCCCAATGGAAATGGTGGTCATTAATATTAGTATCTTGTCCATGACCTGCAGGATATCCAAACATGGCCGACCAATCACTGTTATAGAAAAATAAAAAGGCAACCTCACTTGTTTGATAGGTTAACCAATCTTCTAAACGTTCTTTTATGGTTGCTACCATTTTATCTCTACCAACGGTATTACCCATTTGATCCGCTATTCTTGCTGTTTGGATTAGTCGATTCATGACCTGACCTTCATTATAGGAATCCGTCCAAGTCGCTAATTGATCATTTTCTAATTGGGTAACTTTAGTATGCAAGTCTGTAGGATCAAAACTGGTGCTATAATTTGCTAAATAGGGTAGGGTAGGGAGGATACCTTTATAGGTGTTCTCAACTGAAAAACTATTCCCATCCATTGTTTTTAATTCGCCTCTAGCGGAACTATAACTATATTCATTAGGTGTTGCCGACCCTGAAGTTAAATTATCCCATTGGTGAGGTAATAGCCCCATAAGTAAGTTCGTATTTGTTGCAGAACCATCCTTAACATCTACAGTTGCTGTAAACGTTGTATTTACAACGGATGTACTTTCATTAAAACTCCAAGCTACTTCTGTATTTGTTGGAAAAACGTATGCATATTTTTTATACTCATTGGCAACTGTGGTTACATTAGAAGCAGTTAGTGGTATCATGGCTATTGACCAGTAATTATTGCCATTAAGTGTTGAGGTGTATGTATTCCCGTTTTGGTTCCAAACACTTCCTACTGGTGCATAAATGGCAAAATCGCCACCATTTCTGGCATCGGTTACGGTAATCATTTCGCCAGAAACACTTACTGATCCAGAATTTACAGTTATGGAAGCGGTTTCTGAAGATTCTTTTTGAAAATAAATAAAAGGCATGCCTATACCAGAGGTTGCATTAAATTTATCGCCCCAGTTCATGGTAACGGTCCAGTCTGAATAATCGGAAACTGTTGTTAGACCTTCGTTAAGACCTGAAACGCCAACAATTATGGGTTGAATATCGTCAATAACGCCCCATGGAATGTAGGTAACAACTAAACCGCTATTTACGGTTTTCATTGTCATGGGGTAATTGAACAGGTTGTCGGCATGGTTTTCTTTAACTAATTTAGACCACCAGTCGTTTGTTGGGACTGGCTTTCCAATTGCAGAACCTGATAATTGTGGTGTTCCTGAAGGAAACCCATTTCTACCTGCGCTATCAACTCCAGGAAAGGTATTGGTATAACTACCACTGCCTACATTGGTAACTTGTGCGCTAGCGTTTATAGAGAAACAAATTACGGTTACTACTAATATTATAATTTTAAGAGAGTGATTTTGATGTAAATTCATATAAGTATAGTTGCTATTAAAAATGTGTTTATATTTTTTTGTGGCTGTAAAAATAGCTATAAACATCTAATTTTCAGACACTTTACCATACAACAAAATCTATACACGATACTTATATTTAGTGTCACACCTATATAATGCCTATACATATTACTAAACAAAAAAGGAGTGAGGTAAAATACCTCACTCCTTTAAAACAAACTTAATTAATTAAACTAGTTTTTAATCAATTTTATACTACTGATTCCTGTATCTGTTTTTATTTGCGCAAAATATAATCCAGATCTTAAACTAGATCCGTCAATTACAGTATCCGTTTTATTAGGTGTTAATGATAATACATTTTTACCTAATACATCAAATACTTTAATAGATGACATATTAACATTTTCTGTTCTAATATTCCAACTAGCTTGTGTTGGATTAGGGAATACTTTAACTTTAAGAGCAGCTACATCTTGTAAGCCTAAAGTTGTGTTTTTATGTAAATATAAATTGTCATACCAAGCATTAGACAAATTAGAGGTAATGTGTAATTGAGCAACATCATTTCTTGTTAAGTTACCTAAAACCAATCCGCCTAGAGAACTTATATCAACATCTATTGAAACCCATGTTCCAGCAACTAACGCCGGACTAGTACCATCATTGAAAATAACTTCTAATCCTGTTGATCCTGCTTCAGTAGGGTTACCTGCCCAATCCACTAGTTTTATGTTAAAAACTTTTCCTATTATATTAGTTTCATCTGTATAAAAATCAAAGTGAACATGAGTGAATGCTGATGCGTCTATTCTATTATTCTGAAAATCTATACCTTGGCAGCCTTGTCCTAAAAAGTGTTGGGTTGGGTTCCCCGCAATAATTTCTTCTGCAACAGAAGGCGATGCACTGCATAAACCAAAATCAAAATTATCAATAGTTGTATCTGTATACGCATCACTATAAATAGAAATAACATCAGCTGGCGCTCTATTAGGAGGTGTTGGTGCCGCTATAGCTGGCCCGATAAGTATAAAGTTAACGGTATACGTTGTGGTGATGGTTGTGTCTTCTGATGTTACATCAAAGCTAGCACTACCTGGAACGGCAGAAGCTTGTGTAATAGTTCCAACTGTTGCCAATGCTTCAGTTGTTGTTACAGAAGTAATTTGTGGTATTGGATCTCCTAAACCTACACTAATTGAATAGCTTGTTAAAGCAGGGCTAAAACCTGTTATGGTTGCGCCATCTACTTGTAAATCGCTTAAAGTAACATCTTCTTCTGAAGGTGTTGCTGTGCAAGTATCTCCAACAGTGTAATTATATTCTATAGTTTGAGCTATTTGTCCACCAGCAAAAGGTCCAAAAAAGTTAAAGGTGAGCGGCGTACCATCAACTTGACCAGCAAGGGTTACTTCATAAGTTTGACCTCCTGTATCTGTCATATTTGTAAATACACCTCCTGGTTGTTGTAGTTGACCTACTAATCCTGGAAAAGTATCTAAAATCTCAAAAATAATTTTCACATTGGTTCCTCCAATGGTTTCAAAACTATAATTATAATTAAATGAACCTTGAACAGTATCGGAACTTGTTCCAGTACAAGCTTGTGAATATCCTAAAGCCGCTGTCAAGAGGAAAAATAAAAATGTAATTTTTTTTGTCATGATAATTGTTTTAATATGAATGTATATTTATTTGTTATAAAATTAATACAAATACCTAATTTTCAGACATTTTATATCACTACAAAATCTATACACGATATTTATATTTACTTTAATGACTATATAATATCAATACATATTATTAAATAAAAAAGGAGTGTGGCATTTTAACCACACTCCTTCAAAACAAACTTAATAAATTAAACTATTTTTTAATAAGTTTTACGCTACTAATACCTGAATCTGTTTTTATTTGCGCAAAGTATAATCCAGATTTTAAGCTAGATCCATCAATTACAGTTTCTGTTTTATTAGGCGTTAATGATAATACATTTTTACCTAATACGTCAAATACTTTAATAGAAGACATATTAATGCTTTCTGTTCTAACTGTCCAGCTACTTAAAGATGGGTTAGGGAATACATTGAAAGCTAATTTTAAATCGTCCTCGATACCTAAAGTGGTGTTTTTGTGTAAATATAAATTATCATAATACACAGTTCCTAAATTAGATGTAATTATGAACTGTACTAAATCATTTCTATCACCATTAGTTACTTCAGTAAAACTACTTAAAGGTATATCGTAAGAAATCCATGTTCCAGGATTAACTGCTGGTAAAGCAGGTGAGCTTGCATTAGTAAATGAAAATTCAAGAGCATTAGCTTCTCCGCCACCTCCATTCCAATTGGAGAATTTCACGTTAAAACTTGCATCAAATGTATCTGATGTCGTGAAGATATCAATATGGAAATGTGTAAAAGTTGTAGCATCAAATCTTCCAGATATGAACTCAACGCCCTCACATCCAAGACCTGTAACTTGTTGTGTTGCATTTCCAGCTACCATTATTTCGGTTGTAGTTCCAGGACACCAACCTGTATCATATGTATCTACAGCAATATTAGCGTAAGGACCGCCAGTAGCTGTATAAATTGATGCCACATCGGCTGCAGCTCTGCTAGGTGGCGCTGGGGCCGCAACAGTAGGAGGTACTGCACATGGAGAACAAACTCCACCACAATCAACGCCTGTTTCATCTTGATTCATGATACCATCTGAACAGGTTGGTATAGGTAATGCTGTACCTGCAACTGCCGTAATATTATCCACAAGAAATGTAATACCATCTACTGGGTCATTCCAGTTATTGTTAACTCCATTATTACCTGCTGCGCCTCCAACCCAACTAGGGAAAAATGCTATGAAAGAATATTCTGCATTTGCAGAAGTACCACCATCAGGCAATTCTGTAAAATCGAAACTAAGGGTTTCCCAACCAGTTCCATTATGTTGAGCATCTGATGTAGCAAAACCAGCTGCTGGCGTAAACAATTGATCTTCTATTCTAGATAATATATTTATAGCTGTCATAGAATAAACATCAACAGAAACAGTTTTATCTGTTGTTAAATCCATAGTGTTATTCAGCATAATAACATTGGCTTGTTGCCAAGGTTGACCAGAAGCTGCTGAAATAACTTCTAAAACGTTACCGGCTGTTCCGCTTCCTGTAGTATTTGCTATAATATTAGCACTTCCAAGACCATTAGAGGGAGTAACATCTGTGGTCCCCTCAAAATCTTCCAAAGTAACTTGCGCGAAGCCAATTGAAAAAGTTAGAAAGGATAATAAAAAAGTAATTTTTCTCATAATTTAAGTATTTGGTTTAAAATAATATTTTATAAAAATTATTGACAAATTAGCAACAAGCCAACCTTCAAATTTCCATTTTCATAAATTTAACTCTAAATATTTATCAAAAGGGTAATTAATACCGCAACAAAAAACATACAAAGGCCAAAACACCTAAAACTTTAACTTTTTGTTATTTAAACGATAATATATTTCATTTCATCGGAATTTATAAATAAAAAAGGGGCTTATTGGATGCTTTTTTTATTGATAAGAAGAAAATAATGCAGCAGTGTTGTGGTAATGTTGTGGCGAAAACAATGTTGTGTAGTGGTCAAAATATTTCTAAATGAAGGTTGACTTAGCAAATAAGGCACTTAATTAAGTGCCAAAACAGAAAATAAAGTATTATAGGCCCTTTTTTCTATTAAACTTAGATATCTTTTTTATCTATAAGCACATGAAGTATATCATTGTTGCTCGTAATTAAATAAGCTTTTTTATCGTTGATTTTAATTTGATTAATAGAACGCGTATCGTATGGTAAATGTACACCGCTTTCTATTGGAGAAATTGGATTGAAATTTTTATTATCATCTCCCAGCAATATCAAACCATATCCGGCATCATATCTTACTGTTTCGACTTCAACTCCATAATGGTTCCCGACAATAAGAATGTCTTTAAAACCATCATTATTAAAATCATCAATAATTGATGATTTAATTGGGCTAACCTGTGCTTGTATTGGTAGAGGTTTTCTTTTTAGGATGCCATCATCATTTATTAAAATAATACTTTCAAAATTATTGATTTCATAAATCACGGCAGTTTCTACCTTATCTTCTGGTAATATATCAAGTAATTTAGATGATGCAAAGCTATGGTAATCTTTAAATTTTTCAGCTACAAAAGGCATTTGTTGGCTCGTACACTCACGTCCTCTTACTGGTACATAATCATCTTTGTAATACTTAGCTAAAACAACATCGTTGGTGCCATTTTCGTCAAAATCGTTGGCATATACTTTAAAGGGGTGTTCTTTTGTTGCTTTAAACTTATTATTCTTTCCTAAATTACCCACTATGAAATCTTGGTCTCCATCACCATCAATATCATCAGCAGTAATGGACCACCAAAGACCACGTGTATTTTCTAAACCAAACTTTTTAGAACTATTATTAAACGTCCCATTATCATTGGTTAACAGCGTAATATTCATCCATTCGCCAACAATCATTAAATCCTCATCGCCATCATTGTCTATATCTGTGAAGGCAGCATCGCTTACCATACCAATATTTAAAAGATCTGGAGCTATATCTTTGCTTGACTTTTTAAATTGCCCATTTTCATTAAGTAAAATATAACTTGTTGCAGGAAACGGATATTTACCTGCAATAAGTCGGGTCCCTATAAATAAATCTTCATCGCCATCATTATCAATATCTGATGCCTTTACGCATTGCGAACTTTCAAATATATTTGGTAATGACTTAGCGCTTTTAACGAAAACACCTGATCCATCATTTATGTATAATCTATCTTTCAAATGGATGCTTCCTTGTTTAAATTCATTACCTCCACTAGCTACAAAAAGATCAAGGTCGTTATCGCCATCTACATCTAAAAATAAGGCGCCTAAATCTTCAGAAATTATATCTTCTTTCCATGGTTGCATTTTGCTTAATTCAAATTTACCTGCTTGAACTTGCAAGTACAAAGCACCTGATTGCCCTGATGCACCTCCAACAAATGCATCATCTAAGCCGTCGCCATTCACATCAGCTACAGCTGTAAAAGGTCCATTATTTGACAATTTATGTGGTAACAATATCTCTATTTCAAAATCATCAAATTCATTTTCCTTATGCTTAAAATCTAAACCAATACCTGAAGCGTCAACTTGAGTAAGCAATGTATTAGTCTCTTTAGTTTTTTTAGATGGTGGATTAATCGCATCATCATATCTAGCAGAAATAGTTCTATTTGCACCTACATCTTCATAAGTATTGACTTTTCCATCATTCCAAACAACCTCAACTTTATCTACACGAGTTTCTTTTGCCAATCCAAAAAATAGTCCAGGTTCTACTGAAGAAATAAATCCTCTGGTAAGCATGTTTTCAGCTACTTGTATGTTTTTACCATAGTGTATAATGGCCTTAGCACCTATACCAAATTTGTTATTATCTGGCCCTTCAAGTTTTATTTTTAAAAAATTACCTGTTGTGTTATTTCGATAAACGAATGCGGATTTATCTATATTGTTAGTAACAACATCCAAATCGCCATCATTATCCAAATCGCCATAAGCCATGCCATTAGAAAAGCTAGGTGTGTCAAAACCCCATGTATCACTAACTTTTTCAAATTTGAAATTGCCATTATTTTTAAAAGCATAATTTGCTAATGGTTGCGAAGGGGTTGATTTGCTAATTTGGAAAAGTTCCTCGGCTGTTATGTTTTTCGAATCTATATTATTTAGGAGGTTTAAGTAATCACTGTTTTCAACATCTTTTTTTGATCCATTAGATATAATAATATCTTTTAAACCGTCATTATTTAAATCTACCAATAAACTTGACCAGCTCCAGTCTGTATTAGATGTTCCAGCCAAATTAGCTATATCGGAAAAGCTACCTGCTCCTGTATTAATTTGTAGAGCATTTGCCATATATTGATAATGCGCTCCTGCATTAACTATATTGTAAAATGATTCTGTACTCATGGAGCGCATATTAGTTTTAGAACGGTAATGATCCTCTGGACTCATATCGGTTGTTAGTAAGTCTATTAAACCATCGTTATTAACATCTCCTGCATCAGAACCCATACTAAAATTAGAAATGTGTTTGAATTTTTCATGAATAACATTTTTAAATGTGCCATCGCCATTATTGTAATACATAAAGTCTGGCTCTGCATGATCATTAGCTACATATAAGTCTATCCAGCCATCGTTATTAAAATCTGAAGCATTGACACTCAATCCATAGGCAAAGTCTCTAGAAATGCCTACCTCTTCTGAAACATCTTTAAATTTGCCATTATCATTTCTGTATAATCGATCTAAAAAATCTTTGTAGCGTTTTGGAGGAAATTTATTAATTAACATTAATTTTTTATCTGCAACTTGATTTACCTGGTACATATCTAAATCGCCATCGTTATCCATATCGAAAAAAACGGCTTGTGTTGAATAACCTACATCTGCCAATCCGTATGCTATTGCAGCCTCTGTAAACGTTTCATCTTGATTGTTAATATATAATTGATTTCTACAATCTTCAAGTTTTAAGGATATCCCTCCTCGACTTACATAGATATCAAGATAACCATCTGAATTAACATCTGCCATAGTAACCCCCCAAGTCCAACCATTGTTTTTTGCAACTTTTGATTTTTTTGTAATGTCTTCAAACTTAAAATTCCCTTTGTTTAAGTACAGTCTATCGGCTACTTGATTACCTCCAAAAAAAATATCGGATAAGCCATCATTATTAATATCGCCAATAGCAACTCCTGAGCCCATATAGATATTAAAAAAATAGTAATGGTTAAAAGATTTTGTTTCTCTAATGGTATTGCTAAAGTCTATACCTGTTTGCTCTGAGTTTAGCAAATCGAATCCTTCAACTAAAGTCTCTGGGTAAAGATCTCGTTGTGGTTTATTACAAGCCATTAATAAAAGGCTAAATAAAAGGCTAGTTTTTAAATATAAAAAAGGGGTTTTCATAGCGCTATAAAGTAAACAATAAATATATTGAAAATATACGTATTGTTATACTTTATAAGCCTAAATAAGATGTTTTTAACAAGAACTAGCTAAGTTTTTAGCCATGACTAATTTTGGAGATCTATCTACTTTAAACAATCCCCAATGTTTTTCAGGTTCATGCATGTCTGGTGAGCCTTTCCAAGGTTCATCAAAAGCCTCGAATACAAAGGTTAGAACTTCATCATCTTCGCTCCAAAATGTTAAATCGTTATAATAAATGTCTTGATGTTCTTCGCTTACATTACTTGAACAAATACCTTTTCCGTTTGAAAAGGTTGTCCAACCTGCTTCTGTTATTACTACTAATTTATGAGGGTATTTACGTGCTACTGAGAAATAGTTTTCCTTGGTGTATTCCATAGCTTCATGAATATTTTTATACTCCCAAACTGGATAGGTATGAATGGAAATAAAATCGACCTCATCAACTAAATCTTGTAGTTTACCTAGCCATGGTAGATAGTTTTCGCAAAATGTTACAGGTTGTTTGGCTCCTTTTTTAATCATCCTTACATAATTAATAACGCTTTCTACTGGTACATAATGATCTGTCCAATCTACACAAGCTTCATTGCCTGCTGATAAAGAAAAAATAATATCTGGATATTGATTAGCTAAACCAATCAGTTTTTTAATCTGATTTTCATTTGAAACTTTATTAATTTCTAATTGTTCTTCAGAAAACGAACCTCCCCATGGGCATCCGTAATTGTTAGCTTCTGCACCAATATAAGCACCAAGCATTACCTTAAAATCTAAATTCTCTTTTTCTATAACTTCTAGTACAATCTCGGAGTGTTTATCGCAATCATATAGGCGTAGGTATTGCCATTCGTTTTGTAAAATTAAAAGATCTTCCTTTATTTCTTCATAGCTTGGAAACACGTCTCCAGGTCTTTGACCTTCTCTGAATCCAGAATAGCAAATAGCCTTACCTGGCTTAATTGCCAGCTCTTTTGTATATGTCATTTCTTGTTGATTAAGTTCGTTAGGCAATTAACAATAAAAACAATTTGAATGAAAAATTAAGCCTACTTATTCGATAAGATCTCTATTTTTATCTTTAATTGAAAAAACAGTGCACATTAACCTGTTGAAATGACACAGACACTAATGGGCACTGTTTTTTATAATCTTAAAACTATATTGAATTGTCGTCTTGTATTTAATCTAAAATTTTAGTTTTTCTTCTTTATCCCATAATCCCCAAAAAGCGCCTACGACGCCTTCTGCACCAATTTTCCAAGATTCATCAAAAGATGAGAAGTAGAACATTTCGATATCAGCTTCATCTGACCATACTTGTGAATTGATAAAATATTTTATAGCATTTTCATGTGATGGATGCGCGCCTTGAAGACCTTCACCATAGGAAGGCCAACCGGTTTCTGTAATAATAACTTTTTTTCCTTTGCCTGCATTTACAGCATGGTTATACATATCCTTCATATAAAGTAAAGAATATTCTAAGCTACAGCCTTCCCAGTATGGGTAACAGTTTGCTAATATAACATCGCAAGCTTCTGTGATTCTTGGTCTATGGCTAAACTCATAATAGGCATCTACATATCCCATTGGGATGTCTGGGATAGCTGTTTTTACTTGATGCATAAAATCCAAAAGCTCATCTTCAGTTAAATCGCCTCGATACATAACCTCATTACCTACAGCTGCAATATCAACATAACCTTCTTTTGCTAATTTTATAAGTCCGGCTATTTCCTTTTTATTAATTTCATCATCATCACCTAGCCAAGCGCCCACCAAAGTTTTAATACCATACTCCTTAGCTATTCTAGGTATGGCCTCATTACCATCTGTACATGAAAAAGAACGAATCCATTTGGTATAGGGTTTTATGATTTTCATTCGTCTTCTAATCTGTTTTTCGGTCATAAAATCCCCAGGCGCTTGCCCTTCTTCGTATGGGCTAAAACATAACCCATGCATACCACCTTTTAATGTTCTTTTAAATAAATTCTGTAGTCCTTTTGCGGTTTTATTATCAAGGTTTAACCCTGCTAACGACCTATTTCTATATTTTCTAAATGATGACATATGCTTTTAATCTTTAGTATTAATATTCTATAACTCTCCTCTACGTTTTACAAGCACCTCTTTTATTTCTCGAGCTCTATCTTCACTAAGGCTATACTTCCACATTATTAAAATAGCTAATGCTGCTGTAACTGACGGTATAATAACATCTGCAATACGTAAGCTTGTCATTGTTTCTACAGTTTGTGTTGCTGCATTTCCATCAAAACCTACCATTTTTAATACTAATCCACCTAAGAATAATGCTAATGATTGTCCAATTTTAACCATCCACCAATATATGGCTCCAAAAGTCCCTTCTTTACGTGGCATACCATTTTTTAATTCATCTAAATCGCATACATCTGCCGTCATACTCATCATTAAGGTAAATAATCCACCTAAACCAAATGCCATAAATGGAATTGGCATGAACATTAGCCATGGGTTTCCTGGATCGAAGCCCCACCATTTTAGTATGTACCCTATAATAGATATAACTGTAGAGATTATAAAGGCATTTCGTTTCCCTTTTTTATTAGCGATATACGATATAATTGGTATAACCGCAAAAGCTGTAACTACTGCTGTAATAGTAGAAAACCATGCTGGCCAGTTACCTGCATCTGAATAACTCCCATCAAACATGTAGTAAACAATAATAAAAAAACTAAATGATGCTACCATTTGAAAACCATTAAATACCAAAAATGTTGCACCACATAACTTTACAAAAGGTTTGTTTTTAAAAACCTCAACAATTCCCATAAAAAGACTTTTTACATTAGAAAACATGGATTTAAATGTTATTTTTTGCCTGTTTTCCATATTAGCTGAATCAATCCCTTTACAAAAGAGAGCTGGTAAAATCCCTAAAATAATACAAGCCCCGCCAACATACAATGATAACTGTCGAACACCAATGGCTTGTGTTGCAAACAAATCAGGATCGGCTATTAGTACCCAAAACCATGGCACAATCATCCATGCTATTTGTCCAACTGTTTGCGAAAATGCCATTAAACGCGTGCGCTCATTATAATCTGAAGTCATTTCATAACCTAAGCCCACTAATGGTGTTGCAAACATGGTGTTTCCAATTAAAAATATCATAGAAAAAATAAGAAAATACCAAAAATTATAGCTTTGCGAGTTTTCTGGATCTAACTGCCATAACGCCGCAAAGAGTATCCCACTTAGTATAGCTCCAACAAAAATATAAGGTCGTCGTCGTCCCCATTTCGATTTCGTGTTATCAGAAATAAAGCCCATGATCGGGTCGGTAAGTGCATCAAAAAGTCTTGGTAATGCTCCCAATATACCTGCTTTAAGTGGATCCATACCAAAGGCTGTTAGCAGAAAGAACATAAAAACGCCTAGTGCTCCTGGCAATAGGTTAAGTACTAAATGTCCCGCACCGAAGGCCGCTTTCTGGCCAACTGGGACTCTATCTTTTTTTGGTGTTACATAATCTGACATATTTTTCTAGTTTAGTTAATTATTAATATTCTATTGTATTGGTGTAGGTAATACAATGGTTTGAATTGCTTTGGGGCTGATTGAAAATTGTACAGATTTCTCGTTTAAAACAAGGTCTATACGCTTTGTTTCTTCTGTTTGATTAAAAACAACAACTGCTATGGTTTGGTCTGGGTTTTTAGCCGCAGTAACCATAAGGCTATCATCTGTATTATTTACCTTAATTACCTTTGCTTCAGGTCTAATGTATTTACTAAAATGTGCCATAGTGTAGTAAATAGGGGTGAAGTAGACTTCATCCTTGTCTGGATCTACAATTACTGGGGCAATACACCAGTTTTTAAACCAATTTGGGCCTCCTTTTGTATCGAGTACCATGTTCCAATCTACCCATCCGTCAACCCAATTATTCAGGCATCCTATAATATCTCTGGCGTAACGGTTAACTGGTGAGTATTTAGGGTGCAAATGTTTATCTTTTTTTGGAGCCCAGTCCCAACCCCAGTCTGTTGCTTCTTTTTTCCAATACCATGCATCGTCTTCCCATACAGGAACTTCGGCATCTACACAGGCTTCAGATTGAATTAAAAGTTTATTTGGCGCCTTGTTATGCGCATATTGTAGTTCTTCTGGAAATACCTCATAGGTGCTTGCGTACCAGTGAATGGCTGTACCATCAAAATATTTTGAGGTTTCTTCATTTTTATACTGTGAGTCGATCCATTCTTTTAGGTGTTCTCTGTTTTGGTCATACCCCAAAATTTTCAAATCACCCTTTCCGTCTGCTTCCAGTTTTGGACCTAAATGATTCTGAACAAAATTGGTCATTTCATCTGGCGAATAGTGCATACTCTCCCAGTTATTTCCGTTACCTAAAGGTTCGTTTTCAACAGTAAATCCCCAAATATCAATACCTTCTGCTTTGTAAGCATCGGCAAACTTTGAGAAAAACAACGCCCATGTATCATAATATTCTGGAAGTAGTTTACCTCCAACCCAATGGTTATTGTCTTTCATCCATGGCGCTGCTGTCCAAGGTGATCCAAAAATTTTAAACCCATCTGTAGAGGCCGCCATGGCTTCTTTTATAAACGGGATTAAATCGTCTTTATCTTCTTCTATTGTAAAGTGCTCAAGGTTTTTATCACCTTCAACGGGTGTATACGAATAATTGCTTACTGAAAAATCGCAAGAGTTCATATGTGTTCTTGTTAAAGAATAGTGTGCGCCATCTTTACTAAAATATGCATCGATTATCTTTTTGCGATTTTCTTTACTCAATTTATTTAATAGATAAGCTGAAGACTCGGTAAAAGCGCCACCAAAACCAGTAATAGTCTGAAGTGTTTCCTCTGGCACAAGCTGAATTGTTGCTTTAGCTTCTGAATTCTGAAATTCGGTAAGTTTAGTAAGTTTATTTCCATTAGCTGACGTTTCATATACTTCAACCGCTAATGTTTTATCTTGCTTATTACAACTTATCATAATCAAAGTGGTTATCAATACTATTGTGTTTCTTAACATCTTCATATCCATTGGTATTTATCTATTTTTGGTTCGCAAGCCATTCCTCTGAAGTAGGAGGCACTTCAACATCTTTCATTAGTGCTTCTTTACTACCGCTATACGTTTTGGTTATTGGATTTCCATTTCTTGTTAATCCTTTAAATGTTCCTTTATCTACTTCATCCCAAAGTGTATATTTTGCTTTACCGTCTACTGTGAATAATCCAAAATGCTTTTCTGAATTTCCGGAATTATCGCCACCTTTCCATGGTTCATCAAATCCTTCAAAATAAAAGCATGCCATTCCAGCTTCATTTGTCCAGTCTCTCATGTGCTGATAATAGAGTGCTTCTTTATATTCATCACATGCTTTTGACCCTGTGGTACCATAATGTCCTGATGAAAAGCTTGCCCATCCGGTTTCTCCAATATGGATTGGTTTGTTAACTCCAAGGCTTTCCATGTATTTCTTTACGTTTTCATATTGCATGATGGCGTATTTCTTTGCTCTTAACATAGAAATTTCAATTTTTTCCATATCGGTTTTCCCTTCTAATCCTTCTGCTTTTAACCAAAAATCCGGCTGATAATGTGTATCGTGCATCGGGTAGGTGTGAACGGAAAGAAAATCTACAGCTTTAATTAGTTTGTTTAAATCTTCTACGTGGTACTCTTCGCCACCGCCGCCCCAAGACGCAAAATTATCTGAACTTGTTACCCATAAATCTTTGGATAGTTTTCCTTCTTTCTTTAAGTCTTGAAGGTAGTTTACCCACTTTAAGATTATCCATGGCTCTACATAATATGTTGCTGCCCATTTAACCATAGCTTCATTACCAACTGCTATTACTTTTACGATATCTGGATACTGATTGGCTAATGCCACAGCTTTTTCCATTTGTGGTTTGTTATCATCACTTTCTAAATTGTGAATAGGTGCTTGATCTGTCCAAGCATTTTTGCAGTCTATCCAAGCACCAAGCATAACATACATTTCAAAACCAGGGTCATTCTGTTTTAGCTCGCTAATAGCTTTTAAAAGGTTTTCGGCTTGTGGTAAATGTACTTTATAGGTTCTAACGACTCTAACTCCTAAAGCATATAATAGTTTCATATCTTCTTTTAGCTCATCCAGAGTTGGTTCTATACTATGGTCTGCATGCCTATAACCTCCATAAGACATGGCTAAATAATCTGTATTTCCTAAGATATCCTTAGCAGAAACCTCTTTTACTAAAACGTCTTCTTTCACTTCGTTCTTTTTAACTTTACCACAAGACCATATAAAGCCGATTAAAAAAATCAGCACACAGTTTCTAATGATTGATAAATAGTTTTTCATAATAATAATTTAAAATAGTTTTTATGCTAATGGAGGAACAAGGGCTTCCATTAGTAAATCTTCTTTTTTACCATTAAATGTTTTCGATATAGAGTTTCCATCTCTAGTTAATCCTTCAAAAACACCTTTATCAACTAAATCCCATAAAGCGTATTTTGCTTCGCCTTTAAGATTTATTAACCCAAAATGGTTTTCTGAGCCACCTTCATTTGCAGCATCTTTCCATTGTTCATCGAAGGCTTCAAAGTAAAAACAAGACACGTGTTCTTTATTACTCCATTCTCTAATGAGCTTATAATACTTTCCTGATTTGAACTCATCTGCGGCTTTTGATCCATCGGCTCCATAGGGCCCATTAGAAATTGTTGCCCAACCTGTTTCTCCAATATGAATAGGTTTGTTTACCCCTAAACTTTTAACAAAGTTTGAAACGCCTTCGTATTGCTTTGTTGCAAAATCAAGAGCACGTTGCATTCCTGATTCAATTTTTTCTTTATTTGAAAAATCCAATTCGCTATCTGGTACCAACCAAAAAGCAGGATTGTAGTGGGAGTTATGCATTGGGTATGTATGCATTGACACATAATCTACTGCCTTAATAAGATTTATTAAATCTTCTGTGTGATATATTGGGTCTCCGCCGCCCCACGATGAAAAATCATCTGAGCTCGTAATCCATAAATCTTTGGAAAGCTCTCCGTTCTTTTTCAATTCTTGTAGATGATTTACCCATTTTAAAATAACCTTAGGACGCACAAAATAACTGGTTGCCCAATGTACCATGGCTTCATTTCCAACGGCTATAATCTTAACGATATCTGGATATATTTTTGCTAATGCAACCGCTCGGTCTATCTCTGCGGCATTATGCTCGCTCTCAACTTCGTGGTTAGGAACTTCACCTGTCCATGCATTATGGCAATCAATCCAAGCGCCTAGCATAACATACATTTCAAAAGAAGGATCTTCTTTTTTCAACTCGCTAATAGCTATTAATAGGTTAGTAGCTTGTTGTAATTGTACGTTATATGTTCTTAAAACTTTAACCTCCATGGCCGCTAAGATTCTCATGTCTTCTTTAAGCTGTGGGATTGTAGGTTGTATATCTCTAGACTTATGCCTATACCCACCATAAGATATGGCTAAATAATCTGGATTACCTAAGATTTCTGCTGCTGTTATATGTTTTTGTTTAGTCACTTGTTTTCTTCTATTATTTAATATTTAATATTTAATATTTAAGTCCATAACCGAATTCGTATAATGGTGTTATGGATTTGTCCCAAAAATTAGGTCCATATTTATGGTTGAAATCTTCAACAGATTTTGGCCATGAATGGGGTAATTTTCCGTTAAAATTATATTCACCGAATAGAACTTGAGCTATTCCGTCACCTTCAGATCCTGGTAACCAAGCAGCAACAAAAGCATCGGATTGATTTATTTGCTCTGTTACTACTAATGGCCGTCCTGAAACTAAAACGACTACTGTTTTAATATCGTTTTCGGTATATGTTTTTATATATTCTTGATGTGCTTTGGTTAGGGTTAATTGATATGTATCCGTTTCGCCTCCTATATCTCCAAAAAATTCTGCATAAGGTGTTTCTCCCACAACAACAATAGCGACATCGGCATCTAAATGATTTCCTGTTCCATCAGCATCATATACAACATTTCCTTTTGCTGTTTTTTGAACGCCTTCTAAAATAGTTGTTGCGCCTTTGTAATTCTCATTTACGCCTTGCCACTCTATAGTCCACCCTCCAGATTGTAGTCCGGAATTATTGGCATGTTCGCCTACTACTACTATTTTTTCTGTTTGTTTATCTATTGGTAATAGGTTGCTTTCATTTTTTAACAACACTAAAGATTCTCGAACAATTTGTCTAGCCTTATCTCTATGGGCTGAAATTCCTATTTTAGAAATTAAAGTTGAATCTGGAAATGGGTTTTCAAATAATCCTAATCTATATTTCTGACGCAAAATTCTTTTTACGGCATCGTTAACTCTTTCTATTGGAACAGAATCATAAGCAACTCCGCGTTTTAAGCCTTCTTGAAATTCAAATAAATCGCCATCAACCGCCATTGCCATATCAACTCCAGCATTAATTATTTTATTTCTTCCAAATTTTGTGTAACCTTTCCAGTCTGTAACTACAATGCCATCAAAACCCATACTTGTTTTTAAAGTATCTGTTATTAATGTTTTGTGAGCATGCATATCTATTCCAGATAGTTTATTAAACGATACCATTACCGATCCTACACCTTGCTTAACTGCATCACGATAGGGTGGAAGTAAGTGATCGTTTATGTCTTGCATAGTTAGTGTTGTATTACCGCCTTCCGTTCCAAAATCGGTAGCGCCATCTCCTACATAATGCTTTGCCGTTGCCATAACGGTATTGGTTTTGGATAAATTTCCTTGATGGCCTTTTATTGATGCTCTTGAAAGTTTTTGCGTTAATGCCGTGTTTTCAGAAAAAGCTTCATATACTCGACCCCATTTTTCGTTAAATGGTATTGCTACGCATGGCGAAAACACCCAATTAAAGCCTGTTGCTTGCGCTTCAATAGCTGTTATGGTTGCTGCCTCTTCAACTAATTTATCATTTCTGGTAGCGCCCAATGCAATATTATGTGGGAAAACAGTTGCGCCCTCAAAAGTGTTTTGTCCGTGAACTGCATCTACACCAAATAACAAAGGAATGCCTAATCTTGTTGATAACGCCTTTTCTTGTAATTCAGTGAATTTTGCTTGCCAACCCATAGCGCCTTCGCCTGGATTAGGTCCTAATGTATGTATAACAGACCCTATACGACCTGCTAAAATTTCCTGATCTGCTAAACTATCAAAATGTCTAATTTGAGACATTTGTCCAATTTTCTCCTCTAAACTCATTAGAGATAATAAAGAATCTACCTTTTTCTCAATAATGCTATTAGGCTGAACGTTTTTTGGTGGTATATTTTTGCTAGAATTATAAGCATACACACATAGACCTACTAAAACAAGTTTTAACGTCATGTATGTATGCTTATTTTTCATATATAAATGCTTACTTTTTTAGGTAAACTATTATTTGACTAATCTCTCCTGTTCTCTCAAAAACTTTTTTGCTTGTTTGTGAGTCCAGCTCTAAAGTATCGAACTCTAACGTCGTGTTTTCATTGAATACAACTTCTAGTTTTTCTTCATCAGACAGTTTGTAAATAATTGGTACTTGACAGTATGTAAAGCACAGTGAGCCTTTTTCTAACTCGATGCGTTTTGATTCCTTATTTACATCGATATACTCTAATGTTTTTGGTTTTCTTAAAAATTCTTCAATTCTTAACAAACGTGGGTTAAATAACAATTTACCTCCAACTACATATACGCCCAACTCACCAAATCTGCTTAAAATATCTTCTTTTACTTGTCCGGTCATTCCAGGTTGTTGCGCACCTTTTGTTGCTGGTGTGTGCGAATATGGGTCTGTTGGTACTGCTCCGTATAACTCTGGAGATTTATGAACTCCTATTCCTTCATTAATTTCATAATAGTGGTCTAGTAGTTTTCCTATGGTTACCTCATTTTCACCTCGTTCTATGGCTAATAAACAGGTTTCTTGAGCGCTTAGGAGTAATTTTGAAACCATGTGCCAGTAAATAGAACCTAGTCCTTCATAACCAAAGAAGGTTCCTGAACGCCCTGTAAAAGCTTTATGATCAAATATATCTTCAAAAATATTCAGTATTTGCTTTGACTCTTTTTCAATTAAATCGCCATAGGTATCTTGTGATAAATTTGATAATGCTGCTTTTAAATTATCTGCATTATTGAATGTTCCATTAAAATGATAACGACCTTGAACATCTTGTTCTATGATCTGTTTGTTTTTATCTTTTAACAATTGCGTTAATAAGGCTGAAGCTTCTACTTTACTGGAAGCTATATTGTTTTTTACATCAAACCTAGGAAGCTCTTTGTCTGGATACAGTATGTAGCTGTATTGATCTGGTCTGAACAATGAACTGGCTTTTAATGCGTCTAGCACCTCTAATGAGGTGTCTCCGGAAATATATCCAGAACTTAGCACAGCTACTTGGCCTTCTAGCATTTCTGGTAAATATGAAATAGAAACTTCCGATTCGTTATCAACCGTCATTAAATTATAGGCATGGAATAAATTGTCATCTCTTTTATTCGCGTCTATACTATGATCCAAGTATTTTTTTGAGATTTCTAAAAATTGTAATAAGGTCTTTTTAGAAATGGTGCCTTTATCACTTGAGAAACCGTTTTCATAAATATTTAACCTATAGTCACTACCTGCAATACCAAGGGCATCTAATACTGTTTTTCTATCTGTATTAGAAACTTTCCCTGAAAGAATATGAGTGTTTTCGTTAAACGTGCTTAATACTTTATTAAAAAAATCAACCAGTTCTTTAGACACTTCGTTTTCTTCTAAAGGCGATTTTTTAATAACGTCTTCAAAGAAATTTAAAAAACGACGTAAATAATACAATGTTACCATTGAAACACCATTACCTACTAAGGCGTTGTTTGCATCGTTCCATTCTGGACGTTGGGTATTCATCCAAATACCGCCTTCTGGGATAAAGTTAGAAAGCTTAGCAAGGACGGTTGCTAATAATTTTTCTATGAGGTTTACTTTGTAAATAAAGTATGTTTTATCTCTTAACAAGGCTCCATCTGCTCCTAGTTCTAACCTTTTTTGTTCTATTTTTTCTTGGGATTCCTGATCGAAATCTATAGTGTCTTTTGGGTTTATTAGAATATCTGAATAGCTTTTTATTCTGTAAGGAACGTTTCCGTAAACAAAAATATCTTGATTAAAATACTTAGCTAATTTATTAGGGTAGTGGTTTTCAATAAACTCCAAAAACTTGAGTAAGTAAATAATTTGGTGGTCTCCCCAGTATCCAATGTAAGACCATGGATCGTCTGGTTCAATGGTTTCCCAATCAAAGCCATCTTTTGTTACACGGTAAGGGTTGTAACCATCAAAAGTTGTAGCGTTCAAGAATTTATGAATCATACTTTCAATAAACTCAGGGTAGGAGTGAGCAAGGGCTTCCCAGTTTTGGAAAATGTCTCTCCAGTTGCCTTCGTAATCTAATATTTTTGAACCATCTAACTCACTTGTTGTGTTAATTGAGAATTTGTTCCAAGGTCTACTTGGGTCGCCATGCCTTCTACTAAATTTAAGTGGCATATATTCTATGGCTAGCCTTTTAAAGTTTTTATCTTCATCTTGTTCTGCTAAACCTTTTAAATGATTGAGGCTGAATTTTTCAGGAAGATTATTTAGAAGTTCTTCTTTTTTCTTAAAGACCTTTTTGTTTGCAATCTCTAAATACTTTACAAAATCCCATTTTTCAATTTGATAGCCATCATCAAAGATACCTCCACGCATAATATTGAAAAGCGTATTAGAAAAATGTCTAGTATTTCTTAATTTATCGGCTGTTAATTGAAGTGCGTCTGATGCTGCATTTAGTTCTAATAACTTTTTAGACCCTAATTCTATATCGCTTTGTATACTGTCACTTAGATCCCCTTCATTTTTAATTAATTGCGCTATTTTGCTTATGGTAACCATAGATTGATTAACATCGGCTAAAATCATCCAATTTTGTTCTGATTCAGATTTTAAAGTTAAATCTGCACAGATAAAATAGGCCCCTTTTTCTGCTTTAACATCTACCTCTTGTTTTATTTCGATTCCCTTTCTAAAGTTATCTAATTGAGAAGATGATACTAAATATTTTGCATTTGTAATTCCTGTAGACCAAGCAATGGTTCCTTTAAGGGCTTCACTTGGTTCTGCTTTATCTACAATCATAGAACTCAGGGCATAAGTCCCTATTCCTGTGTTTTCATCTAATTCGCATTTCTTATAAGCGTCTACTAAATTACTTCGTTTGTTTTGTAAATCTTCAGAAACGCCATAGGGTAACAGGTTTTGAATACCATCTAATATCGTAACTTCAATATTTTTACTCGTATTGTTTATTATGGTAGATTTTTTAACAAAACCAAATTGATCACTTGTATTCCATGCATATCTAAAAGTAAGACCCAGATCCTCGTTAACTTCTTCAAAAACAACTTTATCTCCTAAACTATTTTTATATAAGTTTCTTTCTGTTTTATAAACGCCTGCATATGTGTTTGTAAGTGGCTCCCATAAAAATGTTTTCCCGTCTGCGTGTACTTGAACAATCGTTTTGCTTCCTGTAAGGTTAGCTGACTCAGTAATTTTATCATCTGTATAATATGGGAAAAGCGAGGAATCGCTATCTTTTCTACCTGCTGATAATCCGCCATTACTAGAGATAAACATCCAATGGTTTGAATCGCTAACGATACTCATAAAAAATGGTCTCATAGCATCGCTATTGGATATTTTATAGTAATTCTCGTTATCGAAATTTATAATGTTGCCCTCAACTTTTTTTGCTTCAAAAGACGCTTTTTTATCTCCTATGTATATTGTATTGTTATTCATTAATTTTAACTTTTGGTTTTGGTTTTCGACTAAGCCTTAATGTTTCTAATTTGCTTAAATTTGTTATTATTGTTTTATTCAACTTTAAATGGAATGTTTGCAGTTGCAGCATGATTATTACCATCATCTGCATAAGCAAACAATCTATACATCCCTTTTTTAGGGGATTTAAATTTTAATTCTCCGTTTTTATTACTTGTTATGTTAATATTTATACTTTCTGGGCGTTCTTCTTTGTCTCCACCATCTTTTAAATCTGTGCTTTCCAATAAAAGCTCCCAATTATAATTAATTTTATCATTTTCAAAATCCTGAATCTTTATAAAGGCAACTTGTTCTTGTTGCGCTTCTAAAATGATACTTTCGTATGCTGTTTTATCATTTATAGTAAAGGATTCTACTTGAGGTGTTCTGTTTTTTGGCCATTTTTTGTTCCAGATATAATGCATAACATCTACTGATTCGGTTTCTTTTCCATCTTCCAAAAACACACCGTACCATGTTGGTGTACGCTCTTGTTTTTGTCCCCATAAAAACACGTAAGACCCTAAGCATTGTGTTGTATCTGGCTCTATAGCTATTTCATATCTTTTTAAATAGTTAGCTGCTTTTACTGTACTATTTTCTTCAATTGGGATATCCCACGATGTTTTTGGTACTTCCCAATGTCCTGTGGCTCCCCATTCGGTTACCATATACGGCCGTCCTGTTAAACCATAATGTTTTAATATTTGTGGTAATTTATTAATACTGCCATATAATTGATAGGATAGGATATCGATATCTGCACAACGTTCTTTGATGTCTTTAACGACTTCTTCTGAAAAACCAGCAAGCGTTGTTGTTGTTGGATGGTTTGGATCTATTTCGTGAATCATTTTAGAAATATCGTTAACGGCATCCCAAACTTTTGAGTTGGTGTATTTTAAATTAAGTTCGTTACCTATAGCCCATATTAATAAAGCTGGATGGTCTTTAAATTCTAAAACTTCTTTTCTAATTCTTTCTTTTTGTTCTTTTACCGCAGCTTCATCATTATAATCAAATCCATGGCGTTCTCTGGCTACTTCAATACCCATGGTTACCATTAGCCCATACTTATGAGCTTCATCTAAAACTTCCTTACCGCTTTGTTCTCCATTTTCTGTTCGCCAAGTTCTGAATGAATTTCCTTTGTGTTTTGCTAAAGCTGGAATATTACCAAATTCCAATCCCGCGCCTTTAATATAAAAAGGCTGGTTATTTACTAATAGCTGGGATTTTCCTTTGGTATTATTTACAGTTACTTTAGTCACTCTACTTAATTTATTTAATTCTAATTTTGTTGTATTCTGTTCAGGTTTATCCGTTTTACACCCCATAAGGGTTATGAAACAAAAGCATAATGTAAAAATAGTATTCACCTGTACTTGTTTTAATTTGTAACGAGTTCTCTTTCTATTTGTTCTAATGATTTCCCTTTGGTTTCTGGTAATATTTTTAACATTACAAAAAAGCCAATACATGCTATTGCTCCAAAAATGAAAAAGGTTAATGCATTTCCAAAATTTGATAATTCCCAAGGAAAAATAAGTTGTACGACCCAACTTATAAATGAGTTTACAAAAGCTATAACACCTATAGCAAATCCTCTATATTTATTTGGGAATAATTCGGATAATAACACCCACATTACTGGTCCTAATGAAAATGCAAAACATGCAATAAACCCTAAAACTCCTATTAACACTAAGGTTGCGTTTATACTTGTTGCCGATTCTAAAATGGCACCATCGTTTTTACTATATATTTGATTTCCTAAGGCAGATTTCATATCGTTTTTGAAGTCTACATCATTTTCATAAACTTTATCGGTAAACGCACTAAGCTTATCAGCACCTTCGAATTGTAATTCTGTAATTGATTGTGATGTTAATTGATAGGTGGCTTGTTTAAAGCCGTAAGCACATAGCAATAAGCTTATTGCAATACCTGCTGTGCCAATTAAGAGCAAAGGTCGTCTACCCATGCGATCTATTAGATACATGGCAACAAATGTGAAAATAACAGTAATGGAACTTAACAAAATACCTGAAGCAAAAGCCGCATCTGTTCCTATTCCTGTCTGTTTAAAGATTGAGGTTGCATAAAAATAAACCGCATTTATTCCTGTAATTTGTTGTAAAACACCTACTATTAAACCTACTATTAAAACAAATCTTAAAGCTGGTTTGAATAAGTCTTTTAGTTTGACTTTATCTTCTGATTTTGTTGTGGTCCCTTCTAAACTATTTAGAATACTGTTCGTTTCTTGCTCAGCTTTTACCTCGCCATATACACTAACCAAAACTTGTTTAGCTTCTTCATTTCTAAATTTTGTAAATAGCCAACGTGGACTTCTTGGAATGAAGAATAAGAAAATAAAGTATAGTATAGCAGGAATTAGTTCAACTCCTAGCATCCAACGCCATACGTTTTCGTCTGTAAAAAAAGAATCGCCAGACGTGTTATATTTATTGAAGTAATAGTTGCTTAAAAATGCTGCAAAAAAACCGAGTACTATATTTAATTGTTGAATGGAAACGAGTTTACCTCTATTGTCTGCTGTAGAGATTTCTGCAATATATGTTGGCGCCAATACTAATGCAGCTCCAAAGGCTAATCCACCAATCATTCTTGCTATATAAAGCATTTCGTAAGATGTCGCGTAGGCTGAGAATAATGCTGATATGGCATATAAAAAAGCGACAACTATAAGTATTTTTTTTCGCCCTACAACATCACTTAATCGTCCTGAAAAAATCATTGCAATCATAGCTGCAAATGACGGTGAACTTACAACCCAACCTGATTGTATATCGCTTAAATTGAATTCGGGTCCTGCATAGTTCATAACGCCCGAAATAATACCAGCATCAAAGCCAAATAGAAAGCCCCCTAAAGAGACTACAAATGCAATAAGTATTAGTTTTTTAGACATTTATAATTTTAGTTCGTTAGTACTATGGTTTGGATGGCGTGAGGCAACGTTTTTAAGTTTGCTGTTTTAGATTGCATGGTCATTGTATAATCAATGGGTTTATCACTTTGATTCATGACAACAATTACAATACTTCCATCTTCGTTCTTAAACGCTGTGGTTAGCAATGTATTTACACTCGATGCGCTTACTATTCTTTTTGCGCCTGGGCGTATAAATTTTGAAAAATGCCCGATATAGTAATATGTATTGGTGAATGTTAGTTCGCCTGTATCTGTATTGCCATGAACTGGAGAAAAGCATAGGTTGCCTACATGATTTGGTCCTCCAGTTTGGTCTAATAGGATGTTCCAATCGGTCCAAGCCACTGTGCCGTTGTTAAAATCATTAATCATTGATTTTCCGTAACGTTCAGCCAACTTTGGGTCCTCATTTTCAATTCTTTTTATATCATAAGCTTCATTACAGCCTTCGGTAAATATTAAGTTTTTGTCTGGGTAAGTTTCCTTTACTTTTTTTACGGCATCAAACATTGGGATACCGTCTTTCCAATCTTCATACCAATGAAACCCTGTACCCCAAACATATTTTGCTGCTTCTGGGTCGTTTAATATAGTACTTGCCCGTTGGAACAATAAATCCCGATTATGATCCCAAACTATAATATTTTTATCTCCTAAACCTTCTTTTTCTAAAGTTGGACCTAGGTAATTTTTTAAGAAATCGCGCTCCTCTTCTGCGGTATATATACAAGATTCCCAACGTTGAACAGCCATAGGTTCGTTTTGGATGGTCAAGCCCCATATAGGAATACCTTCTGCTTCATAAGCTTTAATGAATTTTGCGTAATAATTTGCCCAAGGCTGATAAAATTCTGGTTTTAGTTTGCCTCCTTTTAGCATGTTGTTATTGGTCTTCATAAATGCTGGGGGACTCCAAGGACTAGCGTACATGGTTAATTTGCCTCCTGCGGCTTCTATGGCCTTTTTTGTAAATGGAAGCCTGTATTTTTTATCGTGTTCTATATTGAAGGTTTTTAATTCTGAATCGCCTTCTTCTATATAGGTATAGCTAGCTGTTGAGAAATCGCAGCTGTGAATGATCGTGCGACCTAAAGAATATCCTATTCCTGTTTCTTTATTATAATAGGCTTCTAAAAACTTGGATTGGTTGGTTTCGGTGAGTTTATAAAACGTTTCGGCGGCAGCATCTGTTAATGCTGCACCAATACCTAAGAATGTCTGGAACTCTTTTGAGGCATCAACAATAATGGCAGACTCTGTTTCAAGAGGTTGTTTAAACCCTTTAAATGTTAACGAATCTGTTAATGCTAATTTTAAATTGGCATTGTGCGCCGTAGTATAGACTTGACTTTTAATAGTATTTATATTTAAAGGTGTGTTTTCCTTAGCCTCTTTTAGTGTGGAAGGCTCTTCTGTATTTGTATCTGATTTGCAAGCAGAAAACAAAATCAAAGCAATTAACAATATGCTTTGATTTTTAAAAAAATTAGGTGTCTTTATTAATTGCATTTTAATATATTATTTAATGCGAATCTAAATAATCAACAGTAGGAATTGAAAAATTTAACCTCTACAAATACTCATTTTCAAGTTTTTAAAAATGTGCAGGTATTATGCTAATACCTGCACATTAATTATTAGTTTAATTCTTTATAAACTCTTATGTAATCCACTTCCATGGTTTGTGGAAATGGTGTGTTGGATGTTGGAAAACCAACAAAATCTCCACCAATGGCAACATTTAGAATAATGAAAAAAGGCTCATTAAACACCCACTCTTCTACATCTCCAGGTGTTATACGTTGATATAAAGTCTCATCTATATAAAAATCTATATAATCAACACCCCATTCGATAGCGAAAATATGAAAATCAGCATCAAATCTATCATTGATCAAGGCAAAGGTTTTAGAAACGGGAGCATCTTCTTGTGGATTAGCACTACTAGGTCCGTGTATACTTCCGTATGTTATATTTGGTTCTTGTCCTTTTATTTCCATGATGTCAATTTCTCCACATTCTGGCCATCCAACAGTATCAACACTATCTCCTAATAGCCAAAATGCAGGCCATATTCCTGGACCATAAGGTGTTTTAAGCCTGGCTTCAAAACGACCATAAGTTTGACTAAACAACCCTTGGGTTTTTACTCGTGCCGATGAGAAGTTTTCTAGAGCGGTTATTTTAAGCAACCCATCTTCAACAATAACATTTTCAGGATTGTTGGTATAGTTTTGTAACTCATTATTGGCATTAAATGGGCCAATGTCATAAGTCCATTTAGATTCATCTGGCGCTACTGGTCCTAGAGCAGGATCAGGATTAAACTCATCCGACCATACTAATTGCCAGGTTGTCCCCTTTGGTCCCTCGTCATTTTCATCACAACTTGAAAATGAAACTAGTAAAACGGCTAGTAGAATACTTTTTAATAACCTCATGCTATTAACTATTTTTTGTGATTTTATAATACATTGATTTAACATGTTTTCTTCTTTTTTATTAATAAAAGTAAATATTATCTATATAGAGATTAGTAAGTGTACTGTTTAGGTTTTCCCAGACAATGAATCCTAGGTTACTTCTACCAGTAGCACCCAAAGGCATATCAAAACTATTCCATTCCCCAGCTGTAAAGGATGAAATTATCATAGCAATTTCGCCATCATCACCACCGCCTTCAGCACCATCATCACCAAAATCTCTTAACGCCACTCTTAATTGAGCTCCAGCAACGTCACCAGGAATAAACACATCAAAGTGAAAAGTATCTTCTCCAGAAGCATCAAGAAGTCCATCCGTAAGTTGATTTCCTACGAAATTAAATTCTATATAGTTTATAATATCATCGCCAGCTATATTAAAGTCTGCACTTAACGTTGTTTGATACGGTTCCCAAAATAAGTTGCTAGTGTAACCTGAAACATTAGTATAATTATTACTAAATAGAGAGATAACATCTGCCTCGTCTTGAGTTGGAGTAGGAGCAAATAAGAACGCTCCTGCGGATTCTATTGTTAATGAACCTTGAGCTTCAAACTCTCCTAAAGACGCTGTTATAATTGCTGTTCCTTCGCTATTTACAGTAGCAATACCTAAATCGTTAACTGTGGCAACGGCTTCATCGGATGAACTGAATGTAAAGTAAGCTGGTGTTAATTCAATAGTTTGGTTAATTCCATTAGGCAAATTAAATGAAGCCCCTACCCCTGTAAGTGGTATTTCAACAGTATTAAAACCTGTGGTGGTTTCATCATTTCCATTTAAAATTAAAGGTTGGGCATGTGCAAAGGTTCCTAACTTCTCAAACTGTAATTCGTCTATCCAAAACGTATAACCAAGACCTTGTTCAGGGCCTTCAAAATAATAGAATAGACCTTGTTCTCCTGTTAGCTTTGAAGCATCAGGAATAGGAATATAATATTTTTTCCAATTTGAATTAACCGCTACATTTTTTAACGACACTCTGAATACACTACCTTGATCAGGGTTTAATCCGAAACCAACTTCATCAATTTCAGCTGGCATAGAGGATTTAGCCCAAAATGTTAAGGCATCAAACTCTGATAAATCGCGTCCACCTGCATAAAAAGTGGTGCCATCTGGATTAGCGCCTCCGGTAAAGAAGTTGCCCCCTGCAAAACTACCTGTTTCTCCTTCGGCTGGAACGGCAAATCTCATAGAAGCTAGTCCTTTGTAAACCACATCATTATCTACATTAAAATTATAAATGTCTCCAAAGGCTTGAAACTGCATGCCTCCACTAAAACCATCAATAAATACTTCGGCCGTTGGAGCAAAAGTAGCTGGAACGGCATCGTCTGATATATCTCTTTCACAGCTTAATGCCGTGATAAAAACCATAGCTAACAAGCATATCGTTTTTGTGTAACTGTTTTTTATATTTTTCATTTTCTATTTTTTTTATTGTCCAATATTAATATGAATATATGTTCTAATTTCCCATTCATTACCATTATCAAAACCAATAGCTAATGGATCTGGTACTGAATTCCCTGATGCATCAATAGTTTGAGTTGGATTGTAACGTCCTGAATATTGGTCAATTGAACGCCAAGTTCCTCGTATACCAATTTTAGTATCTGGTAATACAAACCAATCTGGCTTACCTACGTTTGTAGATATATCTAACATGAATTGTTCTGGGAACGTTTGGTTGAAATCACGATGGTAATCAAAAGGCCCCCAATCATTAAACTTAGCTTGTGCTGTTATTTTAATTTTATTGTAAATCATTCTTATATCACCTCCATAACGCTCAATTAATCTGTCATCGCTACCATTTGCTTGTGCATTACCTGCAAAAAGATTGGCAATAAAACCAAATTCTGGAGATGCTTTAGACACAATTCTAGAATGTACTTCCCATAAATCTTCTGCGGGTGTTGCTTTCCCAAAGGCAAAAGACTGACGATTTGCTAAAAATCCGATAGCCGCATCCATTGTCGTTGGTAAGTGACGAAACACAAAACCAAGGTTCATTGCGAATTTGGCATCTTCTGCTCTATCGTTATCCCATTCGTAATACCATGATCCTGGTGTAGGATCATAAGTCAGTAATAATTCTCCAGCTGTTGTTTTTCTATTTCCTCTTACTGAAAATGGATCATCTTGTATGTTTCTTAAGCGTCCAACGCTATTCAGTTCAAGATCATTTGGCATGGCACCAACAAGTGGTTCTTGCCATAAGAAGTTAGGTGCTATTTGAAAATCACCTATTAAGTAAGTAAACCCTGTTAAAAAACTATTTTGGTTTCCGCTACCATTATCTTTTAGTTTCCATCCAGTAAACGTTAATGTTTCATCTGATCCACCATTAGCAACCAAGCCTGTTGAAGCTCCTAATGCATACCAGTTAAAAGCACCTTTTTGGAAGGTGATTTTGGCTTTTGCTCCCCAGTTATCGCCTGAATCAATCATATCATCAGAAATAATGTATTTTGATTCAGCTGAAGGATTCATTGGGTCATAATCAGGATTGTTTTCAGAAACTTGAAATGTTCTTCCGTTTAATGGTTGTCCACCCCAAATACCTCCAACTTCGAAACCTACTGGTCCATACTTTCTTTTAAAATGAAGTGTTGCTCTACGAGTTTTAGGAACTGGAAACGCAACCGATGTTACTGCTTCACCTATATCATCAATATCTTCATGAAAAACAGCTGTAGCATCCCAATGCCCTAATTTGGTTGAATATTTTAATAATACTGCTGGGTTTGCTCCCCACCATAATTGTGGACCAAAAGCGGCTTTTAAACCATTAAAAGCGCCCTTGCCGTCAATTTCAAAACCAAGTATTTCACCTTGATAAATGTCTAAATTAGGACCATAATTGGCTTCACGATATAAGCCAAAGAAATCACCTTCGGAACCCCAGTGGTAATGTCCCGTTCTGTAAAAACCTCTTACATCTGCTTCTTTTCCTTTCCATTCAAATTCTGCATTATAAATTTGAACACGATTAGGGTCAGCAATAGTAATAACTTCATCACCATCTGCATTCTTTACTTCAATAGGACGTCCTCTATTTTCATAGAAAATTTCATCAATAGGGTTTCCTGCTACGTTACCAAGAATATTAAAATTAACGTTAGCACTCAAGTTTGCAGTAGGGTTTCCTTCTACACCTATGAAATAGGACTGCATATGATCAAAACCTAATTGATTTGGATAAGTATCCTCGTCTGGGTCGATAGCATCTGGTGTTGAAATGAACTTCCCGCCAGTGTTGAAGGTTGTAAACTCTGCTCTTAAATTACTAAGCTTAATTTTTTCACCACCGCCCATAGCTGCTTTGTCTCCTCTAGCTCTTAAAACGGCATCCATAAGGTTTACGTTTTTGAAATGGCTTTTCATAAAATCTTTGTCTACACCAGTAGCATATGGGTCTAGATTATGTACCTCTTTTAAAGCGTAATAGGCAGCACGTGGATACAGGGTATATGTTCCTCTAGAGTTTGTTGGTCCCTTGGCACAAATACCAAACCACTCTTCGTTCATATTATTACTTCCGTTTTCTGTATCAATGTAATACCCGCCATTAGACCATGATGCATTATTATCATGAACGTCTAAATTTTTAGTTTGTCCATATTTCCACCAGCCATCACTAAATTGAAATGTAAAACCTCCAATAGCATTTTCGGCTCTACCCATACCTGCAGCATTTTCATAAATGTCTTTCCAGTTATTAACCATATAAAACGCTTGTGATTTTTGGTCTTCTTGGTTTTCAAGCGCATTAAAAGCATCTGCACCAAACTCCGTTAACATTACGGGTTTATTGAACTTTTCTTTTATTGTATCAAATGCGTCGGTAAAGGTTACACCACGATACATGTTTACACCATAAATATCGATGTCTTTACACTCTTCGGCAACAATATCGAGAAACAATACATCTCCATTACATATAGCCATTGGGTGAGAAGAATCGATGCTTTTCATTTTTAAAATAGCCTCGTTCATAAGCTTATACATCGGTCTTCCACGTAATTCTCCAACTGCATTAAGTTGCTCTTCGCCCTCTGGAAAATCTTCGGTTTCTGCACCAGCCCAAAACAAACCGTAATTATTTTCATTACCTAAAAGGAATAACAATAGTCCAGGTGTGTCTTTATAATCTTCTGCCAATTTTGTGGCATCTGCCATTAACAATTCTTTTGTCGCTTCATCTCTATAATCGGTTACTGGAACCCATGCGCCGTTAATTGTAAGACCATAACGCCCAAATGAATGGTTAAGCATGGTGTATATACCGTAGTTTTCATAGATATATTGAATCCATTTTGGTTGTACACCGGTGTACATTCTTACCGCATTAACGCCCATATTCTGTAATAGACCCATTTCAGCATCTAAAGCTGATTTGATAATGTCGTCTGATTGATTCCATAAGCTGTAATTGTAATTCGTACCAATTGGAAAATAATCCCAATTCATACCGTTGATCATAAAATCTTTACCATCGACAACTAATCTCATGCCTTCATCATTATTTACAACTTCAACCTTATTAGCTTGGGCACACAAGGAGGCTGTGAATAAGAAAAGTAGTAGTCTTAGAAAATTGTTTTTCATAGTTTGTTTAATTTAGTAATTATGTAAATAGTTTAGTTTATGCTATTTTATTTATTTGGGTATATACTAAAAAATGAATCGTTTTATATAATTTTCAATATATACTTCGGGCAGGGCATCAATATTTAATAAATTTAGCCAAATATAATCATCAAGTCGAGACAACTACCTCAACAAAAAACATACAAACCACAACAAACCCTCTAGTTTCCTTAAAGAATTCCAATGTAACTGGTCTTATCGGGCTGTTTTTTTTCCTAAAACCAATAAAAAATTATGCTGATTTTCTATAATGTTGTGGTTTTGTATAGGTATCAAATCTGAGTGTTGTGTTTATAAAATTGTTAAAAACTATTATAGAACTATATTAAATTAACAACTTCTCTTTATTAAATAAAAAAATATCAAGTTAATTTTTTGCGCTATTACTTTTTTTAAGGAGTTAATATTATCTATATGCTAAATTTAAAACTTAAAAATTGCCGAATTGTTATTTGTGTTATATTATTTAAATTACTCTATTTAGGACCTAGATGTATTAACTCGTGGTTAGTATGTACTATCTTATATACCAGAGTATGGTCAGAAAAAAGCCTTGTATAAGGTATTTTAATTAGATGTTTAACTTTATAATTGCTATCGTGCTTGTGTGTAATCTGTAAACATCATTGCTTCTATGGCTTATAAAAACTACTATACAAATAAAACAATCTTGTATGCAAATCATGAGGACTAACAGTATAGTATTTTAAAAAAATCTAAAGCTTTTGTTATCAAATTATAGATACTAATTTTATAAAACAAAAAGGCCGAAGATTTAAATCTTCGGCCTAATCCAGTTTTATATTAAACTATTATTATTATTCCTTTACTAACGTAAAAGTCCACCAAGCGTCATTAGCTGCATCTATTTGAATATCTAACTCTAATACATTGCCATCTAACACAGCCATGTAAGTTATTGAATCAGGTGCTGCTCCTGGACTACCTAATTCACCTCCATTAAATACTTTTGCTAATCCTAAAAAGGCTCCTTTTCCATCAAGGGTAAGTTCTCCGGCTGTTTCATCAAAAGAATACGTTGCCGAAGCTGTACCATCATGTGGAAATACTGGTGCACCACATGTTTCTGGATCAGTTCCTTGCCAAGCCTCTACCCATGTTTCTGATCCTAAAACATTTTGGAATGTTCCATCTTCATTAAATATGTATTGGTCATCATATAAACAATCTCTTTCTAAAACCTGATCAGCACTGATAGAAAACCAGCCCGGGTTGTTAAATCCTGGTCCAACTCCTAAAGATCCTGCTTGAGGTGCTAATTTCCATGTTCCAACAAGAGTCTCAACCTCTCGCACTAATGTAAAAGTCCACCAAGCATCATTTGCTGCATCTATTTGAATATCTAACTCTAAAGTATCTCCCACAAGTTCAGCCATATAAGTAATTGATTCAGGTGCTGCTCCTGGACTACCTAATTCACCTCCGTTAAATACTTTTGCCAAACCTAAAAATGCTCCTTTACCATCAATGGTAACTGTACCTCCTACTGCATCATATGTATATGTTGCTGAAGCTGTACCATCATGTGGAAATACTGGCGCCCCACAAGTTTCTGGATCAGTTCCTTGCCAAGCTTCTACCCATGTTTCTGATCCTAAAACATTTTGGAATGTTCCATCTTCATTAAATATATATAAATCATCATATAAACAAGCGCGTTCTAAAACCTGATCAGCACTGATTGAAAACCAACCCGGATTGTTGAATCCTGGTCCGACACCTAAAGATCCTGCTTGTGGTGCTAATTTCCAAGTACCTGCAATTGGATCACTTGGTGGTCCAGTTACTGGTGGAATGTATTCTGTTATAGTAATCTCTTTAGTTACAGATACATCGCTTGTACCCTGTAGCGATGCTGTAACGGTAATAAAATAAGTACCGTCTTCATTTGGATACTCAAAAGTTACCATGGGTCCGCTTGTCGCTAAATTATCTGTATCAATATCTGGTGTTGTTCCAAAATCTACAGAATATATAATTCTGTTGTTGCTATTTACAGTTGTTGGAACAACTCCTATTTCTGTACCTTCAAGGTTTAGAGTTGCTATTACAAAATCTAATCCTTGTATTGAAATTATTTCGTTATCATCGTCTTCACATGATGTTATTACAATGCTTAAAAAAAGCGCTGCTAAAATGTAAAATCCTTTTTTAAATATATTGTTCATTTTTTTTATGTTTAAGTTTAGTTTATTAGTTATTGTATCCTGGGTTTTGTCCCCACCTTTCTTGAGCTTGAGCTAATTCTATTTCTACTAAAGGGATAGGGAATAATTCATTTTTATTTTCTTTAAAAATTATATCCTCGAAACCTTCTGGCTTTGAAGCGTTGTACGCATCGAAAGCTGCTTTTGCTCTTCCTGTTCTAACCAAATCAAAGAATCGAAGGCCTTCACCTGCAAATTCTTTGCGGCGTTCGTTAAAAATAGCGTCTTCAAGAGATCCTTCACTAGAATCGTAATCGTTGCTATTGTTACCATAAGCTCTAGCTCTTACTAAGTTTAAGTAAGTTTCTGCATTAGCGCCTCCACTTTTTTCTTCTGCTTCTGCAGCCATTAAAAGTACATCGGCATATCGAATGGCTCTATAATTAGTTTGGTGAGTAAGCTCCGGAGTTGCTGCATTTCCAGCTTTGTCGTTCTTTCTTGGCATGTATTTATGATTATAGAACCCCGTATCTTCTCTTGGTGGAGAGTATTTCGTATTATCTTCTAAATCTCTAAGCTCTCTTAAATCTAAAATGGTAGCGCTCCTTCTCATATCATCTTCATCGAAGATATCATACAAGGCTTGAGATGGCAACATAAAGCCCCATCCTGAAGCATAAACAGGATCATCAAAAGGAGATCTTGGTCCGTTAAACTGAACAAAGTATGACCCTTCACTACATTTAATACAATCCCAGCTCGCGCCTTCGATATTTGTGTATTGAATTTCAAATACGGATTCTGGGCCGTTTTCACCTTCGGTTAAAAACATACTCATATAATCATCTCCCATAGTCAAACTATATTGGTTACTTGAAATAACTTGATTAAGTACCGTAGCGGCATCTGCATGCTTTCCATCAAATAAATAAACCTTGCCCAATAAAGCCTGAGCAGCACCTTTAGTTACTTTGTAAGGTAAATCTTGTGTTACTGGTAAATTAGGTATGGCTTCTTTTAAATCTTCCTGTACAAGAGCATAAACAGCGGAAATACTTCCTACTCTTTCTAAGCTAAGTTGCTCTCCTGCCAATATTTGAGCGTCTACAATTCTATTAGCGCCATTTCGTTCTTCAATCTTTAACGGAACATCACCAAAAAATTTAGCCAACTCGAACGTATAATAGGCTCTTAAAAAATAGCCTTGTGCTAGAATAGCTTCTTTACCTGTAAAATCTAGCTTATCTTTATTAGCTAGTAAATAATTTACACGGTTAATTCCTGCATACATTAATTGCCAAATAGCTCTTAATTGTTCTTCATCGGAAGGGCTTATTGTTAAATAATTTACACGTTGAATTACTGGTTGATCTTCGGCAAATGCATCTCCTCCAGATCCATAATCATCTGAAGCTGGAACAGCAAGCGTTACGTTCTCATATGTTGCTTGTAATAAATCATAAGCTCCAATTAAGGCGGATTCATATTCTTCAGCTGTATTGAAAAAATCTTCGGCAACAGGGCCTATGGGATCCACTTCAACAAAGTCATCGCAAGATGAATAAGTAACAAGTACGACTATTAGTAAGTACTTTAATATTTCAATTTTCTTCATAACTATTTTTTTTAAAAATTTAAGTTAACACCTATAAGGTAGGTTGATGCAACAGGATAAAACCCTTTATCTATACCATTTCCAAGCGGGGCATCAGAGCCAGCAGAGGGGTCGTACCCAGTATAATCAGTAATGGTAAATAAATTATTACCAGAGATGTAAAACCTTAGTTTACTAATCCCTGTATTTTCAAGGGCATCTGGACTAATCGTATAACCAAGTTGTATGTTTTGCAAACGTACAAAAGAGGCGTCTTCTACAACAAAATCTGAAAACAAGTCGGTATTAATACTAGCTCCAGCAACAGCTCGTGGAACCGAATTACTTGTTCCCGTACCTTGCCATCTGTCTAACATATATGTACCTCTGTTTGCAAATAAATCTTTTCGTTCATAATCTCTTACCATGTCGTTGCCTATTGAGGCAAAAGCATTGGCACTAAAGTCTAGGTTTTTATAAGAAAACCCAATGTTAAGGCCCATAGTTACATCGGCTATAGGGTCTCCTATGTTTGTTCTATCACCATCATCAATATAACCATTACCATTCGTATCAACAAATTTTAAATCGCCTGCTTCTGCTCCTGAGTGGTATACACCATCGTTATCTGTAGCGCCAGCGTTTAAAGCATCAATTTCTGCTTGTGTTTGGTATATCCCATTGGTTTGATAACCATGAAAGTACCCTAATGGTAAACCAGGTACCATTCGTGCTATACCCGTTTGACTTATCCCTACACCAAACTCTGCTTCTCTCGGTGCTAATTCACCGTTTAATGAGGTTACTTCGTTTTCTAAAAAAGTAACATTGTAGCTTATATTAAATTTGAAATCTTCTGAAAAATTATCATCATACCCAATCTTAAATTCAAGTCCTCTATTTCGAACAGTTCCTGCATTAATAAGTGGATCTGATGATCCAGGTGCGCCAACACCGGTAGTTCCTGATGATTGAGGTGCAATTAACAGGTCTTTTGTTTGCTTTTCAAAAGCATCGGCTGTTAAGCTTATTTTATTATTAAATAATCTAGCATCAAAACCAATGTTTGCTGTTTCTTGCTCTTCCCATTTTAAATTTAAATTACCTAGTTTACCGGCTCCAACACCATTAGGTAAATCATTTACATCAACAATTGATGGGTCACCAGAATCAATAGTAGCTTCTCCATTTAATCGGGTAAGAAAGGCAAAATCATCAATTCTATCATTACCTATAATACCGTAACTCGCTCTAAATTTTAATGAATTTATCCATTTGCTGTCTTGCATAAAATTTTCATCAGATACATTCCAACCTATAGATCCTGAAGGGAAATACCCAATATTATTGTTGTTTTCAGTAGAAAATCTTGAAGATACATCTCTACGCATAACACCAGACAATAAATATTTACCTTTATAGCTATACTGTACTCTAGCAAAGGTTGAAGATAAACGAGAATCAAATTGATCATTACCTAAGCCTATTTCTGTTTCAGTAAATCGATTTTCTATTCTTCCTTGAACGGGATCAACTCGATCACCAATCCAACCATTATCGAAAGCATCAGAAGATGAGTTGCTACCATCTCTTAAAGCAAACCCTTGTTCGCCATAAAAGTGACCCCTTGTTCTAAAAACAGACATACCTAATAAAACAGTAACATCATGATCTTCTCCAAAAGTGTTATTATAATTAATGTAGTTATCCCATGTGTAATCTGTAAATAGGGCACTATGGTCTACAATTTGGTTACCTCCAGCATATACAAGCTCACCTGTTTCTTCATCTATACTAGATGTTACGCCATTTATGTTAGATGATTTTCCATTACCATAATCTACAACAGGTCTAAACACATCATCTAAAACATTAGAGTAGTTAATTTGAAATTTAGAACTTGCTGTAAAATGTTCTAAAAATGTATAATCAAAACCAATAGTTGCACTATACTTGTCAACTTTTGTTGTATTGTATGTGTTTGCTATTTGAGCTAATGGGTTAATAATTTCAATTTGTGAAATGTCATTAGCCAATGAAAAATCGCCGTTTTCATCTCTAACTGGTAAGTCTGGATTTATATTGACTGTGCTATATAACACAGATCCAATTCCGCCTTCTGCTAAGTTATTTTTTTTAGAGTTAGTTATTAAAAGTGTTGAAGACATTTTTAGATTTTCTAATATATCATATTGATATCCTAACCTAAGAGTGGTACGTCTGTAATTAGATTTACTAGCACCAACGATACCGTCTTGATCTAAATGTGAAACACCAAATGTGTAAGCTGATTTTTCTGTACCACCACTACCACTAAAATTCACATTTGATATAGCCGCAGTTCCGAAAACTTCATCTTGCCAATCTGTTCCCTCTTGTGGGTATACAAAAAACCTTGTGTCGTCTGCAGCATCGTTAACATAAATTGCAAAATCTGTTGGTCCTAACAAATCAAGTTTTTTACTGGTTGTTTGAAATCCAGTATAAGCATCAAATTGAAATTTTAATTCTGAATTTTTTCTACCTGTTTTAGTTGTAATTAAAATAACCCCATTTGCACCACGCACACCATAAATACCGGCGGTTGCATCTTTTAGAACATTCATGCTCTTAATATCATTTGGGTTAATTACAGATAAATCTTCTATAACGTTACCATCTACTAATATTAATGGTTTGTTATCTCCGTTAGTTGTAATACCACGAATTCGAATGTTGGAACCAGCTCCTGGCGAACCTGAATTAGAAGATACGTTTACACCAGCTATTTGACCCTGTAAAGCTTGTTCAACCCTTTGTGGGTTTAACTTTTCAATAGCCTTTGAATCTACTACAGCCACAGCACCAGTAACTTCCTTTTTCTTCTGGGTACCGTAACCAACCACAACGACTTCGTCTAGTTGGGCAAGATCTTCTTCTAACTGAATTGTTAGATTTGAACCATCGGCTACAACTATTTCTTTGGTTACATATCCAATGTAACTCACAGAAAGGGTTGAACCTATTTCTACACCTGCAATGGTAAAGTTACCATCAAAATCGGTAACCGCCCCTTTGCTTGTGTTTTTTACAATAACATTTACACCTGGTATGGGAAACCCTGTGTTGTCTTGTACATTTCCACTAACATCTACATTTTGCGCGCTGGTAAAAGCCACAAAAAAGAGTGCTAGAATTTTTAAGAATGTTTGTCTCATATTAGTTTAGTTGTTTGAGTTTAAGTAAAACTAATTCTAAAAAATGAGGAATCCTTAATTATTACCTAGACAAAAAGTATACATCTCAAAAAAATATTTAAAAAAATGTCAAGCTTACAATACAAATAAGTTTATATTAAGGTATTGTTAAGGATTTGTTAAGGGTTTGCGTTTGATACAGCACAAATACGGATAGTCCGCCTAAACACCATTTAAAGCAAATGTTGTGGTAATGTATAGGTTTAAACCTATACTGTAGTGCTATTATATTTCCAAAATATAGTCTGTAAGGCTCGTTTCATGGGGTAAATCCATTTTTTTTCGCAACCTGTAGCGTTTTACCTCAACACTGCGCGAAGATATATTGAGTAACGGCGCGATTTCTTTTGATGATAGATTTAACCTTAAATATGCACATAATCTCAAATCATTTGAAGTAAGTATGGGATGGACATTTTTAATCTTCTTTAAGAAATCTTTGTCAGCATTGTTAAACGCTTCTTCAAATACATGCCAATCATCTGAATTATTTAAATTCCTGTCAATAATCTTAATAACTTGTTTAATACTTTTACCATCTTGCGCGTTAAGCAATTCCTTTTTAATGCTGTCTAAAAACCCGTTCTTTTTTATTAAGCTCATTGTAGAAATACCCAGTTCTCTATTTTTATTTTCAATATCCTGTCTCAGTTTTTCATTATTAAACCTCATGAGTTGTTGTTTGTTTTCTAATTCTTTCAACTCCAACTCACGAGTTGTTTTTAGCAATAGTTTTTCTCTTTGTTGTTTATAATAACGTTTATAAACATTATGTAATATGAAAGAGAACAATAAGGCTAAAAACACATATCCGGCTATCATAGTATTTGTTAAATACCAAGGCCTACCAATCCTAAAGCTGTATGACTCTATGTTTTTAGTAATTGTATTACCAACCCTAGCCCTGACTTTAAATACATATTTACCGTAAGGAAGGTTTTTAAATATAATAAATGGATTTGATGACCAGCTACTCCATTTAGGGTACATGCCTTCTAATTGAAACTGATACTCTTTATTTAGATATTTTTCAAAGTCGGCAACACTATAGTTAAACTCAATGTTGTTTTCTTCATTTTTAAAAACCCCTTTTTCCTTTTTACTTACTAACTCAGCTTTAGAACCTATACTTTGTTTTGTTATAGAGTTAATTGAAACAAGAAACGATTGCTTCTCTAGTTTATCCAAATCTACTATAACAAACCCATTGGAGGTTCCTATTAAATATTTTTGACCTCTTATGTGTGAAATATTTTCATAACCTGTTAAGCCTCTAGGTAATGATTTAGAAAATGAAACTTTATTTACTTTTGGTATATTGCTTAATTTGCTAAGGTAGAGGTAGTTTAAATCTTTTTTTGAGAAGCCCCAAAGCATATTACTCTTATCGTTAAACATGAGTTTGCCTGAGGTATAATCATCCTTTTTAAACAATGTGCTTAAAATAGTGTCTTTTATAAACTTGCTTTTAGATTCATCATATTTAAACACACCTTCTTTATGGGAATATAATAATTCATTATTATACTTTATAAGGCTTGAATTTAATTCTTTGCCAATATCGGAATCCTTATCAATGTTTAAAACTTTTGTAAAATCATCATCTACCTTAATTTTAAAAACCCCTTTATATTCATGGTTTACAAAGATATGATTGTCGTAAAATTCAAAATACTTACTAGATAGATCAAAGCCTTCAATTTTATTTTTAAACGTCCATTTATTATTAAGCTTTTGGATAATATACAGTCCATCATAATTACCCTGTAACAACAAGTCATCTCTACCAGCTATAGGTTTAATACCCCAAGTGCCTTGAAGTATTCCATTTATCTTTACGGCTGTATTATAATTAACTGTTGATGTTCCTGTGTCGTGTCCGCAAAATAAGGTGTTGTTTATTTCTGTTAAACTCCAAACAGCTTCTCGTATGCCTTTAACTAATTGAAAATCCTCTTTAACATCAACTCTTCTATAAAACAAACCTTGATTGGTTCCTAAATATAAATAGTCTTTAAAAACCAAAGAGGTGTATACGGTGCCAATTTTTCCCTCTTCGTCTGTATAAAGGCTAAATGGTGATTTTATATTAACACAGTTGATTCCGTTTTCTAAGGCTAACCAAATATTACTTTCTGCGTCTTCAAAAACCCAATGAACGGTATTATTGCTTAGTCCATGAATAACATCAATATTATAATCTATATTACCACTTTGAGTGAGGTGTAAAATACCGTTTGATCTGGTTCCTAAAATAAAACTACCATCTCTTAACTGTATACTTCTGAATACGCTAACTTTAGAAAGTGTTTCATTTGCTGAGATACTCCATTTGGTTAATGAGTTATCATCTAAAATATAGAATCCGTTATTTTCTGTTTCTACTAGAAGCTTACCTTCTTTAGCAAAAATATTAACTAATCTATTGTTCTTTAAAATAGGATTGTTAGATACTAATTTAGGTTTACCGTTTTCAATTTTAAAAATACCATCTTTGGTTTTTTGGAAATAAATACTTTGATCTACTTTAAATATTTTATAAATAATGGTATCTGAATCTATAACATTATAGGTGTTGTTTGTTTTATCATATATATATATTCTTTTCAAAGACTGAAACAATATATAATCATCTATACTAATAATATTCCAGAATTCTTCTTCTTCTAAAAACTCAATTTCCAGGGACTCGGATAATGATGTATAATAGAGTAAACCTAGGTGATTTCTTTGCCAATAACCAAACTCACTATTACATCCTGTGTATATAAGGTTATCAATAACATTAACGGAACGCATAATGGTTTCGTTAGGAGATAAATACAGTTGCCAATTTGCACCATTGTACTCTAGTAAACCCTTGTTGTTTGCAACGTAAATATTTTTTTCTTTTGATTGTGAAATGGACCAGTTTTGTATTTCGGCACCATAATCTTTTGAAGAGAAAACATCAATTGGTGGACGCTCTTGAGCCAAGGATATAACTGAAAAAAATAAACCGAAAAAAAAGAATTTAAGTAATTTCAAGATACAGGTTGTTTAGTTGTAGGGTTACTAAAGTAGTAAAAATAAGTATTACCAATGCTACCGTATAGTATTTGTATGGCTAAAAATATAAAAATTATATATTAAAAAAAAGAAAACCCACCTTTTAGGTGGGTTTTACAATATAGTTTAAGTTCAATTATTATTTACATTCTTTTAACTCTACCTCCAAAAACCCTGCTTTCATCAACACGTTCTGGGTTACCATAAATATAAATATCTCCTCCTGCTCTAACTTTGGCATTTACCAATGTTTTTGCATTTACGTGCGCTTCTCCTGCTGCTCGTATTGATACATCTGTAAACTCTGTTTTAAGGTCTTTACCTTCGTAAATGCCACCTGTATAAATAGATATATCTTGGTGTTTTGATAGACCTGTGGCTACAATATTTGAACCTGTAACAGATCTTATATTAGCATAGGTAACATCGAGATCTAATTTAATTTTTCCGCCTTCTTGCGCATTTAAATCAATTTCAAATTGTTTAATGGTGTCTTCTGAATGTACTTTTGCGCCTTCATTAACATCTACAACATCTACACTGGTATAGTATAATTTAACTTTGGTTTTATTACCGTTAAAAATTTCATTGAAGCCCATTTTTATCTTTAATGTGCCATTTTTATTATTTACAAGAACTTCATCATTTAGCTTACCTGATATTATAATTTTGTTTACATCGGATTTAATAAGTTCAACTTCTATTAAATCGTATATTTTTAATTCGGTAAATTCTCCAACTGTTTTTTCTATTGGGTTTTGAGAAATCCCCACTGTTGAAATAAGTAATATTAGAATTGTTGTTAAGCGTATCATTTGGTATATTTTTATAATTTTTATTAAAACGTAAAATTATCAATAATCATTCCTTTGTTTATTAGTTTTAGGAAAAATTTATAATAGTTTTTTAACGTGTTTAAATTATTGAGACACTTTTACAGCTGTTCCTGTAACTGAAACAAGAATATATGTTGTGTCTGGTAAGGTTTCAAAATCTATATCAATTCCCACCACAGCATTAGCTTGAAGCTTTAAAGCGTTTTGTTTTAACTTTTGAAACGCATCCTCTTTAACTTCATTAATACTATTTTCTAAAGATTCTAAAAACTTTTCAATTTTAAATGAAAAGGATGCCTTTCTGTTATTTGCTCCTACACCGGAAACAATACCTAAGTAGTCTACAATTTTATACCCTTCTATAGTGTTTGTTGTTGTTAAAATCATATTTTTATTATTATAGATAATTAGTATAGAATTTAGTAGAAATGTTACAACCTAAAATAAACTCAATAAACATCATAATTCTTTTGATTGGTGTTATAAATCTTGTTTGCTTATTAAATTAAAATCTAGATGTTTTTTAACTAAATCTGTGTTCTTAACTTTTACAACAACCTCATCTCCGAGCTGATACATGATTTTATTATTTCTACCTATCATAGCGTATTGGTCTTGATCAAAAGCGTAATGATCGTCTTTCATGTCGCGAACACTTACCATGCCTTCACATTTATTTGATATAATCTCAACATAAATTCCCCAATCGGTTACTCCTGATATAACGCCTACAAATTCTTCATCTTTATGATCTTGCATAAACTTGATTTGCATATACTTAATAGAATCCCGCTCTGCTCTTGTAGCTAAACCTTCCATATTACTAGAATGGTTGCACTTATCTTCGTAAGCATCTTCATTTGCTGATTTACCACCATCTAAATAGTGTTGTAATAAACGGTGTGCCATAACATCGGGATAACGACGAATTGGCGATGTAAAGTGGCTGTAATAATCAAATGCTAAACCGTAATGTCCGATATTATGCGTCGTGTATTCCGCTTTACTCATGCTACGAATAGCCAAAGTATCGACTAAATTTTGTTCTTTTTTTCCGTTTACTTCTTTTAATAAATTATTTAATGAGGCTGATGTTGTTTTACGGTCTTTAAAATTAAGTTTGTAACCAAATTTAGAAACAATGCCTTGTAAATTGGCAAGTTTGCTATCATCTGGTTCATCATGAACTCGATATACAAAGGTTTTTTTAGGGTCTTTTTTTCCTATAAACTCCGATACTTTTCGATTAGCTAAAAGCATAAATTCCTCAATAAGCTTATTAGCATCTTTACTGGTTTTAAAGAATACGCCAACTGGATTAGCATGTTCGTCTAAATTAAATTTTACTTCTACTTTATCAAAAGAAATAGCGCCTGAACCCATACGTTTTCCACGCATAATTTTAGCTAATTCATCCATTTTAAGAATGGCATCAGCTAATTTTTGATCTGTTTGATAGTCTTTTCCTGTTAATGAAACTTCTGCAGGTATATGGTTTGTTTTAGATTCTATAATGGCTTGTGCTTCTTCGTAAGCATATCGGGCGTCACTATAGGTAACTGTTCTACCGAACCATTGGTTTTTAATTTCTGCTTTATTATTCATTTGAAACACTGCAGAAAATGTTAGCTTTTCTTCGTGTGGACGTAATGAACAAGCCTTGTTTGATAACACTTCTGGAAGCATCGGTACAACACGGTCTACTAAATACACCGACGTGGCGCGTTCGTAAGCTTCATCATCTAATACAGTGCCTTCTTGTAAATAATGTGACACATCGGCAATATGTATGCCTATTTCGTATAATCCATTATCTAAAACTTCAAAAGATAAAGCATCATCAAAATCTTTGGCGTCTTTTGGATCTATGGTAAAGGTTAGGTCTTTACGCATATCGCGTCGTTTAGTAATCTCTTCTTTTGTAATGGTTGTATCTAAATTATTAGCATAGGCTTCAACTTCATACGGAAACTCCATAGGTAAGCCATATTCTGCAAGAATAGCATGTATTTCTGTGTTATGGTCGCCTGGTTTTCCAAGAATTTTAATTACTTTTCCATAAGGCGAATCGGCTTTTTCTGGCCAATCTTCTAGTTTTACTAATACTTTATCGCCATCTTCAGCTTTAAGGGTTTTATTAATGGGTACAAAAATATCTTTGTACATTTTATTACTATCCACCACTACAAAAGCAAAATTCTTTTTCTCTTGTATTTGAATAACACCTACATATTCACTTTTTTCTCGCTTAATTATATGTGTTATTTCACCTTCTAATTTACCTCGTTTTCTACGTTTATAAACATAAAATTCTACTTCATCACCATTCAATGCTTTATTGATATTATTGGATGCTATAAATACATCATCATCAAAATCATCACAGATAATATAACCATTACCTTTGGCAGCTAAATCTAATACACCGGTATGGTATTCGGTATTTATGATAGCTTTGAATTTACCACGCTCTACTTCTTCAATTTCTTGCTTGCCTTGTAAATCGCGTAATTTTTTTATGATTTGGTTTCTACTACTGGCATCGTTAACACCTAATTTAGCAGCTATTTGTTTGTAGTTAAAACTTTGGTTTCTTTCTTTTTTTAATATACTTAAGATGGTATTTGTTAAGTTGGAAATGCCTTTCTTTTTGGACTTCCCTTTTCTTTTTCTTGTCATTTAATATTTAATCATATTGAATTTCTAAAGTTAATCGAAATTCGGTTATTATATAGCGTTGTAAGTGGAGAAGTTGCGCTATTTGTTTTGGCAAAGCTACAATTTTAATATTAAACTTGTGTTTCGTTAAGATTAAATCATAAAAAAGGCTTACAAATTAATGTAAGCCCTTTGTTTTTTAATATAAATCAATTACTCTATAACTATTTTTTTAGCAGATTTTCCTTGGCTGGTTTCTACTTCTATAAAATAGATGCCACTTTTTAAATGACTTGTATGTACTTTTAATTTATTAGTGGAATAAATATATTGCCCTAAAGTATTATAAATACTTACTTTTTGTAATTGAACTGAAGTATCTAATTGAATTGTAAACTGATTATTTGCCGGATTTGGATAAAAATTAAACCGTGATGTTGTAAGTTTATCTACAGATAAAGTAGCATCCACTGCACTTACAATTCTTCCTTGACTTTGTAAAGGCATATACATTCTATTACCGATTAATGCCACATCTCTAAAATTTGCAAAAAAAGGCATTCCATTATTCATATCCTCATAAGTGGTATTTTGGGCTACTGTAACTAAACTTGCTAACCCGTTATCTAATTCTATTTTTTTTACTTGAAAACCATCAGCTACATATAATTCATTTCCATTTTTAAAAATCCCTCTATTAAAGTTCAATCCATCAACAACAGTTTCAACACTTGGACTATTTACTGTAGTATCTACACTATATATTTTTTGGTCATCGGTTATTGATATTAAAAGATTGTTATTATGAAGTATTATATCTTTAACAACACCATCATTACTAATATTAGGTACCATATTAACAGCAGAAGGGTTAGATTGGCTAATATCTAGTTTATCTATATGAGTAAAAAAGGGCTCAAAAGCTGGAGGATTAATTAATGTTTCTGAAGAAAAATAAAGCGTATTTCCATCTATGGTTAATGCGCTAATATATTCCATAATACTATAAATAACTTCAACAGGTGCTGCTAGATTATTTAAGTCTAAAGATACTATTCGGCTACCTAACCATGTATCTGTAGCTTCTATATAATTTTCTTGTGCTATATATAACTTAGTGCCATTCATAACTATATTGGTTATAAAAAAATCGGTTTCGGAAGTATATATGATATTTGCTACTGAGCTAGGAGCTGTGGTATCTATTCTATAAATGTTATTAAATCCATAAACATACAAATCTGTACCATTAACAAAAACACCATTTGGATCATCTAAACCAGAAATATAATCTTCTGTATTAGGTTGAGCATAGGTACTTAAAAAAAATAAAAAAAATGTAAATAACGTGAGTAGTTTTGTTTTCATAAAATAAATATTAATGTAGTTAATTTTAATTTTTATGTAGATTAAACTATTTATTCTACCATAAGTTTTTTAGAAACCTTTCCTTTATTTGTTTCTATTTCAACAAAATACATACCAGGAGATAAATTATTGATTTTTAATATTCTATTCTTGTCTGATATTAAAAACTGCCCTAAACTATTGTAAATATTAACATTCTGTAATTGTAAATTATTAGATAATTGTATTGTAAACTGATTATTTGCCGGATTTGGATATAAACTTAATTGAGATACTGTAAATTCATCTATTGATAATAAAGTACTTAAATTATAAACTTTAACTTGACCTGACCATGAATTATTAGCAACTGCTCCTATAGCTAAAACATTACTATTAGCTGATATAGATAAACTATAAGCTAATAAGTCGCCTGCTGCTTCTCCATTTATATCACTTCCTAACTGGTTCCATACCCCAGATTGGTTTTGATATATTCTTACATGCCCTGAATTATTTCCATTTGCATCATTACCTGTTGCGCCTATTGCTAAAATAGTTCCATCTGATGATAAACTTACTGTTCTTCCTGATTGATCATTTTCAGCTTCACCATCTATAACGCTTCCTAATCGTACCCAAGTATCCGTAGCATAATATTCCCAATAACAATCATCATATAAATAATAACCCCAATAATCATAAACAGCATAACAGTTATAATGCCAATCGTCTATAAACTCTAGTTGATACACTTTTACATGACCAGAATTATTACCATTACCATCATTATATGGAGCACCTATTGCTATTGTTTTTCCATCAGCTGATAAGCTTACACTCCCTCCAAACTCATCTCCTTCGACTTCACCATATATACTATTTCCTATTTGAATCCATTCACCTGATTCATTTTTAAAAACCCGAACATCTCCTGAATTATTACCATTCCAATCATTACCTGTTGCTCCTATAGCAACCGTTGTTCCATCGGCTGATAAACTGATATGATTTCCTGATAAATCGCCTGCTGCTTGACCATCTATATCATTTCCTATTTGCGTCCAAACGCCTGATTGATTTTCAAAAACCCGTACATGACCCGATTCTATGCCATTATCATTATTATAAGGTGCTCCTATAGCAACTATATTACCATCTGATGATATACTTACACTTCTTCCTGATTCATCTTCAATAGCTTCCCCAATAATATCATTCCCTATTTGTGTCCAAACACCTGATTGATTCTTATAAATTCTAACATGACCTGAATTGTTTCCTGTACTATAATTTTTTGGAGCTCCGATTGCTATAATACTTCCATCTTCAGATAAACTCACACTTTTCCCAGATGAGTCAGATTCAATTTCGTTTTCTATATCTAATCCTATTTGTGACCATATTCCTGATTGATTCTCAAAAACTTTAACATAACCAGAATCGCTAGATCCAATAGCTAAAATAGTTCCATCTGCCGATAAACTTATGCTTTCTCCTAAAGCATCATCAGCTGATTCTCCTACTATATTATTTCCTATTTGAGTTTGGCTAAATAAAAAAATGGGGCATACTAAAACAAGTAATAGATGTTTCATAATTTTAAAATTTAGTTGATTTTAAAATTATATATTTTTTATATGCATTACAATACCAAATATTGGGTATATTTTAAATCAAAAAATAGACTTATCCACATTATATATTATAATATCTATTTCTTTTTAAAATTTAAAAAATTAAATGATGCTTATTATAGGTTGTGAATAGCGGTATAACTTTTTTAAGTTTTATTTTGATATGTTTTTTATTGAATGTTGTTGATATGAAATTAACAAGATTTAAAACCTTAACTTATTTAATTTTAAGTTATTCTAAAATACTATTAACAATTGTTAAAAACCCTTATTAACAACAATTTTTAATAAGTATTGAGTTTATTTTAACTCACAACTATACATATTAGTGCTTATAACTTAACCAAAAATTTACATTAACTTATTTGCATGTTACATATATGTTATGGATTGAAAAATTAAATGGATAATCCTAATTTTAGTTTTAAAAAACAATAAACACTTATTAACAAGTAATGAATATGATAATACATATTGTTGTTTATAATAATAAGTTTTTTAATTAGAGTTATCATTTAAAATTGTCATTCTTATGAAGACGGGAATCTAGATCTTAATTTGTTACCTTTGTTAAATCAAATAAATATAAATATATAAAATGACAATTTCAATAGGAAATGATCACGCTGGAACAGAGTATAAATTTGCTATTAAAGCACTATTAGAATCTAAAGGAATTATTGTTAACAATTACGGAACCGATGCTAATGATAGTGTAGATTATGCAGATTTTGTACATCCTGTTGCTGAAGATGTTGAAACCAATAAAGCTGATTTTGGAATTTTAATTTGTGGTAGCGCAAATGGTGTGGCTATGACAGCTAATAAACATCAAAAAATACGTGCTGGTTTATGTTGGAACAACGAAATAGTTGAGTTAATAAGGCAACATAATAATGCTAATATTTTATGTATACCTGCAAGGTTTACTGCTATTCCACAAACATTAAAAATGGTAGAAACATTTTTAAATACCGAGTTTGAAGGAGGTCGTCATCAAAACCGTATAGATAAAATCCCGTTATCTTGTTAGAAGATGGGACACCATCATTCTCATAATCACTCGCATACACATTCTGATTTAAAAAGGCGGAATCTTTTTATATCTATTTTACTTAATATTTTAATTACTGTTGCCCAGGTTATTGGCGGATTATTATCTGGTAGTTTAGCTTTATTAAGTGATGCCTTGCATAATTTTAGCGATGTTATTTCGCTTATTATAAGTTATGTTGCTAATAATTTATCAAAAAAGAAAGCCTCTTTTCAAAAAACATTTGGTTATAAACGCGCCGAGATTTTAGCTGCTTTTATTAATGCTGCAACTTTAATTGTAGTGGCTATTTTATTGATTATTGAAGCCGTTAAACGTTTTCAAAACCCACAGGATATAGAATCTAATTTAGTGATTTGGCTTTCTGCAGTTGCTATTTTAGGAAATGGATTTAGTGTACTTTTATTAAAAAAAGATTCTGAGACTAATATGAATATGAAAAGTGCTTACCTTCATTTGTTAACCGATATGATGGCTAGTGTAGCGGTTTTAATAGGTGGTTTATTAATGAAATATTATCAATTGTATTGGGTTGATAGTCTACTAACATTCATTATTGCATTGTATTTAATTTGGATGGGTTTCGATTTATTAAAAAACTCAACCAAAGTATTGATGTTGTTTACTCCAGATACTGTTCCTATTAAAAAGATAGTAAACGAAATAAATGCTTTTGAGCGTATAAAAAATGTACATCACGTTCATGTATGGCAATTAAATGAAGATGAAATTCATTTAGAGGCGCATATTGATTTTAATGAAGATATAACCCTATCGGAATTTGATGATATTTTACATGATATAGAAGATTTGGTGTTTAATAAATATGATATAAATCACGTAAACATTCAACCTGAATTTGGTAAGGATGATGTAAAAGATGTTATTGTTCAGGATTAAAAAACTCATAATGATTTATTATGTTAGAAATTAAAGTTAAATCTTTTGAAGAACTCACCAAACAAGAGTTGTATGATATATTACAATTACGAAGTGAAGTATTTGTAGTAGAGCAAGATTGTGTGTACCAAGATATAGATGGAAAAGACCAAAAGGCGTTACATATTATAGGTTATAAAAACAAAAAATTAGTAGCTTATACACGTATTTTTAAACCTGGTGATTATTTTGAAGCTTCTAGTATTGGCAGGGTAGTTGTGGCTAAAAATGAACGTCAATTTAAATATGGCTACGATATCATGCAAGCTTCAATTAAAGCTATAAAAAACCATTATAACGAAACACTAATAAAAATTTCCGCGCAATGCTATCTTAAAAAATTCTATACTAATTTAGGTTTTGTATCGGTAGGTAATGAGTATTTAGAAGACAACATTCCACATATAGCTATGATAAGAAAACACTTAACGCATTAAAGCAAATTTACCTCTTAAAACTTCTCCTGTATTTAAAACAATTTCATACCAATAACTATCGCTAGATAAATAAGCACCATTAAATGTACCATCCCAACCTTGAGAATTTGCAGGTAAAAATTTTAAAAGCTTTCCATGACGATTGTAAATAGTAATATTGTTAATACTGTTTGAATTATCTAAAACTTGCCAAATATCATGTTTACCATCGTTATTTGGGGTAAAGTATTTTGGAATAAAATAATTGCCATTACTTATTATAATATTGAAATTTGATTCGTTGCTATAACAGTTTTCTTCATTATAGATATAAATAGTTTGAGAGGTTGTAATAACATCTCCAACATTTAATGATGGCCCTATACCACCAGATTGTGTAAAATAATTACCATTATTAAGTATTGGCAATGTATAACTTACACCTATAAAATCATTTAAGGAATCAACTGGAACAGCATTAGCACAGGTGTCAGTAGAATTTACATAGTTGGAAAACGAAGTAGGTTGCCAGGTTAGGTGGTTTCCATTGGGGTCATCAACAACAACACAGTCTAGGTCTGGATTCAAATTAAAATTCATTAAAAGGATATTATTATTGTTTCCATTTCTAATATTTAAGCGACATAATTGGTTGTTGCTACAGTTTAAGTCTGTTAGGTTAGAGTTTTGAGAAAGATCTAACTCGGTTATTGCATTATTAAAACATATTAAAACATCTAAACGATTATTAGTAGCAAGGTTTAAACTGGTTAATTGGTTTTGTTCACAGGATAGATAAGATAAATTTGTGTTTGTGCTTACATCTAAATTTGATAATAGATTATTACCGCATTGAAACCTGTTTAATACCGTATTATTAGCAACATTAAGACTTGTTAATTGGTTTTGCTCACAAATTAAAACAGTTAAGTTTTGGTTGGTTGAAATGTCTAAAGCAACTAAATTATTGTTTTCACATCGCAGAGAAATTAAACCTGTATTTTGAGTGATATTAAGGTTTGTTAATTGATTGCTAAAGCACCATAATCGTACTAAATTAGATTGATTGGTTACATCTAAATCAATTAATTGATTGTTGCTGCAATACAATTCGATTAGGTTGGTATTTAGAGAAATATTTAAAGCGGTTAACTGATTATCAGAACAATCAAGATTTGTTAATGCTTTAAAATCTTCAATACCAGTGAGGTCAGTAATGTTCATTCCTGCAACATCCAGATTTGCAAGGCTGCTTATATTAGTGGTTAATATAAAATCATCTAAAGGTCCAGAATCTAAACCTAGATTTATTAATGCTTGTTCAAAATTATCGTCTGGAATAAAGGTGTTTTGACAAAGTGTTTTTGTGCTTATTAAAGCCAAACAAACTAATAAAAAACATGTTTTGTTGAACATAGGTTTTTAATTAGCACCGCCAACATAGGTAATTAGAATTTCTACACGTCTATCAAATTTAGGATCGCCACCAAGAGGAAATTTTCGGCGTAACCCTAAATGACGCATACGCTTTTTATTAACACCTTTTTTCACAAAATAGTCATAAACATATTTTGCTCTTGCTTCGGATAAATTACGTTTTTTGGTTTTTCTATCTACCGCATCCCTGGTCATTTGCGTACAACACACATGCCCTTGTATGGTAAAATAAATATCTTTTCTTTCTACAAGCGCTTTGGCTATATTAGTTAGTATTTTTTTGGACTCAGGGGTTACTGTGGCGTAACCGGTTTTAAATAAAATATCTTTAAAAACTATTTTATCACCTTTAGCACCTTCTTTTATTAAATCTATAACCCCTTTTTCTTTAGTAACTGGAATCTCAACAGCAGGAGCTTCTTTTATTGGTTCAGGTGCCTTGGGTTTTACAATAATTTCAACTTTTCTGTTTAAACCCCTTATTTTTAAAAGGTTTTTTTCCTCAACGATTTTAAGAAGTATTTCACCTTTACCATCTACATTTGATATTAAACCCTCACTTATTTCATTATTAGAAAAAATAGCTTTTATGGCATCTGCACGATGTTGCGATAGTTTTAAATTATAAGTATCAGCACCAATATCATCACAAAAACCAAATATGGAAATGGATTCTATATCCACATCTGTTAAAGTAGAAATAAATAAAAGCAGCCTATTTTCTTCAGTATTGGGCACATCGTACTTATCGGTTTCAAAATAAACCTCGTGTGTTAATTCTTTTTGAGAAAAAGCAAACACACTATTAAGCGCTATTAATATTAATACTAATAATTTATTCATAGTAGGATCATAGAATAGGTGTTAAATATACTGTTTTTTAATCTAAAACCATGCCACTTACCGCCAAGTACGGGTTTGCTTTAAAGCTTTTGTTCTTAAAAAGAAATACATCTTATTTTAAGTAATCTAGATAAGTAGTTGTATTGCTAAGTATTTCTGTAGCTTTTTTTATTTCAGAATCGTGTATCTTATAATAATCGTACAAACCTTCTCTATATACATATTGCTTAACAATATCTTCTGTTAATAATTTTAATAGATAGTCTTTGTTTTCATCTATAACACTTGTTTTAGATTGATTTAAATTTAACATTAAAACGTTAAAATCTGTTTCAATATTATCATTTAATGCTTCTTTTTTTGAAGTTTCAAAGGCTTTATAAAGCGCTTTTTCGGTTTCTGTTTTGAATGAAAAACCATTGGTTTTTAAATAGTTTTTAAAGTCTGTAAAATCGCTGTCAGAGAGTTTTAAACTATTAATGTCTTTTAAATTGTGTTTGTAATGGTAATCTGTAGCATAATTAAAAACCAAATCGTTATTAACAATCGCTTTTGTAATAGGTGAGTTTTTATTTGTACCCATAGTGATGTCGGGTAAAACACCTCCACCATCAAATACTTGGCGTCCGTTTTTAGTTTTAAATGCATTGTAATTTTCTTGTTTTACCCTAATAGCGTCTCCCTTTTCATCCCTATTCCAATAATCTAAAGACTGAATACATCTACCTGAAGGGGTGTAATATCTAGAAATGGTAATCTTAACCTGAGTGCCATAGGTTAATGGTTTAGGACGCTGTACTAAGCCTTTTCCAAAACTTCTAGAACCAACAATAACTGCACGATCTAAATCTTGTAATGCACCTGAAACAATTTCGCTTGCCGATGCACTATTACCATCCAATAAAATAACTAACGGAATTTCAGTATCTATAGGGGCTTTTTTTGTGTAATAGGTTCTGTTGTATTTTTTAACTTTAGATTTTGTAGTAACTACCAATTGGCCTTTCGGTACAAAAAGATTAACAATATTAATGGCTTCGTTTACTAATCCCCCTGGGTTTCCTCTTAAATCTAAAATAATACGGTTTGCACCTTGAGCTTTTAAATCGCGTAGAGCATAATTAGTTTCTACTGATGCTTTACGACTAAATCGACTTAAAACAATATATCCTGTTCTGTCATTTATTAATGAAAAATGTGGTACTGCTTTTATTTCTACTTCAGCTCTTTTTATTATTGCTGTTTGTACTTTTCCTTGACGTTTGTAAGTTACCTCAACAGATGTGTCTGGAGCGCCTTTAAGTAAATCGCCGGCATTTTCTTTATAGCTTTCAACTAAGACCTTTCCAACTTTAACAATTTCATCACCAGCTTTTAAGCCCGCTTTATCTGCTGGATAATCTTTGTAAGGTTCAATGACCACTAACTTATCTTTTAGGGTTTTTACTCTTGCGCCTATACCTGTATAATCCCCAGTGTTATTAATTCTAGCAGCTTCAACATCTTGCTCGTTCATAAAATTGGTGTACGGATCCAAATCTGCTAACATGCTTTTAATGGCAGTATCCATTAAATCTCCTGGATTGGTCTCATCCACATAATTCATGTTGAGCTCTTTAAATAATGTTGTAAAGATTTCTATTTGTTTTGCTATTTCAAAAAAATCATTTTTAAAGGCAGTTGTACTTAAAAATACAACGCAAGCTAATAGAGGAATTATGATTTTCTTTTTTAGTAAGTTTTTCATGCTGTGTTATTTTTTAGAAATTTTATCTAAAAACTTTTCAAATAAATTTTTCATTCTAGTTTCAACTTGTGCAAATGTGGGTTTGTCTTTACCAATGTACAAAATCATAAACGCATGTTGTGTTGTTAAATTGTTAAAAAAATCGGCTTTATTTAATCGGTAAGCCTCTCTCAACAAACGCTTTATATGGTTTCTATCAACAGCTGTTTTAAAATTCCGTTTGCTTACAGAAACCCCCGTTTTTGCTATAACTGAGCCTTCAAAAGTTGTTGGCATATACACTAAACGTAGTGGAAAAGCAGAAACGGATTGTCCTTCAGAAAATAATAGGTCAATGCGTTTTTTGCTTTTTAGCTTTTCTTTTTTAGGGTACGTTGCTGGCATAAACAATTTTATGGTTACAAAAGTAGCAATAACAATAATATTTTGTCCTCTTTTAAATTATCTAAATAAACCATAAAAATATGTAACAACAGGTTTTGGATGTTGTAATATGATAAAAATCATAGTTAAACCGCATGATTCATAGTAATTTTAATATTCTTAAAACTAATTAAATTATATGGGTTATGGGCGATTTAAATGTTACAAAGCTTAATACCAAAAAGGATAGAGCTAATTATATACACCACTTATTAAACGATATTAAGGCTTTAGATATGCTGATTGAAAAAGGGCTAATTGAAGAAGGGCCTTTGCGTATTGGTGCAGAACAAGAGTTTTGCATGGTTAATAATGCGTTTTTACCAGAAAGTAAGTCGTTAGAATTATTGAAAGATATTGACGACGACCATTTTACAACAGAAATAGGAAATTATAATCTTGAAATTAACCTAGACACCTTAGAATTAGGTGGCGATTGTTTTTCGAAATTACATAAACAATTAAAAGCCTTGTTGGATAAAGCAAAAAAAGCTGCTTCAAAAAAGGGTATCAAAATTATTTTAACAGGTATTTTGCCGTCGTTATCTGTTAATAATGTTGATGAGCACAGTATGACAGATGTGGAGCGTTATTCGGTTTTAAATGAGGCTATTAAAGACAGACGAAGCAAAAGTTTTGATATTCATATAAAGGGTGTTGATGAACTTAATTTACTGCATGACTCGGTTATGTTAGAGGGTTGTAATACGAGTTTTCAAATGCATTTACAATTATCGCCTAAAAACTTTGTAGATAATTATAATTGGGCTCAAGCTATTGCTGGACCTATTTTGAGCGTGTGTACAAATTCACCTTTATTATTTGGAAAAGAACTTTGGAGCGAAACCAGAATTGCCCTATTTACACAGAGTATTGACACCAGAGCGAATTCCTATTTATTAAATGAAAAACAATCCAGAGTCAGTTTTGGAAATGCATGGCAAACAGGAACAATTACCGATATTTTTAAAAACAATATTTCAAGGTTTAGAAGTTTTTTAACAACAGATTTTACTCGAGATAGTGTTGAAATGATACATAATAATGAAACCCCAAAATTAAGAGCGTTACAGTTGCATAATGGCACTGTATATCCATGGAACAGGGTTTGTTATGGCGTTATGGATGGTAAACCAAATTTAAGAATCGAAAACCGATATATACCATCTGGCCCAACCATTGTTGATGAAATTGCCAATATGATGTTTTGGGTTGGGGTTATGCTAGGGAAGCCCAAAACGTATAATAAAATTCATGAACAGTGGGATTTTAAAGATGTAAAAACAAATTTTTTTAATGCAGCACGTTACGGTATGGCTACACAATTTTATTGGGATGGCACATATGTTTCCAGTCATGATCTTATTTTAAACACATTACTGCCTATGGCATATAAAGGCCTATACCGTGTAGGCGTTACACCTAAAGATGCAGAATACTATTTAAAGATTATAAAAGATAGAGTGATAGAAAATAATGGTTCTGAGTGGATGGTTAGAAATTTTAGAAATTTATTAAAACACCGTAAACGTTACGATGCCGTGCAGTTGTTAACAGCTAAGATGTATGAAAAACAAGAAAAAGGATATCCGGTTTCTGTTTGGAGTATGCTGAACCCTTCTGATGATAGGTCTTTTAAAGCTAAACATGTGGTCAAGCATATTATGAGTTCAGATATTTTTTCGGTAGATAGAAAAGATAGTATTGATTTGGTTTTAAGCATCATGAAATGGAAAGGTATTCATCACATGCCTGTTATTAATAGAAATAGAGCGTTGGTAGGTTTAATAAGCTGGAAAGATGTAGAGGTGTATTTAAACCAACCCAAACAAAAACTTCAAAGTGTTTCAAAAATAATGAAGACGAATATTATAACCATTGACCAGTACAGCTCTGTTGAAACTGCTAAAAAATTAATGAAAGATCATGCTATTGGGAGCCTTCCTGTTGTTAAAGACGGAAAGTTAGTGGGCTTGGTTACCTTAAATGATTTTCTATAGATGATAGATGTTTACAGTAAAGCGCTAGATTATTCCATAATCATAAACAGAATGCTTGGTAAGATTGAAGGGGTTAGCTCTGGTCCTACGGTGGTTTTTTTTGGAGGTATTCATGGTAACGAAACCTCTGGTGTTTTTGCTTTAACAGATGTCTTAAAAGGTATAAACCCAGCTTATGTAAAGGGCACAATTTATGGTATTTCAGGAAATTTAAAGGCGTTAAAAAAACATCAACGTTATATAAAAGAAGATTTAAACAGGCTTTGGAGCAAGGCCCATATTCAAGCCATTAAAAGCAAAACAGATTTAAATGCTGATGAGGAAGAACTGTTGGAATTATTAGATATTCTAAATACTATTTTAGAAACCAATCAGCCGCCTTTTTATTTTATAGATTTACATACCACATCAAGTAAAACACGTCCTTTTATTACTATTAATGATGCTTTGATAAACCGAAAGTTTTCAAAACAGTTTCCAGTGCCTATTGTGTTAGGCATTGAAGAATATTTAAATGGCCCTTTACTAAGTTATATAAATCAATTGGGCTATGTATCCTTGGGTTTTGAATCTGGGCAGCATGACGATTTAAACGCAATAACAAACAGTATTGCTTTTGTTTATTTAACTTTAGTGTATTCTGGTGTATTAAATGAAGAAGCGGTTATTCATTTTTCTAGATACCATGAACTATTAAAGCAACAAGCCAATAACACATTTGATGTTTTTGAAGTGGTTCATGTTCATAGCATTCAAAAAAACGAGACTTTTAAAATGCTGAATGGCTTTGAAAGTTTTGAACCTATAAAAAAGGGAACACATTTAGCAATAAGTGATGCCGACCAAATTACATCGCCTTGTAAAGGAAATATTTTTATGCCCTTGTATCAAAAAAGAGGCGCAGAAGGTTTTTTTATTATAAAGCCTATAAAGCCGTTTTTTTTAAAACTATCTAGGGTTTTAAGACGTATTAAAACGGATCGTTTTTTAGCTGTTTTACCAGGTATTTCATGGATAAATAAAAACGAAGGGGTTTTGCAAGTAAATTTAACGGTGGCTAAGTTTTTTGCAAAAGCATTTTTTCACTTACTAGGCTATAGAAATAAACAAATTACTAGTACACATTTAAGGCTAAATAATCGAGAACGGGTTGCTAAAACAAATATTTATAAGAAGCAACCTTGGTATTGAGGTTGGTTTAACGGTTGTGTTAAGAGCTGTGACGACGATAGGAAATCATGCTTTTTTATCATGTGATACCAATTGTTTTTAAAAGTCATTTGCTGGAGTTATTGCAGCTGCAACCTCGGCACAGTTTAACCAAGATTCATGGCTTTGAACAATCATCCATTTATCTTTTTGTTTTTGAAGCGTTGCTGTCCAAATAAGCCGCCCACTGAATTCGGGTATCCTTTTAAGTTTCAACTTTAGTTTTACTGGAAGAGTGAATGTAACTATGTCCAGTGATAGGACCTTAACATGCCAGCTTTCAACTGTATTGTGTAATTCTTCAACAGAAGGCCCAATGTCTTTATAAGCTTTCCTAAGTTCAGTTAATGAATGCATTATACCATCTGTGATAAAAAATGAATTGGAAGTTTCTGAATAATAATTTAAGCCAGTTTCAAAGTCCAAGTTATTGGAGTATTCAAAGACCTTGCTTACAACCTCAGTGGCAGAATTAGTGATTTCTTGTATTTGAGCTTCTGTCAATTGATTTTCAGATCTAACACATGACTGGTTCAAAACACATAGTGTACTAATTATTATGAGTATTCTCATTTGCTATGATTATTAAAATTATGTAGCCTTTATTCAGGACTGGTTATAATGTTTTGTAACGGTTTAGCACTTACCTTAACAATTCCGAGAGGATTCGGACATAGTCAAACCCGCCGTAATTGCGGTTATACATTCTTGTAGGCTGTGCTTTATTTTTATTCGATTTTTACTTAGTATTACTAATTTCTAAAGACTTTTGTTTTATCCAATTAACTGAGATATCTATTGGTTCCGTTTTATTAGTATTATGTCCTAATGACGGAAATAAAACATATTCAAAAGGTTTGTTCTCTAATTTTAAAGCATTGAGATGTTCAATACACATTTTCACAGGAATCTGAATATCTTTTTCTCCGAAAAGCCAAAGACCAGGAATTGAAATATTTTTTAGAGTGTCTTTTGGGTCAGTAGCTTCAAATTGATATTTGTCGGGGTCGTTTTTGATGTGTTCACGTGCATTTTCTTCTGTATGATTATCCCAAAAATCTGTCCTCCCATTCGTGTAAAACTGAAATCTTAATTGTTCAAGAGTAGTTATTGTAGGACTGCTGAATAAAACCATAAACTCTACTAGCGGGTTTTTATTTGCAACAATTGGAATTATCCATCCTGCTTGACTTGCACCTATAAGTCCAATAGGTAAATCTTCGTGTTTTTTATGGATGCTGTTAACAGCAGAACTTGCGTCTTTTGCTAATAGATTTAGATTTTCAATACTAATATTATTCGTTCCTACTTCTGGTCCAGCATAAACCCCTCCAGATTCTCCAACTCCACGTTTGTCATAAGTTAGTACCATAATATTATTTTGGGCTAATAATTCAGCAAATCTTGTCATTCGAGGTACTTGGTCAGAGCCGTGAACAATAACAACTGCTGAGTGAGGGTGATTAGGACTATAAATTGTCCCTGCCAATTTAACTCCTTCACTTTCGAAAGTTACATTTTCGGTTTTTATAGAATTAATCAATTCAGTTTTTTCTGGAGTGGTTGTTGTGGTTTTTTGTTCAACGGATTTATTGCAACTAATCATAGCTACAAATAGTATTAGTAATAAAAGTCGATTTTTTAATTTCATCAAATAGTTTTTTGTCAATTATTTTTTAACAGAATTTTTAGTCGCATTGCTTACCGGTTACGCATATGGAAAGTTGCGTGTTTGTGTGCGGGGATTTTCCGAAGGAAAATCAGATGTAACAAAATCTCACTAAGCTTTAGTTAAGCCACTAATTTAGCATTATTTTTTACAGTGTTGGCATTGGTTTTTTACTCAATTTATAGCTTCTAAAGACTATTTAATTCCGCTAATTTTTCGAGCAATAGACTTCTATAACTTTCTATGTAATCTGGATATATTGCATTTCTAAAACGCCAAGATTTATGAAATCCATCGTCATCTAGATATTCTAAATAAAATCCTCCATTTTCATTTGTACAGTCAGTACAATCTAAATATCCATTCGGCTCGTTAAATATTTCATTAGGTAATTCAGTTATTAATGTTTTAAAATCCTGATGATTTTTATTAGTCATAAGTTGGAAATTACTATCAAAAAACGTGTTTTCAGGATAATTATAATCAATGTCTTTATAAACATTTTCAGTGTCTATTTTATAAATCGTAGAACAATCACCAGAACATCTAGAGTCAGCAAACCAGCCAAAAATAAGCGTTCCGTTTCTTTGAGTATTTTCATTTCCATTTTCATCATCAGAATTACATCCAGATAGAATTAAAATTAATGATAAGCTTAAAATAAAATTCAGTTTTTTCATTGCGTAAAATTTGGTTTAAATTGTTGCCAACAGTCTCGGTTATGAGTAATTGCGTGGTTTAGCACTTAACTTTGCAAGTACACGCCAAACTAAAAATCCGTGAGGGTTTTCAAAAGTAAGTGAGAACAAGCAATTACTTATAGGCAGTTTTGGTATTTTATAATCAACACTTATTTTGCAAACAAGAAAGTCTTTTTATTTAATTATTAATTTTTTTATAAATATAACAATTTAAAAATTTGGAGTACTTTGTAAATTCACAAAACCTCACGGAAAGCTTATAATATATATGTTTTATACATGTCTTAAGTTTGTTTTTTATTAAATTTAACTAATAAATGAAAGAACAAAAAACTAGCATTAATAGCAGTTGCAAACAAACTTTTAAAGCAAGCCTTTGCAATAGCAAAATCAGGCCGAACTTATGATGAAAATTTTGTTTCAAAATTAGCTTAATATTGCTTGTTTTTTTAACTCAGTTCTTCTTAAGTTTGTCTTTCATTAAATTTAACTAATAAATAGAAAGAACAAAAGGGAGAAATAAGGTTAATATACGCGGATAAGCTAAGACTTCGACAATACCCGTAACCTCCTCTCTTTTTCTAATAAGATTTCGTTCAGTTCTGTGAGACCTAGACCTTTATTTCAAGTTGTTTAAACGTCAGTAGATATGATCTTTCTGCATTATAGTTCTTATGAATAATTATAAAAAAATTTATGGAAGATTAGTTAATTAAGGAAAGAACAAAAAACTAGCATTAATTGCAGTAGCAAACAAACTTTTAAAGTAAGCCTTTGCAATAGCAAAATCAGGCCGAACTTATGATGAAAATTTTGTTTTAAGATTAGCTTAAAAAAACTTGTTTTTTAACTCAGTTCTTTGTGGTGTAGCGTATTTTACCATTCTCTTACTTTTCCTCGATGCCAAAATTTTCCGTTTTCAGAAATTTTGTTTAATAAGTTTTTAAAATCATTAGCAACTTCTATCGGTTTTCTTGAGGCATCATTTCCACCCATATCAGTTTGTGTCCATCCTGGGTCAAAAGACGAAACAGTTATCTTCTGCTTCTCAAGTCTTTTAGCTAACAGTTTTGTATACATATTCAATGCAGTCTTTGACATTTTATAATGTGGCTGAAATTCATCGAAATTCTTTTCGCTGAACGAACCCCAATCGGAAGTAACGTTGATTATTTGTCCATTAGGATTAAAATTGGAAATTAGTTTTTCAGTTAATTCAACCGTTCCATACAAATTCACATTAAACGTTTGTCTTAAATGGTCAAGGTTTATTTTGGATACATTCCATTTTTCTAATAAAATTCCAGCATTATTGATAAGAAAGTCAATCTTTGTATTTCCGATTATATTAACAAATTCATTTATTGATTTACTATCGGAAAGATTTAATTGGAAACACTCAAAGTTTGATTTTGAAATTGAGCAATTTCCAGAAGTAGAAGTGCCAATAATTTTTATGTTATTGTTATTTGTTAGTAGGTCAACTGTTGCAAGTCCAATTCCTCTACTACATCCAGTTATTATTCCAGTTTTCATTTTTGAGTTAGATTTTCAATATGCTACGTGTTTGTTTATGAAATGTAGCGTGGTTAAGGACTAAATTTAGCAAATAAAAAACCGAATAGAAAATCCGCGAAGATTTTCGTAAGTAGGCAAGAAACCAGCAATAAATTATATAGGGAGTTGTAAAACGTTTTTTTTATTACAGTTATCTTCAGTAATTTTTATCAATCATTTTTTTAATAGGCTGAATTTTAAAATAGGTCAAAGACCTCCATAACCACTCGAGTGGACCGAATTTGAAATGCTTAAGCCATAAATGACTCAACGCTACTTGCAAAATCAAAATAAAAATAGCTAGACCAAAAATTTCTGCCGCCCTTAACTTACCTAAGAGTCCTAAGCCCCAGTTGAAAAAGATGAAACTGCCAAGCATGGACTGCATCACATAATTCGTCAGGGCCATTCGGCCATAAGGGCTCAGGATATTGAGCGTTTTTGTTGCCCATTTTTTCTCAAAAAGAAGTGTAAATCCAGTAGCTAAAAACAAGGTAAAAAACAGGCAGTGGAGATCGAAGAATGTCAGCATAAACATAGATGGCCAGTTGGTATACTCATTGCTTATAACGCTCCATGTTCCACCCAGAAGTTCTAGGTGAATAAAAACACTACCTATATAGAAAATCAATGAAGTAATCATGATCATACGTAATGTCTTCAGATGTTTCCCAATGTTTTCAAGCCATCTCGATTTTCCCAATAGCATACCTATTAGGAAATAGCCAAGGGTTAAATAGGCTCTACCCATGAATGGAGTCAATTGCCAATTTATGTCGCCAGGTAATCGATTCCATGACGCAAGAGCTACATCCATGAAAGATCCATTTTTCATAGCCAAATAACCCAGTTCCATATCGTTTTCCATAGGTGAAACTATAGGGTTGCTGCCCCAGATAGCGAAAGCAATATACCTACCGAGCCCTAGAAAGAGTAATATTCCTATGCTAAAAACCATCCGGTTATTAAGATAATTGAATGAAATAAGTACTACGCCAATGAGCGCATAAATAATAAGTATATCTCCTGGGTAGAATAGTCTGTGCAGGAACCCAAAACCAGCCAGAAGAATGAGTCTCCAGAGGAACTTTAGCTTAAAATCTGCTCCTTTTTTCGCTGCCCTATCCATTTGTATAAAGAAGCTCAACCCAAATAGAAGAGAAAATAAAGAGAAGAATTTTCCCGATATTGTCCAGTAAACAAATGCATCCGCAACTGTGTCTATGGGTTGCTGATGAAGCATGGCGAGCAACTCTTTAGGAATGCTGTTTGCCAAATACATCTCCACCATATGAATTAGCACAATCCCAGAAAGTGCAAAGCCACGCAAGGCATCAACTACATTGATGCGATCTAAACTAGAATTTGACATATAATTAATGGTTGGTTACGGTCTTGTATATGGTTTGTTGCGTGTTTCAAGCAACTAATTTAGTAAACAAAAAACAAACGCGAGAAAATTCTGAATGAATTTTCCAAACAAGCACTTGCCAAAGCAATTAATTATACACGGGTTAACTACTGTTAGTTTTCTTTTACTCCTTTTATTAAAAGCCATAAAATCGTTGAAAACTCTCCTATTGCTAAAGGCAACATTATAATTGCAGAAACTGATTCTTTATATTCAGGTAATAGTATCGCAATAAAACTATCGATAAGATAAGCAAAACATCCAATGGTTAGAAATATACCTATAATTTTCGGAATGAGTTTAGATTTTATAATAAGCATTCCAAATGGAAATAGCCAAAGCCCCCAAAAGATTCCAACAACAGCAATTCCATATTCATATAATTTTAGAAATACTAAAGCTAAGGAGTTCAGTTGATTTGAATCGAAAACTTTTAAAAATTCAGCTCCACTAACAAATATTTGAGCCGCAACAAGATTAAGTACATTTAGAAAAGATATAGGTACCGCAACTAATACAAAAGTAACCATGTACTTTGTTAATTTTGGATTTACATCTTTGAATAATCTGCTTAAAGTTAAAACTAAAAAGATTGTTAAGACTTGACTGATTATATTACTTAATATGCTTAAGCTATAAATAAAATCAAAATTTATTAAATTGTTTGCGGAAACTGTTGCATCATCGGAAACGATAATACTTGATGGAGCATACATTATTCCAAATCCTCCAGTTATTGCAATAAGTAAATATAAAATTCCTGCAATTCTGGCGGTTTTTTTCTTTGAATTCATTTTAATAGTTTATTTAGAACACGACTCAATTAATGAATTGTTACAATTTTAGTTTAAAAGAATTGGAGTTAACGGTCTTGTATATAAAACATAGCGTGTAAAAAGATACTACTTTTATGATTAAATACAGAACCGAATTTTTATATTTTGTTTTTAATTTATCAATTTTAAAAGCCAAATTTAAAAATTTGGAGGTCTTCATAAATAACTGCAAATCCAAAGGTCTGCAGTTATTAGCTATGTTTTATACACCCTTTTTGTACAGCGTTTTTTATTCGATGGGGATATTTAAATCAACTATAAATTTATTTTCAGGATGCTCTCTGTAGTCATTGTGATAAATTTCGAAAGGATTTTCAGGGCTCTTTTTATATCCATTTTCATTCATCCAAATAAAAAGACTAGTCCAAGATTTTTCAAACTCGTTTGGTGTGATTTCAAAACGACCAACGATACATTTTCCTTTATTAATAGTCAATTTATTAATCTCGCCTTCTGTTTCAAAAGGTTCATTAGTTGTCAAAAAGATACTCATCCGAACCTTATCAGGCGCAGTAACTTTGAAACTGTCGTAGAAAATTCTACCCATTTTAGTTTCTGAATTATTCAGTAAGCCTTTCGGTATTGCCCACTTTGTAAGTTTTCCAAAAGCGTTTTCAATGCCATTTATTCCAACGTGAGTTACTCCTGCAAGATTCAATTCAGGTGTTTCTTGAATTTCAATTTTCGCATTCATTTCTGTCCATTTTTTTAGATTATTAATGATGCAAATGTATTTTTCGTATTTAGGATATTCTTGTCCGTTCTTGCTTTTAAGTTGACGAATCTTGCTATGTTTATTTGGGTTTTCTTTTATAAACCCAGTTGGACTTGTTCCATAATACTTTTTAAAAGTTCTTGAATAGGAAGAATTATCACTAAATCCGTATTTGTGTGCTATTTCTGTTGTTGTGATATTTTTATGAAGTAAATCTGAAGCTGATTTTTCAATTTTTCGTCTTGTGACATATTCATTTAGAGTTTCTCCAGTAACGAATTTGAAAACTCTATGAAAATGAAATGGTGAGAAAAAAGCAATTGCCGAAACAGTATTTAAAGATAAATCCGATTCCAAATTTTTGTCAATAAATTCAAAAACTCGGTTAATTCGATTTTTGTAATCGGTTTCTATTTCTTTATCTAATATTTTCATTTGTGGTCAAACGCTGTACTTTGTTGTGCTTTCGTTATTTTATTATTTGTTATTCCTTTTTAGTGTTAAATTGAAATAAAAGTCTGTTAATAAATAGGCAATGAAACTGAAGGAAATTCCAATAAAAATGGAAGGTATATCCTCAATTCCAATTAAGTCCCAAACTAATTTTGACACAAAACCAGAAGCCATAGATAAAGCTGCAGATTGCCAATAATAATTCTTTTTAATAATTGCAAAAACAGTGGCTGCCAGCATTACATTTGCGTAGTAGTCTAAGATTATTAATGCAATCTGTAAAGCAGATTCTACATAATTGGCAACTACTATGGCAACTAGACTTATGAAAATAGTATAGGCTTTAGAGTAAAGTAATTTGTTTTTATTAGAGGCAGATGGTTTAAAACGAGGTAAAATGTCTTGAGCAAAGCTAACACCTGCATTATTCAAAAAAGTATCCTGCGACGACATAACGACTCCAATCATTGCAATAATGAATATTCCGTAAAATATTCCATGAAATTGTATTTCAGCAATGTGCAATAAAACTTGGTCATTATCTACTAATTGAGGATACATATATGCTCCTGCTGTACCAATAAAAATCATTAAAACTGTCCATAATGCTATAAATACGCCAGACCACAAAGTTGATGTTTTAGCTACCTTATCATTTTTTGATGCCAAATACCTACTAACAATTGAAGGGTCGTATCCTGCAATAGTTAAGAACACCAATAAAAGCCCTAAAATAGCAGAAATACTACTCGCATCAAATGCAACTTGAGTTTTTGCTACCGCAAATTGGTTGTATTGTTCCCAAGAAAAACCATCACTTAAAATTATTAGTAGCGCCAAAACAGGAATGAGAATTGCAAAATGAAGAAATTGGATAACGTCGGTCTGTATTGTTGCTCTTATACCTCCAAATAGCGAATACAGCATAACTATTAGTGTAATTATTACTATTGACCAAAATTTTGAAAACCCAAAAACATTATTTATTAGTTCTCCTCCCGCATAACTCATAGCTACAACTAAAGCTGAAAGTGATAATAATACCATTATTCCAGACATTGTTATAACCACAGGGTGATTATGTGAACGTTCGCCACCAACGATATCTCCTATAGAATAACTATTGGTAAATTTTTTACGAATTTTTGGTGTTAGAAATATGGCTACAAATATCATCGCAATTCCCATCACTGGTGCTATGTAAGCCATAAACATTCCGTTATTAAAACCTTCGCGCGTTAAGCCCATAGTCCATCCAGGACCTAAATAAGATGCACATATTGATGCGAAGATCGCGAAACTACCCAAACCTCTTCCAGCTACAGAATATTCATCAAAATCTCCTTTCCTTCTTGTATAAAGAATGAAGCCAAAGTATAGTAATCCAAAAAGAATGATAATTATTTGGTTATTGCCCATATTAAAGTCAAAGATGTTTGGTTAGTTATAATGAAGCACGACGTATTTTTGTATGAGTAGTATCGAACTAAAAACATTACTTTTTCGGAAAGTAATTTACAAAATAAAAAGTAATAGCGACTTGAGTTTTAATTCAAGTCGCTATTACTTATACACGCCTTAAGTTTGTCTTTCATTAAATTAGATAACTAATAGAAAGAACAAAAGAGAGAAATAAGATTAGTATATACGGTGAAGCTTTAGACTTCGACAACATTGATAACCCTCTCTCTTTTACTACTTAAGATTTCGTTCAGTTCTGTGAGACTTTAGATCTCGATTTCAAGTTGTTGAAACGTCAGTAGCTCGTTCTTTCCAAAATTCAATTCTTATGAATAAATATAGTGAAATTTATGGATTAGACATAAGTAAAGATGTCTTTGATGTTTATGGTTCAGAGTCTGGACATAATCAATTTAAAAATGATAAAAAAGGCTTTAATGTTTTCTTAAAAAGCTTACCAAAAGAAGCTTTAGTAGTCATGGAAGCCACAGGATATTATCATTATCGTTTGGCTCAGTTTTTATTTAAATCAAGTGTTTTAGTATCGGTAGTAAATCCGTTATCAGTAAAACGCTTTATCCAGATGAAGTTGGCCAAAGTAAAGACAGATAAGAGTGATGCTAAAGCTATTTGTGAGTATGGACAAATGAATGATGTTCCACTTTACACAGCCTTAAATGAAGTGCAGAGTGAATGCTTGCAACTCTTTAGATTACTGGATAGTTACCTAAAACAGCGTACGGCATCTAAGAATAAATTACACGGGGAAGAAACCTTGGGAATACCTTCAAAGTTTGTATATCGTTCGTTAAAGCGTAATGTCAAGCATTTACAAAAAGAAATTACAGCCATAGAGGGGCGTCTATTAGATTTAGTGAAACAAGACCAGCAACATCAATTAACGTTATTAAAAAGTATTCCAGGAATGGGCGTGAAAACAGCTTTGTTTTTAATAGTCGTAACAGATGGGTTTAAGAAGTTTGAAACGGCTTCACAACTATGTAGTTATGTTGGTATTACTCCAACCATACGAGAATCAGGCAGTAGTGTAAGAGGGCGGAGCAGGATAAGTAAGGTTGGTAACAAGAAGCTTAGAAATTTACTTTTTTTATGTGCTTTTTCGGCATGTAAACACAATAAGGCTTGTAGAGAAATTTATGAACGGTTAGTCGCTAAAGGAAAGAGTAAAAAACTAGCGTTAATTGCAGTGGCAAATAAGTTATTAAAGCAGGCATTTGCTATTGCAAAATCTGGAAGACCTTATGATGAAAACTTTGTTTCTAGATTAGCTTAATATTGCTTGTTTTTTAACTCAGTTCTTTGTTGGCAGATGATTTTGTTTTCAGATTAATTCTGTATTTGACAACAATTTTCTTTTCCGCAACTCAAACCAAGTTTTTCCTTTTCTTGACTGTTTGGAAGTCTACCGTGTTTAATTTTAAATGTTTCAATATTTTTTTTATGAATAAGTTCAGATTTTAATTTTAAAACATTAGGATTATTATTAAATGCAAATCTCATTAAGTTGGGATTATTCATATTCTTTAATGTGTCTAATTTAAATTGATTCATTAATTGTATTCTCAAAGTATCAATTATTTTAATTATTTTTTTGTTTCCATTTGGATAGTAAAAAAGTTGCTGAAGTTTATATGGGTAATTTAAATTAAATTCTTCCCCCATTTTTTTAACTTCATCTTCTTTTTTCCATAAGTGGTAACCAACTCTTTCCCATGAATAGGTTATTCGATGTTTTGCTATTCGACTTTTTTTCCAATCTCCAAATTCAGACATTAAAATCACACTTAAAGAATCTTCATATTTATTAATTCTTTCTTTAATAAACTTGTATTTGATTACGGTCTTGTTAAATTGAATAGAATCTATATTGATATTATAATTTGAATCTAGATACTTATAATTATAATCTAAATAATCAAATTCCTCTGGAACGTATTCTTTCTGGGCTAATATTGTCGACGCGTTTAAAACTAAAAGTATTATTATTAATTTTTTCATTTTTTTAGTTTTTGAATTTAATGAAGTTGCAGTTCATGGCTTCTTCATAATGAGTAGTAATATCAATGTCAGACATAGGGTATGCAACACATAATGCAACATAGCCAGATTCAACACAATCATCACTTAAAAACGATTGGTCTGCTTGGTCTACTTCGCCTTCATTTAATCTTGCAACACAAGTAGAACAAGCACCCGCTCTACAAGAATAAGGTAAGTCAATGCCAGATTCTTCGGCAGCATCTAAAATATAAGTATCATCTTTACAGTCAAACTGACTATAACTACTACCTCCTTCATAATAAAAACCATAAGTCACAAGAAAGGTAGCTAATTGTTTAGAACTTATAGATGATTTTTTAAAATTTACATCATTGAATTTTGGAATGGTTTTTAAATAAGAATCATAATTTTCTATACTTCCAAATCTAAATATAATATTTTCTTTAGAAATAGAACTTAAGGGTTGAGCAAAGGCGTATTTCTGTTCAATGTCCGCAAAAGTTAAATTTGTGTTGGTTTCTTCTCCACAGCCGAATAATAGCAGAAATGTTGCTAAACAAAATAAATAATTGAAATTTTTCATAATTTTTAATAGCCATTTGCAGTATTACTGCCATTAAAGACGAAAACCTTAGGCATAATTTAAAGTTAGTTTGTTCCGTCTCGTTAGACCTTTCTATGACTGTGTTAAATTAATAACCGTTTCTTACTTATTTGTACTTTTTAAAATTTCAAGAATTATACATTTTTTTTCAGACAACGATAGTCATAAATTTTCTGCCAACAATTGTATAACAGCACATTCTATTCGTAAAGTTGCTGTTATATCGCTTATATATGCAATGTATTACTTTTCAACAAATAATCCAAGGGACTTATGACGGTTTTGTTGTTGATTCCTACGGCTATAGTCTATGCTTTCCTGCTGTTTTCTAGTATGTTTGACGCATTCTATGGATAAAAACAAGAAAAGCTATTATAAAAATTAGAGTGGTTTTTATGTTTTGAAAAGTTAAAAAATATTCTAGGCAGTAATAGCAAACTAGTCTAGCTGAGGAAGGCGCCTTGGTGTTGAGATTAAAAATAAAACCACTATTTTTCTACTAACATGTACTCAGCGTACCTAAACGCTGTTACAAGTAAATTACTACGGTCTTTAGCGTTATCAACAAATTCATTTAGTGTTGTTTTATTAATTTTTCGCCCTTTAACCATTACCCAATCTGGTTTACTTAGTACATTCAAATTTTTAAGAGGGTTATTAGGGGTTACTATTAAATTTGCCAATTTGCCAATTTCAATAGTACCCATTTGTGCAAATTCTTTATGTGTTTTAGTAGGGTTAATGGTTGCTGTTTTTAGAGCTTCAAAATTACTCATTCCTGCGTCTTTATAAAACGCAAGTTCTTGATGAATAGAATATCCAGGTGCGGTAATCCCTATACCGGCGTCAGTTCCACATACAATATTAACACCTTCTTCGTGCATTTTTTTTAATACATATAAATGAAATTGATGTTGCTGATAAATATTTTTAGTAACCGAACTATTATTTATTTTTTCATTTGCCCACCTGTTGTATTGTACCTTACTATCTACTTTTTGAATTAGTGGGTTTATGTAATGTACGGGCTCGGTTTTTAAAATACTTTCACCTTTTTCAAGCATTTCAAATATTTTATAATACCCGGTTAATGTGGGGCAAAATGACATATTAGTACTAACAAATTTTTGTATTACAGGTTCAACTTTTAAACTGTCTAGTTGGTAGTCAAGTGCTTGTTGAACAATTTCTTCTGAATGTTCGATGCTTGCTATTTGAGAATGAAATTGGTTTAGGTAAGGAATTTCACGACTTGGGTGTGCTACAATGGAAATACCTGAGGCTTTAGATTGTTTTAAAATGGCTTGATATAAATCGTCTTTTAAACCCGCATAGATTTTTATAAAATCAAAACCTCTTTTTTTGTATTCAATAACTAATTTTTTAGCTTCTTCTGGAGTGTTAACCTGTACTTTATCGTCTCCAAGATCATGGGGGCTTGTAAGCTTAGGGCTTGAAGAGAAAAACATAGGGCCAATTATTTTATCATTATCCAAGTTTTCTTTAATTCTTAAATGCATGGAATATCCCCATAAATTTCTAACTGTAGTAACACCATTTGCTAAGTATAAACCTAGCTCTTGTTTGTCCCATAAATGGGTATGCATATCTATTAATCCAGGAGATAAATATTTATTTTGGCCATCAATAATTTCGACCCCTTCAATACTAATTGAATCGTCGATTTTTTCAATAATACCAGCTTTTATAAATAGTGTTTTATTGCTTAATATTGTGTCATTCGACATTGGTACTATATTGATGTTGGTTATCAGATATGAATTTTTACTAGAATTAGGGATGTTGTTAATGTTGAGATATGAGGTGTTATTTTTATCAACAATAATAAAAATTAAAGCAACAATAGCTAATACCAATAGTAAACCAAAAATTATTTTTAAAGCTCTTTTTAAATATTTCATAAAGCAATATTTGGAAAATTGTATGTGTTTTTGAGTTAAACCTAAAGATAGATTTTTATAAATTATGTGGAAGCAAAGTTCTTAAAATTCTCTAAAAGGGCTGCAACTTTTTTATACCAAATACCACTTTCGTTTTTTTTAGCTCCATGATTGGTTTCTGAATCATATTTTTTTTGAAAAACCCTGCATGATTGCCATAAAGCATTGTATTCATTTTGATATCTGGCAAACCTTTTTTCACCAGAATTTTTTAGTTCTGAAAAACGTTTTCTTATTTTTCTTGCAAATAATTCAGCGATATCAAAATGAAGGCGTTCATGATTAAGTAATTCTACGTCATTAGAAACTGTCCAAGAATGGTTTTTATAGAAATTTGCAACAACGGTTAAATCTTGATAGTTGACAATATAATCGTTTAAGTCGACTATAACATTTTCTGGAATAATATCAATTTTATAACTTGTACTCGCATAAGCTATAATCTCTGGGTTTAGCGTTCCTTTATAATCTTTCCATTCAAGCTTGTTTGATGCATTCCAAGGCATGGTATTATTATCTTCTTGAGAAAAAGAATGATAGCCGAGAATAATAAAAACCAAAAGCAGTATTAATTTTACCATACCTTACTTTTTATTATTTTGCCTATTAAGATCCGCCATCAAACCTTTTGGGTCTATTTCAACCGATTTTATGGTTTTTGGAGTTTCAAATGAATATGTTGGATGGGCCCAAGCCCAATCTTTTAGTATTGTTGCCGCCGTTGGTTTTTCGCCACGCATTATTTGTAATGGGATATAAAAATCTTCGGAAGTACCATCAACATAAGTTACTGTTACATCTATAGGCATGGGCATTAATCCAATTCGTTCCATAGTTATCGAGTTGCCTTCAATGGATTTAACAGCATAATCAATAGTATTGGTGGTTTGGGTCCAGTCTATTAGATACCAGTCTAACTCTAGGCCAGAAATTTTTTCAGCAGTTCTAATAAAATCTATTGGTCTTGGGTGTTTAAAAGAAAAATCATTAAAGTATTGTTTTATGGTTTTTTCTTGGTTTTCTTGCCCAATAACATAAGCGAGTTGCTTTAAAAACACATAACCTTTGTAATATGCCGAAATTGAATATGCTTGATTGAAGTTATATCTATCTGAATGTGTTGTTTGCGGTTGCTCTTTCCCTGATTTGGCTAAATAGATATAAGCGCCGTAAACGCGTTTTGAAAGGTCTTCAAAATCTTTATTAAAAATGTGGCTTTCTGCAAGCGTACCAATATACTCTGTAAAACCTTCGTCCATCCAAGAGTGCCTAAGTTCGTTGCTTGCTAATATAAATTGAAACCAGGAGTGCCCCATTTCATGAGCCGTAACACCAAATAAACCATCAAATGTGCCTTCACCTAAAATAAGTGTACACATGCCATATTCCATACCGCCATCGCCACCTTGAATTACGGAGTATTGTTTGTAAGGATATTGACCAACATTATTGCTAAAAAATTGCATTAATTCTACAGCTTTAGGTTGCAGGTTTTTCCAGTTTTCTAGTTTTTCCCTTGGCATGGTACTTTTGTATAAAAAATGTAATAAAGGACCATTCGGGACTTGCGCTGTGTCGTGAATATAATTGGGGTCTGCGGCCCAAGTAAAATCGTGAACGTTAGGTGCTACATAATGCCAGGTTAATTTATCGGTATTAGGGCGGCTTACTGTACCAGTTTCATATCCATAACCTATTTGGTTTGGGTTTTGTAAATAGCCTGTGCCACCAACTATGTAATTTTTATCAAGTGTTAATTTTACATCAAAATTACCCCAAACACCATGAAATTCACGTCCAATATAGGGGTCGGCATGCCAACCCTCAAAATCATATTCTGCAAGTTTTGGATACCATTGTGCCATAGATAATGCCACACCTTCATTGTTGTTTCGACCTGAACGACGAATTTGAACAGGCACTTGTGCCTCAAAATCCATATTAAAAGTAACGCGTTCTCCGGGTTGAATAGGAGTCGCTAAATCTACTTCTAAAACAGTACCAACGGTTTCGTGTTTTAAAATTTCACCATTTTGTTTTAAGGAACTAACTTTTATATATCCTATTTCATCTGGATTTAATTTACTAATTCTATCACCAACTCTGCCATCCGGATCGGGAATGTTTCTGGAGCGAACGTCCATTTCGCTTCCTGGCTGAAAAGCATTAAAGTATAAATGATAGAATACTTTATTTAAAACATCAGGTGAATTGTTAGTGTAAACGAGCGTTTGTTTTCCTTTATATTGATAGGTGTTCACATCCATATCAATGTCCATTTTATAGTCTACATGTTGCTGCCAATATGCAGATTTAGTAGATGAAGGTATTACTGGTGTTTGGGGAGCAATTACCGTAGAGTTTTTTGTAACAATAGTGGTTTTAGAAGTGTTACAAGACCATAATATTAAAACAACGGATATAGAAATAAAGAAACGGATCATAAAGGGTATAAGTTTTTAATGAATTAAAAAAAATATCTGTTCGAGTTCTGTTGAGAAGTTTTATGGAGATCCTTAATAGTTTTCAACTGCACCGGACAGATAGTCATATATTACTTAGCTAATTTAGCTGCCGTAATTAATGCGTTATATGCGTTTACCATTTTTGAAGATTTTGTTAAATCAGCAAAAGGTTTGATATTGTTGGTATCGCCACCAACAACAACTTTAGTTTTTACTGCTAAACCAGAATTCATAATGATTTGTTTTACCTGGGCGGCAGATAAGCTTGGATAATATGAACGAATTAATGCTGCAACACCAGCTACAGCAGGAGCTGCCATAGATGTGCCACCTTGAAATTCGTATTCGTTTTCGGGCATTGTTGAATAGACTTCTGCTCCTGGAGCAAAAACATCTACATTTTGTTTCCCATAGTTGGAAAATCCAGCCACCATATTAGAACCATATTTAGAAGCTAAAGCGCCTACTCTAATATAGGTGTCTGTAACCTCTTGACCATTTATATTATCATCTGGAAAATTAGGTTTTATGTCTACATTTTTACTGTCATTTCCTGCCGCATGTACAAAAACCACGTCTTTTTTTCCTGCGTAAGCAATAGCATCGCGAACCCAATTGCTATGTGGTGAGAAGCTTTTACCAAAACTAGCATTGATTACTTTAGCACCATTATCAACAGCATAACGAATGGCTAAAGCTACATCTTTATCGTATTCGTCGCCACGAGGTGTGCTTCTAATAGCCATTATTTTAACATGGTTTGCAACTCCATTAACACCTTTACCGTTATTGCGTTCTGCAGCTATGATACCGGCAACATGCGTACCGTGGCTATTGCTTTTTATTTGTGGTTTTACGTTGCCATTACCATAAGGTGTATCATTTAAATCGTCTGGATTATCACCTGTTAAACGGCCTTTGTGGTTTTTGTTCAACATATAATCTAAACGGCTGTTGAACTCTTTTAAACCGTCCTTTAATGTTTGCTTAAACTCATTTATATTGGGAGCTAAAGTATAGGTGTATTTAATAATAGAAACAGACTGTTGCAACCCTTTATCTTCAGTTTTAATAGCACTTACCTCGTCTTTAGTGTAATTTTTTTTACCTAAATGTTTTGCTATGGTTTCGTCGGCACTGGTTAGTTGTACTAAAAAATCGTCATAGTTTTTTTTAAGCCCAATATATTTTTGCTGCTCTTTTTCATACAGAGCCTGTGCTTCAGCATATCTAGGATTGCTGGTGTCTCCGCTTGCCAATAGCCTAACATATTCCAATTGTTCATGATAGCCATCGCCGACAAAGTTCCAGCCATGTATATCGTCTACATAACCGTTTTTATCATCATCTTTTCCATTGTTAGGTATTTCATCTTTGTTAGTCCAAATGACATCGTTTAAATCTTCATGGTCAATATCAATCCCTGAATCTATAACGGCTACAATAACCGTTTTTCCTTTTCTTTTTTTAATGATTTCAGAGTAAGCCTTATTAACACTCATGCCCGGAATGGTATCTGTAACCAAATCTAAATGCCCCCAATTGCGTTTTTCAAATTCAGTTAATTCAGAAACCTTTAATGGCGATGTATCAATATTTTCAACGGGTGTTGATATAATAGCTGCTGTGCTACTACAACCAGAAATTAAGATGACTAAACAAGCAGATATTATTAATGTTTTAATTGTGTTCATTTTTTTATTTGAATTAATTGAATATATCTTGAGTTGTATATGTGTTTTTTAACCGGACACCTTTTTCGGTTTTTTGTACCGTGATGATTTCATTATGAGCATCATGTTCTAAAAACAGGTAGATATTATGTTCTGCAGCTCTATTAAGAAAGGTTTCTTTTTCATCTAAAGTTAAAAGCGGTCTGGTGTCGTAACCCATAACAAATGGAAGCGGCAGGTGCCCAACCGTTGGTAATAAATCGGCCATAAAAGCAATGGTTTTTCCTTTGTAATGTATTAATGGAATCATTTGCTTATCTGTATGCCCGTTAGCAAAAAAAATATCAAACCCAAGCTCAGAGTTTATAAGAGTATCATCCTTGGGAATTGCGGTGAATTTTAACTGACCGCTTTCTTCCATGGGGAGTATATTTTCCTTTAAGAAGGATGCACGTTCACGTCTATTAGGCTGGGTTGCCCATAACCAATGATCTTTGTTACTCCAAAAATGCGCATTTTTAAAAGCGGGTTCGTATCCTGTTTTGTCTTTATTCCATTGAATACTACCGCCACAATGATCAAAATGTAAATGTGTCATAAATACATCGGTAATATCATCACGATGAAACCCGTATGTTTTGAGTGATGTATCTAAGCTAAAATCGCCCCAAGGGTGGTAGTAACCAAAAAACTTTTCAGATTGCTTGTTGCCCATACCGTTATCAATCAATATAAGTCGGTTGCCATCTTCTATAAGTAAGCAACGTGTAGCAATATCAATCATATTATTAGCGTCTGCGGGATTGGTGCGTTGCCATAATAATTTTGGTACAACACCAAACATAGCGCCTCCGTCAAGCTTTAGATTTCCAGCATTAATGGGATATAAGTTCATAGGGACACAAAATTACGAAATCTATTGCTAATCCTTAAAAATGTTAAGAATTTATTAAGAAATAACTTGTTTTAATCGTTTTCCAAAATCAAACAGGGCTTTTATTTCTTTGGTGCTAGCTAGTCGTTCTTTGCTAAAAATCAATAAGGCATTGCCGTTAGATTCTACATGGTAATAAGGATTGCTTTCAAAGAAATGGGTAACATCATCATTAAAAAACGTGGCAATTCCAGCTTCATTATCGCCCAATAGATAAAAGCGTTTTGAAAAATCATCATGGTTTTCAATAGGAATATCTTTAAATCCTGCAAAAGCGGATACTTTTTCTAAAAACCCTTCTTTGTCTAGTGTAAATTCTGGAATGGCATAATTTAAATCAATATGCATCATGGTAGAACGGATAACTTCTTTTGCTATAAATTCACCTTCAGAAAACTCTATATCAAATAATTTAATGGCATGTTCTTTATGAGATAATTCGTTATAAATATGATTAATATGTTTTGTTCTGAAAAACAAAAAATTATTTAAAAAAGAGATGTTTCTTTGCTTTTTGGAACTATAGTTTAAAGCGTAATCTTCAGCCAAACTTTCAATACTGGTTTGACGTCTAGTAAGACTGTTTTTAATGATTTTAGGCACAGGTAATAAACGCCTTGATGCAAATGGGTGCTTTGAATCGGTATCGTGCATATCTAAACCAACAACATCAAAATGACCACCTCGTTTTGCAAATAATTCTTGATAATTATTGATGTTTTCCATAACCGTATCATCAACAAACTCACACATAGAAAAATCTACAATAACATCTTCATTTTCTGGAATGGCATCTAATTTTTGTTTTAATCTGAAATAATTTAAAAAACTACAAAAATGCTTAACGCTTACATAATAACTATGCTTACTGTCATGTTCCTTAAACATTAAAACGTTTGGTTTGATTACGTTTCTTACAAACAAACCATAACCTGAACTTCTGTTTATTACAATATGAATGACTAAAGTAATTATAACACCTGCTAAAATACCAGTTATTAAACCAATTTTTAAAGTTACAATCAGTGTTACAAAAAAGATAATGAGTTGCTCTTTTCCAATAGAAAACATTTTTGTAATAACCTTTGGAGAGGCTAGTTTATAACCTGTATAAACTAAAATAGCCATTAATGCAGGAAGTGGAATTCGGGTTAATTGTGTACTAAAAAACACAATAAATACAACTAAAAAAAGCGCATGAAAAAAATTAGAAGAGCGATTACTAGCGCCATTATTTACGTTTACGGAGCTACGAGCAATTACCGTTACTACATTTAAGCCTCCTAAAAGCCCACTACCAATGGTAGCAAAACCTAAAGCTTTAAGGTCTCTATTTACGTTTGAACGGCGTTTTTCTGAGTCTAATTTATCGACAGCTTTAATACTTAAAAGCGACTCGATACTTGAAATAAGGGTTAAGGCAAATACGCTTCCCCAGAACGAGAAACTCCAAATATTATTAAAATTAGGACGTGGTATATCGGCTATAATATCTTTAATAGATGGAATACCAGAAATCATGTATTCTTTTGCTATGGGATTAGGCTCGTGAAGCCCTAATTCAAAATAGTAACTAAAGCCAATAGATAAAATAACAATCCACATAGGTGCTGGAATAAGCTGTAAATATTTGTTCCTGATTTTGGAATAAAATAGCATGATGGATAAACTTATAATTCCAGCAAGAGCGGCAAAAATTAAACCTTTATTTCCGTAATGTAATGCATCATTTATAGTGTATGGAATTTCCAAGAGGTAATCAACAGTATCTTCTCGTTTTATTTTATGCGCTAGCATAATATGAAACTGTTTTCCTAAAATAATAAGACCTATAGCTGCCAACATACCCTGAATTGCTGACGATGGAAAAAAATCGGCAAGTTTACCCATTCTAAAAAAACCTAAAAGCAAAAGCAATAGGCCAGAGAACATTATGGCTACATAGGCACTTTCTATGCCTAAAGTGGCAATAGCCACTAATAGTACGCCAACTAAACCGTTACCAGGTCCTGCAATAGTTACGTGGCTTCCTCCTAAAATTGAGACGACTACACCTCCAACTATAGCAGCAATAACACCTGCAATTGGCGGTGCATCACTTGCCATAGCAAGCCCTAAGCCTAGGGGCAATGCAATAAGGCTAACCACAAAACCTGAAAATATGTTTTTTGGTAATGCTTTTAAAAAGTCTTTTATGTTATTTTTTTTGGGACTCATTGTAGGATTAACACATCGGTTGGTAATTCGGTTAAAATATGTTCAATATCATGTGGAAATAACCGATCCCAAAAGGTCATTTTTGTTGGCGCATTCATCACTAATAAATCGGCACGCATAATTTGTGCATAATGGCCAATAGAATACCCTTTTTTACCAAAAATAGGCTGTAATTTTATTGTTTTATGTTCTGTGCAGTCTTCGGGAATATGACTGATAATTTCCTTTATTCTGGTGTGTTCCCTAAGCTTAATACGTTCTTTCATAATCGTAGCCCGCCTAAGCGATTTATCATCGTCAACCTTTATAGAAATTTGGTCTTGATTAATTTCTTCAACAATGGTTATTTTCCCAGCTTTTAGTTGTTTAGCTACATAAAATGCTGAGGTAATGGTTTGTTCTGTCTTAGGGTCTTTTAAGCCATTAACAACGATATGTTGACAAGGAACGCGCTCTACCGAAGGTTTAATCAGTAATAACACAGAACATTTAGCTTGACGTGTAATTTTTCGAGCTATAGACCCCACATAATACTTAACAATACGTTCTCGTTGTACAGCTCCTAAAATCAATAAGTCTATTTTTTTTTCTTGAGTCGTTGATAAAATAACATTTACAGGATCTCCAGTCTTAAAAACCACTTCGTAATCTAGATGATCTTTTTCAAAACTTTTAAGAATAATACTAAGCATGTTTGTTTTGTCTTCGGAAGATTTCCCAACATGTATTAAAAATAATTTTGCACCAAAAAATATGGACAGTCTAGCAGCCTCAAAGAGGTTTGCTTTTAAATTTGGCGAGTAAGCTATACCAATTCCAATACTTTTAAAAGGCTTTGTTGACAAAGGCTGAAAATTTTTAAGTCAAACCCGAAAGATAACATTTTTTTAAAAACATGAAGTCATCAGTTTTGTCTAAATTAGTATTTTTAAAAAAAGATATTGCCTATGTTAGAACTAGCTGGAATTATTATTTTAGGAATATTAGCCCAATGGGTTGCATGGAAATTTAAGATTCCAGCAATTTTACCCTTAATTTTAATTGGTTTGTTAGTGGGACCAATTGCAGCTGAGTTTTTAAGTGAAGATGGTACCAAATGGATTGAACCCATTTGGAATGGTGAGAAAGGATTATTTCCTGGTGAAGGTTTGTATTATTTTGTGTCCTTAGCTATAAGTATCATTCTTTTTGAAGGTGGTTTAACACTTAAGCGTTCGGAAATTAAAACTGTAGGACCTGTAATTACAAAGCTTATTACATTGGGCTCTGCTATTACATTTTTTGGCGCTGGCATTTTAGCTCATATAATTTTTGGTTTAAGTTGGGAGCTTTCATTTTTGTTTTCTGGACTTATTATTGTTACTGGGCCAACGGTAATTACACCCATTCTTAGAAACATTCCATTAAAAAAAGATATTTCAACAGTTTTAAAATGGGAAGGTATTTTAATAGACCCTATAGGGGCGTTGGTAGCCGTATTGGTTTTTGAGTTTATTAGTGTTGAGGGCGATAGCGGTTTTACTAAAACAGCTTTAATTGAGTTTGGTAAAATTATTTTATTTGGAACAACTTTTGGCTTTACGTTTGCACATGCCTTAGCATTTGCCATTAATAAAAAATTAATTCCACATTATTTGCTGAATGTGGTGTCTTTATCAACTGTTTTATTGGTTTTTGTAGAGTCTGAAATTTTTGCTCATGAGTCAGGTTTACTTGCGGTTGTTGTTATGGGGATGGTTTTAGGCAACGGAAAGCTTCAAAATATTAAAGAACTTCTTTATTTTAAAGAATCGCTTAGCGTTTTATTAATATCCATATTATTTATTCTGTTAGCAGCTAATATTAATATGGAAGATATGTTGTTACTCTATAACTGGAAAACAGCAGCACTTTTTGCTGTGGTTGTGTTTGTAATTAGACCCGCAGCAGTATTTTTAAGTACTATGGGTTCAAAATTAAAGGTCAATGAAAAAATATTTATTAGTTGGGTTGGCCCTAGAGGTATTGTAGCTGCAGGTATTGCTTCGCTTTTTGGAAGTAAACTTTTAAAACAAGGGGTTGAAGGTGCGGAATATATAACACCACTCGTGTTTATGATTGTTCTCGGAACGGTTTTGTTAAACGCCACTACAGCGCGTTTATTTGCTAAACTTGTAGGTGTTTTTCTTAAAAAGTCTGAAGGTATTTTAATCGTTGGCGCTTCCCAAATATCGAGGTTATTGGGGAGTTATTTAGAAAGCAATAGTAGGCATGTTGTACTTATTGATAGTAATGAGCAAAATATTGAAAAAGCTAAAGCCTTAGGACTTGAAGCCATAACAACTAATATTTACTCTGAAACCTTAACGGATAATATAGAACTGAATGATGTAGGCTATTTAATGGCATTGACCGGAAACCCAGATATTAACGAGTATGCCATTAATAAGTTTAGTGATCAGTTTGGTGAAAATGGTGCTTTTAGATTAGTAACCACCGAAGAAATGCTTGATGATACAAATAATCCAAAGGAAGGTTTGTTTTCTCATAAAGATGATTTTAATGTATTAATAGACCTAACAAGAAAGCATCCTTCCATACAAGAAATTGATTTGAAAAACATGGCGCATTATGAGACGCTAATTAAAAAATCTAATGCTGATAACGATATTATTCCATTATTTGTTAAGGATGACAAAGGTGAACTCCATATTATATCATCTCATAGTTTAGAGTTCAAAAATATTAAAGCAGGATATCAGTTGGTTTATTTAGGAAAACCATTTGATGATGAAAAAGATCTAGCTCAAGAAATTAGAGTGTTGAAACAATAAAAAAGTTTTAGTTTTAAAGGGTTTAAATACTGTGTTTATAGAATGTCTTTAAAGTTACTTTTCTCTATAATGCTTTTAAAGTTATTGATGTTATTTAAATGAATTTAGATAAGCTTTCTTGTTAAAGTTAATAATTTTAATAACGGTTTTAACTCATAAAAACCCCCCTCTCTTTTTTTTAAACAAGAGGGGGGGTTATGTTTATTTTTATGTATGGCTTTTTAAGCCATAATATGAAGTTCAGTAAATTCTTTGGTAAGTACTAAAGTGTTATCGCCATTAAGCTCAAGGTCTTTAAAAGGAATAACAACGTTATCAATTTCAACTTCTTTAATCTTAAATGGTAAGCCATGTAAATTAAGCTTAAATGTTTTGTAAGTAGTTACAAACTTACCAGATTTATGTTGCTGAATGATTAATTCTTTCTTTTTACCTAATAACTTAAAGGTTCTTAAACTGTATCTACCTTTTATATAGTCGTAACCATCGGTAGCATCTTCATATACTTCAGAGTTTTCTTTACCTTCTTTATAGTAAACATCAAGCGTTAATTCATCAATCGTTTTTTCGCCTACATATTGCTGGATTGGATATTTAGGTATAATAGCACCTTCTTTAACAAAGATTGGCATACTATCTAAATCGGCATCAACCCATTGCTCTAATCCACCTTCTACAACTTGGTCATTCCAGAAGTTATACCATTTTCCAATAGGTAAATACATGCGTCTTCCTTTTTGGTTAGGTCCAGTAATAGGGCAGGCCAATATCTTTTCACCAAAAACAAACTCATCATTTCTATAATGTGTTTGCGGGTCTGCTTGATCGTATAACACTAATGATTTTAAGATTGGAACACCTTCTTCGGCATACCTCCAAAACGCCGTATATAAATACGGCAATAATTGGTATCTTAATTCAATAAACTTTCTTACAACATCTGTAATGGTTTTTCCAAAAGCCCAAGGTTCTTGATCACCATGATCTCCAGACGAGTGTGTTCTACAGAACGGGTGGAAAATTCCCAATTGAATCCAACGTGCATATAATTCGCCATTTGGTTGTTCGGCAAACCCGCCAATATCAGATCCAACAAATGAGAATCCAGACATACACATACGTTGTGCTTGAAGGTTGGCAATGTTTAAATGGTCCCAAGTTGCTACATTATCTCCAGTCCAGCTAGATGTATAACGTTGTGTTCCAGAATATGCTGCTCTTGTAATTACAAAAGGGCGTTTTGGGTATGAGAATTTTTTTAGTCCTTGGTAGGTCGCACGAGCCATTTGCATACCATAAACATTATGCGCTTTTCTGTGGCTACACTGGTTTCCATCATAATCATGTCTGACATCATTTGGAAAGGTTTTTCCAGGAACATCCATTACTGCTGGTTCGTTCATATCGTTCCAAACCCCTTTAACGCCTATATCTTCAACAAGTTCTTTAAATAAGTTAGACCACCATTCTCTTACTTCTGGATTTGTAAAATCTGGGAAATAACATTCTCCAGGCCATACTTTTCCTTTCATATATGGGCCATCAGCTCGTTTACAGAAATAGTCTTTATCTAGCCCTTCTTTAAACACAGAATAATCCATGTCTATTTTAATTCCTGGATCAATAATAACTATAGTTTTAAAGCCATCATCTGCTAGTTCTTTCACCATTCGTTTTGGATCTGGAAAATATTCTTTGCTCCAAGTAAAGCACCTAAAGCCTTCCATATAATCAATATCTAAATAGATAGCATCACAAGGAATTTGTAATTCTCTAAATTTAGCAGTGATTTCTTTGACGTTCGATTCAGGATAATAACTCCATTTACATTGGTGGTAACCTAATGTCCATAAGGCGGGCATTTCATGGGGTTTTCCAGTTAGATCTGTGTAATTAACAACAACATCAGACATTTCAGGGCCATAGATGAAATAGTAATTCATTTCACCACCTTGTGCCCAGAAACTTGTTATGTTTCTACGCTCATGGCAAAAGTCAAAAAAAGACCTAAAGGTATTGTCAAAAAAGATTCCGTAAGATTTTTTGTTATGTAACCCTGTATAAAATGGGATGGTTTTATAAATAGGATCAGTATCTCTACCATAGGCATAAGAATCGGTTACCCAATTTTCAAAACGTTTACCTTTTAAATTATTGTCTACGGGTTTATCACCTAAACCATAATAGCTTTCGCCTGGTTGAGCCGTTTTGGACATTTTTACTACATCGCCACCATGTTCGTAACTTTCTTCCCAATGAAACCCTAGTTCATCTTCACAAATTAAAGAGTTGTCTTTAACGTCGTAAATGGATGTGCGCAAGTCTAATTTTGAAATGTGGCAAATTAGTTTTGACGTGGTTATGATGTAGTTATCGTCATTTTCAGTAACTTCAAGGTGGTTATACCCTCTACTTGCATATTTTGTAATAGCGTATGAAAAATCGTTTTCAAAAATACCTGTGGTTGTAAATCTAAATCTGAGAATACTATCTCGACGTACCGTAACTTCTAAAATAACACCGTTTTCAGTTTTAAATGAGAGTTTGTTGAGGTTCTTTTCGTATGAGATTATTTTTGACGGAAACAGGTTTCCTTTGTACTCTAATTCAGTATTTAATATCATATTTTTGGCTGTAAATATTGATTAGCGAATTTACTAAAATTAAAACATCTCACATGTTTCTTTTTATCAAAAAAAAGAGGTAAACTTTGTATAAAATGTAGTATTTAGTAAATAAAATTATTAAATTTTTAATGCCTTGTAAATGAACAGTTTTTTTAAACTTTAATCGAAATTTAAAATTTTAGAAAATAAATTTAAAAGGCTTAATTGTAATACATTTGTATTATTAATGTATATCATAAAAAAAAGAACTTTTCAGCTATTGGCTTTAGTTTAAAGCTAATAGCTGAAAAGTGTAATTATGTAAACAATGGTATGTTAAGATTTATTTAAATTTAAAAATAGTTACCGCTAAAGGTGGTAAGGTAATTTCTGCTGAATAATCTTTACCATTCCATGGGTCTTTTTTTATAGTGGTTTCTTTTTTGTTTGCTATACCACTACCTCCAAATTCCTTAGCATCGCTATTAAATATTTCAATAAGTTTTCCTTTAGCTGTTACTCCTATTTTATATTTTTTTCTAACAGCTGGGGTTAAATTACAAACTACAACAACATTCTCATCTTGGTTATAACCTTTTCTTATATATGAAATGACACAGTTTTCATGGTCGTCGTAACTTATCCATTCAAAACCTTCGCCACTAAACCCTTTTTCATAAAGTGCTGGTGTGTTTTTATATATCGCATTAAGTGATTTAAAGTAATTTTGTGTGTTTTTATGTGGAGCAAATTCTAATAAGTTCCAATCTAAACTTTCTTGAAAATCCCATTCGTTATATTGTCCAAATTCGCCACCCATAAACAAGAGTTTGGTTCCTGGATGCGTAAACATATAACCGTATAGTAATCTAAGATTAGCAAAACGCTGCCATTCATCACCTGGCATTCTACCTAAAATGGAGTTTTTACCGTAAACGACTTCATCGTGGGATAGCGGCAACATAAAGTTTTCGGTAAATGCGTAAGCTAAGCTAAAGGTAATATCATTTTGATGGTGCTTCCTATAAATAGGGTCTTTGGCAAAATACTCAAGGGTATCGTGCATCCAACCCATCATCCATTTCATGCCAAAGCCTAATCCACCTACAAAAGTCGGTTTAGAAACCATTGGAAATGCTGTAGATTCTTCTGCAATAGTTTGAACATCGGGAAACGATGCATATATTTCTTCATTTAATTCCTTTAAGAAACTAATAACGGCTAGATTTTCTCTACCTCCATAAATATTTGGTTCCCATTCGCCATCTTCTCTTGAGTAATCTAAGAATAACATAGATGCTACAGCATCAACACGTAAACCGTCTGCATGGTATTGATCCATCCAAAAAACGGCATTACTTATTAAAAATGAACGGACTTCATTACGCTCATAATTAAAAATTAAGCTTTTCCAATCTTGGTGATAGCCTTTACGTTTGTCTGGATGTTCATATAAATGCGAACCATCAAAGAATCCTAATCCGTGTGCATCTTCTGGAAAATGTGATGGTACCCAATCTAAAATAATACCCACACCGGCCTGATGTAATTTATCGACTAAATATTTAAATTCTTCTGGGTACCCAAAACGCGATGTTGGTGCAAAATATCCTGTAATTTGATAGCCCCAAGACGGGTCGTAAGGAAACTCCATAATAGGCATAAGCTCTACATGCGTAAAGTTCATGTCTTTTACGTAGTTTACTAAATCATCAGCTAATTCATAATAAGACATAAAGCGGTCTTCTTCTAAATGTCTTTTCCAAGATCCTAGATGTACTTCGTAAACAGAATAAGGCGCATCAATGGCGTTATTTTTTTTACGGGTTTTCATCCAAGTTTTATCTTTCCACTTGTAATCGTCATCCCAAACTATTGATGCGGTATTAGGATTGTGCTCAAAACGCCTTGCGTAAGGGTCCGCCTTTTCCGTTTTTATATCATTATTATTGCTTTGGATTTTATATTTATATGTAGCGCCTTTTTCAATAAGAGGAATAAAGCCTTCCCAAATACCACTAGAGTCCCAACGAACGTTTAATTGATGCTCGCCTTCCATCCAATAATTAAAGTCGCCAATTACAGATACTTGTTTTGCTGTAGGCGCCCAAACAGCAAAATATACGCCGTCAATACCGTCAACCGTAACAAGGTGAGAACCGAACTTTTCATAAAGTCTAAAATGTTTTCCTGCCTTAAAAAGGTTAATATCGAATTCGGTAAATAGACTGTGAACTTTTACTTGTGCCATTTTGGTGTAATGTGTTTATAATTGTTTATCAATTAAATGCTAATTTTTATTTATTTTAAAAATATGAAATGGTAATGTTGGATGCAATTCCACAAAATTCCACTCGCTTGCCCAATTATAACTATTGTTGGTTATTAAATCCTTAACCTCGATATTTTGACCTGCTGAAATGTTTAAGTCTTGCAGAGGAAGTTGAACGGTACCTTGTTGAACATTAAAAGCATCTAAGCTAATGATAATTAAAAGCTCATTGGTTTTAGAATCGTTCCATTTGTAAAACACCATTAAATTATCATTTTCAACATAGCAGAATTTAATATTATTAGTTTGCTGAAGGGCTTCATTTTGATGACGAATATGATTGATTTTTGAAATAACGGATATCAGTTTGTTTTCAATAGTCCAATCGTAATGTGTGCACTGAAACTTTTCAGAATTCAAATACTCTTCTTTACCAAGCAAAGCATCACTTAACATATATTCATAAACGGGGCCATAAAGCCCAATACTAGAACTTAAGGTTGCCGCTAAAACATAGCGTTGTATGTGTTTAGATTCGTTGGCGCCTTGTAAGTGGAACGGATTGATATCTGGTGTATTCGGCCAAAAATTGGGTTGCATGTATTCCCTTGATTCGCCTTTGGTTAATTCTTCTACATATTCTGTAAGCTCATGTTTTGTATTGCGCCACGTAAAATAAGTATAGGATTGTGTATAGCCTTGTTTTGCTAATTGTTGCATGACTTTTGGAGCAGTAAATGCTTCGGCTAAAAATATAACATCGGGGTGTTTTGCTTTTACATTTGCAATAATCCAATTCCAAAAATAGAAGGGTTTGGTATGCGGATTGTCTACTCTAAATACATTAATGCCACAATCTATCCAATAGAGCAAGATGTCTAAGCATTCATTCCAAAGGGCCTTATAATCTTTACTTTCCCAATAAATGGGTAATATGTCTTGGTATTTTTTTGGTGGATTTTCTGCGTATTGTACTGTGCCGTCTGGTCGCCATTTAAACCATAACGGGTGTTCTTTTACCCAAGGGTGGTCTGGAGCTGCCTGAAGTGCGTAATCCATGGCAATTTCAATATTTTGCTCTTTTGCTTTTTGAATTAAGACTTTAAAATCGGCAAGAGTTCCTAAATCAGGATGAATGTCTTTATGACCTCCATATTGAGAGCCTATGCCCCAAGTTGATCCTACATCGCCATCTTTAGCTTCAGTCGTGTTGTTTTTTCCTTTTCTATTGACTTCGCCTATAGGGTGGACGGGAGGGAGGTATAAGGTATCAAAACCCATTTTTGATATCCTAGGCAATAAACGTTCACAATCTTTAAATGTACCATGAACACCTTTGTGCTCTGATGCAGAACGTGGAAAAAACTCATACCATGTACTAAATCGTGCTTTCTTTCTATCTACATAGACTTGGTAGGTTTTTGAGGTATTTGCAAATAATTTTTCTGGATGATTTGTGAAAATATGATGTAACCGTTCACTTCTAGCCTCAGTGATTGCCTCTTCATAATGATCTTCATTACCAAAAATGTTAATGAGGTGATCTAAGTAAAACGAATCGTTTTGATTGGTCTTATCTTTTATTGCTTTTAGAAAGTCAACCCCTTCTAATAGCTCAGATTTTACATGTTGATTGTCATCAATTTTGCGTTCAATACCATGTTGCCAATTAAGAGGGTAGTCTACCCAAGCTTCAATTTTATAAGTGTAAAATCCTTGTTTTTCCACAGTAAATGCGGATTCCCATTCGTTGTTTACAACAAGGTTCATTCGGACTTCTTGCCATTTTTTTTCATTTTTATGTTTGTACAAAACGGATGCGCCGAGTACATCGTGTCCATCGGCTAGAATATGTGCGCCAACATGAACTATTTCATTTACAACACGCTTTATATAAAACTCACCGTTGTTTATTTGAGGTGAGACATAGTCTATAAGGACTCTTTTTTGATTTTGCATGGATAATTTAATTTAAAAGTGTAAAGTATTAAATTAAGTGATACAATGAATAAAGGCATAGCTTAAAATCAAACGAAAACGTAAGATTGTTTAAAACGTAATCCTAAAAAGGTTATTATATTACAAAGCCTTTAGGAATGGTTGATCCTTTTTTAATGACCACAATACCATCTTTAATAACATAAGTGTCGGTTTCGGTATCTTCTAGGTGTTTGCCACCATTAATTCGAACATCGTCTCCTATACGACAATTTTTATCTATTATCGCATTTTTGATAAAGCAACGTTCGCCAACACCCATAAGAATTGGGATTTTATTTCTGTCTATTTCTTCTAAGGATTCATAGTAGTCGCTCCCCATCATGTAGGTGTTTATAACCGTAGATTCACTTCCGATTCTGGAACGAATGCCTATAACTGATTTTTCAATTTTAGCGGCACCTACAATACAACCTTCTGCAATAACGGTTTTATTAAGCGTTGTTCCAGAAACTTTGGTGGTTGGCAACATTCTTGCTCTGGTATAAATGCGTTTTGGTTTATCGTATAAATCAAATTGCGGAATATCGTCCGTTAAACCCAAATTGGCTTCAAAAAACGAATCTATGTTTCCAATATCAGTCCAATAGCCTTCATATTGATAGCTTACTGTTTTGTGTTTCCCTATTGCTTGCGGAATAATTTCTTTTCCAAAATCGTTAGTATCCGGGTTTTTCATTAATTCGGTTAAAAGCTCTCTGTTGAACACATAAATACCCATGGAGGCTAAATAATGTCGGCCTTCATTTTTCATATCATCACTTACATCTGATGACCATTCCGACAACAAACTCGAATCTGGTTTTTCAATAAAGGATGTAATAACATTTTTATCATCCGATTTTAAAATCCCAAAAGAGGTTGCGTCTTTAGCATTGACAGGAATAGTGGCAATAGATATTTTGGCTTTACTTTTAATGTGTTCATTTATCAATAATTCATAATCCATTTGATAGAGTTGGTCTCCAGAAAGGATTAAAAAATATTCAAAATCATGTCTTAAAAAATGATGCATGCTCTGACGCACGGCATCTGCTGTACCTTGAAACCATGTTTTGTTATGTATGGTTTGTTCGGCCGCTAATACATCAACAAAAGCAGAACTAAAAAAACTAAAATGATAGGTGTCTTTTATATGACGGTTTAACGATGCTGAATTAAACTGTGTTAATACATACATACGCTTAATGTCAGCGTTTATACAGTTTGAAATAGGAATATCTACTAACCTATATTTTCCCGCAATTGGCACGGCTGGTTTAGAGCGCTCTTCTGTTAATGGGTAAAGTCTAGAACCTTGGCCACCTCCTAAAATTATGGATAAAACCTTGTTATTAATCATAGTTGTTTTTTTATTAATGCTTGTTTATTGTAATGATTTATATAGTGCTTCTACTTGTTTGGCAATGGCAATCCAATCAAAATAATCTTCAACACGTTTTCTGCCATTTTTTGCCATAGTTTTTCTTAGGGTGTCATCGTTAATGACCTTATTAATGCCATCCGCTAAATCTCTTGCAAATTTATCGGAGTCTACAGGTTCAAAAGGCGCTTCTTTTTGTTGTTCTAAAGGAATTAAAAGACCTGTTTCGCCATGTACAACAACTTCTTTTATTCCGCCAACAGCACTTGCTACAACTGCTGTGTTGCAAGCCATAGCTTCTATATTTATAATACCAAAAGGTTCATAGATTGAAGGGCAACAAAACACATCGGCATGTGAGTAAAGTTGAATGATTTCTTTTTTGCTAAGCATTTTATCAATCCAAATGACATTATTTCTGGTCTTCTTTACGTCGTTAACAGCGTCTTCCATTTCTTTGCCAATCTCTTTTGTGTCTGGCGCGCCAGCACAGAGTATTATTTGCGTTTCTGGGTCTATATATTTTATAGCATTTACTAAGTGAATAATCCCTTTTTGGCGCGTTATTCTACCAACAAAAAGAACATAGGGTTTGGTTTTATCTACACCATATTCGTCTAAAGTTGCCGTATCTGAAGTTGTTACATATTGTTGAAGGTTGATACCATTGTAAATAACGTGAACCTTACTTTCATCAACATCAAAATGCTTAAGGACATCTGCTTTGGTTTCTTCGGATACTGCAATAAGAGCATCTGCCATTTCGATTGCTGTTTTTTCAACCCATGAAGACGCATCATACCCTCGCCCTAATTGTTCACGTTTCCAAGGTCTTAATGGTTCTAAGGAATGTGTGGTTATAACCAAAGGCGTACCGTAGCATAGTTTTGTAACGATACCTGCAAATTGTGCATACCATGTGTGGCAATGCACCACATCGGCATTGATAGGTTCCGTATTCATTTGAATACAGGTGCTTAAGGTTTTAAATACTGATTTTAATTTATCGTCAGCACCATCAAAAACAGGGTTATCAAACGGAAAGCCTTTAACGGTTAAGTTTCCAGAGTTATCATCTTGATCGCCAAAGCATCTTACATCTACATGCATTAATTTGGCCAATTCATCGGCTAAATATTCAACATGTACGCCTGCACCGCCATAAACATAAGGCGGAAATTCTCTAGTATAAAAAAGTGCTTTCATTTATTATTTTTATTCCTTTTAAGTGGTCATACGAAATGCGTATATAGGTTTTTCAATATAAAGTGTTTAAAACCCTATCAAAAGAAAAACAATTTATAAAAACATTATTTCTTTTAAGGGTTTAATTTTAAAAATTATAAAAACCGTTTTTTCTAATATACTTTATTGTAAAAGAAATAAAACGATGTCTAGAAATTGAAAAATTGTTAATAACAATTAAATTGAAAAAATAAAATATACTTTAGGTTAAACACAGCCTTATTAAGTGTTTGATGCAAGTTTAACTATTAATTATGTTTCCTATGTTATAAACATACAAAATAATTGTTAACAATTTTGAGCTAATTTTATTTTTATGGAAAAAAAGGTGTTTTTACAATTAAAGGAAATTATCAATAAAAAAATGCAATAAATCACTGGTTTTAATTTAAATCATGCAATTAAATTTAAGGATTTTATCTAGTTAATATAGATTGACTTTGTTTTATAGGTTTTAAAAATAAAGAGGTTTCAACCTAGGTTGAAACCTCCATTCTCAAGATAATATTTAATCAATTTAAAACATATATCTTGATAGTTGACTCAAAAGAGTACTAATTAATAGCATTGTTTAATTTTTTATTAATTTTTTTGCAATAAATGTATTTTCAGATGTTGTACCTTTTATAATATAAATGCCTTTTGATAGGGTTTTAACGGATATCGTATTTCCTTCTCCATTTAGTACATTTCTACCGTTCATATCATAAACCTTTATGTTTTTAATGGTATGGTCTGAAAATGCAACTATACCTTTTGTTGGATTGGGGTAAAGCAAGGTCTTGTTACCTGAAAGCTGATTGGTATCTGTACCAAGTGTTAAGCCTGTTATATCAATTCCTGTTTTTACTAATAAACCATAATTTGTAAAAACGACTATGATAGCTTCTGTGGTGTTGTATTGAAATAATTCAAACTTTTTTATAAAGATATCATTAGGTAAACTTCCATTAAAATCAGCATCGTTAACTGTATTGTTCACTTTAGCTTTACTACTATTTTTATTGCCTAACCCATTATATTCTTCAAACAGGCTAAGCACACTAAAACCATTATTGGCAACAGCTACTAAAGCAATAACTATTTCATTAGCTTCATCTGTGGTAATTGATGATTTTGATAAGGCTTTTATTTTATCTGGATTTCCATCATTATCTTCATCAAAACTAGAGTCTTGTTCAACGGGGTTACCTGTACTTTTACTTGTTGCTCTTCCTTTTAAAATAGTTTCACTTAATACAAATAATGATAGGCCCTGGCGCAATAAAGTAGCACCAACAAATAGCACATCTAATATAGGGAATATAGGATGCACTTCGTCCCAAGAAACCACTGGTGTGCCATTTGTTGTCCTGTCCCATTTTTCCTGTGTTTTTCTTATGTCTCCAGAAGCATTGGTTTTTACAGCCACCGCAACGACCTCGTTGGTTACTTTGTCTATTGACGCATCAAAACTTATGTTTTTTGATTTATCTCTATCAATTTTAAAAGTTTCTTCTGGTTGCGAGCAAGATCTAGTATTTGTATTACACTGGGCTTTATAAATGATGTAATTAAAAACAGCATCAAAAGCTTTATACATTATGTTTATTATACCATCATTTGAATTGGCTACTGATACTTTTTTTGAAATTATGGTTAAGTTGTTTGGGATGTTATGGTTGAATGATGAAATATTATCATTCTCATCAATAAACGAAAAGCCTTCATCGTTATCTAGAATAAAGTAACCATTGTCTCTTAATATTGAAAAAGCCCTTTTTCCTGAAGGAAGCGGCACTGAAGCGGCCGTTGGGAATGTGCCATCAAATGTTTCTGGGCTTATTGAAACATAATACATGGTTTCGCTACCATTGCAGGCCGCTATATCAATTTTTCCATCGGATGTTTTTCTAACATTAACATCGGTTGTGTAATTAGTATCTATGCGCAAAGGAACGCCCATATAATTAAAATCTAAATAGTCGCATGAATTTGATGGGTTTGCGGGGTCAAAAGTATAAGTGTTTTCGGCAGATAGTATAGCGCCACTGGCCACAATTTTACCATCGGTAGGAGTAGAAGTGAATTGTACGGTTTTAAACATGTTTTCACTCACACAACTGTTTCCATCGTTGGTAAAACTTGTCCATGCACACGTATCAAAATCAACGATATTAAACCCAAAATTATTGGCGCTATTGGGCTGTGAGGTTCTGGCAACAATCTGACCTGACGATGGATGCACATCAATCTCAAATACAGGCGAAAAACTTGGTGGCTGGCAGGATGTAATGGTGCCATTTGGCTCTATTTTATTAATACCTTCAAAAGAGCCTGCGAATAAGTTATCGTTAGCATCCATAAATAAATCATTAATAAAATTATTAAGCATGTTTGAGTTTTCTTTTGTAAAGTTTACCCAAGTATCTGTAGCTTTTGTGTATTCCCATAAACCGTTATTAGATCCTGCAATAAAAATTTTTGTTCCTGTATTATTTTCTACAATATCTATGGGCACAATTCCTGGCGTAGGCATTTCTGTAAGCACACCGTTTTTAAAAATGGAATAGCTTTGCGTGCTAAAATCATTTTTGTTAAAAACATATAGCTCGTCATTATCATTATAATATAAGCTTGGGCCAGTAAATTGTGTTGTTGCATTAACTGCAAATTGGTGCGTTTCTACCCCGTTTGAAAAAATAAATACCCGTTCGTTTTCACCTAATGCAATTTCATTTTCATTGCTGGGGTTAACGGCTACTGAAAAACAATTACCAATAGGTGAGCTTTGTGAGGTTAAATTTTTTGTTTCTATGGTATTAAAATTACTGTCTAATTTTTGATATCCAATATTGGTGGCATAATGGTAATTTCCACTGGCATCTTTTACCATCTCGTTTACATGTAGCGGTTTAGTGTATTGATGCCAGCCATCGTTTTGTGCTATAAGCTTAAAAGAACTTATGACAATAACTAAATAGAATAGTTTTGTTTTCATGATATAGTGTTTTAAATTGATTGTAGTAAAGCTACATCATGTATTTACTATGACGCAATACCAGAGTTCAGGTAGATTTTTATCTCACTGGTAGTGTTATTAGAACGGAAGTCCCTTTACTAATTTGCGAATCGATTGATAAGGTACCACCAATTTGATAGATTCTAGAGTGCATGTTTTTTAACCCAAGGCCACCTATTTCATTAGAAGTATTAAAACCTTTGCCATCATCTTCAATACTAATAGTGATTTCGCAATTATGCCCCATTAATTGTACATCAACTTGTTTTGCTTTGGCGTGTTTTAAAATGTTATTAAAGGCTTCTTGTACCACCCTGTAAAGTTGTGTTGCGATCTCATCATCTAAACTTTCAGGAAATTGATAGCTATTAAAATTTACATTTAGGGTCGTTTGGGCAGATATGTTTTGCGATAAATCTTCAACAGCACTTTCAAAACCAACTATTTTAAGGTCCGAGGGTGATATTTCATGCGATAAGTTTCTAACATCATTACAAATGGTATCAATAGCTTTAGTTACTTCCTCATTATTAAAGGCATCAGAAACAAAACGTTTTAAATAGCTTAATTGGCTACCAATATTATCATGCAGTTCTTTACTGATACGCTTGCGCTCTTGGTCTTCTCCTTTTATAAAAGCGGTTAAGTTTTTCTTTTCTTGAACGACTATTTTTTTTGAAAGTATATTACGTTCATCATAGATTCCTTTTACCATCAAAATAATCGTAAATGTTAAGAATACAATTTCTAAAAAAGAAGCGTAAAAAATTATTGGAAGTCCAAAAGCAAAAGCATTAACATGTCCTGTACTTAAATTAATAATTGTTAAAATGGTACCAATACCTAAAAAAGAATAGGCCATAGTGTAAAGCAAGGTTATTTTTTTTTGATAGGTATAGGATTTAATAATAAGCAAAATTAATATACTATTTATTATTAAAAAGGACACATACCAAAACTTAATAATGAATGGTTTTACAATGCTAAAAATAGATTGAGGGAGGTAAAATTCTGCAAATCGAATACTAATGGTAAGACCTAAAAATACATATAAAAACTTGACTAAGTTATGTGCTATAGTTTTAGCATTTAAAACTTTTATCGAAAACAAAACAAATAAAACCATAGAACCTACGGTAAAAAACACATGAATATATTTGTTGTAATGCTCTGTATTAGAGCTAAAAAATTGAAAGTATAAGCCTAAGTACGAAAACAAATAGAGTCCTAAAAAAACAATATATGTTGCATAAAGTATATATAGTTTTTTGCGAAGGATATAATAAATATACAGGCTTATAATGATAGAAATAAGACAAAGCCCATAATACATGCCAATAAACAGATACTGTTGTTTATTTTGTTTTTGAAAAGCTTGTGCTGTCCAAATTTTGGCAGGCACCACAATAGATATTTTGTTTTTTTTAAATTGAAAAATATAAGATTTTGAGACTAAAGAACTTAATGTTATGGGGTATAGAAAATTCCTGTCGTTTTTTAAGCGCGATCTAAAAGGAAAATCTGTTCCTGAAGTATTGATAAGTTCAAAACTGTTGGTTGTTTTCTCGTATAAACTAATTTCATTTATTAATGCATTATAAATTTCGATGACCAAGTTTTGTGGTTTTTCTGTTTTGTTATGGATTGTAAAAGTTAAAAACCCTAAATCTTCATTAATGTTAAAAAAAGCAAACGTATTGCTGTTGTTTTTATTGGAATAACTTTTTTTATAAGCCTCAGAAATATTAATAGGATTATTGGTGCTAAAACGATTAGAAATCTTGTTTAAATCTGTACTAATAAAAGATTCGTTTATAAATAGCGTATCAACTTGTGCTTTGACATTTTGTATAAACCCAAAATATAAAAGCAGAAAAAAAATCAAACAGTTATGAGAGTAATTTGTTTTCATTTACAAGTTTTACAAGGTCTATGCTGTTATGAATATCAAGTTTTTTAAAAATATTTTTTTTATGGGTTTCAACGGTATGAGCGCTAATAAAAAGTTTTTTGGCTATTTGCGGTACGTTATACCCTTGTACGAGCTCTAAAATAATTTCTTTTTCCCGACGTGTAATTTTTATTTTTTCAAGAAACCCATCTATTTCAGTAACATTGGTTTTTACACCTTTGCCAGTATAAAATGTATTGCTTTTAAAAACAGCATCGAGTGCATTGAGTAAATCATCAGAAGAGCAATTTTTAAGCAAAAATCCATTGGCATGAAACTGCTTTATTTTTTTAATGATACTTTCTTTATTGTACATGGTAAGAATGATAACCTTTATTTCTGGGAATAAAAGTTTTATATCCTTTAGTATATCAACACCATTTTTATTAGGAAGGTTTAAGTCTAAGAGGAGGACATCTGGGCGATTAAGTTTAACAGTAGGTAAAACATTATCACCATTTACAACATAACCAATAATCTTATAATCGGGTTGATTTTTGAATATAGAAAGCAAGCCATCAATAACTATTTGATGGTCTTCGCAGATAAGGATTTTTTTTGGCTGGATTTCCATGTAAGCAATCTACATGAAGAAAGATACTAAAAAAATTCCTGCGAATGCAGGAATCGTATAAATGGAATAAAATAAATTAGCTTTATGTTATTTTAAAGTTTCTTTTTTTTCAATTTAGCCAAAAGGTTTTTTTAAAAAAGAATTTATTAATCATTCAGCTTCAATACCGCCATAAACGCTTGCTGCGGTATTTCTACATTACCGACTTGACGCATACGTTTTTTACCTTTTTTCTGTTTTTCAAGAAGTTTACGCTTACGAGAAATATCACCACCATAACATTTGGCTGTTACATCCTTACGTAAAGCTTTTATAGTTTCTCTGGACACAATTTTAGCCCCAATAGCGGCTTGTACTGGAATATCGAATTGTTGACGCGGAATAAGTTCTTTTAACTTCTCACACATTTTTTTACCAATATGATGTGCATTATCGGCATGAATCAAAGCTGAAAGGGCATCAACAGTTTGTGCATTTAATAAAATATCTAAACGCACCAGTTTTGAAACTTTCATACCTATCGGGTGATAATCGAAAGACGCATAGCCTTTTGAAACGGTTTTTAAACGATCATAAAAATCAAAAACAATTTCTGCCAAAGGCATTTCAAAAGTCAATTCTACACGTTCTGTAGTTAAATAGGTTTGATTGGTAATAATCCCTCGCTTTTCTATACAAAGCGACATTACATTTCCAACAAAATCGGCTTTGGTAATAATGGTTGCTTTAATATAAGGTTCCTCAACACGGTTTACGGTAGAAGGCTCTGGTAAATCCGATGGGTTATTTACGATAAAAGCTTCTTCAGGGTTTTTATTGGTATAGGCGTGATATGATACGTTTGGAACGGTCGTAATAACGGTCATATCAAACTCACGTTCTAGACGTTCTTGAATAATTTCCATATGAAGCATCCCTAAGAATCCGCAACGGAAACCAAAACCTAATGCTGCTGAACTTTCAGGAACAAACACAAGTGATGCATCGTTTAGCTGTAATTTTTCCATAGAGCTACGAAGTTCTTCGTAATCTTCAGTATCTACAGGGTAAATACCAGCAAATACCATAGGTTTTACGTCTTCAAACCCTTCAACAATATTAGTAGTTGGATTTGCAAAATCGGTAATAGTATCACCTACTTTTACTTCTTTAGCCGTTTTTATACCGGTAATTAGGTAGCCAACATCCCCGGTTTTTACACTTTGCTTTGCTACTTGATTGAGTTTTAAAGTTCCAACTTCATCAGCATAATAGTCTTTATCTGTAGCAACAAATTTTATATGTTGCCCTTTTTTAATTTCACCATTAAAGACTCTAAAATAGGTTTCAATACCTCTAAATGTATTGTAAACCGAATCGAAAATTAAGGCTTGTAATGGTGCATTTGGGTCGCCTTTAGGTGCAGGAACACGATCAATAATAGCTTCTAAAATATTATCGACCCCAAAACCTGTTTTTCCACTGGCGTGAATCACTTCTTCTGCATCACAACCTAATAAATCAACAATATCATCAGTAACTTCTTCTGGATTAGCACTTGGTAAATCCACTTTGTTAAGAACAGGAATAATTTCTAAATCATTTTCTAAAGCCAAATATAAATTAGAAATGGTTTGTGCCTGTATGCTTTGTGCCGCATCAACAATAAGTAAAGCACCTTCGCAAGCAGCAATGGAACGCGATACTTCGTATGAGAAATCTACGTGACCTGGTGTGTCAATTAAATTTAGAATATACTTTTCGCCATTAAGCTCATAGTCCATTTGTATGGCGTGCGATTTGATGGTAATACCACGTTCACGCTCCAAATCCATACTATCCAATAGTTGGGCCTGTTGTTCTCTAGCCGTTACAGATCCTGTAAAATCCAATAAACGGTCCGCAAGGGTGCTTTTACCGTGGTCTATATGTGCAATAATGCAAAAATTTCTAATATTCTTCATAGTCAACAATCTTCATCAAAAAAGATTTTGCAAATATAGTTGATTTTTGTTCAGACCTATTAGGTTTTTACATCTAAACAAGATCAACATAGCAAACCAAAAATGGTGTATTAAACAAAAAGGTGTAATTTTGCGCCAAAATAAATAGACTTGGTAAAAATAGACAACATAGAACTTCCAGATTTTCCATTGCTTTTAGCGCCCATGGAAGATGTTAGCGACCCGCCGTTTCGTGCCTTATGCAAGGAACAAGGAGCCGATGTGGTGTATACCGAGTTTGTATCTAGCGAAGGTTTAATTCGTAATGCTGCAAAAAGCGTTATGAAGCTAGATATTTATGAAAAGGAACGACCTGTAGGTATTCAAATATTTGGTGCCAATTTGGATAGTATGTTGCAAACCATTGATATTGTTTCGGAATCAAAACCCGATATTATCGATATTAACTTTGGTTGTCCCGTAAAAAAAGTAGTGAGTAAAGGTGCGGGAGCAGGTATTTTAAAGGATATATGCCTTATGGAGCAACTTACTGCCGAAATGGTAAAACGCACCAATATTCCTATTACCGTAAAAACCCGTTTGGGTTGGGACCACGATTCTATTAGGATTGTTGAGGTTGCCGAACGCTTACAAGACGTAGGCTGCAAAGCTATTGCTATTCATGGTAGAACGCGGGCACAAATGTATAAAGGCGATGCGGATTGGAAACCCATTGCTCAAGTTAAAAACAATCCTAGAATGCATATTCCTGTGTTTGGAAATGGCGATATAACGAGCCCCGAACGCGCTATGGAAATGCGTGATGATTATGGGTTAGATGGTGCTATGATTGGTCGAGCCAGTATTGGAAACCCTTGGTTTTTTAAACAAGTAAAACATTTTTTTGAAACAGGTAAACATTTAGCACCAATTTCATTAGAAGAACGTGTGGAAGCCGCTCGTCGTCACTTACAAATGTCCATTGATTGGAAAGGTGAAATTTTAGGTGTTTTTGAAACCCGTCGCCATTACACCAACTATTTTAAAGGGATTCCACATTTTAAAGAATACCGCATGAAAATGGTGACTTCTGATCATTCCGAAGATGTTTTTGCTGCTTTTGATGAGGTTTTAGAGAAGTTTTCAGGGCATCAGTTTACAGAGTAAATTAATAATTCTGTACCAAGTTTTTTGTAATTCTTACCGCTGCTATTTTTGAAGCAATGATCCCTAAAACAGAAATAGTTAAAAACACAATAAATAAGTTTTCAAGCTTAATCGTTACAGGGTAGGCGAGTGATGGTGTTATCATAACCAAATGAAACGCTTTTTGAAGCCCAGTAATTATAAGCGCAACGCCTAAACCTATAAGACCGCCAATAATACTCATTAAGCTACCTTGGTAAAAGAAAATTTTCCGAATGTCTTTTACGGTAGCCCCAATGTTAAAAAGTGTGCTTAAACTTTGTTTTTTATCAAGTATCATCATGATTAATGAGCCAATTACATTAAAAAAAGCAATGATTAAAACAAGCGTAAAAATTAAGTATACAGCTAAATTTTCGGTGTTTAGCATTTTGTAGAGGGCGTCATTTAATTGCTCTCTGTTTTTTAAAACGACCTTATCGCCCAAAATAGCTTGAATGTTTAATTTTGCTATATCTTCATCAACACCTTCTTTAAGTTTAAATTCTACGGAAGACACTTGATTAGGACTATAATTTAAAAGGTTTTTTGCTAAATCTATAGGAGCAAAAATATAAGTATCGTTTAGGCTTTCATTAATATAAAACACACCAACATTAACCGCGTTAACCGTATTAAATGCATTTTTTGTTGATGTTATTTGCCCTTTTCCTGGTTTTGGAACATATATTTTTATGGCTTTTGTATAATCTAAAACACCAAACGATAAGTTATTTGAAATGCCCCAACCGGCTACAATCTGATTTGATTTTTGGTCAAGCCAACTTCCATAATCTATAACAGAATCAATATTCACTACATTTTGAAAATGAGCATCGACACCTTTTATTGTTGCAAGAGTATTTTTGTCTTGAGACGAAATAAAAACACGTTCTTCAATAACTTTAGAATAGACTGCTACATCTTCTAAACCATTAAGTTTACTAATGTCATTTTTAGTTAAAACAAAGGATTTACCTATAGTGGCCTCAGCCTTTAAATCGGGATCTATTTCATTTGAAAACTGAAGTGTAAAATCCTTTAAACCAGCAAAACCAGAAAGTACAATAAATAATGAAGCAGCCCCTAAAACAATACCAATAACAGCAATATAAGTTATAAAATTAATAGCATTGTTAGTGCTTTTAGAGCGTAAATAACGTTTTGCTATATAAAGTTGGAAACTCAATCTAGGATTTTTTTCTTTTATCTAAAATACTTGGATCTTTAATAGGGTTTTCTTTGCCTTTGAGCGATTTTTCTATCTGGTCAATATATTCCAAAGAATCGTCTATAAAAAACTCTAAATTAGGCATACGTCTTAATTGATGTTTGGTGCGTTGTGCTAACTCATGTCTAATTAAAGGCGTGTTGGATTTTATGCCTTCAAGAAGTTCAAGGCCCTTCTCATTAGGGAAAATACTTAAATAGACTTTTGCAACACCCAAATCTGCAGTAACCTTTACTTTAGATACTGATATTATAACACCACGCATACCACCTTGTGTAGCGGCACCTTGAAGTACTTCTACTAAATCGTGTTGTAAAACGGATCCTATTTTTTTTTGTCTTTGACTTTCCTCTGTGCTGCTCATTTGTTAATACCTATTAAAGGTTTAGAATGCAAAAATAACGGATATTTAAAGATTATGTTACTTTTGGGGTGCTATTTTCATATCTTGATATGGAATTTGAGTTAAAAATTAGAGATTTCTGTCTACACAGAAATAAAAAATATACTTTCCAATGAATAAAATTGAACACATAGGTATTGCGGTTAAGAGTTTAAAGGACTCTAATGAATTGTTCGCCAAACTATTTGGAGAACATCATTATAAAGTAGAAGCTGTTGAGCGTGAAGGCGTAAGCACATCATTTTTTAAAGTGGGTGAGAATAAAATTGAACTTTTAGAAGCGACAAAAGTAGATAGTCCTATTGCAAAATTCATTGAAAAGAAAGGCGAAGGCATCCATCATATCGCTTTTGATGTTGATGATATAGAAGCAGAAATAAAACGCCTTAAAAAAGAAGGTTTTAAAGTGTTAAATGAAACCCCAAAAAGAGGTGCAGATAATAAGTTAGTGGCTTTTTTACATCCTAAATCTTCAAATGGTGTTTTAATTGAGTTGTGCCAAGAGATAAAGGATTAAAATTTCACATGTCTTTCTTGCTAAGAAATAAAAATAGTAGTAATATTGCACTCCAATTTCGGTCCTATAACTCAGTTGGTTAGAGTATCTGACTCATAATCAGAAAGTCCCTGGTTCGAGCCCAGGTGGGACCACCCTTAAAACCCTTCTTTTTAGAAGGGTTTTTTGTTTAAAAATATTCTGGAAGGTTATAAGGAGCGCAGTTAAATTGAATTTAGATGAGATTGGACATAGAGATTGTAAAGCCTCAGGAAAACATGAGGCTTTTTAGTTATTAGTTTAAAACAGACGCAAAATACATCTATGGATAATAAGAAAACCCAATAAGTGTTAATCATTTCTTCTAAAACACTACTAACACAATAAATATTTTAGTGTTTACTGTATTCGTTTTGTCGAAAACATTTAACTTTAAGTATTTTATTGAAAGTTATGGAAACTCAAATAACCTATTGCTTTCATTTTAACTCATTAAGTTATCCGTTTTTATGAAAACCACTTTTAAGTCCAGCAACCGATTATCTGTTTTATTTATATACATATTTTTAATTCACATATCGATTTATGGTCAATCAGATACTCAAACTTTAAACAGCAATAAATTAATACAAAATTCTATGTCTGAGGATACAGAGGTAAAAATTAAAGAGATACTCAAAAAATTAACGCTTGAAGAAAAAGTAGCCATGTGCCATGCACAGTCAAAGTTTAGTACAAAAGGGGTAGAACGTTTAGGCATTCCTGAAATTTGGATGGCCGATGGCCCTCACGGAGTAAGGGCCGAAATAAGTTGGGACGATTGGGCATATGCAGGTTGGACTAACGATTCTATAACAGCATTTCCGGCATTAACGTGCTTAGCAGCTTCCTTTAATCCTGAGCTGTCAGGCGACTATGGTTTTAGCTTAGGCGAAGAAGCCAGATATAGAAAAAAAGATGTCCTATTAGGTCCAGGAGTTAATATTTATAGAACCCCTTTAAATGGACGTAATTTTGAATATATGGGCGAAGACCCTTTTCTAGCATCTACAATGGTTGTCCCTTACATTAAAGGTGTTCAAAAAAATGGTGTAGCGGCTTGCGTAAAGCATTATGCATTGAATAATCAGGAACATTGGAGAGATAGAATAAATGTAGAAGTAAGTAATAGAGCATTGCACGAAATTTATTTACCGGCCTTTAAAGCTTCCGTTCAAGATGCTGGTGTTTGGGCTATCATGGGAGCATACAATAAGTTTCGAGGACAGTATACCACGCATCATAAATTATTAACTGCAAAAATCTTAAAACAAGATTGGAATTATAAAGGTGTTGTTATTAGCGATTGGAGTTCAGCACATAGTACTTATGAATCGGCACACTATGGTTTGGACATAGAAATGGGAACAGGTACAGATGGATTAGGTACAACCACTAGAGATTTTTACTCGCTATATCATTTAGCCACCCCATTTTTAGAAAGCCTTAAAAAGGGCGAAATAGCGGAGTCTGTAGTTGATGATAAAGTTACTAGAATATTACGCTTAATGTTTAGAACCAATATGAGTTCTAACCGTTCACTTGGTAATGCAAATACGAAAGCACATCATGATGTTGCAAGACAGGTAGCCACAGAAGGCATTGTTTTATTAAAAAACGAAAACAACTTTTTTCCTATTAAAGATGACAAAAATTTAACTATTGCTGTTATTGGGGAAAACGCTACAAGATCAATGACAGCAGGAGGCGGCTCTTCTGAGTTAAAACCAAAGTTTGAAATATCACCTTTAGAAGGCATAAAAGCGCGTTATAAAAATGCTACCATTTTACATGCTATGGGTTATGAAACGGGAGCTTCTGTATACGACAAAGTTTTACCTCCAACAATGGATCAGGATTCTTTAAGGATAGCAGCCATAGAAACGGCTAAAAAAGCAGATATTGTATTATTTGTTGGTGGTTTAAACAAAAGCCATTTGCAAGATTGTGAAGGTGATGACAGGGTCGATTATGGTTTGCCTTTTGGACAAGAAGATTTATTGAATGCCATTTACAAAGTCAATAAAAATATTGGCTTTGTATTACTAACAGGTAACGCTGTTGAAATGCCTTGGCTGGACAAAGTAGATGCATTAGTCGAAACTTGGTACCTAGGGAGTATGTCTGGACATGCCATAGCCGATGTTATTAGTGGCGATGTAAACCCTTCCGGAAAATTACCGTTTACATTCCCAGCAAAGCTAGAAGATAATGGCGCCCATTTTTTTGGCGAAACATCTTATCCGGGTGTAGACATGACCCAACAGTATAAAGAAGATATTTTAGTAGGCTACAGATGGCACGATACTAAAAAGATAAAACCATTGTATGCTTTTGGTTATGGTCTTTCATATACATCTTTTAGTCTATCTGATATTAAAACAGATAAAGCAGTATATACGTCAGATAGTACTATAAATATATCTTGCTTGGTAACTAATACTGGAGCTAAAGATGGTGCTGAGGTTGTTCAGGTTTATGTTGGAAAACCAAATTCAATGGTTAAACGCGCCTTAAAGGAGCTTAAAGGATTTCAAAAAGTAAAATTAAAATCAGGAGAAGATTCAATAGTCAACATTAACATTCCAGCAAATACATTAGCATTTTATGACGAAAGTATTTCTGATTGGAATTTAGAAAAAGGCGATTATATAATACATGTTGGAAATGCTTCAAATAACATTTCTAAAACAATAATAATAACTCTTAAATAAGGTCTAATTAAACCTTATTTAAGAGTTAATTATTTAAAAAATCGTGTTCTAGGTTAAATTTATTTTTCCCAAATAGCCTCTATTTCCTCAAGAGATTTTCCTTTTGTTTCTGGAATAAATTTATATGTAAATACGATTATAAGAAGGATAAAAGCACTAAAAATAAAGTATGGTAATGATCCATTCCAAAAACCATTATTATTAATATCACTCGCTGTTACCATTGGAAAAGATTGCGATACCAAGTAATTACCAGCCCATTGTACAGCTACTGCAACAGACATAGCTACACTTCTAATTTTATTTGGAAACATTTCAGATAAAACAACCCAAACCACCGGCCCCATGGATAAAGCAAATGAACCAATAAATATTAATACGCCAAGTAAAGATATGAAACCAATAGCCTGTTGTTGTATGCTAATTCCTAGAAGTAAAAAGCCTAATAACATGCCTGTAGCTCCAATATAAACTAAGGGCTTTCTTCCAAATTTGTCTACAGTAGCCATAGCTACAAACGTAAAAATTAAATTTACAAATGCTAATAATACTTGTTGTTTTAAAACATCTTCTTTACCAAAACCAAGGGCTTTCTCAAAAATATCGGCACCATAATATAATACAGCATTTATCCCTGTAAATTGTTGTAATATAGAAAAGACGGATCCTATTAGTATAATTACAAAAATTCCTTTAGAGAAGTAGTTGATTTTTTCGCCTTTTGTTTCTTTTTTTAATGATTTTTTTATCTCTTCACTTTCTTTTATTGCTTTATCTTCGCCGTGAATTTTTGTTAAAATGGCTAAAGCTTCTTCATCTCTTCCTTTTAACGAAAGCCATCGAGGGCTTTTAGGAACTAAGAATAAGGCCCCTAAGAACAATCCACTTGGTATTAATTCTGACCAAAACATTTGACGCCACCCAAACTCTAAATTTTGAGCCTCTGTTAAACGGTTTCCTATAAAATAAGTTACAAGAAACACAACAAAAAAGCCAACAACAATTGCTAATTGATAGAAGGTTACTAATTTACCACGCCTTTCAGCAGGTGCAATTTCAGCAATATACATAGGCGCATTCATAGATGCAATACCAATCCCCAATCCACCAATTATTCTAAATACAACAAGAAGAGATACAGATTCTGGCATAAACCCAGGAAGCCCAGAGCCCCATGCAGAAAGACTAAACAATATTGCAGAAATTATAAGTGAACTTTTTCTGCCTATTTTTATACTTAACGGTCCAGCAACAATAGCACCCACTAAACAGCCTAATAAGGCACTACCTACTACCCAGCCTTGTAAACCAGCATCTAATTGAAAATATTTAGTAAGGTAAAATTGAGCGCCGTTTATAACCCCTGTGTCATACCCAAAGAGTAATCCGCCTAATGCAGTAATTGATGTTATTAGTATTAAAAATGTTTGCTTGTTCATTGTATTGGTTATTTGTTAGTTGAGTGGTTTTTCTTGGTTCTTTAGTTAATATAATAGATTAAAATTTATGGTTGTTGTATAATTAATGTCCTTATCACTTTGATTCATAGTGTCAATTATAATACTTTCATTTTTGTTTTAAATATTAGGGTTACATTTTTTAAAAACAGGTTGTTTTCATAAAAGCATTACATAAAAAAGAAAGTATTACAAATTTAACATTAAATAATAACCCAAATCATTTTATAAGCTTATTAAAATCCACATACTTTAATTAAGAAGAAAATTAAATATATAAAATCTTATAAAAATAGGGTTTAAATACACTTATGCATTAATCCAGAATTATATTTATTTTTGATTTCAAGAAAGTAAGATGTAATTAATGGAGGAGTTAGAAGGTTTTTCAATTTTAAATAGACAGGCACAAATAGAGAGGTTACTAACTTCAAATTTTGATTTAGCCATTATTGGCGGCGGTATAACAGGAGCCGGAATAGCTTTGGAAGCTGCCTCGCGAGGATTAAAAGTCTGTCTTATAGAAAAGCATGATTTTGCTTCTGGAACAAGTAATAAATCGACCAAATTAATTCATGGCGGTTTACGTTATCTAAAACAATTGGAAATTGGCTTGGTAAGAGAATCGGGTTCAGAGCGAGCCGTTGTTCATAAACTGGTTCCGCATCTAGTTCTTCCAGAAAAGATGCTGTTACCTATTGTAGAAGGTGGAACTTATGGAAAAATGATGGCTGCCATAGGTCTTAAAATTTATGATTTTTTAGCAGATGTTAAGGGCTCGGATCGGCGTAAAATGTTAGATAAAGAGGAAACGCTTAATAAAGAGCCATTGCTTGATAAAAATAAGGTTTTAGGCAGTGGGCTTTACGCTGAATATAGAACGGATGATGCCAGATTAACCATTGAGATATTAAAAAAAACAGCCACTTTTGGAGCCATTTTAATGAATTATTTCGAGATGGAATCCTTTAATTACAATACCGATTCTAAAATTAAAAGCCTTAATTGCGTTGATCATAATACAGGAAGTACATACGTGATTAAAGCGAAATACTATGTGTCTGCTACTGGACCTTGGGTTGATTTGCTTCGTACAAAAGATCATTCAGTAAAAAACAAATATTTGCACCTTACCAAAGGTGTACATATCGTATTTCCATTTGAAAAATTTCCAGTAAAACAATCGGTATATTTTGATGTTCCAGATGGTAGAATGGTTTTTGCTATCCCAAGAGGTCGTGTAACTTATGTGGGTACTACAGATACTAATTATTCAGGAAGCTTAGATCGCGTGGTTACTACTAAAAATGATGCCGAGTATCTTTTAGAAGCCATTAATAATACGTTCCCTAATGTTCAGGTAACCATTAAAGATATTGAATCCAATTGGGCTGGTTTAAGACCTCTTATTCACGAAGAAGATAAAGACCCTTCGGAATTATCAAGAAAAGATGAGTTATTTATTTCGGATAGTGGATTGATATCCATTGCTGGAGGAAAACTAACAGGATACCGTAAAATGGCTCAACGTGTCATGGAAGTTGTTTTAAAAACTATGAAGGAAAAAGGTGAAAAAAAGCTTAAAGTATCATCAACCAAAACAATTCCTTTGGTAAGCCCGACACTTGAATCTTCTAATGACGTTAATCAATATCAATTATATATAGAAAATCAGCTGGTTAAGTTGGGTATAACAGATCGTTACCATGCTTGGTATTTATGTACAACCTACGGGAAACAATCTGATACTATTTTAGAGAAATCTGAAGATTTTGAAAACAAGAATGCTTTAGAGCGATTAATTCGTGCTGAGCTTTGGTTTTGTATACATTATGAAATGACAAATAGCCTCACAGATTTCTTTGTGAGACGCACCGGGCGTTTGTATTTTAATATTTCAAGTATTAAAAAGTATCGAGATATTATTTTAAATGATTTTATAAACTACCTGAACTGGCATGCTGATAAAATTGTTTTGGAAAAAGTGGAATTGGAACTCCTTTTGCAAGACGCCACTACATATTATAACGAAGAATTTAGGTAGTGATTTTTAAGCCTTTAGCCTTATTAGATGGCTTAATATAGCTTTTATTTGGTTGTTTATTTGAATGCCTTTTTCCTGATATTTACTTTTCACTATTATTTTAAATGTAAAATTAGTGCTATGGGTTTTTACTTCATTGATGTTAATCCAACCACCTGGAAAAAATATTTTCAAATCCTGTATTTTTTCTTGTAGAAAAAGCTCAAACTCTCCACTTACCCAATTTATAAATGTTTTGTATAGTGATTTACTTGGAAAGGACTCAATGCTTACTAATTCGTAGTATGTATTAATATGTATGGTAGATGCTTTTTGATTCATTATGCTTTAATTCGGAATTATATTTGTTTTAATCGTTTTTTAATTCAATTTGCTTTGCTGTTTAATGATATTCTCAATTGGACTTTTAATAAAACTTGAAGCTTTTAACCCATATTTACTTAGGGCTAACGCTAAATAATCTTGTGCATAATAAGCTATAGAACCAACAAAATGCAATGGAACTGTTTTTAATTCTTGGCGGTATAATTGGACATGATTTTTAACAAATGTGTGCATACCGTTTATAAGTAATCGTTTTATAAAGGGATGATTTTCATTTTTGAATAAGAAGCGTGCAAACTCTGCTAAATATTTATTAGGCGTAGGAGACTTGTATAGTTTTTTAACAACTTCTTTTTCTTTTAAGTTATGATCCTTCTCGAACAAGACCCTTAAATTTTTTGGCATTTGCTTATAGTAATAAGCTTTTAAAAGTTCTTTACCAAAATAGTTGCCACTACCTTCATCCATTAAAATATAGCCTAATGCTGGCGATTTTAAATGTGCTGTTTTTCCATCATAGTAACAACAGTTTGAACCTGTGCCTAGAATACAGACAACAGCAGGTTCTTTTGTTGTAGCCATAACTGCGGCCATAGTGTCTTCATTGGTTTCGGATTTAGCATTTTCAAAAAAAGACTCTAATATTTTATTAACCTTATTTTGATTTTTTTTTGTTCCGCATCCAGCTCCAAAAAAATGAATGTTGGTTACTTTATCTTTATGTTTATTGAGTTCAACGCAACCATCTATAATGTTACAAAACTCTTTTTTAGTTAAAATAGCTGGATTTAATCCTTTAGTTTTTATTCGAATAGGTTCTTTTTCTTTATGTTCACAAAGTATCCAGTCGCATTTTGTAGAACCGCTGTCGGCTATTAAAACCATAGTATCTTTTTTTAAAATGAAAGGGTGTTAATTTTGTAAATTGTTAGATTCAGAATAATGGGTTAGCCTTGTTAAAGCTTCAATAATAGCAACTTCAACATCTACAAATGGGTTGCTTAAAACTTTGATATGGTCTTTAATGATGTTGAGGTTTTTGGTTGAAATATTTTTATTTTTTATGGCTTTAGAAAGCATTAAGGACACGTCTGAAATTGTTTTAGACAGTTTTTCTAACGGACTTATTTTAGGGTTTTTTTGAAGTTTAGAAAAATGGGTATAGTTTTTGGACCACTTGTTTAAGTAGTGCATAACTTCAGCTTCATGAGCTTTGTTGGGGTTCTTAATATAATTAGAAACCTGATTGATAAAAGGTTGAGCATCTTCAGCATTCACAACGCAAGCATCTGCAAACAAATTAAAAGGTGAATAGGTTTTGTATTCTATGCCGTCTTTATTTCTTGCGTATATTTTTAAAGGTTCACAAATTTTTGATAATGTAATTAGTGATGAAATATCTTGATTGTTGGTCATATTTCTTAAAATAACATCTCTGTTTTTAATATGTGTAAGTCCTAATTCCTCTAACTGAAAAGATACTGTTGCAAGGCGTTTTTTCATGGCATTAACATCATTAATAGCTTGTGGCGACCAAAAACGCTCAGCTATTGCGGCTGTTCTAGGCCATATTCTAGAATCGATGGTTTGCTGTGTAACCAATTCACTCCACATGGTGGCTTCTCCACCTAAAATACGAGATTGCTCGGCTTTGGTTAGTTGTACATTGCCTATAGGGTCAACGTTATAATGATGCTCTACGGGTAACATTCTATCAATATAATAACCGTTGGAAAGTACGGTTTGATAGCCTTTTTTTGCTGCCTTTATTAAAGAACCTCCTTTGGTAAGCCCCTCATTTTCTCCGCGCCATGAATGTATTACAGCTGATGTTGGCATATTTGGAGTCATGATTTCATCCCAGCCCATTAATGTTTTTCCTAATTTACTTAGGATTTTTTCAAGTTTAATATTGAAATAGGTTTGTAAATCATGATTTGTTTTTAAACCATGTTGGTTTTTAAATCGTTGGATATCTTTGTTTTCATTCCAATGTTTACCTTCATTTTCATCTCCTCCAATATGAAAATAGTCATCTGGAAATAATGGCGCTATTTCAGAAAATAAGTTTTCTAGAAACTCATAAGTAATAATTTTTGTTGGATTTAATGTAGGGTCAAATACACCAGAATTGCGTTCGATAGTATAGTTGTAATTATCTTTACTTCCAAGTTCTGGGTAAGCTGCTAGAATCGCAGAGGCGTGTCCTGGAACATCCAATTCTGGAATAACACGAATTCCTAAATTATCAGCATATGTAACTATATCTTTTATTTGTTCTTGAGTATAGTATAGCCCATCTGAAGCTAATTCTTGAAGTTTTGGATATACTTTGGATTCTATCCTAAACCCTTGATCATCGGTTAAATGCCAATGAAACACATTCATTTTTACCGATGCCATAGCTCTTAAATTTCTTTTAATAACGTTAACTGGTTGAAAGTGTCTTGCCACGTCAATCATTAACCCACGCCAAACAAACCTTGGATTGTCTATTATATTAACTCCTGGAAAAAAATAGTTGGTTTCGTTATTATGGGTTAGCTGTAAGAGTGTTTCTAAACCTCTAATGGCACCAATATCTGTTTTTGCTTTTATGTTTACTGAAGTATCGTTTATATCTAATGTGTAAGATTCATCATTTTCAATACCTAGCTTAGAAACGGTATCAAATGTTATTTTTATATGACCTTCTTTATTTGTTATAGGAAATCCTTCACCTAAAAACACACCGGTTCGAGTGCTTAAGCGTCTTAAAAAATTAACAGCGGCGTTACGAACTCGTCCTCTATTATTAGGGCTTAATGATATCGTAACATCGCTATTAATAATAAACTTAGCAGGGTTTTCTTTGATTTCTTTTGGCCAAGGCATCAGGTTATAGCTTTCTAACAATGCGTTTTGTGAGCTTACGTATTGATAAAAACAGCTAAAAAGTAAAAGATATAGTATATTTTTTTTCATTTAATTTTAAGTTTTAAGAAAAGAAACATTAATTGATTCTAATATACTTTTCAATAATTTTTCGCTTAATCCCTGCTTGTTTTACTTCTTCAATACCAGATTGAATTAAGGTATCTCCTTTAAACGCAATGGTAAATGGAAACGTATGGTTTTTAATAGCACTAACAGCAGCGAAATTTAAAGTTTCCATATAACTATTTCCATTCAAAGTATAGGTTCCAGCACCTGAATAATAGCTTTTTGGACTATTATTTTCCTGATTGAAAAAAGAAAAATGGCTATGGTTTATAATTTTTATAAACCTAGTATTTGTTAAATCTTTTATTTTTAAAGAATCATTTTCAATCATTTCGGCATATACCATGTCCCAAGTTCCAACTAATTTATTTGCGGCTTTCTTATCGTTATTTGAACAACTAATGAGGCTTAAAATAACGATTAAGACAAGACCTGTACGTTTCATTCTTCTTCTCCTTTTTTTAGAAATGATAACGTTTAAAGGCTTCTATGGCGGCATAATCTGCCAGTCCTAAATCGTTATATTTTTTGGCTGTTAGCCTATTCCTATCTTCCACACGTACCCAAAACTCTCTTGAATCTCCGCCTTGAAACATAACACCATCTTTTTGTGATTGGTGATAAAATATAGCATGTCGTTTTTTTAGGACTTGATCAGGGCTCATAGGAACTGCCATTTCAATTTGATAGGATTCCCATTCGTGCCATGCGCCACGGTATAGCCAGACCCAACAATCATCCATGTATTTATTATGTTTTAGTTCTTCTAGAGCCATAAATAAAGCATCTAAACACACTTTATGTGTTCCATGTGGATCAGCTAAATCTCCTGCTGCATAAATTTGATGAGGTTTTATGTTTTCAATTAGACTATACATGATACTAATATCATCATCTGAAATATTGTTCTTTTTTATGGTGCCTGTTTCGTAAAACGGCAGATCAAGAAAATGAACATTTTCATCGTTAAGTCCTAAATATCGTGTTGCTGCTAGTGATTCACTTCGTCTTATTAAACCTTTTAGTTGTCGTACTTCGTTAGAATCAATATCATTATCCGTTTTCAGTTTAAGAAAATTGATAATGCTTTGCGTTTCTTCACAATTAGGACATAGAGTTTGAGTGATTTCAGCAAATTTTAATGCTTCTTCATCTGAAACTGCAATGTTTCCAGACGTTTGATATGCAATATGAACATCGTGCCCTTGCTCCACTAATCTATCAAAGGTCCCTCCCATAGAAATGACATCATCATCTGGGTGCGGGCTAAAAATAATTACACGTTTTTTTGGAATATTGGCGCGCTCTGGCCTGTTAGAGTCATCTGCATTTGGTTTTCCTCCTGGCCATCCTGTAATAGTATGCTGTAACTTGTTAAACATTTTTATGTTTAAATCGTAAGCAGTGCCCTCTTCGGTAAGTAGACCAGACATACCATTATTGTTGTAATCTTTATCTGTTAATTTTAAAATGGATTTGTTTAAAAGTTCAGAAAGCCAAACCACAGCCTTTAACTTTAAAGATTCATCCCAAACACATGAGGTTACTAACCAAGGTGTTTTTACTCGTGTTAATTCAGAGGATGCTCCCTCATCTATAATAAATGTGGTGTTATTGTGGTGTTGTAAATAGGTTGCTGGAACCTCAGAGGTTATTTCGCCTTCAATGGTTTCTTTAAGAATTTCTGCTTTATTAGCACCCCAACCTAAAAGGACTATACGTTTTGCACTTAGTACCGTTCCTATTCCCATAGTAATGGCCTTTCTCGGCACATTATCAATACCCAAAAAAGCAGGTGCAGCATCAACTCGTGTTATATGGTCTAAAGTAATATTTCTTGTACCAGAGTTAAGATGAGAACCAGGTTCGTTAAAACCAATATGACCTGTTCTACCAATACCAAGCAGTTGAAAATCTAAACCGCCTACAGCCTTAATTTTCATTTCGTAATCGATACAGGATTGGTATAAATCTTCGGCACTAACCTTTCCGTTTGGTATATTAATGTTTTCGGGTAAAATATCGATATGATTGAAAAGGTGCTCATGCATGAAATAAAAATAACTTTGTATGTTATTTTTATCCATAGGATAATACTCATCAAGGTTAAAAGTGATAACGTTCGCAAAACTTAAGCCTTCTTCTTTGTGTATCCTGATAAGTTCTTCGTAAACTTTTATAGGGGAAGATCCTGTAGCTAAACCTAGAATACAAGGTTTGTTTTGACTTTCTTTTTCTCTAACCAAATTAGCAATTTCTTGAGCAACTAAAATGGAAGCTTCGTTAGAATCTTTGAAAATAATATTATGTATTTTTTCAAAACGTGTTTCTTCAAACTTCCCTGCTTGTGCATAAGCTATATTTTTATGGTCTGCAATTTTCACAGTAATACTTTTTTGTGGTTAATACTTTTTGGTTAAAGCAAACGAAAAACCTGAATTTTCCGTTTGCTTAACATCAAACTAAACTTAAAAACTAATTCAACTTTCAATTAAAAATTTGGTCCTCCCGTGTCCCACCATAGACGCGTTCCTCCATGGTCTGGACCGCTTAAATAGCTAACAGCAGTACTTACGTTATCCCCATTTGTATTCACTTCACCTTCAACAAAGTTTATTCTCCTCACTTGAATGTTAGTATCGATATCTCCTCCACTATTGTTAACAACTACAGGAAATATTCTTGGGTAGCCTGTACGTCTAAATTCAGACCAAGCTTCCTGTCCGTCTGGGAACATCGCAATCCATTTTTGAGTAATAATTTGCTCTAATTGTTCCTCGTTTGTTCCAGCATCATTGTAAGCTATTTTTACATCACTTGCGTAAGCAATATCATTATTGGAGTTAAGTGCATCAACAAAATCTGCTGGGATACTTACGTTATCTGCTAAATATTCGGTAACCCCTCCAATTCCATGTTGTGTAAAGGATGCTGTAACACCAGCTTCGTAATTGGTTTTTGCATTGCCTGCTCCAGACCACCCTCTTAAAGCAGCTTCAGCTTTTAAGAAATGAACTTCGGCAGCTGTCATCCACGTTAAGGTTTCGCCATCAATAACACTTCCAATAGAAGCATGATCTCCATATTCGCTTTTGGCACTGATGTCTATTCCCATTCTAATTCCTTTGTAATTGCCAGCTAAAGATTCATCTTCTGAAGGGTTAAAATAAGTTTCAATTCTATCATCATTATAGCCCGTTAAGATAGACTCCATTTCGGCACCCATTCTAATATCGCCCCAAGACCCACTAATTACTGTAATTGGGTGCGGGAAGCCTGTATTGATTACCATATCTGAACTCTCCATTAAACCAGCATTATTGGCTAGTGAAAGCTCTCCTTGGGTTTTAGCCAAGGTTGGGTTAACTTTAGAAATTCGGATTGCCAAACGTAATCTTAAGCTGTTTGCAAATTGTCTCCATAATGCAATATCTCCTGCTAAATTCGACATATCAAAAGGCATGAATTGCCCCTCTCCTTCAAAAGCTTCTAGTGCATTAATAGCTTCTCCTAGGTCATTAAAAAAGGCTTGATAAGCAACATCTTGTGGGTCGTATTCACCTGTTGTGGCAAAATCATTAAACTTGGTGTAGCGTATTGGTCCGTAAATATCAGCAACTCGATGCATAGCTGTAACTTTAATAATGTTTGCTAGATGCACAAACTTTGCGCCATTCGGGTCTCCACTTAAATCTACTGCATTTTTCACATTTAAAGCCTGTGGCATTACATTTCCATAGGCATCGCTCCAAGGAAAACCATTCCATCCATCAACTAAGGCATAGGTTTGATTGTTTACATTTCCAGCAAAAGGAGTTGGTGCAGTCATATAACCAGAAAACACATCGCCCATTAATCCTTGTTGCAATTGGTAATTCCATGCTGGTGTTACGTTGAACACATTTAAAAACATGGGGCCAAATTCGTTACCAACATTATTGTTCATTTGCCTTAAACTCTCTTCGGTAATACCATGAGGGTTTGTATTTATATTTTCAAAATCATCTGTACAACTAGCAAAACCAATTACCATAAAAGAAGCTAGTAGGTATTTATATATTTTTTTCATTTTTCTTAGAAATTTACGTTAATGTTTAATCCTACACTTCTTGTTGAAGGTTGACCATATATATCGACACCCTGTAACCCGATACCTGTACTAGAAGCAATATTCGGGTCGAATGGTGCATCTTTATAAATGAAAAACAGGTTGTTTGCAATCAATGATAATTTGATAGAATCAAAGAAATCGTTAATTTTTGGTAGCGTATATCCAATAGATAATTCTCTTAGAGTTACATTTGTTGCACTGTACACATATTCTCCTAGTAAGCCAGCTCTACCTCCTGTTTTAGTGTAATAATCTTGGGCTGTCATTTGTGCACTTGCACCACTAGTAGTTACTACGTTGATCATACCTCCATTGGCGTTTCTTGCATCAGCAGATGCTTGAGATACACCATAAAAATCGTTAACAGCTTCTGTAACACTTACAACATCACCTCCAAATTTACCATCAATTAAAAAGTTTATTGAAAAGTTTTTAAAATCGAATGTATTGCTTAAACCTAAAGTGAAATCAGGTTGAGCATGTGCTATAGTTTCAAATTCTGAAGCTTCAATGGTTAAGTTTCCACTTCCATCATCTGTAACAATTGGTAATCCATTTTCGTTTCTCATTACTGAACGACCACGAATACTACCAAAATCTTCACCTTCAACTAAAGAATAACCATAACCATTAACACCTGGAGCAGTCAAGATAGCTTCTCCATTATCAAGCGATGGGTGTACTGAGACTACTTTGTTTTTGTTTGAAGCAAAGTTTAAAGCGGTATTCCATTTAAAGTTATCGTTTACAATAGGCTTGCCATTAAGTACTAATTCAATTCCTTTATTTGAAATTTCACCTGCATTAACAATATTTTGTGTGTAGCCTTGTACATTAGGTTGTGCAGCAATAAAGAAAATTTGATTTTCTGTTGTAGAACTGTAATACGTTAGGTCTAGACCTAATCTGTTTCCAAAAAAGCGCCATTCGGTACCAATTTCAAAAGATTTTTGTTTTTCTGGTTCTAAAGTTTCACCTTCTCTTGGTGCAAATGTGGCTTGGTTTGCAGAACCCACAGTTCCGGTTGTTCCGGTTGTTCCAATAGTTCTTAAAGGCACGGTTGCAAAAGCAGGAATGTCTTTACCAACTTCAGCGTATGAGACTCTTACCTTTGCGAAATCAACTGCGTCTGGCATTTCAAACATTTCTGACAATACGTTGGTTAAACCAAATGAAGGATAAAAGAATGAGCTGGAATTTGTATTGACTAGTGTTGAAGACCAATCTGTTCTACCTGTTATATCTAAATACAACATATCTTTATAGCCAATGTTTACAGCTCCAAAAACAGATTGCACCTCTCTATTGGAAACTGTTTGGGCAATTCCATTAGATGACTCGAAGTTTGCAATTGTAAACTCATTAGGGAACTTTAATCCTTCTGGACCAGAATCTAGTAGAATTTGGTCTCCAATTTTGTACTTAGTAAGACTGGTTCCAAGTGTTAAGTTGAAATCAAAATCTTCTGATAAATCTCTGTTATAATTAGCAATAAAATCTAAATATTGCTGTGTGTTTTCTGTTTTTTCAAGAATGTATCGTCCAGTTGTAGGAACAAATGTTAGATCACTACCCGCATATAATTTTTTATCAAAAGTAAAGAATGATTTATCAAAACTTCCTCTAGATTGTAATGATAAATTATCATTAAGTTGATATTTTACACTAACACTAGCTAGGGTTCTTTGAGCAATATCTTTACTTGGGTTTCTGTTGATTAACCAATATGGGTTTTGCTGAATGTTTTCATCAAATGATGTTGCAAATTGATCCATCATGTTGGTTGCTGCATTAAAATACTCAAATTTATTTTTATAAGTATTTAAATCGATACCAACAGGGTTAAGGTATAGCCCTGTTAAAGGGTTAGAGTATAAACCATTACCCGGTCTATTCCAAATACGCTGATCTGATAAGCTAATATTTGCAGACACTTGAATTTTATCATTTAAAAAACTAGCTGTTTCTCGTAAGTTAAAAACATTTCTGTTCAATCGGTTTTCTGGCATAACCCCTGTTGCTGAGGTATTAGCAAATGAAAAGTAGGTTTGAGCCACTTTATTTCCTGCGCTTAAAGAAATAGCTTGTGTTGCTGTAGTACCTGTTTTAAAAAAATCATCTACTGTATTTGATAAGCCACCGGTTTTTGCTCCCCAAGATTTAGGGTCTGTTACTCTTCCATTTTCTGCTATAGCACCACCAACGGATAAAGATTGATATTCCGTTTGTAATTCTGGTAAAGATACCACGTTGTCAACAGTAAATGTTGAATTGAAGTTTACTTTAATTTTGCCATCTTTTCCACTTTTGGTCGTAATTAGTATAACACCATTTGCTCCTTGACTACCATATAATGCTGCTGCAGAAGCCCCTTTTAATATGGTCATGCTTTCAACATCATCTGGATTGATAAGAGAGGTAATATCTCCACCATCTCTATTTCCAGTTTGGGCACCAAAAATACTTGTTCCAGGAGCCTCCCCGTTTTGACCGTTACCATTGTTAAGCATAGGTATACCATCTATAACGTATAGCGGGTCATTATTGCTTGTAGAAGAGTTTCCTCTTAAAACCACTTTAGTAGCGCCACCAACACCAGATGCACTTCTTGTAATGGTTAAACCTGCGGATTTCCCAGATAAGCTATTAATTGGGTTAACTTGTTTAACTCGTGTTAAATCATCGCCTTTAACATCTTGAGCAGAATAAGTTAATGTTTTTCTTTCTTTCTTAATACCTAATGCCGTTACAACCACCTCGTTTAATTGCGTGGCATCTTCTAGCATTTGTACATCAATAACATTAGATGCTCCAACGGTTACTTGTACACTGGTCATTCCCAGATAAGAAAAGTTTAAAATATCGCCAACATTTGCTGTTAGAGTATAATTCCCATCAAAATCTGTTTGGGCACCATTAGAGGTTTCCTGTACCGTTACATTCACACCAGGAAGTGGAATGCCATCTACTTTTGAAGTTACTGTTCCTGTTATATCTTTTTCTTGAGCAAATGAAATTTGCACAATTAATAGTAAAAAAGAAAACAAGAATAGTGTTCGTAAATTTTGTTTCATAATTTGATTATTTTATTTTTTTAGTTAAGCCAAACTATTCATTATCAAAATAGTTTTAAAAAAAATTATATAAACGACATGGTTTTACACACAGACAACATTTTATGTTCGATAAGCGATTTTAGTAAAATAAACAATTGTCAATTTAATTGCTAATTAGTTAATATATCACTAAAATTGCTGTAAATTAATAGGCTTTTAATAATAAAATCCATTCAAAAGAAAGAATTATTTCAATATTCAATAAGAAAATAGGAGAAACCATCCCCATCAAATATCATGTAATATTTTGGATGGGCTACTTTTTTTTTAACGTCGTAAGATGGGGGAGTTATTTCGATGATTATTGGTATTCATTAAAATCTAATTTAGTAGAATTCCCTATTCATATTATAATCGTTTATATAAATGTTTATTATTTGATTCCTAAGTTTATACTTCGGAAAAAATATTGGAATTATATGTTCTCATTAGCAATAATGCTAGTATCTGTTTATTTGGTTAGAACTGGTCTTAATTACCTTTTAGTAACTAAAGATATTTGGCCAGAGGCAGAAGATCCTGCAAAATTTTTGGAATTAAACCATATAATAGCCGTGGTACTTGGCGAATTATATGTTATAGGATTTGTAACAGCTATTAAATTAGTAATTGATTGGACCATAGAGAAACAAAGAAATGAAGATTTGGCAAAACTTCAAATGAGTACTGAACTTAAATATTTACGAACACAAATCCAACCTCACTTCTTTTTTAATACCTTAAACAACTTATATGCTTTAACTTTAAAGAAATCTGATAATGCACTACGATTGATTATTAAATTATCTGATATGATGCAGTACATTTTATACGAGGTTAAAAGCTCTAAAGCTAGTTTGCTGAAGGAAATAAACCATATTAATAATTTTATAGATATTGAGCGTTTGAGGTTCGATGATAGGGTTGATGCCGAAATGGACATAACAGGAGGTATTGAAGATATTTGTGTGCCTCCTTTATTATTTCTTTCTTTTGTTGAAAATTGTTTTAAGCATGGCATGAAAGAAAATGACCAGTTAAAAATAAAAATGAGCTTTGATGTTTTGAATAATGGCTATTTGGAATTTACCTTAATAAATAATTTTAATCCAAAAGCAACTGAATATATTGCTAGCGGAATTGGTAATGAGAATGCAAAACGGCGATTAAAATTACTTTTTTCCAATAACTTTGTTTTAGAGTCTAAAGTTGAAGGAAACACCTATAAATTGTTCTTAAAAATTCCTGTACAATGAAAATTAAGTGCATTATAATTGACGATGAACCCTTAGCCATTTCTGTGATTGAAAATCATTTAAAGAATTTTGATCATGTTGAAATTGTTGAAACATTTAATAATCCTCTAAAAGCATATCGTGTTTTAGAGCAAGAAAAAATAGATCTTGTTTTTTTAGATATTAATATGCCTCAGATGACAGGTTTTGCTTTTATAGACAACCTAAGTTACAAGCCCCTAATAGTTATTACGACTGCTTATCGGGAATATGCGGTAAAAAGTTTTGAACTTAATATTTTAGATTATTTGGTGAAACCTATTCCATTCAATCGGTTTTTAAAAACAATAAATAAGGTATATCAACAAGTTTATGTTAGTAACACCTCGGCAGATGTTAGTTTACAACAAGAGCCGCATATTTTTTTAAAAGTCAATAAAAAGCTAATTAAAATAAACCTAAACGATATTTTATACATTGAAAGCCTTAAAGACTATATTAAAGTTATTACTACGCTAGGCGATTATGTGGTACATAAATCACTTACTGCCATAACCGAGGAATTGCCACAATCAAACTTTATACGTATTCATCGATCTTATACCATTTCAATTAATAAAGTTATTGCTTTAGAGGGCAATACGGTTGAGATTTCAAATAGAAAAATCCCGATAGGACGAAATTATGTAAAGCAAACAAAGGAGCGTATATTTAATATTAACGACGATAAAGAGCATAAAAACTAACCCATAATCAAATAAATAAGCATGTCCAATACACAAGAAAAGTCATCAAAGAACAGCACTTTAATTCCTATTATAATAATAGCAGGGTTATTTTTTATTTTCGGATTTGTTACGTGGATAAATGGGGCGTTGATTCCATTTATGAAAACTATAAACGAACTTACTGATGCACAATCCTATTTAGTAGCATCTGCATCCTATATTTCTTTTGTAGTTATGGCATTGCCAGCCTCATATATTATAAACAAGATAGGCTATAGAAAAGGCATGTCTTTAGGCTTAATAATTATGGCATTAGGAGCATTGGTTTTTATCCCAGCAGCCGAAGCCAGAACCTATTGGATGTTTTTAACTGCCATTTTTATACAAGGTACTGGTATGACTTTGTTACAAACGGCTTCAAACCCTTATATAACTATTTTAGGGCCTATTGAAAGTGCTGCAAAGCGTATTGCCATTATGGGTATTGCCAATAAAGTAGCGGGAGCTTTGGGGTCGGTAATATTTGGTGCTATTTTGTTGTCAGGAATAGATGAGATTAAAGACAAACTAAGCCTTGTAGGTGATACTGAAAAAGCGGGCTTATTAAACACCATGGCAGATAGTGTTGTAACCCCATACATAGTTATGGCTATTGTATTGTTTTTATTAGGTGTTTTAATTAGAAAAGCACCACTACCACATGTAGAAGCACAACCAATTAAGGAGTCAGAAATAGGAGGTAAAACCAAATCAAGTATTTTTCAGTTTCCACATTTATGGTTGGGTGTCTTAGCGTTATTTGTATATGTTGGGGTTGAGGTTATTGCTGGCGATACTATTATTTCATATGGAATTTCACTCGATATTCCTGTAGAGCAAGCTAAGTTTTTTACCCTCTTTACACTAATGGCCATGGTCGCTACTTATGCATTAGGCGTATTTTTAATCCCTAAATATATTAGCCAAGCATTTGCTTTAAAAGCGAGTGCAGTTTTAGGTATTGTTTTGTCATTCTGTATTATGTTTACCAGTGGTTTTACATCCGTTCTATTCGTAGCAGCATTAGGTATTGCTAATGCTTTGGTTTGGCCAGCTATTTGGCCATTGGCATTAACTGGTTTAGGTAAATTTACCAAAACAGCTTCGGCTTTATTGATTATGGCTATTTCTGGGGGTGCTATTCTTCCACCGTTATATGGTGCTTTAGTGGATGATAAAAAAGAAAACTTAATGCTTAGTGGTGTTAATGAAATAAGTGCGACAGCAGAGGCAGCATCTTTTGGGTACTGGATTCTATTACCATGTTATATCATTATTCTTTATTATGCGTTTTGGGGGCATAAAGTAGGTCTTAAAAAATAGGAAGGCTTAAACGTTATGTCTAACAAAAAAAGAATAGAATCTGTTGATGTTTTAAGAGGCTTTACCATCATGGCCATGATTTTGGTCAATACGCCAGGAGACTGGGGATATGTTTATGGACCTTTATTGCACGCCGAATGGCATGGGCTAACACCAACCGATTTAATATTCCCCTTTTTTTTATTCATTGTTGGCATCTCCATTTATTTCGCTTATAAGAATAAATCGAATACTAAATCCACATATAAAAAAATAACGATTAGAAGCTTAAAGCTTATCGGGCTAGGGGTGTTTCTAAATTTGTTTTTACCCTATTTTCCGTTTGTTACAGAGTTTGAAACCTTACGGTTTCTCGGAGTTTTACAAAGAATAGGAATCGTGTTTTTTATTTCATCTGTATTGTACCTTAATTGCAATTGGAAAAGCTTATTAGGCATTTCAATTTTTATTTTATTAGGGTATTGGGTGTTTATTGGTTTTATGCCATTTTCAAATGGTATGGTGCCAACGTTTGATAGAGCGCCAAATAATTGGGTTAATTATTTAGATTTAAATATTTTAGGGAAACATATGTGGCAATCAGATTATGATCCTGAAGGTGTTATAAGTACATTGCCAGCAATTGTAACTTGTATTTCAGGAATTTTAATTGGGAAGTTATTAGAGGGTCTTACTCATATAAAACTATTGTTTTTTGTAGCTTTTGGATTGTTGACTATAGGTTATATTTTTGGTATATACTTTCCAATTAACAAAGCTATTTGGAGCAGTAGTTTTGTTTTAGTAACTAGTGGCTGGGGCACGTTAATACTTGCTGTTATTTATTACTTAAAGGACATTAAGCAATATAATATCGGAACTGTTTTTAAATATGTTGGTATGAATGCCATTACTATTTATTTTTTATCAAGCTTTATATCTAAATCTATGTATTTAATAAAGGTTGGTGAGGATCGTAATGTGCATTCTTGGCTTTTCATTAACCTTTTTAAATATGAGGTTTTTAGTCTTAAATTTTCTTCGCTATTGTATGGACTTACTGTCACAATATTTTATGTAATATTGGCCTATTTAATGTATAAGAGAAAGTTGTTTATTAAAGTTTAAAACTTTTATAAGCTGCAATTATACAAGTTATACAGAATGAAATTTTTTAGTTATTTTCTGCTTAATAAGATGCTTAAGTCTTGATTTCAGATTAATTGGGTTTTCAGATAAATGTTTAGTAAAAAATCAATCCGTTTGCTTTTATTTTACAGAGAAATCATATTTATGGCCATTATTCCAAAAAACATTTTAAGTACAAATTATAAAAACTAATACTAATTCGGGTATGAAAGAACATTTTATAAGAAATTATAGAGATTAAGATTCGAGGTTAATGTAATTTTTTTGGTTTGAAAGAAATAATATATATTTGCTTTGTAAAATAAAAAATGAGGGATTATTTTTTATAAGCACATACTTTTTTATTAAAAAAACAGTTATTAACTAATGTTAATTCAAATCAAAAAACATGCATTTCATCGATGATTTTTGCTTTTTATGGATGTTTTTTTAGTAAAAAAAGGTATGTTTTTTTTTAAAACTCGTTTTTTTTTATACATTTGGACCCCATGATAATACAAAACAAAAGAATATTTGCCTCAATCTTATTTGTATTAATAAGTTTTGTGTGTGCTGCTCAAGGTGCTGACCCTGGACCACCACCACCATTACCACCACCACCAGTAGGAACACCACTTCCTATAGATGGAGGCATTCTGTTAGGTATGTTTTTTGCGTTATTTTATGGGATTAAAAAAAGTGTTGTTCTCAGAAAACAATAACTTAAATAAACCTACCTACTTAAGCTCTAAAAGCTTAGCTACATATTTTCCTAAAACATCAAATTCTAAATTTACAACAGTGCCAATTTTAAAAGTATTGAAATTAGTATGCTTGTAAGTGTAAGGTATAATGGCAACACTAAAAGTGTCTTTTTTTGAATTAACAACCGTTAAACTTGTACCGTTAACAGTAATTGAACCCTTTTCAATAGTAACATTATTTAGTTTTGAATCATAGTTAAAAGTAAACACCCAGCTACCATTTTCTTCATTAATAGCAATGCAATTAGCCGTTTGATCAACATGACCCTGAACAATATGACCGTCAAGTCTATCTCCTAGTTTCATAGCACGTTCAAGATTTACTTTATCGTTAACCTTTAAAGTACCAATACTTGTTTTGTCTAAAGTCTCTTTAATTGCCGTAACCGTGTATTCATCATTATGTATTGCAACAACTGTTAAGCAAACACCATTATGAGCAACACTTTGATCTATTTTTAATTCTGAAGTTATGGTGCTTTTAATAGAAATATGAAGATTATCAAGCTCTTCTTTTAAATTAGAAACTATACCAATATCTTCAATAATTCCAGTAAACATACTATTATCTGTTTATTTAGTTAAATTTGCAATTCCAAATCAAAATTACAAACAAAAGTTGTCTTTTTTAATGAAGCAAGCAGAAAATATAATAGTAGGGATATCTATAGGGGATTTAAATGGTATTGGAGGAGAAATTATTTTAAAAACATTTGAAGACCCAAGAATGTTAGATTTTTGTACACCAGTAATTTTTGCTTCGGCAAAAACCATGATGTTTTATAAATCGCATTTTAAATCTCAAATTAATTTCCACAGTATAAACAATATAAATCAATTGGCTATCGGAAAAGTTAATGTGTTTAATTGTTGGAATGAACCTGTAAAAATAGAGTTTGGTGTTGAAGATATTAAAATAGGAGCCTATGCCTTAAAATCGTTAGAAGCTGCAACCAAAGCGTTAAAAAATGCTGACATTCATGTTTTAGTAACGGCACCAATAAATAAACATAATATTCAATCAGAAGATTTTAAATTTCCAGGACATACCGATTATTTAGCGCAAGAACTAGAAGGAGAAAGTTTGATGTTTATGGTAACAGATACGCTAAGGGTTGGTTTGCTAACCGATCATGTACCTGTTAAAGATATTGCAATTCATATTACTCCAGAATTAATTGAACAAAAAATAAATACAGTTTATAATTCCCTAAAAAAAGATTTTAAAATACAGAAACCAAAGATTGCTGTTTTAGGAATTAACCCGCATACAGGTGATAATGGAGTTATAGGTAGTGAAGATGATAATATTTTAAGACCTACGCTTCAAAAAATAAAAGAAGCTGGGAAATTGGTTTATGGTCCTTATGCTGCTGATAGTTTTTTTGGATCTAGTAATTTTAAAAACTTTGATGCCATTATAGCCTCATATCATGATCAAGGTCTCATACCGTTTAAAACACTGTCATTCGGTCAAGGTGTTAATTTTACAGCGGGCTTAAGTAAAGTAAGGACTTCGCCAGACCACGGTACCGCTTATGAAATTGCCGGAAAAGGTTCGGCTGATGAGAATTCTTTTAAAGAAGCTGTTTTTAGTGCCATCCATATATTTAAAAACAGATCAGGATATGAACAACTAACAGCTAATCCTTTAAAAAAATCGCCAAGAAACGAACGTCGTAAAGGCTTGAAACCGAGTTCAAATAAATAAAAACAAACAATTAAAGATATAAACAAAAAAATGTTTATAAGTACTGTGGCGTAAATAAAAATTTATATATTTGCAGGCTCAAAATAGATGTGATAATGAAGCCATTAAAAGAGTTTACAATTCCATTTGTAGGGCTAAAGGAAGCAAAACATCAATTTGAGTATAAAGTAGAGCGAGCGTTCTTTGAATATTTTGAGTATGAAGATTTTAACGATGTAAAGATTAAGGTTGATCTAGAATTAGAAAAAAAGACAACATTATTAGAACTACATTTTAAAATTTCAGGATGGGTTAATGTGAATTGTGACTTAACTAACGAACCTTATAATCAAACCATTGAAAATGAATTTGATTTGGTGGTTAAGTTTGGTAATGCCTATAACGATGAACATATAGATATACTTATTCTACCACATGGCGAGTATGAAGTGAATATACAACAGTATATATATGAATTAGTCATACTAGCAGTACCGGTAAAACGTATTCATCCAGGAGTAGAGGATGGCACATTAGATTCAGATATACTTGAAAAATTAGAAGAATTAAGCCCAAAGCTTAAAGATAGTAAAGACAAAGAAGAGGGTATAGATCCTCGTTGGAATACATTAAAGAAATTATTAACGGATAAATAAACATATAAAATGGCACATCCTAAGAGAAAAATCTCCAAAACAAGAAGAGATAAAAGAAGAACACATTATAAAGCAACTGCGCCACAGATTGCTACATGCCCAACAACTGGTGAACCTCACTTATATCACAGAGCACACTGGCATGAAGGAAAACTGTATTACAGAGGTCAAATATTAATTGATAACTCTGAAGAAGTGGAAAACGTAGCATAAATAAATTATGCATACCTATAACAAAACGCTCACATGTGAGCGTTTTTTTTATGAAATACTTTTTCTAAATGACAAAAACATGTAATTTGCATATTATTACGTCAAAATTTAGTAGTTTTCCTAAAATTTTGAACGTTTTTGTCCAAATTTTAATAATTTTTTTGGTCCAATTAACTATAAAGGTATGAGTAAAATCTCAGCGGCAATTACAGCTGTAGGCGCATATGTGCCAGACTATGTATTAACGAATCAGATTCTAGAAACGATGGTTGATACTAATGACGAATGGATTACCAGTAGAACAGGAATTAAAGAACGTCGAATTCTAAAAGAAGAAGGCAAAGGAACATCGTATTTAGCTATTAGAGCAGCAAAAGATCTTATCAATAAAAAAGGTATAGATCCCAAAGATATAGAACTTGTTATTGTTGCAACAGCAACTCCAGATATGAAAGCAGCTTCAACAGCATCGTTCACAGCTTCAGAAATTGGAGCAATAAACGCGTTTTCGTTTGATATGGACGCAGCATGTTCTAGTTTTTTATATGGCATGTCTGTAGCTTCAAGCTTTATTGAATCAGGGCGCTATAAAAATGTATTACTTATAGGGGCAGATAAGATGTCTTCTATTATTAATTATAAGGACAGAGCAACCTGTATTATTTTTGGAGATGGAGCAGGAGCTGTTTTATTTGAACCTAATGATGAGAATTTAGGGCTTCAAGATGAATATCTAAGAAGCGACGGTACAGGACGAGAATTTTTACAAGCGACTTATGGTGGTTCTTCTCATGCGTTGACTCCAGAAGCCTTGGAAAAAGGAGGGCATTATGCATTTCAAGAAGGTAGAACAGTATTTAAAAATGCGGTATTTAATATGGCAGACGCTACTGTTAAAATATTAGAACGTAATAATTTAACTAAGGACACTGTCGATTGGCTTGCTGCACATCAAGCAAACAAACGAATTATTGATGCCACAGCGCAAAGAATAAATTTAGAAGAGGATAAAGTAATGATGAATATCCATAAGTATGGAAATACAACATCAGCTACTTTACCATTACTTATAAACGATTACGAATCACAACTCAAAAAAGGCGATAATATTATATTTGCTGCCTTTGGAGGAGGATTTAATTGGGGGGCCATTTATTTAAAATGGGCATATAATTCAAAAAACTAACCACTAACTAATTAGCAAAACTATGGATATAAAAGAGATTCAAAACCTAATCAAGTTTGTTGCCAAATCTGGTGCTAGCGAGGTTAAATTAGAAATGGATGATATTAAAATTACCATTAAAACAGGATCAGAGGAAGGAACTGCTGTGCATTATGCACCTGTTGCAGCTCCAGTACCGCAAGTTGCAGCTCCAGTAGCAGCAGCTCCATCAGTCGCTCCTGCTTCAGAAGAAGCAGCTCCAGCCGCTGCTGCCACTGAAGATTCAAAATATATAACTATAAAATCACCAATAATTGGTACGTTCTATAGAAAACCAGCACCAGACAAACCTTTATTTGTTGAGGTAGGACAAACCATAGCAGAAGGCGATGTGCTTTGTGTTATAGAAGCGATGAAACTTTTTAATGAAATAGAGTCTGAAGTTTCAGGAAAAATAGTTAAGATTTTAGTTGATGATGCCTCACCGGTAGAGTTTGATCAACCATTATTTTTAGTAGATCCATCTTAATATAAATCCCAATTTTCAATTCCCAAATTCCAATATATAAATTTTGGAATTTGTTTTTTGAATATTGAAAATTTGAAGAATTTATGTTTAAAAAAATATTGATTGCCAATAGAGGAGAAATAGCACTACGTGTTATTAGAACCTGTAAAGAAATGGGTATTAAAACAGTGGCTGTTTATTCTACTGCTGATGCCGAAAGCTTGCATGTTAAATTTGCAGATGAAGCCGTTTGTATAGGGCCAGCACCAAGCAGTGAGTCTTACTTAAAGATGTCTAACATTATATCAGCTGCAGAAATCACCAATGCAGATGCCATCCATCCAGGATATGGTTTCTTATCTGAAAATGCTAAGTTTTCAAAAATTTGTGAAGAGCACGGTATAAAATTCATAGGTGCTTCTCCAGATATGATCGATCGCATGGGCGATAAGGCGAATGCTAAAGAAACCATGAAAGCAGCAGGTGTACCTTGTGTACCAGGAAGTGAAGGTATTATTCAGGATTTTGCTGAATGTGAAAAACTAGCAAAAGAGACAGGGTATCCTGTTATGCTTAAAGCTTCTGCTGGAGGCGGAGGAAAAGGTATGCGTGGTGTTTTTAAACCAGAAAATCTTAAAGATGCTTGGGACTCAGCTAGGCAAGAAAGTAAAGCGGCATTTGGAAATGACGATATGTATATGGAAAAACTCATTGAAGAGCCACGACATATAGAAATTCAAATTGTAGGCGATTCTCGTGGAAAAGCATGTCACTTATCAGAAAGAGATTGCTCTATACAGCGTCGCCACCAGAAGTTAACAGAAGAAACACCATCTCCTTTTATGACGTCAGCACTTCGTAAAAAAATGGGAGAAGCTGCAGTAAAAGCCTCAGAATATATTAAGTATGAAGGCGCTGGAACTATTGAGTTTTTAGTTGATAAGCATAGAAATTTCTACTTTATGGAAATGAATACGCGTATTCAAGTAGAACACCCAATTACAGAGCAAGTTATAGACTTCGACTTAATTCGTGAGCAAATACTAGTAGCTGCAGGAGTACCAATTTCAGGAAAAAATTACACTCCTAAATTGCACTCTATTGAATGTAGAATAAATGCCGAGGATCCATTTAATGATTTTAGACCATCGCCAGGTGTTATAACAACACTACATGCTCCGGGAGGACATGGTGTGCGCTTAGACACACATGTATATGCAGGTTATGCCATCCCGCCAAATTATGATTCTATGATTGCCAAGTTAATTACAACAGCGCAAACCAGAGATGAGGCGATCAATAAAATGAAACGTGCTTTAGATGAGTTTGTTATAGAAGGTATTAAAACTACAATCCCTTTTCATAGACAATTAATGGATCATCCAGATTATTTAGCTGGTAATTATACTACTAAGTTTATGGAAGATTTTGTTATAGAAAAACAAACAGAACAATAAATAATTAAGACTCCGAAAGCAATTTCGGAGTTTTTTTATAGTGTTACCTCTTAATAACTATTGAGACTCAATCTTTAAAGTAGCAGTCCACAAAATTCAGTTTTATAGAAGCAATCTTCAGATTCACATCCTCTGTCTTCTGACCAAAAAAATACTATATTTACAACATGCAAATCCCAAAAGGAAAAAAAATATACTTTGCTTCTGATAATCATTTAGGAGCACCAACAAAAGAAGCCTCTTTTCCTCGCGAAAAGAAATTTGTAGCATGGTTAGATGAAGTAAAGCACGACGCAGCAGCTATTTTTCTATTAGGTGATTTGTTTGATTTTTGGATGGAGTTTAAAACCGTAGTTCCTAAAGGTTTTACCAGAACACTTGGTAAGCTTGCAGAAATCTCGGACTCAGGAATACCGATTTACTATTTTGTTGGTAACCATGACCTTTGGATGAATGGTTATTTTGAAGAAGAACTCAACATTCCTGTATATCACAAACCCAAAGAATTTACATTTAATGATAAAACGTTTTTTATAGGTCATGGTGATGGTTTAGGACCAGGAGATAAAGGCTATAAACGCATGAAAAAAGTGTTTACAAATCCATTTTGTAAATGGTTGTTCCGATGGTTGCATCCAGATTTAGGCGTACGAATAGCTCAACATTTATCTGTAAAAAACAAACTTATTTCTGGCGATGATGATGCCAAATTCCTTGGCGAAGACAACGAATGGCTTGTGCAATACTGTAAACGTAAATTAGAAGACAAACATCGTGATTATTTTGTGTTTGGCCACAGGCACTTACCGCTGAATATAGACCTAAACGAAAACTCAAAATACATCAACCTTGGCGATTGGATTCAGTATTACACCTACGGGGTTTTTGATGGAGAGAAAATGGAGTTAAATAAATTTTAATCTCCACTCTCATGAGCTTTCATATCATTTGTTAAATCCAAATCCCTAAGCACAGGGTTTTTAATGCCAATAGCAAAAACTGTAATTAAGGTCATAGTACCTCCAAAAACTACTGCAGCAACAGGACCAATTAATTTAGCAGCTAAACCACTTTCAAAAGCACCTAGCTCATTTGATGAACCTACAAACATAGAGTTAACTGAAGATACACGACCACGCATATCATCAGGTGTTTTTAACTGTAGAATGGTTTGACGGATTATCATAGAAATACCATCGGCTGCACCGCTAATAAACAACATCAAGACACTTATCCAGAATATGTTAGACAGCCCAAAACCGATAATACTAACACCAAATATAAATACGGCTATTAGTAATTTTTTGCCCGTATTTTTACTTATTGGAATATAAGTTGTAGCAAACATAGTTACGATGCTACCCATAGATATGGAGGCGTTTAGAATACCAAAACCTTCGCTACCTACTTCTAAAACATCTTGTGCAAAAATTGCTAAAATAGCAACAGTTCCTCCAAATAAAACAGCAATCATATCAAGCGTTAAGGCGCCTAAAATAGCTTTGTTTTTAAACACGAATCGCACACCAGCTTTTAAACTTTCTTTTACAGGTTCACCAATTTTTTTATTCAAAATAGGTTTCTTTTTTATCAGAAAGGTCATGAAAAATGAAATAACAACCAAAACAAAAACCACACACAGTGTATTATCTACACCTATCCAACTAATAAAAAACCCGCCAAACAGTGCACCTAAAACTGCTGCTGTTTTCCAGGTGCTTGTACTCCATGTAGCCGCATTGGGGTATATTTTTTTAGGCACAATTAAAGCCACTAAAGAGAAAATAATAGGACCAAAAAAAGAACGCAAAAACCCGCCAAAAAACACAAGGGCATAAATAGAATATAAAATAGATTTTGTAGACCAGTTACCAAGTACCTCATCAGTAGTTAAAAAAAACAATCCTAAACTAATCAGGGAAAAGGCTGCAATACAAAGCGCAAAAAGATTCCGTTTTTCTTTTTGGTCAACAATATGTCCAGCAAAAAGCGCCATGGTAAAAGCTGGTATGATTTCCATGAGACCAATAATTCCAAGAGAAAGAGGGTCTTTGGTTAAACTGTATACTTGCCATTCAATAACAATAAATTGCATAGACCATCCAAAAACCAAAAACAAACGCAATAATAAAAAAATGTTGAATTCTTTAATTCGTAAGGCTGCATAAGGGTCGGTTTTTGCCATATTTTATTTCTTAATGTCTCTTAACTTCATTTGTAAACTAACATTCCCACGCCATTCATTTTCATCAATAGAATATACGGCTCTAAATGGTTTTCCTTCGGAAATCATATCATATTTATCTCCCATACTAAACCCTATACCAATTAATTTACTTGAAGATTTAGGTTGTGTAGCCGTTAGCCGTAAATGTTTTTTATCTGCCCCTACACATTTTCCGAAGCCCGTGTCCATTAAATTTTCAGACAAAAAAATGGGGGTCATATTACTAGGGCCGTAAGGTGCAAACTGTTTTAAAATTCTATAAAACTTAGGTGTTATATCTTTTAAATCTATTTTAGCGTCAATCTTAATTTCAGGTGTTAGTAAATTTTTATCTATGGTTTTGGCAACTACATCTTCAAAAGCTTGTTTAAAAGCTTCATAGTTTTCTTCTTCTAAGGTTAAGCCCGCGGCGTATTTATGTCCACCAAATTGTTCAATGTGTTCTTTGCATGCTTCCAAGGCATTGTATATATCAAAACCTTTTACCGAACGCGCTGAGGCTGCAAGCTTATTGCCGCTTTTTGTAAATACTAAAGTAGGCCTGTAATAAGTTTCGGTTAATCTAGAAGCCACAATACCAATAACACCTTTATGCCAATTTTCATGGTAAACAACCGTAGTAAGGCGGTTCTGTTCTTTTTGTTCTTCAATTTGTTTGAGAGCTGCTTCTGTAATTTGCTTATCTGTTTCACGTCTGTCTAAATTATAATCATTAATCTCTGCAGCATATTTAGCAGCTAAGTCATTATCATTTTCTACTAATAGAGCCACAGCAAAGTTGCCATGCTTCATACGTCCAGCGGCATTAATTCGAGGGGCTACAATAAAAACAACATCGGTAATGGTAAGTTCTGTTTTTTCTACCTGATTAAGAATGGCTTTAATGCCCGGTCTTGGATTAGTATTTATAATACGTAAACCGGAATGAGCCAGTATTCTATTTTCACCATCAATAGGTACGATATCTGCACCAATTGCCGAGGCTACTAAATCTAAATATTCGGTTAGATCATTAGCGGTTTTACCTTCTTTTGAAGCCAATGCCTGTACCAATTTAAAGCCAACACCACAACCACATAATTCTTTATAAGGATATTCGCAATCGTCTTGTTTAGGGTCTAAAACAGCAGCAGCATCGGGTATTTTATCCCCAGGTCTATGGTGATCACAAATAATAAAATCGATACCTAGTTTTTTAGCGTGAGCTACTTTTTCAACGGATTTTATACCACAATCTAAAGCAATAATAAGCGAAAAATCATTTTCTAAAGCAAAGTTTATGCCTTTGTATGAAATGCCATAACCCTCATCATATCGATTGGGAATGTAAGTATAAACTAAATTGTGTTTTGTTTTTAAATAGGAAGACATTAAGGCCACCGATGTGGTGCCATCAACATCATAATCGCCATAAACTAAAATATTTTCTTTATTAGCTATGGCTTTTTCAATTCGTGCTACAGCCTTATCCATATCTTTCATTAAGAATGGATCATGTAAGTCGTCTAGACTTGGTCTAAAAAAATGTTTGGCATCTTCATACGTTTCAATACCTCGTTGTATTAGCAATGAGGCTAAAATAGAATCAATTTGAAGTGCTTTTTGCAAGGCTTCAACTTTTTCTGCTTGAGGTTTAGGTTTTAAGGTCCAACGCAATTTTATAAGTTTTTAAAATGCACTAAAGTTTAAAAAAACAAACAAGTAAATTCAACTTTATATACTTTTATTATGGAAATGGGTTTTTATTTGTAATTCTGAAAATTGACGAAACATTTCCATAACGCCACAATATTTCTCTACTGATAAATCGACTGCTTTTTGGAGTTTTTTTTCATTTAAATTATCACCTTGAAAGTAAAAATGCATGGCCACTTTATCATAATATTTAGGATGTTCATCAGTTAAGTTGGCTTCAATGTCAATTTTAAAATCATCAACTTTTAGTTTCATCTTCTTTATTAAGGACGCTACGTCTAAGCCAGCGCAACCAGCCAATCCAGATAGCAATAATGCTTTTGGCCTATAGCCTTCACTTTTCCCTCCGTTTTCTTGACCTGCATCTATAAACAAGTTATGACCAGATGGGTTTGTACTTTCAAACTTCATATCGCCCAACCAAGTTGTTGTAATATTAACTGCCATTTTTTATGAATTTTTTTTGTTTCTTGTAGTTTCAAAAATAAGACTAAAAAACAAACTTATGCCTTTAGTAACACCTTTATCTGCGGATTATGATTTGGAAACCAAAAACCTTGCCGAGTTTTTTAATGAAACCTTGGGGTTTTGCCCAAATTCAGTTTTAACTATGCAACGTCGTCCTGCTATAAGTAAGGCTTTTATTAATTTGAATAAAGCGGTTATGGCCAATGAGGGACGAGTAACTTCAGCTTTAAAACGTATGATTGCATGGGTGTCTAGTAATTCTACGGGTTGCAGATATTGCCAGGCACATGCCATAAGAGCGGCGGAGCGTTATGGTGCAGAACAAGAGCAATTGGATAACATTTGGGAATATAGAACACATCCAGCATTTAGCGAAGCAGAACGTGCAGCTTTAGACTTTTCGTTATTGGCTAGTCAAGTACCAAATGGAGTGGATGAAACTATTAAAAAGCGTTTGCACGAGCATTGGAATGAAGGTGAAATTGTTGAAATGCTAGGTGTTATTTCATTATTTGGATATTTAAATAGATGGAATGATAGCATGGGAACTTCAATTGAAGATGGCGCGGTTGAGAGTGGTGAGCAGTATTTAGGTAAACATGGTTGGGAAAAAGGCAAGCATGTATAGATTGTTAGACTTTTAGAGCATTTTCACTTTTAGATAGATTAGATTGAAACCTTTTTATGTATGGAGTGTCTTTTAAAATAAAAAATGCACGCGTTCCCTCAATACTGGCAAAACGGCAACCTCAAACCAAGGATTTTGTGTTAGCCAAAACCGGTTTCGAGGTGATGGGTGTGGTAAGGGTAAAAACTTAGGTAGGTATGCATTATAATTTCTAACTGTTTCGGTTAATGTTTTCTTTGCTGCTTTTCCTAAATAGTACTTTTGGGCATACATACCAATTAAAATAACGAGTTCCACATCTTTAAGTTCATCAAATAAAGGTTTATGCCATTGTGGAGCACATTCAGGCCGTGGCGGTAAATCACCAGTTTTTCCTTTTCCAGGATAACAAAATCCCATGGGGATTATGGCGAATTTGGTTTCATCATAAAAATCTTCAACAGAAACATTCAGCCATTTGCGTAATTGTTTGCCGCTGGCATCATCCCAAGGAATGCCCGAAGCATGCACTTTAGTCCCTGGCGCTTGACCAATGATTACAATTTTAGAATTTGGATGTGCTGAGACTACAGGTCTTGGACCTAAAACCAAATGTTTTTCGCAAATGGTACATTGCTTTATGTCTTGGAGTAAATCTTGCATTTATTTTTCTTTTAAAGGCATGCCTTCAAAAGTTAATCCTTCAAAACCTGTGTTCATGAAATTTCTAATATTTTGATGCCCAGTACCTTTTGGGTCTTTTAATACATCATTAAAATAAAGTTGTCCGAAGCAGGCTAAAGTTTCGTCTTTAGTAAGCTCTTGTGCTTTAGCAAATGCAAATAACTTGCATGATCCTAAATTTTGCCCTTTTGCATTCTCTAAAGTTCCATTTTTAAAGGCTGTTGATGTGAATTCGTAATGCTCATCTATAACGTTTATGGTTTCGGAAAACTCAATTTGTGTTGGGGTTTTCTGTAATTTATTCTTGAAAGCTTCTAAGTTCATTCTGATATATAAAATTCTATTTGTTTTTACCACCAACTACAATAACAATTTCTCCTTTTGGAGGTTTGTTTGTGTAATACTCCAGTACTTCTTTGGCTGTTCCCCGAATGGTTTCTTCGTATAACTTAGTTAATTCTCTGGATACTGAAACAGGTCTATCTCCTCCAAAATACTCACAAAAATGCCCTAAGGTTTTTACCAATTTATGTGGACTTTCATAAAAAATCATGGTTCTGGTTTCTTCAGCTAAAAGCAGTAGTCGAGTTTGACGCCCTTTCTTTACGGGCAAAAAACCTTCAAACACAAACTTATCATTTGGCAATCCAGAATTTACAAGAGCGGGCACAAATGCAGTTGCTCCTGGTAAACATTCTATTTCAATATTGTTTTCAATACAAGCACGCGATAATAAAAACCCAGGGTCAGAAATAGCAGGTGTACCTGCATCGCTTATTAGCGCTACAGTTGTCCCGTTTTTTAATTTTTGAATGATATTCTCTACTGTTTTATGCTCATTATGCATATGATGGGATTGCATATGGGTAGAAATTTCAAAATGCTTTAAAAGTTTTCCTGAAGTACGGGTGTCTTCAGCTAATATTAAATCGACTTCTTTTAGAACATCTATGGCTCTAAATGTGATGTCTTTTAAATTTCCAATAGGTGTTGGTACTATGAAGAGTTTACTCATATTTTAGTGATAGAAAGCAAGAATTTTTCAATTAAACTTAGCTTCAATAATTTCCATAAAACGTTCCTCAAACTCTTCTTTTCTAGCCCAATTATTATAATCGGGTTTTACCATATTAACAATAAAATTTTTAGCATTATGGTAGGAGGTAAAGGTGTTTAATTGCGATAATACCCGATCATAATCTTCACTTTTACCATCAAATAAATGTTTTATAAAAGCAATTTTATCATTGAGTCCAATATTGAGTCCACCAATTTTAAGAGCGTCATTCAAAGACTTTTTTCCGTTGGAAGTTCCGTTTTGTGATTTGGAAACAGGTTCAAAAACGGGTATATCTCCAAAGCCAGCAGTAATATCTTCTAAATTATGTTTTTTTATAGGGTCTTTAGGTATAGCATCTTCAAAAAAGGTGTCGATAGCTTCAGGATCCTCGGGCATTTGTTCCACCATATCTTTAATCTTGTTCATTACGGGCTCCATAATAGCTTCGTTTTCGCGGTCATCAAGATTTATATATATTTTGTCTTCAACTTCAATATTATCACTAATCTTATTATTAAAGGCGCTGTCCAACATTCCAAAAAATGAAGAGTCACTGCCTATCGTTGGTAGATCGCCTTCAAAATTGTCATGTGCAAATTTTAATACGGAAAGTTTCTCATAAAGCACAGATACTTCTGTATGCATCTTAACAACATCTTCTTTTCCCTTCAATTTAAGAATTCTGTGTGCTATACTAATGAGTTCCGACTCTAACTTCTTCTTCATTGTTTATAATTTTTTAATTATTGCGCTGCAAGGCTTTTGTTTTTTAATAAATTTACGTCACCTTTATACAAACGAATAATGACTTGGTTTTAGTGCTAAAATTACGAAATGTTTCTTGAAAATACAGTAAATCATAAAGAACAATTTGGGTGGATTGAAGTAATCTGTGGCTCCATGTTTTCTGGAAAAACAGAAGAACTTATCCGAAGGCTTAAACGCGCCCAGTTTGCAAGGCAGAAAGTAGAGATTTTTAAGCCTGCTATTGATGTGCGTTATAATGAAGATATGGTGGTTTCACATGATGACAACGAAATTCGCTCAACACCTGTTCCAGCGGCAGCTAACATTCCTATATTAGCAGATGGTTGTGATGTTGTTGGTATTGATGAAGCTCAGTTTTTTGATGATGAAATTGTACGCATTTGTAACGATTTAGCAAATAAAGGTGTACGCGTTATAGTAGCAGGGTTGGATATGGATTTTAAGGGAAACCCTTTTGGCCCTATGCCCTTTTTAATGGCCACTGCAGATTATGTTACCAAAGTACACGCTGTTTGTACACGAACTGGAAATTTAGCGCAGTATAGTTACCGAAAATCTAAAAGCGATAATTTGGTGCTTTTAGGTGAGGTTGATGAGTATGAACCTTTAAGTAGAGCGGCTTATTATAAAGCCATGATGCGAGATAAAGTCAGAAACATGAAGGTTACCGATGCCGAAGAAGTAAATACAAAACCTAAAGACTCCAATGCCTAAAGCACAAGAAACCGTGCTTGAAATTGATTTAAAAGCACTCCATCATAATTTTAAATATCTTAAATCTAAATTACAACCTAACACTAAATTTTTAGCAGTTGTAAAAGCATTTGCTTACGGAAGTGATGCTTATGAAGTTGCTAACTACTTACAAAAATTAGGTGTAGATTATTTTGCAGTTGCTTATATTAATGAAGGCGTTGAGCTTAGAAAATCTGGTATAACCAAGCCTATTTTAGTATTACACCCTTTAGCTGTAAATTTTAAAAAGCTTATTGAATTTGCTTTAGAGCCTAGTTTATACAATGCTAAGATTTTAAATGAATTTATTAGTATCGCTTCCGCTGAAAAACAAATCAATTATCCAGTACATATTAAGTTTAATACAGGATTAAACCGATTAGGGTTTTGGGAAAATGATGTTGATTATGTGGTTTCAAAAGTAAAAGCGACTAAAACTATAAACGTTAAATCGTTATTTTCTCATTTAGCGGCTAGTGAAGATTTAAATGAACGAGATTTTACGTTAAAGCAGATTAACAACTTTAAGATTATTGCAGAACATTTTAAAACTAAAATCGGATACATGCCTATATTACATATGAGTAATACATCAGGCGTTTTAAATTATCCCGAAGCTCATTTTGACATGATACGTTCTGGTATTGGGTTATACGGTTTTGGGAATTCTGAAAAAGAAAGTACTTATTTAAAGCCTATTTCTAGTCTAAAAACCGTGATTTCCCAAATTCATAAGATTGAAAAAGGAGAATCCGTAGGTTATAATCGGGCTTATAAAAGTGATGGATCTTTTACAAAAACAGCAACTTTACCTTTAGGTCATGCAGATGGTATTGGCAGACACTATGGTAATGGTAAAGGTTTTGTAACTATACATGGGCAAAAAGCACCCATTATAGGGAATGTTTGCATGGATATGATTATGGTAGATGTTACAAATATTGATTGTAAAGAAGGCGATGAAGTTATTGTTTTTGGAGAACATTCAACTGCTGAAAATTTAGCAGAAACAGCTAACACCCTATCTTACGAGCTTATAACATCTATATCTCAGCGAGTTAAAAGGGTTTTCTTGAAAGAAGACACTTAACAAATGTTAAAGTTTTTAACTATTTTAGCAATTCACTAACTAAAAATTATAATTATGTTAAAAGAGTTTAAGGAATTTGCAATGAAGGGCAACCTTGTCGATATTGCAGTTGGTTTTGTAATGGGTGCTGCTTTTAAAGAAGTAGTAACGGCATTTACAGGAGGTATTGTATCGCCATTAATTGGATTAATTTTCGATGCAGATTTTAAAGATTTAAAATACGTGGTAAAACAAGGTGTTGCAAATGCAGAAGGTGTTCTTGAAGGTGAAGTTTCAGTACTTTGGGGCGCATTTTTAACAAATGTAATTGACTTTATTATTGTAGCATTTGTTATGTTCTTAATTGTTAAAGGCGTTAATAACATGAAGAAAAAAGAAGAGCCAGCTCCAGAAGCACCAGCAGGACCATCGCAAGAAGAGTTACTAGGTGAAATCAGAGATTTGTTAAAAAAATAACAAAACGTTAAAAATATAACAAAGTGTTATTTGTTGTTAAAAAGCCCTCATTTTTTAAAAATGAGGGCTTTCTTTAGATTTTAAAATGGAATTAATACTTAGTTTTGTTCACAGAAATTTATTAAATATAAAATGATATGAAAGTAGCAGTTGTTGGTGCCACTGGAATGGTAGGAGAAGTGATGCTTAAAGTTCTTGCAGAGCGAAATTTTCCTGTAACAGAATTGATTCCTGTCGCATCAGAACGATCTATAGGAAAAACAATTACCTATAAAGGCAACGATTTTAAAGTAGTTGGATTAGAAACAGCTGTTTCTATGCAACCAGATATTGCTTTATTTTCTGCAGGAGGCGAAACCTCTTTGGAATGGGCTCCTAGGTTTGCTGAAGTTGGAACAACAGTTGTAGATAATTCATCAGCTTGGCGAATGGATCCAACTAAAAAATTAGTGGTTCCAGAAATTAATGCTAACGAGTTAACTAAAGCCGATAAAATTATAGCTAACCCTAACTGTTCTACAATTCAATTAGTCATGGCTTTAAACCCACTTCATAAAACATATAAAATGAAGCGTGTTGTGGTTTCAACATACCAATCCGTTTCAGGAACAGGTGTAAAAGCTGTACGACAACTTGAAAATGAAATTGCAGGTGTAGATGGAGAAATGGCTTACCCGTATCCTATTGGCAGAAATGCATTGCCACATTGTGATGTTTTTGAAGATAACGGATACACTAAAGAAGAAATGAAATTGGCTAGAGAGCCTCAAAAAATAATGAGTGATCGTACATTTTCCGTATCAGCTACTGCAGTTAGAATCCCTACGGCTGGAGGGCACTCAGAATCTGTAAACGTAGAGTTTGAAAATGATTTTGATTTAGCTGATGTTCGAAAACTATTGCATGAAACTCCTGGAGTTGTAGTTCAAGATAATACAGATACAAACACCTACCCAATGCCAATTTTTGCACACGAAAAGGATGAGGTTTTTGTTGGGCGTATTAGAAGAGATGAAACACAACCTAATACTCTAAATATGTGGATTGTTGCTGATAACTTGCGTAAAGGTGCAGCAACAAACACGGTTCAAATTGCTGAATACTTGATTGAGAATAGTTTAGTTTAAAGCTTCTTTATCGATTAAAACCATATAATGCTCCTGTAAATATAGAATTTACAGGAGCATTATTTATTTTTGTTTTCAACTTTGAAAAAGACTATGATTCCAAAAATAATTCACTTTTGTTGGTTAAGCGGCGATGATTATCCAGAATTAATAAAAAAGTGTATGGAGTCTTGGAAAACCAAACTTCCAGATTATGAATTTGTTCTTTGGGATACTAAAAAATTTGATATAAATGCTACGCTTTGGACAAAGCAGGCATTTGATAAAAAAAAATATGCATTTGCTGCAGATTATATAAGGCTTTATGCTGTTTACAAATACGGAGGTATTTATTTAGATACCGATGTAGAGGTTTTAAAAAAGTTTGATGACTTCCTTAGCTTACCTTACTTTATTGGAAATCAGTACGACGGTTTTCCTGAAGCTGCTATTTTTGGCGCTGAAAAAAATGCTGATTGGCTTCAAGAATGTTTAAAATATTATAAAAACCGTTCCTTTGTTAAAGAAGACGGTAGCTTAGATACTGTTGTTTTACCAGAAATCATGCAGTCACAAATCAAGAAAACCAAGACGATAGCATTAATGACCCCAAGTGATATTAAAAACATTTCAAAAACAATCATAAATAACAATACTCTTTATTTGTTTCCGTCAGAATATTTTAGTCCTAAAAACTTTAAAACGAATAAAATATTAAAAACAAAAAACAGCTATACAATACATCATTATGATAGTGCTTGGCTGTCTTTTATGAATAAAAAACGTTTGAAACTCGAAAGCCTTATAGGAGTTAGCAACGCAGAGCGTGTCATTAAGTTTTTAGCATTAAGAAAAATAGTTAAAAGTATTAAAACAGCTTTGCATAAGCTTAATGAGTAATATTTATAATTAGATACTTTTCTGCGATTAAGAGGTGTTTCGGGAACTTATAGTTTTTTCTGGCCTATTCAGATAAAAGGGCTTTGTAAACTTTATCTCCAATACGAATACTCTCTCTTTTTTCCTTATTTTTGAGCAGATTAAAAATATCATCATGAAAAGAGCACTAATCAGCCTTTTTACATTAATTATTATATTGGTTAGTCATGAAACCAATGCAGAAAAAAAGCCTCTTAGCGTGGATTATCCTAAAACAAAAACTCTAGATACTATAGATAATTACTTTGGTGTAGAAGTAAAAGATCCATATCGTTGGTTAGAGGATGATAAGAGTGAAGAAACAGCTGCCTGGGTTAAAGTACAAAATAAAGCAACATTTAGTTATTTAGACCATATCCCTTTTAGAAATGATTTAAAAGAACGTCTTTCTAGTTTATGGAATTACGAAAAAGTTGGTGCTCCATTTGTTGAAGGGAATTATACCTATTTTGCAAAAAATGATGGTTTACAAAATCAGAATGTATACCATAGAAAAAAAGGGAATGCTAAAGCTGAGGTGTTTTTAGACCCGAATACATTTTCAGATAATGGGACCGTATCTTTAGGCGGCATGAGTTTTTCAAAAAACGGAACAATATTGGCATATTCTATTTCTGAAGGTGGAAGTGATTGGAGGAAAATTTTAATCATGAATACCGAAACGAAAGCTATTATTGAAGACCCACTCATTGATGTCAAATTCACTCAAATATCATGGTATAAAGATGAAGGGTTTTATTATTCAAGTTATGATAAACCTTTTGGTAGCGAGCTTTCTGCTAAAACGGACCAACACAAAGTTTACTATCATAAATTAGGAACTGCTCAAAAAAATGATGTTTTAATTTTTGGTGGAACCCCCGAAGAAAAGCACCGTTATATTTATGCTAAAGTTACAGAAGACAGCAAGTATTTGGTTATCACACCACGAGTATCAACCTCTGGGAATAAACTATTTATAAAAGACCTTTCTGTACCAAATAGCACATTAGTTCCTGTTTTAAACCATACCGATACAGACACCTATGTTATTGATAACTCAGGGAGTAAACTGTTTCTGGTTACGAATTTAAACGCACCAAATAAGCGCATAGTTGCTGTAGACACATTAAATCCTACACCAGATAACTGGGTAGATATTATTCCTGAAACTGAGCACGTTTTATCGCCGTCGGCAGGATGTGGTTATTTCTTTGCGCATTATATGGTCGATGCCATTTCAAGAGTAAAACAGTATGATTATAACGGAAAATTAGTTAGAGATGTAAAACTTCCTGGATTAGGAACAGCTAGTGGTTTTGGTGGCAAAAAAGAAGAAAAAGCAAATTATTTTTCGTTTACTAATTACAATACACCATCAAGTATTTATAAATTTAATGTTGAAACAGGAGATATTGAATTATATTGGAAACCATCCATTGAGTTTAATAGTGATGCTTACGAAAGCAATAAAGTATTTTACACCTCAAAAGATGGTACCAAAGTACCCATGATGATTACACATAAAAAAGGATTAGAATTACATGGTAAAAATCCAACAATTCTATTGGGCTATGGCGGATTTAATGTTAGCTTAACACCTGCTTTTAGTATTAGCAATGCCGTTTGGATGGAACAAGGAGGTGTTTTTGCCGTTCCCAATTTGCGTGGAGGAGGCGAATATGGTAGAATATGGCATGATGCAGGAACTAAAATGAAAAAACAAAATGTATTTGATGATTTTATTGCTGCTGCGGAATATTTATTTACCAAAGAGTATACATCATCAGAATATTTAGCACTTAGGGGTGGTTCTAACGGCGGTTTATTGGTAGGCGCTGTAATGACACAGTGTCCAGAGTTGGCAAAAGTAGCCTTGCCCGCAGTTGGTGTTTTGGATATGCTACGTTACCATACCTTTACATCTGGAGCCGGCTGGGCTTACGATTACGGCACTGCTGAAGATAATAAAGAAATGTTTCATTATTTAAAAGGGTATTCACCTTTACATAATGTGAAATCTGGAGTACACTATCCAGCAACACTAATAACAACTGGCGATCATGATGATCGTGTTGTGCCTGCGCATAGTTTTAAATTTGCTGCTGAATTACAAAGCAAACAAATAGGAAATAACCCTACCCTAATCCGTATTGAAACTGATGCAGGCCATGGTGCAGGAACACCTGTAAGCAAGGCCATTGAACAATATGTAGACCTTTTTGGTTTTACACTATACAACATGGGATTTGAAGTTTTGCCAAGTCTAACCAATGAAAAAATAAAAGGATAAGACTATGTATTTGAATCGATTAAAAAAGAATCTAACAGACAAAAACATCAAAGTCCTTTTTACAGATTATTATGATACACTTATTCATAGAACAGTTCATCCTAATTATACCATAAAAATATGGGCTAAATTCATGATTATAGAATTTGGTCTTAATACGACTACAGACGAACTTTATTTCATAAGGCAAGAATCCATGACTTATTTGTGTAATAAGTTAGATAGAAACAATGTAGAAGTGCCTTATGAAACATTAATAGGTGAAATTTATAAACGTTTAGTCAATAACAATATTATTGAAAACATTAACAAACCACAATTTGTTAAAGCTTTTGAAAGCATAGATCTTAAGGCAGAAACAAGTGTTCAATACCCGAATGAAAACATCTTAAATCTGCTTAATGACTTTAAAGCGAATGGTGGTAAAGTATACCTCGTTTCAGATTTTTATGGCTCCAAATCATTATTCAAAAAAATGCTAAAACACCATGGTATTTTAGATGTTTTTGATGATGTGTTTAGCTCTTCATCACTTGAAAAAAGTAAACATAGCGGGACTATTTATAATGCTGTTATTTCACAACTTTCAATCCAACAGAAGGATATTATGATGATTGGCGATAATAAACGAAGCGATTTTGAAAATGCAACTAAAAATGGGCTCAATGCATTTCTTTTACCTCATGATAAGTATTTGAGGAAGAACAGACGTAACGCATTAGGTGATGATTATAAGAAAGCAAAAAAAGCAGTAAATACCATATATAAGGCATGCACTAAAAAATCGTCTATGCCTTTTACACAGTATATTATTTTTTATCATTTTTTTACAGAAAGGCTCTATTATAAATGTAAAAAAGAAGGTGTTAAAAACTTGTTTTTTCTTTCTAGAGAAGGACAGTATTTAAAAAAACTATTCGACTCGTATCAAGATTTTGCTTCGATTGAAAATGGTGCCAAAATAAAAACCCATTATCTAAAGATATCAAGGCAGGCATCAATGCAGATAAACTTAAAGACTATTGATAAAGAAGAATTTAAATACTTAAAAAAAGAATATCCAGAACTGTCGCTACAAGATTTCTTAACCTTCTTTAACTGCCCTGATGATATAAAAAAAGCAATTGTAACAGCATTGAATATAGACATTGACAAGCCTATAAATGACTTTTTTAATTCATCAGAATATACAAACCTTAAGGCCAATAAAAACTTTACGGAATTTTATAAAAACCACAAACAGTCTAATACTTCAGACTTTAACGCGTATATAAATTCTTTTAATGCCAATGTCGAAGAAGAAGGTATACACCTTGTGGATATTGGCTGGGGAGGGACTATGCAAGAATCTATTTTTGGTTTTTTTGAAGAAAAAATACCAGTTACAGGCTATTATTTAGGGCTGCGGTATATGTATGATATTAAAGAAAAAACCCAACGTGATGGTTTGATTTTTTCAATACTGCCATTTACCAATTATCATGATAATATTTTAATGGCAAATAACCAATTTTATGAGCAATTTTCGGCAGCCAATCATGGAAGTGCTATTGGGTATACGAATAAGAATAATGGTTATGTACTAGAAAAACACAATGCAGAAGAAAAATGGTTGTATGATAATTATATCCAAGACCATCAAAAGCAAATGTTTGATTTTCATTTGGCACTATTAAAAAGCACGGAGACTATTTGTTATGACCAAGAAATGATACAGCGAATAATTTCGAAGAAAGCTTTGATTTCTGGGTTGTTCCATAACCGTAGACATTTAAAGTTTATCCAAACCTTAAACTCTGGGTTTTATCAAAATATAGGAACTAATAAAGTCGGGATTTCATATAAGAAAGAAGAAGGCGATGGTATTATGAAGTACATCCTCACCTTCCTATTAACCCCCGAATTGGTCTTTCGTTATATAACAAAACTAAAGCCTATACTCTATGAGAAAAATAAAATATTAGCAGCTTTAACACCAACCTACTTTATTTATTTCTATTTTCTACTAAATAGATATATTAGGTTTAAGGTTTTAAAAAATTCGTTTTTACTTAAATCTACTTATTTTAAGGATGCCAATAAAATCTAAATTTTATTTAGTACGTTAAGCTACTATGTTAGACATACAACATGTAACATTCCGTTATAAAAAGCAAAACATTCTAGAGGATATTAACTTTAGTGTAAAAACAGGTGAACACGTTTCTATTATTGGCGAAAGTGGCTCTGGAAAAAGCACACTTTTAAAATTGCTGTATGGAACTTATGATTTAAACAAAGGCCATATATACTGGAAGGACGAAGAAATTCTAGGTCCAAAATTTAATCTCATTACAGGTCCCGATTATATGAAATATGTGGCACAGGAATTCGATTTAATGCCTGTTATTTCAGTTTCAGAAAATATAGGCGCATTTCTTTCTAATTTTTACCCTGAAGAAAAGCAAGAACGCATTAAAGAACTTTTGGAAGTTGTGGAATTGACCCCATTTTCAAAAACCAAAGTTAAAGAATTAAGCGGCGGACAGAAACAACGTGTAGCATTGGCAAGGGCCATAGCAAAACAACCAGAAGTGATTTTATTAGATGAACCATTTAGCCATATTGATAATTTTAAAAAACAGTCCTTACGCAGAAACCTGTTTAAATATTTAAAGAAAAAAAACATTACCTGTATTGTGGCTACCCATGATAAGGATGATGTGCTATCGTATTCGGATAAGATGATTGTTTTACATGATGCTAAAATTATAGCAAATAATACACCTCAGTATTTGTATAATAATCCTGAAAACAAATTAGTCGCTTCTTTTTTTGGGGAGTTTAATGAGATTGATGGCGAGATGGTTTATGCCAATCAGTTAAAAGTCGTTGAAAAATCAGATGTAATAGCTGTTGTAAAACAATCGTATTATAAAGGCCATTACTTTTTAATTGAAGCAGAATGGAATGAGGAAAAGGTGTTTTTTGAGCATCCTGAAAAACTTAATTTAAACCAAAAGGTAAATCTTTTAATTAAAAAATAGTTTATAGGACCTGTTCAATCTTAAAGGTTTCATTTCTAAAAGTTACAGTATTCCCAACATGTTTACCTATTAATAATTGCCCAATAGGTGTGTTTGACGAAACAGCATAAAACAAATCATCATTTACTTGTAAAGCTCCAGCGCTTATGGCTATAAAATAGTTGGCGTTAGAGGTGTAAACTACCTGACCCAAACCAATTGTTTTAGAAGTTTTATTTATATTTACTTTTAATAGCAGTTCCTTTGTTTTTTGAATTTCAGCCAATTGGCGGCCTGCTTTTTCACGTTCTAGTTGTAGCATGGCTCTGCCAGTTTCATGCTTATCGCCAGCACTACTTTTGGTTTCTGACCGTAATGACACTTGAATTTCATTAATGGTATTTTGAATGATCTGGAATCGCTTTCCAACAAATTCTTGACATTGGTTATATAAGCTCTTTTTAATATTCATTTAAACTAAATCTGCTAATTCTTTACCAACTAAACTGCCAATAGCAATGCCCATGCCGCCAAGACGAACTCCACAAAACACATTGTTGCTTAGTTGTTTTACAAGCGCTTTCTTTTGGTTTCCAACACCCATAATTCCACTCCAACGCTGGTCTATTTCAAAAGCTGTTTCCGGAAGAATAGTGGTTTTTAAAAGGTCTTCTAAGGTGTTTTGAATCTTTGCTGTTTGATTTAGTACTGTGGTTTCTTCACCTTTAAAATCAATGTGACGTCCACCCCCAAGTAAAATCCTGTTATTGATATTTCTAAAATAATAAAACCCTTTATTTAAATGGAATGTCCCTTTTATATGCAAGTTTTTTAATGGCTTGGTAATTAAAACCTGTGCTCTGGCGGGCTTTACTTTTTCGTTAATGAGTTGCGATGCAAAGCCATTTGTAGCTATCATTAACTTCGAGCTTGAAAACTCAAATGCATTAGTTTTTATTTTTACTGAATCATTGATTTCTGAAAAACTTTCAACCTGAATACTATTTAAAATTTTGACACCCTGTTTTAATGCTAAATACATCAAAGATTCCATCATCTTCCCGGTGTCAAGTTGACCTTCGTATGGGTTATAAACGTATTGATTTTTTATGTTTTTAAAGTTGAAGCTATTATCGTGCAGACTAAAAATATCATCTTTAAAAATGGGTTTAAGCATTTTGTTTATAGCGTCTTTTTTTGATAAACAGAGTTGAAACAATTCGGAATCACTTTCAGTAAATAATTCATAACCGCCATGGTTTTTGTAATTTATGGTTTGGTCTCCCAATGTGTTGCGTAAAAAGTTTAGGCCTTCCATGCGTTTTTTTATAAGCTCTAAAACCTCTGCTTCTGAATGGGATTGTAAATCGTCCAATATTTCACTTAGGCTCCCAAAGCATGCAAACCCAGCATTTTTTGTACTTGCACCTTGAGGTAAAACACCTTTTTCTAGAACTAAAACATTGGCTTTTGGGTGTTGTTTTTTTAATTGTAGTGCACAACTAAGCCCTACAATACCACTACCTACAATAGTGAAATCGATATTTGTTAACCAGTTTTTTATTTCCCAATATGAAAGATGCACTATTTTGGTGTTTTGATTTTAGTAAAAATACCTAAAATTTTAATGGAATTTTTTTACTGCGTTAGGGATTGCAGCGGTATCCTTTTTTGCTTTTTCTGTAAAAAAGATATAGCGAAAAGCCCGACCTTAATCCTGAATTTAGTTCAGGATTAAGGTAACGCCCTAAATATTATCATAATCAAACCATTCTGCAAAAGAACTATCGGTTTCTTGAAGTTTTAAGGAGTGCAAATGAATATGTTTTGGCAACCTTTTTTTTATTTTTTTTGAAAAGTCTATAACCATCATTTCACTGGTAGGTTGATAATCGACTAACAGGACATTGTGCCCGCGGTCTTGGAGCTCTTTGGCAAGTTCTACGTGCGGGGTGTTTTTATTAAAAACCGTGGCGTGGTCAAAGACATTTACAATTTCTTCTTTTACAATTTTTTTAAGGTCACCAAAGTCGATAACCATGCCATATTTAACATGGGTATGATCCGAAATCGGTTTGCCAATAACGGTAACCGAGAGTTTATAACTGTGGCCATGTACGTTTTTACATTTTCCGTCGTAACCATAAAGAGCGTGACCTGTTTCAAAAGAGAATTGTTTTGTGATACGAATGTTATTGCCCATTATTTTCTTTTTCTGCGGTTAACGGCGTAAACGATTATTAAAACTAAAGCTAAAACGAGAAACAATCCATTGCCGCTCAAAAATGACATGATATCCATATTATTGTTTGTTAATTCTATTTTTGTTATATCTATAAATTAAGTAAGCTAATAATACAAGAACCACAAAAGGTAACATAGAGCCAATAAAGACACCTATTTCGTATCCCTTATCCGGTGCGTTTTGTATTTTTTCTTCTATATCTACTTGCAGAAGTAAAGTAATAAATAGATTCATAATGGTTTGTTATGCTATTATGCAAAGTTAATTATTTTGTGAAAGTGGAATAAACATTTTTCTGAATTTTATGATTAAGGGAATGCCTCTGGCAATAATCCAGACAGTAATGGCAATAAAGATGGCATGTAATTTATAGTCCAAGCTATCTAACCAAAATAATATGGGTATGAATATTATAAAGGTTGAAAATAAAAGCACATTACGTAAATACTTCATTTTTCCTAGACCTTTAAACATACCATCAAAAATAAATGCTAATGTACATAGAGGCTGCATAACCAGAACTATCCAAAACACATTGTAAAAAGCATTTAAAACTTCGGGTTCTTTTGTGAAAACACGCCCTATTGGATAATAAAACAGCGCGCCAATGAGACCTAAAATTATCCCGATTATAAGACCATATTTTATTAATTTATTACTTAGGGTAATTAATAAACCATAGGCTTTTGCTCCAAAGAGTTTTCCAGATAGAATGTTACCTGCACTAGCATAACCATCAACAATAAAAGCACTCAAAAACCATAAATTTATAGCAATGGTATAGGCTGCAATATATTCGGCTCCATAACTGGTTGCAAACGCACTGGCATAATATAGGGTAACATTTAAAGCAATAGTTCTTACAAAAAGGTTAAGAATCATTAAAATAAAGCGTTTGATTTCTTTATTAAATGGGAAACTAAATTTTAATGGAATAACTGTTTTTTTAAGAAGGAAATAAGCTGAAAAAATAGCCATTAAAATTTGAGCAATAACACTCGCATAGGCAGCACCTTCAATATTCATAGGAGTTATATAACCATCAATACCATATACCAAAATAATGTCTAGAATGATATTTGCAGCACTTCCAATAATAGCAATAATCATAGGGTAATAGGTGTTTTGCAATCCCCGGAAGGCCCCAAAAACAGCTATGGTAAATAAAGTAAAAGGAAAGCCAAGAACACGAATTTTATAATAAATGATGCTGTAATCTAAAATTAAATTGGAAGCATTATACAGTTTGAAAATAGTTCTAGCAAACGGATACGTACTAACAATAATCAGAATACTTAAAGAGGTAATAATAAAAATAGCTTGGGCAGGAAGGTTTTTAATGTTTTCTAGTTTATTAGCACCTACATATTGTGACACGATAGATGAAATGGCACTCCGTGTTTGGCCCAGTACCCAAATAAGCATAGACATAAAAGTGGTTACGATACCTACTGCTGCTAAAGATTCTGTGGCGTTGTATTGAATATTGCCAACTATAGCCGCATCTGTTAATGATAAAATAGGCTCGGACACTCCAGAAATTAAGGCTGGAATGGCAAGTTTGTTTATATGTTTTAAACTAATGTTTATATTCACAATACAAGTTCGTAACAATAAAACGGATATTGGCTTTGTTTAGGAAAGAAAATTTCTCCTAAGCGCTTATATCCACGTTGTTCATAAAATTTTTGGTTTCTTGAGTTTTGTGAAAAGGTGTCTAACCTTACTGATGTATATTGGTTTTTTTTAGCGAAGTCTTCTGCAAATTGCATGAGCTGTTGTGCATAACCTTTACCTTGTTGGTTTGGATGAATTGCTAAACGGTGGATAAAGATGTTATTAGTATTGGGTGTTAACCAAGAGATAGGGATATATTCTTCATCCATAAATGTGGATATGATAATACAACCAATAATACTGTTTTCTAATTCTAACACATACAATTCATTACGATTAATATCTTTTAAAAAGGCTTGTTTGTTGGGGTAAAATTCATTCCATTGATAAATATTTTTTTCAATCATATAGACAGCACAAGCCCTTGTTATATGGAGGATTTTATCGATTTCTTCTAATGTCGCCTTACGAATCATTGTAAATATTTTACTTTTGCTTCAAATTTATTGTAATTTTAGCTTTAAACTTTATAGATATGAAAAATATTTTAGTTCCTGTTGGGGCATCAAAAAATGGATTAAGTCATTTGCAGTATGCTGTAGATTTTGCCGAAGCTTTTAAAGCAAAACTTTTTATTGTACAGATATATAATGTTTATACCAAGGCTGGAACTATGATTAAGGTTGACCATATTATAGAACGGGAAAGTAAAGCGTTTTTAGACGATTTGGTTTCAAAAATTGATACAAAAGGCGTTGAGGTTATTATAAAAACCTTAAAAGGGAAGCTTATAGATACTTTAGAATTGGCTTGCGAAAAAGGAGATGTTGATTTGGTTTTAATCGAACCCAGAACAAACTCTATAAAACACGAGGTCTATTTAGGTAAAACATCAGGTAAAATAATAAAACAAATGGATGTTCCTGCGCTTATTGTACCAGAGGGCTATACGTTTAAAAAGCCAGCAACTATTTTAATGGCCATTAAATCTGCTATTATTAAAAAAGCCCATGTTCTTAAACCGCTTCAATCTATAAAGGATAAATTTAAGGCTACGGTTGATTTATTATTAGTAAAAACACCATACCATAATCAAGGTGATTTTGATGTGAATGATGAATTAAAGGCTGTTGTTGCTCAGGTTGTAAAAACAGAAAATGCGACAACCTTTCAAGGTGTTTTAGAGCATATCCAATCTCATAACCCAGATATGTTGTGTGTTGTAAGACGTAAACGTGGCTTCTTCGCTAAAAAATGGGAAAAGAACACCATTCTTAAAAAAGATTTTTACAGTAGTATTCCTGTATTAGTATTGAGTGGATTAAAGTAAAATTGGTGGTAGGTCTAATTAAAGCTTGGAAAGTTTTAAGACTATTCTTAGTTGTAAACGGTGTTTTGTAACGTATTTACTGTAATTCTATTTTATCGATTAGAAGCTTAAATTCTTCTTCATTTTTATTTCCGATTAAAAATGCTATTTCTTCAATAGTGTCTTCCGAAAAATTTGGTTTGTCAAGCTTTCTTCCTCTAAATGAAGGGTACATGTTTTTTAGAGAAATTTCTATGTCTTGCCAATCGCCAGTTGTTGAAAAGCTAGTTATATAGGAATAATAATCTCCCGAACTGGATTTTATTCTAAATTGATATGTTTTATTATCGCCTTTTATTTTAAGTCTGATTTTAGTGAAACCCCCAATTAATGTTCGTTCGAATTTATAGTGTACAGAAGAGAACCCGCCGTTGTTATCCAATGATATAGAACCTTGAAAAACCCCGTAACCTTGAGGGCTTAAACCAAAAGAACCTGATGATTTTCCGCCCATAACAACATCATCAATAATTTCCCAATTTTTTAGATCTGATTTTTGATTAAAGTCGAAGATTATATGTGATGCCATAAAAGGGAATGTAATTATTAAAAAAATTAAGTGCTTCATGAAATTATTTATTGCTTACAAGGTCTACGATTTTATGTCTGTTGCGTTGGCAAGGTCTAAGTTAGTAAAAGAAAACGAACAAAAGCCAAATCTATAGGGTTTTCCGATTATAAACAGATTACGATATTAATTATATACCCTTTGTTATCGGGTAGTTTTTTTAAAATTTCTTAAGGCCCCTGCCTAGTAAAGTGGGTTAGATATAAGTTTCTCGGGAATTAATTTATGTCTTAGTAAATTACTATGGAACGAATACTACAAATACCAATCTTAAATTGAAATGATAGAGGGTTTTTAGTATTAGGTTTTTGCACTAAAATGTATACATTTGCATAGTTTTGAAAAAAGGGGATGTAGCTCAGTTGGCTAGAGCGCTTGACTGGCAGTCAATAAAGGACTTCGTTCTCTCTTCTTCAAATCACTTAATAATCAATTACTTACAGGTATTTTTCAATCCAAAATATTTTGGTAGTGGGGTATGGTGGTGCGGTTTTTTTTAATCTTTTTTCATTTTATAAAATCAATTTATGATTTACTTAAATTGAGTATAGGTTTTATCGAATATTTTTTATACTTGAAAATCAAACTACTAATTAACTGCTTATGCAATTTAAAATAACAATTATATTTCTTCTACTATTATCAATTAATTTATCTGCATAATAAGTTACACTTGAATTGGAAAAGATAACCTCTGAACAAAACAGCAGAAGAATTAAAAAACTAAATGATGAAAAGAATTAAGTATTTATTAGTGGTATTAGTTTTTGGGTTTGCATTTAATGCCCAAGCTCAAAACAAGGAAACTGACCCAGACTATGAATTTGTTTTTGAGGAAGAAGGTTACAAAACTTATTACACTTCAATACATATGAAAAATTTTGCTTCTATGGCATGTTCCAAAGTAGAAAGCCTTGGAGCCAATGATGACGTTGGAAAACATCTTGAAAATCTTTTTCTAAGATTCTTGAGAATAACGAGAGAAACACCAAACTATAAAAATATTATTGCTGCTTTTTGGAACAAACATTCTTCAGAATTTATTTGTGTAAAGACCAGATTGGGTAGTGTACCATCACCACAGCATCTTATGAAGAGAGTTGTTACTGTTTCTTCACACAATGTTGTCTTTGATACATTCATATTAACTTTAGGGCGACAAGTAAAAGATGTGAAAAAAGACCGTCCATTAATTGACCTGAATGCGATTGAAATAAACCAACGGGGAGAGGAGGAAACAGTTATCGATTATATAAATTCAATTATTAGCATTGAAGAGAATAAGAAACGTTATGATATTGCTGATTTAAAAGCACTAATAGCAACTCTCTCTGTTTACGGGGCGAAAACAGCAAAAGATTTAAAAAACTAAATTTCGTCATACTTTTCCCATAAATCTTGAAATGCTTCCTCATAATCATAATAAAAAGGTGGTTGTAGATTTTCAATATTAAATTGAAGTAATGAAGACAATCCATTCTTGTTTTTATTGGATAATACAAAGGATGCCATAGGGGGATTTTCACTAAAAATTAGCACATCAGAGAATATTTGAAATAAATTAAGGATTCTATCTCCGTATTGGTATTCTAGTTCTTGCATATCTATTAAAACCGCTATGGGCTGAAACTTTAAAAGTGCCAATCCAATTTTTTGATATAGGTACTGCCCATAATCTTCCCCTCTTGACCCAACAGAACAGGTACCCACTATTTTTATAATTAGAAAACATTTACCTTCTTGCTGCTCATAAAACAAACATTTAACGTCTGTCGCTTCTTCAATTTGCACTTCTACAGGTTTAAAATTATCCATTTGATTCAATTTCGTATTAGGTTTTAATAGATTATTATTAATTTTCAAAACTATCTGCTGGATACTCTAACATTACTTTTCTTAAAATAAATTCGGGTTCTTCTTCAAAACTATCATCCAAATATTTATCGGCAATTACCTCTAAATCTTCGTAAGTAGTTTCTATTGTATTACACCAGTTTTGTATATCTGAATAATATACTTGTTTTTTACCTAAAAGAATACGTGCCTTACTATTAATTAGCAATCCAATGAGACCAATCATCCCATAATTAGTGGTTTCATATGCTTTCAAAGTTTTTATATCAATTTCTGAAAGCTTGCTGTTTTCAATAAATAAAGGTTTTAAATAGGCGAATATGTCTATTTCAGAGCCTTCAATCAAGACGTTTTGTAGGTCAGTCAAATCAATTTGTTTTAATAGATGTATTGTAATAATATGTTCATCAAAAATAATGATTCAGACAGGAAGGTTCTAAAATATACTGAAATTGGGAATAGGTTTTATTTATTAATCTTTGTATACTTGGTAATCCAATTGTTATTGAGCTACTTATGAAATTCAAAATTGCCATTACATTTATTCTACTATTTTCAATTAATTTATTTGCACAAGAAGTTACACTTGAATCGGAAAAGATGACTACTGAGCAAAAAAGAGTGCAGAAAATAGAAGAGGAGATTAGAAAACTGGAAGATGATTATGCAAAATCTAAGGCTCAGCACGAAAAAAACACAAAAGGGCTATTCCCTAACTCGTTTAGTTTAAATGCAGATAAAAATGTATTAGCCCAAAAGAAAAAAGAAAATGAAGCTGTATTATATTCAATGCAAGAAAGTGGTTTAAAAGAAAAGGCAAAACAAATAGATATTCTTAGTAATTCAATAGGTCATAAATTTAGTTATCGCTCTGCCTTACAAGGGCGAATAAATAAACTTAATGAGAACATTAAGAACATTAACAATCGTTTAAGTGGTCTTCAAAAAAAGGAAGGAGAGGAAAATACCGATAAAATAAAATACAATATAGAGGTTTCTAAATTAGATGATGAGATTTCAAATTTGGACGCTTTGTTAGCTAAATCAAAAGTTGAAAAAACAAAAAAGACAAAGAGTTTGGATGATTTTTTAAATGAATCTGGTAGAACAAGTTCTACAAAAAAAAGTAGCTCAAATAATTTGGACGATTTATTAGCGGGTAGCTCACAAAACAAAAAAGCAACCTCGAGTAATCTTGATGATTTACTATCGAGTAAAAGCAAGTCAAAGTCTAATGAAAAAGATTTAGATGCTTTGTTAGGCTCAGTAGAAGATGATATTGACTTTAAAATTGATTATAACAACGGATTAACAGGCGTTATAAATAGTCGGGGAAAGGTTTTAATACCATATAGGAATTGGAGTATTTTGGAATATAAAATGGGTTATGCTAAAGTGAGAAAGAAAATAGAAACAAAATCTTGCTACGAGACTTGTACAGCATATAAAGAGGGTTTTGTTGATAAAAAAGGAGATTTTATTGATGGTTATGAAATTGATTTTTCTTACGATAGTTATAAATCAAATGGACCATTGCGTTTAATTGCGATTAAAGGACATGACCCAAATAAAGAATCTTATCTGCAATATCTAAATCGGAAAGAAAGAGATGAAAGAGACTCTAAAAGAAGAAAAGCACGTGAAAAAAGAGAAAAAGAAATTGAAAGGAAAAAATGTAAAATTGAAATAAATAATTGGAAAAACAGTATAAAATCAAGATACAGATAATTATGAAAAAAATAGTAATAACATTAGTACTTGCAGTATGCAGTTTTCAAGTCGGTTTTTCACAAGAAATAGACCAAAAAACATTGAGTAAAATTTCAATGAAAATGGTCATTATTGAATCGCTTAATGAAAGTGGGGATTTTAAAAAATCATTAAATTCTTTTGATGATTTATTTGAGTTAATCGGAGATAATGAATCGGTTAAAATTCAAATTCTTTATATCAAAACCTTATACGGTTTTATAAAAAAAGATATGAAAGAATCGAAAGAAAAAGGAATTGAAGAACCAATACGTTTTGTAATTGAAGAATTAATAAACTGTTATTATGCTATAGATAAACTAAACGAAATGAATGTTTCTCAGGAGGACCTAAAGGAAATTGCATTAATTTCATATGAGGTAGATGAAATGTTTGTAAACTCAAAAGAAGAAAGGTTATATAATGGAAGAATTCGGTTTTCAGTAAAAAGTAGAACAACTCCTGGAATTTCTCTAGCTAAATTTGAAATTAATGGAAAATATAGTTACATAAATAAATATGGTGAGGTAGTTTTACCGCCTATTTATGATGATAATAGTTCTCAGGGTTTTAATGAAGGGGTAGCTGCTGTTATACTTAATAAAGAATTCTTAATAGTTAATGAAAAAGGAGATATACTTAAAAATCTTGGTAAAAACTTATTTGGCTCTCCTGGAGTTTGTTATAATGGGCTAATAGCGGTGAGTGCCAATACAGGAGGTGTATTTATAAATAAAAAAGGTGTTATTGTTTTAAAGAGTTTTCTTTTGGCACCTGGTGATTTTACAGGTGCGCTTGCTCCCGTACAGAAAGTTATTGAAGATAGAATTAAAACGGGTTATATAGATGAAAACGGGAGATTAGTTGTACCATATCAATATGATGATGGGGATAATTTTTACAATAATATTGCTATAGTTGAGAAGAATGATAAATATGGGATAATCAATATAAAAGGTGAAGAACTAGTTGCACCAAAGTATGATGAAATAGGAATTCCAGATTTCGAAAAATATAATCTATTAACAGTAGAAGTCAATGGGAAATTTGGTTGGATTGATAAATACGGTAAACTGATTATACCAATAAAGTATAGTTACTACGGTATGCCTCGTTTTGATGATAATGGACGTGCTTATGTAAAAGATAACACAGGGTATCACCATATAAATACTAAAGGAGAAAGAATTGACTGATATGAAAAAAATAATACTAATACTAATAACAGCTTGCAGTTTCTCATTTGTTCAATCACAAAACCTAGACCAAGCAACCGTAAATAAAATTAGAGTTAAACTTATAGGTGCAGAGAAATTGTATGAACAAGGAAAATATTATGAGACACTAGAAAAAACAAGAGAAATTGAAGCAATTTCAAAAGGAATGAAATCTGCAAAGATTCAAAATTTAAAGGTTAAAGCATATTTAGGGTTAGAAGAGTTTCACCAAAGTAAAAAAGAATTGGATAAGCTCTATAATATGAACCCTAATGACGAAATAATTGAGGATATCGCTTCTTATGAGTCTAAAATTGATTCAGAATTAGCTAAGGAAAGAGTTAGGCAAGAAAGAGAGCGATTAGCAGAGGTAAAAAGAAAAGAGGATGCTGAAAAAGAAAGAGTGGCTAATAAAGTAGCGGAAGGTGAGTTTAATGTATGGTACAAAAATAAATATGGAGATAGTAATATAAATACTGTTTACAGTAAATTGGATAGATTTGGAAATAAGAAACTCGGTGTTGTAAACAGTTCGTTTGAAACGTTAATTGATTTCAAATACGATAGGATTAATAAGCTTGAAAATAATATTAACATTACGGAAATCACAGATGGAAGTAAATTAAAAAAAGGATTGCTCGATATTGAAAGGGGGGTAGAAATTGTATCTTCAAAATACAAGCGTATTAAATATTTTGAAGAAGGAACGGCAGAAGTTGAAAATTTTTATAGAAAATATACGCTTATAGATATGAAAGGTAGGGAATTGGTAGACGGGTATAAATATTCGCTAAAATTTAATAGTTTGGGATACTCCGAGTATTGGAATTCTAGCGGAAACAACGGAGTTATTAATAAACGAGGAAAAATTATTGTAAAGCCCAATGAATATTATAGGGTGAAATTACATGATGAAGGATATATAAGTGTTGGTGTTCAAGATGAAAAGGTTGTTTCATATGCAAAAAAAAGGGATGGAACTGACTATGGTTTGTTAGATATGAAAGGGAATATTGTTATTCCGATAAAATGTTGGGGATGCGATTTCACTTTTGAAAATGGTCAAATTATGGCAGAAAGAAACGCTGGTAGTTATAAAGGAACTATTGATTATAGATATGCAATTTATAGTAGGACAGGTAGTCTGATTAAGTCTTGGAGTAGCAGTAAGTAAAATTATGAGTGTATTCATTTGCTAATTTAGTTGCTGAAAAACGCTTAAGTATAACAGTTACGAGTTTTTTACTGGTTGTTGAAAAGCCAACTGTTTATTTAATAACATTTTGTAAGTTTTTTAGTGGTGCATTAAGGATTACTTTAGTAATTCTCTTAGAAGTTTATTAGAAGGAATAAGTACCAATTATTCTTGTTTTATTGACTATTATTACAATTATTTTGATTTTTTTAACGATTGATAATGTTGAAAAAACATATAATATTTGACTGGATTCTAAAATTGGTGTCCTCTAACTTTCTATAATTTTGCAATATGAAAATCTTCAAATTAGTTTTATTCTCCTTTTTGTTATGTGGAAATATTCAAGCTCAAAACAGTGCTTATTTAGAGGCTAAAGCTTTAAAGGAGTTATCGAATAATGAAGATATTATTGCCTTTATTAATAGTATTGATGACGTGACTGATTGCATCGGTGATGAGGAAAAGAATTTAGTAATTCAGTTAGGCAAATTTCTTGCCGAGCCATTTAATAATGATTTAAGCGACTTTGACACGAATATGGTTCTAAAAGTTTTTGAAGATATAGATGTGACTTCATGTTATAAAAATAAAATGCTAATCGCTAAGCATGCCCCTATCAAAAGCAAAATTAATTTTGATTCTAAAATAAACCTAGAGATACTTAAGGACACAGATGACCAACTTAATTCAGGTAAATCTTTAACGACAAACATTATAGACGGAACTGCACAGTTCTTGGTTGAAAGAACCAAAAAGGAACTTACATTAACCTTCTATGATAACCTAAAGGAAATATTGGACAAAGACTACATAATAACTTTAAATTCAGATGGCAAAAAAGTTACCATTAACATTAATTTGGAAGAAGTATTTCCCAAAACCCTTTTACTTTTAAAAAGCCAAAATAGTTTTGATACTCCTTCCTTGGGTCAAACTTGGGTATCTGCTTTTAAATCGGACATCGCAGAAATGCCTGAGAATATACTTAATGAACTTTTGAATTCAGACTTTATTAAAACTGAATTTGGACAGAGTATTAAAATGTCAATGGATTTATTCAATGCAATAAAAAAAGGAGATTCTGCTGAACGAATTATAAAATTATTGGCAACTCAATATAATGATTATGATAACTATGCTCTTCATAAGTTTATTGGTGCATTAGACCTTTTTTATGATAACTTAATTAATGAGGATGGAAAATTAGTTGGTTTTAATGAAATTAAAATTTTAGAAAAAAAAGAGTTAGATTATTTTATAGGACTAATTTTTATTAAGCTTAAATCAAATAAAATCATCCCCAAAAGCTACCAGTTGTCAGAACACCTAGTTCGCACCGAATTGATACCTAAAATTTACACTCTTACTAATGATTTTGAGAATCTTTCTAATCAATTAAAAGAATTAAGTGATGAACAGGGTAAGCTGAATTTTGAGGCTTATTTTAATTTTGCATCATCAACACTCAATTTATATTCTATCAGCGCCTCTTTTTTAGAAGAAATAATTAAAGGAAACAATGTCCAAATGCCGTTTGATACCGCAAAACTTAAAGAGTTAACTATTTCTTTCAATGCTATATATAATTCTATGGCTTCTAAAGATTATGGTAATTCACTTTTAACTACTATTGGATTATTGGATAAGTTTTTGATAGATAATCAAACAAATGATAAAATAAAAAAGCATATTGTTTTCTATGGTAACTTTTTGGTAGATATAATAAATGCATCTAAAGAGGGAAGCAAGGTTGAAGTAAAGGATATAATGAATACTTATGCTCTGCCAGTTAGTTCATATAGAATAAAACGGCAATTTAGTAACTCTTGGGACGTTAGTGCTTACCCTGGGATTTTTGGTGGATATGAAATTAATGAAAGTGATAGCTTCAGTTTTGGTATTACTGCACCTATAGGGTTTTCATATTCATGGAAAGTAGACAAGACAAAGGATATTAATACACAAACAAATTCGAATACTATTTTTCTTTCAGCAATAGATTTAGGCGCTCCCTTTAGTTATCGATTTAAGGACGATAGCGCTGAAGGTCTTCCTGAAAATATAAAATGGAGTCAAGTTTTTGCTCCTGGGCTATATTTTATCAAAGGATTTAAAAAATCCCCATTTGCCTTGTCATTTGGTGCTCAATTTGCGCCTTTATTAAGGAATATTGAAAATGAAGCTAATGAGTTTAATGATGAAAACGTATTGAGATTCACAATAGGATTAAATGTTGATATCCCTTTGTTTAATTTAAAAAGGAAAGCTCATAACGTTGATGCAGAAGATTCCAGTATTAAGTTAAATCAAAATGTTTTATACGGTGAAAAAATTAATTATTTCAAACCATCTGAGAATACATTTAGGGTGTTTTTTGATAAGGAAGGAGGCTTATACCCCGAAGAGTTTATTTCAAATAAAGATATGATTATTAATGAGTCTACATTAAGAGAGTATTATTCAAATAATCAATTGAAATTTGTAAAAATAGCAAGAGGTTTAAATCATGATTTTAAGAGTTTTACAGAAGCTAATTATAGAGCGTTTCAAACTAGTTTAGTGAATGAAAATTTACAATTACTAAATAATAAAATTAATTCAAATTCTAAAGTGTTTGTCCTGACACACGGTTTTAGAAAGCCCATAAGTTCAAGGTATGGCGGCAGTTCTTCTCAGGAGGACAATGAATTTTTAAAAGAGGCAATACTTGAACAGGCAGCCCTTGGTTCTGATATTAAATTCATAGAAATTTATTGGGATGCTACTTATGACTGCTGTGTTGGTAGAAATTTAAAAACGAATAAGAGAATATTTGAGCTTTTTGAAAATCAGGCAATAGGAAATGCTAACAAAGTGGGTTATTCTTTGAGAAATTTGTTGTCCAAAATAAAAGCTAATGAAATTAATATTATAGGTCATAGTTTAGGTACTCGGGTGGTATCGGCATCTTTATTCAACCTAAAAGATTCAGATATAGAGAATTTCAAGTTAAGTTTTGAAACCCCTACTCAACAAAAAATTAATGTTTGCCTCATTGCTCCAGCTATTTCTAGTGACTTGTTTACTGAATATTATGAAAGAACAACAATGAATGAAGATTTTAAAACGAATGATAATTATAAATTAACAGTGATATATAATAAGGACGATTTAGTGTTAAAAAAGAAATGGAAGAAAATATTTGGACCAGGCAGTTTAAAATATGGAAATACTAGTTTAGGCTGTAATTGTAATAATGATGCTATTACATTAGATACAATGTTTAAGGATAGTTTTCCTAATTCTGAATTTGAAAATATTGAAGCAAAAATTGGCAAAAACCACCATATAATGAAATATGTTAATTCAAAACCATTTAAACTATATATCAAAAACATACTAAATTAAGGCTGTATATGTTTACCATAGTTATTTGTTGTAATTTCTATTATATCAAATATACAGAAATAACTCACAAATATAAAGGGGTTAAATGTATTATTTATTTAGGAATCTAGAATTAGTATAAAGTTTCTAATTATTATAAAAATGGTGGTGGGTTTTGGTGGTGGGTTTTTGCACTAAAATGTATACATTTGCGTAGTTTTGCAACCAAATGCATTTTCTCATAAAAGAGGAGAAACCATTGTAAACACTATAGATACAGTAAAAGGGGATGTAGCTCAGTTGGCTAGAGCGCTTGACTGGCAGTCAAGAGGTCGTCGGTTCGAATCCGATCTTCTCCACTAAATAATAGAAAGACTTTCAGGAAAATTGGAAGTCTTTTTTGTTTTTATTACTGCAGATATAAAATACTTTTAATGGAATTTCCGTAATTATATTAACTAATTGGTTTATTGATAAATAAAATTAATTTATACAATTTCAAAATCTATAAAAAACAGTTAAGATTCTAAGTCAGAATTTTTAATTTACATCTAAAATAGGTTTAATTAGATAGAATTATTTATTCATATTAAAAACATGTTTAATACCTTAGTCCAATTCAATTCAAGTAGCAGATAAAAACTTCATGCCAGAATTAATAACTAAAAACGACCTAAAAGCACTTTCGGAAAAATTGAAGGGCGAACTCTTTTATGATGCGTTACACAAAAGTATTTATGCTACAGACGCTTCGGTTTACCGAATGATTCCTTTGGCTGTTGCGTATCCTAAGAACAAGAGTGATATTAAAAAGCTGATAGATTTTGCTAAAAACTATGGCATAACACTTATTCCTAGAGCAGCAGGCACCTCTTTAGCTGGACAATGTGTTGGAGAAGGTATTGTTGTTGATGTATCTAAGCATTTTACTAAAATTATAGAATTCAATGAAGATCAAAAAACAGTAGTTATAGAACCTGGTATTATAAGAGATGAATTGAATCATTTTCTAAAGCCTTTTGGTTTGTTTTTTTCTCCCAATACATCAACCAGTAACCGTTGTATGCTAGGTGGGATGGTTGGTAATAATTCTTCAGGGTCTACATCCATTAAGTATGGTGTAACACGAGATAAAGTCATAGAAATAAAAACGATATTGTCTGATGGATCGGAAGCTGTATTTAATTCACTTTCTATTGAAGCGTTTAAAGCAAAGCAATTAAGTAACGGCGTTGAAGGTGTTATTTATAATATCCTTTTTGAAGAATTAACAAACCCAAAAATTCAATCTGAAATACATCAAGCCTTCCCAAAAGCATCTATCCATAGACGGAATACTGGATATGCTGTTGATACTTTTTTAGATAAAGGTTCGTCTAATGGATTATCTGAAGATATAAATATTGCAAAACTACTTTGCGGCAGTGAGGGAACCTTGGCTTTTACAACAGCTATAACATTACAATTAGATGTATTGCCACCAAAAGAAGAATTGTTTGTAATAGCGCACTTTAATAGTGTTCAAGAAAGTTTAGAGGCCACTTTAATAGCCATGGAGCATAATCTTTATTCTTGTGAGTTATTGGATAAAACCATTTTAGATTGCACGAAAAACAATAGGGAGCAAGAAAAAAATAGGTTTTTTATTGATGGCGACCCACAAGCTATTTTAATGCTGGAAATTAGAGATGTGTCCTTAGAAAAAGTGGAGGTTTTGGCTAACAGTTTAATTCAAGATTTAAAAGAGCACCATTTAGGTTATGCCTTTCCAAAACTATATGATCAAGATATAACAAAAGGTATTGAATTACGAAAAGCAGGTCTTGGGCTATTAGGAAACATTGTTGGCGATGCTAAAGCTGTAGCCTGTATTGAAGACACTGCAGTAGATTTAAAAGATTTACCCAATTACATTTCCGAATTCACAAATATGATGGACCGTTATGGGCAAAAGGCCGTTTATTATGCGCATGCTGGAGCGGGCGAAATACATTTAAGGCCCATATTAAATTTAAAGGAAAATAAAGACGTAGCGCTCTTTAGGGAAATCACTACCGAAACAGCAAAACTTGTTAAAAAATATAAAGGCTCATTTAGCGGAGAACATGGTGATGGTATTGTTCGTGGTGAATTTTTACCACTTATGATTGGAGAAAAAAACTATGCCTTGTTAAAGCGTATAAAGCATGCTTTTGATCCTGATAATGTATTTAATAAAGGTAAAATTGTTGACGCCTATCCCATGGATAAGTCGTTACGCTATGCCATTGACAGAAAAGAACCAGATATTAAAACACTCATGGATTTTTCTGATTCAAAGGGATTATTACGAGCCGCTGAAAAATGCAATGGTTCTGGCGATTGCCGAAAATTATCGTCTTCAGGAGGAACCATGTGCCCGAGTTACCGCGCTACTCGAAATGAAAAAGATACCACACGTGCTAGGGCTAATACTTTAAGAGAATTTTTGACTAATTCGAATAAGGATAATAAATTCAATCATGCTGAACTAAAAGACGTTTTCGATTTGTGTTTAAGTTGTAAAGCTTGTGCAAGTGAATGCCCAAGTAATGTAGATGTCGCAAGTTTTAAATCTGAGTTTTTATACCAATATCAAAAAGAAAATCCACCATCATTAAGAACCAAAATGTTGGCAAATAATGTAAAATATAATAAAATAGCAAGCCTTTTTCCTCATGTAACCAATACATTATTAAAGACGCTTTTAGCAAAAAACGTATTGGGCATTGCTAAAAAAAGAAGCCTTCCTAAACTTGCTTCTAAAACATTTAGAGCATGGCACAGTGCTAACCGTTATAAATTCCAAACCACATCATTGTATAAGGGAGAACTCTATTTGTTTGTAGATGAGTTTACTAATTATTATGATGTTCAAATTGGGATAGACACTTTTGAATTGCTAAATCAACTGGGATATAAAGTACACATTATTGACCATGAAGAGAGTGGAAGGAGCCACCTCTCAAAAGGTTTTCTTGATGAAGCTAAAATAATTGCCAATACAAACATTTCAATTTTTGCATCTCTAATTTCTAAAAACACACCACTAATTGGTATTGAACCTTCAGCTATTTTATCATTTAGAGATGAATATTTACGTTTGGCAGAATCCAAAGATGTAGCAAAAAAAATTGCTGAACACACTTTTACTATTGAAGAGTTTCTAAAGAATGCCATATTAAAAGGAGATATTCATTCTAGTCAATTTACTAGTCAACCATCAATTATTAAAATACATGGACATTGTCATCAAAAAGCATTAAGTAGCACGGAGCCTACTTTTTTTATGTTGAATTTACCTGAAAACTTTGCTGTTAGTGTCATCAATTCAGGTTGTTGCGGTATGGCAGGTTCGTTTGGTTATGAGAAAGAACATTATGATGTGAGTATGCAAGTAGGAGAGGACAGTTTATTTCCAAAGATAAGAACTATGGAAGCTTCTGTAATTATTGCTGCATCAGGCACGAGTTGTCGCCATCAGGTTTTTGATGGCACTAAGCGTATTGCACAGCATCCAGTTAGTGTTTTAAAAAAGGCATTGATTTAACTATTATTCAGTTTACTATCAATAAAATCAATAATTTTAGTCTTCGCAAATTCTAAATGTTCTGGTATACTTTTACTATTCCATGGATGTGAAGCTCCAAAAACATGGTTGGCGCCTTCAATTATCTCTAGCCTACTATTAGAATTCCATTGATGGAGTTGATATGCTTCTTCAACGAGAACACTGGTGTCTGCATGACCATGTAAAATCAAATATGGTATTTTTAAGTTTGAAACGGCTCGTTTAATTGTTAACCTATTTTCATTAGCCATAAAATCTTCATAGAATTGGTAATAATGAGGCATCTGCTGTTTTGTTCTGCCATTTAAAACATATTTAACACCATCTTTTTTCCATTGTTCTAAATCTCCTGTTGTGGATGATCTTTTTCCAAAATCGCAAACTCCGGCTAAGCTAATTACTTTTTTAACACGATTATCTTCTTCAGCTTTTATAGTTACAATACCACCAGCTCTACTATGGCCAATGAGTGAAATGTTATTACTATTTGCTTCTTTTTTTAATTCAGAATTTGAATCCATCCAATCCATTACAGATTGCAAATCATCTAATTCCTTAGTGTAGTTATTATTGCCAAAAGCTTCTAAATCTGGAAAATCAATCGGCTGTTCAACGTTTCCGCCGTTATGTGAAAAATTAAATTTTATGAAATAGAAGCCAGCTTTGGCAAATGATTTTGCCATGATATTCCATGCACCCCAGTCCTTAAAACCTTTATAGCCATGACAAAAAATGATAATGGGTTTTGACTGATTGTTTTCAATATAAAAAACATCAGTTAGTATGGGTTTGCTATGTTGCCCTTTAATTATTATATTTTTAGAAACAGTCATTTTTTAAAGTTCTTTTTCGATGAAATCCTCCTTTGGATTACAAATTTCGAGAATAAGGTTTTTTAATTCTACACTAAACATATCCATGGTTTCTTGAGTTATTAATGTATGTTTCTTTGCATAACTACCGGGTTTATCTTTTTTGGCAAATTTTAAAAACCCAGCCCCTAAATTTTTAAAAGATATAATACCGGCTTCGACAGGTAGTTTTATTTCTTTTGAAAGCTGCATCATATAAGCATAGCTTAGAATTTGAAAACTTTTACTATACTTTTTATAATCTTTAGTAAGGTCTTCCCAATTTAAAATTTCAACCTGATTTTGTTGAACGTTACCTGTTTTGTAATCGATAATACGAATCATGCCATTACATTCATCCACCCTATCCACTTTACCTTTAATTTTAACAGGGAAGTCAAGCTCAGGAATATGAATAGAAATGGCATTATCTGCTTCTATGGCTATAATTTTTATCTCATTGCCATCTCTTATAGTTTTTAGTTCTAAATTCAAAAAATTGGAAACGTAGCGTTTTGCAATTTCAAAAATAATTAGGTTTTTGCCTTTGGTTATATCGCCCTCTTTATATTCATTTTTAAAATGAAACGTTACTCTTTCTTCGATATTAGATTTTAAATTATTAAGAATTTCAACGGTTAAAAACTGACCAGTTAAAGGCTTATAAAAATCCTCAAGCGTATTATGCACTACGGTACCTAAGGTATTTGCAGCAACGGTTTCTTCTACATCATCGTGATCTTTAATTTTTAATATTTTCTGATAATAAAAATCAATGGGATTTCTTATATAGTTGGTTAATGAGGATGGCGAAAAACCTTCTTGAGCCACCTTTATGAGTTGTTTTTGTAAAGCTTCTGTTTTTTTAACAACATTTAAAATAGGTTCGATAATCGGTGCTTGAGGTGCTATAATTTGATGATTTAGATGATGGATGCCTTCTAATTCCAGTTGTGTAATAAATCGGCTTTTTTCACCACCTGTTAATACATCTGCCTCTGTATTATATATTATAAAAATATTTTTAGCTCGTTGTAAAAGTCTATAGAAATGATAGGTATAAACAGCGTCTTTCTCTTTATAAGTAGGTAGGTTGTTTTCAATTTTAACATCAAAAGGGATAAAAGAATTATTGCTTTTTCCAGCAGGAAGCACGCCTTCATTTACTGAAGAAATAATAATGGTCTCAAAATCTAAAACACGAGATTCTAACATACCCATAACTTGTAAGCCTTCTAGGGGCTCGCCTTGAAAATCTAAATTTTCCGTACTTAATAATTCTTTATATACACCATGGAGCGTTGAAATATCTTTTATGTGATGGTACTCTGAATTTAATCGGTTAAGCTCATTAAACAATTCGTTAAAGCGGAATATATATTCCAATGAAAGTAAATTTGAAGCTTTCTCTATGTCTAAATAATTTTTAATAGCTAATATAAGCTTTGAGCAATTGCCTAATGCTGTTTTAACAGATGTTTCCCAGCTTGAAAACAACAAATCAATAACATCGCCTGCTTTGTCGGCAATATCTCTTAAACGGTCTTTATTTAAGTAAACATGATTATTATTATTAATGGTTTCGATGAGTTTAGATGCGTAATCTATGTTTTCGATATAAAGTAAAGGCCTTATAAATTGATGTGATATAATGTTTATAACATCTTTATAGTAAAAGGCGTTCGAAGGTGTTTTGTGTAAATGAAAAAGGGCTTCAAAAAGCGATGCCAGTGGGATAGACTTTAGCGGAAACCCCATAGTGATGTTTAAGGCATTAATACTTAAAGGGATTGAATTAAGTACGGGAACCAACAAGTCTTCATCGCCTAAAATAACTGCCGTGTTTTGCAATGATTGGTTGTCTTTTTGTAGTGTGTTTAAAAGCGACCCGATGTATTTGGCTTGTCCAATATTTTTTGGAACACCAAATACGGATATGTTTTTTTCTTTTGAATAATGTGATGTAATCCATTTAAAGGGATTGTTTTTAAAGTATTTCCAATGGGCTTTATGCTGTCTGGTAAACCATGCAGCATCATGTTTTTCGTTATCTAAGAAAACCTTATCAATATCCCAATAGATTTTTGCTAAGTTGTTTTGAAGTAATTCTTGTATAATGGTTTCTTCGGAAGTGTTTAAGGCATTAAACCCTAAAAACACATGTTGTTTTTTGGGATTACTTTGAATGTATGATTCTAAATTTTCAACGGCCTCTCTATAAATTAGACCTTGGTAGCCTATTTTTTTGTTTAAAAGCTGTTCAGTAAAATGTGTATAATAGTTATAGAGCTTATTCCAAAATGCTAAATAATTTTTAACAAAATCTGTTTTTTGCTCTTCTAAGGACCAATGATTTAAATCTTGAATGGCACTTAGGTAATTGAAAATGTTTTCTTGTGGAATAAGATATCGATCTATTTCATTAAAGTCTTGCAATAGTATTTGTGCCCATTTTGAGAAGGATTCAAATGAGTCAAGATTCTCTTTTTTTGTTAATTGCGCATAGGCATCATAAAATTCAAAAATGAGTTCTGTATTTGGTACAGGTTTTAACTGGGATAATTCTTGAACAAACTCTTCAATACTATTAATTTGAGGAGAAAAAACGGTTTGCTGTATAACTTTTGGAAGTTCATGCTTTAAAAACAACCCTGCTCTTTTACTCGGCAATATAAAGGTTACTTGAGAAAGATTTGTGTTGTTGTTTTGTAAATCTTTTAAAACATCAAAAATGAAAGTAGCCATGCCCTAAAAATAAAAAACGCTTCGGATATCCGAAGCGTTTTTTTAAACTTATTTATTTTTAAAATTATATTAGCTTATTTTGCTAAGTTAATTTCAACACGTCTGTTATTAGCTCTACCTTTTCTAGTCTTGTTAGAATCAATTGGTTTAGATTCTCCATATCCAAGAGCAGATAATCTGAAAGCATCAATTCCGTTAGTAACTAAATATTCTTTTACAGAGTTAGCTCTAGAATCAGATAATCTTTGGTTTAATTTTTCGCTACCAACGCTATCTGTATGACCTTCAATAGTAAATTTAGCCGTTGAGTATTCTTTAAGGATACCTATGATATCACCTAATACAGCTTCAGATTGTGATTTGATAGAAGATTTACCAGTATCAAATAAAATCGTTTTAGCATATTCATTAAGTGTTTTTTGAACTTCTTCAGTTACTTCAGGACAACCGTTGTTAGCAACAGTACCTTTAACGTCTGGACACTTATCATCTTTGTCTAAAACACCATCGCCATCAGTATCAGGCCAAGGGCAACCGTTGTTAGCAGCAGGACCTGCAGTGTTAGGACATTTATCATCAGCATCAGTTACACCATCACCATCAGCATCAGGACAACCAGCTAAAGCTTTTAAACCAGCAACTGTAGGACAGTTATCATCTTTATCAGCTATACCATCACCGTCAGTATCAGGACATCCATTAAGTTCAGCTAAACCAGCTTCGTTAGGACAGTCATCTTTACTGTCTTCAATACCATCACCGTCAGTATCAGGACATCCATTGAATTCCTCTAAACCAGCAACATCTGGACAAGCATCATCTTTATCGTATATGCCATCGCCATCAGTGTCAGTTCCACCAAACTTGATTGATACACCAGCAGTATGTTGGAAATGTGTTTGTAAATAATCTTCAAAAGCATGTTTGTATGCTGTTTGAACAGTTAAACCAATATTGTCACTAAACCAATAGTTGAAACCTAAAGTTCCGTTTAAAGTACCAGCTCCAATTTCATCAATCCAAGTGTATCCACCTCCTACGCCTACGAAAGGATCGAAAGTTTTATTTTCTCTAAAGTTATATTTAATAGTACCATCAACTCCGTAGTAAGACAAATCATCAACTTCATTAGTTTGTTCAGGAACGCCAGCTGCTAATCCAGGTACATCACCCCATTTACTAATTTTATTTAAAGATCCAGTTAATCCAAAAGAGAAACCATCGCTTAAATACTTAGATACAGAGATTGAAGATAAAGAAGGTAGAATATTCCAGTGATCTTCTACATTAAAGAATTCATCTCCAAAAGTATCACCAAATGAGGCATTATTTACAACGCCATCTCCAGAAGGATAAGCATCAACTGCATTTACCCCAATAGTAATTTGCCATGGGTTGTTTTGGTCTTGCGCATTAGCGTTGCTATAACCAAGTACAAGCAACATAGCGAACAATAATCTGCTAAGATTTTTCATATTCAAAAGTTTAATTTTTAAGTGTTAATCGTGAACAAAAGTAAGTTGTTAAATGTTATTAACAAAGACAAATATAAAAAAAAATAGAACATATTGGTAGTTGGTCGATAGTCTAGAATGAATTTAGATAATGTTTAACGCTTTTCCTACGCTGGTAAAAGCTGTTATAGCCTTGTCTAGATGTGCTTTTGTATGAGCTGCAGAGAGTTGTACCCGTATTCTTGCTTTTTCTTTTGGAACGACAGGAAAAAAGAAGCCAATAACATAAATACCCTCTTTTAATAACATATTTGCCATAGTTTGAGATAGTTTTGCATCATATAACATAACAGGTACGATTGCTGAATCGCCATCAATAATATCAAAACCTGCTTTTTTCATACCTTTTTTGAAATAATTAGTATTCCATTCTAAAGTATCTCTTAATTCTGTGTTACTGGTAAGCATATCAAAAACCTTTATTGATGCTCCTACAATTGCTGGCGCAAGTGAGTTTGAAAATAAGTAAGGTCTGGAACGTTGGCGTAGCATATCAATAATTTCCTTTTTTCCGGTAGTGTAGCCTCCCATAGCGCCGCCTAAAGCTTTGCCTAAAGTCCCAGTTATAATGTCAATTCTATCTAAAACACCTTTTTCTTCTAATGTTCCACGCCCTGTTTTACCTATAAACCCTGTAGCATGGCATTCATCTATCATTACTAGGGCATCATATTTGTCGGCTAAATTACAAATTTCATCTAATGGCGCTACTAATCCGTCCATAGAAAACACACCATCTGTAACTATAATTTTAAAACGTGCTCCATTTTCATTTGCAACAACAAGTTGTTTTTCTAAATCTACCATATCACTATTTTGGTAACGATAGCGTGCTGCTTTGCATAAACGTACCCCGTCTATTATTGAAGCATGATTTAATGAATCTGATATAATAGCATCTTCTTTTCCAAGTAAAGGTTCAAAAACACCACCATTGGCATCAAAAGCTGCAGCATATAATATAGTGTCTTCCGTTTTATAAAAATCGGCAATCTTTTCCTCTAGTTCTTTATGTATGTCTTGGGTGCCACAAATAAAACGAACCGAGCTCATGCCAAATCCATGGGTGTCCATAATATCTTTTGCCGCTTGAATAACATCTGGATGCGATGACAATCCTAAATAGTTATTAGCACAAAAGTTTAAAACAGTCTCTCCTGTGTTTAGAGTAATTTCTGCTCCTTGAGCTGAAGTTATAATACGCTCTTCTTTATAAAGACCGTTAATTTTTATGTCTTGAAGTTCTGCTTTTAGATGATTTTTCAGTTTTCCATACATATTTTTGCGTTTTATGCAAATTTAAATATCTTTAACTAAAATATCATCATTTATATAGATAAGAATTTTCTTTTTTATGTTTAATGTCATGGTTTCTAATACATCTTGGTATAATTGTAATTGCTGTTGGTGTTTTTTGTCTTCAGCTCCAGTTTTATAGTCTATAATTACAGTATTGTTTTCCGAAGTGATAACCACGCGGTCTGGTCTTAAAATAACACCATCTTTTGTAATAATATCACGTTCATTATATATGGTGTTATTTGAACTGTAATACGTTTTAAGTTTTGGGTGTTCAACAATTTTTAGTACCGTTGATTTTAATGCTGAAGCTTGTTCGTTATTAATTAATGATGCATTTATAAAATCACTAATCACAAAATCAATATCATCCTTTGTTTTGATGTGCGACATGATATTATGAATAAGATTACCTTTCTCTATAGCTTTCTGTTGATTGGTGTCCCATAGTAAACCAGATTTAGTAACGACTTTTATATTGTGTTTTTCTTTGGCTGTAGAAATAAACTGGTTTTGGATATGTGTTTCTCTTGAAGAAGATGTTCTTTTAGTCTCTATAGCTATAGGGTTTCCGAAGTGATATGTTAATTCTGAATCATTCCACAACCCCAAATGCTGCAAGTAATTGATAAGCAAACCAGAATATTTTTTACTATTAACCTCGCCTTTTGATGAAATATCTTTTTTTGAAATAATATATAACTGCTCAACAGCTCTAGTTAAGGTTACATATAATAAATTAATATTGTCTAATTCCTGTTCAGATTGATGTTTGTTATATATGTTTTTGCCTTCATTTCCATAGTGTTCAAAATCCTTATTATAGTTTAGAAGTGCATGCGAAAAACCATTGTATTTTTCTTTGTTTAAAGGGAACCATTCTTTGGGTTCTAATTCTCTATAAATATCTAGATCGGCATAAGGAAATATAACTACGGGGAATTCCAAACCTTTAGATTTATGAATGGTCATGATTTGAACGGCATTTTGGCCTTTAGGAGATATAATACTTAGACTTTCTTTTTTCTTTTCAAAATAGTCTAAAAAGCCAGAAATATTAGAGCCTTTCTTTTTTGAAAAATCTAGAACAATATCTAAATAAAATTGAATATAGGCGTTTGATGATTTCACTAAATCAAAGCATCTAACTATAGTTTCTGCCAAATCATAAAGCGGAAGTTGTAATAACATGGTATTTGATACGGATATATTAAAAACCTCAAAACTTTTGAATAGTTCCGATGTGGGTAAGCTTATATGATTCGTAAAAAAATCATGCTTATCCTTAATATTGAATAGCGTGGCTAAAAAATTTAAAACCTTGATTTTTAGTTCGTTGTTTTTTGGTTGGATTAAAAGTCCCAATAAGTCATTTATAAAAACAACTTCTGGCGAATTATTAATAAGTAAGGTTTCTGATGAAATAATAGGAATGTAATTTTGACTCAAATAATTAGCTACTGCAATACCTTCCTTTTTCTTTCTTACTAAAACACAAATATCTTTTAATGCAAAACCGTTTTTTAAGCTTTTACGAATTGTTTTTAAAACTTCACTTGGAAAAATATCATCTCTATCATCGTCTTTTTCAAAATCTAAAAAGGATAACTCGACATAGCCTTCATCTTTTTTAGTAATATCTTGATGGGCATTTTCGTAAAGGGTTTTATATTCATCATTTTTAAAAACTTGGGTTGCTAAAAACTTAAAGAAACCATTATTAAAATGGATTATTTCTTTAAAGCTTCTAAAATTTGAAGGAAGATTTTTAATGTGTTTTTTTATGTAAAACGGATTGTCTTTATTAAACAATCCAATAAACTGTTCTGCTTTGCCGCCACGCCATCTGTAAATGGCTTGTTTTGCATCGCCCACCAACATAGTGCTTCCTGTTTTTGTGGAAAGTGAATTTTCTAACAACGGAATTAAATTTTGCCATTGCATAACTGAAGTGTCTTGAAATTCATCAATAAAATAATGATTGAACTTTTCTCCAATTCGCTCATAAATAAAGGGTGTTGGTTGATTTCTTATTTCTTTACTGATAATAGCATTGAATTCTGAAATCAGCATTTTATTTTGGTCTTCTTTCAAAAAAGAAAGCTCTTTATTAATGGCATTTAAAACAGAAAGTGGTGTAATGTTTTTATAAACCCCTTTTAAAAATTTAAGATGAAAAATAGCCTGTTTGGTTTCCATAAAAGCAGAAGCTATTTGAGGTTGGATTTGTTCAATAATGCCAGCAATAGCATCAGTAACACGTTTTGGATACAAGGTTTTGGTTTCAATATCCTCTTGCCATTTGGCTTCTAAATTGACATTAAAAATTTTGTCAGCTAATTTTTTAAAATGTTTAGGCAAATAACCTCCAGAAAAGTCGTTAAACTCCAAACCAGCTTCTTGAATTAAAGTTAAAATAGTTTGTGCTTTTTGAACAATATTCATTTCTAAAACGGAAAACTCTTTTTTTAGCTGTGTTTTAAGTGTTTTAAAATCGTCTAAAGTTTTGTCTTTTAGTGTTTCAATAAAAGGAATGTCATTTTCGTTTACTAAAAGTTTGGCGATTTTATTAAAATCAAAAGCCACATCCCAACTTTTATCATCATCGGCTTTTTCAATAGCAAAATCTACTAAAACCTTGGTAAGTTCTTTGTCAATTCCAGCTTTTGAAATCAGACTATCAACAGCTTCATTTAAAAGTACATCTTGGTCTAATTCGACTTCAAAATTTAAAGGCAATTTTAAATCGTAAGCAAAAGTTCTGATTAATTTATGTGTAAAACCATCAATAGTTGAAATATCAAAGGCAGCATAATTATGTATAATGGAGTTTAGTGTTTTTTTGGATTTTTGGTGAAGTGATTTAGGTTTTATTTCAAGCTCATTGCAAATGGTTTTAAACATACTATCTGGAGCTTCTAAAATAGCTTTATCTGAAAACGTTTTGAGTGTTTCAATGATACGCTCTTTCATTTCGGCAACAGCTTTATTAGTAAACGTTATGGCAAGTATGCGTTTAAACTGTTCAGGATTTTTAGAACGAAACAAAATCTTTAAATACTCTTTTACGAGTGTATAGGTTTTCCCACTACCTGCAGAGGCGTTATAAATAGTAAAAGCATGGTTGGTTTGCATGTCGTAGAATTTGTTTACAAGATAAAAACTATCAATGAGTTCATAACAATTTATTATTTTTAATTGACCTGTTTTATCCGTAAATTTGAATGAAAATAAATACTAATAATATAAAACAAAAAATTATGGCTTTCGAATTACCGAAATTAGGATATGCTTATGATGCTCTAGAACCTCATATAGATGCTAGAACTATGGAAATACATTATTCAAAACATCATCAAGGATATACTAACAATTTAAATAATGCTATTGAAGGAACAGATTTAGAAGGAAAATCCATTGAAGATATTCTTTTAAATTTAGATATGGAAAATGCTGCTGTTAGAAATAATGGTGGTGGATTTTATAACCACTCATTATATTGGAGTGTTATGAATCCTGAAGATAGAGGATATTTGTCTGGCGATTTAAAAGAAGCTATCGAGGCAGCTTATGGATCTAAAGACGAATTTATTGCTGCTTTTTCTAAAGCTGCAGGAACACGTTTTGGATCAGGTTGGGCTTGGTTATGTGTTCATAAAGGTGGAAAGGTTGAAATTTGTTCAACACCAAATCAAGACAATCCGTTAATGCCAGGTGTTAGCTGTGGTGGTACTCCAATTTTAGGACTTGATGTTTGGGAACATGCATACTATTTAAACTATCAAAACCGTCGACCAGACTATATAAAGGCATTCTTTAATGTAATCAACTGGAATGAAATTGAAAAACGTTACGCAGAAGCGAAATAAAGCGTTTTATATTTTAAAATATTAAATCGTCTAGATCTTTTTTCTAGACGATTTTTTTATGCTTAACATTTAGAGAAAGAGGGAAAAGCATATAAAATGAAAAAGGTGAACAGTCGTTCACCTTTTTGCCCCAAATCTACCATAAACTTAACCTACTTATGTTATGGTGAAACAAATATATAATCGTAAAACAGATTGCTAAAATTTTTTAGTTAAACGGCTCATATATTGGCTTAAAAGGAATTGAGCTTATTTTTTAGAAAGAAAAAGGTTTGTCTGCGTAAAAATAAATCACGAAACTAAAAAGCATAAAAAAAGGCGAACAGATGTTCACCTTTTTTTGCCCCAAATCTACCATGAACTTAACCTACTTATGTTATGGTGAGACCAATTTATGTGTAATTTAGATATTCTGCTTATTTTTTAGACAAACAGCATTTTTATCGGATTAAATGTATTATTGTTAGATAAGCTAAAAAAAAATAACAATTTGACAATTAATAAGCACGTTCGTTATTGCCTTCATAAAAATTAATAAAGGCTCTATTTACAACTCTATTTCCTCCAACTGTTGGGTAGTTTCCTGTAAAATACCAATCGCCTAAATGCTTTGGACAGGCCTTGTGTAAATTCTCTACAGGCTGAAAAATAATTTTAACTTCAGCTTTAATCGATTCATCACTAAGTAGTTCTGAAATTTTATCAGAGATTTGTTCATTTGTAAACGGGTCATATATTTCCTTAACAAAATTTTGAACATTTTTATCGTCTAAATCCGTTTGCTCTATACATTTATTATAGACCTCTTTTACAATATGGTATTTATTCGCTTCTTTAAGCAATGCTAAAGCTGCTCTAAAGGCCACTAAACTTTCAAGTCTTGCCATATCAATACCATAACAATCCGGGTAACGAATTTGTGGTGCAGAAGACACTACAATAATTTTTTTAGGATTTAAACGATCCAGCATTTTTAAAATACTCATTTTTAAAGTTGTGCCTCGAACAATACTATCATCAATAATAACCAAGTTGTCAGTTGGTTTAATAACACCATAGGTAACATCGTAAACATGGGCTACTAAATCATCTCTACTGCTGTCTTCTGTTATAAACGTTCTAAGCTTTACATCTTTAATAGCTATTTTTTCAATTCTGGCACGTTCCGATAAAATTTCGGTAACCTTAGCGGCCGATAAAGAACGTTGCCCATTTAAAATAGCAGAAGTTTTTGTTTTATTAATAAAAGCTTCTGCCGTTTCTATCATTCCAAAAAAGGAGGTTTCGGCTGTATTAGGAATATATGAAAATACCGTGTTTTTGGTATCGTTATCAATTGCTTCAAGGACTTTAGGCATTAATAATTTACCAAGCATTTTACGTTCTTGATATATTTCGGCATCACTGCCTCGCGAAAAATAAATACGTTCAAAGGAGCAAGCTTTTCTTTCTAAAGGCTCTAGTATCTTTTTTATACCAACTTGTCCAGATTTTTTAGTAATAATAGCGTGTCCTGGTTCTAATTCTTTTACATCTTCAAACTTAACGTTAAAAACGGTTTGAATTACAGGGCGCTCTGATGCTACAACAACAATTTCATCATCTTGATAATAATATGCTGGGCGAATACCTGCGGGATCCCTCAAAACAAACGAATCACCATGACCAATAAGGCCTGCCATAGCATAACCGCCATCCCAATTTTTTGCAGCCCGCTTTAAAATTTTGGAAACTTTTAAACGTTTAGCAATACGTGGCGATGCTTGTTGTTTATTATAACCTTCTTTTTTTAAATCTTTATAGATCTTACTAACGGCGTCATCTAAAAAATGACCAATTTTTTCCATTATAGTAATGGTGTCTGTATACTCTTTTGGATGTTGCCCTAAATCAATAAGATTGCCAAATAATTCTTTAACATTGGTCATGTTAAAGTTTCCAGCCATAATTAGGTTTCTATGCATCCAATTGTTTTGCCTTAAAAAAGGATGTACACTTTCTACACTGTTTTTTCCAAAAGTACCGTAACGCACATGCCCTAATAAAACTTCACCGATGTATGGAATGTTTCTTTTTTGTGCTGCAACATCGTTTTTATATTCTGGGTTAGCTTCGAGTTCTTTATTAACTCTATCGTTAATTTGCCCAAAAATATCTTGAATGGGCTGCTGGGCAATAGAACGGACTCGGCTTATATAACGTTCACCAGGTTTAGTATCTAATTTTATACTTGCAAAACCAGCACCATCTTGACCGCGATTATGCTGTTTTTCCATCATTAAATACATTTTGTTTACACCATAAAATGCACTGCCATATTTTTCTTTATAAAACTCTAATGGTTTTAAAAGTCTAATCATGGCTATTCCACATTCGTGTTTTAAAGCATCACTCATATTATAAATATTTTCGCTTTATTCTTTAAAATTATTTTATAATCAAAAACGCACTCTATTTTAGAGCGCGTTGGTTTATGTTAATTCTATTTCAAATTGCGTTAGTTGCTTAAACTGAAGCAAGCGTTTATGTATTTCATCACTTGATAAATTTTGCATACGTTCAGTTCCAAATTTTTCGACACAAAAGGATGCCAATGTTGAACCGTATATGATAGCATTTTTCATATTTTCAAAAGAAACATCACCTGTTTTAGCAATATAGCCAGCAAATCCACCTGCAAAAGTATCTCCTGCTCCCGTGGGATCAAATACTTCTTCTAGTGGTAAGGCTGGTGCATAAAACACATGCTCATTATGAAATAATAATGCGCCGTGCTCTCCTTTTTTAATTACAACATACTTTGGTCCCATTTCATGTATTTTTCTAGCAGCAACAACTAAAGAGTATTCTCCTGTAAGTTGTCTGGCTTCTTCATCGTTTATGGTAATGACGTCTATACGTTTTATAACATTATGCAAATCATCTAAGGCGCAATCCATCCAAAAATTCATGGTATCTAAAATAACCAGTTTTGGCTTACTACTCATTTGATCTAAAACACTAGATTGGACGATAGGGTGTAAATTTCCTAACATAACCACTTCAGCATCTTTATAAACTTCGGGAACCACAGGATTAAAGTCTGCAAGTGTGTTTAATTCTGTTGCTAAAGTATCACGAGAATTCATATCGTTATGATAACGACCGCTCCAAAAGAACGTTTTGCCTTCTTTTACGATTTCTATTCCAGAAGTGTCAATATTTTTGTTAGATAATAAATCTAAGTACTCTTGTGGAAAATCACCACCAACAACCGATACTGCAACAGCATCAATATTAAAATGAGAAGCAGATAAACCTATATAAGTTGCAGCACCACCAAGGATTTTATCGGTTTTACCAAAAGGCGTTTCAATAGCATCAAAAGCTACGGTGCCAACAATTACTAGTTTACTCATAAAAAAAGCATGAAATTAAGCTGCAAATATAAGTCTTTTAAATACTAATTCAAGAATATTTTTTGATTGCTTTTATAGGATTGTATACAGGTTATTTTCTTCCAAAATCGGCAGGAATTTCACCCCAGGCTTTGGTTTCCCATTTAACAATTACGGTATTAAAAGTGTTGCTTTTTAACCAATCTATGGCTCTATCCACTAAATCAAAAACAGGTTTGTTGGTGTCGTTACGTTTAAGTTTAGTGTTACATGTTTTCTTTTTAACCCAACTTATAGCGGTTCTAGAATCGGTATAAAGAATACGATTGCTGTTATTCTTTTTAAGTATTGCTAACCCATGCACAAGTGCAAGAAACTCACCTATATTATTAGTGCCTTCTTCAAAAGGGCCTTGTATAAAGAGTTGTTTTTTGGTTTTTGTATCAACACCACGGTATTCCATTTTTCCTGGATTACCACTAGAGGCGGCATCAACTGAAATGGAATTGTAATTAGGTTGTCCTATTTTTTTAAGTTGAACTTCTGATAATTCACTTTTAAACTTAGTTGCTTTTCCAACGTAATCTTTATAGTTTCCTTTAAGCGCTTTTTTTGCAGCATCAAACGTTGAAAATGATTTGTATTGAGCACCTTGAAAATCTTTTATCTGAGCCTTGCAATCATCCCATGATTCAAAAACACCAGTATGATGCCCTTTCCAAACAGTATAATATTTCTTTTTTTTCTTTGACATTTTTGTAATCCCCTCAAAGGAAGGAATCTTTTGAATTTAGTTTGAAAAATCTAATTTTTTAACAAGCTCTCAATCACTTTAGGGAAGTGTTCCATTTCTAATTTATGAATTTTTGCAGCTACATCTTCGACCATGTCAGATGAATTTACGTTACATTTTGTCTGAAAAATAATATTTCCCTCATCATAATGTTCATTTACATAATGTATTGTTATACCTGTTTCGGTTTCATTATTTGCCACAATGGCTTCATGAACGTTCATGCCATACATACCTTTTCCACCATATTTTGGTAATAATGCTGGGTGTATGTTTATGACTTTGTTAGGAAATTCATTTAAAATATGTTCCGGAAGTTTCCATAAAAATCCTGCTAAAACAATTAAATCTGGGTTGGATGCTTTTAAAATATTAAGTACATCATTTGTTTTAGAAAACGCTATTCTATTGAAAGAAAGCGCACTAACTTTTAATTTTTTAGCACGGTCCAAAACTTTGGCATGGGGATTGTTACTGAGTACTTGAATAACAGACGCATTATCGCTGTTGTGAAAAAACTTAATTAGATTTTCAGCATTAGTACCACTTCCGGACGCAAAAATTACAATACGTTTCATTTTACAGACTATAGTGTTAATATTATTCAAACAAAAAAAAGAATAATTATTAACAATTAGAAGGTAAAATCTAAATACTTAAAAGTAATTTTAGTAAATTACAACCACATTTTTAAAGTAAAGATGTGTTTTAAAAATAAAGTTTTTTATTTTTGCCAACTAATTAAAACTTAAAATTAAAAGATTATGTCAGACATTGCATCAAGAGTAAAAGCCATTATCGTGGACAAATTAGGAGTAGATGAGAACGAAGTTGTAACAGAAGCGAGCTTCACAAACGATTTAGGAGCAGACTCTTTAGACACTGTAGAATTAATTATGGAATTCGAAAAAGAATTTGATATCCAAATTCCAGACGACCAAGCTGAAAACATTGCAACAGTAGGTCAAGCTATATCGTATATAGAAGCTGCTAAATAAGCATTAAATTTTATGGAACTAAAGCGAGTTGTAGTCACAGGATTAGGGGCTTTAACACCAATAGGCAATACCAAAGACGAATATTGGGATGGCTTAATAAGTGGTAAAAGTGGTGCTGCGCCTATAACATATTATGATACCGAAAAGTTTAAAACAAAATTCGCTTGCGAATTGAAAAACTTTACTGTTACCGATTTTATTGACAGGAAAGAATCTCGTAAAATGGATAAGTTTGCACAATACGCCATGGTGGCAGCAGATGAAGCTATTTTAGATTCTAAACTGGATTTAGAAACCGTTAACAAACTGCGTGTTGGTGTTATATGGGGAGCAGGTATTGGTGGATTAGAAACATTTCAGCAAGAAGTTTTAAACTTTGCTGATGGTGATGGTACACCAAGATTTAACCCATTCTTTATTCCTAAAATGATTGCTGATATTGCGCCAGGAAATATCTCTATAAAACATGGTTTTATGGGGCCAAATTACACAACGGTTTCTGCATGTGCATCTTCTGCTAATGCGATGTTCGATGCTTTAAACTCAATACGTTTAGGACATTGTGATGTTGTTGTTACAGGAGGTAGCGAAGCAGCAGTAACCATAGCAGGTATGGGCGGGTTTAATGCCATGCATGCACTATCTACTAGAAATGAAAGCCCAGAAACAGCATCTCGTCCATTCGATGGCACAAGAGATGGTTTTGTTTTAGGAGAAGGTGCAGGAGCACTAATTCTAGAAGAATATGAACATGCAAAAGCAAGAGGTGCAAAAATATATGCTGAGTTTATTGGAGGAGGTTTATCTTCTGATGCTTATCACATGACGGCACCACACCCAGATGGAATTGGTGTTATTGCAGTAATGAAGAATTGTTTAGAAAATGCAGGCCTAAAGCCGGAAGATGTAGACCATATTAATACACATGGTACATCTACACCTTTAGGAGATGTTGCAGAACTTAAAGCAATCTCAGAGATATTTGGAAGTCATGCTAAAAACATAAATATTAATTCAACAAAATCAATGACAGGACACCTCTTGGGTGCTGCTGGGGCTATAGAAGCTATTTCTGTTATATTGGCTATGGAGAACGGTATAGTACCGCCAACCATTAACCATTCAACAGTAGATGAAAACATTGATCCAGAGTTAAATTTAACCTTAAATAAGGCTCAAAAGCGCGACGTAAAAGTAGCCATGAGTAATACATTTGGATTTGGCGGTCACAACGCTTGTGTATTATTCAAGAAAATAGACTAAATCCCGAATGAATAGCATTCGTAACATACTAAATTCCCGTTTTAAACGCAACGGGAATTTTTTTATGGAATTAGCTAAGATACTTGGGTTTAAGCCTAAAAAACTAAAATACTACAAAAAAGCCTTTACACATCGTTCTATGAACATTAAGGATAGTAAAGGCAACCCTTTTAATTATGAACGATTAGAGTTTTTAGGAGATGCTATGTTAAGTTCAGTAATAGCGTCCCATTTATATCTTGAAGTACCGAGTGGCGATGAAGGGTATTTAACAAAAATGCGTTCCAAAATAGTCAGTAGAGAGCATTTAAATGAATTGGGGAAAGACTTAAAATTAATTGATTTAGTAGAAAGTAAGATTCCTCAAGGTCAGTTTGGAGATAATATCCATGGCAATTTATTTGAAGCTTTGATTGGTGCTATTTTTTTGGATAAAGGTTATAAATATGCTGAGAAGTTTATTTTTAAACGGGTTATCATTCCTTATGTAGATATTGAAACTTTAGAAGGTAAAGTCATTAGTTACAAAAGCTTACTTATTGAGTGGTGCCAAAAAGAAAAGAAAACTTTTGGTTATAATGTTTATGAAGATACTGGAAATGATGATGTTAGGCATTTTTCTGTAAAACTATCTATAGACGAAAAAATTGTATCAAAAGCCAGAGCTACTTCAAAGAAAAAAGCAGAAGAAAAAGCTTCAAAACGAGCTTTTTTTGTATTTCAGAGCAGGATGTCCAAGATGATTTAAGCCTTTTAAATTCAAACCAATCAACTACAACGTTTTAGTTGTATTTCTTATCAAGATTAATATAAACGTAATACAACTCAATATTATAAATACTATATTTACCAAGTTTAAATACAAGGTATGGCGGTTCACAAACTTATTCTTGACGATGCTTTTGATGAAGTTTTATACACTTTAATCGGAATACATTGCACGCTAGAAGATTATCGTTTAGCATACCTTTTAAATAAATATTTAGGTGTTACACTTGCTAGAAAAGTATTAGATTTAGACTATGATAACGGAAAGGCATCATATTCAATTTATGAATGGGAAGATGAAAAGCAGTTAGTAACATGGAGTTTAGTTTCAAACATAAGTAAAACCGAAACGCTTCAAACAATAGATTATAAGTCCTTATTCGACACACAACAAAATATTATAAAAACAAATTATTTATTGACAGAATATAAAACGGTAAATTATTTTTTAAAAATAGATAGCGCGTTTAGTTTTGGTAAAGAAAAATATATTTTAGATAGTATATTAACCATACCACAAATTGCAACCGCTTATAGTATAGATTCCAACCAATTAAAATCAAAAGACAATTTAATTTTTAACTAATGTCAGCAACAAAAAAAACCAAAATAGTAGCAACCCTAGGACCAGCTACAAGCACTAAAGACGTTTTAAAAGGTATGCTTGAGGAAGGTGTTAATGTATTTAGAATTAACTTTTCTCATGCCGACTATAAAGATGTAGAGGCGCGTATAAAGATGATACGCGAACTTAATGAAGAGTATAATTTTACAGCAGCTATTTTAGCCGATTTACAAGGTCCAAAATTGCGTGTAGGTGTTATGAAAGAAGAGGTTGTTGTAAATCCAGGTGATGAAATAATATTTGCAACAGGAGAGCGTTTTGAAGGCACAAAAGAGCGTGTTTACATGACCTACGATAGGTTTCCGCAAGATGCAAAACCAGGAGAGCGCATCCTTTTAGATGATGGAAAATTACTTTTTGAGGTTGTTTCAACTGACAAAAAACAAGAGGTAAAAGCAAAAGTTATTCAAGGTGGACCACTAAAATCTAAAAAAGGAGTAAACCTTCCAAATACAGATATTTCACAACCTGCTTTAACAGAAAAGGATATTGAAGATGCTATTTTTGCCATTAGTCAAGATGTAGATTGGATTGCCCTTTCTTTTGTGCGTCATGCTGAAGATTTAATGCAATTACGTGATTTAATAGCCAAGCATAGCGAACATAAAATTCCTATCATCGCAAAAATTGAAAAGCCAGAAGCTGTAGAAAATATAGATAAAATTGTTGCACATTGTGATGGTTTGATGGTGGCTCGTGGCGATTTAGGTGTAGAAGTACCAGCCGAAGAAGTGCCTCTTATTCAAAAACAATTGGTGCTACGTGCTAAAAAAGCTAGAATTCCGGTAATTATAGCGACACAAATGATGGAAACCATGATTTCTAGTTTAACACCAACAAGAGCCGAAGTTAACGATGTTGCAAACTCGGTTATGGATGGTGCTGATGCCGTAATGCTTTCTGGAGAAACATCTGTAGGTCAATATCCTGTTGAGGTGATTAGGCAAATGTCTGACATTTTAAAGAGTGTTGAAAACTCAAAATTAATCCAAGTTCCTCAACTACCACCACATATTCGTACCAACCGTTACATCACAAAATCTATATGTTTCCATGCTGCTAATATGGCAAACGAAATTAATGCCAAAGCCATTTCAACACTAACAAATAGTGGATATACAGCTTTTCAAATTTCTGCATGGAGACCATCTTGTCATATTTTAGTATTTACATCAAACAAGCGTATCTTAACGAGATTAAGTTTGTTATGGGGCGTTCGAGCGTTTTACTATGATAAATTTGTTAGTACAGATGAAACTATTGAAGATGTAAATGGCATAGCCTGTAAAATGGGTTATTTAGAAGTTGGCGATATGCTAATTAGTTTAGCAGCCATGCCAATTCAAGCCAAAGGAATGGTAAATACACTACGTGTTACAGAAATTGAAACTTGTAACTTTTAAAATTATTATAAATATATGGGCGTTACCACAATAGTCGCGCTTTCCTCTATATCTTTTAAATAGAAAAACTGCTTTTGGGCAGTTTTTCTATTTAAAAGGATGTCGTTTCAATCGCTAACGCACCTTTTTGCTAACTTTTGTTTCAAGTATTAAGCGTCATATTTATTTTGCTGGTAATAATTTAAAACATGTTTCGGAATTTCCATCTTTTGTGGTAACCCTTTATCTGGTATTGGATATTCAGCTACCTGTTTTAAGGGTACTAAACCAGCCCAAACATTTAAATTATAATCTTCTGGTTCGTCCCCAACACCAACATCTCTAATTTTTGCAGAAGCCGTTTCAATAGTCATTTCAACAACCATAGTTCTGTCTAACTCTTTTTTATGCATAGGCCTAATGCCATCCCAACGCCCAGTCATCATATGTTCCATAAAACAAGCAAGAGCATCTTCTTTTTCTTTAGGATCTTCAAGGTTTTTAATAGAACCAAATAAAGTAGCTGAACGATAATTTACCGAATGGTGTAAACCTGAGCGTGCTAAAACTAAAGCGTCTAAATGCATAACAGTCATACTCATTTGTTTTGCTTCCAATAATGCTAAAAGCATCCTGTTAGCTTGAGAGCCATGTAAGTAAATTTTATCTTCTTTTCTTCCATAAGCCATTGGTAGCGTAATGGCTCTATCTTGGTACATATAGCTTACATAAGCTATAAAACCAGCATCTAATATTGAATTGATTTTTTCAACATCATAGGTAGCTCTAATTTGCCCACGTTTTATTCTGTTTAGTTTTGATTTTGAATAGTCTTTCATTGTTATAATTCTTTAGCAAAAATTTGATTTGGGTAATTACTGTCTCCAACAAAATAATTAATGGTTCCAATATCTTTGAAGCCATTTTTTTTATAAAAATTAATCCCTCTTTTATTTTTATAATAAGCAGTTAGCCAGATGTCTTTGTATTTTAAATCCATTGCTTTTTGTAATACAATGTTTTGTAGTTTAGAACCTATTTTTAAACCAATAAAATCATTCAGAATATAAAGTCTTTCTAGTTTGCAAGAATTAACATCTAATTTTAATGGGTGTTTCATGTTCAAACAAAGTTTTGCAAAACCAATTGGTAATTCATCAGAAAAAACAATCCAAAATAAGACATCGTCATCATTCAGTTCTTCCTTTATTTTAGAAACCGAATGGTGTTGATTAAAAAAATCAAGTAAATGTTTTTTATTTTCTATATATTCTCCATGAGATTCTGAGTAGGTAATTCTTCCTAACAAAGCAATATAAGTTGCATCAGATGGAGTTGCTCTTCTTATTTCTATCATGATCTATCTATTTTCAGGAGAAGTATTTTTAAACATATCCGAATTTATTTTAGTCTCTTTTAAATCTTTTGGTTTAAAAATGCGTTTAATTGAAGCTGGATTTCTTTCAATTTCTCTTTGTGGTCTAATAGGACGTTCAACAAAATTTCCTGAACAACTCGGGCATACATTTTCAAACACATCGAGAGCACATGTTTTACAATACGTACATTCAAATGAGCATATCATAGCCTCAGTGGAAGTATTTGGTAAATCTTTATTACAGTGCTCGCAATTTGGTCTTATTTTTAGCATATTATTTATATGTAAATATTTATATCAAAAATACTACATTTGTGGACCGCTATAGTCGTCCAGAATAAATATATTAAGTAGTCCAGATGTTTCCGTTTAAGACCAGTATTCAATTTGATAGAAAAAGTAGTCAGCCATTGTATTTACAATTATCAAATCAAATTATACAATATATTAAAAATCAAACTTTAATCCCTAACACCAAACTTCCAGGGAGTAGGGTTTTAGCAGAACAGTTAAATGTGCATAGAAAAACAATTGTTGCTTGTTATGATGAGTTATTGATGCAGGGATGGGTAGAAAGCATTCCAAAACAGGGAACTTTTGTACTTAGTAACTTACCTGTATTACATCAACAAAAATTAGATAATTCTGCAGTTTCTGATTTTAAAATTCAAACAGGTTTTTCCTATTATAAGAATAGTATTTTATCTAAAAAAACTATTGAAAAGATTGATGGTTTTATGTTCTTGAATGATGGTGTTTCTGATAGTAGATTAACACCAATAGATGAAATAGCAAGAACATATAGAAGAGTTTCCTCTAAAAAAAATGTATTTGATCATTTGTCTTATGGCTCAACATATGGCAATGATACATTGCGAACTGTTTTGGTAGATTATTTAAATACTACTAGAGGTTTACATATTACTAAAGAAAACGTATTGATTACACGTGGTAGTCAAATGGGCATTTGGTTATCATCGCAATTGTTACTTAAGAATAATGATATTGTTGTTATTGGAAACACCAATTACACATCTGCTGATTCAACTTTTTTATACCAAAAAGCAAAAATAGAACGTGTTTTGGTTGATGAAAACGGAATGGTAACTGATGATATTGAAAAGCTTTGTAAACAAAAACAAATTAAAGCAGTTTATGTAACATCACATCATCATCACCCAACAACAGTAACGCTTTCAGCAAAAAGAAGAATTTATCTTTTAAACCTTTCAAGACGATATAATTTTGCGATTATTGAAGATGATTATGATTACGATTTTAATTATAATCATGCTCCAATTTTGCCACTAGCAAGCCACGATACAAACGGAAACGTGATTTATATAGGCTCAGTTTGTAAAACGGTAGCACCAGTTTTTAGAATTGGGTATTTAATAGCTTCAAAAGAATTTGTAGATGAAGCTTCTAAACTAAGAGGTTATATAGATAGGCAAGGTGATGCACTACTAGAATTAACCTTTGCCAGTTTTATAAAATCTGGCGATTTAGATAGACATATTCGAAAAGTAATGAAGGTTTATAAACAACGACGTGATTTGTTTTGTAATCTTTTAAAAGCTCAATTAGGGGATTTATTTGAATTTGAAATTCCAAAAGGCGGAATGGCAATTTGGGTAAAATTGGATTCAAAGTATTCATGGGGGAATATATCTAAAGTAGCAAAAAAGCATAAGTTAGAAATTGGTGATTGGCAGCGTTATGATAGTGCTAAGTTGAAGCATAATTGTATAAGAATTGGTTTTGCAACGTATAACGAAGAAGAAATTTATGAATTGATAAATCGATTAAAGAACACAATGGACGATTTTAAAACTCAAATCGCAACTGCATACTAATGCTCTTTTTTATTTCAGGTTTTTTCTTCTTTTCAGTATTTAAATTAGACATTGATATTCCTAATAACCTAACAGAATTATTGAGCTTTTCTTGATATAATAAATCCTTGGCGGTTTCTAAAATTACATCTTTATCACTTATATAATAAGGCAATGTTTTACTTCGTGTTTGTAATGTAAAATCACTGTATTTGATTTTTAAAGTCACGGTTTTACCTGCAATTTTACTTTTTAACAACCTACGCGATATCTCTTCTGCAATGCGCTCTAATTTTTCAAGCATAAATACTTCAGAAGATAGGTTCTCGCTAAATGTACGTTCTGCTGCTAAACTCTTTCTAGTTCTATGGGGTTTTACTTCGCTGTTATGAATACCTCTTACAATGTAGTAATAGGAAGCTCCAGATTTTCCAAAGTTCTCATCTAAATACTCCAAAGATTTCTGCTTCAAATCCATGCCAGTAAAAATGCCTTTTTGATACATTTTTTCAGCAGTAACTTTACCAACACCATAAAATTTTCTGATATCTAACTGTTCTAAAAACGCAAGAACTTCCTCTGGATTTACCGTTTTTTGCCCGTTAGGTTTGTTGTAATCACTAGCTACTTTAGCAATAAATTTATTGATAGAAATTCCTGCCGAGGCAGTTAATCCAACTTCATCTAAAATGCGCGTTCGAATCTCTTCAGCAATTAAAGAAGCACTTGGGTTTCCTTTTTTGTTTTCAGTAACATCTAAATACGCCTCATCAAGTGAGAGCGGTTCAACCAAATCCGTATAATCATAAAATATTTTTCTAATTTTTTTAGAAATTTCGATGTATCTATCAAAATTTGTTTTCACAAAAATAAGCTCAGGGCAAAGTTTTATAGCCAAGCGCCCAGCCATAGCACTTTTAACTCCAAATTTCCTGGCCTCATAGCTTGCTGCACTTATTACACCACGTTTACCACCACCGCCAACAGCAATGGGCTTGCCCTTTAGCTCAGGATTATCCAATTGTTCTACAGATGCATAAAACGCATCCATATCAACATGAATAATTTTTCGTATTGGTAAATCAATTAACATAGTGTAAATTTAGACATTAAATATTATTTACTAAATTGAAGTTTAGTATTCATTTGAAATTGGTTTTTAATGATAGAAATAGAACGTAAATTTTTGGTAAACTCTGAAATCTATAAAGACCAAGCATTCAGAAAAGCAAGAATTACCCAAGGGTTTTTAAACACCCATAAAGCACGTACAGTTCGTATTAGGTTGAGAGGTGAAAAAGGTTTTATAACAGTAAAAGGACAGTCATCTAGCAATGGATTATCAAGGTTTGAATGGGAAAAAGAAATTTCAAAACAAGAAGCAGAATCACTTTTAAAACTTTGTGAGCCAACAATAATTGATAAAGTACGTTATGAAGTAAAAGCAGGAACGCATATTTTTGAAGTAGATGAATTTTATGGAGATAATCAAGGTTTAGTAATTGCAGAAATAGAACTAAAAACAGAACATGAAACTTTTGAAAAACCCATTTGGTTGGGAGAAGAAGTTACAGGTGATATAAAATATTATAATTCACAATTAAGTAAACACCCTTATATAAATTGGTAATAATTTAAAACATGTAATATGCAAAAAATAATGTTATCCTTTTTGTTCGCTATGCTTGTTTTTTCTTGTAAAGAAGAGGCTAAAGCACCCATTTCTGATATAGGTAAAGACACAGTTGAAACTATTGAAGAAGTTATAGATTCAGTAATAACCGAAGTTGTTGAAGTTCCTATAAAAAAATCAACAAAACAATTAAAAGAAGAATTAACTTCCAATGGTTATAAAGTGTTTGATTTTGTTGATAAAAAAACAAAAGACACTATTTTAATGCAACAATATTTTATGGCGTTTTTAAAAAAAGGTCCCATTCGTGGACAAAACGAAGAAGAATCTGCAGAACTTCAAGAATTACATTTAGAGCATTTAACCAAAATGTACGACTTAGGCTATGCCGATATTTCTGGTCCTTTTGGCGATGATAGCGAGATAAGGGGTGTAACCATTTACAACGTACCAACCTTAAAAATAGCAGATAGTTTAGCTAATTCAGACCCTATGGTTAAAGCTGGGCGTTTGCAAATTGAAATTCATCCGTGGTGGGCGGCTAAAGGGTTTCCTTTAAGATAATGTTTGAATTTTAAAATCTATTTCCATGTAATTAATATTATCACCATATAATAATTACGTTTTAGCTGGGTTAAGGTTTGTTAAAAAATTCGTTAGAAAGTAATCATTTAATGAGTTTCATGTTTTGGCTTTTTCCTTATTTTTTTGCTTGTATAGGTTTTGAATAGGTTCTAAATTATATATAATCTCTTTTTTATATATATATTGGACAAAATATAAATTATTGATTTATTATATAATGAGAAGTAAGTATTGTGCATTAGCAAACTTTATAAATTTAGTTATAGTTTTTTTAATTATGACTAGTGCTACACAGGTATTTGGGCAACTTAATGCAACAACAATTGGAAGCGCTGTAAATCAAGGCAGTAATTGCTTTATAATAACCCCAAATGAGCTTAATCAATCAGGTGGTATCTGGTTCAATAACCCTATAGATTTTTCAGAAGATTTTACGATATACTATCAGAATAATTTTGGCACAAATGATGTTAATGGGGCAGACGGTATGGCCTTGGTTTTTAAAAGAAACTCAAACCCGGAAATAGGTGGCGTTGGTGGAGGTTTAGGTTTTCAGGGCATCTCACCGTCGCTAATAGTTGAATTTGACACTTGGCAAAATATAGTTAACGCAGATCCAACATGGGATCACATTTCAATTATAAGAGATGGTAATTCAAATCATAGTAGCACTTTTAATAGCCTTGTTGGACCTATACAAGCCAGCGCCACAAGTACCAATATTGAAGATGGGGTAGATCATGAAATTAAAATACAATGGAATGCTTTGGCTCAAACTTTTAATGTTTTTTTTGATTGTGTCCTTAGGGCAAGCTTAACAAGTGATATTAAAAACACAATATTTTCTGGAGATAATGATGTGTTTTTTGGATTTGTAGGGTCAACTGGAGGGTCTTCTAACTTGCACCAATTATGCTTTAACAGTATTACATTTGTTGAAAATTTAACATTACAAAATGAAACGATTTGTTTAGGGGAAACCGTTAGCCTTGATGCAACAGTGCCTAGTGGAGCTTCATATTCTTGGAGTCCTACAGCGGGTGTTAGTGATCCAAATATTGCTAACCCTACATTTACGCCGTCTACCACTACCGATTATACAGTTACTATTAATGATGCTTGTGGAGAGACTACTACAGAGGAAGTTACTATAACAGTTGAACCTATAGCCTTACCAAGCTTTACAACAGTGGGACCGATTTGCAGTGGTGAAAGTTTAGCTGCATTGACAACCACTTCTAACGAAGGAATAGTAGGAACCTGGAGCCCAGCTGTAAATAATACTACAACGACTACATATACATTTACTCCGAATGCTGGAGAATGTGCAATGCCTCAAACCATGACCATCATAGTCAACCCCATAACAACCCCAACCTTTATTCAAGTACCTGCTATTTGTAGTGGCAATACTTTAGCCGCACTACCAACCACATCCAACGAGGGGATAACGGGAATATGGAGCCCCGCGCTAGACAATACAATGACAACTACATATACATTTACTCCAAATTCGGGGCAATGTGCAGTGGGACAAAGCATGACCATTACGGTTAACCCCATAACAACCCCAACCTTTACTCAAGTACCGGCTATTTGTAACGGCGATACTTTAGCTGCGCTACCAACAACATCCAACGAAGGGATAACGGGAACGTGGAGTCCCGCGTTAGATAATACAATGACAACTACATATACATTTACACCAAATCCGGGGCAATGTACAGTGGGACAAAGCATGACTATAACGGTCAACCCCATAACAACCCCAACCTTTGCCCAAGTACCGGCTATTTGTAATGGTGATACCTTAGCTGCACTACCAACAACATCCAATGAGGGGATAACGGGGATCTGGAGCCCTTTGTTAGACAATACAATGACAACTACATATACATTTACTCCAAATTCTGGTCAGTGTGCATTGGGACAAAGCATGACCATTACGGTCAACCCCATAACAACCCCAACCTTTGCCCAAGTACCGGCTATTTGTAACGGCGATACTTTAGCTGCGCTACCAACCATATCCAACGAAGGAGTAATGGGAAGCTGGACCCCCGCTCTAGATAATACAACGACAACTGTTTATACATTTACACCAAGTTCAGGGCAATGTGTAATAGAGCAAACTATGACCATTACGGTCAACCCCATAACAACCCCAACCTTTACTCAAGTACCTGCTATTTGTAATGGTGATACCTTAGCTGTACTACCAACAACATCCAACGAAGGGATAACGGGAAGTTGGAGCCCTGTATTAGATAATACAATGACAACTACATACACCTTTACCCCAAGTTCGGGGCAGTGTGCCGTTGAACAAATCATGACCATTACGGTCAACCCCATAACAACCCCAACCTTTACTCAAGTACCTGCTATTTGCAATGGTGATACCTTAGCTGAACTACCAACAACATCCAACGAGGGGATAACGGGAATATGGAGCCCCGCGTTAGACAATACAATGACAACTACATATACATTTACTCCAAATTCGGGGCAATGTGCAGTGGGACAAAGCATGACCATTACGGTTAACCCCATAACAACCCCAACCTTTACTCAAGTACCGGCTATTTGTAACGGCGATACTTTAGCTGCGCTACCAACCATATCCAACGAAGGAGTGATGGGAAGCTGGAGTCCCACGCTAGATAATACAACGACAACTGTTTATACATTTACACCAAGTTCAGGACTATGTGTAATAGAACAAACCATGACCATTACAGTTAACCCAATAATAATCCCAACCTTTAATCAAGTAGCAGCTATTTGTAGTGGCGATACTTTGACTGCGCTGCCAACTACATCCAATGAAGGGATTACAGGAACATGGAATCCTGCATTAGATAATACCATCACAACAACATATACATTTACACCAAGCATAGGGCAGTGTGCCACGGTCCAGACCATGACTATTACCGTAAACCCTAATCAGGCACCTATATTTAGTCAAATACTTCCTGTTTGTATTGGAGATATGTTAGCACCTTTACCAACAGTTTCAGATAATGGTGTGCCAGGTACTTGGAGTCCTGCATTGAATAATATGGCTACCACTACATACACGTTTACACCAGATCCTGGATTTTGTCCATCTCCCGTTAGTTTAACTATTGAAGTGTTTGGTGATCCTGATTTTACTTTGGAAAATGAATACTTTCTTTGTTTTGATACAAATAGTGTCATAATATTACCTACAACTATTGATACAGGATTAAATACACCTATATATAATTTCACATGGTTATTAAATAGTGTCCCCATAGTAGGTGCTAATCAAGGAAGTTATATGCCTGTAGAAGGAGGTGAATATGAAGTTATTGTGCAAAATGCAATGACAATGTGTGAAAGTAGTTTGCTAGCAACAGTAACTGTATTAACAGAACCAGAATTTGAAGCAGAAGTTACCACGGATCCGTTTTCAGAAAATCAAATTATACAAGTTACAACAATAAGTATTGGCGATTTTGAATACCAATTAGATGCTGGCCCATGGCAGGACGAATCTATTTTTAATAATGTTTCTATAGGAGAACATATAGTTACAGTTAGAGATAAAAGGGGTTGTATCGAAAGTAGTAGAACTGTATTTGTTATTGGCTATCCTAAATATTTTACTCCCAATGGAGATGGTTATAACGAGACTTGGAATATTGTTGCGCCTACTAGCCCTATAAATTTTCTAGCATCTGCAAAGATTTATATATTTGATAGATATGGAAAATTATTAAAACAAATTGATCCAACTGGCGAAGGTTGGAATGGTATTTACAATGGATCTAACATGTCTAGTGATGATTATTGGTTTGTTGTTGAATATACTGATCCAAATTCACTATTAAGAAAAGAGTTTAAAGCTCATTTTGCTTTAAAACGATAGTTTTTTTCTCTACATTCAATATCAAAAACACCTTAAATCATTTTGTTGTACTATTAATTAGTTTATTTACAGATTTCATAGGCTCAGATGCAATACTTGTAACATTTAGTATTGTTTTTGTATGGGTGAATAATTACCTCTTATTCATTTAATTTATTTAGTTTTCAAGAAATCAACATATTCATATTATTACGTTTATATAATTATGAATAGTTTAAAATTTTAAGCCATTAATAAGAATACCCTCATATACTTATTTGTTTTTTTAGGTTTTTCTATTTTTAAAGTACAAGCTCAATTGGGTTTTTGCAATGGAAATTCAGGAGACCCCATTTTTACTGAAGATTTTGGAACAGGGATTGGTTTTAATGCATTGCCTGTAGGAACAACTACTTATGGATATAGTAGTGGTTATCCTCTTGATGGATTGTATACCGTCTCCGATGGTACATTTGGGAATGGTTTTGATTGGCATCAAATAGAAGACCATACTTCAGGGGATACTAATGGCAAAATGCTTGTTGTAAATGCGGCGGCTTCTGCAGGAGAATTTTACGAAACCACAATTTCTGGTCTTTGCCGTAATACAACTTATGAGTTTTCAGCATGGGTAATAAATCTAGTCAGGGAAAATACGTTTTGTGGAGCAGGAGCCATACCTATTGATGTAAGATTTGAAATTAGAAATGGTTTAGATACTGTAACCCTAGGTTCAGGCGATACAGGAAATGTAGATGAGACTTCGACTCCAATTTGGAATCAATATGCTATTGTGTTTAATACAGGAAGCGAAACCTCGGTAATCTTAAGGATGATAAATAATGGAGGAGGTGGTTGTGGTAATGATTTGGCCATTGATGATATAGCATTTAAATCCTGTGGCGATAATGCAGAAGTTACAGATTCTTCAAATGCTAGTTCTGCTAATGTATGTATTGCTCCAAGTACAACATATTCAACTACATTAACAGCTGATCCAGATGGCTCGGTTTACAGCTCTTATTTTTATCAATGGCAAGTCAGTGCAGATGGCATAACATGGAGTGATATTGCTGGTCAGATAAATCAAAGTACAATAATATCAACATCAACTACTAGTTACTATAGGACTAAAATAGGTGAAAGCACTGCTAGTTTAAGTAATGATTTATGTGTTACATTTTCTAATGAATATTTAGTAACAATAACTCAAGGATTGCCCATGCCTACAGGCTTAGAATGCTGGGAGACCGCTACTTTTAATAACACGACTTGTCTTTGGGAAGTCACTGGCGCACAA